>JAKADC010000013.1 GCA_021820845.1 Pseudomonadota bacterium
CCTTTGTCTGACGACCATAGCAGAGTGGAACCACCCCTTCCCATCCCGAACAGGACGGTGAAACGCTCCCGCGCCAATGATAGTAGGCACCTCGCCTGTGAAAGTAGGTCATCGTCAGACTCCTTATACGTACCAGCCGGTACACAAAACCCCCTCCCAAACACGGAGGGGGTTTTTTATTGCAGAAAAGCCGGCGATCCAGAAGCCGCTGTGAAATTATTGTTTCATAGAAATCATTGGGTTAGATCGAATCTACAACTTTAGTTGTATGGTCTATCCGTGTCTGTGCGGGTAACTTCGCACCGTGGGAATTTCCCCACGATCAAAGAACTTCACAGGGAGGATGTATGAACAAGATGATCAAGGTTGCATTCCTGGTGGCGGCACTGGCTGCAGGTCCTGCTTTCGCCGCGGTGAACATCAACACGGCGACGCAAGCCGACCTCGAGGCGGTCAAGGGACTCGGTCCCGCCAAAGCCAAGGCCATCATCGCCTACCGCGAGGCGCACGGCAAATTCAAAAGTGTGGACGAGCTGGATAACGTCAAAGGATTTGGCAAAGCCAGTGTCGAGAAGCTGAAGGGCGAACTGTCGGTCGGCTCCGACAAGGCGCAGAAATAACAAGCTTTAAACGAAGCCGCTTTGGCTTCACCGTATCCCGCAGTTTTTCGAAATTGCGGAATACGGCCTGCTACAAGGAACAGAGGCGGGACCGCGCTAACGCCCTTGATTTGCCAAGCACCCCGTCGGGGCGACGTCTTCCCAAAGTATAATCGGCGCTTTCTCGGGGTTTGTCGTCCATGTCCACGCTTGCCGTCATTCTGATCGCAACTGCCGCGGGCAGCTTGCTCAGCTTGCTGCTTGCCGCGGCCGTGGCGTTCTCCGCGCGTCCCAGCTGGGTGCCCGTCCTGGTCAGTTACGCCATAGGCGCGCTACTCGGCGCATCCCTGCTCGAAGTCCTGCCAGAAGCGGTCGAAATGGGAGGCGATATCCAAACGGTCGCCAAGGCCTTGCTCGGCGGAATCCTGCTTTTTTTCCTGCTCGAAAAACTCGTGCTGTGGCGTCATTGCCATGACGAGGTATGCGAAGCCCACAGCAGCCACGACCATGGCCACGACCACGGGCGGTCAGGCATGATGATTACGGTCGGCGACACGTTCCATAATTTCGTCGATGGCATCATCATCGCAGGCGCTTTCCTGGTCGACTTCCGTCTGGGCGCTGTCACCGCGCTGGCGATCATCGCGCATGAAATTCCCCAGGAAATTGGCGATTTCCTGATCCTTCTGCATTCGGGTTATAGCCGTGTCCAGGCGCTGGCGCTCAATTTTCTCACCGGTGTCGCGACCATGCTGGGTGCGTTGGTAGGCTATTACGCGTTGTCGATGCTGCGGGGATGGACGCCCGTCCTGCTGGGACTGGCAGGCGCGAGCATGCTGTATGTGGCGTTGTCGGATCTGATACCGGGTTTGCACAAGCGCGCCGAAATCGGCGCGACGTTGCAGCAGCTTGCGTTAATCGGACTCGGGGTCGCCACCGTCGCCCTGACGGGCTATTTCATCAGCGAGAGCCATTGAGCGCTTGCGCCGCCGTGTGCCGCCGGTCACGTAAACGAACAAGAGCAGCGGCACCACGCCCAGGAACACCAGGATGGCCAGACCCTTGCCGATGCTGCTGGCTGTGATCGCCATCATCAAGATCACATAGCTCCAGCCAATCGCTACGATATACATCCAACCGCCTCCATCAGGATCGAACGTCATGGTAACCAAAGCCAAGCCCACCCGCACGCCGACCGTCGGTTTCGTCTCGCTCGGCTGCCCGAAGGCAACGGTGGATTCCGAACGAATTCTCACTCAACTGCGCGCCGAAGGCTACGGCATTGTCGGCAGCTATGACGATGCCGACGTGGTCGTGGTCAATACCTGCGGCTTTATCGACGCCGCAGTTCAGGAATCGCTCGAGGCGATCGGCGAGGCACTGGCGGAAAACGGCAAGGTGATCGTCACCGGCTGCCTGGGCGCCCGCGGCGATGTCGTGCGCGAGGCTCACCCCAAGGTGCTGGCGGTGTCCGGGCCGCACGCGCTCGCGGAGGTGATGGAGGCGGTGCACACGGCGCTGCCCAAGCCGCACGACCCCTTCGAGGATCTGATTCCGCCCGGGGGCATCAAGCTGACGCCGCGTCATTACGCATACGTCAAGATTTCCGAGGGCTGCAATCATCGCTGCACCTTCTGCATCATCCCATCGATGCGCGGCGACCTGGTGAGCCGGCCGATCGGCGACGTGATGCGCGAGTCGGAAGCGCTGGTCAGGGCCGGGGTGCAGGAGTTGCTGGTGGTGTCGCAGGATACGAGCGCCTACGGTGTCGACGTGAAGTACCGCCCGGGGTTCTGGAACGGTCGCCCGCTGAAGACCCGCATGACCGAGCTCGCAGGTGCGCTCGGCAGCCTCGGCGTCTGGGTCCGGCTGCACTACGTCTACCCGTATCCGAACGTCGACGACGTGATTCCGCTGATGGCCGATGGCGTCATCCTGCCCTATCTCGATATTCCGTTTCAGCACGCCAGTCCGCGCATCCTGAAACTCATGAAGCGGCCCGGCGCGGTCGAGAAGACGCTCGACCGGATCCGGTCCTGGCGTTCCGCGGTGCCCGATCTCACGCTGCGCTCGACGTTCATCGTCGGTTTTCCAGGCGAGACGGATGCCGAGTTCGAGGAATTGTTGGCGTACCTCAAGGAGGCGCAGCTCGACCGCGTCGGCTGCTTCAAGTATTCGCCGGTGGAAGGCGCCGCAGCGAATGCGCTTCCCGATCCCGTTCCGGAAGAACTGAAAGAGGAGCGCCTGGAACGATTCATGGAAGTGCAGGCGGAAATCTCGGCGGCCCGGCTCGAAACCAAGATCGGCCGCGAAATCGAAGTGATCGTCGACGAGGAAGATGACGTGGGCACGCTCGCGCGCAGCCACGCCGATGCGCCTGAAATCGACGGCGTCGTGTATCTCGAAGGCGTGTTCGACCTGTCGCCGGGCACGCGTCTCAAGGTCCGCGTCGAGGATGCCGACGAGCACGATTTGTGGGCGACGCCCGTCTGATTCAGGCAAGCGCCGAGATCAGATCCCTCGGGCGCCGCCAGAACTTCCACGCGCCGCCCGCATCAAGCAGCAAGGCTTTTCCACTGACGGGGTCGAGCAGGCGGTGGCCATGTCGGCCGATGATCCGCAGTGCGCCGAGCAGCGGTTCGAACCAGTCCTGCTCCAACTCCCGCAGGGCTTCGCGCCAGGCGTAGGCATCGCCATGGCGGCCCGCGAGCGTCAGTTGATCCAGCAGCATCAAGCCTTCCGTTTCTAGCAGGCGCGTCTCCAGCCGCTCCGGCAGGGGAAGCACGTGTGCGCCGCAAAAGGCGCCCAGCGCCTGAATCTCGGTGTCCCGTGCGTACAAGGAAGCGTTCGCGGCAGCGCACGCGGGTTCGCGACCGCCACCCCACAGCCACAGCGCGTTTATCGGCAGTTCGCCGCGCGCTTCGCGCGCCAGATTGAGCGGATGGTCATGCAGCAGCATTTGCAATTCGTTCAAGCGCGCGCGAAATTGCATGGCGTCCTCGCCCTGCGGCAACACGGGATCGATATCGCGACCCGCTGCGACGGACGGCGGCGTGGTCGTCAAGCGCGGTGCGTGGTCGAGGCGCAGATACCAACGCTTGGGGTGCAGCGGCATCGGGCTCAAGTCCGCGCCAAAGTGCTGGCCTATCGCAGCGGCGAACGCATCGGCCTCCGGCTGCGTCAGTGCCAGGGCACTGCTGTCCGCGAGCACGATGCGGTCGCGCATCACCCGCAGATGCACCGGATCGGCACGCAGCCAAAAGCTCTCGCCCGCGATGCCGCCATCCGCCGCGAGGGTGACCGGCGCGACCGGCCAGTCCTGCTGCCGCGCGATACCCAGCGCCTCGCACACCGCCGCTTCCGTGCCCCCGGCCGGGCAGGGCCGACGGGCTCCCCGCGCCAACAGCGTTTGCAGCGCGGGCAGGCGCAGATTCGGGGCCGCCGCTTCCAGCAGGCGCGCCGGCGGGAACAGGTGGGGGATGAGGAACAGCATGGGCCGAGTGTAGCAAAGCGGATTCGCTAGAATGGCGGCATGCGCCAGCTTTTCCAGGAAATTGCCGTTCCCACCCGCGGCAAGGGCTTGTATGCGTTCACGCCCCAGGTGCGGGCGTGGGTGGAGGCGAGCGGAATCCGCCAGGGATTGCTTACCCTGTTCATCCGCCATACCTCGGCCAGCCTGCTGATCCAGGAAAACTGCGATCCGACGGTGCAAACCGACCTGGAGCGCTTTCTGTCGCGTCTGGTCCCGGAGGACGACGCGATTTACGAGCACACGCTCGAAGGCGCGGACGACATGCCGGCGCACGTGCGCGCGGCGCTGACGCAGACGCATCTCGCGATCCCTGTGGCGGACGCCGCGCCCGTGCTCGGGACATGGCAGGGCATATACGTGTTCGAGCACCGGCGCGCCGCCCAGACCCGGCACGTCACGCTGCACCTGATGGGCGAGTAGGCGCCTGTGGCATACTCGCAGAATCCCATTTGCGAGTCCCATCTTGCTTCCCTTCGAACTTCGGATCGGCCTGCGCTACACCCACGCCAAGCGCCGCAACCATTTCATCTCGTTCATTTCCATCGTTTCCATGGCCGGGATCGCCCTGGGCGTCATGGCACTGATCGTGGTGCTCTCCGTGATGAACGGTTTTCAGGAGGAACTGCGCGCGCGCATTCTTGGCGTGGCGGCACACCTCGAGATCAGCGCCCCGGACGATCGCCTCGCCGACTGGCGCGGCGTCCTCGAGCAGGCGAAGCGGAACAAGGAGGTGCGTTCCGGCGCGCCCTACGTCAATTCGGAAGGCATGCTGGCGAATGGCGACATGGTGCGCGGCGCGATCATCCGCGGCGTGTTGCCCGACCTGGAGAACCAGGTCGCCGACTTCGCCCAGCACATGAAGGCCGGCAAGCTGACCGATCTCAAACCGGGCGAATTCGGCATCATTCTCGGCGCGGAACTCGCTCGCGCGCTGGGCGTGGTGCCCGGCGACAAGGTGGTGCTGCTGACGCCGCAGGGCAACATCACGCCGGCCGGCGTAATGCCGCGCGTCAAGCAGTTCACCGTCACCGGCATCTTCCAGGCGGGCATGTTCGAGTACGATTCGGGTCTCGCACTGATCCAGTTGCGGGACGCACAGAAGCTGCTGCGGCTGGGCGACGACGTGACCGGCGTGCGGCTGAAACTCGACGACATGTTTCGCGCCCCGTTCGTGACGCGCGACCTCGCGAAGAGCCTCGTCGGCCAGTACTACCTGACCGACTGGACGCAAAGCCACGCCAATTTCTTCCGTGCGGTTGCGATCGAGAAACGCATGATGTTCCTGATCCTGCTTCTGATCGTCGCGGTGGCGGCGTTCAATATCGTATCCACGCTCGTGATGGCGGTGACGGACAAGCAGTCCGACATCGCCATCCTCCGCACGCTCGGAACCAAGCCGTCGTCGATCATGACGATCTTCATCGTGCAGGGCGCGTTCATCGGCGTGTTCGGCACGCTGCTCGGCGTTGCCAGCGGCGTGCTGCTCGCGCTCAACGTCGAGACCGTCGTGCCTTTCATCGAACATCTGGTCGGCATGGACCTGTTCCCGGCCGACGTGTATTACATCAGCCGGCTGCCGTCGAAACTGGTATGGAGCGACGTCGGCATCATCGCCGGCGTGTCGCTGTGCATCAGCCTGGCCGCCACGCTCTATCCGAGCTGGCGCGCCTCGCGCATCAACCCGGCGGAGGCGCTGCGCTATGAGTGAAGTCGTGCTGCGCTGCGCCGGGCTGGGCAAGACCTTCCGGCAGGGAAAAACCGACGTCCCCGTTCTGGGCGGCGTCGACCTGGAGGTTCGTGCGGGAGAGTCGGTCGCCATCGTCGGCGTGTCGGGGTCGGGCAAGAGCACGCTGCTGCATCTGCTGGGCGGGCTCGACGTGCCGACGCGCGGACAGGTTGAACTGCTGGGACGGAATCCTTTCGCAATTTCCGAATCGGCGCGCTGCGAGCTGCGCAACACCGCGCTGGGTTTCGTCTACCAGTTCCATCACCTGCTGCCGGAATTTTCTGCGCTTGAAAACGCGGCCATGCCGCTGACCATCCGTCGCATGGAACACGGGCAGGCGATGGCCCGCGCGGCCGAAGTGCTCAACGAAGTGGGGCTCGGCCACCGGCTTTCCCATCGCCCCGGCGAGTTGTCGGGCGGCGAGCGCCAGCGCGTCGCCATTGCGCGGGCGCTGGTCACGCGGCCGGCGTGCATCCTGGCCGACGAGCCGACCGGCAATCTCGACCGCCAAACCGCCGACGCCGTGTTCGACCTGATGCGAGAACTCAACCGCAAACACGAGACCAGCCTCGTCGTCGTCACGCACGACGTCGAACTGGCCGCACGCATGGATCGCCAGATCAGGCTGGTGGACGGGACGCTGCAACCGCACTGAGCACTCGACGCGATGCGGCTCCCACTCATCGCGTTCTGCTTCGGCGTATGGCTGCTGCAACAACAGGCCACGCTGCCGTCCGCGCGCTGGCTATCGATATTGCCGTTGCTTTCGGCAGTGCTGTGGTGGCCGCGTTCCAGCCATGCCATCCCGGAAACGCTGCGCCGTCTGACGCTGCTGGCACTGGCCGTCGCGCTCGGATTCGCGTGGGCAGCATGGCGCGCCGACCTGCGATTGGCCGACCGGCTGCCCGATCGCTGGCAGGGCGTGGACCTCGCCGTGGTCGGCGTGGTGAGCGATCTGCCGCAGACCGACGCGCGCGGCGAGCGTTTCGTTCTCGACGTCGAACGTACCCTCACGCCGGACGGCCCCCGCCTGCGCCGCATTCAACTCGCGCGCTACTGGCCCCGGCAGGGCGCACGCAGTGCGACGGTGAGGGCAGGCGAGCGCTGGCAGTTCACCGTACGGCTGAAGCGCCCCTATGGGACGCACAATCCGCACGGGTTCGATCTCGAGGCCTGGATGCTCGAACGCGACATCGCGGCATCGGGATACGTGCGCGAGCAGCCCTCGCCGCAGCGCGTCGACGCGCGCGCGAACACCTTCGCCGGACGGCTCGCCGCCGTCCGGGCTGCCATCCGCGAGCGAATCGTCACCACCCTGGAGGGTTCGCCCTATGCGGGCGTCATCGCGGCGCTGGTCGTCGGCGACCAGCGCAGCATCCCGAACGACCAGTGGCGCGCCTTCACGCGCACCGGGGTCAACCATCTGCTGTCGATTTCCGGCCTGCACGTCACCATGATCGCCGCGCTCGCGGGGTGGGCCACGGCATTCGGCTGGCGCTGTTGGCCGCGCGCCGCGGAACGGTTGCCTGCCAGGCAGGCGGGACTGCTGGCCGCGGTGCTGGCGGCGTTTGGGTATGCCCTGCTTGCCGGATTCCAGGTGCCCGCGCAGCGCACGCTGTTCATGCTCGCGGTCCTCGCGCTGGCATTCTGGTCGCGGCGCGAGGTACGGCCGTTTTCGGCGCTGACGTGGGCCTTGTTCGCCGTGCTGCTGATCGACCCGTGGGCGGTGCTGTCGGCGGGGTTCTGGCTGTCGTTCGGCGCGATGGCGGTGATCCTGTGGGCGACCTTCGGGCGTGTGGGGCAGGCGGGCGCACTGCGGGGCTGGGTGACGGTGCAGGGCGCGGTCACGCTGGCGCTGGCGCCGGCGTTGCTGCTGCTGTTCCAGCAGGTGTCGCTGGTTTCACCCCTGGCCAATGCCGTCGCGATCCCGGTCGTCAGCTGGCTGGTGACGCCGCTTGCCTTGCTGGGCGTGCTCGTGCCGCCGCTATGGCACGCCGCGGCGTGGCTGATGGCCTGGCTGGGGCAGGGGCTGGCATGGGCGAGCGCGCTGCCCTGGGCCGTCGCCGCGCGTCCTGCGCCGGAAACGGCGGCGCTGCTGCTGGCCGTGATCGGCAGTTTGTGGATTTTGTTGCCGCGCGGTTTTCCGATGCGGGCAATCGGCGGACTGCTGTGGCTGCCTCTGCTCTTTCCGCAGCATGCGCGCCTTGCGCCCGGCAGCTTCGAGGCCGACGTCATCGACGTCGGGCAGGGGACCGCCGTCCTGATCCGCACCGCGGACCACGCGCTGCTGTATGACACCGGACCGGCGTTCGCCGGGAGCGACGCGGGCGAGCGCATCGTCGTGCCCTATCTCCGTGCGACGGGCGTCGGCGAACTGTCCGGCGTGATCGTCTCGCACGACGACAGCGATCACAGCGGCGGCCTGCAATCGGTGCTGCGCGACATCCCGACCGGCTGGCTGCTGCACGGCCTGCCCGCGACGAGTCCGCTCCTGCCGGCGGCGCCCTCGCCGCGCCACTGCTACCGCGGCCAACAGTGGCAGTGGGACGGCGTGCGTTTCGAGATCCTCAATCCGCCTGTCGCGGCCTACGCCGAATCCGGCCGGCGTGACAACGATTACAGCTGCGTGCTGAAAGTCAGCCGGGACGGACAGAGCCTGCTGATCACCGGGGACGCCGAGCGGCGCGGGGAACTCGAACTGCTGGCCTCCGGCGCCGACGTGTCGGCCACAGCGCTGCTCGCCGGCCACCATGGCAGCCGCACTTCGTCGCTGCCCGAATTCGTCGAACGCGTGCATCCGGGCTACGGCATTTTTACCGTCGGCTACCGCAATCGTTTCGGCCATCCGCATCCGCAGGTCGTCGCGCGTTTTCGCGAGCGGCATTCGACCGTCCTGCGCAGCGATACAGGCGGCCTCATCAGGCTGACGTTTGGCGAAGCCGGTGCGATGGCCTCAGAATATCGGCCATCGCACCGCCGTTATTGGCAAGCCGCTTCGCCAGATGAATGACACCATCCGCCCCCGTTGCTATGAAGCCACCGACCTCGATTCGGCCCGGCAGGCACTGGCGCGCGTGTTGCCGGTGGCGGAAAACGACCTGCCGTGGCGCGCGCTGGCGTATGCGCACGAGCAGCTTGGCGCGACGCCGGCGTTTGCGCACAGCGTCGGCACGGCGCTGATCGTGGCCGAGCTGCGGGTCGGCGCCGACCCCGTAGCCGCGAGTCTGCTGCCTGCCTGCCTGGGCGACGCGCCCGACTTCGACGCGAGCTTCGGCACCGCCGCGCGCCTGGCCCGTGGCGTGGCGGCGATGGCACGCATCGAGGCGCTGGCAACCAGCGCCACCGACAAGCGCGTCGATCCGCACGCCCAGCTCGAGGCCTTGCGGCAGATGGTGCTGGCGATGGTGGAGGACATCCGTGTCGTTCTGATCAAGCTGGCGGAGCGCACGCATGCGCTGCGTTGCGCGGCCGACCAGGATGCCGCCGTGCGGGCAAGGCTCGGCCAGCAGGCGCGCGAGCTGTTCGCCCCGCTGGCGAACCGGCTCGGCGTGTGGCAGATCAAGTGGGAAATGGAGGACTGGGCGTTCCGCTATCTGGAGCCCGAGACCTACAAGGCCATCGCCGCGCAGCTCGACGAAAAGCGCGCCGCCCGCGAGGCCTACATCAAGGACATCATCGAGCGCCTGCAGGGCGAGCTTGCGCTGCACGGCATCGAAGCGGAAGTCAGCGGGCGTCCCAAGCACATCGCCAGCATCGTCAACAAGATGCGGCGCAAGCGGCTGACCTTCGAGCAGTTGTACGACATTCGCGCGGTGCGGGTGCTCGTCAGGCACGAGATCGACTGCTACACCGTGCTGGGCCTGGTGCACAACCTGTGGCAGCCGATCCCGGGCGAATTCGACGACTACATTTCGCAGCCCAAGAGCAACGACTACCGTTCATTGCACACCGCCGTCATCGGACCGGAAGACCGCGCGGTCGAAGTGCAGATCCGCACCTTCGACATGCATCGTCATGCGGAACTTGGCGTTGCCGCGCACTGGCGCTACAAGGAAGGCGGCAAGCAGGATGCGCAATACGAAGAAAAGATCGCCTGGCTCAGGCGCATCCTGGAGTGGAAGGACGACGTCGCGGACAGCAGCGAATTCACCGAACAGTTCAAGACCGAACTGTTCCAGGACCAGGTCTACGTGCTGACGCCGCAGGGGCGCGTGGTGGCGCTCGACCGCGGCGCGACGCCGGTCGATTTCGCCTACGCGCTGCACACCGATCTCGGTCATCGCTGCAGAGGCGCCAAGCTCAACGGCGCGATGGTGCCCCTGAACACCCAGCTTGAAAACGGCCAGCGCGTCGAGATCGTCACCGCAAAGGACGGCGCGCCGAGCCGCGACTGGCTCAACCCGGCGCTCGGCTATCTGGCGACGCATCGCGCGCGTTCGAAGGTGCGCGCGTGGTTCCGCCAGCGCGACGTCGGCGAACAGGTGGGCCTGGGACGCAGCCTGCTGGAGAAGGAACTCAAGCGCCTGGGCGTGGGCGAAACGAACCTGGAAAAGCTGGCGCAGCGGCTCAAGTTCGGCAAGGTCGACGAATTTCTTGCCGCGCTCGGGCGCGGCGACGTCGGTCAGCGCGACCTGGTCAACGCCCTGCAGGAGCCGGGCAAGCCTACGCCCGCGCTGGTCCCCGTCGCCAAACCGCGGGCACGGGCCCGATCGGGCAACCCGGTGACCATTCCGGGGCTGGGCGACGTGCCCCTGACGCTGGCGCGCTGCTGCAAGCCGCAGCCGCCGGATCCCATCGTTGCCTACACCACGGTCGGCCGCGGACTGACGGTGCACCGGTTCGACTGCGCATCGCTCAAACGCGCCAATCCTGCGCGCGTGATGCCGGCCGAATGGGCGCTCGATGCCAATGCCGCCTTCGAGGTCGATATCCGTCTCAAGGCCTTCGACCGGCAGGGCCTGCTTCGCGACGTGTCCGACGTCATCGCCAAGGACAGGCTCGACGTGCTGCGCGTGAACACGGACAGCCGCGGCGAATTCGCCTACATGCAGCTGACCGTGCGGGTGCGGGAGCTGCAGCAGTTGTCACGCCTGCTGGCGCGTCTGCAGCATGTGCAAAACGTGATCGAGGTGCGGCGCGGCTGATGGCTCGTTCGCAATCGGAGAATCGCGGCGGCGTGACCGAGCCACTCGAACAAGCGGAGCGAGCGCCTGGAGCGGCCCCCTGGTGGCGTACCTGGAAAGTGATGCTGCCGCTGTGGTGCGCGATCGCCGCCCTGGTCTGGCTGGGGCTGCGCTTCAACGTCGATCGCGGCGTGCTCGCGGCAGGCGTCGTCGCGGTCGGGCTTCTGACCCATGCCTTCGCCTGGCTGCTCGGGGTCATCGCGCTGGTGCCGGTGGTCGGCCCGATCGTCGTCAAGGTGCTGTCGATCGGCTTCATCTGGCTGCTCAACGCCGTGGGCTACCTGGTGTCGATCGTCGCTATCCGGCGCGGCTATTCGAAGGACGTCCTGACCTACCGCGGGCTGACCGTCGCGCTCGTCATCGGCATCGTGATCGGTTTCGTGCTGGGCAAGCTGCTCTAGGAGCCTGCGGCCAGAATCGCAGCCGCCAGTTGCCGAAGCCCGCCGGCCGACAGATCGTCCACGCGGAAAGTCCGGTCCGAAGGTGCCGCCGCGTAGTTTTTCGTCAGCGACTTGAGATAGGTCGGATCGTAATGCTGCTCGAGCAGCGCGGCGACGAGTTCGCGCCACGCGCGCGCGCTGGCGAGCGCCTGCCAGGCGGCAACGGTCTCGCTCCCGCGCAGCGGCGCCAGGTAGCCGATTTGGCGATTGATCGTTTCGGGATCGTCGAGGAAGTGCGCGTAATCTTCCGTCAGCAGTTGGACGCGGGCGTCGAGCGGCACTTCCAGCCGCACGCACGCGCCGGCGCGCATGGCGGCGATCAGCACCTCGGGCACCCGCAGCGCGCCGATTTTCTTGCTTTCCGACTCGACGAACACGGGCCGCGCCGGGTCGAACCGGCTCAGCGCGAACCAGATCGCGCTTTCGAAATTTTTTTGCGTCGGCTGCGCCTGGTCCGGCAGTGCGCCGAGCAGCGAACCGCGGTGCGCGGCGAGCCCTTCGAGATCGAGAACCTGGGCGCCTTCAGCGGCAAGAACCTGCAGCAGGCGGCTCTTGCCGCTGCCCGTGGGTCCGCACACGACGCGAAAGGCGAACGACGCCGGCAGCCGGGCGAGCTCGGCCACCACATGTCGGCGGTACGCCTTGTAGCCGCCTTCGAGCTGCACCGCGCCAAATCCGACTTTCTGCAGGACGTGCGTCAGCGAGCCGCTGCGGCCGCCGCCGCGCCAGCAGTAAACCAGCGGGCGATAGGCTTTCGGTTGTCCGGCGAACCACGTTTCCAGGTGCTGTGCGATGTTGCGCGAAACCAGCGCCGCGCCGACCTTCTTCGCCTCGAACGACGACACCTGCTTGTACAGGGTGCCGACGCGCGCGCGCTCGGCGTCATCCAACACGGGCAGGTTGACGGCGCCGGGGATGTGGTCTTCGGCAAACTCGCCGGGGGAGCGGACGTCGATGATCGCATCGAAGGCCGCGAGATCGGCTACGGTGGCGGACAAGCTGGACTCGACTTTCGGAGGAAACGGTGGACGGGGTCGGTTGGCGCCATTGTCACACGACCGGGGCCACGGCTGAAAATCGGGACGCGTGGCGGCGCGTTTTTTATGGACAGGAAACGGGATGACTTCGGCGGCGGCGTGCGCCGTCGCGGGACAAGCCTTGCGGGCGGCGCGACGCGCCCGGCCCTACACGGTCTTCAGGGAGGCGGATCTGCGGTCTTCGGCACGCCGGCTCGATGGCTGGCGGCGATCGCTCGTGATCCCGGGCGGCAGCGCGGCGTCGCGCGGCGCGACGCGACGGTCGCCCAGGCGCCGCTCCAGCGGGATGAATTCAACTTCGTAGACGGGCAGGGCGGACATTGGCAGGTCCTCGCGTGTCGATATATTGACAATTGTAGTCGGTATTTCGACATGTCGGCAAGACGAGCGGCGCGTGGACGAACCACTCGTCAGGACCGTTACCGGAAGTGCGGCATCAGCCCGCGCGAACGAGCCGCTGTTTTTCGCGTTGCCATTCGCGCTCTTTTTCCGCGGCACGCTTGTCGTGCTGCTTCTTGCCCTTGGCGAGACCGATCTCCAGCTTGATGCGGCCTTTCGAGTAATGCATGTCGAGCGGAACCAGCGTGAAGCCGGCCCGTTCGGTCTTGCCGATCAGTTTGTTGATTTCCGCGGCGTGCAGGAGCAGCTTGCGCGAGCGCGTTGGATCCGGATGGATGTGGGTGGAGGCGGTCGCCAGCGGGCTGATGTGGCACCCGATCAGGAAGACGGCGCCGTTCTTGACGACGACGTAGGCTTCCTTGAGCTGCACCCGGCCGGCGCGGATCGCTTTCACTTCCCATCCCTCGAGCACGAGGCCGGCCTCGAATTTCTCCTCGATGAAGTAATCGTGAAAGGCTTTTTTGTTGTCGGCGATGCTCATGGCTGGCGGCCTTGCGTACAATTCTTGATTTTACAAGGCTTCAGGCACTCATGGCGCGTGTGGAAAAAAGCGTGCTCGTCGCGCACTCCCCGGAACGCATGTTCGAACTCGTCGACCGGGTCGAGGACTATCCCGAATTCCTCCCGTGGTGCGGCGGCACCGAGCTGAAAGTACGCGACGCGCAACGCACGGTGGCGACGATCCATATCGCCTACCTCGGCATTCGCCAGAGCTTCACCACCGAGAATATCAAGGTTCACCCGCGCGAGATGCGGATCACGCTGCAGCACGGGCCGTTTTCCGAGCTCGAAGGCGACTGGTCGTTCCTGCCGCTTGGCGACGACGCGTGCAAGGTCGAGTTTCGTCTAAACTATATTTTTTCCAGCCGGGTGCTGGAAACCCTTCTGGCGCCGGTTTTCAGTCACATCACCAATACTTTTGTCGATGCCTTCGTGCGTCGCGCGGACGAGGTGTACGCCGTATGAGTGCAGCCACGATCAATATCGAAGTGGTCTACGCGCTGCCGCACGAGCAGCGCCTGTTGCGGGTCCGGCTCGCCGAAGGTGCGACCGTCGAAGATGCGATACGGCAATCCGGCGTGCTCGATGCTTTTCCCGATATCGACCTCGCCAAGAACAAGGTCGGGATTTTCAGCAAGCTCGTCAAGCTGGACGAGAAGCTGCGGGACAAGGACCGCGTGGAGATCTATCGTCCGCTGATCGCCGATCCCAAGGAGGTGCGCCGCAAGCGTGCGGAGGAGGGCAAGGTCACCAAGAAAGGCGGCGGCGAGGCCGCCGCGGCCGGGGCGGACAGCTAGGCCGGCGCCCTGCAAGGGCAACCGCGCGGCGCCATCGCTCGCGCGGGCACAAAAAAGCCTTCCGGATTCGCGCCGGAAGGCTTGGTTTTCGAGCAGGCGTCGGTCAGTTGCCGACTTTCAGCACCGGATAGTTGAGCTGGGCGAGGCCTTTTTGCGCTTGGTCGCTCGCGATTTTGGACTCTTTCAGCACGGTCTCGCTGTCGCCCTTGCCTGCGGCGTCTTCGGCTGCCTTGAGCGCGTTCGCCGCGGTGGTCCACAGGGCGTCCTTGGCCTTTGCGGTTTTGACATCGGCTTCGGCGGCCGCGAGCGCGGTGCGGGCATTGGCGCTGATGCCGGCTTTTGCCTGCCCGGACTGGTTGGACTGGAGGTCGGCGCAGCCAGACAGGCCCAGCAGGGCTACGGAAGTCAGTACAAGCAAAGCTTTGGACATTGTTTTATCTCCTCGGATTGTGTGGCGTTCAGGGCGGTCTTCCGACCGGGCGCCCTCGCATGCGAAATGCTGTCGCAAAGTTAGCCGCATCACCCACGGGAGTCAACCGCCCGGAGGGGCATCCGCCTTGGTAGATTCCGACCAGATACGGGGCCGGCGAGGCACCGTTTGTACGGGGTGGGGCGCACGCGTATAATTCCGCTTTGCGTTCAAGGAAAGCCCATGCGTGTTCTGCAAAAAGCGCTGACGTTCGACGACGTTCTGCTCGTCCCTGCCCATTCTGCCATCCTTCCCCGCGAAGTCAGCCTGTCTACGTACCTGACCCGCAGCATCACCCTCAATCTGCCCCTGTTGTCGGCCGCGATGGATACCGTGACCGAGGCCCGGCTCGCCATCGCGCTGGCGCAGGAAGGCGGCATCGGCATCATCCACAAGAACATGAACGCCGAGCAGCAGGCGTCTCAGGTGGCGGCGGTGAAGCGCTTCGAATCGGGCGTAGTCAAGGATCCCATCACCGTCGCGCCGCAGATGACCGTGCGCCAGGTGCTCGAGATCACGCGCGCCAAGCGCATTTCGGGCCTGCCGGTGATCGAGGACGGGAAGGTGGTCGGCATCGTCACCAACCGCGACCTGCGCTTCGAAACCCGTCTCGACCAGCCGGTGTCGGCGATCATGACGCCGAAGGAACGGCTGGTGACGGTGAAGGAAGGCGCGAATCGCGACGAGGCGATGGCGCTGCTGCACAAGCATCGGCTGGAGCGCGTGCTGGTGGTGAACGATGCCTTCGAACTGCGCGGGCTGATCACCGTCAAGGATATCCAGAAATCCAGCGAGCATCCGCTTGCATGCAAGGATGCGATGGGCCGTCTGCGCGTCGGTGCGGCGGTCGGAACCGGCGAAGGCACCGAAGAGCGCGTCGCGGCGCTGGTAAAAGCCGGCGTCGACGTCGTCGTCGTCGACACGGCGCACGGCCACTCGAAGGGCGTGCTCGACCGCGTCAGGTGGGTGAAGCAGACCTTTCCGGAGGTGCAGGTCATCGGCGGCAACATCGCCACGGCATCGGCCGCGGCCGCGCTGGTCGAACACGGCGCCGACGCGGTCAAGGTCGGCATCGGCCCCGGCTCGATCTGCACCACCCGCATGGTCGCCGGCGTCGGCGTTCCGCAGATCAGCGCGGTGGCCAACGTGGCCGACGCGCTGGCGGGCAGCGGCATCGGCGTGATCGCCGACGGCGGCATCCGCTACTCGGGTGACATTGCGAAAGCCCTCGCGGCCGGCGCCGACTGCGTGATGCTCGGCGGCCTTTTGGCCGGAACCGAGGAAGCGCCGGGTGAAGTCGAACTGTTCCAGGGCCGCTCCTACAAGTCCTATCGCGGCATGGGTTCCCTGGGTGCGATGCAGCAGGGCTCGTCCGACCGTTACTTCCAGGACAACGAGAAGAGCGCCGAAAAACTCGTGCCCGAAGGCATCGAGGGCCGCGTGCCCTACAAGGGCAGCGTGCTCGGCGTCATCCATCAGATGATGGGCGGCCTGCGATCGAGCATGGGCTACCTCGGCGTCGGCACCATCGCCGACATGCACGCCAAGGCCGAATTCGTCGAGATCACCTCGGCCGGGGTGCGCGAATCGCACGTGCACGACGTGCAGATCACCAAGGAAGCACCGAACTACCGTGTCGAGTGACAGGGACCGGGGTCACGATTCAGGGGTCAGGGGAAGTCGCGCAGTGCGCGGCTTTTTCTTTTTGGCCCGCGCTGAATCCGGCCCTGATTCCCGAACCCCGAATCCTGAATCCTGACCTTTGAAATGCACCAGAAAATCCTCATCCTCGATTTCGGCTCCCAGTACACCCAGTTGATCGCCCGCCGCGTGCGCGAGGCCGGCGTGTACTGCGAACTGCATCCCAACGACGTGACCGACGCGTTCGTGCGCGATTTCGCCCCGGTCGGCATCATCCTTTCGGGAGGGCCGAATTCGGTATACGAGGACGAAACGCCGCGCGCGCCCGACGTCGTGTTTACGCTCGGCGTCCCGGTTCTCGGGATCTGCTACGGCATGCAGACGATGGCCGCGCAGCTCGGCGGACAAGTCGAATCGGCGGCCAAACGCGAATTCGGCTACGCCGAGATTCGCGCGCGCGGCCACACGGCCCTGTTGCGCGATATCCAGGACCGTGTCAACGACGAGGGGCACGGCCTGCTCGACGTGTGGATGAGCCACGGTGACAAGGTCACGGCGCTGCCGGACGGCTTCAAGCTGATGGCGAGCAACGCCGCCACGCCCATCGCCGCCATGGCCGACGAGGCACGGCATTTCTACGGCGTGCAGTTCCATCCCGAAGTCACCCACACGCTGCAGGGCAAGCACATCCTCAACCGCTTCGTGCACGACATCTGCGGCTGCGGCTCCGACTGGAACATGCCCGACTACGTCGACGAGGCGGTCGGCAAGGTGCGCAGCGAGGTCGGCAGCGACGAGGTGATCCTCGGGCTGTCCGGCGGCGTCGATTCCTCGGTCGTCGCGGCGCTGCTCCACAAGGCCATCGGCCAGCAGCTCACCTGCGTGTTCGTCGACAACGGCCTCCTGCGGTTGAATGAAGCCGAGCAGGTGATGCAGACCTTCGCCGACAACCTCGGCGTCCGGGTCATCCACGTCGACGCGCGCGACCGCTTCATGGATGCGCTTGCGGGCGTGAGCGATCCCGAACAGAAAAGAAAGATCATCGGCCGCGAGTTCGTTCACGTCTTCCAGGAAGAGGCCGCCAAGCTGCCGAATGCCAAATGGCTGGCGCAGGGCACGATCTATCCCGACGTCATCGAGTCGGCGAGCGCCAAGACCAAGAAGGCGCACACGATCAAGAGCCACCACAACGTCGGCGGCCTGCCCGACACGCTGCACCTGAAGCTGCTCGAGCCTTTGCGCGAACTGTTCAAGGACGAGGTGCGCGAACTCGGGATCGCCCTCGGCCTGCCGCACGACATGGTCTACCGTCATCCCTTCCCGGGCCCCGGCCTCGGCGTACGCATCCTCGGCGAGGTCAAGCGCGAATACGCCGATCTGCTGCGCCAGGCGGATGCGATCTTCATCGAGGAGCTGCGCGCCTCCGGCTGGTACGAGAAAACCAGCCAGGCCTTCGCCGTTTTTCTGCCGGTGAAATCCGTCGGCGTGATGGGCGATGGCCGTACCTACGATTATGTTGTCGCGCTGCGCGCCGTCGTCACCAGCGATTTCATGACCGCCCACTGGGCCGAACTGCCCTACACCCTCCTCGGCAAGGTCTCCAACCGCATCATCAACGAAGTGCGCGGCCTCAACCGCGTCGTCTACGACATCAGCGGCAAGCCGCCGGCGACGATTGAGTGGGAATAATCCGGGCGTCTTCACGGGCTATCGTCGACTATCTGGAAGTTGTCGTAACGTGTTGATTATTGTAAATATATATCACGGAATCTATCGGCAACAATTGCTGGCAACCAGAGCAAAGTGTCGGTCAATCTGACGGTAGCAAAATGCAGTCTCTAAGAGTTAGAATTTCTACCGTCAAGCCGTTTGGGCCCACGACGGTAAAAAATCAAGCGAAAAGCTAGATTTCATGCGGGTTCCGAGCGGATTGTCATTCTGAATGTTTGTGACGGTAAACCCGTCGCACGCCAGGGGGAACACCGATGCTCACCGACACCGCACTGAAGAACCTCAAGCCCAAGAGCGCTCAATACAAGGTGGCCGACCGGGATGGCATGTACGTGACCATTTCGCCGGTCGGCACCGTCACTTTCCGTTACGACTATCGCCTCAACGGGCGCCGTGAAACTCTGACGATCGGCCGTTACGGGCCGGATGGCTTGTCGCTGGCAAGGGCGCGCGAGCGCTGCCTGGAAGCCAGGCGCGCGGTGGCCGAGGGGCGGTCGCCTTCGCAGGAAAAGCAGCGTCATAAGCGCCGGCTAGCCGAGGCCAGAACCTTCGGCGAATTTACCGTCAGGTGGGCCGCCGAGGCGCGTATGGCGGACAGCACGCGATCCATGCGCAAGAGCATCCTCGATCGCGACATCCTGCCGGTTTTCCAGAATCGGCTGCTGACCGAGATCACGGCCGATGACCTGCGCGACTTGTGCAACAAGGTCAAGGGCAGGGGCGCGCCGGCCACGGCGATCCACGTCCGTGACATCGTTAAACAGGTCTATGGCTTTGCCATTCTGCACGGCGAGAAGGTGGCCAACCCCGCCGACGACGTTGGCCCCTCGTCGATCGCCACCTTCGTTCCGAAGGACCGCGCGCTGTCGCCGAGCGAGATCCGCGTCATGTTGTCCCAGATGGAGCATGTCGCGTCGTACCCCACCATCAAGCTAGGCCTGCGTCTGATTTTGCTCACCCTGGTACGCAAGGGCGAATTGATCCACGCGACGTGGGACGAGGTGGATTTCGAGAAAGCGCTATGGAGCATCCCGAAGAAACGCATGAAGGCGTCCAAGGCCCATAACATCTACTTGTCACAGCAGGCGCTCGACATCATGGTCGCCCTGCGCACCTGCGCAGGCGGTTCTCGTTACTTGATTCCGTCGCGCTACGACGCCGACAAGTGCATGTCCAACGCTACGCTCAATCGGGTCACGCAACTGATCGTCGAGCGCGCGAAGACGAACAATCTGCCGCTGGAGCCCTTCACCGTGCACGATCTGCGTCGGACGGGTTCGACCATCCTCAATGAGCTCGGCTTCAATAGCGACTGGATCGAAAAGTGCTTGGCGCATGAAGATGGCCGCTCGTCGCGAGGCGTCTACAACAAGGCCGAATATGCCGAGCAGCGCCGCCACATGCTGCAGGAATGGGCCGACATGATTGACGCTTGGGTGGCAGGCAGACCGCATACACCTACGCTGTTGCCGCCATCGATGAAGGTTCTCACGACGCAGGCATTGCTTTGACGGGGCGGCGCTTGCGTTGACGGACATCGGGCGAGGGTGCCCGCTTCAGTTGATCTGAGTTGGAAGCCTGCCGCCGCGCGGCTATCCAAGCCTCCACCTCGGCCAGGTCCCACACCACGCAGCGTGCGGTCAGATTGAAGCGGCGCGGAAATTCGCCGCGTTTCTCCATATCGTAGATCGTTGTGTCGGCCAGCGGCACCAGTTGACGCAACTCAGTGCGTCGAATGGTGCGTTGGAAGGGAAGGAGGCTCTTGAGCAGTGGATGCGGTAACTTGTCGTCTTCGGTGCGACAAGCATCATGCACGGTACGCTCGTGAACGGTTGCACGCTGTGATGGGTTGTCATTCATGGTCGAGTCCAGGGAAAAAGGTGGCGACTGAGCGTTACGATGTTTCAAGGACATATGCTGACTATCGAAGCCACGATCAACAACCTGCTGAGGCGAAGTACGGCGTAAGACAGTGTGATTTGATGGGTATGGTTGTTCTGAGCCAAGCCTTCACTGCCGCGCACCACTGAGCGCGGCAGATCCGCCAGCACGGGAACACGGTGACGCTGGTCGAAAACTTAGGTGCCAGGCACCGGTTTCGGATGGGTCGTCGATCCATCTTTCGCCAGGCATCTCTTGAATTCACGGTCGCGAACCATGAAGGCTTCAAGCATGTGGGGTATCAATGCGACGCCGTCCACTGATTCGCCGTAGGTCTGGGCATGAAGAGCCGCATAACGATCCAGCATTGCCTTCAGGTTGGTGGAAAGGGAAATCGTGAGCTTTATGGTTTCGGCTTTAGGCAGCGGCCCCAGCCGCAGCTTGCTGCTGGACTCACTCATTGCAACGCTCCCCTCTGGAAGAACAGCGGCTGGTATGGCCGCAGGATCAGATCCTTGTTCACCATGACCCGTACCGGGAAACCGGGCCGGATGGTGAGCGTCGGCTGGATACTCACGTTGCGTTTGGTGACCTCCTGGCCGATCTGGTTCACGGTGTCCTGCGCGCTCTGTCGAACGGCGATGGTGACGCTACCGGTACCGCCGCTGTTGTTCGGTACTGCCAGTTCAGCACCGACTCCGAGCAGCGTGGACAACGCCGCACCCGCAAGGATGCGATCCCAGTGCCAATCGACCCCATCCTCCACTCCGGCATAGCCCGCCGGGTCGATGCCGGGCAACCGGTCGAGCGAAATCGACGAGGTATCTGGCAGGATCAGCCGTGTCCACACCAGCAGCACGCGCCGCTGACCGAATGAAACCTGACTGTCATAGCGGCCGATCAGCCGCGAGCCCTGCGGAATCAGCAGGAAGCGACCCGTAGCCGTGTCGTAGACCGCCTCGGTCACATTGGCGATGACCTGCCCCGGCAGGTCGGAATTGATCCCCGTCACCAGCGCCGCAGGAATGATGGTACCTGCCATCACCTGGTAGGGCGAGGATGGGGGGTGCAGGCTGGCCGGATTGCGGGTGGCGCTGTCTCCCTCATTGGCAACGAAGGCCCGTTTTTGATCCTGCTGGTTCTGCACCGCCGTCGGATCGGCAGGCTGCATGGATGCCGCTGCCATTGGATTGAACGGCTGGTTGCCCGAGACGGACTCGGGCATGGTCAAACTCGCAGTGGGTAACGGTGCTGCCTTCACCGCACTGCTGCCCCGAAAGAACACGGCTGAGCGTGCTGCCTCCTCGGCATCGCCCGGCTGCGCCATGCGCCCAGACTGCACGGGAGGGGTGTACCCGCCGGTGTTGGCATTGTGCTGCGCATGCACGATGGCGGGCCCCAGGTCGCCCGGCAACGGCTCGCCCAATACAGGTACTGGTTTTGGTGGGACCGGGACCTTGGAATAGTCCGTTGGCAACTGGTCGAGGTGATCGGTATGCGAGACGCGATCCACGTGGTACAGCTCGTTGGCCGGGTTGCGTTTGCGTTGGTGCGGTTGCAAGGACCACAGCGTGGCACCCAGGATGATCGCGCCCAGCGTTCCCGCGAGCACGGCCAGCATGCGCCGGTTCAGCCGCGTGACCGGACGCGGCGAGGCGCGCAGAGCCAAGGTGTCCGGGTCGGCCTTATTTGCCCCAGTCGGCGGCGATTGTGGCGTGGCGGGCGTGCTCATGCTCAATGCCTCCGCGCCGTGCTGGCCACGCCATCGGTGCGTTCGATGCGAACGATGGCGGCCTTATCGGCACCCAGCCGCAACTCGGCCGCACCAAACAGCCGATCCACCACGTAGTAGGGTGCCCGGTAACGGTAGTTGACGAGCTGGCCATCGCCCTGCTGCCCAATCACGAACAGCGGCGGCAGCTCGCCCTGCGCGATGCCGGCGGGGAACTGGATATAGACGCGTTCGCCGTCATCGAAGGCGCGCAGCGGTTTCCACGGCGGGCTGTCGCCGCTGATCGCGTAGCGGAACCTGATCTGTTGCAGCGACAAGCCCGAGTCCACCGGCGCCGCCACCTGAGCCTGCCGTGCCTGTTTCTGCAACGCCAGCATGCGGTCCTTCGGGTAGTCCCACGAGGCCGAGGCCATCCACGCCTGTGGCGTCGACGACAGTTCTAGCAGGTAGGTGCGACGGTTGGTGGTGATGACCAGATTGGTCTTCAGGCCGACGCGCGTGGGCTTCACGAGTATGTTCACGCGCAGACCGGCACCCGCGCCGCTGGTCGTGTCGCCGACGATCCAGCGCACCGTGTCGCCAGCCGAAACGGTCACCAGCTCCTCGCCCTGCTGCAAGGTGATGACCGTGACGCGACCGGGACGCGTGTAGAGCTGATACAGCGCGCCATCGCTATAGGGCCAGACCTGGATCGCGTTGACGTAACCGTCGAGACTGGGGGGCACGCGCGCTTCGGCGTTGGCGCGCGCCACACTGGCCTTCTCGTCGGGCGGGTCGGCGATGGGCTTGTCCTCGGGCGTATTGCCAAAAGGCTTCAACTGCCCGGGTAGAGGCAGGGGTTTGGTTACCTCGACCACCTCGATGGGCTTGGGCGGCTCCGGCAGCGCGTGGGCTGCCACGGGGTCGTCCAGCGTGATGTCCGGCGGCGGTTTGCCGTGCGTGGCGCAGCCGGTGAGGGTTGCCAGGGTGGCACTCAGGATCAGCGGCAATACGGAACTGCGGATTGGAGCTTTCATGGTTTTGGGGTTCCTTCGGTTGCGTCGAATTCACGGCTCCAGGACAGGCCGTCGACATAAATGCCCAGCGGGTTCTTGCGCAGCCGCTCTTCGGTGCGCGGCGGTTGCAGCACGATGGACAGCACAGCCGTCCAGCGCTCGATGCCCGAGGGCGAACCATTCACATAGTTGCGCTCGATCCAGCGCACCTGGAACGACGACGGGCTGGCGCGTACCACGCTAGTGATCTCCACCGCTGTCGAGGCCTGCCCGATGCGCGCGAACGGATCGTTGCTGCGCGCATAGTCGTTCAGTGTGGCCGCGCCTGTATCCGTGGTGTAGTTATAGGCTTCGAGCCAGTTCTGCCGCACCACGATCGGATCGATCGACAGCGAGCGCACGTCGGTAAGGAAGCGCGCCAGGTGGTAGGCGATCTGCGCATCATTCGGCTTGTACGGCGTAGCGGCCTCGCCCACCGCGCGCACCTGGCCGCCGGTGGCCACCTCGACCACATAAGGCGTGACGATGGACTGTGCCGAACGCCACACCAGCCCACCCGCCATCAGCAGCGCGAGCGACAGGCAGCCGAAGGCCATCAGCCGCCAGTTCTTCGCCTGCACGCGCGCACTGCCGATGCGCTGGTCCCAGACCTGCGCGGCGGCCTGATAGGGGGTGACGGGTTCGGGCGTGTCCGAGTAGCGCACCTGCGGTCGTTTGAATCGCATGGACTATCTCCGTTAGACTTGATCTTTAAGGGTTCGAATCGTCGCGTAGGCTCGGATTGGCACCGCCGCCACCGTGATCGCCTGAGCGCAGGGTGTGCGCCGCCGTGGTGGCCGCATGGCTCACCTGCTGTTTGCGCCGCATTTGCCTGGCCCATGCGGGCTCTGCCGCAGGGGGCCTGTCTGCGGCTGCATCGGCTGATTCGGTAGCACTGCCTGCCGCCGCGGGCGCAGCGGCCTCCGCAACGAAGTTAGCCACACGGTCCTTGACCGCTTTCGCACCGGCCGTGACGCGCTGGCCGACAGCACCGGCACCGCGCCTGGCCACATTGGCGAGGCCAGCCCCGGCAGCGCGAACACCCCCCGACCCTGAAGCCGCGGCACCCGCCTGGTAGGCAGACTTCGCGCCGCTGGCCATCGCGCTGCTCGCACGCCCAGCCAACGCCGCCCCGCCGATGGCGGCGCGTGTGGCACCCGGCACCATGCGTGCACCCGCCGCCACCGCCGCACTCCCAGCGGCGAGTGCCGTACCACCGGCCACCGCCAAACCCGCCACACCCAGCGCCGTGCCTGCCGCCGCGCCGGCTCCAAGCTGCGGTGCGCCGGACACCAGTCCGGTGGCAATCCCCGGCCCGAAGATCCCCAATCCCAGCATCGCCAGCGAGGCCAGCATGATGGTCAGCGCCAGGTCGATGGAGGGCTCGGTGCCGGGCGGTGTTTGAAACTGTGCAAACAGTCCCGTGCCGATGCCAACGATGACGGCCAGCACCAGCACCTTGATGCCCGATGACACCACGTTGCCCAGCACGCGTTCGGCGAGGAACGCGGTCTTGTTCCACAACGCGAAGGGCACCAGCACAAAGCCCGCGAGCGTGGTCAGCTTGAATTCGATCAGCGTGACGAAGAGCTGCACCGCGAGCACGAAGAAGCTCACGATCACCACCAGCCAGGCGAGAAACAGCACCGAGATGACATCGAGGTTCGCGAACACCTCGGGGAAGCCGGTCAGGTCGCTGATCTGCGCCATGATGGGTTGCGCCGCATCGACGCCGACCTTGGCCAGGTGGCCCGGCTGCAGGAATTGCGCTTGCGTCAGCGTGGAACCGGACGCCATCAGACCGAGTCCGGCAAACGAATTGAACAGGATGCCAGAAAGATTGCTGAAGTTGCCGATGATGAAGGCGAAGGCGCCGACATAGAGCGTCTTCTTGATCAGCCTGGCGATCACGTCCTCGCCGCCCATCGCCCAGAACAGCCCGGCCAGCGTCATATCGATCACCACCAACGTGGCGGTGAGGAACGCCACCTCGCCATGCAGCAGGCCGAAACCCGAGTCGATGTAATGTGAGAAAACATCGAGGAAGTGGTCGATGACCGACAGGTTGTTCATGGTTCAGTCTTTCGGTGCGGAAGCGGGTGCAGCCGGCGGCACCGGCGTGTACGGCGTGCCGCTACCCATGAAGCGCCGCCGCGTGGCCTCACTCGCCCTGTTGCACAGGGCGTCGCCCGCCTTGTCGTGGTCGGCCTTGCACTGCGCGCGGACTTCCTTCAGGCGCTCGGGATTAGCCAGCAGCGATTCGACGGACTCGGTGGGTGCCGGCTTGTTGCATGCGACAAGCCGCAGGGTGCAGGCGATGGTGGTCAGGAGGGTTCTCATATGGGTTCCTCAGTTGCCGTAGAAGTTGACGGGGGAGGGCGTATACGGTGTGCCGGTGCCATGGAAGCGGTTGCGCACCTCGGCGGCACGCGCATGCACCGCGACCTGACGCGCCTGTTCGAGGGCGACGGCACGGTCTTGCGTGACCTGGAGTTGCTGCGCCTGGATCGCCTGCCGGGCCTGCAAGGCCAGTAACTGGTTCGTCGCCTGGGTGGCCTGCAAGGCGCCCACCGCCGACTGGCTGTTGTTCACGAGGTCGCTCAAGGTCTGCTCGTCGGAAGCGAAGTTCTGCACCGACTGCGACTGCACCTCGGCCGCGGTGCGCAGTGCCTCCAGTGCGTTCTGCCAATGCTGGCTGGCGTCGAGCGCCATCTGGTTTGCCGGGGTCGAGGCGGAGTAGGCAGCGGGATAGAGCTGCGCAAACTGGGTCTCCATCTGCGTCAGATTCAATGACAGCCCCTGCGCCTGCTGCAGCAGCTGGTTCGTCGCGGTCAGCGAAGATTGCAGTTGATTGAGCGTGCTGAAGGGGAGACTGGTCAGGTTCTTCGCCTGGTTGGTCAGCATCTGCGCTTCGTTCTGCAGTTGCTGGATCTGGTTGTTGATCTGTTGCAGGGCGCGTGCAGCGGTCAGGATGTTCTGCACGAGATTGGCGGGATCGATCACCACCCATTGCGCCTGAGAAGCGGGCATCACGGCCATGAGCACGGCGGCGGCGATGGCAGGCAAGGGATTTTTCATGACGGATTCTCCTTGGGAATGGACGGGAAGGCGGGGATGAGGTCGGCAGCCCAGTCGAGGCCGCGATGGCGCAGCCAGGCGGCCGCGAAGTCCGCCGGCGGCACCGATGCGGAAACGACGTCGATGGCGCGCTGGTCCTCAGGTCTAGCAGCACCGGAAAACGCCAGCATCACCGGCCCGAGCCCCAGATCGAAGACCCGATTGCCGAGCCGTGACTGGTAGTAGTAATCGCGCTTGGGCTGGGCCTGCGCCACGATCTCGATTTGCCGCGCATTGAGGCCAAAGCCTTCGTAGATGACGCGAATCTGTGGCTCGGTCGCTTGCGGATTGGGCAGGAAAATACGGTTCACACAGCTCTCGATAATGGCGGGTGCAATGCTGGAATCCTTGATGTCCGCCAGCGACTGCGTCGCGAAGATCACCGACACGTTCTTCTTGCGCAGCGTCTTCAGCCACTGGCGGATGCGCGCGGCGAACATCGGGTCGTCGAGGAACAGCCACGCCTCGTCGAGGATCAACAATGTCGGGGCACCATCAAGGCGTTCCTCGAAGCGCGCGAACAGGTAGCGCAGTACCGCCAGCGACGCCGCCTTGCTGTGCATCAGCTCTTCCATCTCGAAGCCTTGAACGTCGGCGACACCGAGCCGGTCATGATCGGCATCGAGCAGCCTGCCGTGTGCGCCACCCAGTACATAGGGTTGCAGCGCCTGACGCAGTGCGTTCGACTGCAGCAGTACGGATAATCCAGTCAGCGTGCGCTGATCGAGTGGCGCGCTGGCGAGACTGTTCAGCGCCGACCATATGGACTCCTTCTCGGCCGGTCCGACCACCACGCCTTCGTGAATCAATAAGCCTTGGACCCACTCGGCCGCCCAGGCGCGATAGCTGTCCTGGTCGATGCGGGCCAGCGGCTGGAAGGCCATGGCACCGTCCGTGCCCAGGTCGTAGTGCTCACCTCCAAGCCCGAGCACGGTGGCGCGAATCGAGCGTCCCATGTCGAATGCGAAGATGCGCGATCCGGCATAGCGGCGGAACTGCAATGCCAGCGTGGCCAGCAGCACCGATTTGCCCATGCCGATGGGGCCGACCACCAGGGTGTTGCCCACGTCACCGATGTGCGTGACCAGCCGGAACGGCGTCGCGCCATCGGTGCGCGTCACGATCAGCGGCGGGCCATCCAGGTGGGTATTCCACTCCTGCCCGGCCCACACGGCGGAGACCGGCATCATGTGCGCGAGGTTCAGGGTCGAGACAATTGGCTGGCGCACATTGGCGTAGGCGTGCCCCGGAATCGACGACAGCCAGGCATCGACCGCATTCAAGTTCTCGGGGATCGTCACGAAGCCACGGCCCTGGATGGTTCGTTCGACGGCGCGGAGTTTTTCTTCAGCGGCGGTCGCGTCGGAGTCGAGCACGGTGACGGTGGCGGTGACGTAGCCGAAAGACACCTGGTCGCTGCCCAGTTCCTGCAATGCCGCGTCGGCATCGGCCGCCTTGTTCGACGCATCCGAATCAACCAGCGGACTTTCCTGCTGGAACAGGGTCTCGCGCAGCAGTGCCACGATGTTCTTGCGCTTGGCGAACCACTGGCGGCGCAGCCGCGTCAGTTCCTTCTCGGCCTCGGCCTTGTCGAGGCACAGGAACCGGGTGCTCCAGCGGTAGGCGAAGCCCAGGCGGTTGAGGTCATCGAGCAGACCCGGCCAGGTCGAGGTCGGGAAGCCACGCACCGACACCACGCGCAGGTGCTGGGCGCCTAGCATCGGCGCAATCCCGCCCACCAGTGGCTCATCGGACAGCAGCGCATCGAGATGCATCGGCACCTCGGGCACGGCCACCGGATGCCGGCGCGTGGATACGCAGGCATGCAGGTAGGTCAGGGTCTGACCATCGTCGAGCCAGGCGATTTCCGGCATCACCCCTTCGAGCAGGCCGAAGACGCGTTCGCTCTCCGATACGAAGCCCTCCAGCCGCTCGCGCCAGTCCAGGCCTTCGACCCTGCTGTTCTCGTAGAGCAGCTTGGCTGCGCGCGCCGTCGATTCTTCGGGCGGCAGGTACAGCAGCGTCAGGTGGTAGGCGCTCTCGAAGTGGCTATCGGCCTCCTCGAACGCGGCGCGCCGTTCTTCATCAACCAGCCAGGACAGCGGTTCGGGAAACGTGGAATTAGGATAGTCTGCCGCTTCGCGTCGCTCGGCCTCGACGAACAACGCCCAGCCCGACCCAAGCCGGCGCAGCGCATTATTCAATCGCGCAGAGGTCGCGACCAGTTCGCCATGGGTCGCGCTGTCCAGATCTGGCCCGCGAAAGCGTGCCGTGCGCTGAAACGAGCCGTCCTTGTTCAGCACAACGCCGGGCGCGACCAGACCGGCCCAGGGCAGCCAGTCGGCCAGCAGCGCGGGGCGCTTGCGGTATTCGGCGAGGTGCATCATGGGATCGTCCTCAAACGTCCAACAGAGTGCGGTGCTTGATGTGCCGGGCGAAGACCGCCATGAACTGCGCATCCAGTCGCGCGCCCCACACGGCCAGCGAGTGCCCAACAATCCACAGCGCCATGCCGGGCAGCCAGAGTTGCAGCCCGAGCCCCACGGCGGCGGCCAGCGTGCCGTTGGCGATCGCCACTGTGCGCGGTGCACCTCCCAGCAGGATGGGTTCGGTCAGCGAGCGATGCAGCGGAATCTCGAAACCATTCGAGAAGCCGGGTGTGTCAGCGCTGGATGTGTTCATATCAGCCGTGCTCATGCCAGTACTGCTCCGCCGCTGAAGCTGAAGAAAGTCAGGAAGAATGACGACGCGGCGAACGCGATCGACAGGCCGAACACGATCTGTACCAGCTTGCGGAAGCCGCCGCTGGTGTCGCCGAAGGCCAGCGTCAATCCGGTGGTAATGATGATGATCACCGCGATAATGCGGGCCACCGGCCCCTGGATCGAGTCCAGCAGGGATTTCAACGGTGCTTCCCAAGGCATATTCGATCCCGCCGCGTGCGCGGGAATAGCGATGGCCAGCAGCAATGCGGCAAGGGCTACAAATTGCAAGGTCGGTTTTACGGAAATACGTGAAGTCGTCATGACGGTTCTCCGGGGGTTGAAGAAAGCGAATGGAAGGAAGGAATCAGCTCGCTACTGAGCTGGTAGCCGTGGCTGTCGAAGCCGGTGACACAGGCGATTTCCTGCACGCGGCGCGCACGGCCGCGCCCGGCGAGGTAGACGATGACGTTGACCGCTTCGGCGATCAACGCGCGCGGTGGCGTCACCGCGACTTCGAGGATCAGTTGTTCCAGCCGCAGCAGCGCGCCTGCAGCGGAACCGGCATGGACGGTAGCGATGCCGCCCGGGTGGCCGGTGCCCCAGGCCTTGAGCAGGTCCAGCGCTTCGGCGCCGCGCACTTCACCGACGACAATGCGGTCCGGCCGCAGCCGTAATGTCGAGCGCACCAGCTCGGTCATGGTCACAATGCCCGCGCGGGTGCGCAGGGGGACGTGGTCGCGCGCCGTGCATTGCAGCTCCACCGTGTCCTCCAGCACGATCACGCGGTCACCGATGGCGGCGATCTCGTCGAGCAGAGCGTTCGCCAGCGTGGTCTTGCCGGTGCTGGTGCCGCCTGCGATCAAGATGTTCCGGCGCTCGCGCACGGAATTGCGCAGAAAGTCGGCTTGCGTTTCGGTCAGAATGCCGTCGGCGACGTACTGGTCCAGCCGAATCAGGCCGACCGCGCGTTTACGCAGCGCGAACACCGGTCCTGGCGTCACGGGCGGCAAGGCGCCCTCGAATCGCTCACCTGTTTCCGGCAGCTCGGCGGACAAGAGTGGCTTGCCCGCATGCACCTCGGTGTGCACATGGGCCGCCACCAGACGAATGATGCGTTCGCCGTCGGCCGGACTCAGGCTGGCGCCCAGTGGTTCGCGTCCGCTGCCCAGCCGATCGATCCATAGCGAACCGTCTGGGTTCAGCATCACCTCGACCACATCAGGATCGTTCAGGGCTGTGGCGATGTCCGGCCCCATAGCCGTGCGCAGCATGCGCACGCGGCGTTCCACAGCTAGTAGGGCCGACGGATTCTGATTGTCCGAGTGGTCGCTCACGACGGCGCCCCAGCGTCATCGGGCGGATCGCCAGCGGGCTTGTCTTCCCGCGGGCCGAAGAACTGGCCGGGGTCGGGCTGAATTTCCTCGATTACGTCCTTCACCAGACTGCGGCCACGCAGCAAATGGCGGCCGAGCTGTTCGACGAACTGCTCGAAGCGCGCGCGGCCCTGGGCGCGAGCCGCATCCTGATGCGCCTCCGGCACCGGCGTGCTGACGGTGAGGAAGTAGCGTACGTACAGCGCCATGGTCTCGATCAGGATGTTCTGGTCGCGCTCCAGCTTGTCGAATTGGCGCGACAGCCGGTCCAGCCGCTTGGCGATGGCGGCTTCGCGCTGGTCGCCGGAATCCGGTGACAGGAAGGAGGCCAGGGCCGCCGCGACGATCGAAGACTTGGACAGGCCCTTCATGGCCGCCAATTCGTCAAGCCGTTTGGCATGCTCGGTCTCGATGAAGAGGTTCAGGCGCGCACGACTCATAACGCGATCCCATCGTCTGGATCGAGCGCGGCCAGCCGCGCTGTGCGTTGCAGGCGCGGGTCGAGTTGAGCGGGCAGGGGTAGCGGCAGGCCGTCGTCGAGCATGCCGAGGTCGTCAGTGGCGTGGTCGGGCTGCGGCGTGAAGACGGCTTCGCCAAGTTCAGGCTGTTGTTGGCGGCCGCCGTCGTCGATTGCTTCGGCACGGTTGTTCAGCGCCAGATCGAGGATTGGCGCGGCGAGTGGAGCGAGGCCGCTCCAGTCATCGGAACGTGCGGCGGGCGCGTCGGCGTAGTGGCCGGCCGTCAGGACCGGTGGTGCTTCGATGCGCGCCTTGAAGTTCGCGTCGCGGTGGTAGCGAATCTTTTTGGCCTGAATCGGCGGGTGGCCCGAGACCATCACCACTTCGTCGTCAGGCGGCAGTTGCATCACCTCGCCAGGCGTGAGCAGCGGTCGAGCGGTTTCCTGGCGGGATACCATCAAATGCCCCAACCAGGGCGCGAGCCGATGGCCGGCATAGTTGCGCTGGGCACGCAGTTCAGTGGCTGTGCCCAGCGCTTCCGAGATGCGCTTGGCGGTGCGTTCGTCATTGGTGGCAAACGCGATGCGCACATGGCAGTTGTCGAGGATGGAATGGTTCTGCCCGTAGGCCTTGTCGATCTGGTTGAGCGATTGCGCGATCAGAAAGGCGCGCAGGCCGTAGCCCGCCATGAAGGCCAGCGCCGACTCGAAGAAGTCGAGCCGGCCCAGCGCGGGAAACTCGTCGAGCATCAGCAGGAGCTTGTGGCGCCTGGCAATGCCGTCCGATCCATCGAGCGATTCGGTCAGGCGCCGCCCGATCTGGTTGAGGATCAGCCGGATCAGCGGCTTGGTTCGACTGATGTCCGAAGGCGGCACGACCAGGTAGAGCGACACCGGATGAGCTGCGTCGATCAGGTCGGCGATACGCCAGTCGCAGCGCGAGGTCACTTCGGCCACCGTGGGATCGCGGTAGAGGCCGAGGAAGCTCATCGCGGTGGACAGCACACCCGAGCGCTCGTTTTCGCTCTTGTTGAGCACTTCGCGCGCGGCGGAGGCAACCACCGGATGCGGTGTTTCTCCCACGTGTCGCGTCGTCATCATCCGGTGCAATGTGACCTCGAACGGGCAGGCCGGATCGGACAGGAAGTTGGCGACGCCGCGCAGCGTCTTGTCCTCCGTGGCGTAGAGCACATGCAGAATCGCGCCGACCAGCAGCGCATGCGAAGTCTTCTCCCAATGGTTGCGCCGCTCCAGCGCGCCTTCGGGATCGACCAGGATGTCGGCGATGTTCTGCACGTCGCGTACTTCGTGCATGCCACGTCGCACTTCGAGCAGCGGGTTGTAGGCAGCCGAGCGTGCATCGGTCGGGTTGAACAGCAGGCAGTGCGAGAAGCGCGAGCGCCAGCCGGCGGTCAAGTTCCAGTTCTCGCCCTTGATGTCGTGGATGACGGCGGAGCCTGGCCAGGAGAGCAGGGTGGGCACCACCAGGCCGACACCCTTGCCGGAGCGGGTCGGCGCGAAGGCCATCACATGCTCGGGGCCTTCATGGCGCAGGTAGTCGCCGTCCTTGCGGCCCAGGAAAACGCCAGCAGGGCCGGTCAGGCCGGAACGGTGGATTTCAACGGGCAGCGCCCAGCGTGCCGAACCGTAGGTTGTGACCAGTTTGGATTGCCGTGCGCGCCACACCGACATCGCAATGGCGACGAGGGCCCCGGCGAAGCCGCTGCACGCTGCGATGACGCCGCCGCGCAGGAAGATGTCGGGCGCATAGGCATCGAAGAAGTACCACCACTCGAACAGCTTCCACGGGTGATAGACCGGCATACCGAGCAGGTCGAACCACGGCATGCCGAGTCGCATCTGGTATCCCAGTGCAGCTGCCGTCCACTGGGTGGCACTCCATAGCCCCAATAATACGATGGTAAACACCATCATGATCTGGCCAGTCAGCACGCCGGTCGGCACCATGCAGCACCCCTCCTGTGGATTACTCGATCCAGTCCCTCGACGTGCCGTCAGTGCGGCACCCGCGAATCAGGATCGGCCTGTCGTCAAGGTTCGGGCGGCGCCGATCCAGCACCGCTTTTGACATCACAAGTTTGAGAGCGCCGCGCGTAGGAGAAAACCTGCTCCGGCGAATATCAGCTAAGAGGGGAGTACAACGACGATTGTTTCTGCCCCGTTCAGTGCCGCCCGTCCGTCGGTTCGAATGGTCGACTTGCAACTAATCGTGGCTATAAGGCTGAGCTTTGTCTTTGACACGGCCTCTGATCGAGATTTTGCGCGGACCGTGCCAGCGGCTGCGGTTCCCCTCTGATTGTTTCATTGGGAGGGTAAGTAAATGGCGTGACGATCATGTGGCAACTGACGATGTAGCCTCTGACCCGAACAATGCGGCCATCGTCTCGGCAATCGCCGTAATGGGGCACAGCCTTGGAATGAAAGTGATCGCAGAAGGTGTGGAAAGCCAGCAGCAACTGGATTTCGTGCGCGCCAAACGCTGCGATGTCGTGCAGGGCTACTATTTTGGCAAGCCAGTTCTTGCAGAGAAACTTGAGCTTTTTGCCAGGCAATCATAGGCCCGTGATGCCTACTGAGCTCGGCCTAGTCAAAGGTACCTTCGCATCATTCCGCCAACGAAGGTAATGTGAGTTGGAACCGTGTCATTTGGTTAATGGAAGTCACGGTAATTGCGCCGCCATGCGCGTCGACGATGGATTTGACAATGGCAAGCCCCAGCCCGGCACCATCGCCTTTGCGTTGACGCGATGGATCGATACGGTAGAACCGGTCGAACAATCTAGGGAGATGCTCCGCCGGGATATCAGTGCCCGGGTTCTCGACGGTAACGATGGCTTTATCGCCGTGCCCTGTCAGCGAAACTCGCACAGTCTGGCCATGTGGGGTATGCCGAATGGCGTTTGAAATGAGGTTGCTGAGCGCACGCCGCAGCATCAGCCGGTCGCCAGGTGCGGTGACCGACCCCGTCAGGGTCAGCGAAACGCCGCGCGCCTCCGCCCAGGCTTCAAAGTAATCAAACAGATCCTGTGTTTCATTGGCTAGATTGACTTTGTCCGGCACCGGCCTGAGCAGGCCGTTGTCAGCCTGGGCAAGGTAGAGCATGTCGCCGACCATCTGGGCCATGCGTTCGTACTCCTCCAGGCTGGAGTACAGGATCTCCTTGTACTCGTCCTTGTCGCGCGCGCTGGAAAGCGCTACCTGGGTCTGGGTCATGAGGTTGGAGATGGGGGTGCGCAGTTCGTGCGCGATATTGGAAGAGAACTCGGAGAGCCGCCGGAAGGAGTCATCCAGGCGGGCCAGCATGGCATTAAAGGCGGCCGCGAGAGGCATGAGTTCCGCAGGCAAGCCTGTAGCCGGCAGGCGATCTGACAGGCGTTCGGCGGAAATGCTGGCCACCGTGCCAGTGATCTGGCGCAAGGGGAAAAGGCCCCACCGGGTAACGATCCAGCCCAGACCGGCTGTGACGAAAGCGGCCAGGGTAATGGCAATGGCCAAGACTGACCCGAACTTGCTAATGAAGTGCTCATGGTCCTGGATATCCTGTGCCACGATTACGGTATAGGGCTTGTCACCGCCAGCAGCTATCGACACGGCCATACTTCGGTAACTTATTCCGGCCTGCTTCCATTGCTGCAAGGTGCCGGGCGCACACCCTTTTGACTGGGTTTGGCAATCGTGCAGCAACGCGCGAGGGAAATTGGCACCCGATGTGGCGAACCAGATACCCCCAGCCGCGTCCGTCACCACTACCGCAAGGCCAGGGTGCCCAATCAGAGCGTCGTCCAACTGCTGGGGCAGATTGTCTAGCTCTTTGCTGCTTGAGGCGTGCTTAAGCAGGTTCTGGATGAGTTCCAGCTTGCCATTAAGTTCAGATCGATCCAACTCCTCAAAATGTGCTTCCACCACTTGCGTCAGGATATAGGCAGTTACAAGTAGGACCAGCAAAGCGGCTACAGCAAAGAGCAGACTGATCCGGGTGGTCAGCGACAAGGTTTTCATGAGACTCGATCATCTGTACTGGTTTCCAGCACATAGCCCATCCCGCGCACGGTGTGGATGAGCTTGAACTCAAAGCCATCATCAATCTTGCCCCTCAGCCTGCGCACCGCCACGTCGATGACATTGGTGTCGGAGTCGAAATTCATGTCCCAGACCTGGGAGGCGATCAGACTGCGCGGCAGTACTTCACCCTTGCGGCGCAGAAACAGCTCCAGCAGGGCGAACTCCTTGGCTGTCAGTTCTATCTTTCGTCCTGCCCGCGTAGCGCGTCGCCGCAGCAGGTCCAGTTCAAGATCGGCAACCTTGAGGAGAGTGGATTCCATGCCGGCATGCCCGCGGCGTACCAGCGTGCGTACTCGGGCCAGCAGTTCGGCGAAGGCGAAGGGCTTCACCAGATAATCGTCGGCACCCAATTCCAGCCCTTTGACCCGGTCCTCCACCTGATCGCGCGCGGTCAGAAACAGCACCGGTACTTCGATTCCGGCCCGGCGTATGCCTTCGAGCACCTGCCAGCCATTGATCCCAGGCAGCATCACATCCAGGATCATCAGGTCGTAATGCGCCTCCTTGGCGAACTCCAGCCCTTCCCAGCCATCGCGGGCAAGATCCGTGACAAAACCGGCCTCGCTGAGACCTTGTTTCAGGTAATCGCCCGTCTTGGGCTCGTCTTCGACGATCAGGATTTTCATGATTGAAATGAAATATCAGGGCGGATGGAAGCATCCTGCCACAGCTCGCATCCTATGGAGGTGCGCATTACAGATTTGTAATCCGCTCGTCAGATTAAAGTTGGGCATGCGCCGGCAAGATGCCGTTAATGGCACTGCATTCAGGAAACAGTCAGATCCTCTAAAGGGTGCCGGCCATCCACACCATCCAGCCAGTGGATCACATGAAAAAGACAGTTCCCGTCTTGGCCTTTGCGCTCGCAGTCGCGAGTGGCGTTGTCCATAAAACCGGCAGTAACCTGAACCATAATCGGCTCATCCGGTTGGCCTCGCCTTTGGTAGTGCTTCTAAGCATTCTAGTTTTTCCAATGCGGCCTTCTTCCTTTCGTTTCATGCAGAAATAAATTCATGAATACATTTATGTCATTACGCTGGGCCAACAAGGGGGCATGGCACCTCTTTATTTTCCTTGTTGGTAACGCCTTGTTGGGCGGCTGCAACCAAAACGCCAACGCAGCAGAAATGACACTTCCACAAGCAATCGATATCGCTGTTCAAAGCAATAAAGATCTGCAAGCCGTGCGTTATACCGTGGAACAAGCGCGCGCACGTTTGCTGCAGGCGGGACTGCCGCCTAATCCACGGCTGGATATTGCCGCGAGAAACGATCTCATTTTCAGGAATGAGGGCGAGTACGTTGCCAGCATTGGCATAAGCCAGCAGTTCTCTGTAACGAACCGTATTGGCCATCAAAAAGAAGTTGCGCGCGTGGATGTGGCCCTGGCTTTGGCCGAGATCAGGCAGGCGGAGCTCAAACTGGCAGGCGAGGTAATGTCCCGATTTTATAGCCTGCTGGCGCTGAATCGGCAGATCGATGCGCGCGAACGCTTGATCGCTGTCGATCAAAAGCTGGTGCAGGGGAGCCGTAACCGTTTTAAGGCTGCCGAAGTTTCCGAGCTTGACGTCAATACCGCTCAACTCGACCTGCAGCGCCTAACCCAGGAACGTGCGCTGTTGCTGAGTCAGCGGGTAAGCCAACTGGCCCAGTTGAATCAACTTCTCGGTAGATCTGCAACACAGGCCATCGAGCTGGACGGCACCCTGCCCACCAGCGACTCATTGCCCAGTCTGGCGGACCAGCAACGTCGGGCATTGTCGTTACGTCCCGACCTGCGTTTTGCGCTACTCAATGCGGACCGGGCTCAGGCTAACCAGGCATTGGCGTATGCACAACGCTGGGAAGACTGGACTGTGGGCGTGGGGCTGGAACAAGGCCGCCAGGTGATCGACGGGGCTCCACCCCAGGGAACCAGCCGTGCCTTGGGGTTGAGCCTGTCGATTCCATTGCCATTGCGGAATCAGAATCAGGGGAACATTGCTGAAGCAGCCGCTGTGGGCGCACAAGCCTATGCGAGTGTTGAAGCGCTCAAGCTCAGTATCAGCAACCAGGTGGCCAGTGATTACGCCGAAACCGAGCGTTTGCAGCAGGCGCTATCGGAATACCAGCACAGCATGCTGGCGGTGAGCACGCGCAATGTACGCCTTGCCCAGCAGGGGTATAACCAGGGGCTAATCCCCATCAGCGATGTCGTTTTGATACAGCGCCAACAGGGCGAATTGAATATTGCCTATCTGAATACGCTTGATCAATTCCTTCAGGCATTGGCGAGATTGCATATCGCTACTGGGGATTTAGTCAGGTATGAGGCCGAGCAGAAGGCGCCATAAAATCATTCAGTCATCAGGAAGAATAGTAATGCGAAATTTGTCGAAGGGACGTATGAGCAATCAGCTGCTTATAACCAATGGATTACCCAGCGTATTTTGCCGGGTTAGTCAGATGGCTGATAGTTCTATCAGGCAGGCATGTGGTCTGTTGTTTCTGGCACTACTTGTTGCACCCGGCGCATTGCCTTCCGCTTTTGCACACGGGGGAGAGATTGAAGTCGGTGGCGGAGTGCGCGGACCGGTGCAATTGAGCGCCGCACAACAGAAGGCGGTCGCCTTGCGGTTGGCATCGGCCAGTTTCCGTCCACTCTCCACGGAGTTGGATCTGAACGGGGAGGTACAGTTGCTCCCGAATCGCCAGGCCGACGTCAGCCTGCGCATTAGCGGCCAAGTCAAGGCGCTGTACGCCAACCTGGGAGAGACGGTTCGGGCCGGCCAGCGATTGGTGCGGGTGCAATCCCGTCTGGTTGGCGACCCGCCTCCAAGCGTGACCATCAACGCACCCATGAGCGGTGTGATCGACGCCCGCAATATAGTCGTTGGTCAAGCGGTGGAACCCAACTCGGTATTGTTCCATATCAGCGACCGTTCTCAGGTTATCGTAGTTGCGCGAGTGTACGAAGAAGATATCGGCAAGATCAGGGCAGGGCAGGCAGCCCGTGTGCGGGTGCTGAGCGAACCGAAGCAGGTGTTCAGCGGCAAGGTCACCCTGATCGATCCCAATCTGGATCCGTTGAACCGTACCGTGAAGGTGTGGATACAGCTCGCCAATCCGCAGGGTTTGCTCAAGCCCAATATGTTCGCCCGTGCCAGCGTTATTTTGCGGAATAACGGGGCGGCGCTGACCATACCCAATAGCGCCATTATCGAGGCCAACGGCGAAAAATTCGTGTTCGTTCGCGAAGGTGGAAAATTTAACCGTGTGGAAATAAGCATTGGCGCCAAGGACGACGAATACAGCGAAATCACCGACGGCTTGGTGCCGGGTGACGAGGTCGTGACACAGGGCAATCGCCAGATCTACACGATGTGGCTTACCGGCGGCCAAGTAAAGGCGGATGAATAAATCATGTTCAATCGCCTGATTGCCTGGTCGCTCCATAACCGACTGATTGTCCTCGCCATCACGCTGGTCTTGTTCGTCGCAGGCGGATACGCATTACAGCGGATGCCGGTAGACGTCTTCCCCGAGTTCGCTCCCCCTCAGGTGGTGATACAAACCGAAGTATCGGGAATGGCGCCGCAGGATGTGGAATCTTTGGTGACCTATCCGCTCGAGAGTGCGATCAACGGTACGCCGGGCGTAACCGATGTGCGCTCCAAAACCTCCGTGGGCCTGTCGACCATTACCGTCATATTCAGCGCAAATACCGATGTCTACCTGGACCGGCAACTGGTTAACGAGCGTATCCAGAACGTGCTCAGCCGGCTTCCCGCGGGGACCAGGCCGCCGGTGATGCTGCCCGTTACCTCTGCAGTAGGATGGCTGGTTAAATATGCCCTGACCAGCGATACCTTGTCCCCGGAGGAACTGCGCACGCTGTCTGACTGGGAAATCCGCCCGCGCATTCTGGCGCTGGGCGGCATCGCATCGGTGGTATCCATTGGCGGTGAGGTCAAGCAATATCAGGTGCGTCTTGATCCCGACCGGATGCTTGCCTATCAGGTCAGCGCCGAAGAAGTGCGCAAGGCATTGGAGAAATCCAATATCAACGTGCCGGGTGCGTTTTTGCAGCAGCCCGGGCAGGAATTGATCGTCGGCGGTGTCGGGCGCATTACCTCGCTGGACGACCTGAAAAATACCATTATCGTGATGCGCAATGGCGCCCCGATCATGATCGGCAACGTAGCAGAGGTCGCCTTCGGCGGCGAGATCAAGCGTGGCGACGGCGCCTTCGCGACGAAAAATGCGGTAATCGGAACCATCTCCAAGGCCTACGGCGCGGATACCCTCACCACAACGTATAAGGTGGAAAAAGCGCTTGCCGAAATAAAAAAACAATTACCGGCGGGTGTCCAGATGGATGCGCAGGTATTCCGGCAGGCGAATTTCATCGAGACCGCGATTCACAATCTGAATGTGTCCCTGCTGGAGGGCGCGCTGGTCGTGATCGGGGTGCTGTTTCTGTTTCTGATGAACTGGCGCGCCTCGTTCATTACCTTTTTGTCCATGCCGGCCTCCTTCGTCGGCGGCATCCTGGTGATGCATGCCTTCGGCATCGGCATCAACTCCATGACCCTGGGTGGTCTGGCGATCGCCATAGGCGAAGTGGTGGACAACGGCATTATCACGGTGGAGAACGTGGTGCGGCGATTGCGGCTAAACCGCAATGCTGTACGTCCATTGCCACCGATCGAGGTGGTGTTCGATGCGGTGCAGGAAATCCTCAACTCGGTGGTGTATGCGACGCTGATCGTGATCATGATTTTCCTGCCGATCTTCTTCCTGCAAGAACTGGCCGGGCGCATCTTCAGTCCCCTTGGTGTGGCTTATATCGCTTCGGTGACAGCCTCTCTCGTGGTGGCGGTGACCATGATCCCCGCCCTGTGTTATCTGCTGCTGGTGCGAAACAGGGAAAAGATGCAGGATGAAGGCGTGGTGCTGCATGCCACGGACAGCCGGGAATTGCTTGCTGACACCACACCGGCGGATGAAGCCGGGGAACGGGAGACCCGTTTTGTCCTCTGGCTGAAACGTCATTTCCTGCGCCTTTTGAACCTGGCATTGCGCAAATTCTGGTGGGTAGTGGGGCTGTCGCTGGCAGCGCTGGTGTCGTCGCTGGCCTTGTTGCCGTATTTCGGCCTGTCTTTCCTGCCTGAGTTCCGCGAAGGCAACTACATCGTCGCCATGACCACTTTGCCAGGTACCTCACTGGAAGAGTCGATGCGCCTGGGCGCCTTGGTGCGTCAGGATTTGCTCAAGTATCCACAGGTGGTCTCGATTGATCAGCGCGCGGGCCGCAGTGACCTGGACGACGATGCACAGCCACCCAATTTCAGTGAATTCGACGTTCGGCTTGATTATTCAAAAAATCCGGATATGACGGCAGACATCCTGCTTGAGAAAATTCGCCGGGATCTGGTCGAAATACCGGGTGTCGTATTCAACGTTGGGCAGTTCATCGCCCATCGGATGGATGAGGTGCAATCAGGGGTGCGCGCCCAGGTTGCCATCAAGATTTTCGGGAGCAATCTATCCACGCTGTATCAACTGGGACAGGATGTCCAGAAGGTGTTGCATAGCGTACCCGGTGCGGTGGATGTCAATCTGGAACAACAAATCAGCGTACCGCAAGTGACTATCAAGATAGACCGCAGCAAGGCCGCCCGTTATGGCATGACGGTCGGAGACATTGCGCGGGACATCCAGATGTCATTGAACGGGGAAGTCTTGTCCAGCGTGCAGGAAGGCAGCCGTACTTTTGACCTGTACGTGCGTCTGGAGTCGACAGCCCGTAACAGCGTCGAAGCAATCCGTGACCTCTTGGTGGATGCACCCGGCCTCAATCCTGACGGCAAGGCCAAGATTCCGTTGCGGGAAGTGGCTGACGTGGCGGTGCAGGACCAACCCTATTCCATCAACCGCGAAAGCGTACAGCGCTTGATTGTCGTTGGCTTCAACGTGCAGGGGAGGGACTTGGCAAGCGTGATCCGGGAGACGCAGTCCAAAATAGATGCCCAGGTCAAACTGCCGTCCGGCTACTACATCGAATATGGCGGCCAGTTTGAAAGCCAGCGCCAGGCCAACCAAACGCTATTAAGTTTCGGCGCGCTGGCCCTGCTGGGCGCCGTCATCCTGCTGTACAAGGTGTTCGGCACCTTCCGCGAGGCATTGCTGGTGCTGTTCAACCTGCCGCTCGCCATGATCGGCGGCATCGTTGCGCTCTATCTCGCCGGTGCGAACATGAGTGTGGCCGCAGTGATCGGCTTTATCACGCTGTTTGGCATTGCCACCCGCAACGGGATCATCCTGGTTACCCATTACAACCAACTGCGCCAGGAAGGAAAATCTTTGCAGGAGGTCGTAGTGCAGGGCACCCTCGACCGCTTGGTGCCCGTCTTGATGACGGCGGCCACCGCGGCACTGGGGCTGATCCCGCTATTGTTGGGGTCGCCAGTCGGCAAGGAGCTGGAACAACCGCTGGCGCAGGTGGTGCTGGGCGGTCTGGTGACCTCCACTTTTTTGAACATGATCGTCGTGCCCACGGTTTACAACCGCATCGAGCACTGGCGTGAACGGCGCCAACGCCGCCGCGCATCATTGTCGCCTATGCAGGAGGAGCAGTTGACCTGAATGAGCGCTTTTGCGGGTGCACGGCGCCTGCCGGTAAGCCGGGGTGTTACCCAGAGTTTTACTGATTCATCAACCAACGGAGAAAATGCCATGAACCTCAAGAAAACCTGTGCCGCAGTATTTACCGCCATCCTGCTCGCCGGCACAGCCGTCATCCTGCCAGCACAGGCCAGCGAGGAGGCACCAGTGCAGATACCGGCGACGAGTGCTGCGGTCTGGCAAGCAATAGACCAACAGGTTGCAGCGTTAAGCAAAGCCATCCAAACGGGGGTATTCGGCGAGGTACACCATCACGCCTTTGCCATCCGCGATCTGGTGGCGGCCCTGCCGGCGCGTTCCACCTCGCTGCCCCCCGAAAAACTCGCACAGGTCAAGGCAAACGTAAAGTTTGTCGCCTCCCTAGCACAGCGACTGGACGCCACCGGCGATGCCAATGACAAGGCCGGCACGGAATCGAATTTCAAAAAACTGCAGGGGATATTGGGGACGATCCGTGCGGATTATCCAAAAGCCGCCGGTAAATAGTTTTGGAGGGAGGAGTCCATGCTCAATAAACAGAGCACAGATTTTAGCTCTCAGGGATAGATGCCCTCTTACAATTAATCGAATTGAATGGAGTTACAAATGCGATATCTAAACCTTCCGGCCCTAACCCTTGTTCTCATCTTCTCGCAAGGCGCGCTTGCCCACACTGCAGAATATCTTGACACCCAAACCGCACCACATGGCGGGCAACTGCGCATGGCTGGCATGTACCATTACGAGTTAGTGGTGAAACCCAAAGAAGTCAAGGTTTACGTCACTGATCACGCCGGAACCAAGCAGCCCAGCAAGGACGCAAGTGGAACGGCCATCGTACTTTCCGGGAAAAACAGGGTCGTTATAAAGCTCGCCCCCGCCGGTGACAATGTCTTGAAAGGCGAAGGCAAGTTCACCCTGTCGCCCGACATGAAAGTGGTGGTTTCCATCGCCATGCCGGGACAGGCTACTGAGCAGGCGCGTTTTACGCCACTGCAAAGACCGAAGCCGGAAGGAAAGTAGCGTCATAGTGGCTTGTTCCCAAATTTTCTGGCTTTTGAAATTTGAAGTCTAGTTGTGATCTCTCAGTAGGTTGTTCACTCGGGGCCTACCCGGAGAATTGGGGCTGCGAAACCAAACCATAGCCCCGGAGCCCCGAATGAACAGCCATAAAAATGCCCGATTAACGCCTCGCGGTCGAGCCCTGCTCGTATCACGCATCCTCGACCACGGCCTGCGTCCGGAGGAGGCGGCAAAGGCCGCCAGCGTCAGCGTGTGCACCGCCTACAAATGGTTGTGCCGCTTCCGCGAGGAAGGCGTGGACGGGCTCGTCGATCGATCTTCATGTCCACAGCACTGTCCGCACGCGCTGATCGAGGCGATGGGAATACGTCCACATCGCCATCGACGATCATTTGCGCATCGCCACGGCCAGCGTGTACCCGGATGAATCGGCAACAAGCGCCTGCGCGGCGCTGTTGCAGGCGGCGCGCTACTACCGCAGTCTGGGCCACAACTTACACCCTATGGAGGAGCGTATTACAGGTTTGTAACTCATCCGTCAGATTCGTGTTGGGCGCGCCTATGTAGGATGGCTGACGGTAAGAGGAGGTAGTCCTATGGATGAGCGAGTTTCCTGAAACAGGCGATCTATTTAATTAATCGGCCGGTGCCAAACATCTTTAGTCGATTGGAGGGCAGTTACGCATGAGACGTTATTCGAGACCACATTCTTTCGCCGTGCCGGATTTTCCACGCCGTCGATTCGTTCAGGGTCTTGCGGCGGGTGGCCTTCTGTTCGGTTTGCCGTCGCTTGCCACACAAACTTGGGCTGCCGTCGCCGATACCGTGACAGGTAGCGCCCCGGTCCTCCAGGGTACGGAATTTGACCTCGTGATCGCGGAAACGCCGGTCAACTTCACCGGTCGTCCGCGCATGGCCACCACGATCAACGGCTCGATCCCGGGGCCAGTCCTGCGCTGGCGAGAAGGCGATACCGTCACCCTGCGGGTCACCAACCGGCTCGCCGAGGAGACCTCGATCCACTGGCACGGCATCCTTCTTCCCTTCGACATGGACGGTGTGCCCGGCATCAGTTTCAAGGGCATCCCACCGGGAGAAACCTTCACCTACCGCTTCAAGGTGGCGCAGACCGGAACCTACTGGTACCACTCGCACTCCGGCATGCAGGAGCAGACCGGCATGTACGGCGCCATCGTCATTGAAGCGGCGGAAGGCGAGACGATACGCGCGGACCGCGACTACGTCATCCAGCTGTCAGACTGGACCGACGAAGACCCGATGCGGGTAATGCACAAGCTCAAGATGCAAAGCGATTACTACAATTTCAACAAGCCCACGGCGGTCGATTTTCTCCGCGACGCAGCCAGGAACGGGCTCAGTGCCGCCGTCGACGACCGCAAAATGTGGCAGCAGATGCGCATGAACCCGACCGACTTGGCGGACATTTCCGCGTACACCTACACCTACCTCATGAACGGCAGCACCCCGGCCGGGAACTGGACCGGGCTGTTCCGTCCGGGCGAAAAGGTTAGGCTGCGCTTCATCAACTCCGGCGCGATGACGTTCTTCGATGTGCGTATTCCCGGACTTAAGATGACCGTGGTGCAGGCTGACGGCCAGGACGTCGAGCCGGTTACGGTTGACGAGATCCGCATCGGCGTGGCCGAGACCTATGACGTGATCGTCACGCCCAGGGAGGAGGCCTACACGATCTTTGCGCAGTCGATGGATCGCACCGGCTATGCGCGCGGCACGCTTGCCCCGCGCGCGGGCATGACAGCGGCAGTTCCCGCGCCGGACAAGCCCGAACCCCTCGACATGAGCGACATGATGGGCGACATGAGCGAGGCCGTGCGTGTGCGTCACGCCAGAACCGAGTACGGCCCGAGCACGGACATGCGCGTCGACACGCCGCGCATCAACCTCGACGACCCCGGTGTCGGCCTGCGCGACAACGGCCGCCGTGTTCTCACCTACGCCGATCTACATACGATAGGCGGGCCGATTGATCCACGCGGCCCCGAGCGCGAGATCGAGCTGCATCTCACCGGCAATATGGAACGCTATACCTGGTCGATCGACGGGGTCGCGTTCGGCCAGTCCACGCCCGTGCATTTCCGCTACGGCGAGCGGCTGCGGGTCATTCTTCACAACGACACCATGATGACCCATCCCATGCACCTGCATGGCATGTGGAGCGAACTGGAAAGCTCCGACGGACGCTTCCAGGCGCGCAAGCACACCATCAACGTGCAGCCGGCGCAGCGCGTCAGCTTCCTCGTCAGCGCCGACGCCCTCGGCCGTTGGGCCTGGCACTGCCACCTCCTTATGCATATGGACGCGGGCATGTTCCGCGAAGTGGTGGTGGCATGACGCGGCCCGAACGAACGAGGAGAACGAAACCATGACAAACAAACGGGTGAATTGGCTTGCCGCCGTGGTGCTGGCGCTCGGGTTGGCTTCCGCTTGGGCGCAGGAGCCAGCCGGGGCGATGAAGTCGATGCCGAGCATGGATCAGGGCAGCCAAGCCGGTATGGCGCAAGACACCGGGCAGGATATTGGCAACATGAATCAGAGTGGCGGCATGAACATGGGCTCCATGGACATGCAGGGCGGCTCCGCCCCGCCGGATGCGCGCGACCCGCATGCCTATTCTGGAGGCTATGCGCTCGACTCGGGGGCCTATGCGCTTCCCGGGCCGCGCCAACTGCGCATGGCCGACGAGCAAACCTTCGGCTCGCTGCTCGTCGATCGACTGGAGAGGCAGTATGCCAGTGAGGGCGACGCCACGGCTTACGACGCGCAGGCTTGGTTCGGCCGCGATTTCGATCGTCTGGTCGTCAAGGCCGAGGGCGACGCCGCCCACGGCAAACTGCAGGATGCCCGGACCGAGCTGCTGTGGGGGCATGCCATTGCCACCTACTGGGACACACAACTGGGCGCGCGCTACGACAGCGGCGTGGGGCCGGACCGCGGATGGCTGGCCTTCGGCGTACAGGGCCTCGCGCCCTACTGGTTCGAAGTCGACGCGGCCGCCTATGTGGGAAATGAGGGTAGAACCGCGTTGCGTCTGGGCGCAGAGTACGAGTTGCTGCTGACGCAGAAGCTCATTCTGCAACCCCGCATCGAAGTCAACCTATACGGTAAAAGCGATGAGGCGCGGGATATTGGCAGCGGTCTATCCGATGCTGCGGCCGGCTTGCGCCTGCGGTATGAGTTCACGCGTCAATTCGCACCGTATGTCGGCGTTGAACGAGCCAGCAAGTTCGGCAAGACCGCCGATCTGGCTCGCTCCGAAGGTGAGGATGCCGGCGTGACGCGGTGGGTTGCCGGCGTGCGCTTCTGGTTCTGATGTGCCCCCGGGCGCCTAGCGCAACGGGCTTTCTTGATTTTCCATTTGACCTTACTGGAGAAACTTGTATGAAAAAGACACTTTCAATCCTGATGCTTGGTGCGCTGCCGGCTATCGCGTGGGCGACAGGAGACCACGCCGGTGGCCATGGCATGCTAGGCCAGCAGATGATGATGCAAGGCCATGACATGCCCGGCATGCACGAGGAGGCGTCTGCGTCGATGGCAGGCAAGTCTGGCGACCCGGCCAAGGTGAGCCGCACCGTCGAAGTCACCATGGACGACTCCATGCGGTACACGCCTGGCACAATCAGCGTCAAGGCCGGAGAGACCATCCGATTCCTGGTCAGGAACACCGGCAAGATTCAGCACGAAATGGTGATCGGCACTCTGGACGAGCTCAAGGAGCACGCCGAATTGATGCGCAAGATGCCCGGCATGGAGCATGCCGAGCCGAACATGATCACGCTGAAGCCCGGCCAGCGCGGCGACATCGTCTGGCAGTTCGACAAGCCGGGGACCGTTGATTTTGCCTGTCTGATGCCCGGCCATATGGAGGCCGGCATGGTAGGTAAAGTGATGGTCGAGTGACGGCAGCAGCATCCTTCGGCGCCGCGTGTCACATTTCTCCCGCTGTGTCGGCTTTGGTCGGCTGGGCGATATCGTCGGGCACCTCAACGGGGCCGGCGCGTTCGATTTCGCCCGCATGATTCCGGGGCGCTGCAAAGCCGGGATGGTGGGGCGGCGGATAGGGGTCGAGCCATGAACATCAGGGAGCCCCAACAACTTAACCCGGCCGATGCTTCAAAGCTTCCAGGTCGACCAAACTGCAACTGGTTTTCCGCGTTGCCAGGCAGTCGGTATCGCCCGGCTTGTGTTCGAACGAACAGGGCCGCGCCCGGAGCATCTCCCAATCCTCAGGGGTGTAAGCATTGGGCGGCAGGTTCGGCGGGTAGTACACGCAGCCGAAGCAAAGCGCTTCAGGATCAACAGTGTTATCAAACATGGAACGTCTTGTTTTCATCGATTGAGAAGGGCCCAATTGCCTCTTCTTTTAAGCCACGACAGGGGCCTTTACGGAGTGGCAAGGCCGCTGGCAATGATCTCATACGCTTTCCAAACGGCCGAGGTTCTCCAGGGAGCGCGCCGATTACCGGACGAAGATGACGTAAACGTAATCCATCTGTCAGGTTGGTGTGGCAAACCCCATTCTATATTGTATTGGATTCGATTCTTGGACATAGGATTGGTATGAAAAACCTTTTGCCAGTCTTCATTATTGGCAGTCTTGCCCAAGCGTCTTGGGCCGCGCCCGCAACCCCGGTGATCGATGTCTACAAAAGCCCGACTTGCGGGTGCTGCAATAAGTGGATCGATCACCTCAAGGCGAATGGATTCACCGTCAGAAGCCACGACACAGACAACGTGGCGCAGCACAAGGTTCGCCTCGGCGTGCCGTTCGGTTATGGTTCCTGCCATACCGCTGAGATTGGCGGGTACGTGGTCGAGGGCCACGTCCCGGCCGGGGAAATCAAGCGCCTGCTCCAGGAAAAACCGCATGCCCGCGGCCTGGTGGTGCCGGCCATGCCGGTCGGTTCGCCCGGCATGGAAGCCGGTGGCCGCAAGGATCCCTACAAAGTTTTTCTCGTAAACCAGAGGGGGTCCGTTCGGACCTACACCCAATACTGAAAGGAATGCCCATGAATCCCATTCTGAACAGCCTGATTCTTGGCTTGAGCTTGACCCTCGGACTGCCAGCCTGGGCCGATAAGCAACCCGCAAGCCACGACGGGGCTGCGGACCAAGCCGCCGTGCTTACCGAAGGCGTGGTTAAGAAGGTGGACAAAACAGCGGGCAAGATAACCATCAAGCATGGCCCGCTGGAGAATCTGGGTATGCCGGGCATGACCATGGTTTTTCGCGTCAGCGATCCCAGTTGGCTCGACCGAGTAAAGCCCGGAGACAACATTCATTTCCTTGCCAACATGGTGAACGGCGCACTTACCGTGACCACGCTCGAAGTCGTCAAACCGTAATTTTTAATTTATCCCACGCAAAGGAGTCACCATGAAACGCCACGTACTATTTGCCACGCTGATGCTTTCCGCCTTGGCCATGCAGCCAGTTCTCGCGAATGACGCGCACCACCCCGATCAAAAGGCCGGCGCCGCAGCGCCCGCTGCCGATCAGACGATCCAGAAGATGGAGGCCAATACCAAACGGATGCAGAGCCAGCTGGAGCAGATGGCAAAGTCCAAAGACCCGGCTCAGCGCCAGAAATTGCTGCAGGAGCATATGCAGACCATGCAGGAAAACATGATGGCGGCGAGAAGCATGATGGGCGGCATGATGGACTGTCCGATGATGAGCGGAATGATGGGGGGCAAAGGCGGAATGATGGGCCAGGGCATGCAAGGCGGCGTGGCAGTGCAGGATGACATGATGGCCAAGCGCATGGACATGATGGAGAAGCGCATGGATATGATGCAAATGATGATCCAATCGAATAGGGGCAAGCCTCAGGGCGGCCCTGAGGAACCGGCCAAATGATGACCGTTCGCGACGGAAATTGCCGTCGTGTTTACTTAGCTGTCGTTTCTCAATAGGTTGTTCACCCAAGCTGAGTGAAGATGAGGGTTCTCGAATCCACCCAACTTCACTCGGAGGCCCGGATGAACAGTCATAAGAATGCCCGCTTGACGGCCAAAGGTCGAGCGCACCTCGTTGAACAGATCGCCCTGGTAGGCCTTTCCGAAGCCGCCCATCGCTCGGGCATCAGCACGCGCCGCGCCCGCATCTGGCAACAACGCGCGGCAGAAAGTCCAGATGCGTTGACGGATCGTTCATCACGCCCCCATGCCAGCCCGCGAGCCGCGCCTTGCGACAAGCGGGAGCGCATCGTCAACCTGCGGCGCAATCATCGCCTGACCTATGCCGTCATCGCCGGGCGCCTCGGGGTTTCCATTGCCACCGTCGGCCGCATCTGCGCACAGGCTGGCGTGGCCAAGCTGCCGCCACTGGAAGCGTCGCCGCCCACGCGCCGCTACGAGCGCAAGACACCGGGCGAACTGCTGCATCTGGACACCAAGAAACTGGCGCGCTTCGACCGCCCCGGCCACCGGGTGACGGGTGATGTCACGCAATCCAGCAGAAAACCCGGCTATCACGCGCTGCATGTTGCGATCGACGACCATTCTCGGGTCGGCTTCAGCCTGATTCTGCCGGATGAAACAACCAGGAGCGCAATCCTCTTCTCCGTCGCGGCGCTGCGTTATTACAAGGCGCTTGGGGTAAGGATCACGGGCATCATGACGGACAACGGCTCGGCTTATCGCTCGAAGAAATTCGCCAAGTTGCTGCGGCGCCTGAAGATCAGGCATGTGCGCACCCGCCCCTATACGCCGCGCACCAACGGCAAAGCTGAACGCTTCATCCAAACTCTGTTGCGGGAATGGGCGTATGCCTACACCTATCCGAATTCAGACGCTCGAAGCGCCGAGCTGCCGTTCTGGATTCAGCACTACAATTTCTACCGCCCTCATTCAGCTACTGCAGGAAAACCCCCTGCGACACGACTCGGCTTCGATGGGAACAACGTGGTGAGAAACTACAGCTAAGGTGGTGTTCATTTCCGGGGCGTAGCGCCTGTAAACGCCACGACCATGATGCTTGGCGCTATACATGGCGGCATCGGCGTTCTTCAGCAGGGTGTCGGTATCGTCCGCGTCGAGCGGAAACACTGAGATGCCGATACTGGTCGAGGAGAATAATTCGTGTTCGCCGACATGGAACGGCTCGGCGAAAAGTTCGATGATCTTTTCGGCTACCAGTTCCGCATCACGGACATGGGGGACGTCGTCGAGCATGATGGTGAATTCGTCGCCCCCCAGCCTGGCCACCGTGTCGCTTCTGCGTACCACGTCACGCAGGCGTTCTGCAACCCGACGCAGCAGTTCGTCGCCAGTTTCGTGACCGAGCGTGTCGTTGACGTTCTTGAAATGGTCGAGGTCGAGGAACATCACAGCCAACAGTTTCGGATGACGCTGCGCCTGAGCCGCGGCCTGGGTCAACCGGTCGAGGAAGAGACGGCGGTTGGGCAGGCCGGTGAGCATGTCATAGTAGGCCAACTGCGTCAGCTGCTCCTCGAACGCCTTGCGTTCGCTGATGTCCTGCGCCACCGCCGCCATGAGCTGCTGCTCGCCATGCTTGAAGGCGCTGACGGACAGCAGCATGGGGAAAGATTTGCCATTCTTTCTGCGGGCAGCGAATGAAAGCACATCCCCGTCGAGAAGCCGGGCACAGGATTCGCGCAGGCCAGACTCGTCTTCCACCAGATGGTAGAAGGGCATGCCTGCCGCCTCGTCGGCGTCGTAGCCGAACATACGCTGTGCGGAGGCATTGAGGGCCTCGATCTGGCAACTCTGGTTGATGATGATCACGCCCTCTGCCAGGTTCTCCAGCACCGCACGGTGGCGGGATTCATGCGCCGCCGCTTCCTCGCCGCGTTTGACGATCTCGCCTCTCATGAACTCCAGGTCCCTGGCCAGGTCGCCAACCTCATCGAGATTGGTATCGACGTTCAGGGTGCGTCGCATATTGCCGCCGGCAATCTCGCGGGAGGCACGCTGCAACTCGGTGAGCGGCCGGGTCAGGCGCATGGCCAGCGCAGCGGACAGCAGCAACAGTAGCCACAGGTAGATAAATCCAATGGCGAAGCCGAGATGGTACAGACTGCGAATTTTTTCGCCGAGGAAGGATTCGTCGTAACACAAGCGGAGGATGCCGTGCGTTTCGCCGTTCAGGGCGGTGACCGGTACGGCCAGACAGTAGTTGCTGTCGCCATGATCGCCGAAGGAGAAGTCTTCCTTGAATGTGCGATCCGCAGCGCCTGTCGGGTCGAAGCGCGCGTACGTCACTTCGCCGGACAACTGGACATCGGCCAGTAGAGCCGCGACTCGGCCTTGCCGGGTATCCTGACCCACCAGGCTGGATAGGATTTGCGCCTGGCTGCGCACGTGGTTGATGAACTGCTCCTCGTAGTCGCGCTTGACGTAATGCATGACGCCCGCGATCAGGATAGCGCCGATCACGAAATTCATCAGCAGCATGCCGGTGACCATCCGGCCCGGCATGCTGCGCAGGAAACGGACGATCAGTTTCCCTGCCATAGATCGGCCACGACCTTGAGATCGGGCCGCGCGGCGGACCTGTCGGCCCACATGTAGGTCACGGCGGACCTGTCGGCCAGCAGGGCATCGACCAGCGCCGTTTCCGAATCGAAGCGCGCCGGGCGGCTGCCGCCGCCGCGCATGGCCCGAATCAGCAGGGCGCGCTCGTACGCGTCGCGCGACATGAAAATGACCTTCTGCAAGAACGCTTCCTCCAGCACCGTATCGCTGGCGTTGCGCAGGGGATGCAGGGGGTCGCCGGACGGCGCGGCGGCCATCGGCACGCCCAGGAACAGCTTGCGGGCGTCGCCAGGCGACAGGCGGGCGATGTTCGAGTCGCGGGCGGCGACCAGCACCATCTTGCGCATGCCGTCCGCCCAGGCGGCACTCACGCCGGGCGGGCACATAGCGGCCAGGCTGCAAACCAGCGCCGCGATGAATTTTCTTCTTGTCATGGGAATACCGCACTCCACTGGATCTGCACCTGGTGGTAGCTCACATCCTGCCTTTCCACGCGGCTCCCCTCGATTTTGATTGCCTGATTCCGGGCCACGTCGTAGCGCAGGCCGATCAACTGTTTGTTCAGCACGAAATCCGGCAATAGCGCGAGCAGGGGGTCGTTGTTCGTACCGCCGCTGTCCTCCAGCCGCACAACGGCCGTGCTGCTCGACGCAATGCGGTATTCGCCCTGCACATAGCCGTACAGAAAGCTGCCGGAAGCCGTTGCGCCGCCGCCTTCCAGTTCATGTGAAAAAACGTACAGTTCCGCGATGACGCGGAAGGGGTCGGATTCCCAATTGGCGAACACGCCGCCGACGTTCTGCGTGATGCTGGTCCAGGCGCTGTTTTCCACAGGTATGTCGTTGCGCGCAAGGAAAACGCCGGCCTTGGACGGCGAGGTTTCGTCGGGGACGTAGGAGAGGCGCAGGCCCAGCGACAGGTCGCCGAGCTTGCCGGGTCCAACGATATCGGGGGATTCCAGCGCCGTATCCTTCATGACCGCGCCCTTGCCGATGCCCAGGGAATAGTTAAACAGGCCTCCCCCCCATTGGCTGAGCGTGCCTTCCAGTTGCGCGCCCACGTAATGCAGCGGCAGCGCGGCCGAATCATCCACCGCGCCCGGCTTGTCGATGGTCGTTTGCAGATAGGCGCCATGGTGAAACTGGGTGTTCCAGTAGCCTTGCAGGTTATGGAATTTGCCAACAGACAGGGTATTTCCTGGATTAAGCTGCCATCCCACGCTCAAGCGGGCCAGTTCCTGCTCGTGCTCGGAAACGTATATCTCGGCGAGCCAGGGCATGGGACCGAAACGGCCGATGCCAAGCACGTCCAGCGTGGGATCGACGTGGTTGCGCGCCAGCTCGTCGCCCTGTGGTAATCCCGATCGGTTAACTGCCGTAACAGCGGGAAAGAACAGCCATTCGGACTGAGATTCCGCGTGGGCGTTCAGGGGGCCGGCGCACAAGGCCAAGGCGGCGGCCAGCAAGCGGACTGGCCGCTTGACCACGAGGCAGATCGGCATGAAGTCTCCCGGAAGGATTTTTTTAGGCATTTTGCTTGTTATCGGCTCGTTTATACGAGTCTTTATGCAGCGTTACGGCAAGATCACGTATCTCCGGAGTAGGAAGTCATTGCTCGCTCGCCCGATAGCCCAGCAGGCGCAGCGCGTTGATGACCACGACCACGGTCGACCCCTCGTGGATCAGCACCGCCACACCGATGCCGGCCCAGCCGAACAGGGTGGCGGGAATCAGCAAGGCCACCACGCCCAGCGACACCCACAGGTTCTGGCGGATAATGCGTCGCGACGCGCGGCTCAAGGCCACGGCGAACGGCAGTTTGGAGAGATCGTCGGCCATCAGCGCCACGTCCGCGGTTTCCAGCGCCACGTCGGTGCCGGCGCCGCCCATGGCGATGCCAACCGTGGCGCGCGCCATGGCCGGGGCGTCGTTGACGCCATCGCCGACCATGGCCACCTGCCCGTAGCGTTGCCCGAGTGCTTCCATGGCCTTGACCTTCTCCTCCGGCAACAGGCCCGCTTGCACTTCGTCCAGGCCCACCGCATCGGCGATGGCGCGCCCCACGCGCTCGTTGTCGCCGGTGAGCATGATGGTCTTGCGGATCCCGCTGCGGTGCAGGCGTTCCAGCACCTGCTTCGCGCCTGCGCGCGGGGTGTCGGCCAGCGCCACGACGCCGAGGAACTGCCCGTCAGCCTGGACCAGCATGAGGCTCTTGCCTTCGGTTCCAAGACGCTCGGCCTGCTGCAGGATGGCTTCTGGGATGACTTCGCTTTCAAACAATCTGACGTTGCCGATGGCGATTTTTTGTCCATCAAGTTCGGCGCGTAATCCTTTTCCGGTCACGGCTTCGACGTCGCCGGCTTCCTTCCAGCTCAAGCCGCGCCGCTTCGCCTCGGTCACCACCGCCTGCGCCAGCGGATGCGCGCTGCGGCTTTCCACCGCGGCGGCAATTTTCAGCAATCCGTCCTCGCTTCCGCCGACGGCAACGATGTCGGTTACTTCAGGCTTGCCGACGGTCAGGGTGCCGGTCTTGTCGAAGGCGATGGCGGTCAGCACGCCGAGATTCTCCAGGTGTGCGCCGCCCTTGATCAGCACGCCGCCGCGCGCGGCGCGGGCGATACCGGAGAGCACCGCCGACGGGGTGGCGATGGCGAGCGCGCAGGGGGACGCCGCCACCAGCACCGCCATGGCGCGGTAAAAGGATTCGGCGAAGGGGAAGCCGAACAGCGGCGGCAACGCGATCAGCAGTGCGGTTCCCACCAGCACGGCCGGCACGAAGATCTGCTCGAAACGGTCGGTGAAGCGCTGGGTGGGGGACTTCTGCGTCTGCGCCTCGGCCACCATCGTGACCATGCGCGACAGTGTGCTCTCCTGCGCCAGCTTGGTCACCTCGATCGTCAGAACGCCTTCGCCGTTGACCGTGCCGGCAAATACCTTGTCGCCCGGCGCCTTGTCCACCGGCATGGATTCGCCGGTGACCGGCGCCTGGTCGACCGCCGAGCTGCCGGTCGCCACCACGCCGTCGGCGGGAATGCGCTGGCCGGGCTTGACGACCGCGCGGTCGCCGCGCTGCAAGGCTTCGACCCGCACCTCGATCTCCGCGCCGTCGCGCTGCACGACGGCGGTCTTGGGCGCCAGGTCCGCCAGCGCTTCGATGGCCTTGCGCGCGCGGTCCATCGCCATGTGTTCCAGCGCATGGCCGAGGCTGAACAGGAACAGCAGCAGCGCGCCTTCCGCCCAAGCGCCCAGCGCCGCAGCCCCGGCCGCTGCGACGATCATCAGGGTGTCGATGTCGAAGCTGCGGCTCTTCACGCTCTGCCAGGCATCGCGCAGGGTATAGAAACCGCCCGCCGCATAGGCGCCCAGCAACAAGCCGAGCGAGAGCGTACGCGGCGCGCCTGCGAGGCCCGCGAGCCAGCCGGCCAGCAACAGCAGGCCGGCCATGCCGCTGAAAACCAACTCGCGATGCTCGGCGAGCCATCCGGCCTCATGGCCTTCCTCCAGCACGGCATAACCGAGCGCCTGGATGCGCTGGACGATCGCCGGACGCGCGATTTTTTCGCTGTCGTACTCCAGGCGCAGGCGCTCCGCGGCGTAGCTCACCGAGGCCTCCAGCACGCCATCCATGCGCGTCAGCGCATGCTCGATCACGGTGGCGCAGGTGGGACAGTCCATGCCGTCGATGCGCAGGCTTTCGTGGCGATAGCGATTGCCGATCTTCGCGCCGGCCGCCTGCGCCAGTTCGCGCACCCGGCTCACGCTGAATTGCTGCGGGTCGTAGTGCAGGCACAGGCGGGCGTTGCCGTCCTCGCGGACCAAGTGCACTTTTTCCAGGCCCTCGGCCTGCAGCAAATTAGTCAGCCTCCCTATGCAGGCGTCGCGCTCGTCGGGGACATCCGGCAAGACCAGGGACAAGTCCAATTTAAGTTTTTCGGCCATGCTGCCGCTCCTCAGGAATCAAACGATCACAGCGGGATAGGCGCTGCGTTACTGCCGGGGTTTGCCGCATTGGCCGCAGAACTGCGCGCCCGCCGCCAACTCCGCGCCGCAACCGGAACATTTGGCGGCCGCCAGTGACGCGCCGCATTGCCGGCAGAAGCGCGCGTCGCGCGCATTGGCGCTGCCGCACTTGAGGCAGGCGATTGCCGGGCTGCCGTCTTGCGGATAGCCTGGATTACCCCCATAGCCGCCATGCCGGGAACCGCCGTGATGGCCGCCCCGGTAGCTGCCGTGGTGGCCGCCGAATTTGCCGCCTATCAAATTCCCGAGCATGCGTTCAAGGAATCCCATGATTTACTCCTTCAATAGTGGATTGAGATAAAAATCCGATTTCGCTTACTGGGTTCAGGACGTGGGCACAGGCCATCACCTGAACCCAGGTTCGCTCGTTACATGGCCCCGACAGGGATTGCCCTGACAATGTCGATCACGAATATCCACCCTGGATCGGCCTGGCCGGTGCGGGCGGTGCGCGCGATGATGCCCACCAGTTCGTCCACCTGATGGTCTTCGCAGATCAGTTCCAGCTTGGATTCGTAAATGACCTCCTCGGCCAGTTCGATGGAGTAGTGCTGCTCCCTCGCGTCCACCGCCTTCAGCAGGCTCTGCACGGGGATGACGGCAAGATTGCGGCAGCCGGCGCTCGCGTTGCATTGCCCCGAGTCCTTGAGGGCGCGAATCACGTCGCCGATACGGTGGTTGTGGATGTAAGCCTTGATTTCTTTCATGCGTTTTCTCCTGTCTGGTGATTGCGTGCGGTCCAGACGGGCCGCACGCTACGGGTTTACTTGGCTTGTTTGCGCTCTCGGCGGTTCTCAACCCATTCGTACATCAATGGCAACAGCAGCAGGGTCAACGCGGTGGAGGTGAACAGCCCGCCCACCACCACGGTCGCCAGCGGCCGCTGGGTTTCCGCGCCGACGCCGGTCGATAGCAGCATCGGCACCAGGCCGAAGATGGCGATGGAAGCCGTCATCAGCACCGGCCGCAGGCGCAAAGCCGCGCCTTGCTTGACTGCCTCCCTGATTGAGAGCCCTTGCCGCCGCTGGTCGTTGAGGAAGGACACCAGCACGATGCCGTTCAGCATCGCCACCCCGAACACGGCGATGAAGCCGATGGCCGAAGGTACCGACAGGTACTGCCCGGTGATGAACAGTCCGATCACGCCGCCGATGGTGGCGAACGGCACGTTTGCGATGATCAGCGTGGCATAGGTGAGCGAGTTGAACGCGGTGTAGAGCAGGATGAAAATCAGCCCGATGGTGAGCGGCACGATCAGCGCGAGCTTGGCCATGGCGCGCTGCTGGTTCTCGAACGCGCCGCCCCATTCGACCCAGTAGCCGGCCGGCATCTTCACGTCGCGCTGGATCCTGGCCTGCGCCTCCTTGACGAAGCTGTCCACGTCGCGGCCCTTCACGTCCATCTGGATCACGGCATAGCGCTGCAGCTGCTCGCGCCGTACGAAGGAGTAGCCTTCGTCCAGTTCTACCGTTGCCACGCTGGAAAGCGGCACCAGCGCGCCTGCGCGGGTGCGGATCGGGATGTTGGAGATGGCTTCCACGCTGTTGCGGAAATTGGGCGCGAGCCAGACCTGAATGTCGAAGCGCTTGACGCCGTCGATCAGGGTGGAGACCGCCTTGCCGCCGATGCCGGCCTGCACCACTTCCAGGATGTCGTCGGCGTTGAGTCCCAGGCGCGCCGCCGCGTCGCGGTTGACCTTCACCACGAGTTGCGGTTTGCCCTTGTTGGCTTCCAGAGAAAGATCGGCTACGCCGGGCACCTTCCCCAGCACGGACTTGAGTTCGGCGGACAGCCGGTCCAGCGTGGCCAGGTCCTCACCGTAGAGCTTCAGGGCCAGCGTGGCGCGCACCCCGGAAATCAATTCCTCGACGCGCATCTGGATCGGCTGGGTGGCGGCGATGACGGCGGTCGGCACCCGCTTCTCCAGCACCGCTTGCATGTCCTGCGTCAACTCCGGAAAGGAAATCGCCTGCGGCCACTGCTCGCGCGGCTTGAGGTCGACCAGGATTTCCATGTAGTTGACGTCGGCTGTCTCGCCTTTCTCCGCGCGCCCGATCATGGCGACGGCCGATTTCACCTGCGGGAAACGCTTGAGCGCGGTTTCGATGTCTTCGGAGATGCGGATCGACTCCTCCAGCGAGGTGGACGGAATGCTGGTGACGCGGAACATGATGCCGCCTTCCTGCAGGGTCGGCATGAACTCCTTGCCGAGGAAGGGAAACAGTGCGAAGGTTCCGATCAACAGGACCGCCGCGCCGCCGATGACCTTGCGTTTGTTCTCCAGCGCCCAGTCCAGCAGCGGCAGGTAGAGCTGCTTTGCCCAGCGCACCACGAAGGTGTCCTTCTCCTCCTTGGGCTTGAGGATCAGCGAGCTGAGAACGGGCACCAGGGTCATGGTGAGCACAAGCGAGCCGATCATGGCGAAGGTGATGGTGAGCGCCATCGGCTTGAACAGCTTGCCTTCGAGCCCGGTGAGGGAGAACAGCGGCAGAAACACCACGATGATGATGAGGATGGCGAAGGCGGTGGGGTTGATCACCTCGCGCGCCGCCTCCAGGATTACATGGGTCTGGTTGACCGTCTGCCCGACCTTGTGGGAGAGCAGGCGGAAGCCGTTCTCCACCATCACCACGGCGCCGTCGACCATCATGCCGATGCCCACGGCAAGCCCAGCCAGCGACATCAGGTTGGCCGACAGGCCCCACTGCTGCATCAGGATGAAACTGATCAGCATGGCCAGCGGCAGCGCCAGGATCACCACGATCGCGGACCGCACCTCGCCCAGGAACAGGAACAGGATGATCGCCACCAGGATGGAGCCTTCGACGAGGGCGCTTTCCGCCGTTTTGACCGCTTTTTCAACCAGTTCGGTGCGGTCGTAAATCGGTTTGATCGTCACGCCAGCGGGCAGCGCCTGCTGCACCGTCTTCAGCTTTGCCTTGACGGCGTCCACCACGTTCTTGGCGTTCTCGCCAATGCGCTGCAAGGCCATGCCGAGCACGACCTCGCCCCCATCCTTGGTGACCGCACCGCTACGCAATGAAGGCGCTTCCTTGACCTCGGCCACGTCGCGCACGTAGACGGGCGTGCCTTCCCTTTCGGCAACGACGATGCTGCCGATGTCACGGGTGTTGGCCACCAGACCTAGTCCGCGCACCAGATACTGCTCCCGGCCCAAGTCGACGTATTGCCCGCCCACCTGGCGGTTGTTGGCGGTCAACGCCTCCATCACTTCCTTGAAGGTCAGCCCATACTTGATCAGCCGCCGCGGATCGATCAGCACCTGATACTGCTTCTCGTCGCCGCCCCAGGACGTCACATCGTCCACCCCGGGCGCGGTGCGCAGCACGAGCCGCACGCTCCAGTCCTGCAGAGTGCGCAGGTCCATCCCGGAGAGCTTCTTGTCGGCCGATTCGACGGTGTACCAGAACACCTGCCCCAGGCCGGAGCTGTTGGCGCCCAGCGCCGGTTCGCCATAGCCTTCCGGTATGCGGCCTTTGGCTTCCTGCAGCTTTTCGCTTACCAGGCGGCGCGCGAAGTAGATGTCCACGTCATCCTTGAAATACACGCTGACATAGGACAGCCCAAACAGCGACACCGAGCGGATTTCCTCGACCCCCGGCAGGCCTGCCATCACGCCCTCCACCGGAAAAGTGAGCAGCTTCTCCACGTCCTCGGCCGCCAGCCCCGGCGCCTCGGTGTAGATGTTTACCTGCACCGGCGTCACGTCGGGGAAGGCATCCACCGGCACTTCGCGCCAGGCTTTCACCCCTAGCATCACGACCAGCAAGAAAGCCACCAGCACCAGCACCTTGTAGCGCAGGGAGAGATCGACAATTTTGTTTAACATGGCCGCCCCCTCAATCCGCGTCGCCGATTTGCGACTTGAGCAGGCGCGCTTTGAGGGCGTAGGCGCCACTCACCACCACCGCTTCTCCCGCCGTGACGCCGGACCTGATCACGATCCGGCCCTGGGTGCGCTCACCGACTTCCACTGCGCGCGGCGCGAAGACGAAGCCATCCTTCCCGGCCACGAATACGGTCGGTTGGCCTTGCACCAGCAATACGGCATCCTCCGGCAGCAGCAGCGCCTTCGCGCCCGAACCGGTCTGGATCGCGGCCGTCGCGAACATTTCAGGCTTCAGTCTGCCGTCCGGGTTCGGTACCTCCACCCGTGCCTTCACGGTGCGGCTGTCCTTGTCCACCACGCTGCTGATATAGGTGAGGCGGCCTTTGAACATCTCGTCCGGATAGGCTGATACGGTGACGCTCGCCTGCATGCCCGGCCTGACCTTGGCCAGGTCTTTCTCGAACAGGTCGGCCTCGATCCACAGGGTGGAAAGGTCGGCCACGGTAAACAGCGACTGGTCGGGCGGGGCGAGTTCTCCGAGTACCGCTTTCTTCTCGATGATCGTCCCGGCGAAAGGCGCGGTAAGCGGGAAGATGGAACCGGAGAGGTTTTCCGGGTTGGCGCCCATCATGCGCAGCCTGTCGGCGGCAGCGCGCAACGCGGCCCGGGCTTTTTCATGCTCGGCGCGGGCGCGCAGGTAGTCCTTCTCGGGGATGATGCTGTCGGCATTCAGCCGCTGGGCGCGCGCGAAGCCGGCATCGGCCACCGCCGTCTCGCTCGCCGCCTGCAGATAGGCCGAGCGCGCCTCGCCCAGTTCGATGCTGTCGAGCTGGGCCAGCGCCTTGCCCGTTTTCACCTTGTCGCCGAGGCTGGCACTGACCTTGACGATGCGACCCGGCACGCGCGGGGCGACATGCGCCAGCCTGTCCTGATTGGCCTGGATGGTGGCGGTAACCACGATCTGGTCGGCTTTTTCCTGGAGGTCCAGTTTCTGCACCTTGATACCCGCTTGATGAATCTCCGCGTCACTCAGATCGAGCAGTTTCTCGGCGGCTTTTTCTCCCGGTTTTTCTGGCGGGTTTTTTTGCGCGCCCTGGTTAACGGGTTCCGTTTTTCCGGAGACTCCTTGCTCCGGTTCCGGTTTGTCGCCGCACCCCGCAAGCAGGGTTGCAGACAAGCTGCCGGCCAGGAGCAGCGAGGCCAGTCGTTTCAGGCCGCGTTTTTGTGGGCTGTGTGAATTTTTCATGTCATGATTTCCTGAATTCTTGAATGTCTTGTTCAGCGCATGGCGGGCGTGGACTGCCAGCCCGCCGCCGCTTCCAGCGCCACTTGGGTCAGGCGCAAGTCGGTGCGGGCGTCGAGCAGGTCGCGCTGTCCGTCCAGCACCTGGCGGTTGACCAGCAGTAGTTGCAGCAGGCCGATCTCGCCCGCGCGGAAGGAAATGGAGGAGAGGCGCCGGTTTTCCTGCAGGCTGGGCAACACGGACTCTTTGAGCCGATCGACGCGCGCCTTGAGGCTGGTGAACCGTTCCCACAGGGCGATCACCTGGGCGCGCACGTCGCGGTTCGTGGCTTCGCGCTCGATCTGGGTCTGGGTGAGTTCCGTCGTCGCCCGCCCGATGCCGCCCGCGTTCTGGCGAAACAGGGGAAGCGGCAGGGCGACGCTCAAGCCGACGATCTTTTCGCGGGCATCGAACGGTCCCTCCCGCCCGGTGTTGAGTCCCACCGTGACGTCCGGGTAGCGTGCCGCGCGCTCCAGGTCGAGGCGGCTCTTCGCCGCCTGTTCCCGATGGCCCAGCGCCTGCAGGACGGGCCGGCCGGCGGCAGCGTTCAGCAGGTCTTCCAGGGAGTAGGGGACGGCTACCGGATCAAGAGCCCCTTGCACCTGCGGCAGTTCGCTGGGTGGCAGTTGCAGCAAGGCGGCCAGTTCCGCGCGGGCCTGGACGAGCTGCTCGCGCAGCAGGGCTACTTGGTTGCGCGCCCGTTCCGCTTCCACGCGGGCGAGGTTGCCGTCGAGCCGGCTGTCCTCTCCCACAGCGACCCGCTTGCCGACGGCCTTGGCGGCGTCCTCGATGAGATTGAGCGTCGACTCCTCGGTCTGGATGCGCGACTGCAGGCTCAGCACCCGCACGAAGCGGCTCTCCACCTCGCCACGTACCTGCCGCCGGGTTTCCGCGATCACCTTCCGGGTCGCGGCCAGCGATTGCTCGGCTGCGACCCGCCGGTCGCCTTGCTGGCCCGCGACCTCGAAGGTCTGGGCGAGTCCTACGTTCCACTCGCGGTTGACCTGGGTGGGATTCGAGATCTGCGGGACTTCCTTGCGGCGCCGTTCCATCGAGACCTGCGGGTTGTTCCACAGTGGCGCGCGTGCATCGCGCAGTTCGCCTTCGGCCGCGGGGACGGCGGCCTGGGCCGCGCGCAGCGTCGGATTGGCCTCCTCGGCGCGCTGCCACGCGGCTTCCAGGGTCAATGCCGGGGGGGCTGCAAACGTGGCAGGGGACAATAAAAACCAGAACAACGATGCCACGGTTGCATGGCACGCCGGCCGCAACCCGCTCCGGGCGTTGCGGCATAAAAATGAAAACCTCATGCTCATTCCTTTCCAAGGCGAACACGACACCCAGCCGAAGGCGGGTGCGTCTTCGCAACACAACAATCAATGCGTTTGGAAACTAGGAGATGAGTCGCGGCGGCCGGAAAAGGCCTTCGGGGGCAGGTTCGGGAATGAACCGGGAGAGGTGGGAGAAGTAGCCTTCGACGGGCTTCGAGGTCAAGGTTGGCGCCTGGCCGAACAGCCCGAGGAAATGCCCCGCTTCGTGGCACCAGTGGGTGCATGCCGCCTTGGCTTTAGGCGACTCGCCTTGACCATGGCCCGCTTGTAGGGAGGGCTGCACCAGGCCTGCCGGGCTGCTTTGCTGGCCGGCGAAAAACGCATCGGCCACAGCCTCGCGGTTGAACGTCCAGCCGCCCGCATTGATCAGCAGGGTGACCAGCAGGAAAACCAGGAGTCGGCGTGTGGCTGCGGAATGCATGTTGCTATCTTATCTGCTTGTGTTCTTTGTGTGGCTGTTTTCTTGATTGCCCATCGTGCCGTAGGGGAATAGGTTGGCACGCTTATGGCATGTTCGTTTTGGCAAGTGATGCGCGATCCGAATGAGGTGGGACCAAACTCTTCAACACCCGGACCGCCCAAAGGCGCCCTGGCTTAATCCCAGTCCCACATTCCGGGGCCCATCATCATGTCGTCATCGTAGTCGCGCCATCTTCCGGGACCGTAGTAGCCTCGGCCATAGCCGCGCTGCATGCGCTGCATCCTGTCCCGCTGTTCCTTGGTCAGAACGGCGTTCATCCGCTTCTGCGCGTCGGCCCTGGCGTTGAAGACCTGACGCTCTAGGTCAGTGGTCTTCTTGTACGCCTGGTCGAGCGTGGCGGGGTCCGCGCCAGAGGCATACATGTCCTGCAGCTTTTGCCTTTCCTCGAAAAGCTGCTGCGTCAGGGGCGTTTCTTTTTTGGCAAGATCGTCGCGAATCCTGTCGATCTTATCAGCCTGCTCCTTCGTCAGGTCGGGTATCCCGGTATAGCCGCCCATCATGCCCGGTCCCATCATTCCCATACCCGGCCCCATCATGCCGTATCCGCCCATCATCCCCGGGCCCATCATGCCGCCCATCATCCCGGGGCCCATCATCATGCCGCACCCTTAGCCCTGACAAGGGTAATAGCCTTGCTGCGCAAAAGCCGCGGGGGCCGTGAGCGAAAGCACGGTCAGTCCTGCCAACACGATCTTTTTCATGCTGTTTCTCCTTCGGTGATCCAAACGACGCGTAACGCCCACGCAAGCGTGAGCACCTAACCACGCTTCAAGTCGTCGCGCTTCTTGAGAAATTCCTCGTGATCGATTTCTCCCCGAGCATATCGTTTTTCCAGCACGTCCAGCGCGCCTTGACTCGCATCGCGGGCACCCGGACTCGGACGGCCACCACCGCCGAAAAAATATTTGAGCCCCACCGCGATGAGCAGGATCGGTACCAGCCAAAACAGGATCATGCCGAACCACCCCCATCCCCAACCCATGCCGTATTCCCACATCATGTCGACCTCCAAGCCTGGTTCCGCCGTCTGTGCTATTTTTGGGCCGCGCTGTGCCGCTGCAAAAAATCGACGATCTCATCAGTCGTCGTTTCGTCCGGGAGGATTTTCCCCATTGCGGTCATATGGTCGCGCATGCGGGCCACCACTGACGGCCATTCCTGGGCGGTGTGCTGCTTGGGGTCCGGCAGGGCGTGGCACTGCATGCAGGTCGTGCCGAAGGCCCGGCCCGGCGGCGTGTCCAGGTCGGGGTACGCCGCCGCATCGATCGGCTTCTGCGCATGCCGCTGCAAATAGCCGAGCAGGATCTCCAGCTGCACTGGATCGGGTGCCGCTACGCCCATCATGCCGCCCATCATTCCCCCCATCATCCGCATGCGCATGTTCATCCGGCCTAGCACCTGGAGCCACTCCGGGGCGGTATGCAGGCCGGGGCCGGGCAGGTTGTGGCATTGCATGCAGAATTGTCCGAGCAGGTGCGCCCCGGACGAATCGGGCTCGGGCAGGCGGGCGGGGTCGATTCCGGGCGGCAGCGCGCCCCCCATCATCCCTTGCATCATGTCCCGGTGCATGCCCATTCCGCCCATCATCCCCATCCCGCCCGCCAGGATCGTCCGTTCGCTGGAAGCAGGCTCGCCTGCGGATGCCGCAATCGGGGCAGCCAGACAAGCCGCAACGGCTGCGCCCAGCGCCAGGATCGAAGCCGCTTTGCCTATCTGCATGATGTGAGCGTTACAGGGCCTGCATGACCCGCTCCAGCTTTTGCCTGACCTCGCTGGCCAATTGATGGACCTCCGGCTTCGCCACCAAGTCCAGCACCGCATTGGGGTCCATGAACTCCACCTGGACCTTGCCTGCATCGTCCTGGCGCACGACCACGTTGCACGGCAACAGTAGGCCGATCGACGGTTCCGCTTCCAGCGCCCGGTGCGCCAGCGGCGGGTTGCAGGCCCCGAGGATGCGGTAGGGCGGCATGTCCTGGTTGAGTTTCTTCTTCAGGGTCGCCGCCACGTCGATGTCCGTCAGCACGCCGAAGCCTTCCTTTTGCAGCTCCTGGGTGACCTTCTCGATCGCCGCATCGAAAGAAGACGCGACCGCCTTGCCGAAACCGTACTTGGTGTTCATGTGTTATTCCTTTGTTGAGAAAAATTAAACATAGAGCAGGAAAGTTACGTCCTGAGCATGCGCAGCCCGCTCGCGATCACCACGAACTCGCTGATCTCGTGCGCGAGGACGGCGATGGGAAGGGTGAAGTAGCCGGTCACCGCCCCGGCGATGAGCGAGCCGATCACCACCACGGACAGCGCAAGGTTTTGCAGCACCACGCGCCAGGTGCGGCGGCTGAAATGGATGAGATAGGGCAGGCGCGCCAGGTTGTCGCTCATCAGCGCCACGTCCGCCGTCTCCAGGGCGACATCGGTGCCGGCGGCGCCCATGGCGACGCCAACGTAGGCTGCGGCGAGCGCCGGCGCGTCGTTGACGCCGTCGCCCACCATCAGCACCTTGCCGTACCTCGCTTCCAGTTCGGCCACCTTGCGGGTCTTGTCCTCGGGAGAAAGCTCGGCATGGACCTCATCGATCCCAACCTGTTCGGCAATGGCGGCGGCGGCCAGGGGATTGTCGCCGGTCAGCATGACCACGCGCTCGATTCCGGCACGCTTCAGTTCGGCGATGGCGTCCGCCGCCTCGGGGCGCAAGGGGTCAGCGATGGCAAACAGTGCCTGGATCGAGGAATGGGTCCCGAGCATCACCACGGTCTTGCCCTGGCTTTGCAGGTGTTGAACCTTGTCCATCACGTCGGCAACCGGAACAGCCAGGTCGGCGAACAGCTTTGGACTGCCGATATAAAATTCCCGTCCGCCCACCAACCCCTGGGCGCCCGCGCCGGTACGGGAGCGGAAATTCTCGGCGGGTGCCGGTTCGAGGCCGACTGCATGGGCGCGGCGCACGATGGCCTGGGCCAGGGGATGCTGCGAGCGGGACTCC
>JAKADC010000019.1 GCA_021820845.1 Pseudomonadota bacterium
GGACAACGTCAGCATCAAGGTTTCCCTGATTGCCCCCATCGCCATGGACGAAGGCCTGCGTTTCGCGATCCGCGAAGGCGGCCGTACCGTCGGCGCGGGTGTCGTGGCCAAGATCGAAGAGTAAGGCAATCAAGCTGGCGGGCCGGGCGGGTGTCATGCATGTTCCCGTTCCGGTCCTGGCAGCCAGCTTTGAGCAATACAGGCCAATAGCTCAATTGGTAGAGCGTCGGTCTCCAAAACCGAAGGTTGGGGGTTCGAGACCCTCTTGGCCTGCCACAGGATAAGCCGTAAGGCGCACAGCATTCATGGCTGACAAAATCAAGCTGCTGGTAGCGGTATTGCTGGTCATCGCAGGGGTGGCCGGCTTTTATTTTTTTGCGGACGCGCCGAGCGTGGTGCGCGTCCTGTCGGTGATCGGCGGCGTCGTGCTTGGCGGCGCCGTCGCCGGCACGTCGGCGCTCGGCAAGCGCTTCTTCCGCTTTGCGCTTGATTCGCGCGACGAGGCCAAGAAGGTCGTCTGGCCGACGCGCAAGGAGACCGTGCAGATGACGGGCGTGGTCATGGCCTTCGTGGTCGTGATGGCGCTGTTCCTGTGGGCGGTGGACGGAATTTTGTTGTGGCTGGTCAAGCTGGCCATGGGACAGGGGAGTTGAGCATGCGATGGTACGTGGTTCATGCCTACTCAGGCTTTGAAAAGAGCGTCGCCCGGAATCTGGCCGAGCGCATCGAGCGCGCCGGCATGAAGGACCGCTTCGGCGAGATCCTGGTACCGGTCGAGGAAGTCGTGGAAATGAAGGCGGGGCAGAAGAAGACTGCCGAGCGCAAGTTCTTTCCCGGCTACGTCCTCGTGCAGATGGAGATGGACGACGATACCTGGCACCTGGTGAAGAGCACGCCCAAGGTCACCGGTTTCGTCGGCGGCACGGCGACCAAGCCGGCGCCCATTTCCGAGAAGGAAGTGCAGGCCATCCTCGACCAGATGCGCGAGGGCGTGGAAAAGCCCAAGCCCAAGGTGCTGTTCGAGGTGGGCGAAGTGGTGCGGGTCATCGACGGCCCGTTCACCGACTTCAACGGCAACGTGGAAGAAGTGAACTACGACAAGAGCAAGCTGCGCGTGTCGGTGATGATTTTTGGCCGGGCCACCCCCGTGGAATTGGGCTTCGGCCAGGTCGAGAAAAGCTAGTCCGGGCGTCAGGCCTGGGCGGCAACAGCAGGTCCGGATATCCGGAGAGGAGCGCAGGTAGGGAAACCGAATGCGCGTTCGCACTCATTTTTAAGGAGCCATCATGGCAAAGAAGATTGTCGGCTACATCAAGCTGCAAGTGCCGGCGGGCAAAGCCAACCCGTCGCCCCCCATCGGTCCCGCGCTCGGTCAGCGCGGCCTGAACATCATGGAATTCTGCAAGGCGTTCAACGCCAAGACCCAGGGCATGGAGCCGGGGCTGCCGATTCCGGTCGTGATCACGGCATTCGCGGACAAGAGCTTCACGTTCATCATGAAGACGCCGCCGGCGACCGTGTTGATCAAGAAGGCGATCAAGCTCGACAAGGGCAGCGCCAAGCCGCACCTCGACAAGGTGGGCACGATCACCCGGGCCCAGTTGGAAGAGATCGCCAAGACCAAGGAACCCGACCTGACGGCGGCGGACATGGACGCTGCGGTGCGCACCATCGCCGGAACGGCCCGTTCCATGGGCATCATCGTGGAGGGAGTCTGACATGGCCAACGCATCCAAGCGCCTGCGTGCGCTCAAAGAGAAAGTCGATCGCAACCGCAATTACCCGGTGACGGACGCGCTGCAGCTGGTCAAGGAATCCGCGACCGCCAAGTTCGACGAGTCGATCGACATCGCCGTGAACCTCGGCGTCGATGCGCGTAAGTCCGACCAGATGGTGCGCGGCGCCGTCGTGCTGCCGAAAGGGATCGGCAAGACGATCCGCGTCGCCGTGTTCGCGCAGGGCGACAACGCGCAGAAGGCGCGCGATGCCGGCGCCGACATCGTCGGTTTCGACGATCTGGCCGCCGACATCAAGGCGGGCAAGATGGATTTCGACGTCGTCATCGCCACCCCCGACGCAATGCGCGTCGTCGGCCAGCTCGGCCAGATCCTCGGTCCGCGCGGCCTGATGCCGAACCCGAAAGTCGGCACCGTTTCCCCTGACGTCGTCGGCGCGGTGAAAAACGCCAAGGCGGGCCAGGTGCAATACAGGACCGACAAGGGCGGCATCGTGCACTGCACGATCGGGCGGGCCTCGTTCAGCGTCGACGATCTGAAGGAAAACCTCGCCGCCCTGCTGGACGCCCTGCAGCGCGCCAAGCCGGCGAGCTCCAAGGGCATCTATTTCAAACGTCTGTCGGTGTCGAGCACCATGGGCGTGGGTGTGCGCGTCGACCAGGCCAGCATCGGCGCATAAATTGGGTCGCGGCCGCATGCCGATGCGGGCCGCGCAAGAACTTTGGGCCGCTGCCGCAGGTTCGGGCGGCGGGTTGTCAAAGACCGTAGGCATCCGCAAGGATTTAATCGCCGGTTTCCGGCAGGTGGGCGATGGGTTTTCATCCTCTGCTTGCCGGCATCGGACCCTACGCAGATGGCGTTCCCCAGCAGGATTTTCCTGTCAAGGTCGCCAGCCGGAACGTCCCGTCGACACAAGCGGGATGCGCCGTAACTGAGAAGGAGGTAAGACCTTGAGTCTGAATCTTGAAGAAAAGAAAGCCGTCGTTGCCGAGGTCGCCGAGCAGGTTGCGGCCGCCCAGACGGTGGTCGTCGCCGAATACCGTGGCATCACGGTGGAAGACATGACCCAGCTGCGCGCGCAAGCGCGCAAGCAGGGCGTGTATCTGCGCGTGTTGAAAAACACGCTGGTGCGCCGCGCGGTCGCGGAAACGCCGTTCGCAGGCATTGCCGACCAGCTGGTCGGTCCGCTTGCCTACGGGATTTCCAAGGATCCCGTGGCCGCCGCCAAGGTGATGCACGAGTTCGCCAAGACCAACGACAAGTTCGTCGTCAAGGCCGGTGCCATGCCCAACTTCATCATGTCCGCCAAGGATGTGGGGAATCTGGCCAGCATGCCCAGCCGCGAGGAGCTCTTGTCCAAGCTCTTGGGCACGATGCAGGCCCCGATCGCGCAATTTGTCCGCACGCTCAACGAAGTGCCGACCAAATTTGTGCGCGGATTGGCTGCGGTGCGCGACAAGCAGGCCGCCTGAGCCGCCTGCCGACCATCGAATCGACGATATTGTTTTTTTAATCTGAAGCATAATTGACAGGAGTAATACAAATGGCTGTTGCAAAAGCTGACATTCTGGACGCCATCGCCAACATGACCGTGCTTGAGCTGTCCGAGCTCATCAAGGAAATGGAAGAGAAATTCGGCGTTTCCGCCGCTGCCGCCGCGGTTGCCGTGGCTGCCCCCGCTGCCGGCGGCGCTGCCGCTGCCGCGGAAGAGCAGACCGAGTTCACCGTGATGCTGACCTCCGCCGGCGAAAAGAAAGTGGAAGTCATCAAGGTGGTGCGTGCCGCTACCGGCCTGGGCCTGAAGGAAGCCAAGGACCTGGTCGACGGCGCCCCCAAGGCGGTGAAGGAAGGCGTGTCCAAGGCCGATGCCGATGCGCTGAAAAAGCAATTGGAAGAAGCTGGCGCCGGCGTCGAAATCAAGTAAGTACGCTCCCCAGGCGGCGCGCCTGCGCGCCGCCGCTTCCGGAGACGCATTTATTTCGCCACACGTCTATTTTTGTGGTGTGCTGCGGAGAAACCCGCGGCAGACGCAAGCAGCAAATACCCGGAACCCGGAATCGGCTTCCGGGTCATTTGCTTTTTGCGTGTGCCTCACAAAGCGTCGGCACGTAGCCCGCGTGCCCGCCCGCCCCTGATCGTCAAGGAGAACCCATGGCTTATACCTTTACAGAGAAAAAACGTCTGCGCAAGAGCTTTGCCAGCCGGACCAATACGCTTCCGGTTCCGTTTCTTCTGGCGACCCAGCTTGAGTCCTACCGGGCCTTCCTGCAGGAGGGGCGTTCGAAAGAGGAGCGCCTGAACGAAGGCCTCCAGGCCGCGTTTACCTCGATTTTCCCCATCGTCAGCCACAGCGGCAACGCCCGCCTGGAATACGTCAACTATACGCTCGGCGAACCGGTCTTCGACATCAAGGAATGCCAGCAGCGCGGCCTGACCTATTGCGCGCCGCTGCGCGCCAAGGTGCGGCTCGTCCTCATGGACAAGGAGGCGTCGAAGCCGACCATCAAGGAAGTCAAGGAGCAGGAAGTCTACATGGGCGAGATCCCGCTCATGACCCCTACCGGCTCGTTCGTGATCAACGGCACCGAGCGCGTGATCGTGTCGCAGCTGCACCGCTCGCCTGGCGTGTTCTTCGAGCATGACCGCGGCAAGACCCACAGCTCGGGCAAGCTGCTGTTCTCGGCGCGCGTGATTCCCTACCGCGGCTCGTGGCTGGACTTCGAGTTCGACGCCAAGGACATCCTGTTCTTCCGCGTCGACCGCCGCCGCAAGATGCCGGTCACCATCCTGCTGAAGGCGCTCGGCTACACGCCGGAAACCATCCTCGACGCCTTCTTCGCCAAGGACACGTTCTACATCAACACCCAGGGCATCCAGTTCGAGCTGGTGCCCGAGCGCCTGCGCGGCGAACTGGCGCGCTTCGACATCTGCGGCAAGGACGGCCACGTGATCGTCGCCAAGGACAAGCGCATCACCGCCAAGCACATCCGCGAGCTCGACGCCGCCGGTGTCAAGAAGTGGGCGGTGCCCGCCGAATTCGTCGTGGGCCGCGTGCTGTCGCACGATGTGATCGACAAGAACAGCGGCGAAGTCGTCGCGCGCGCGAACGACGAAATCACCGAAGACCTGCTGACCAAGCTGGCGGCGGCAGGCATCGACAAGTTCAACACGCTCTACACCAACGATCTGGATCACGGCGCCTTCATTTCGCAGACGCTGCGCACCGACGACACGACCGACGAATACGCGGCCAAGGTGGCGATCTACCGCATGATGCGTCCGGGCGAGCCGCCGACGGAAGACGCCGTCAACGCGCTGTTCGTCAACCTGTTCTTCAGCGAGGAGCGCTACGACCTCTCCGCCGTCGGCCGCATGAAGTTCAACCGCCGCATCGGCCGCGACGAACTGACCGGCCCCGGCACGCTGTCGACCGAAGACATCGTCGCGGTCATCAAGATCCTGGTGGAACTGCGCAACGGCCGCGGCGAGATCGACGACATCGATCACCTCGGCAACCGCCGCGTGCGTTCGGTCGGCGAACTGGCGGAGAACCAGTTCCGCGCCGGCCTGGTACGGGTCGAGCGCGCGGTGCGCGAGCGCCTGTCGCAGGCCGAGTCGGACAACCTGATGCCGCACGACCTGATCAACGCCAAGCCCGTCTCGGCCGCGATCAAGGAGTTCTTCGGCTCGAGCCAGCTCTCGCAGTTCATGGACCAGACCAACCCGCTGTCCGAGATCACGCACAAGCGCCGCGTCTCGGCGCTCGGCCCCGGCGGCCTGACCCGCGAGCGCGCCGGCTTCGAGGTGCGCGACGTGCATCCGACGCACTACGGCCGCGTGTGCCCGATCGAAACGCCGGAAGGCCCGAACATCGGCCTGATCAACTCGCTCGCCCTGTTCGCCCGCACCAACTGGTATGGCTTCATCGAGACGCCGTACCGCAAGGTCGTCAACAACAAGGTCACCGACGAGATCGAATACCTGTCGGCGATCGAGGAGTCCAAGTACGTGATCGCGCAGGCCAACGCCGAGCTCGACCCGAAAGGCAAGTTCAAGGACGACCTGGTGTCGTGCCGCTACAAGAACGAATTCACGCTGTCGACGCCCGACAAGATCGAATACATGGACGTGGCGCCGGCGCAGATCGTGTCGGTGGCGGCCTCGCTGATTCCGTTCCTCGAGCACGACGACGCCAACCGCGCGCTGATGGGCTCCAACATGCAGCGTCAGGCCGTGCCGTGCCTGCGTCCGGAAAAGCCGTTCGTCGGCACCGGCATCGAGCGCACCGCTGCGGTCGACTCGGGCACCGTGGTGACGGCGCATCGCGGCGGCATCGTCGACTACATCGACGCCAGCCGCATCGTGATCCGCGTCCACGACGAGGAAGCGCGTGCCGGCGAGGTGGGCGTCGACATCTATTCGCTGATCAAGTACACCCGTTCCAACCAGAACACCAACATCAACCAGCGTCCGCTGGTGAAGGCGGGCGACGTGATCGCCCGTGGCGACGTGATCGCCGACGGCGCCTCGACCGACATGGGCGAGCTTGCGCTGGGGCAGAACATGCTCGTCGCCTTCATGCCCTGGAACGGCTACAACTTCGAAGACTCAATCCTCATCAACGAGAAGGTCGTCGCCGAAGACCGCTACACCTCGATCCACATCGAGGAACTGTCTGTGGTGGCGCGCGACACCAAGCTCGGGCCGGAAGAGATCACCCGCGACATTTCCAACCTGGCCGAACGCCAGCTCGGCCGGCTGGACGAGTCCGGCATCATCGCCATCGGCGCCGAAGTGGAAGCCGGCGACGTGCTGGTCGGCAAAGTGACCCCCAAGGGCGAAACGCAGCTCACGCCGGAAGAGAAGCTCTTGCGCGCCATCTTCGGCGAGAAGGCGTCCGACGTGAAGGACACCTCGCTGAAAGTGCCGTCGGGCATGTCGGGCGTCGTCATCGACGTGCAGGTGTTCACGCGCGAAGGCATCGAACGGGACAAGCGCGCGCAGTCGATCATCGACACCCAGCTCGCCGAGTACAAGAAGGACCTGACCGACCGCATGCGGATCGTCGAGGACGATACCTTCGCTCGGCTGGAGAAGCTCTTGCATCTGAAGGTCGCCAACGGCGGTCCGAAGAAGCTCGCCAAGGGCAGCAAGATCACCAGGGATTACCTGGAATCGGTGAACCGCCACGACTGGTTCGACATCCGCCTGGCCGATGACGACGCCAGCCGCCAGGTCGAGTCGCTGAAGGACAGCCTGACGCAGAAGCGCGTCGAATTCGACGCGATGTTCGAAGAGAAGAAGAAAAAGCTCACCGCCGGCGATGAACTGCCGCCCGGGGTGCAGAAGATGGTCAAGGTCTACCTGGCGGTCAAGCGCCGCCTGCAGCCCGGCGACAAGATGGCCGGCCGTCACGGCAACAAGGGCGTGGTCTCCAAGATCGTCCCGGTCGAGGACATGCCCTTCATGGCCGATGGCCGTCCGGTCGACATCGTCCTGAACCCGCTCGGCGTGCCGTCGCGGATGAACGTCGGCCAGATCCTGGAGACCCACCTCGGCTGGGCATCCAAGGGACTGGGCGAGAAGATCGGCCAGATGCTGGATGCGCAGACCAAGACGCTGGTGAAGGACCTGCGCCATTTCTTCAAGGAGGTCTACAACGCGTCGGGCAAGCCGGAGGACATCGACGGCTTCACCGACGAGGAAGTGATCGAACTGGCGCGCCATCTGAAAAAGGGCGTGCCGTTCGCTTCGCCGGTGTTCGACGGCGCGTCGGAAGAGGAAATCCGCCGCATGCTGGCGCTGGCCGGCCTGCCCGAAGGCGGCCAGGTCACCCTGTACGACGGGCGCACCGGCGAAGCCTTCGATCGCCAGGTCACCGTGGGCTACAAGCATGTGCTGAAGCTGCACCACCTGGTCGACGACAAGATGCACGCGCGCTCCACCGGTCCGTATTCCCTGGTCACGCAGCAGCCGCTGGGCGGCAAGGCGCAGTTCGGCGGCCAGCGCTTCGGCGAAATGGAAGTGTGGGCGCTGGAAGCCTACGGCGCGTCGTATGTGCTGCAGGAAATGCTGACGGTGAAATCGGACGACGTGAACGGCCGGACCAAGGTGTACGAGAACATCGTCAAGGGCGACCACAAGATCGAAGCCGGCATGCCCGAGTCCTTCAACGTGCTGGTGAAGGAAATCCGCTCGCTGGGCATCGACATCGATCTGGAACGTTATTAATTTTGGGGTGAGGACACCATGAAAGCACTGTTGGATCTATTCAAGCAGGCCACCCACGAGGAAGAGTTCGACGCCATCAAGATCGGCCTGGCGTCGCCGGAGAAAATCCGCTCCTGGTCCTACGGCGAAGTGAAGAAGCCTGAGACCATCAACTACCGCACCTTCAAGCCCGAGCGCGACGGCCTGTTCTGCGCCAAGATCTTCGGCCCGGTCAAGGACTACGAGTGCCTGTGCGGCAAGTACAAGCGCCTGAAGCACCGCGGCGTGATCTGCGAGAAGTGCGGCGTCGAGGTGACGCTGTCGAAGGTGCGCCGCGAGCGCATGGGCCACATCGAGCTTGCCAGCCCGGTCGCCCACATCTGGTTCCTGAAGTCGCTGCCGAGCCGTCTCGGCATGGTGCTCGACATGACGCTGCGCGACATCGAGCGCGTGCTTTACTTCGAAGGCTTCGTGGTCGTCGAGCCGGGCATGACGCCGCTCAACCGCGGCCAGCTGCTGACCGAGGAAGACTACCTTGCCAAGCTGGAAGAGTACGGCGACGAGTTCAAGGCGCTGATGGGCGCCGAGGGCGTACGCGAGCTGCTGCGTTCGATCGACCTGCACACCGAGGTCGAGAGCCTGCACGCCGAAATCAGCAAGACCGGTTCCGACACCAAGCTGAAGAAGCTGTCGAAGCGCCTGAAGATCCTCGAGGGCTTCCAGAAATCGGGCATCAAGCCCGAGTGGATGATCCTCGAAGTGCTGCCGGTGCTGCCGCCCGAACTGCGCCCGCTGGTGCCGCTGGACGGCGGCCGCTTCGCCACGTCCGATCTCAACGACCTCTATCGTCGCGTCATCAACCGCAACAACCGGCTCAAGAGACTTCTGGAACTGAAGGCGCCCGAGATCATCGTGCGCAACGAGAAGCGCATGCTGCAGGAAGCGGTGGATTCGCTGCTCGACAACGGCCGTCGCGGCAAGGCGATGACCGGCGCCAACAAGCGCCCGCTGAAGTCGCTCGCCGACATGATCAAGGGCAAGAGCGGCCGCTTCCGCCAGAACCTCCTCGGCAAGCGCGTCGACTACTCGGGCCGTTCGGTCATCGTGGTCGGTCCGACGCTCAAGCTGCACCAGTGCGGCCTGCCGAAGAAGATGGCGCTCGAACTCTTCAAGCCCTTCATCTTCAACCGCCTCGAGGTGCTGGGGCTCGCGACCACGATCAAGGCCGCCAAGAAGATGGTCGAGGACGAAGAGCCGATCGTGTGGGATCTGCTCGAAGAGGTCATCCGCGAGCATCCGGTGATGCTGAACCGGGCGCCGACGCTGCACCGCCTGGGCATCCAGGCGTTCGAGCCGGTGCTGATCGAGGGCAAGGCGATCCAGTTGCACCCGCTGGTGTGTGCGGCGTTCAACGCCGACTTCGACGGCGACCAGATGGCCGTCCACGTGCCGCTGTCGCTGGAGGCGCAGGCCGAGGCCCGCACCCTGATGCTGGCGTCGAACAACGTGCTGTCGCCCGCCAACGGCGAGCCGATCATCGTGCCGTCGCAGGACATCGTGCTGGGCCTGTACTACATGACGCGCGAAAAGGTCAACGCCAAGGGCGAGGGCATGATGTTCGCCGACGTCACCGAGGCGCGCCGCGCCTATGACAACCGCGAGGCCGAGCTGCATGCCCGCGTGACGGTGCGCATCAAGGAAGTCACGCTGGACGCGGAGAAGAATCGCGTCGAGACCGTCAAGCGGGTCGAGACCACGCTGGGCCGCGCGCTGCTGTCCGAGATCCTGCCGCCGGGCCTGCCTTTCAGCTTCGTCGACAAGGCGCTGAAGAAGAAGGAAATCTCCCGCCTCATCAACGCCAGCTTCCGCCGCTGCGGGCTGCGCGAAACGGTGATTTTCGCCGACCGGCTGATGTACACCGGCTTCACCTACGCCACCCGCGCGGGGATGTCGATCGCGATCAAGGACATGCTGATCCCGAACGAGAAGGGGCAGATACTGGGCGCGGCCGAAGCCGAGGTCAAGGAGATCGAGTCGCAGTACACCTCGGGTCTGGTGACCCAGGGCGAGCGCTACAACAAGGTCGTCGACATCTGGGGCCGCGCCGGCGACGCCGTGGCCAAGGCCATGATGACGCAACTGGGAAGCGAAAAGGTCGCCGACCGCACCGGCAAGGACGTCAGCCAGGAATCGTTCAACTCGATCTACATGATGGCGGACTCGGGCGCGCGCGGCTCCGCGGCGCAGATCCGGCAGCTCGCCGGCATGCGCGGCCTGATGGCGAAGCCGGACGGCTCCATCATCGAGACCCCGATCACGGCGAACTTCCGTGAAGGCCTCAACATGCTGCAGTACTTCATCTCGACCCACGGCGCCCGCAAGGGCCTGGCCGACACCGCGCTGAAGACCGCGAACTCCGGCTATCTGACGCGTCGTCTGGTCGACGTGACGCAGGACCTGGTGGTCACCGAGGACGATTGCGGCACCAGGAACGGCCTCGCGGTGAAGGCGCTGGTCGAGGGCGGCGAAGTCGTCGAGGCCTTGCGCGAGCGCATTCTCGGCCGCGTGGCAGCCAGCGACATCATTCATCCCGAAACCCAGGAGACCCTGTTCGAGGCGGGGACCCTGCTGGTGGAAGATGTCGTCGACACCATCGAGTCGCTGGGCATCGACGAAGTCAAGGTGCGTACGCCGCTGACCTGCGAAACGCGCTACGGGCTGTGCGCCAAATGCTACGGCCGCGATCTGGGCCGGGGCTACCTGGTCAATGCGGGCGAGGCGGTCGGCGTCATCGCCGCGCAGTCGATCGGCGAACCGGGCACCCAGCTCACGATGCGGACCTTCCACATCGGCGGCGCGGCGTCGCGCGCGGCCGCGGCCAGCCAGCTCGAGGCCAAGTCCAACGGCACCGTGCAGTACACCGCCGCCATGCGCTATGTCACCAACGCCCGCAAGGAACTGGTGGCGATTTCGCGCAGCGGCGAAATCATCATCGCCGACGACAGCGGCCGCGAGCGCGAGCGTCACAAGGTGCCGTACGGCGCCACGCTGATGGTGACCGACGGTGCCAAGATCAAGGCGGGCGCCGTGCTGGCCGCGTGGGATCCGCACACCCGTCCGATCATCACCGAATACGCCGGACGTATCCGCTTCGAGAACATCGAGGAAGGCGTGACCGTCGCCAAGCAGCTCGACGACGTCACCGGCCTGTCCACGCTCGTCGTCATCGATCCCAAGCGCAAGGCCAGCGGCGCCGGCAAAGGGCTGCGTCCGCAGGTCAAGTTGCTCGACGAGTCCGGCAACGAGATCAAGATCGCGGGAACCGACACCCTGGTCAACATCACCTTCCAGATCGGCTCGATCATCACGGTCAAGGACGGCCAGGATGTGGCGGTGGGCGACGTGCTCGCGCGGATTCCTCAGGAAACCTCGAAGACCCGCGACATCACGGGCGGTCTGCCGCGCGTGGCCGAACTGTTCGAGGCGCGTTCGCCGAAGGACGCCGGTGTGCTGGCCGAAGTCACCGGCACCGTCTCGTTCGGCAAGGACACCAAGGGCAAGCAGCGTCTGGTGATCACCGACATGGATGGCGTCGCGCACGAGTACCTCATCACGAAGGAGAAGCACGTGACCGCGCACGACGGCCAGATCGTCCAGAAGGGCGAAATGATCGTCGACGGCCCGGTCGATCCGCACGACATCCTGCGCCTGCAGGGGGTCGAAGCGCTGGCGCGCTACATCACCGACGAGGTGCAGGACGTCTACCGTCTGCAGGGCGTGAAGATCAACGACAAGCACATCGAGGTCATCGTGCGCCAGATGCTGCGTCGCGTCACCGTCGCCGACCCCGGCGATACCGGCCTCATTCCCGGCGAACAGATCGAGCGCTCCGAAGTGCTGCAGATCAACGACGAGATGGCGGCGGCGGGCAAGGAACCGGCGACCTACGAGCCGATCCTCCTCGGCATCACCAAGGCGTCGCTGTCGACCGACTCCTTCATCTCGGCGGCGTCCTTCCAGGAAACGACGCGCGTGCTGACCGAAGCGGCCATCATGGGCAAGAAGGACGAGCTGCGCGGCCTGAAGGAAAACGTGATCGTCGGACGCCTGATTCCCGCGGGCACCGGCCTGGCGTACCACAACACGCGTCGCCGCCAGGCGGCAGGGGAAGACCTCGGCGCGGCGCATCTGATGGAGGGCGGCGAGGCCAGCGCCGACGAGAATCAGGAAGTGGCTTGACAGGGGGAGGGGCCTCCCCTAGAATCACGCGTCTTTTTCCGGCCAAACGTGCGCCGGAAAGCGCAGGCCTCTAGCCCCCGGGACGGCGCCGCTCCAGAAAGCGGTCGGCGCCGTCCCGCTTGTTTTAGAAAACGATACGCTCACCTTAATTTTCGGAATTTTTGACATGCCAACGATTAACCAGCTGATCCGCAAGCCGCGCCAGGCGCCGGTGGAAAAGAGCAAGGTGCCGGCCCTCAAGGCCTGCCCCCAACGTCGCGGCGTATGCACCCGCGTGTACACCACCACGCCCAAGAAGCCGAACTCCGCCTTGCGCAAGGTCTGCAAGGTCAAGCTCACCAGCGGTTTCGAGGTCATCAGCTACATCGGCGGCGAAGGTCACAACCTGCAGGAGCACTCGGTCGTGCTGGTGCGCGGCGGTCGTGTCAAGGACTTGCCGGGTGTGCGTTACCACACGGTGCGCGGCAGCCTGGATACCGCGGGCGTGAAAGATCGTAAGCAGTCGCGTTCGAAGTACGGCGCCAAGCGCCCGAAGAAGGCTTGATCGAGTCTGTCGGCCGAAGAACGTTTAACCAGATAGAGAGACAGGAATATGCCCCGTCGTCGCGAAGTCCCCAAACGTGAAATCCTGCCTGATCCGAAATTCGGCAATCAGGAAGTTTCGAAATTCATGAACGTCGTCATGTCCAGCGGCAAGAAGTCCGTCGCCGAGCGCATCGTCTACGGCGCGTTCGAGCAGATCACCAGCAAGTCCGGCAAGGACCCGCTGGAGGTGTTCAGCACCGCGCTGAACAATGCCCGTCCGCTGGTCGAGGTGAAGAGCCGTCGCGTCGGCGGTGCCAACTATCAGGTCCCGGTCGAGGTTCGTTCCAGCCGCCGCACCGCTCTGGCGATGCGCTGGCTGAAGGATGCTGCCCGCAAGCGCGGCGAGAAATCGATGGGTGCCCGTCTGGCGGGCGAATTGCTGGATGCGGCCGAAGGCCGCGGCGGCGCCGTGAAGAAGCGCGAGGAAGTTCATCGCATGGCTGAAGCCAACAAGGCGTTCTCGCATTTCCGCTTCTAACCGCAAATTCATTTAGCAGGTATATACCGTGGCACGCACGACTCCTATCGAACGCTATCGCAATATCGGCATCTCGGCCCATATTGACGCCGGCAAGACCACCACCACCGAGCGCATCCTGTTTTACACGGGCGTGTCGCACAAGATCGGCGAAGTCCATGACGGCGCGGCCACCATGGACTGGATGGAGCAGGAGCGCGAGCGTGGCATCACCATTACCTCGGCGGCGACCACCTGTTTCTGGAAGGGGATGGACGGCAAGTTCCCCGAGCATCGCATCAACATCATCGACACCCCGGGCCACGTCGACTTCACCATCGAGGTCGAGCGCTCCATGCGGGTGCTGGACGGTGCGTGCATGGTCTACTGTGCGGTCGGCGGCGTGCAGCCCCAGTCCGAAACCGTGTGGCGGCAGGCCAACAAGTACGGCGTGCCGCGTCTGGCGTTCGTCAACAAGATGGACCGCTCGGGCGCCGACTTTTTCAAGGTCTACGACCAGATGCGTGCGCGCCTGAAAGCCAATCCCGTGCCGATCCAGGTGCCGATCGGGGCTGAAGACAGCTTCGAGGGCGTGGTCGACCTCGTCAAGATGAAGGCGATTTACTGGGACGACGCCAGCCAGGGCATGAAGTTCGACCTTCGCGACATCCCGGCCAACCTCGCGGATACGTGCAAGAAATGGCGCGAAGCCATGGTCGAGGCGGCCGCGGAATCGTCCGAAGAGATGATGAACAAGTACCTTGAAGAGGGGGACCTCTCCGAGGCGGACATCATCGCCGGTCTGCGCACGCGCACCATCGCCAGCGAAATCGTGCCGATGATGTGCGGTACCGCGTTCAAGAACAAGGGCGTGCAGGCCATGCTCGACAAGGTGATCGAGCTGATGCCTGCGCCGACCGACATTCCGCCGGTCAAGGGCGAGCTCGAGAACGGCAGTGAAGGGCAGCGCCTGGCGTCTGACGACGAGAAGTTCTCGGCGCTGGCGTTCAAGGTCGCGACCGACCCCTACGTGGGGCAACTGATTTTCTTCCGCGTCTATTCCGGCGTGGTGAATTCCGGCGACACGATCTACAACCCGGTCAAGGGGCGCAAGGAGCGGATCGGCCGGATTCTGCAGATGCACGCGAACCAGCGCGAGGAGATCAAGGAAGTGCGCGCCGGTGACATCGCCGCCGCCGTCGGTCTGAAGGATGTGACCACGGGCGATACGCTGTGCGACGTCGCGAACCCGATCACGCTCGAGCGCATGGAGTTCCCCGAGCCGGTGATTCACGTCGCCGTCGAGCCGAAGACCAAGGCGGACCAGGAGAAGATGGGTATCGCGCTGGGCCGTCTGGCGCAGGAGGATCCGTCGTTCCGTGTGCGCACCGACGAGGAGTCCGGCCAGACCATCATCTCGGGCATGGGCGAGCTTCACCTCGAGATTCTGGTCGACCGCATGAAGCGGGAATTTGGCGTCGAGGCGAACGTGGGCGCACCCCAGGTGGCGTATCGCGAAGCGATTCGCAAGTCCGTCGAGCAGGAAGGCAAGCATGCCAAGCAGTCCGGCGGCAAGGGGCAGTACGGGCACGTGTGGATCAAGATGGAGCCGAACGAGGCGGGCAAGGGCTTCGAGTTCGTCGACGCCATCAAGGGCGGCACCGTGCCGCGCGAATTCATCCCGGCCGTGGAGAAGGGCCTCGTCGAATCACTGAACAACGGCGTGCTCGCCGGCTTCCCGGTCGTCGACGTGAAGATCACGCTGTTCGACGGTTCGTACCACGACGTCGACTCGTCGGAACTGGCGTTCAAGCTGGCGGCGAACCTGGCCTTCAAGGAAGGCATGCGCAAGGCGAACCCGGTGCTGCTCGAGCCCATGATGGCGGTCGAAGTCGAAACGCCCGAGGACTACATGGGTGACGTCATGGGCGACCTCAACCGTCGTCGCGGCATCATCCAGGGCATGGACGATGCGGCGGGCATCAAGCTGGTCAAGGCCGAAGTGCCCTTGTCCGAGATGTTCGGCTATTCCACCGATCTGCGCTCGATGTCGCAGGGTCGCGCGACCTACTCGATGGAATTCAAGCATTACTCCGAGGCGCCGAAGAGTGTCGCGGAAGCGATCATCGCCAAGAAATAACTTTGATCTTATAGGGTATTGAGAAATGGCTAAGGAAAAATTCGAGCGGACCAAGCCGCACGTAAACGTTGGCACCATTGGACACGTTGACCACGGCAAGACCACCTTGACCGCGGCGATCACCACCATTTTGTCGAAGAAGTTTGGCG
>JAKADC010000014.1 GCA_021820845.1 Pseudomonadota bacterium
TGCTCTGGCGCTTGACCGCGGCGGCGAGCTTGCGCTTGCGCTCGGCGGTGGGCTTCTCGTAGAACTCGCGGGCGCGCAGTTCGGTCAAGAGGCCGACTTTTTCGATTGAACGCTTGAAGCGGCGCAAGGCGACATCAAACGGCTCGTTTTCTTTGACTTTGACGTGAGGCATATTTTGAAGACCGCTCCCGGAGAAGCTTCCTGTGAACTGGAAAAACAAGAATAATAACAAGCCCGCAAGCTTTTTTCCAGTCCCCCGGTAGATCTCCCCATGTTGGTGCTTGGCGTCGAATCCTCCTGCGATGAAACCGGCGTCGCGCTGTATGACAGCGCGGCAGCCACGTCATCGTCGCGTCGCTCGGGCCTGCTCGCGCACGCGCTCCATTCGCAGATCGCCATGCATAACGACTACGGCGGCGTCGTCCCCGAACTGGCGTCGCGCGACCATATCAGGCGCGTGCTGCCCCTGACGCGGCAGGTGCTCGCGGAGAGCGGCCGCACCCTCGCCGACATCGATGGCATTGCCTACACGCAGGGCCCCGGGCTTGCCGGCGCCCTGCTGGTCGGTGCGGGGATGGCTCGCGCCCTGGCGTATGCGCTCGATATTCCCGCGGTCGGCGTGCATCATCTGGAAGGCCACATGCTGTCGCCGCTGATCTCCGACACGCCGCCCGGGTTCCCGTTCGTCGCCTTGCTGGTATCGGGCGGGCACACCCAGCTGATGCTGGTGTCCGGCATCGGCCGCTACACGCTGCTCGGCGAGACGCTCGACGACGCCGCCGGCGAGGCCTTCGACAAGACCGCGCAGCTGCTGGGCCTTGGCTATCCGGGCGGCCCGGCGCTGTCGAAGCTGGCGGCGACGGGCGACGCCAGCCGCTTCTCCCTGCCGCGCCCCATGCTCAATTCGGGCGATTTCGATTTCAGCTTCAGCGGCCTGAAGACCGCGGTGCTGACGCTGGTGCGCAAGGCGGGACTCGGCAATGCCGCGGATATCGCCGCGGCGTTCCAGACAGCGGCGGTGGACGTGCTGGTGAACAAGAGTCTCGCGGCGTCCCTGCACTGCGGGGCGACGCGGCTGGTCGTCGCCGGCGGCGTGGGCGCGAACGCGCTGCTGCGCGAGCGGCTCACTCGCGAGGCGGCGTCACGCGGCATCGAGGTGTTTTACCCGCGGCTCGAATTTTGCACGGACAACGGTGCGATGATCGCCTACGCCGGCGCGCAGCGGCTCGCAGCGCAATCGAACACCGCGCCCGATCTGGGATTTGCGGTGAAGCCCCGCTGGGAACTCGCGACGCTCGACGCCGTGCAGGCGCCTAGCGGCGAAAAATCGGATACGCCTCGCGCAGCGCCTTGAGCCATCTCTCGCCGCCGGTGAAGCGCGCCATCTGATCCGGAAACAGCAGAAACCCCACGACCACCGCCATCACGCAGACCAGAAGCAGGGTGCCGAAAACGCTTTCGGGACGCAGCACGCCCCAGTAGCGGCTGACCAGGAACAGCGTGTCCTTCTTGTGTTCCGACATGGCCAGCCAGCGGCGCAGCAGCTTGACGGCAAGGTAGGCCGCATAGCCGCCCGCCAGCGAGGCGAACACGATGCGGAAGATGGCGAAGACGTCCAGCCCGCCGCCGAGATACTCGTGATACAGCCAGGACACGAATCCCAGCGACAGCGAGGCCAGGATCGCGATGGCGACGTTTATGAACAGGCGCCGGCGCTCGCGCGCGAGGTCGCGCTGGCGCTCGATGAAAAAGCTGTCGACTTCGCGCTTGAAGTATTCGACCTTTTCCTGGACGAGCGACGAGAATTCCGCCTTGGCGTGGACGATGCGCGCGTCCATCAGCGTGCCGAGCCGCTCGCCCGCGTAGTCGACCAGTTCGCGCACGTCGTCCTTGGTGAACTGCCGCTGCTCGTGCAATTCGTCCGAAATCTTGTCGAGCTTGGCGTCGATCTCCTGGCTGGCGCGCCAGATGACGTCCTTCAGCTCGGTCCCGGCCTGCGACACCCCTTCCCTGACAACGCCCGACAGACGATCGCCCGCGTGTTCGATCGCCTCGCGAGACACTTCGGCGAGGCTTTCCTTTGCGTGTTCGATACTTTTGTCGAAGAAGGCCATATGAGAACTGGGCTTCAGGAGCGGGCGCCGATGCGGCCTTCCCGGCCGGTTACCAGTTTGACGAGGTTGGTCTTGTGACGATAGATCAGCAGCAGCGTGATCGCCAATACGGCCATTGCCGTGGGGCCCCAGCCGATCAGCAGGCCCGCGTAGACCGGGGCGAGCACGGCGGCGACGAGCGCGGCGAGCGAGGAAATACGGAACATCGCGGCGACGAGCAGCCAGGTCGCCAGGCAGGCCAGCCCCAGCCAGGGGTTCAGTCCGAGCAATACGCCAAGTGCGGTGGCGACGCCCTTGCCTCCCTGGAACCGGAAAAATACCGGAAACAGGTGCCCGATGAAGACTGCCAGCGCGCACAGCAGGACGACGTCTTCCGAGAGGCCGAACGCCGGCGCGAGCGCACGCGCCAGCACCACCGCGGCCCAGCCCTTCATCGCATCGCCGAGCAGCGTCAGCGCTGCCGCCGCCTTGCGCCCGGTGCGCAACACGTTGGTGGCGCCGGGGTTACCCGAACCGAAACTGCGCGGGTCGGGCAGGCGCATGGCGCGGCTGACGATCACGGCAAACGAGAGGGAGCCGAGCAGGTAGGCAGCGGCGATAAACAGCAGCGTGGTCATGAAGATTCGTTCGTGGACAAGAGGGGATACGCCGCGCGGGCCGGTTTCAGTCCGGGCGCAAGGCGCGCAATTGTGTCATTCACATCGAGCGGCGCGCAACGTCCGGCTGCGCCGCAGCCCTGGGGATGCAATCACGTTCCGCTGGCCTCGGACTTCGCGGCGATCCGCGTCGGCTTGCAAGCTTCGCCCAATTTATCCATCAACGAATCCTGAATCAGTAAAATGGCGGATTTTGGTTGAGCCCCCGGGGCGGCACGATGGATATTCTATTTTTGCGGGACTTCCGTCTCGAACTGATTATCGGCATATACGAGTGGGAACGCAAAGTACCGCAACCCGTCCGGCTCGATCTCGAAATCGGCCTGCCCGACAGCAAGGCGGGCGGCACCGACAACGTCGCCGACACCATCGACTACGGCGCGGTGGCCAAGCGGGTGAAGGAATATCTGCACCATGCGCCGCAGCCGATCACGCTGGTCGAGTCGGTCGCGGAACACGTGGCCGCGATCGTGCGCGACGAATTCGGGGCGCCGTGGGTGAAGGTGTCGGTGACCAAGTTCGCCATCGTGCCGGGTATCAAGGAGCTCGGCATCACGATCGAGCGCGGCGCGCGCCCGTGAGCCTGGAACACGCCGCTGCCATGGCGGCCATCCTGCTGGCGGCATACTTCATCCGGGGCATCGCCGGCTTCGGCTCGGGGCTGATCGCGGTGCCGCTGCTGGCGCTGTTTCTGCCGCTTAAGTTCGTGGTGCCGCTGATCCTGCTGCTGGATTTCACCGCGTCGGTGGTGATTGGCGGGCTTCACTTCAGGCGCGTGCAATGGGCCGAAATCGCCGTGCTGATTCCGTTCGGCATCGTCGGCGTGGTGCTGGGCACCCGCCTGCTGCTCGATCTGCCGACCGGGCCGATGCTGGTCGCGCTGGCTGGCTTCGTATTCGTCTTTGCAATGCGCAGCGTGTTGAACATCCGCGGCGACAAGCCGATCTCGCGCGGATGGGCGGTTCCGGCGGCGCTGACCGGCGGCACGGTAGGCGCCTTGTTCGGCACGGGCGGGCCGCCGTACGTGATCTACCTCACCCACCGCGTCCACGACAAAAGCGATCTGCGCGCGACGTTTTCGGCCTTGTTCTTTGCGGACGGGATGTCGCGCATCATAAGCTTTCTGATAGCCGGGCTGTTGCTGAGCGCCAAGGTCTGGGTGACTTACGTCGCGGCGCTGCCGATCATGCTCGGCGCGCTCTATGTCGGCGGCCGCGCGCACGTGGGCCTCAGCGCATCGCAGATGGGACGGCTGATCGGTGTATTGTTGCTGGTATCGAGCGTGTCGCTATTGTTCAAGGCGCTGCAGACATGAGCGGGCAGGAAGCACTGCATTTCCAGAGCGTGGCGTTCAGCGGGCTTGCGCCGGGGGCGCGGCTCATTGTGCTGGGCGCGGTGCACGGCAACGAAACCTGCGGGACCCGGGCGATCCGCCGCGCCATCGCGGAGATCGAATCCGGCCGGCTGGACGTCGCCGCCGGCAGCGTGACCTTCGTCCCGGTCGCCAACCCGCTCGCCTATGCCCGCCGCCGGCGCATGGGCGACCGCAATCTCAACCGCAGTCTCGTCCCCACCGATACGCCGGTCGAATTCGAGGACCACGTCGCCAACTGGCTGTGTCCGCTGCTGGCGGAGCACGACGCGCTGCTCGATCTGCATTCGTTTCACACGGCGGGCGAGCCCTTCGTCATGCTGGGGCCTGAGGACAACAACGGCACGCTCGAGCCGTTTTCACGTTCCGCCGAGGAAACCGCACTGGCACTGCGCCTGGGCGTGCGCCGCTTCGTCGACGGCTGGCTCGACACCTACGCCGCCGGTGTCGCGAGGCGGCTGGCAGCAGGGGCGTCGGCGCACGAAGCCGATATCCATTACGGCGTGGGCACCACCGAATACATGCGCGCCCACGGCGGCATCGCGCTCACGCTGGAATGCGGACAGCACGACGATCCCGCCGCACCCGCGGTGGCCTACCGTGCGATCCACAATGCGCTGGCCCACCTGGGACTGAGCGGCGCGCCCGCGCCGGCGGCCGCGACCGCCACCGAGGCGCTCCGCCTATACGGGGTCGTCGATCGTGACGAGGCCGGTGACCGGTTCGATCGCGACTGGGCGAGCTTCGATCGCGTGCATGCAGGCGAGCTTATCGGCACGCGTCATGACGGCACGCGCGTGGTGGCGGATCAAGACGGCTACGTCGTGTTTCCCAATCCCGGCGCGCTGCCGGGGCAGGAGTGGTTCTATCTGGCGAGGCCGAGCGGCCGCGTGTGAAATTTAGCCGCGCGGGTGGTGTTGCGCGTGCAACTGCTTGAGACGTTCGCGGGCGACATGGGTATAGATCTGCGTCGTCGAAATGTCGCTGTGGCCGAGCAGCATCTGGACGACCCGCAGGTCGGCGCCGTGGTTCAGCAGGTGGGTGGCGAAGGCATGGCGCAGCGTGTGCGGCGACAGCGGGCTGACGACGCCGGCGGCTCGCGCACGCCGCTTGATCAGATACCAGAACGCCTGGCGCGTCATGGCGCCCCCGCGGACGGTCACGAACACGGCATCGGAGAGGTTTTTTTCCAGCAGTTGCGGCCGCGCGTCCGTCATATAGCGCTTGAGCCAGTGCACCGCTTCCTCGCCGAGCGGCACGAGGCGGTCCTTGTTGCCCTTGCCGGTGACGCGCAGCACGCCGTCGTTGAGATTCACGGCCGTGAGCTTCAGGCCGATCAGTTCCGATACCCGCAAGCCAGTGGCATACAGCGTCTCCAGCATCGCGCGGTCGCGGAGCCCGAGCGGCTCGGCGGAGCCGGCGCTGGCGAGCAGGCGTTCAACGTCCGCCTCGGTCAGCGTCTTGGGCAGCGCGCGGGGCAGCTTGGGGCGATCCAGGTTGAGCGTGGGGTCGGCGTCGATCAGGCTTTCGCGCAGCAGATAGCGGTAAAACCGCTTGAGTGCCGAGCTGTAGCGCGCCGCGCTGCGTGGATGGCTGCGGCGGGCGAAACGCCATGCCAGGTAGGCCTCGACGTCGCCGGGCGCGGCGCTGCCGAGGGCTTGTCCGCGCGCTGCTTCCAGCCAGGCGGAGAAGGCTGTCAGGTCACGCCGGTAGGCTGCCAGCGTCAGGTCCGCGAGCCCGTCTTCGAGCCACAGATGGTCGCAGAAGCGGTCAATCAGGGCGTCGCTCATGGGCCAGCAGCCAGGTTTTCACATCCAGCGGCGCCCCACGCGAGGCGTGCATGAACCCGCCCAGCCCGTTCGCGGCCACCACGCGGTGGCATGGGATCAGGATCGGCAGCGGATTGGAGGCACAGGCCTGGCCGACTGCGCGGGCGGCGGTACCGAGTCGCTTCGCCAGGCCGCCGTAGGTCACCGGGCGGCCGGCGGGGATCCCCATCAGAGCGTGCCACACCCGCAACTGGAACGGCGTCCCGGATGGCACGTAGAGCAGATCGAATTCATGCGCGGGATCGTGCCAGTAGGCGTCGAGTTCACGCGCGAGCCGATGGACGCGCGCGTCGGCCGCGCCGGAAGCGGGGACGCTGGTCGGCAGGAAGTCGAGCCGCGTCAGCGCCTCGCCTGCAAAACAGGCGCCGAGATGGCAGGGCGGCGCTTTCAGTACGACGTCGTAGGTCGGCATCGCAGATCGCGGATCGGGAAGCGGGCCATCCGGGAACGTCGCTTCACGCGGGGACCTTCGGCAGGTGTTCCAGCGCCGCACGGATGGCCTGCTCGGGGTAGACGTAGTCTTCCAGCTTGCCGCCGAAGTAGCTGTCGTAGGCGGCCATGTCGAAATGGCCGTGGCCGGACAGGTTGAAGAACAGCGTTTTCCGCTCGCCCGTTTCCTTGCAGCGCAGCGCTTCGTCGATGCACGCGGCGATGGCATGGTTGGATTCGGGGGCGGGGACGATGCCCTCCGCGCGCGCGAAGGTCACGCCGGCCTTGAAAGTGGCGAGCTGCGGAATCGCGACAGCCTCGATCAATTTCTCGTGATAGAGCTGAGACACCAGCGCGGAGTCCCCGTGATAGCGCAGGCCGCCGGCATGGATGCTCGGCGGCATGAAGTCGTGGCCAAGGGTGTACATCAGCATCATCGGGGTGAGCTTGGCGGTGTCGCCGAAGTCGTAGGCGTAATGGCCGCGCGTCAGTGTCGGGCAGGAGGACGGCTCGACGGCCACCAGCCGCACCTGCTTGCCTGCCGCCTTGTCGGCGAAGAAGGGGAAGGCGGCACCGCCGAAATTCGAGCCGCCGCCGCAGGGCGCGAAGATCATGTCGGGATAGTCGCCGGCCTTGTCGAACTGCTTCTTGGCCTCGAGGCCGATGATGGTCTGGTGCAGCAGCACGTGATTGAGGACCGATCCGAGCGCGTAGTTGGTGTCGGCGTGCGTGGCGGCGTCCTCCACCGCTTCGGATATCGCCAGGCCAAGCGAGCCCGGGTTGTCCGGGTCCGCCGCCAGCGCTGCGCGCCCGGCGTCGGTTTCGACGGAGGGACTGGCGAACACTTCGGCGCCCCAGGTCTGTATCATCGAGCGGCGATAGGGCTTCTGGCCGTAGCTCACCTTGACCATGTAGACCCGCACCTCCAGTCCGAACATCTGCCCGGCGAGCGCCATCGAGCAGCCCCACTGCCCCGCGCCGGTCTCGGTGGCGATGCGCTTGATGCCGGCTTCGGCGTTGTAATAGGCCTGGGCGACCGAGGTGTTGACCTTGTGCGAGCCGGCAGGCGAGACGCCTTCGTACTTGTAATAGATCCTGGCCGGGGTGCCGAGCGCGGCTTCCAGCCGATGCGCGCGGAACAGCGGCGAGGGTCGCCACAGCTGGTAGATCTCGCGCACCTTGTCGGGAATGGGGATCCACCTTTCGGCGGACATTTCCTGCTCGATCAGGCTCATCGGAAAGATCGCCGTCAGCGCGTCCGGGCCGATCGGCTTGCCGTCCGGACCCAGTGGCGGGGCCGGCGGGTTGGGCATGTCGGCGACAACGTTGTACCAGTGGGAGGGAATCTCGGATTCGTCCAGCAGAATCTTTGTCTGTTGCATGCTCGGCTTCCTCATTGATCTTGTGCGGTGTGGTGCCGGCAATGATTGACGACCCGCGGGTTTCCGTCAAATGCGCCGGAGCCGGCGGCGCAAACAAAAACGCCCGCATGGGAGCGGGCGTCTTGCGTAACACGGCAGGCTGCTTATTCGGCAGCCGTCGCCGCGGCCTTGCGGGCGGGCAGCTTTTCCTTGATGCGGGCGGACTTGCCGGAGCGCTCGCGCAGGTAGTACAGCTTGGCGCGTCGAACATCGCCGCGGCGCTTGACCTCGACGCTGGCGACCAGCGGCGAGTAGGTCTGGAAGGTGCGCTCGACGCCTTCGCCGGCGGAAATCTTGCGCACCGTGAAGGCGGAGTTGAGGCCGCGGTTGCGCTTGGCGATGACCACGCCTTCATAGGCCTGGAGACGCTCGCGGTTGCCTTCCTTCACCTTCACCTGGACGACGACGGTGTCGCCGGGGGCGAAGGGGGGAACCGTTTTGCCCAGGCGGGCGATTTCTTCCTGCTCGAGTTGCTCGATGATGTTCATGCTGTTTCCTTGCATCTGGCGGGAGAGGTGCGTCGCAGATCGCTTGCTGATCCTGGACGGACGTCACGCCGTTTCACATTGGCCCGGAAAGGCCGCTCAAATTCCGGTTCGCCTGCTGCCAGGCGGCCGGATCAATCCTGTTTCTTCTGCCACCGCTCCAGCAGATCGGGGCGCAGCGCCGCGGTGAGCCGGAGGCTTTCTTCGTGCCGCCACTTCGCGATCGCCGCGTGGTTGCCGCTTTTCAGCACGCCCGGCACCTCCAGGCCCTGCCATACCTCGGGCCGCGTGTAGTGCGGGCAATCGAGCAGCCCCTGGCTGAACGAATCCTGCGCGGCCGATTCCGCATCGTTCAGCGCGCCCGGCAACTGCCGGACGACAGCATCCATCAGCGCCAGCGCGGGGAGTTCGCCGCCCGACAGCACGAAGTCGCCGAGCGAGATCTCCTCGTCCACGCGGCGCTGCAGCAGCCGCTCGTCGATGCCTTCATAGCGCCCGCACAGCAAAACCAGCGCGGGTTTTTCCTTCAGTTCCATCACCCGCCGATGCGCAAGCGGGCGGCCGCGGGGGGAAAAATGCACCACCCACGGTGCCAAATTCTCGCTGGCCAGTTCCTGCTGCACCGCGTTCAGCGCGCGATCCAGCGGTTCGGCCAGCATCAGCATGCCGGGGCCGCCGCCGTAAGGCCGGTCGTCCACCGTGCGATGCGGGTCGTCGGTGAAGTCGCGCGGGTTCCACGCCTTGAAGCGGTAAAGCCCGCGGTCCAGCGCCCGCCGCGTGATGCCGTAATCCAGTACGGCATCGAACATCTCGGGGAAGAGCGTGACCGCATCGATGCGCATCAGTAATCTTCGCCCCAGTCCACCTCGATCCGGGCGCCGGCGAGGTCGACCTTGCCGACGAAAGCCGCGACGAACGGTATCAGGTGCGCCCGCGCGCCCTTGACGACCAGCAAGTCGTTCGCGCCGCTTTCCATCAGGCTGTCGACCTTGCCCAGCTCGACGCCCTCGCGGTTGACCACGGTCAGGCCGATCAGGTCGGACCAGTAATACTCGCCTTCCTCGGGCGGCGGCAGCGCGCTTTTCGCCACCGAAATTTCCTGTCCGCGCAGGGCATACGCCGCGTCGCGGTCGTCGACGCCGGCCAGCTTGGCGACCAGCGTCTTGCCATGGTCCTGAACGGCCTCGACGGCGTAATTCGAATACTGCTCGCCGCGACCGACGCGCCAGGATTCGAAATCCATCAGCGTGCCCGGGTCCTCGCTGTAGGGCTGGACCTTGATCCAGCCCTTGACGCCGAACGGGGCGGCGACGCGCCCCATGACGACCCAGTCGTTATTCAATTCGAGCAGCCGACCCAGTCGTTATTCAATTCGAGCAGCCGACCCGGGCGTTATTCAGTTCAAGCGGCCGCCCCGGGCGTTTTTCCAGCCGAATCAGGCAGCGGCGGGCTTGTTCTGCTTCACGAGGCGCGCGACCGTATCGGACATCTGCGCGCCATTGCTCACCCAGTAGCCGATGCGGTCCTGATCCAGGCGAATGCCTTCGGCGCCTTCGGCGGCGACGGGGTTATAGAAGCCGACGCGCTCGATGAAGCGGCCATCACGGCGGCAGCGCGAATCGGCAACCACCACGTTGTAGAAAGGACGGTTTTTGGCGCCGCCGCGCGAAAGACGAATCACGACCATGGTTCAACCCACCGGTAAACGGAGAAAACCGCGAATTATACCCAAAAATCCCCGCCTTGCCAGTGGGCCGGATCAGCGCATTCCCGGCAGCATGCCTTTCATGCCGCGCATCATCTTCGAGAGGCCGCCTTTGCCCATCATCTTCATCATCTTCTGGGCCTGCTCGAACTGGCTGAGCAGCTTGTTGACTTCCTGCACCTGCACGCCAGCGCCCGCGGCAATGCGGCGCTTGCGGCTCGCCTTTATGATGTCGGGCTTGCGCCGCTCGAGCGGAGTCATGCTGTTGATGATGCCTTCGACGCGGTTGATGGCCTTTTCGTCGGCGCCCGCCGGCAGCGTCATCTGCCCGGCGCCGGGCAGCTTGTCCATCAGCGCCGAGAGTCCGCCCATTTTGCGCATCTGCTGGATTTGCGCCTTGAAGTCCTCGAGGTCGAAGTCCTTGCCCTTCTTCACCTTGTCGGCGAGTTTTTTGGCTTCGGCCAGGTCGACCGAGCTCTGCGCCTGCTCGATCAGCGAGAGCACGTCGCCCATGCCGAGGATGCGCTGCGCCATGCGTTCGGGGTGGAAGGGCTCCAGTCCGGTGGGTTTCTCGCCGACGCCGATGAACTTGAGCGGCTTGCCGGTGATGTGGCGCACCGACAGCGCCGCGCCGCCGCGTGCGTCGCCGTCGAGCTTGGTCAGCACCACGCCGGTGAGCGGCAGTGCCTCGTTGAAAGCCTTGGCGACGTTGATCGCGTCCTGGCCCTGCATGGCATCGACGACGAACAGGGTCTCGATCGGCTTGACTGCGGCGTGCAGCGCCTTGATTTCGTTCATCATCGCCTCGTCGATCGCCAGGCGGCCGGCCGTGTCGACGATCAGCACGTCATAGAACTGCTTGCGTGCGTGGTCCTGGGCGGTCTGCGCGATCTTCAGCGGATCGCGTTCGTCGCCGGCCTCGAAGAAAGCGACATCGAGCTGCTTGCCGAGCTGCCGCAGCTGGTCGATGGCGGCGGGCCGGTAGACGTCAGCGGAGGCGAGCAGAACCTTTTTTTTGCGATTCTTCAACAGCAGTGCGAGTTTGCCGCTGGTGGTGGTCTTGCCCGACCCTTGCAGGCCCGCCATCAGAATGACGGCGGGCGGGGCGGCGGCCAGGTTCAGGTCGGCGTTCTCGCCGCCCATCAGCTGCGTGAGCTCGTCGTGGACGATGCCGATCAGGGCCTGGCCCGGTGACAGGCTGGCGAGCACTTCCTGTCCGAGCGCGCGCGTCTTGACCGCTTCGATGAAGTCCTTGACCACCGGCAGGGCGACGTCGGCTTCGAGCAGGGCAAGCCGCACCTGACGCAAGGTGTCCTGGACGTTGGCTTCGGTGATGCGCGCTTGCCCGCGCAGGGATTTGACGACGCCCGCGAGGCGTCCGCTGAGATTTTCTAACATGGCTTCCTTGTTGCCGTCAGGGACGGCATGGATAATGAGACTGGCTGAGTCCGAGTTCCATTTTAACGAATGTCCCCGCTATTGCTGGTTACTCTGTTTGTGAGCGCGCTGTACGGATGGGTCGCCTGGCGTTTGCTGCGCGCGCCCTCCGACGCATCGATACGCGTGCTGACGCCGCTGGCCCTGCTCGCGCACGGCGCGCTGATCTTCAATTCCGCGCTCGGGCAGGGCGACATCCGCCTGGGATTCGGCAACTCGCTTTCGACGATTTTGTGGCTGACCGCGCTGACCTACTGGCTGGCCAGCCAGGGGGCGCCGCTGGCGCGCCTGCAGTCGTGGGTCAGCGGCCTGGCGGGCGTGTCCGTGCTGCTCATGGCGGTTCTGACCGAGACCCATCCCATTCCCGATTCGCAGGCGCTCATCCTGCGGGCGCACCTGGTGGTCTCGTTCCTCGCCTATGGCTTGCTGGCGGTGGCCGCCTTGCATGCGGTGATGATGACGATGCTGGAAAAACAGCTGCATCGCGGCGCGCTTCTGCAGGGCGGGACACCGCCGTTGCTGACGCTCGAAGCGATGCTGTTCAAGACCATCGGCGTCGGATTCGCGCTGCTGACCCTCGCGGTGTTCAGCGGCGTGTTCTTTTCGGAGGAACTGTTCGGCACGCCGCTCCAGTTCAATCACAAGACCGTGTTCGCCATCCTGTCCTGGCTGGTGTTCGGCGGCTTGCTGCTCGGGCGCCATTTTCGCGGCTGGCGCGGCCGCACCGCGCTGGTCTGGACGATCACCGGTTTCACCCTTCTGCTGCTGGCTTACCTGGGCACCCAGTTCGTTCTGGAAATCGTGCTCAAGCGCTGAGGCGACACTGATTGGACAGCGTTTCCACCAGTACGCTTTTTGCGGCACTCGCCGTCCTGCTGCTGACGTCGGCTTTCTTCTCGGCCTCCGAGACCGCGATGATGGCGATCAACCGCTATCGGCTGCGTCACGCCGCGGAGTCCGGCGTGCGAGGCGCGATGCGCGCGCAGGCGCTGCTGGACAAGACCGACAAGCTGCTCGGCGTGATCCTGCTCGGCAACAATCTCGTCAATTCCGCTTCGGCGACGCTGTCCGCCGTGCTGGCGATCCGCCTGTTCGGCTCGGGCGAGATCGTGCTGTTCGTGGCGACGCTCTTGCTCACCTTCCTGATTCTGGTCTTCAGCGAAGTCACCCCCAAGGTGCTGGGCGCCGCCTTCCCCGAGCGCGTGGCGTATCCGGCGACGCTCTTGCTCACGCCGTTGCTGAAGCTGGCGTACCCGGTGGTATGGTTCGTGAACCTGTTCGTGCAGGGCATTCTGCGGCTGCTGCGAATCAGGCCGCCCGAGCAGGGGCAGCGCAACAGCCTCGGACTGGAAGAGCTGCGCACCATCGTGCTGGAGTCGTCGGGCCGGCTGCCGCGCGAGCATCACCGGATCCTGATGAATCTCATGGACCTGGAGGACATCACCGTCGACGACGTGATGACGCCGCGCAGCCAGATCGAGGCGATCGATATCGAGGATGATCCGGAACGGGTGCGGCAGCAGATTTCCACCAGCCACCATACGCGGCTGGTGGTGCAGGCGGGCTCGTCCGACAACCTCCTGGGGGTGCTGCACGTCCGCCGCGTGCTGCATGCGCTGACCGGGGAGGCGCTCGATCCGGACACGCTGAAGGCCAATCTCGAGGCACCCTATTTTGTTCCGGCGGGAACGCCGCTCTTCACCCAGTTGCGCCATTTTCAGTCCGGCCGACGTCGGCTCGCGCTGGTGGTCGACGAATACGGCGAACTTCAGGGGCTGGTGACGCTGGAAGACCTGCTGGAAGAACTGGTCGGCGAATTCACCACGCAGGCCCCCTCGGACGCGGGGTATTTGCGGCAGGAGGAGGACGGCAGCTGGCTGGTCGAGGGCAGCGTGCTGTTGCGGCACCTCAATCGCAAGCTCGGCTTGTCGCTGCCGCTGGACGGGCCGAAAACGCTCAACGGCCTGTTGCTCGAGCAATTCGAGGATATCCCCGAGGCGGGCGTCAGCCTCAAGCTGGGCGACGTGCCGGTCGAAATCGTGCAAACGCAGGGCCGCGCGGTCAAGATGGCGCGCGTCTACCCGCCGCCCGCGCATGAATTGCCGGGAAACGCCTCAATTTAGTCGAAAACTCGCCGTTAAGGACTCTGGTTTCGCATGACGCCGCCACGCGACGGGCGATGCGCATGATGACTGGACGCGGGACTTGTCTGGAAACGAGCTATGGCAGCTGTAACAAACACCAATAATTTAACCGGCCTCGCGCGGGCCATGGTCAACCATGGGTGGCTGTCCGAGGATGACGCCGAGGGGGCGTGGAAGCGCGCCAATCAGTCGGGTGAGTCGTTCGTGACCGAACTGCTCAAGGGGCGACGGTTCAGGGCCGACCAGATCGCGGAGTTTGCCGCCATTTCGTTCGGTTTTCCCTATCTGGACCTGAACGCCATGGATCACGAAAGCCTGCCGCAGGGGCTGCTCGATCCGAAGCTGGTGCAGAAGCGGCGCGTGCTGGCCTTGTATCAGCGCGGCAACAAGGTCTATGTGGCGACGTCGGATCCCACGCATCTGCAGGCGCTGGACGAGGTGAAGTTCCAGACCGGGCAGGCGGTGGAGCCCGTGGTGGTGGAGGACGACAAACTCGGCAAGCTGATCGAGAAGGCCGGCGAGGCCAGCGAGAGCGCGATGGCCGTCCTCAACGCCGAAGAGCTCAGCCTGGATTTCGCCGACGAGGAAAGCGCCGCCGCGCAGCAGGATACCGGCGGCATCGAAATCGACGATGCGCCCGTGGTGCGCTACCTGCAGAAGATCATGCTCGACGCCATCAATATGGGCGCCTCGGACATCCATTTCGAGCCTTACGAGAAGTTCTACCGCATCCGTTACCGCCGGGACGGCATGCTGTTCGAGGTTGCCCAGCCGCCGATGGCGATCAAGGACAAGGTGGCCTCGCGCATCAAGGTGTTGTCGCGGCTCGATATCTCTGAAAAACGCGTGCCGCAGGACGGCCGCATGAAGATGGTGCTGTCGAAGAACCGTGCCATCGACTTCCGTGTCAGCACCCTGCCGACGCTGTATGGCGAGAAGATCGTCATGCGTATTCTCGACCCGACGAGCGCGCAGATGGGGATCGAGGCGCTCGGCTACGAGCCGTGGCAGAAAGAACTCCTGCTGAACGCGGTGCAGCGCCCTTACGGCATGGTGCTGGTGACCGGACCCACCGGTTCGGGCAAGACGGTGTCGCTTTACACCTGCCTCAACATCCTCAACAAGCCCGACGTCAACATCTCGACGGCGGAAGACCCGGCGGAAATCCAGCTTCCCGGCATCAACCAGGTCAACGTCAACGACAAGGCCGGTCTGACGTTCTCGGCGGCACTGAAATCCTTCCTGCGGCAGGATCCCGACGTCATCATGGTCGGCGAAATCCGCGACCTGGAAACCGCCGACATCGCGATCAAGGCGGCTCAGACCGGCCACATGGTGATGTCCACCCTGCATACCAACGACGCCCCCGGCACGCTGACCCGCCTGTTGAACATGGGGGTCGCGCCGTTCAACGTGGCGTCATCGGTGATCCTGATCACCGCGCAGCGGCTGGCGCGAAAGCTGTGCGGCTGCAAGCAGCCGGTCGATATTCCGCACGAAGCGCTGCTCGCGGCGGGGTTTAGCGAGGAACAACTGGACGGCAGTTGGAAACCTTACAAGCCGGTCGGCTGCGAACTCTGCGGCGGCACCGGTTACAAGGGCCGTGTCGGCATCTACCAGGTCATGCCGATCACCGACGCCATGACCCGCATCATCCTCAAGGGAGGCAACGAAGCCGACATTGCCGATCAGTCGCGGCGCGAAGGCGTGCTCGACCTTCGCCAGGCGGGTCTGTTGAAAGTGAAATCCGGTCTCACCTCGCTGGAAGAGGTCGAGGCCGTTACCAATCTCTAAGCCAATCTCTAAGGAATTTCCTATATGGCTACAGCGGCAAAGGCAGTGAAGGACGCCACCTTTCTGTGGGAGGGCATGGACAAGCGCGGCAAGAAGGTCAAAGGGCAGATGCAGGCCGGCGGCGTCGCCATGGTCAATTCCCAGTTGCGAAAGCAGGGCATCAAGGCCACTCGCGTCAAGAAGCAGAGCACGCTGTTCAGTGGCGCGAAAAAAATCACCGACAAGGATGTGACCCTGTTCACGCGCCAGCTTGCGACGATGATGAAGGCGGGCGTGCCCTTGCTGCAGTCCTTCGAGATCGTGGCGCGCGGACATTCCAACCCGTCGATGCAGCGCCTGCTGCTGGAGATCAAGGCCGACATCGAAAAAGGCAGCAGCCTGACCCAGGCGTTTGGCCGCCATCCGCGGTATTTCGATACGCTGTTCTGCAACCTGGTCGGAGCGGGCGAAGCGGCCGGTATTCTCGAGGGCGTACTCGACCGGCTTGCGGTGTACAAGGAAAAGATCCTCGCCATCAAGAGCAAGATCAAGTCGGCGCTGTTCTACCCGATTTCGATCATCGTGGTCGCGTTCGTCATCACCGCGATCATCATGATTTTCGTGATTCCGGCGTTCAAGAGCCTCTTCAGCAGCTTCGGTGCCGACCTGCCCGGCCCGACGCTCGCCGTGATGGCCATATCGGATTTCTTCGTGAAATACTGGTGGGCGATCTTCGGTGCGATCGGCGGCGGCCTGTACGCGTTCTTCCAGGCCTGGAAGCGGTCGCGCAAGATGCAGATGACGATGGACAGGCTGCTGCTCAAGCTGCCCATCTTCGGCCCCGTGATCGAGAAGGCGACGATCGCGCGCTGGACACGCACGCTGGCGACGATGTTCGCGGCGGGCGTGCCGCTCGTCGAGGCGCTGGAGTCGGTCGGCGGCGCATCGGGCAACCAGGTGTTCGTCGAGGCCACCAACAAGATTCGCGGCGAAGTGGCGACCGGCACGGCGCTCACGCAGGCGATGCAGAACACCGGACGCTTCCCCAACATGGTGCTGCAGATGGCGGCCATCGGCGAGGAATCGGGTTCGCTCGACTCGATGCTCGGCAAGGTCGCGGATTTCTACGAGGCCGAGGTCGATGACGCGGTCGAGGCGCTGTCCAGCCTGATGGAACCGATGATCATGGTGGTGCTGGGAACGCTCATCGGCGGCATGGTGATCGCCATGTACCTGCCGATCTTCAAGATGGGGGCGGTGGTCGGTTGATGGATTTCCTGCAGGCGGAGCCCGCCGTCTTCATCGGACTGGTTTCCGTGATCGGGCTGATGGTGGGGAGTTTTCTGAATGTCGTCATCCATCGGCTGCCCAGAATGATGGAGACGGAGTGGCGGGAACAATGCGCCGAGTTGAACGGCGAGTCGCCAGCCGAAACGCCGCACTATAGCCTGTGGCTGCCGCCCTCGGCCTGTCCGGGATGCGGCCACCGGATTACCGCGCTGGAAAACATTCCAGTCGTGTCCTGGCTGGCGCTGCGCGGCCGCTGCTCGGCTTGCGGTACGCGGATCAGCGCACGCTATCCCGCAGTGGAGCTGCTGAGCGCGCTGCTGTCGGCCGCGGTCGCGTGGAAGTGGGGCGCGAGCATGCCGGCGCTGGGGGCACTGCTGCTGGTGTGGGCACTGATCGCGCTGGCCTTCATCGATCTTGACACGACCCTGCTTCCCGACAGCGTCACGCTCCCGCTGCTGTGGCTCGGGCTGCTGTTCAACCTGAACGGATACTTCGCCAGCCTGCCCGATGCGGTCGTCGGTGCGATGGCCGGCTATCTCGTCCTGTGGTCGGTGTATTGGCTCTTCAAGCTGGCGACCGGCAAGGAGGGCATGGGGTTCGGCGACTTCAAGCTGCTCGCGGCCATCGGTGCCTGGCTCGGCTGGCAAATGCTGCCCGTCACGTTGCTGCTGTCTTCCGTGGTCGGCGCGGCGATCGGCGTGGCGATGATCGTGCTGGTCCGGCACGACCGCCGCGTGCCCATTCCCTTCGGCCCCTACCTGGCGGGAGGCGGACTGGTGGCGCTGTTTTTCGGCGCCGACCTCACGCGGGCCTACCTCGCGCAATTCTGATGCTCACGGTCGGCCTTACCGGCGGGATCGGCTCGGGCAAATCGACCGTCGCCGACCTGTTCGCCGCGCTCGGCGTGCCGGTGATCGACACCGACGTCATTGCGCGTGAACTCACCGCCCCCGGCGGTTCCGCGCTGAACGCGATTCGCGCGGCCTTCGGCGAAGCGGTGATGCAGGCGGACGGCGCGCTGGACCGCGCGGCTCTGCGACGGCGGATATTCGCGGATCCCGGAGAGCGGCAGCGGCTCGAAGCCATCCTGCATCCGCGCATCGAGGCGAACGTGCGCCAGGCGCTCGCGTCACTGACCGCGCCGTATGCGCTGGTCGTGATCCCGTTGCTGGTCGAAACCGGCGGCTATCGGGATGTGATCGATCGCGTCCTCGTCGTCGATTGTCCCGAAGACTTGCAGATCGCGCGTGTGATGGCGCGCAGCAGACTCGCGCGAGCCGAGGCGGAAGCCATCGTGGCGGCGCAGGCGTCCCGGCCGGCGCGCCTCGCGGCCGCGGACGACGTGATCGTCAATACCGCCGCTCCCGAGGCGCTGCGCAGCCAGGTCGCGGCGCTGCATCTGCGCTACCTGGACCAGTCAATGAGCGGCGCGCCTTGATTTTCCGCATGGATGGGCGACAATCGTCTAAACCAACCCACCGCATCGCGGCGTGATCCACTACGAATACCCCCTGAGCGAACGCATCCGCACCTTATTGCGGCTTGAAGATCTGTTCGACCGCTTCGATGCCCACGCCGCATCGTCCGATCCGCATGCGCATCACGCAGCCTTGCTGACCTTGTTCGAGATCGCCGAGGTGGCTGCGCGTGCCGACCTCAAGTCCGATCTGCTGCAGGAACTGGACCGCCAAAAGGCCGTCCTCGCCGCGCTCCGCGGCAATCCGCACGTGCAGGACGCCACGCTGGAGCGGGTGTTGGCCGCGATCGAGGCGGCCCATCATGGGATCTATCAGTTGCCCGGCAAAGTCGGCCAGCACCTGCGGGACGACGATTGGCTGATGGCGGTCAAGCAGCGCGCCGCGATTCCGGGCGGCATGTGCGAGTTCGACCTGCCTTCGTATCATTACTGGCTGCACCAGGCGGTGGACACGCGCGTGGGGCAGTTGCGCAAGTGGCTGGCGCCGTTCTCGCCGATCCGTGCCGCGGTCGAAATCGTGCTTGGCCTGCTGCGCGACAGCGGAAAGCCCGAGCTGCAGTGCGCGGACAACGGCAGTTACCAGCGCATGCTCGAATCGCGCAATCCGCAGCTGATCCGGATCACCCTGGTCGACGACCTGCCGTGCGTGCCGGAGATTTCCGCCAACAAATACATGCTCAATGTGCGCTTCGTTCATGCGGGGTCAGGGGCGTTGCGCACCTGTACCGGCCAGGCGGTCGACTTCGATCTGACCTTCTGCACCCTGTGATGGAAGCCGCCAAACCCCATGCCGTGGCTTGCCCGACCTGCGGGGCGCCCGTTCCCTGGACGGCCGAAAGCAAGTGGAAGCCATTTTGCAGCGAGCGCTGCAAGATGATCGATCTGGGCCAGTGGGCCGCCGAGAAATACCGGGTGCCTGCGGAGGAGCAGGAGCCCGACGAGCCCGCGCAGCCGCAGTGACGGCTACTTCGCGTAGGTCCTGACGCCGTCCGGCGTGCCGAGCAGCAGCACATCCGCGCCGCGGCGCGCGAACAGGCCGTTGGTGACCACGCCGACGATCTGGTTGATCGCCGTTTCCAGCGACACCGGATCGACGATCGAGAGCGCATGCACGTCGAGAATGAGGTTGCCGTTGTCGGTGGTGAAGCCTTCGCGCAGGCGCGGCTGCCCGCCGAGTTTCACCAGTTCGCGTGCGACGTGCGAGCGTGCCATCGGGATGACCTCGACGGGAAGCGGAAATTTGCCCAGCACATCGACCCGCTTGCTTTCGTCCGCGATGCAGACGAACTGCTTGCTGCAGGCGGCCACGATCTTCTCGCGCGTCAGCGCGCCGCCGCCGCCCTTGACCATGGCGAAGTGCTCGGTGATTTCGTCGGCCCCGTCGACGTAGATTTCCAGTTCGCCCACACTATTGAGATCGAGCACCTCGATGCCGTGCCTTTTCAGGCGGGCGGCGGTGGCCTCCGAACTGGCGACGGCGCCATCGATGCGTCCTTTCACCTCGGCCAGCGCGTCGATGAAATAGTTGGCGGTCGAGCCGGTTCCTACCCCGATGATGCCGCCCTTGGCATAATCCACCGCGGCACGTGCCACGGCTTGCTTCATTTCGTCCTGGGTCATGATGTTTTCGTCGATTTCGATGCAGCCCGCTAAGATAGCGGCATCGCCCCTTTTTTACAAACGCCCTCGCCGCCATGAGTCAACCTGACGATTACCTCGAACGCATTCTGACCTCGCGCGTCTACGACGTGGCGATCGAGTCGCCGCTCGACGAGGCACACAATCTGTCGTCCCGCCTCAACAACCGCATCCTGCTGAAGCGCGAAGACCTGCAACCGGTGTTTTCGTTCAAGTGTCGCGGCGCCTACAACAAGATGGCGAAATTGACGGCGGCACAGCTTGCGCGCGGGGTCGTCGCGGCATCGGCCGGCAACCACGCGCAGGGGGTGGCGCTGGCGGCGCAAAAACTCGGCGCGACCGCCATCATCGTGATGCCGGTGACGACGCCGAAAATCAAGGTCGACGCCGTGGCCGCGCGAGGCGCGCAGGTCGTCCTCCATGGCGACAACTACGACGAAGCCGGCGCCTACGCGGCCGAACTCGCCAGGGAGTCGAAAGCGACCTTCGTCCATCCCTACGACGACCCCGACGTGATCGCAGGGCAGGGCACCGTGGCGATGGAACTGCTGCGCCAGCACCCGGGGCCGATCCACTCGGTCTACGTGCCGGTCGGCGGCGGCGGCCTGATCGCCGGCATCGCCGCCTACATCAAGCGGCTGCGGCCCGAAATCAAGATCGTCGGCGTCGAGCCCGACGACGCCGACGCGATGGCACGCTCGCTCTGCAAGGGCACGCGCGTCACCTTGCCGCGCGTCGGCATCTTTGCCGACGGCGTCGCGGTGAAGAAGGTCGGCAAGGAAACCTTCCGCCTGGCGCAGCGCTACGTCGACGAAATCATCCGCGTCAACAACGATGCGATCTGCGCGGCGATCAAGGACGTCTTCGAGGACACGCGCTCCATCCTCGAGCCGGCCGGCGCCTTGTCGATTGCGGGCATGAAGGCCGCCATCGCCGGCGACAGGCTCAAGGGCAAGACGCTCGTTGCGATCGCGTCGGGCGCCAACATGAATTTCGACCGCCTGCGCCATATCGCCGAGCGCGCCGAACTGGGCGAGAAGCGCGAAGCCGTGCTGGCCGTGACCATTCCCGAGACACCGGGCAGCTTCAAGACCTTTTGCAGCCTGCTGGGCGCGCGCAACATCACCGAATTCAACTACCGCTATTCGGATCCGAAGGTGGCGCGCGTATTCGTGGGCCTGTCGGTTCCGGGTGCGGGAGAGACCGCCCGCGTGATCGATCTGTTGCACCGTCACGGACTCCAAGCGGTCGATCTTACCGACAACGAAATGGCCAAGCTGCACGTGCGCCATCTGGTCGGCGGGCGCGCGCCGGACGCGGTGAACGAAGTGCTGTACCGCTTCGAGTTTCCGGAGCGTCCCGGCGCGCTCATGCAGTTCCTGCAGAGCATGAGCCGCGGCTGGAACATCAGCCTCTTCCACTACCGCAACCATGGCGCGGACTATGGCCGTGTGCTGGTCGGCATCCAGGTGCCCGAAAAGGAAAAACCGGCGTTCCAGACCTTCCTCGACGAACTGGGCTACCGTTTCTGGGACGAGTCGCGGAATCCCGCCTACAGATTGTTCCTGGCCTGACGCGAAGCCCTTTGCCGGGCGGCGGGCGCGAGGGCGGACGCAATTGCCGCTCTGCCCGCGAAGACGCTGAAAGCGCGCTGCCTTCCTGGTCGATTCTGCCCAGACCGTGCCGGAGGGCCGCATGTTACCCTCGCGCCATGTTTCGATTGTTCGCATGTTTTTTGTTGATTGCCGCATCGGCGACCGCGTGGGCCGCGAGGGGAGACGCCGCGGTGGAACAGGCCCAGCAGGCCTATGCCGCGCGCAAGCTTGCGCCTCTGGAACGCGCCGCGAGCAAGGTGCCCGACGACCACGTGTTGGCGCCCTACGTCGAATACTGGCGCCTGATGCTGGACAGCCGCACCGAGGACGCCCGCATCACCCGGTTCCTGGCGCGCTATCCCGGAAGCCGGCTGGCCGAGTCGCTGCGCGCCGACTGGCTGAAATCGCTCGGGGCACGCGAGGCGTGGCAGACATACCTGGCCGAGTACCGCCGCCTCGCCCAGCCCGACGTGACGCTGCAGTGCTATGCCTATCGTGCAGAGTGGGCGCTCGGCGATCGCGTTCACGAGCGCGAGGCGATTTCCCTGTGGTTTACCGGGCGCGACATGCCGTCGGCCTGCATGCCGCTGTTCAACGAATTGATGCAAGCCGGGCTGATCGGGCCGGAGGACGTCTGGCGCCGCTTCCGTCTGGCGCTGGAGGCGGGCTATCTCGGCGTGGCCAAGGCGGTATCGAACGCCTTGCCCGAGGCGCAGCGTCCGGCCCCCGCGCTGCTCGACCAGGCGGCGCGTGATCCCGCGCGCGTACTGGACGCCAACGTCCTTGATCCCGAGCGGCGCGCCGATCGCGAGGTCGTGCTCTATGCGCTCGACCAGTTGGCCCGCCGCGACTCCACGCAGGCGGAACAGGCATTGCGAATCTGGGCGCCGCGACTCAACCCGCTCGAGGCGCATGCGGCATGGGGCCGGCTCGCGGTCTGGGCCGCGCGCCGCCACGAAGCGGTTGCGCTGGACTGGTTCCGACGGGCCGGAAGGATGGGGCTCAACGACTTCCAGCGGGAATGGCAGGCGCGCGCCGCGCTCCGCGCCGGCGACTGGAAATCGGTGCGGGGGGCGATCGAAAGCATGGGCGACGCGACGCGCGAGCAGCGCGTCTGGCGCTACTGGCTCGCCCGCGCGCTGGAAGCGGGCGGCGAGGAGCGTGCGGCCAATGCCATTTTCCTGGACTTGTCGCGCGAGCACGATTACTACAGCCAACTGGCCCAGGAGGAGCTCGGGCCCGTCGTACAGGCGCCCGACATCAACATCAAGGTGGGCGGCGGCGACATCGCGGCGGTCGCTCGCGAGCCGGGCATCGTGCGCGCCGTGGCGTTGTACAGGCTTGGCCTGCGCAGCGACGCGACGCAGGAATGGAACTGGACCATCCGCAACTTTTCCGACGCGCGGCTGCTCGCGGCGGCCGAACTCGCGCGACGCATGGAATGGTATGACAGCGCCATCAACACCGCCGAGCGCACGCGCGATCTGAATGATTTCGAGCTGCGCTTCCTGGCGCCTTATCGCGAGCAGGCCCGCGAGGCCGCGCGCGAAAACGACATCGACGAAGCCTGGGTGTACGGCCTGATGCGGCAGGAAAGCCGTTTCGTCAACGTCGCGCGCTCGAGTGCCGGCGCGTCCGGACTCATGCAGATCATGCCGGCCACCGCGCACTGGATCGCGCAGCGCCTCGGCATCAAGCGGTTCAAGCTGGAGCAGATGAGCGACCCCGCGCGCAATATCCGGTTCGGCGCGTATTACCTGAAGCACGTCCAGTCGATGCTGGACGGGTCTCCGGTGCTGGCGACGGCCGGCTACAACGCCGGCCCGCGACGCGCGCAGAGCTGGCGCGACACCCAGGCCATGGAGGCCGCGGTCTATATCGAGTCGATCCCGTTTGCCGAAACGCGCGACTATGTGAAGAAAGTGATGAGCAACGCCATGTACTACGCCTCGCGTTTCGGCCAGCCATCGGTGCTGCTGAAAGACCGGCTGGGAATGATTCCCCCGCTCGAAACGGCCGTGCCTCCGTCGTCCGATTCCGACGCCGCGGACGGCGAGCCGTCCGGGGACTAGCGGCCTGTCTTCCAGACCTGTCTTGCTTTCGCAGGGAAGACGCGTTCCGGCTCGGTGCGTGCGAACGTGCGCAGGACCGTCGGCTTTGTGGGACTTCCGGGATAAAATCAGCATTGCCTTATAGAGACATCCAGAACACCTCAACATGAAGATTCAACGCATTTGCATTCTCGGCGGGTCCGGCTTCGTGGGCACGCAACTCGTCAGCCAGCTCGCCGCGCGCGGCCTCCAGGTCCGTGTGCTTTCCCGCCGCCGCGAAACCGCCAAGGAACTGATCCTGCTGCCGACGGTGGAAGTGATCGAGGCCGACGTGCACGACCAGCAAGCGCTCATCCAGCATTTCCGCGGCATGGACGCGGTCATCAACCTGGTCGGCATCCTGCACGAGGACAAGGTGGGGCGCGTCGACCTGCCGAGCGCGCGCCGCGGCGATTTCCAGAAGGTCCACGTCGAACTGCCGCGCAAGGTCCTGCATGCCTGCGGCGAAACCGGCGTGCGCCGCCTGCTGCACATGAGCGCGCTGGGCGCGAACCCGAACTCGCGCTCGGCGTATCAGCGCTCCAAGGGAATCGGTGAAGCGCTGGTGCGGGAAGCCGGCAGGCGCCACCGCGAAGACGAGAACTGGTATCTCAACGGCCCCAAGTTCATTCATGGTTACGGGCTCTACGTCACGATCTTCCGCCCCTCGGTCATCTTCGGGCGCGGCGATTCGTTCCTTTCGATGTTCGCACGCCTGCTCAAGGCGTTTCCCGTGCTGCCGCTTGCCGCGGCCAACAGCCGCTTTGCGCCGGTCTACGTCGAGGACGTCGCGCGTGCCTTCGCCGACAGCCTGGACAATACCGACACGTACGGACAGACCTATGAGCTGTGCGGCCCCAGGACCTATTCCCTCGGCGAACTGGTCGCTTATGTCGGCGAAGTCATCGGCAAGAAGCGCAGCATCATCCCGCTGGGCGAATGGATGTCGTATTTCCAGGCCTGGGCGCTCGAGTTCAAGCCCGGCAAGAAGCTGATGACGCGCGACAACTTCTATGCCATGAGCACGGACAACGTGTGCCAGGGCGGCTGGCCGTCCGAGTTCGATTTCGCGCCGGCTTCGCTCGAAGCCATCGCCCCGGAATACCTGCGCGCCGACACCCCGCGTGCGCGCTATGAGGATTACCGGGAAAGCGCGCATCGCTGAAGCCCCGGCGCCGCCATGAAAATCTACACGGTCGGCGGCGCAGTGCGGGATCGGCTGCTCGGGTTGCCGGTCGCCGACCGCGATCATGTCGTCGTCGGCGCGACGCCGGAGGACATGGTATCGCTGGGCTACCAGCCGGTGGGGAAGGACTTTCCCGTTTTCCTCCACCCGCAAACCCACGAGGAATACGCGCTGGCGCGCACCGAGCGCAAGTCCGGCCGCGGCTACAAGGGCTTCACCGTATACGCCACGCCGGAGGTGACGCTGGAAGAGGACCTGCGCCGGCGCGACCTCACGATCAACGCCATGGCCGAGGACGAATCGGGGACGTTGATCGACCCCTACGGCGGGCGTGCCGATCTTGCTGCAAAAGTCTTTCGCCATGTGAGCGAGGCCTTTGCGGAAGATCCGGTGCGGATATTGCGCGTCGCGCGCTTCGCCGCCCGCTTCGACGGTTTCGTCGTTGCGCCTGAAACCAATGGGCTGATGCGTCGCATGGTCGCCGACGGCGAAGTCGATGCGCTGGTGCCGGAGCGCGTGTGGCAGGAAATCGCGCGCGGACTGATGGAAGCCCGGCCCTCGCGCATGTTCCGCGTGCTCCGCGCCTGCGGCGCGCTGGAACGGCTGCTGCCGGAAATCGATCGCCTGTTCGGCGCGCCGCAGCCGCCCGCGCACCATCCCGAAGTCGACACCGGCGAGCACGTCATGCTCGTGGTCGACTGGGCAGCGAGACATGCCATGAGCCTGCCGGTGCGCTTCGCCGCTCTGACGCACGATCTCGGCAAGGGTGTCACGCCGCGCGACCTGTGGCCCAGGCACCACGGCCACGAGGCAAAAGGCGTCGAACTGCTGCGGGCGCTCTGCGAACGCCTCCGCGTACCCGCCGACTGCCGCGACCTCGCCATCGCAGTCGCGCGCGATCACGGCAACGCGCACCGCGCGCCGGAATTGCGCCCCGGCACGGTCGTCGAACTGCTGGAGCGGGTCGACGCGTTCCGCCGCCCCGAACGGTTCGAGGCTTTCCTGGAAGCCTGCGAATGCGATTTTCGCGGCCGTCCCGGCTATGAGGACAGGCCTTTCCCTGCGCCGGATTATCTGCGGCAGGCACTGCGCGCGGCGCAGGCCGTCGATGCGGGGGCCGTGGCGCTGCGCGTCGAGCCGGCGCGCATCCGCGAGGCGGTCTTCCAGGCGCGGGCGCAGGCGGTGGCCGCGTTGCACAGCCACGCCGGCGGGAACTGGGAACACTTCCCGCACCAGGCGGACATGGGCGTGCGCGGCACCGGGCCGACCCTGGCGGCCGCGTTCGAGCAGGCCGCACTGGCAATGACCGCGGTGGTGACCGATCCGTCTCGGGTGGCGCCGAAAGAGGCGGTGGATATCCGGTGCGAGGCGGCGGGCGACGAACTGCTGCTGGTCGACTGGCTGAATGCGCTGATTTTCGAGATGGCTGCACGCCGCCTGTTGTTCGGCCGCTTCGCAGTCACGCTGGACGGCCACCGGCTGCATGCCACGGCCTGGGGCGAGCCCGTGGATCCGGCCAGGCACGAGCCTGCCGTCGAAATCAAGGGCGCCACCTATACTGAGTTGAAGATTGCAAAGAACGAGGCGGGCCAGTGGCTCGCCCAGTGCGTCGTGGACGTCTGAATTCCCCAGCCCTTGGCGGCCAACTGAGGTTTCGAGGATGGATCTCGCCCGGTTCAAGCAGGTGTCGGAGGTCGAATGGCAGGTCGCGCCGTCCGGCAGGATGCGCGTGCCGGCGGTGATCTTTGCCGACCAGGCGTTGGTCCGCGAGATGGACGACAAGGTCTATGAACAGCTCACCAACGTCGCGAGCCTGCCGGGCATCGTCCAGGCGGCCTACGCCATGCCCGACGCGCACTGGGGCTACGGCTTTCCGATCGGAGGAGTGGCCGCGTTCGATGCCGACGCGGGCGGCGTGGTGTCCGCTGGCGGGGTGGGCTTCGATATTTCGTGCGGCGTGCGCACCCTGCATACCGGGCGCAGGACAGATGAGATTGCGCCGCTCAAGCAGCGGCTGGCCGACCGCCTGTTTGCCCATATCCCGGCCGGGGTGGGCAGCACCGGCCCGCTGCGGCTGAACGCCGCCGGCATGGATGCGATGCTGCGAGGCGGCGCGCGCTGGGCGGTCGAACATGGCTACGGCAGCGCGGCCGATCTTGACCGCATCGAGGAGCGTGGCTGCATGGCCGGCGCCGACCCCGACAAGGTCTCGGAGCAGGCCAAGCGCCGTCAGCGGGACGAGATCGGCACGCTCGGCTCCGGCAACCATTACCTCGAGCTCCAGGAAATCATGGAAATCCACGACGCGAAAGCGGCAGACCGCTTTCGTTTGCGCGTGGGGGAGGTGGTGGTCAGCATCCACTGCGGTTCACGCGGACTGGGGCACCAGATCGGCACCGAATTCCTCAGGCAGATGGTGGCCGCCGCACCGAGCTACGGCATCGAGCTGCCCGATCGCGAACTCGCCTGCGCGCCGATCACCTCCCCGCTGGGCCAGGCGTATCTCGGCGCCATGCGCGCGGCGATCAACTGCGCACTGGCAAACCGTCAGGTCATTACCCATCTCGCCCGCCAGGTATTCGCCGAGCTATTGCCGGGCACGCACCTCACGCTCATCTACGACGTGTCGCACAACACGTGCAAGCAGGAACTGCACACGGTGGACGGCCAGTCGCGCCGCCTCCATGTGCACCGCAAGGGCGCGACGCGCGCCTTCGGGCCGGGCCATCCGGCGCTGCCCGATGATCTGCGCGACATCGGCCAGCCGGTGCTGATCGGCGGGAGCATGGGCACCGCGTCCTACATTCTGGTCGGCACCGAGACGGGCATGACGCGCGCGTTCAGCTCCGCCTGCCACGGTGCCGGGCGGGCGATGAGCCGCCACCAGGCGACCCGCCAGTGGCGCGGGCGCTCCCTGGTGGACGCGCTCGCCAGCCAGGGCATACTGATCCGCAGTCCGTCGCTGCGCGGCGTCGCCGAGGAGGCGCCCGGGGCATACAAGAATGTCAGCGCCGTCGTGGAGGCGGCCGAGCGCGCCGGGCTGGCGCGCAAGGTGGCCAGGCTGAAGCCGCTGGTCTGCATCAAGGGCTGACGCTGCGGGCGCGGCCATGTCACCGGAACTGCTCGCCTCCGGGAGCATCGAATCAACTTAATTGCCGGACCGTGGGAACGGACCGGGGGTGTCATCAAGCAATGGAGCGAAGCATGCCTTACAGCGAACAAATCGTGCAGTCGGTGCGTCCGTGGTCGGACAAGACGTTCAGTTTCACCCTCAGCCGCCCGCGGGATTTTTCATTCGAGAACGGTGAATTCGTCACGATTGGCCTGAAGCGCGAAGGCAAGCTGCTGGCGCGCGCCTATTCCATCGTTTCCACCACCGACCGCGACCATCTCGAGTTCCTCAGCATTCATGTGCCAGACGGTCCGCTGACCAGCCAGCTGGTGCACATCCGCCCCGGCGACAGCGTGTGGGTCAACAGCAAGGCCACCGGTTCGCTCACGCTGAATCATGTGCTGCCCGGCCGCACGCTCTACATGCTGGCGACCGGTACGGGACTCGCCCCATTCCTGAGTCTGATCCGCGATCCCGAACTCTATGCCCGCTATGAAAACGTGGTGCTGGTGCACTCGGTGCGTACCGTGGCCGAACTGGCCTATCGGACCGAAATCGAGGCCATCGACAATGCGCAGTTGCGCTACGTGCCCACGGTGACGCGCGAGCCTTTCCCCACGCCCGAGCGCGGCGGCGATCTGTTCCGTTCGGGCGTTTTGTCGCAGCGCCTCGGCCTGCCCGCGCCGGATCCGGCGCACGACCGCGTGATGATCTGCGGCAACCCTGCGATGACGCGCGAACTCACGCACCATCTGAAAGAAACCGGCTGGACGCCGACCGGCCACCGCGGGATCGGCAATTTCACCACCGAAGTTGCGTTTGTCGTGCACCACGAATAATCTCCCGGCTTTCGCCTTTTAGCCGGCCGTCTTGCTTCATGGAAGCGCACTCACACAGCCGCGCGGCACTGACCCTCGCCGCGCTCGGTGTCGTCTATGGCGACATCGGGACCAGCCCGCTCTATGCCCTGAAGCAGACGCTGACCCCGGACCACGGCATCCCGGCCGGCCCCGAGACGGTGCTGGGCGCGGCGTCGGCGATTTTCTGGGCGCTGATGCTGGTCGTTTCCCTGAAATACGTGCTGCTGGTGCTGCGCGCCGACAACCATGGCGAGGGCGGCATCATGGCGCTGCTCGCGCTGGCGCGGCAGGCCGTGGCGGAGCGGCCGCGCGCGCTCCGCGTCGTGGCGTTCGCCGGCATGGCGGGTGCCGCGCTGTTCTATGGCGACGCCGTGCTGACGCCTGCGATTTCGGTGATGTCGGCAGTCGAGGGTCTGTCGGTCGGCACGCACGTGTTCGAACCCTACGTGATGCCGCTTGCCATCATCGTGCTCGCGGGGCTGTTCTTCATGCAGCAGCATGGCACGGCCAGCGTCGGGGCCTGGTTCGGGCCGGTCGCGATGCTCTGGTTCGCCGCGCTGGCGGCGGGCGGCGTGTACCAGATCCTCCAGCATCCGCAGGTGCTCTCAGCGCTCTATCCGGATCACGCATGGTGGTTCGTCACCCAGCACGGCTTCGCGTCGTTCGCGGTGCTGGGCGCCGTGCTGCTGGCTTTTACCGGGGCCGAAGCCTTGTATGCCGACATGGGTCATTTCGGCCGCGGCCCCGTCCGGCTGGCCTGGTATGGCCTGGTGTTTCCCGCGCTGGTGCTGAATTATCTGGGGCAGGGCGCCTTGCTGTCGCGCGCGCCCGCCGCCCTGAGCAATCCGTTTTTCCTGCTTTATCCGGAATGGGCGCTCTATCCCATGGTGCTGCTGGCGACCGCCGCCACCGTGATCGCCTCGCAGGCGACGATCACCGGCGCGTTCTCGCTCACGCGCCAGGCCATCCAGCTGGGCTACCTGCCGCGCATGCAGGTCGTCCAGACGTCGTCCAAAATGTTCGGACAGATCTACATTCCGGTCGTCAACTGGCTGTTGTTCGTGCTCGTCGTGGGCATCGTCGCGGGCTTCGGCAAGTCGGACCACCTCGCCGCCGCGTACGGCCTCGCCGTTACCGGCACCATGCTGGTGACGACGCTGCTCACCTTTTACGTGATCCATTACGGGTGGGGGTACGGCCTTTTCGCCAGTCTCGCGGCAAGCGGCGCGTTCCTGCTGATCGATGCCGCGTTCTTTTCGTCGAGCCTGCTGAAGATCGCCGACGGCGGCTGGTTTCCGCTGGCCCTCGGCACCATGGTCTTCATCGTCATGCGGACCTGGGTCCGCGGCCGGCGCAGCCTGCTCGCGCGGGTCGGCGTGGTCGATATTCCATTGACCGATTTTCTCGCCAGCCTCATGGCGGATCCGCCCGCGCGCGTGCCTGGAACGGCGGTATTCCTCAACGCCAGTCCGCATACCGTGCCGCACGCGCTCTTGCATAACCTGAACCACAATCGCGTGCTGCACGAGCGGCTCGTCTTTCTCACCGTCCGGATCAAGACCGAGCCGTGGGTGGCGTTCGAAGACCGCATGCGTGTCGAACCGCTCGGCGACGAGGCCTACGCCGTGACGCTGACCTTCGGCTTCAAGAACCGTCCCGACGTCCCCGCTGCGCTTGAAGGGCTGGGACCGCAGTTCGGCCTGACGTTCGAACCGATGCAGACCTCGTATTTCCTGAGCCGGGAAACGGTCGTGCCCAGTCCGGATATCGACAGCGGGCTCGCCAATTGGCGCGAGCACCTGTTTCGCTGGCTGGCGCGCAACGCCGGCAGTGCGGTTGAATACTTCAACCTGCCTGCGAACCGGGTGATCGAACTCGGCTCGCGGGTCGAAATCTGAGCCGCAACGCCTCCGGTGGGCCTGCCATTTCAGGCCCGCGCGGGGCGGTCAATCAATCATCATCGCGATAGCGGTACGCGCGGCGATGATCCCATCGCCCGTGCCGCCAGCCCCGCCCGGGAGGCGGACCCCATCCCCGGTCGCCCCAGCCCGGTCCGTAATCGCGGTAATAGACGCGTTCGACGCGGTAGGGCGGCGGCAGCACGATCGTCGGGCCGGGGTAGTAGGAAGTCGTCGTCCAGTAGCGGGCGCCGCCGGATTCATACAGAACCCGGAACCCGTCCCGCTCGCGCGTGCCGAACGAAACGACGAAACGCGGTTCGACCGACACGACGCGGCCGTAGCCGTAGTCGCCGCCATGGGCCAGGGCAGCACCCGACGCGGTGAGCAGGGCGGTCGTCAATAGCAGTTTGCGTAACATGATGGTTCTCCTTTCAGTCTTGGAATGAGCACTCGGTGCTTCAGTCGTTCCAGTTGTCGTCGGGGTCGCGCCAGCGCGCGTCGCGCGGACCGTCGCTTACCGCAAAATTCCCGTCGAGGGTCAGCCACCTGCCCGGGTCATACGGAAGCTGGGTGGCATACACGCGTCCCTGAAAGCGGTAGCGCACGTCGTAGCCGCTGACCACCTGGCGGTAATCGTCACGGACGCGGCAGCGCTCGACCTGGCGCGGGCGCGTCTCTTCGTAGCGCGTCCCGCCCCCGTTCCAGCGGTCCCCGACGACGGCGCCGGTGGCGGCGCCGACAGCGGCGGCGGCGACCCTGCCGTCGCCCTTGCCGACGGTCGAGCCGAGCAGGCCGCCGGCGATCGCGCCGAGAATCGCGCCGCCGCCACCGTTGCCGTCGCGGTAGCTCCGCGTCTCATAGCCGACGGTCTCGGTCCAGCACTCGCGGCGCGGCTCGCTGATCGTGTCATAGATGGGCGTGCTCGAGATCACGCGGGCGCGGGTGACGAAGCCATCCGGGCCGTAACGGCCGGGGTCGGCCTGCGCGGCGCCGGCGGCGGCGAGCAGGGTGGCGACCAGGCTCGTATTCAATATGCGTGTCTTCATGCTTACTCTCCTTGCTGCGATGAATCAGTGCGGGCTTGCGGCCCGGATCAACGACGACCGCGGGCGCGGTTGTCCTCTTCAAATTGGCGTTGCTGGCGGCGCTCGTAGCCGTAGCCGTAACCTTGCGGGTCTTCGTCGCGGCCGCGCCAGGCGTCGCGCCGTTCGTCACGGCGCTCGTCGCGCCGGAAATCGCGCGGCTCCCGGCGCGGCTCCTCGGCGCGATCGCGTCTTGCCACGATGATCGTGTCGTCCATGAACTTCGGCGCCGCGTGAACGGGAGCGGCGATCGCCAGTCCCAGTCCTGCCAGTGCAAAAATCCAGTGGTGCCGTGCGTTCATCGTGATCTCCATTTCCGTGTCTGCGTTGTCTCGCTTCCACGCTTCGCAGTCTGATCGAGGAAAGTAAGTGCGCTGTTTCGCGCAGGCTCGATTTTGTAACAGTGTGTTACCGCCGGATAGCGCCTGGTGCCGGCTGATATATTTGCCGCATGGAAAAAGAAAGCATCTACGTCACCGACGACGACCCGGGCATCCGCGAACTGGTGGCCGAGTACCTGACGAGCCAGGGGTATCAGGTCGAAACGGCCGCGGATGCCGCCTCGCTTGACCGGCTGCTGGCCGTCCGCCTCCCGGATCTCCTCGTGCTCGACTGGATGATGCCGGGCGAGGACGGCTTGTCGATCGCGCGGCGCCTGCGTGCGCAACCCGGTTTCCCGCCCATCATCATGCTGTCGGCGAGGGGAGAGGACATCGACCGCATCATCGGCCTCGAGGTCGGCGCCGACGATTACCTGCCCAAACCATTCAATCCGCGCGAACTGCTGGCGCGCATCCGCGCGGTGCTGCGGCGCAAAAGCGGCGCGCCGGTTCCGGTTCCCGAACCAACCCGCCTCGTGCAGTTCGGGCCGTTCAGCGTGAATCTCGATGCGCGTGTGCTCAGCCGGGGCGACACCGAAATTCCGCTGACCGGCGGCGAATACGAGCTGCTCGAGATCTTCGTCACCCACGCCAACCGCGCGCTTTCGCGCGACTGGCTGATGGATCAGCTGCGCGGCTTCGAGCGCGACCCGTTCGACCGCAGCATCGACGTGCGGGTGAATCGTCTGCGCAAGAAGATCGAGGACGATCCGGCCAACCCGGCCTACATCCGCACGCGGCGCGGACAGGGCTACCTGTTCGTGCCGCAGGGCAAAGGGTGAAAAACCTCACCCGCTCGTTGTATGCGCGCACCGCGCTGACGCTGGCGCTGGCTTTCGTCGTGTTTCAGGCGGCCGCGTTCTGGGTCGTGTATCGCACGCTCATCGTGCCGGTCGCGGAGCGCTCCGCCGACGACCTCGCAGGCCTGATCGTGCTGTCGGCGCAAACCTGGGTCGAACTGCCGCCGCACACGCGGGCGGCGTTCGAGCGCGAACTGGCGCGGCGCCACGGGCTGCGCCTCACCACGGCCAATCTTGGAACGACGACCGACGCGCCGCATTTCGCCTTCCGTACCCAGATCGAGGCCGCGCTGAGCCGCCGCGTCGGGGACGATGTCGCGCTCCGTGGCGTGCCCGGGACCGAGGCCGCGTGGCTCGACATTCCGCTGGGCGGCCATGACCTGCATGTCGGGTTCTTCCCGCGTCGCTACGCCGTGAAGCCGCCGCTGGCCGCGATCGCGGTCGCCGCACTGGGGACGTTTCTCAGCCTGCTCACGGCGCTGTTCCTGGTGCGCCGCATTACCGTGCCGCTGGCGCGCGCGGCCGCGGCCGCGAGCCAGGTCGGCGCGGGCGAGCTGCCCGATCCCCTGCCCGAAACGGGGCCCGCGGAACTCGCCGAACTGGCGCGGCGTTTCAACACCATGGCGGCCGAGGTGCGCGCGCTGCTGGATAACCGCACGACGCTGCTGGCGGGCATTTCGCACGACCTGCGCACGCCCATGACGCGGCTGCAGCTCAACCTGGAAATGCTGCGTGATGCTCCCAGCGCCGCGCGCATCGACCGCGCGATGGCCGATCTGGCGGACATGAACAGGCTGATCGCCGGGTATCTCGAGCTCGCGCGCACCACCCAGGCGGAAGAGCGGGTGCGGTTCGACCTCGCCGGCTTGCTCGAGGAGACGGCCGCCGACGCCGGCGTGTCCTGTTCCGAGGCGACGCCATGCATGATCGAGGCCGGCCGTTTGGCGGTGCGCCAGATCGTGTCGAATCTGATCCAGAACGCGCTGCGCTACGGCGGCGGCACGCCGGTCGAGGTGGCGCTCGAATGCGGCGCGACGCTCGCGCGCGTGGTCGTGCGCGACAGCGGCGCGGGGATTCCGGACGATCAACTGGAAAAAGTGTTCCGGCCGTTTTACCGCCTGGAAACCTCGCGCTCGCAGGCGACCGGCGGCACCGGACTGGGACTGGCGATCGTCCGCCAACTGGCGGAAACGAACGGCCTGAAGGTGGCGCTTCGCAATCGCCCGCAAGGCGGACTGGAGGCGGTGCTGGAAATCCGCCGCTGAGGCGTTACGCGCAGTGCGCAGGGGTGCGCCGCAACACCCGGAACTCGATGAAGAATAGCGTCAGGCTGAACATCGACATGCGGCAGGTGCTGCCGCTGAAGAATCCCAACGGCGAGCGGGAAAGGCTGATGCTCACCCGGATGGCTCTGCTGAGTTGCATCAGAGGGGGTGCCGCGCAAACAGCGAAAACTGGATGAACAGCAGCGACAGGCTGATGAGGCTCATGCGCTCGGTCTGGCCATGAAACCAGGCGAAAGGCGAGGCGCTGAGTTGGAGGACCACCTGCTTTTGGCCGAATTGCAGTCTCATGATGCGCTCCCTGTCGGATGATGGATGTCCGGGTAATTGCAATGCCCGTGCCATCGAGGGGCTTGCGGGCCCGGCCCGAAAACGACCCGCAAAACAACCGGTTGCGCCGGGGGCCGCAAAGCCCTCGTGCGAGGAGGGGCGTCGGATTGACGGAAAACCGTCATTCCGTGTCGAAGCGTTAAACGGTCGACGCGCGGCCCGGTCCGCCGCCGGCGAAAGAGTAGAATCCGGCTTTCGTTTCGAGGCGCGCGGCCGCGCGCCGTCTTCTGCATGATCGTCCTCAAGAATCTCAGCCTGCGGCGTGGCGCCAAGGTCCTGCTCGACGACGCCTCGGTGTCGATCAATCCCGGCGAAAAGGTCGGCCTGGTCGGCCGCAATGGCGCCGGCAAATCCAGTCTGTTCGCGCTCTTGAACGGCGGCCTGCACGAGGACCGCGGCGACTTTTCCATGCCGTCGCAATGGCGCATGGCGCAGGTGGCGCAGGACATGCCGGAGACGAGCGAGTCCGCGACCGATTTCGTCATCGCCGGCGATACTGCGCTCGCCGCGGCGCAGGCCGAGGTCGCGGCCGCCGAGGCGGGCGGCGACGGCGAGCGCATGGCGCACGCCTACATGGCGTTGCACGACGCCGGGGCGCACGACGCGCAGTCGCGCGCGCAGGCGCTGATCCTCGGGCTCGGCTTCCAGGTGCGCGAACTGGAACGACCGGTCAACAGCTTTTCCGGCGGCTGGCGCATGAGATTACAGCTGGCACGCGCGCTGATGTGCCCGTCCGACCTGCTCCTGCTCGACGAACCGACCAACCACCTGGACCTCGACGCGCTCGTGTGGCTCGAGGCCTGGCTCAAGAAATACCCCGGCACCCTGCTGGTGATCAGCCACGACCGCGAGTTTCTCGACGCCGTGACCAACGTCACCTTGCACATCGAAAACGGAAAGTTGACGCGCTACGGCGGCAACTACAGCACGTTCGAGGATATGCGCGCCGAGCAGCTGGCGCTGCAGCAGGCGGCGTTCGCGCGCCAGCAGGACAAGATCGCCCACCTGCAGGCGTTCATCAACCGCTTCAAGGCCAAGGCCAGCAAGGCCAGGCAGGCGCAAAGCCGGGTCAAGGCGCTCGACCGCATGGAGCGCCTGGCGCCGATGCTGGCGAGCGCCGACTTCACCTTCGAGTTCAAGGAGCCGCTCAGCCTGCCCAACCCCATGCTGACGATCGACGACGCCAGCTTCGGCTATTCGCCGCCGGCCGACGCCCCTGAAGGCACCCCACCCACGGTGATCGTGCAGCACGTCAGCAAATCGGTGTTCGCCGGGCAGCGCATCGGCATCCTCGGTGCCAACGGCCAGGGCAAGTCGACGCTGGTGAAGACCGTCGCGCGCACCCTGCCGGTGGTCGCCGGTGCCGTCACCGAGGGCAAGGGCCTCAACATCGGCTACTTCGCGCAGCAGGAACTCGACGTGCTGCGCCCCCTGGATACGCCGCTGGAACACATGATCCGCCTCGCCCGCGACACCATCGCCAACGGTGGCGCCGGCCAGTTCAGCAGCCGCGAGCAGGACCTGCGCAATTTCCTCGGCACTTTCAACTTCAGCGGCGACATGGTCAAGCAGGCCGTCGGCACCATGAGCGGCGGCGAAAAGGCGCGGCTGGTGCTGTGCATGATCGTGTGGCAGCGGCCGAATCTATTGCTGCTGGACGAACCGACTAACCACCTTGATCTGGCCACGCGCGAGGCGCTGGCGATGGCGCTCAACGAGTTCGAAGGCACCGTGATGCTGGTCAGCCACGACCGCGCGCTCTTGCGCGCGGTGTGCGACGAGTTCTGGCTGGTCAGCCGCGGCGGCGTCGAGCCGTTCGACGGCGATCTCGACGACTACCAGCGCTACCTGCTGGACGAAGGCAAGCGCCTGCGCGAAAGCCTGAAGGAGGCGGGCAAGGCCGCGGAACCGGCCCGCCCCGCCCCAGCCGCCGCGGTTGCCAAACGCCGCGCGCCGAACGGCAAGCTCAAGCCGCTCAGGCAATCGCTGGAAAAAGTCGACAAAAGCCTGGCCGCGCTGCATGCCGAGAAAGCCGCGCTCGAGGCGAAGCTGAGCGGAACCCTGTCGGTCGACGAGATTGCCGAGACCGGACGCCAGCTCCAGCAGGTCGACGAGGCGCTGGCGCGCGAAGAGGAGGCGTGGCTGGAACTGTCCGGGCAGATCGAAGCGCTGGAAGCCGCGGACGCATAGGGCGAGCGATCGCGGTTGCAGTCCGTGCCGATGCGCTGCGCGCTTTCTCAAGCCGGCGCCAGACGGTAAAATCGGCGCTTTCCATGGCCCGCCACGGGCTTCTCGACAGAAAAACGCCGCATGCAAACCTTTCAGGAACTGATTCTGGCCCTGCAAACGTATTGGGCCAAACAGGGCTGTGCGCTCCTCCAGCCCTACGACATGGAAGTGGGGGCGGGCACCTCGCACACCGCGACGTTTCTGCGCGCGCTCGGTCCCGAGCCATGGAAGGCCGCCTACGTGCAGCCGAGCCGTCGGCCCAAGGACGGCCGCTACGGCGACAATCCCAACCGGCTGCAGCATTACTACCAGTTCCAGGTGGTCTTGAAGCCCGCGCCCGCCGACATACTCGAACTCTATCTGGGCTCGCTCGAAGTGCTGGGCTTCGACCTGAAGAAGAATGACGTGCGCTTCGTCGAGGACGACTGGGAAAATCCCACGCTCGGCGCCTGGGGACTGGGCTGGGAAGTGTGGCTGAACGGCATGGAGGTCACGCAATTCACCTACTTCCAGCAGGTCGGCGGCATCGACTGCAAGCCTATCACCGGCGAGATCACCTACGGCCTCGAGCGCCTCGCCATGTACCTGCAGGGCGTCGAAAGCGTGTACGACCTCGTCTGGACCGAGGGGCTCACCTATCGCGACGTCTACCACCAGAACGAGGTCGAGCAGAGTACCTACAACTTCGAGCACAGCGACGTCGATTTCCTGCTGACCGCGTTCGCCGCGCACGAGAAGAAGGCGCAGGAGCTGATGGCCGCGCAGCTCGCGCTGCCGGCGTACGAGCAGGTCTTGAAAGCGGCGCACACCTTCAACCTGCTCGATGCGCGCGGCGCCATCTCGGTGACCGAGCGCGCCGCCTACATCGGCCGCATCCGCAACCTCGCGCGCAGCGTGGCGAAGAGCTATCTCGACAGCCGGGCCCGGCTCGGCTTCCCGATGGCGCCGCGCGACTGGGCGCACGAAGTCGCCGCGCAGCTTGAAAAGAAGGCGGCAGCATGAGCCCCCCCAATCTGCTGGTCGAGCTCTTCGTCGAAGAACTGCCCCCCAAGGCGTTGAAGAAGCTGGGCGAAGCCTTCGCGGCAGCCCTGGCCGAGAGCCTGGTGGCGCAGGGGCTGGCCGATGAAGCCGCCGCGGTCACGAATTTCGCCTCGCCCCGCCGCCTCGGCGCCCACATCGCAGGCGTGCTGGCGCGCGCCGCGGACAAGCCGGTGTCGACGAAGCTGATGCCGGTTGGTGTCGGCCTCGACGCCGAAGGCAAGGCCACGCCCGCGCTGTTGAAGCGTCTGGCGGCGCTGGGTGCGGACGCGTCCGCGGTGGCCGCGCTGCGCCGCGAAGGCGAAGGCAAGAACGAGGCACTGTTTCACGACAGCGTCGCTCCCGGCATCCCGCTCGCCGACGGCCTGCAGCGCGCGCTCGAAACCGCGATGGCCCGGCTGCCGATTCCCAAGATGATGGCCTACCAGCTGGAAGACGGCTGGCGCACGGTCAATTTCGTGCGTCCGGTCCATGGCCTCGTCGCGCTGCACGGCGCCGACGTCGTGCCGGTCTCCGTGCTCGGCCTCGACGCCGGCCGCACGACGCTGGGGCACCGTTTCGAAGCGCGCGTCAGCCCCGTCGTGCTCATTGAAGCCGACGCCTATGCCCGGCAGATGGCGGACGAGGGCGCGGTGATTGCCGGGTTTGCCGAACGCCGCGCCGAGATCGTCCGCCAGCTGGAGGCCGCGGCCGCGCCGCTCGGCCTCAGGCCGATCGAGGATGACGCCCTGCTGGACGAGGTCGCCGCGCTGGTCGAACGCCCCAACGTCCTGGCCGGGACATTCGAGGAGACCTTCCTCGAAGTGCCGCAGGAATGCCTGATTCTGACGATGAAGGCGAACCAGAAATACTTTCCCCTCCTCGACGCGGCGGGCAGGCTGACGAACCGTTTCCTCATCGTCTCCAACATCGCGCCCGGCGATGCGTCCGCGGTGATCCAGGGCAACGAACGCGTGGTGCGCCCGCGTCTCGCGGACGCCAAGTTCTTCTTCGACCAGGATCGGAAGAAGACGCTGGAAAGCCGTGTCCCGGGGCTGGCCAAAGTGGTGTACCACAACAAGCTGGGAAGCCAGGCAGAGCGGGTGGAACGCGTTCGTGCCATTGCCCGCTGGGTAGCGGAAAAAATCGGCGCAAACGTCGGATTGGCGGACCGCGCAGCGCAGCTGGCAAAAGCCGATCTTCTCACCGACATGGTCGGCGAGTTCCCCGAATTGCAGGGCATCATGGGCGGCTACTACGCGCGCCACGACGGGGAGGACGAACAGGTCGCGGAGGCCATTGCCGATCAGTACCGGGTGCGCCGCGACGAGGCCGGCGAGGCGACCAACCTGATCGCCGAGGCGCTGCAGATCGCCGACAGGATGGAAACGCTGGCCGGCATCTGGGGGATCGGTCTCAGGCCGACCGGCGACAAGGACCCGTTCGCCCTGCGGCGGCATGCGCTCTCGGTGATCCGGTCCTTCCAGGCGCTCGGGGCGCTGGCCGAGCGGGAGAAGGCCGGCATGCGCCTGGCGCTCGACGGGCTGATCGAATTCGCCCTGTCCACTTTCCCGGCGGGCGTGCTGGACGGAAACACGGCCGAGGAGCTCAAGCTCTTCATTTACGAGCGAAGCGCGAACCAGCTGTCGCCGACGTTCGGGGCCGAGGCGGTCGCCGCGGTGCTTGCCAGCCTGCCGCCCCTGCACGATATCGTGAAGCGCGTGCGCGCCGTGCGTGAATTCGCGCAACTGCCGGAGTCGCCGAGCCTTGCTGCCGCCAACAAGCGCGTCGGCAACATCCTGAAAAAGGCCGAGGGCGCGGTGGGCGAACGGGCCGATCGGTCGCGTTTCGTCGAGGCGGCGGAAACCGCGTTGTTCGCGTCGCTCGCCGAGATCGCGCCGCGCGCCGAGGCGGCCTTCGCAGCCGGCGACTACACCGCCTCGCTGCGGGCGCTGGCCGCGCTGAAGACGCCGGTCGACGCCTTCTTCGATCATGTGATGGTCAATGCCGACGATCCCGTCCTGAAAGCCAACCGTCTCGCCCTGCTGAACCAGTTGCACCGGACCATGAACCGGGTTGCGGACTTGTCGCGGCTGGCGGCGTAATATTCCGCCCATGAAGCTCATCATCCTCGACCGTGACGGCGTCATCAATTTCGACTCCGACCAGTTCATCAAGTCGCCCGATGAATGGAAACCCATTCCGGGCAGCCTTGATGCGATCGCGCGGCTGACCCGCGAAGGCTGGCGCGTGGTGGTGGCAACCAACCAGTCGGGGCTGGCGCGCGGACTGTTCGAGATGGCGACGCTCAACGCCATCCACGCCAAGATGCACAAGGCCGTGGCGCAGGCGGGCGGGCGCATCGAGGCGGTGTTCTATTGCCCGCATGCCGCGGACATGGATTGCGGCTGCCGCAAGCCGAAATCCGGGCTGTTCGACGAGATCGCCGCGCGCTACGGCCGCGATCTGCACGACGTGCCGGCGGTCGGGGATTCGTTGCGCGACCTTCAGGCGGCGGCCGGCGTCGGCGCCCGCCCGTTGCTGGTGCGGACCGGCAAGGGTGAGAAGACGCTGGCGGCGGGCGGATTGCCCGCCAATACGCCGGTGTTCGCGGATCTGGACGAGGCGGTCGATTACCTGCTCAAGGCCGCCGCATGAGCCTGGTGCGTTCGCTGGTCTTCGCGGTCATGCAGACCGTGCTGACGATCTTGTTCAGCCTGGTTGCCTTTCTCAGCTTCCCCTTCTCGGCGCATGCGCGCTACCGGCTGATCACCGGCTACAACCACGCCGTGATCTGGCTGGCGCGCTGGGTGCTCGGCATCCGCTACGTGGTCGAGGGACGCGAGCATCTGCCGAATGAGCCGGCGGTCATCCTCGCCAAGCACCAGTCGGCCTGGGAAACGGTGGCCTTCCTGTTTCTCTTTCCGCCCATTTCGCCCGTGATCAAGCAGGAGCTGCTGAGCGTGCCCTTTTTCGGCTGGGCGTTCCGCATGCTCTCGCCCATCGCCATCGACCGCAGCGCCGGGCGCGAGGCCCTGAAGCAGATCGTCAGCCAGGGCCGGGAAAAGCTCGCGCAGGGATTCTGGGTGCTGGTGTTTCCCGAAGGCACGCGCGTGGCACCCGGCGAGAAAGGCCGTTACGGCATCGGCGGCGGCTGGCTGGCGGCTGAAACCGGCGCCCCCGTGGTGCCGGTGGCGCACAATGCCGGCGAAGTGTGGCCGAAGAACGCCTTCATCAAGCGCCCCGGCACCGTGACGGTCCGCATCGGGCCGGCGATTCGTCCCGAGGGAAAGAGCGCGTCCGACCTCACGCGTGCGGTCGAGACCTGGATCGAAACCGAAATGGCGAGGCTGCCTCCTGCTGCCGCACGCCAATAACGGCGTCCTGCAGATCGGCGACGCTGCCGTTCCCTATCAGTTGCGGCGCTCGCGCCGGCGCCGCACGCTGGGCCTGACCGTTACCGCCCGCGAAGTGCGCATTCATGCCCCGAGCTGGACGCCGCGTGCCGAAATCGAAAGCTACGTGCGGCAGCAGCACGACTGGCTGCGCCGGACCTGGGCGCGCATGCAATCGAGCGTGGCGCGGCCCGACCCGGCGTCCCAGAACGAACTGCACTATCTCGGGCGCAGGCTGCGCCTCGATGTCCGCTGTTCGCTGTTCCAGGAGGTACGCCGGTGCGGCGACACGTTGCACGTCTATGTGCCGCCGGGCGCCGATCCTCGCGCGCTGGCGCGCGACTGGCTCGTTTCCCGCGCGCGGCGTCTGCTCGCCTGGCGGCTTGCGCGCATCGCACGCGCGCTCGGGCAGGCGCCCAGCCGCTTCGCCCTGTCGGATGCGCAGACGCAGTGGGGAAGCTGCAACCGGCGCGGCCACATCCGCCTCAACTGGCGTCTGGTGCAGGCGCCGCTCGCGCTGATCGACTACGTCGCGGCGCACGAGCTGGCGCATCTCGTCCACCTCGACCATTCGCCGCGCTTCTGGGCGCAGGTCATCGCGCTGTGCCCGGACGCGCTTGCAAGGCGCGCAGAGTTGCGCAGAATGGGGACTGCGCTGTTCCAGATCTGAACAATGCGCCGGGCATGGTCCGCGTCTTCGAGGCCCGGCGTGTTTTCTTCTTCGTGTCTCTGTGCGCCCCTCCGGGGCGAACCGTTTTAGGGGTGATCACATGCGTATCCTTCACACCATGTTGCGCGTCGGCGATCTCGATCGTTCGATCGATTTCTACACGCACGTCCTCGGCATGAAACTCCTGCGCCGCAAGGACTACCCGGGCGGCAAGTTCACGCTCGCCTTCGTCGGCTACGACAGCGAGGACACGAGCGCGGTGCTCGAACTCACCTACAACTGGGGCGTCGACAAATACGAGGTCGGCAGCGGCTACGGCCACATCGCGATCGAGGTCGACGACGCGCAGGCGGCTTGCGACGCCGTCGCGGCGAAGGGCGGCAAGATCCTGCGCCCGGCGGGGCCGATGTCGCACGGCACGACGGTCATCGCCTTCATCGAGGACCCGGACGGCTACCCGATCGAATTCATCCAGAAGGGCACGGCGGGCTGGGTCAAGGAGTGGGCGGAGTGACGCGGGCGTAGCCCGCGACGGCTACTGGCTGATCGCCTTGGTGATCAGCGGCACCAGCGGTTCGGGCAGCCTGATCCCGCCCGACAGGGCAAAGGCCTGGGCGTTCTTCGACATCTTGTTCCAGGTGCGGCGGATGATGTCGAGCCATTTCGCCTCGTCGTAATCGGGCTTCGTCTGGGCGAAGGCCAGCATGTAATGCTCGATGAAGACCAGGTTGGCGATGTCCTCGAGGAGTTGCGAGTCGGGGTTGACCTTGATGCCGCGCTTGCCCACCGCCTTTTTCACGCGCTCGATCATGGCATCGTCGTAGCCGGCCTCGCGCATCAGCTCGCCCGCGGTGTTGGCGTGGAAGGTATACAGGCCGGTGCGCCACGCGTGATAGCCTTCCTTGGTCATCGGGTAGCTGTTGCGCGGAACGGTCCAGCGCCGGATGTGCTGGGCGCGCACCGCCAGCTGCGCGGCTTCGGACGCGTCCGGCGCGAAGCGGCCGATCATGTCGGTCATGCGCCTGGCATAGAGGAGTTCCTTCGGCTGGCCGTCGTCCAGGTTGGGGTCTTCGGCGTTGGCAGCGTCGAAAAGGGCCATGGCGCGATCGAAGCGCGCGCGATTTTCTATCATGATTGCATGCCTCGCCCGTCGGGCCGGATGCTGACAATGAAGGGGAGATGCATGAGATTCCTTTCAGGTAGTACGGGGAGCGGCGGGTTGGCGTTCGCCGGCCCGGAGGGTCGCCGCGAGTGCCCGGCTCCCGTGTAAATGCAGGCGTCATTATGCATTGCTCCGGTGCAATGCGCTGTTCAGAGGATGTTCCACATGACCGATCTTTTTTCGCCCGCCCGCTTCGGCGCCATCGAACTTGCCAATCGCGTCGTCATGTCGTCGCTGACGCGCAACCGGGCCGGCCCGGGCAACGTGCCGACGTCGCTTGCCGTCGAATACTATCGGCAGCGCGCGTCCGCGGGCCTGATCCTCACCGAGGCCACGCCGATCTGCGCCGAGGGCCACGGTTATCCCCGCACGCCGGGCATCCATACGCCCGAACAGGTCGCCGGGTGGAAACAGGTGACCGCGGCGGTGCGCGGCGCCGGCGGAAAAATCGCCTTGCAGCTCTGGCACGTTGGCCGGATTTCCCACCCCGACCTGCAGCCGGGCGGCGCCCTTCCGGTCGCGCCTTCGGCGATCCGTCCGGCAGGGCACGTGTACACCGAGCAGGGCAAGAAGGATTTCGTCACGCCGCGCGCGCTCGAGACCGAGGAGTTGCCGGGCGTGGTCGCGGCCTACGTGCGTGCCGCGCGCAACGCGATGGATGCGGGTTTCGACGGCGTGGAGGTGCACGCCGGCAACGGCTATCTGCTCGACCAGTTTTTGCGATCCTCGACCAACCATCGCACCGACGCCTACGGCGGCAGCAAGGAAAACCGCGCGCGCCTGCTCGTCGAAGTGCTGGACGCAATCTGCCGGGAGATCGGCAGCGAACGCGTCGGCGTGCGGCTGTCGCCGGTGACGCCGTTCAACGATCTCAGCGACGACAACCCGCAGGCGACCTTCGAATACGTCGTCACGCAGCTGAATCCCTTGCGGCTTGCCTTCCTGGACGTGCTGCAAGGGCTGGGCGGCGCGCCGAGGGAGGAGTGGATTCCGTTCGACTACGACCGACTGCGCGCGCTGTACGAAGGCAACCTGATCCGCAACAACGGCTACGACTTCGCGACCGCGCAGGCCGCGCTGCAATCGGGCGCCGCCGATGCGATCGCCTTCGGCCGGCTGCTGCTCGCGAATCCGGATCTGGTCGAACGCTTCCGCCGCGGCGCGCCGCTCAACGCGCCCGACTATGCGACGTTTTACACGGGCGAAGCCAGGGGCTATACCGATTATCCCTTCCTGCGGGATCAGACGCCCGACGCGGGGTGATCGGCGGCGCGTGCCGCGAGATGCCGGGCAATCGCTTCGTAATCGGCGACGGCAAGCGCTTCCGCGCGCAGCCCCGCATCGATGCCGAGCGCGCTGAAATCGCCGGGCGTCATCAGGCTGCCCAGCGTGTTGCGGAGCGTCTTGCGGCGCTGCGAAAACGCGGCGGCGACGACGCGCGCAAACAGCGCCTCGTCGAGCGGAACGATTTCCGCGGGCGTCTTGGGAATCAGGCGGACCACGGCGGAATCGACCTTGGGCGGCGGGTCGAAGGCGGTGGGCGGGACGTCGAGCAGCCATTCGAGATGGAAGCGGCGCTGCAGCATGATCGACAGCCGTCCGAAGTCGGGCGTGGACGGCGCGGCGACCATGCGTTCGACGACCTCCTTCTGCAGCATGAACGTCATGTCGCGGATGTGCGCGGCGAATCCCATCAGATGGAACAGCAGCGGCGTCGAGATGTTGTAGGGCAGGTTGCCGATGATGCGGAGATCGCGGCCCAGCGAGGCGAAATCGAATTTCAGCGCGTCGCAGGCGTGGACGGTCAGCCGCTCGCGGGGCCACGTTTTCTGCAGACGCGCGACGATGTCGCGGTCGAGTTCGACAGCATGCAGGTGCGGCAGGCGTTCGAGCAGCGGCTTGGTGAGCGCGCCCAGGCCGGGGCCGATTTCGACGACGGTGTCGGTCGCCTGCGGGCGAACGGCGTTGACGATCGCATGGACGATGCCGTCGTCGACGAGGAAATTCTGACCGAAGCGCTTGCGGGGGATGTGGCTAATTGATCTGGGCATCGCGGTTGCCGCGGCTTGCGTCGGTTGTCGGGGCGGCGGCGCTTGCCGTCATCTCCAGCGCCGCCTCGATCGCGGCGAGCAGGCTGCCGACTTCCGCGCGGCCGGTTCCGGCGAGGTCGAGCGCGGTGCCGTGGTCGACCGAGGTGCGGATGAACGGCAGGCCCAGCGTGATGTTCACGCCGGCGCCGAAACTGGCGTACTTCAATACCGGCAGCCCCTGGTCGTGATACATCGCCAGCACCGCGTCGCACGGCTCGCGGCGGATGCGCGAGAACAGCGTGTCGGCGGGCTGCGGGCCGACGAGATCCATGCCTTCACCGCGCAGGCGCTCGAGCGTGGGCTCGATGATCTCGATTTCCTCGCGGCCGAGGTGGCCGGATTCGCCTGCATGCGGATTGAGCCCGGCGACGGCGATGCGCGGCGTCGCGATGCCGAATTTGCGCTGCAGGTCGGCGTGCAGGATGCGGATCACCTCGGTGAGCAGGGCGGGCGTGATGGCGTCGGCGACCGCACGCAAGGGCAGGTGGGTGGTGGCGAGCGCGACGCGCAGGCCGCCGCCGGCGAGCATCATCACGACCCTCGCGGTGCCGCTGCGGTCGGCCAGGTATTCGGTATGGCCGGTGAAGGGGAAGCCCGCGTCGTTGATGATGCCCTTGTGCACGGGCGCGGTGACGATGGCCTGGTAGACGCCGTTCATGCAGCCCTCGACGGCGGCGTCGAGCAGGGCGAGCACGTGGGTGCTGTTGGCGGCGTCGGGGACGCCCGCGGTGACGGGCGCGGCGACCGGAATATGCCGCACGTGCAGCGCGCCGGTCCGGTGCGGCGGGACCGCGTCGCCGGTGACGAAGTCGACGGCGACGCCAAGGCGGGCCGCGCGGGCGCGCAGTACGTCGAGATCGCCGAGGACCGACAGCCGGCACGGCAGGGCCTGCTGCGACAGGGCGATGCACAGATCGGGTCCGATTCCCGCCGGTTCGCCCGCGGTCAGGGCGAGAAGCGGCGGACGCGCGGATTCGCTCAAGCCGTGGGTGCCCTGGTCAGTCGATCGGGCGGATTTCGACATAGGCCGCATCGCGGATCTGGCGCACCCAGTCCTGGAATGCCTCCTCGCCCTTGCGCTCGCGGATGGCCTGGCGCGCGAGCAGCTTCTGGCGCTCCTGCGTGACATCCTGCGTGCGGCGGCCGAGCACCTGGATCAGGTGCCATCCGAACGGCGTCTGAATGGGATCGCTGATTTCGCCGGGCTTCAGGGCGTTCATCGCCTTCTCGAATTCGGGCACGGTGTCGCCGGGATTGACCCAGCCGAGGTCGCCGCCCTTGGACGCGCTGGCGTCCTCGGAATGCAGGCGCGCCATGTCTTCGAATTTCGCGCCGTTTTCGATGCGCTCCTTGATCTGCAGCAGCCGGTTGCGCGCATCCGCTTCCGAGGTGAGCTCGTTGGTCTTGATGAGGATGTGGCGCGCGTGCGTCTGCGTCACGTTGAGCGTGGCGTCGAGCCCGCGCTTGTCGATCAGCTTGAGGATGTGGAAGCCGTTGCCGCTCTTGAGGATCGGGCTGATCTGGCCGGGCTGGAGCGTCTTCAGCGCGTCGGCAAACAGGGTCGGGATCTTGCCGCTGGCACGCCAGCCCATGGCGCCGCCCTGCAGCGCGTTCGGCGCATCCGAATAGCTGGCCGAGAGCTGGGCGAAGTCGGCGCCCTTCGCGAGCTGGGCGACGATATCCTCGGCGCGGGCGCGGCGTGCCTGGATCTGCTCGGGCGAGGCGTTTTCGGGCACCGTCACCAGGATGTGAGCGAAGTTGTATTCGGTCTGCGCGCCTTGCTGCGCCTGCGTTTGCAGATAGCCTTCGATTTCGGCGTCGCTGACCGAGATGCGGTTGTCGACGTCGCGTTCGCGGGCGCGCGCGATCATGAGTTCATTGCGGATCGTGGTGCGCATGCTGTCGAGGCTCTGGCCGTCCTTCTCCAGCGCAGCCTGCAATCCGGCCATGTCGAGCTTGTTCTGCGCGGCGATGCGCTGCAGGGTGCGCTCGACCTGCGTCGGGTCGACGCGAATGCCGGTGGCGCGCGCGTGCTGCAGCAGCGCGAGTTCGGTCACCATGCGTTCGAGCACCTGTTTTTCCAGCACGTCGCGCGGCGGCAACGGCGTGTTCTGCCGCGACAGGTTGCGGACGACTTCGTCGTAGCGCTGGGCGAGTTCCTGCCGCGTGATGACTTCGTCGTTGACGACGGCGACGACGTGATCGAGTTCCTGAATCTGCGTGGCGGCGTGGGCCGGCAACAGGGCCGACACGGCGATCAGCAGCGCCAGCAGCCAGTGCGGACGGCGCCATTCAGGGCGTTTGAATAATTTCATTGCTAGGCCTGTATCCAGGAACACTACGTTTCAATACGTCGAGCGGATTGGAGCCGATGCCGCCCATTCCGTTCAACACCAGTTGGAAGAACAGCGTGTCGGTGGACTGGTTCGTCTTGGTGGCGAGCCGCTGCACGACCCCGCGCAGCGCCCAGCACCCGCCATTGTATTCGAGTCCCGCCAGGCCTTCGACCAGCTTGCTGTCCTTGAACGAGTAGTTGTAGCGGAACATGCCGTACCAGCGCCGGGCGAGCGGCCATTCCGCGGAGACGTCGACCTGTTCCGTGGTCTGGTCGATGAAGCGGTAGCCCAGGTTCAGCACGCGACCCGGGGCGGGCCGGTACGACACGCCGAGGTTCTGGCGGAGGGTGGTGCCGTTCTGCGCGTCGAATTGCCACGCCGTGTCGACGTGCCAGTCATGCGTGATCTGCCCGCTGACCGCGGCGAGCAGGTCGCTGGAATTGCTGGCGCGCGGTTCCATGCCGGGCAGGGTCACTTCCTGCGCGCTGAAGTAGTAGCGCTGGCCGAGCGTGACCTGCAGCCGTTCCAGCCCGCTCGCCGCCTCGGTGAAGCGGCTGGTGACCGCGACCGTCAGCTGATTCGCATCGTTGACGCGGTCGCCGCCGATGAACTGGTTCTCGGTGAACATCTGCGCGTAGCTGAAATCGAGCAGCGCCGTGTCGAACACCGGAATGTTCGACTGGTCGCGGTAGGGCGCGTAGACATAGTAGGCGCGCGGTTCCAGCGTCTGCTGGTAATCGTGGCCGGCAAAACGGAAGGGGCGGTCGAAGGTGACGCCGCTGTCGAGGCTGAAGATCGGCAGGTTGCGGCTGATGTTCTGGACCGCCGCGCGGTTGTCCAGGCTGTAATACGTGCTGTGCCAGCCGATCTGCGGCGTGAGGAAACCGAACGAATTGGTGAGCGGCATGCGCAGCGTCGGGTAGGCCAGCACCCGCGTGCCTTCGACGAGCGTGGGGTGGGCGAAGCGGGTCGCCTCGCTCTCCAGCTTGAATTCGAGCCCGTTCTCGAAGATCTTGTCGACGCCGAAGCGGGTCTGCGGAAGGCGCGCGTAGGGCTCGACCAGGGGAATCGGCGAGGTGGAATCCTGCAGCGTCTGGTATTGCTGCGCGCGCACTTCGGCGTACCAGTTGGCGTGCTGGGTGGTCAGCCAGGCTTCCTGGTCGAGGTTCGTAAGCGACGTGACCGCGAGCAGGTTGGACAGATCGCGGAAATAATCGTTGTCGGACACGCGGTTGAACAGCATCCCCGCCTCGGTCGTGGCGTTGACGCGATAGATGTTGTTGAGGAGCATGCTCCACCGCGAGCGGTCGGCGACCGCGTCATTGGGCAGGTATTCCACGCGGTTCACGCCGTGGGCGTCATTCAGCAGGTAGCGGAATTCGGTGCCGAGCTGCACGCCGCGCTTGGACATCATGCGGGGATACAGCGTGGCGTCGTAGTTGGGCGCAAGGTTGAGGTAGTACGGCACCATCAGGTCGATGCCGCTGCGCTGGGTGGTGCCGAAGGTCGGCGCCAGCACGCCGCTCTTGCGCGCATTGTTGAGGGGGAAATCCAGCCACGGCGTATACAGGATCGGCACGCCGAGGAAGTGGAGCGAGGCGCTGTGCGCCGTTCCCACGTTGCGGCCCTTGTCGAGATCGAGATCGCGCACCTTGAGGAACCAGTCGTCGTTGCCCAGCGGGCACGTCGTATAGGTCGCGTTGTGCAGCGTGCACTGGTTTTCGTTGAGGAAGTCGATGCGGTCGGCGTGGCCGCGTCCGGGCTGCGACAGCATCGACGACTCGCTCGTGTCGCTTGCTTCGACCGGGCTGCCTGGCTTGTGTGCCGGGCGCGACGGCGCGAGCTGGTATACGGGCCGGATGAATTCGCCGCTGTAGTCGTCGAGATGATATTTGAGCGAATCGCCCGTCACGACCATCGCGGCCTGCTCCAGCCGGACGGCGCCGCGCGCCTGCACCAGGTCCTGCGTCGTGTCGTAGAGCAGCCAGTCGGCAAAGAAATTCTGCCCGGCCTGGCGGGCTTCCACGTTGCCCGTGGCCACGATCACGTCGGGCGCGGTCGATTCGATGCGGTCGGCGCTGAGAAACAGCGGGCCTTCCTTGCCGGCCACGGTCGAACCTTTCAGCTCGACATCCTTTTTCAGCACGAGCCCGTCCGCGGCGGCAGGACCGGCGGCCAGCAACAGCACAACGAGCGTAAAGCCGGGCAGGGTGGACAAGCGATGTAAAATCCGGACCAGGTTATTGGGAACAGCGTTATTCGGAGCGGTTTGACAGTGGAACGTTTGCAGGCTTTACAGACTTGGGCCGCCCGACAGCTCGGCGGCGATTCTCTGGACATCGCCCCGGCGTCGGCGGACGCCAGCTTTCGCCGCTATTTTCGCGTCACTGCCAAAGGTCGCGATTATATCGTGATGGACGCGCCGCCGGCGCATGAGGATTGCCGGCCGTTCATCGCCGTCGCCCGGCTGTTTGCCGACGCCGGCGTGCACGTGCCGAAGGTGCTGGCGCAGGATCTGGATCAGGGCTTTCTGCTGCTGACCGACCTCGGCAATACGACCTACCTGTCGGCGCTCGCCGGCGACGCGCCGGATCCGCTCGTGGCGCGCGAACTGTATCTGGCGTCGAACGACGCCCTGATCCGCATCCAGCAGGCGAGCCGTCCGGGCGTGCTGCCGGAATACGACCAGGCGCTGCTGACCCGCGAACTCATGCTGTTTCCCGACTGGTACGTCGCAAAGCATCTCGGCGTCGTTTTGAACGACGAGCAGAAAGCCGTCCTCGACACCGCGTTCGCTCGCATCCTCGCCAACAACCTGGCGCAGCCCCGGGTCTACGTGCACCGCGACTGGCATTCGCGCAACCTCATGGTGTCCGATCCCAATCCCGGCATCCTCGACTTCCAGGACGCGGTCCACGGCCCGATCACCTACGACCTCGCGTCGATCTACCGCGACGCCTACATCCAGTGGGACGAGGAGCAGCAGCTCGACTGGGTGATCCGCTACTGGGAAAAGGCGCGCCTCGCCCGCCTGCCGGTGCGGGAGGATTTCGGCGAGTTCTGGCGCGATTTCGAGTGGATGGGCGCGCAGCGCCATATCAAGGTGCTCGGCATTTTCGCCCGGCTGTATCACCGCGACGGCAAGGACGGCTACCTCAAGGACATGCCGCTGGTGATGCACTACCTGAGGAAGGCCTGCGAGCGTTACGACGACCTGAAGCCGCTGCTGTTCCTGCTCGACGGGCTGGAGAACCGCGAGGTGAAGGTGGGGTATACGTTCTGAGGTCTTGGCACCTCCTCCGCCCGCGGGCGAGGTGTCGGGGAGCGGGAAAGCCAAAACCTGGCCGGTGCTGACCGGGCGTTTACAATTACTATCTGGGTTTTGTCCTGGCTCGCCAAAGTCTTCATCTTGAACGCCGCAACCAACCGAACCGCCATGATCCTCGCCGCCGGGCGCGGCGAGCGCATGCGTCCGCTCACCGACCGCACGCCCAAGCCGCTCCTGGCGGTCGGCGGCAAACCGCTGATCGTCTGGCACATCGAGCGGCTGCGCGCGGCGGGCTTCTCGCGCATCGTCATCAACCACGCGCACCTCGGTCATCAGATCGAGGACGTGCTGGGAAACGGCGCGGCGTTCGGCGTGTCGATCGCCTATTCGCGCGAGGCCAGTGCGCTCGAGACGGCGGGCGGCATCGCCACCGCGCTGCCGCTCATCGAAAGCGATGTCTTTCCGGTGGTGAACGGCGACATCTACTGCGAATACGATCTCGGCCGGCTGGCCGAGCCGCTGGCGCGCCTGGCGGACAGCCGCGACCTGGCGCATCTGGTGCTGGTCGACAATCCGCCGCACCATCCGGACGGGGATTTCGTGCTCGACGGCGGCCGCGTGAAGGGCGCCGGTGCGCCCCTTGCGCATCCTGCTCGCCTGACCTTTTCCGGCATCGGCGTCTATCGCCGCGCGCTGTTCGCCGAGACGGCGGCTGGCGTGAAGGCGCCGCTGGCGCCGCTCTTGCGATTGGCGATCGACGCCGGGCGCGTGTCCGGCGAGCACTACGGCGGGCGCTGGGAAGACGTCGGCACGCCCGTGCGCCTCGCCGCGCTCGACGAGGAACTGAAACAACGCCATGCAGCCTGATTCGGCACTCTACCGCGCGCGCCGTCGGCGGGTCATCGAGGAGATGGGCGAGGGGGTGATGGTCATCGCCACCGCGCCGGAGGTGCCACGCAATCGCGACACCCACTATCCCTACCGCCACGACAGCTATTTCTACTGGCTGACCGGCTTCAACGAGCCCGAGGCCGTGGTCGTGCTGGTCGCCGGCAAGGAGCCGCGCCACATCCTGTTCTGCCGCGAGCGGAACGAGGAAAGGGAAATCTGGGACGGCTTCCGTTACGGCCCCGAGGCGGCGCGCGAGGCCTTCGCGTTCGACGAGGCCTTCGCCTTCGATACGCTCGATACGGAATTGCCGAAGCTGCTGGAAAACCAGCCGGCGCTCGCCTACGTCATCGGCCGCGAGATGGCGTGGGACACGCGGGTGATGGGCTGGCTCAACACGGTGCGCGGCAAGGCGCGCGGCGGCGTGCAGGCGCCGACCAGGCTGGTCGACGCGCGCGTCTGGCTGGACGAGATGCGCCTCGTCAAGGACGGCCACGAACTCGCCCTGATGCGGCGTGCGGCCGAAATTTCCACCGGCGCGCATCGCGCCGCCATGCGCGCGGCCCGGCCGGGCGGCTACGAGTACGAGATCGAGGCGGAACTGCTTTCCGCCTTCCGTCGCGGTGGCGCCGAGGCGCCGGCGTACACGTCGATCGTCGCCAGCGGCGCGAACGCCTGCGTATTGCACTACGTATTCAACAACCGTCCGCTCGCCGACGGCGACCTGCTGCTCATCGACGCGGCGGCCGAATTCGGCAGCTACGCGGCCGACATCACCCGCACCTTCCCGGTCAACGGCCGTTTTTCGCCGGCGCAGAAGGACGCCTACGAGCTGGTGCTGGCGGCGCAGGCGGCGGCCATCGACGCGGTTCGGCCCGGCAATCACTGGAACAGCCCGCACGAGGCGGCGGTACGCGTGCTGACGCAGGGCATGGTCGATCTCGGCCTGCTCGCGGGCGAGGTCGACGGCCTCATCGAGTCGAACGCCTACACGCGCTTCTACATGCACCGCACCGGTCACTGGCTCGGCATGGACGTGCACGACGCCGGCGAATACAAGCTGCACGGCGAATGGCGCCCGCTGGTCGCGGGCATGACGCTGACGGTCGAGCCGGGCCTGTACATCCGCCCGGCGGACGACGTGCCCGAGGCGTTCTGGAACATCGGCATCCGCATCGAGGACGACGTCGCGGTGACCGAATCGGGCTGCGAGGTGCTGACCTCGCCGCCGAAAACGGTCGCGGAGATCGAGGCGTGGATGACTCCATGAGCCGCGTCCTCGTCGTCGGTGCCGGACCGGTCGGGGCCGTCTGCGCGCTGGCGCTGCAGCAGCAGGGTGTCGCGGCGCACGTGCTCGAGGCGCAGCCGGCCGATACCCGGGGCGACAGCCGGACGCTCGCGCTGGCGCACGGTTCGCGCCTGATCCTCGAACGTCTCGGCGTGTGGGACCGGCTCCAAGGCGTCACGCCGATCACCCGCATCCACGTCTCGCAGCGCGGCGGGCTCGGGATGGCGCGCTTGTCCGCCGACGAGATGGGCGTGCCGGCACTGGGCTACGTGCTGCCCTACGCCGAACTCGCCGCCGTCCTGAAGCAGGCGCTGGACGACGCGGACATCCTGGTCGAATACGGCGTCGCGGCGAACCGGATCGAATCCGGCGCGGATGCGGCGAGCCTGCACGCCGCTGACGGGCGCGTGCTCGTCGGCCCGCTCGTGGTGGTGGCCGACGGCGGACGCGGCGGCCACTCTCAATCGGCTCACGCGGCGCCCAAGCCACGGTTCGAGCGCGATTACGACCAGGCGGCAGTGGTATGCGACGTCGCGACCGAAGTGCCGCACGGCAACCAGGCGTTCGAGCGCTTCACGCCCGAGGGGCCGGCTGCGCTGTTGCCGAAGGAGGACGGCTATGCGCTTGTGTGGACCGCGAGCAGGGCCGAGGCACAGCGCATCGCCGCGCTGCCGGACGCGGAATTCCTCGATGCGCTCTATCGCCATTTCGGCGGACGCCGCGGCCGCTTCCTGCACGCGGGCCCGCGCAAGACCTTCCCCTTGCGGCTTTCCTACGCGGGCAGCGAGGCCGGCGGGCGCGTGGTGCGCATCGGCAACGCCGCGCAGACCTTGCATCCGGTCGCCGGGCAGGGTTTCAACATCGGACTGCGCGACGCCTGGGAACTGGCGAGCCTCGCCGGCGACACGCCGACGGGCGAAATCGGCAGTGCGGCCATGCTCGCCGCCTACGCGCGCGGCCGCCGCGCCGACGTGATCGGCGGCCTCGGCTTCACCGACTTCCTGGTGCGCGTGTTCTCCAACGACGTCGGCCCGCTGCATCACGCGCGCGGACTGGGCCTGCTGGCGCTGGAAGCGTTTCCGCCGCTGAAGACCTTCGTCGCCCGGCGCATGATGTTCGGGGCGCGCGGATGAGCGTCGAGCGCTGCCAGGTCGTCGTCGTCGGTGCCGGCCTCGTGGGCGCCGCCGCCGCGCTCGCGCTCGCGCGGCAGGGCTTGCGGGTCGCGCTGGTCGAGCGCCAGCCGCCCAGGCGCCCTGACGCCGCCTGGGACACGCGGGTCTACGCCATCAGCCCGCCCAGCCAGCGTTTTCTCGAACGTCTCGGCGCCTGGCAGCGCATGGACGGCGGCCGCATTCAACGGGTGTACCGCATGGACGTCGCGGGCGACGCGAGCGGCACGGTCCGGCTCGACGCCTACGAATCGGGCGTGTCGCATCTGGCGACCATTCTCGAGAGCGGACGCCTGCAGTACGCGCTGTGGCAGGCGATCGAGGCCGAAAGCGCGTCCGGCAACATGACGCTCCATTGCCCGGCGGCAATCGAATCGCTCGTCAGGAACGGTGCCGCGACGCAACTGACCCTGGCCGACGGCACCACGCTGGAAGCCGAGCTCGTCGTCGGTGCCGACGGTGCCGCTTCGCGGATCCGTGACTGGGCGGGCCTTGCCTCGACGCTGACGCCCTACGGCCAGAGCGGCGTGGTCGCCAATTTCGAATGCGAGCGCCCGCATCGCGGCACGGCGTTTCAGTGGTTTTTCGACGGCGACATCCTGGCCTGGCTGCCGCTGCCCGGGAACCGCGTGTCGATGGTCTGGTCAACCGGGACGGCGCATGCGGACGAACTGGTCGCGCTCGATGCAGCCTCGCTGGCCGAAAAGGTGCGGGCGGCGGGCCACGACCGGCTGGGTGCGCTGCGCCTGCTGACGCCAGCGGCGGCGTTCCCCCTGCGTCTGATCCGGGTGGAGGCTGCCGTGGCCCCCGGCGTGGCCTTGATCGGCGACGCCGCCCACGGCGTGCATCCGCTGGCGGGACAGGGCGTCAATCTGGGATTCGGCGATGCCGAGTCGCTGGTCGACGCGCTGGCCGGCGCGCGCCGGGCCCGTGCCCATTGCGGCGACCTCCGCGTGCTGCAACGCCACGCGCGCGCGCGCGCCGAGCCGGTGCAGCGGATGCAGGCGCTCACCCATGGCCTGCATCATCTGTTCGCCGACGCGCATGCCGCATGGCTGCGCAACGCCGGCATGCGGGTCGTCGACCACCTGCCGCCGCTGAAAGCCGCGCTGGTGCGCGAAGCGATGTCCTGACCTTTCTTTTGATGTCCTTTCTGGAGTTCTGAATGAAATTCATCCCCCTCGCGCTCGCCGCCGCCCTGCTGCTGACCGCGTCCGCGCACGCCGACGAGTCGGACATTCGCAAGGCGCTGACGCAGCAGTTTCCGGGCGCCAAGATCAGCTCGGTGCAGAAGACGCCCTACAGCGGCCTGTACGAGGTCTATCTCGACGGGCAGCTCGTGTACGCGGACGCCAAGGCGCAGTATGTTTTCCTCGGCGACGTGGTCGACCTGAAGAGCCGCACCAACCTGACGCAGGCGCGCCTGAACCAGCTGCAGGCGGTGAAGTGGGACAGCTTCCCGCTGAATAACGCGCTGAAGACGGTCAAAGGAAACGGCGCCCGCAAGCTGATCCTCTTTTCCGACGTCGATTGCCCCTATTGCCGCCGGTTCGAGGCCGAGCTCGCGAAGGTCGACAACATCACCGTCTACACCTTCCTCTATCCGATCGAAGGCCTGCACCCCAAGGCGCCGCAGACTTCGAAGCAGATCTGGTGCGCACCCGACCGCAACAAGGCGTGGGACGACTACATCAGCCGCGGCGTCGTGCCGAAAAATGACGGCAATTGCCCCAACCCGGTGGCCGCCAACGTCGCGCTGGGCAACCAGTTGAAAGTGTCCGGCACGCCGACGCTGTTCTTCGCCAACGGCCAGCGCGTGCCCGGCATGGTGCCGGCCGCGCAGCTTGAAAAGCTGCTTGCGGCCAACGCCAAGTAAGGACAAGGAAATGAGCTCGAACTTCTGGGACGAGCGGTACGCGACCGACGACTACATCTTCGGCACCGCGCCCAACCAGTTTCTCGAAAGCCAGGCCGCGCTGGTCAAGCCCGGGATGCGCGCGCTGGCGGTGGCCGATGGCGAAGGCCGCAACGGCGTCTGGCTGGCCGAGCGGGGCGCGCAGGTGCATGCGGTCGATTTTTCCGCCGCCGCGCTCGACAAGGCCCGCAGGCTCGCGGCCGCACGCGGCGTCACGCTCACGTTCGAGCAGGCCGACCTGCTGAACTGGGACTGGCCGGAAGCGGCCTATGACCTCGTCGCCGCGATCTTCATCCAGTTCGCGCCGCCGCCCGAACGCGACCGGCTCATCACCGGCATCCGCCGCTGCCTGAAGCCGGGCGGGCTGCTGGTGCTGCAGGGCTACACGCCGAAGCAGGTCGAATTCGGGACCGGCGGGCCGCCCAGTGCCGCCAACATGTACACGAGCGAGCTGCTGCGCGACTGGTTCGGCGACTGGGACATCCTGCATCTCGCCGAACACGAGTCGGTCATCCGCGAGGGCGCCCACCATCACGGGATGTCGGCGCTGATCG
>JAKADC010000008.1 GCA_021820845.1 Pseudomonadota bacterium
TGGGCGGCATAGAGCGTTCGCAGCTGCGCCGTGGTGGCGCCGAAGCAGCGCAGCAGCGCCGCCTGGTCGTAGTGCCGCACGGCGTGGCGGTGCGAGGCGATGGCGATGGCGGCCACCGACAGCAGGAGGCTGACGAGCGCGGTGAGCTGGATGTAGCGGTCGGCGTCGGCGAACGCGCCGTGCAGGGTCTCGACGCCTTCGCGCGAGCCGATCAGGCGCTGCGTGCTGTCGAGCGCGGGCTTCAGCGCGGCGCCGAACGCCGCGACGCGGTCCGGCGGTCCTGCGAACTGATACAGGTAAGTCACGCGGCTGCCCGGCTGCAGCACGCGGGTTCCCCCGACTTCGTCGGCGCGCAGGAACACGCGCGGCGCGAGACCGAACACGCCGCCGAGCTGGCCCGGTTCTTCGGCCACGACCCCGGCGATGGTGAAGGTCGCTTCGCCGATCTGGACGCGGTCGCCCACCTTCGCGGACAACAGGGCGAGGAGATCGGGGGCGACGTAGATCGCGCCCGGCGGCGGCTCGGCGGGCCGCGGCGTTCCGGCAGCGAAGGGGCGGTCGGCGATGCGCACGCTGCCGCGCAGCGGGTAGGCCGCGTCGACGGCGCGCAGGGTGGCGAGCTGGAAGGCGTCGCCGCGGCTCACCATGCTGGCGAACTCGAGCGCGCGGCTGGTTTGCAGCGTCTGGCGCGGCCAGTTTTCGATCGGGCGCGGGCTGGTGACCAGCAGGTCGGCGCCGAGAAAGCTCGCGCCCTGCTCATTCATGCTCCGCTCGATGCGGTCGCCGAGAAAGCCGGTGGTGGCGACGCTGCCGACGCCGACGATCAGCGCCAGCAGCAGCACGCGCCATTCGCCGCTTTTGCGTTCGCGCCGCAAGAGCCACAGGCCGAGCCGGATCATCCACGGAAGACGTGCCGCCGCGCCGCGCTTTCGCAGGGGTTTCATGCGACGCGGCCCGCGACCAGATGCAGCCGGCGCTGGCAGCGCGCCGCCAGCGCGTCGTCGTGGGTGACCAGGATCAGCGTGGTGCGGGCCGACGCGTTGAGTTCGAACAGCAGCTCGATGATGCGCGCCCCGGTCTCGGCGTCGAGATTGCCGGTGGGTTCGTCGGCGAATACGATTTCAGGGTCGGTGGCGAAGGCGCGTGCGATGGCGACGCGCTGCTGCTCGCCGCCGGAGAGCTGGCGCGGGGTGTGGCCGCCGCGCGCGGCGAGCCCCACGCGATCGAGCCAGTACGCGGCGCGTTCGCGCGCGTCCGTCCCCGGCCCGGATGCGGCGGCCAGTTCCAGCGGCAGCAGGATATTTTCCAGCGCGGTGAGCGCGGGCAGCAGCTGGAACGACTGGAACACGAAGCCGACGCGGCCTGCGCGCAGGCGGGCGCGGGCGTCCTCGTCGAGGCCGTCGAGCCGCTGGCCGAGCAGAAAGATTTCTCCTGCCGACGGATGGTCGAGCCCGGCCAGCAGCCCGAGCAGCGTGGATTTGCCCGACCCCGAGGCGCCGGTGATCGCGAGCGTCTCGCCCGCTTTGACGACGAGCTCGACTTCATCGAGGATGACGAGCTCGCCGTCGGCGACGGGAACGCGCTGCGAGAGTGCGCGCGCCAGCACGACGGAATCAGGGAACCGGGCGCTGTCAGGTGGCGTCATCGAAATTGGACCGGATCAAGGTGGATGCATGAATTATCGCGTGTGGATGCTGCTCGTGTTGTGGTTGCCGATCTCGGCGGCGGCGAGCCCGTGTTCCCTGTTGATTCTCGGCGACAGCCTGAGTTCCGGCTATGGGCTCGCGCCGGGGCAGAGCTGGGTGGACCGTCTCGGCGCGCGCCTCGAGCAACGGGCGCCGGACTGGCACGTGGTCAACGCCAGCATCAGCGGCGACACCACGCAGAACGGCCTGCAGCGCCTGCAGCCCGCGCTCGAACGGCACCGCCCGCAAGGCGTGCTGATCGAACTCGGCGGCAATGACGCCATGCGCGGCACACCGCCCCAGGTGATCCGCCAGAACCTCGTCAGGCTGATCCGCCAGGCCAAGGCGGCCGGCGCCTGGGTGGCGCTGCTCGAGGCGCCCGTACTGCCCAATTACGGCAAGCCTTACGCCGAGGCGGTGGCGAAGCTGTACGTCGACGTGGCGCGCGAGGAAAAGATCGTGCGCGTGCCGTGTTTCGTCTGCCGCGTCGCGGTCGCGCCCGGCATGATGCAGGCGGACCGCATTCATCCGAACGAGAAAGCCCAGGGAAAGATGCTCGACGCCGTGTGGCCGTACATCAGGCCGAAACTGCGCTGCCGGGTGAAACAGCGATGAGCGGCGGGCTGTGTCCGTGCGGCTCGGGGCGCGAACTCGCCGCCTGTTGCGGACGGTTTCACGCCGGCGAGCCGGCCCCGGACGCCGAAAGCCTGATGCGCTCGCGCTACAGCGCCTACGTGCTCGGGCTGGAGGCGTACCTGCGGGCGACCTGGCATCCCGCGACCCGGCCGGCGGCGTTGGGCCTCGATGCGGTGCCGCGTCCCAAATGGCTGGGACTGGCGGTGAAATCGTACACGCCGCTCGATGCGACCCACGCGACGGTCGAGTTCGTGGCGCGCTACAAGCTGAACGGCCGCGCCTACAGGCTGCACGAAACCAGCCGCTTCGAACGGGTGGACGGACGCTGGCTGTACGTCGACGGCGAGATCCGGGAATGAAATGGACGAAGCCCGCTCGCGCGGGCTTCGTGCCTACTTCGACTGAATAAAGATGGGGTGGATGATGGGAGACCATCGACCACCAACCACCTATCGTGTTTACGCGGGTTTAGGGCGGGTGTCACACGGGACTGTGTCGCAGAAAGTGTAACAAGTATTCATGCTGTTTTGCTGCGCGTTTGATTTCCCCGCGATCGGGGCGCGCACAGCGACAGCAAGAAAAGGCCCTATATCGCGATCTTTACCTTTCGTTCCCGGGACCTTCTAGTCGCCTCAGAAGTATGAGAAAATAATCGTAGTCCGTTTTCCGGTGTCGGAAAACAATTACAAAACATGTGGATACGGTTAATATGGGCGAGTTGAGTGGTTTGAAGGCTGATTTAGCCCAGATTGTTAGGTTGGCGCTGGCAGAACAAACGGAAGACGTTCGTCTGTTCGCTGCAAGGCTGGTCAGAAAGTACCGGAATACCGAACCGGAGTTGGCCGAACAGGTGGACCTGTTTCTACGCGCCAAGCCGCATCGAGCAGGGGCACCATTGCGCAAGGCGGTGGCGCCGATGCCACCGGGGCAGGCCCTGCCGGTGGATGACGAGTCGCGTCTGTCGTTACTGAAGGTCTTCAACGACTCCTCGGACCGAGAGGCGCCGATGTTGTCGGCGGAGCTAGAGGAATCCCTTGGGCAGTTAATTCAAGAGCGCAAGCAGATGGCACGCCTTGCCGCGTTGGGCTTGACCCCGACACGTTCTGCCATCTTTGTTGGTCAGCCTGGCGTCGGCAAGACGCTGACGGCACGTTGGCTGGCCGCCCAGCTTGACGTGCCGTTGTATGTGCTCGATCTGACGGCTGTTATGAGCAGTCTGCTTGGACGCAGCGGCAGCAATCTGCGCGCGGCGCTGGACTTCGCCAAGCGTAGCCCCTGCGTCCTGCTGTTGGACGAGATCGATGCTATAGCCAAGCGCCGCAGTGATGACTCTGATGTTGGTGAACTCAAACGGCTGGTGACTGTGATCCTGCAGGAAGTCGATGAGTGGCCTGCGACGGGATTGCTACTGGCCGCCACCAATCACCCGGAGCTGATCGATCCGGCGCTGTGGCGGCGGTTTGATCTGGTCGTGGAATTCAAGGTGCCAAAGTCGGCGGCGATCAAGGAAGCCATCAAGCGGTTCCTTGGGCCGGACTCTGCGCTGTTCGGTCGCTGGATCGATGTTCTGACCTTCGCGTTTCGCGGCCAGTCCTTCAGCGACATCGAGCGCGAAATACAGCGCTTCCGGCGCGCCGTGGCGTTGGGGACAACGCCGGATGCCGACTTGATCGAGGAGTTCATCAAAGCACGCGCCCTCTCGCTAGATCGGCAGGGCCGCATCGACATGGCAGTGTTGCTGGCAAAACAGACGCGTCTGTCCCAGCACAGCATTTCGGACATCACTGGAGTGAGCCGGGACACCATTCGCAAGTACACAACCTGCGAACCAACCGTCGTTCCCAAGAAGCGGAGGCATGAGGCATGAGTCAGACGAACTTTCTGATCGGGCGTGGTGAGCTGTTGACCCACGAAATCAAGGGTCCCAAGCGCGGCATGGACAAGGCCGAGGTGTACACGTTGCAGCAGGCGAGGAGCCGGTTGACGCCGCAGTTCGTCGAAGTCGCGTCGAGCCTCGACAATTTGCCCGCCAATGCCTGTCCGGGGGATTTGGCGGTGGCGCGCCTCACACTCAGTCCCAGCTACATCGCGCGCTCCTTCTTCCCGGTGGCCATGCTGCGCAGCGCTGGTTTTGAGTCGGTCGGAAGCAGGGCCGTCAAACTTACACCGGATGGCTGGTCCAAGAAGGGACCGCCGCGCGAATCGACCACTACGGAGCTTTTCGTGGTGGGTAGGCGCCAGGCGTTCCGCCAGTTGAAGGACTGGGCGGGGCAGCTGGAAGAGGGGTCGAACGAAGCGAAGGATCTGTCGCATATCGAGCGGTTTTCCGCCTTCGAGCCGAAGGACCGCATCGTCTCGCTCGGCAAGGAAAAGGATCGATTCTTCGAGGTCGGTATCCATTTGCTTCCCGGTGATAACGAGCAGTTCGTGCAACGTGCATTCGCCAACTATGCGGCAGACGTTGGCGTAACGATCCATGCCGACCTGGCGTTCAGCGCGGGTAACCTATGGTTCCTCCCGGCCGAGGGCAGGCACAAGGACGTCAAGCGCCTGGCCGAGTTCTCCTTTGTGCGTGTGATTCGTCCCATGCCGAAACTACGCGGCATGCGCCCCGTGCAGCGCTCGGCGGGCGTGACAGTGGCGTGCAGTTTGCCGACGGAACAACCTCTGTCGTCCGAACCCAAGGTAGCCATCCTCGATGGCGGTTTGCCCAAGCAGCACAGCATCGCGCCGTGGGTGCGTACCTACCGCGTGCTGGATGACAAGGCGGAGGACGATCCGGGCGGCCTCGAACATGGTCTCGGTGTGACTTCGGCATTCGTGTTCGGCCCTATCGCTCCGAACAGCACCGCGGCACGACCATACTCCTACGTCGATCACTTGCGTGTGCTAGATCGCGAGACCGAATCGGAAGACCCTCTTGAGCTGTACCGCACGCTGGGGCTAATCGAAGAAGTTCTACTGTCGCGCCAGTATCAATTCATCAATCTCAGCCTGGGGCCGGACCTTCCGATCGAGGACACAGACGTGCATGCCTGGACCTCTGTGATCGACGATCTGCTCAGCGATGGCGATACGTTTATGACTGTGGCTGTTGGCAACAACGGCGAAATGGATTTGTCAGCGGGCAATGCCCGCGTGCAGGTGCCGGCAGACTGCGTCAATGCGCTATCCGTGGGCGCCGCCGACAACGTTGATGCGACGTGGGCGCGTGCAGCCTACAGTGCCATTGGACCTGGACGCAGTCCTGGCGTAGTGAAACCAGACCTCATGGCCTTCGGTGGCGATGCATACAGCTCCAAGTATTTCCACGTGCTGGCAGAAGGCGTGAGGCCGACGTTGGTGCCGCAATTGGGCACCAGTTTCGCGTCTCCGTACCTGTTGCGCAGTGCCGTCGGGGTACGAGCGATCCTCGGGGCGGATTTGACTCCGCTGGCCATCAAGGCGCTGCTCGTTCACTCGGCTGATCTGTCCACCCATGACAAGCTCGAAGTGGGTTGGGGCAAGGTACCCGAAAATTTGATGGAGGTCATTACATGCCCGACTGGCGTGGCGCGAGTGGTCTATCAGGGCGAGTTGAAGCCGGGTAAGTACCTGCGTGCGACGCTTCCGCTGCCCGTCGGTGGTTTGCAAGGCAACATCCGTTTGAAGGCGACCTTTTGCTATGCCTCGCCGACAGACCCGCAGGATGCCGTCGCGTACACGCGGGCTGGCCTCGAGATCGTGTTCCGGCCCAGCGACAAGAAGGTGAAGGAAGGCAAGAAAAATGCCGACACAAAGGGCTTCTTCGACATGAAGAAGTACGCTACGGAGGAAGAGCGCCGTTCCGACATGGGCAAGTGGGAGACGGTCCTGCACGGCAACAAGTCCATGCGTGGCAGCAGTCTGGACAACCCGGTATTCGATATCCACTACAACGCACGCGAGGCCGGTGGACCGACGACAAACGCCGAGAAGATTCGATACGCCCTGATCATCTCAGTTGAGGCGCCTAAGCACGTGGACCTCTACAACGACATTTTGCGCGCTTACGCCAAGACCCTGGTACCTATCCAGCCGAAGGTGAGTCTGCCTGTTCGCGTATAGTGGTTGCTTCATGCCGTTTGCTTTGGAGCGAGTGCCAAGCCTGCGCCGTACCGCAACCGGGCTCCCACCGCCGACGAGAAAGGGCGCCGCCTTCGAGTCATACTGGAAAGAGCTGGTCAGACACCTCGGGATCGAGAGCCTTCACCACAGCTACCGCCTGTGCCGTTATTTCAACTGCTTGAGTCGGAGGAAGTACTGTCCCAGCTGGTCGGTTGAGACCAGCTGTCCTGCATGTTCATGCCGTAGGGGTTTCCCGCTACGTCTACCCCACCGCAACCGCCTGTCATCGGCAAGCCGGAGGCGGGGTTGATGGTGCACATTTCATCCTGCAGCCCCGGCACGTTGTCCGAGCCTGAATCATCCGGGCTGCCGAAGCTGAACCAACCGAAAATCCTATCAAACCAGTGCATATCAATCTCCTAAGTCAAACGAACAAGGCCCGCACCGAATGCGGGGCGTGCTTGGCTAATCTTCACCAGGCAACATGATGGTGATGACCGGCTCAGGGTCATCGCCGGGGCCGATGTGCAGATGGAGGGTCACCAACCTCGGCCTTACGGAACGGCCGCCCCTCGGCACCCGATAGAGTTGGAATGCCAGCCTGTCACCGTGGCCACGGCGTGCGGCCTGGGCAGCCATCCAGACAACGTCCCAAAGGCGGCCGCTTGGGTCTTGATAGGCCTGCCGCCGGCTGTCTTCCTCACTCCATTCGATGCAGTCCAACCATGCCGCGCGAGTCATCGCCACAGGAAGCCGGAAGCCCGTCTCGGCTGCGATTTCGGTGACGTCAACCAGCAGGCCGTCTTCGATCGCCTGCGTTCGGCTGTAGGTGTGGATAGGCCCAAAGAAAAGGTCGTTAACTGTGTTCATGCTTTTCGTGTCCTTTCAACGCTGACCGGATTCCAAGATTCAGAGCCCGCTTTTGCCTTCCGGTCATGTTGCAAAGTGGCTCCCGGCTTTTGCCGCCGTCTTTCCTTAGTTCATCGCCCTTGCGGCGTTAATGACCGGGCCGATGAGCCATCCGCAAGAGACGCAACCGAAGCCGCAGCTGGAAGAACGGGGGAAGGGGCGCACGAGTGCCAAGAGTCTCTTGCGGATGGATGGCCCGGGCCAAAGTCGCAACAAAGGGCCGAGGAACCAGGCAGGCGACGGAAGCAGCCGCTCGCGACATGACCGAGCTGGCGGCACGGTCTGGTCACAGTCCGTGCCGCGCTCTTTGGCAAGCGAAGCGCGCAGTCGTGCTGAATTTCCAGGACGACGAAGGGGAGCCACGCCACATAAGCAGACAGCGGCACGCTGTCGTAGCGACGTGAGCGTGGGGGAAGGTCGGTCCACGACTTCCCCGGCGCAGCGCTCCCGAAGGGATGCAAGCCGCAGGGGGAGCCGCTACCAGACAGCGGACAGCGGCACGCGTCGTCCGATGGCAGGCCCGCCCAAGCGGGCCGGTGGTTGGCGGGGGACGCAGTCCCGGCGCCCCGTGCCGTAGGCGCGGGAAACCCCATCGCGTTGCATCGGCACGATGCAGACCGCAGGCGAAGCCGAAGCCGGCGCCCCGTCCAGGGGCAGAGGGGGATGGGGTTTCCCGCGCGTTGCGGCGTGCTCCGGCACGACACAAGGCACAGGGGCGCCCGGGGTTTTCAGGACACGCGAGGCCATAGACTCGCGAGGCGGCGGGCATCCGTCCAGGATGCGGAAGCTGGCGGTGTCCTGGATGTTTGTTCTGGCTGTTCGTCCCCCGTGTTCGCCCGGGGACGTATGCAGGGATGAACAGCCCGGTAGCTATACGAGTTATCGCAACAACGGAGATAACTCGTGACCACCAACAGAGACGGGAGGGAGATAGCCCGGACGTCAGAGCAACGTGTGCTGAAGGCGTTGCACAAGTACGGCTGGCTCCGCACGCGGGACTTGGCTGTGTTGATTTGGATGCGGGCGAACAGTAGACCCAGGAGTGGAGGCTTCGTCCCGGAGCCTATCGTGGTCGAGCTATCGGCATGGCGGATGGCCCAGCGGACGTTGGCTAGGCTGCGCAAGGCCGACAAGGTGCTGTGGCGGCAGGCGCCTGACGGGAGCACGATTTATGGTCTGGCTGAGGCCGGAGCACACTCGTTGGTGCGCCAGGGGATTGGCGCTAGTTCTGGTAAGGACCTGGTGCGGCGCGTGAGCATGTCGCATTACCACCATCGCCGAATCGCCAACGAGGTCGCAATTCTGGCTAGCCGCCAGGGCTATCGAGTAGCCAGTGAGCGGGAGATAGCCGTTGGGCAGTGGTTCGGCGGCAAAGACGGCGTGGCCGACAAGTTGCCGGATGTCGTCGTGCGCGATGGAAAAGACGTGTACTGGATTGAGGTGGAGCGTAGCCGGCGCAATAAGACGGACGAAGCCGCCTTGCGCACGGCCCTTGCGGTGATAAGAACGGACGACGGCTGCGACGAGAAGTTGATGGTTGCAGCTGCGATGCAGCTCACGTCGGCTGCAGCGCTCATCGGAAGCGTCACTCGCTCGCAACTTGAGCACGCTTTGGACGGGCAGCGGCGCGGCCTGAAGGTGTACGAGAGCCTGAGGAGCCTGAATGAGATCATCGGTACACAGTACGGCGACCGCGTCCTTTTCGAGCTGCTTCAGAACGCCCACGATGCGCACGCCATTGGCGAGAAGGGCGAAGTTGCCATCCACCTGGTGGTCGCGAACGACCACACGGGCGTACTGCTCGTCGCCAACAAGGGGCGCCCCTTCTCCGACTCGAACTTCGAGGCGATCCGCAACATCGGAACGAGCGATAAGGAAATCGGCGAAGGGATCGGAAACAAGGGTCTCGGCTTTAGAAGCGTCGAGGCACTCACCAACGACGTCCACATCTTTTCCGCAGGCGCTCAAATACCGGCGCCCATGTTCAACGGCTACTGCTTCCGGTTCGCATCAACCGAAGAGATCGCAGAACTCTTGGAGGAGATTGGTGCTTCTCCGGAGATGGCCTCTAAGGTCGCCGCCGACATTCCACGCTACCTCGTGCCCGTCGCCGTTACCGAGCAGTCGGACGAGGTGCGCCGCCTCGCCTCGCTGGGGTACGCGACGGTTGTCTGCCTACCATTGGCTTCGTCGCGCGAGGTCGAACTGGCAGAGAAGCAGGTGGCCGCGCTGATCAACGCGGCCGCGCCAGTCCAGCTCTTTCTCGATCGCCTCGCGTCGCTGGCGGTCTCGATCGTCCGAGACGGGGTCGAGGTCGAGAAGGCGACGCTCTCCCGTGCGGTTGAACCGCTCTTGCAGGACCCGTCGTCGAGCATTCGGATGCAACGCGTCACGCTGAGTGACGGAAGCGCATTTCTCGTTGTCAGGCAGACGCTACTTAAGGACGCCGTGCTGACGGCTGTCGCGAAGAGCATTTCGGCGGCGCCGCCGCTCAAGCGCTGGCTTGCCTGGAAGGGCGACGCCGTCGTTTCGATTGCCGTGTGCCTGGGTAAGGCGGTCGCGCCACGTCTGTACAACTTTCTTCCGATGGACGACCACGCGGTCTCGCCGATGGCGGGCCATATTGATGCGCCGTTCTTCGCGGACATCGACCGGCGTACCATCAAGCCCGACTTGCCGCTGAACCAGTTGCTGATCGAAGCCGCGGCCGACACCGCGGCAAAGGCCTGCCTGTCGATCGTAGACAAGGGCCTGGCCATACCGGCCAGTGCAGTCGTCGACATGGCCGCTTGGTCGGGTGCGAGGATTGCGACGATCGTCGGCGCGTTCAAGGCGCTCGAACGGCCGATCACAGACGCAGCGATCTGGCCCGCGACGTCCGGCGCAGGCGTCAAGTGGGCGCCGCTGAGAAAGCTCTACGCATGGCCAGACACCAGAACCAAGCAGATTACCCCGTTGCGGCTCGAGTCGATCGCCAACGCCCACATCCTTACCGGTGTATCCGACGCTCAGTTGTCGCGGATCAGGGCGCTCGCGTCCGCCTTGTCGTTGCCGCTGGAGTTGCATGCGGGTCTGCTGTGCGATTGGGTCGAGGCGATGGCGGCACATCTCTCGTCGAAGAAAACCAAGTCTATCGCAACCATCTGGCGAGAGTTCTACCAGGATGTGCTCTCGATCTTCGCCGCGTCGAAGATCGACCTGGCCGAGTTGGTGGGCAAGAAGGTGCTGCTGGGCGACGACAATAAGCTTCTCGTCGCAACCGCGGATGGCTTGGACGACGCGCCCCCTGTGTTTGTGCGGATAACGGGCACGCGCGGGAAGCGCACCCAGGGGCCTCCCAACCCCCCTTCGGCCATTGCGCGCAAGTTCCGGTTCCTGAACCAGCACGTCGAGATCCCAGACGACGTCATCCATAAGTTCGAGAAGGCGGGCCTCCTTCGACAGTATGACCCCATCGAGGCGCTGGCGGCCCTCAAGGGGGCGCTGGAGTCTGGAACGGACAACCAGCGGCAGGAAGCCCTGACGTGGGCCTTTAGGGTCTGGCTCGTCACCGGCGACAAGTCAGTCGAGGCCGCGCTGCGTCAGGCCGATTTGAGCGTGCCCTGCCAGAGCGGCTGGATTCGTGCCGAAGACGCCCTAATGTCCTCGTCGTGGAGCGCTCTCGGACGAACGCTCGAGCAGTATTTCGACGAGGCCGCACCGATGTCCCCGGATTGCAAGGCGCAGCGCAACCGCCTCCTGGTCTCCTTCTCCAGCTGGCCGCGCGCGCGCGCGGACGATAGGCGCGAGGACTGGACCCACTTCCTGCAGATCCTCAGAGTCCGGGACGGACTGCAGCCCGTAGCCGCCAACCTGCGTCGTGCGGGCACGCCGAATGGTTACTGGAACTGGTTGCTGCGCACAGGCGAACCCAAGGTAGGATTCGATGCGACCTGGACCAGGTACGCCTCGCGGCATGAGCTGCACTACCCGCAGACGGAGTACAGGATACACGGCGAGGCCTGGAGAGTACCGGGCCAGCTCGAGCACGATCACCTCCCGGCCTCCGCAAAGGAGGCGCTCTCGAACCTTCTGATTGCCTACCTGAGGGCCTATGGGCAGAGGCACTTCGAGTTCGACGTCCGGCACTGGCGCGGGCACCAGTCTGTCACCCTTCCAACGCCGCTGTACGTCTTCCTGCGACACGGCCAATGGCCCGCGAGCACGCGTTCGGACGAGGTCGTCTTCGCACGACCTTGCGACAGCTGGTCCACGACGGTGGCTCGTCAGCATCCCCCGCGCTTCGTGGCACGTTTCAAGTCTGAGCCCGGCGCCCGCGAGGAGCTCCCCTCGATCCTGTTTGACCCCAAGATCGGCCTTCGCGACTGGTCGGACCCGACTAGCGCGCCCGGCCGGCTGGCATCGCTCGCCGCGGCGCTCCCAGATCTCTCGGCCGCCGAAAGACGCGACCTGCGCGACCAAGTCCGCCGCGCGTGGGCCGACGTCGCGGAGCGTCGCAGCCCGCTGCCCGCCTCGCTACAACTGATTGTGGAGCGGGCGGGAAGCCTCGAACTTCTGCAGGGACGCGAGCCGGACCCGCCGGTCGTCTACGTGACGAGCGAGCCCCAGGCCTTCTCCGCGCGCTCGCTGAGCGACGCTGGCGAGGCCGTGCTCGACGTAGGGGAGACCAACGCCTCACTGATCTGCGATCTGCTCAAGGCGACCAGCTGCTTTTCTCCGCGGCTGACGGATTCCGGCGAAGTGCAGTTGGTCGTCGACGGCGGCCCGTTCGAGGCGTCGCCCGACGACCCCCCGCTGGTGGCTGGCGAGCTTTCCTGGCTGAGCGACCTTGCCGCCCTGGCGCACGAGCATCTCGGCGATCCTCTGGAGACGCGGACGCTCCCCGTGGACGAGCTCGACCGCCGGCTTCGCGCGATCCGGGTCAGGCGCTGCGGGGGATTCGCCCTAACCATCTCGGGGCTCGAGATACCGGTGCGTGGCAGGGAGCGCGTGCACGCCGTGCAGCACGCCCGCGCCCCGACGTTGCTCGTTAGGACTGTCGGCCCCATCGACCTGCCGCTGCTGCTCGAAGCGTCGCAGGCGCTCACCAAGCTGCTCGGGTCGCGGCGCAACACGCTCGAACTTCTGCTGGGAAGGCTGCAGCGCGACGGCTACGGCGGCGGCGCAGCGGGGCCGTCCGAGGACATGCTGGCCAGGGCCATTGGCAGAGACGTCAGCGTCGTGCGCGAGCACTTCGCCGCGACGAAGGGCGGTGTACAGCGCCGCGTCGACGCGGTGCTGCCGGCGTTGGCCTTCCTCAAGGGCCGGGAGGCCGCGGAGCGGCTTCGCGAGGGACACGCTAAGCTTGGCCCCGCCCTGCAGCTTCGCGCCTAGCTCGCCGGCGAGCTCTCGGTGGAGGTGGTCGACCAACTGCTCGAGATCGTCGCCGAGACCGACGACCAGAAGGCGATCCGCCTGCGGCTCAACCTTGACTTCGCCGCCTTCGGCCGCACGCTCGCCGAGCTTGGCTACCCACCGATGAACGACGAGGCGGACTTCCACCGCCTGTTCAGCGCGTACCTCGCCGAGTTGGCCCCCTCGATACGTGCTCGGCTCAGGCGAGCCTTTTTGCCCGCTTGGCGGGCCGCTGCGTCGCTCGACGAGTACGTGGCCCTGCGAACGCTTGAATTCATACAGTTCGACTCGCAGTGGCCGCTGCAGCTGGAGCAGCTCGATCGAGCTCACGTCGTCGCCCACGCGGATATTGCGGTCGAGGCCCGGCTTGGGGCCGACGACCCTGCCGTCGAGCTTGAGGCCTTGGATGTCGTTGCAGCCGCCAATCGGAAGCAGGTTATGGCGCGACACGCGGACTTGACGAACCTGGTGCGCGCCTGGTGCAGGAAGAACGGTGCTCAACCACCGACAGGCGCGGGCGCAGCCGATGCCCAGCAACTCGTGCGCGAGCTGGACCAGGCGGGCCTGCTGGACTTCGAGGTGATCGCGCCACCAGCCTTGCCGGCGCTGCTGCGCCGGCAAGGCTGGTGGCCGGCAAACATGCCAACCACCGAGGCCCTGAGTGACTTAGGCCTGACGGCGGAAGACTTGAAGTACGAGGAGCAGGAGGCTCGCGAACTCCGACTGAAGGCCGAGGTGGCTCGCCGCAGCGTCCCCTTCGCTGGACGGTCGCTGGACACCGGAAGCCCCGAATTCATCCTGGAGTTCGAGAACCTCGCGGACACCGCCATCGCTCAAAGCGACGAGTGGTTTACCCGCAGCCGCGTCGCACGCCTGCTCCACCAGGAGGAATCAGGTAAACCGCGGTCGGGATCGGGCGGAGGAGGCGGAGGCGGAACTTGGCGCAACCAGCCCTCCGACGCAACCCGCACGGTGATGGGCATGGCGAGCGAGTGGCTGGCGTGGAAGCTGCTCTTCCGTCACCACCCGAAGGAGATGTCGGACGAGTGCTGGGTCTCGTCGAACCGCGAAAAGTTCTGCACCGGCCCGGCGGGCGACGACTCCTTGGGCTACGACTTCCGGGTCGTGACCGCGCGCCATGAGTATCTCTACGAGGTTAAGTCGGCGCTCGACGCCGGCGGCGAGTTCGAGCTGACGGCGCGAGAGCTTGAGGTCGCTGGCAGTGCAAGAGAGGACCGAAAGCGCAGGTACCGCATCCTGTACGTGCCGTTCGTGTTCGACCCGACCCGCTGGATGGTGATGACCCTGCCCAACCCGGTCGGCATCAAAACGCGCGATCAGTTTCGGGTCGTGCGAAGCGGCTCCGTTCGGTACCGCTTTGAGCAGCGCTAGACCCAGTGCGGCCGTCGAGAGTGGGAGCAATGCCGTCATTCGGCTTCGATAAACCCGGCGCGGACCGCCCCAGTCAGCTGATCCAGCGGCGGACACATTCCCGGCCCGTAGACCTGCAAGACGTGGGGGTAGAGAGGTCTGGAGCATCTCGGTGGCTATAGACGCGCTCGACCTCGAGTGACTCTTATCAGCCATTAGCGGACTTGCTCAGATGTTGCTTTGGCCGACCGCTCCGGCCGAGTTGCACGCATAGGCAACCTGGCTAGTTTCGGAGTGAAGATGCCATACAAACGCCCGCCCTGGCGAACAGGTACTCGTGCTTCCCGACGTGGCTCTTGCCAGCGGAGCTGCCGCCCGATCAAGCATTGCGGCCCGTGGTTCGACTTGGTTTGGCAGTCCGCTGGACTAGAGAGGTCTGCAAATTACAGCCTGGCTGGAGAATGGGCGCCGCGGCCACGATAATCAGTCTCTGCACTTGAGGCTGATGAAACCCTGGCCCGGTTGCCAGGGGAGGGCCCCAACCGCGGGGAACTGGATGCGCGAAAAGTGCTCGACCTTGAGGCTGAATGGCAGGTCGGACCCGTACCCGTCGGTCACTGTACCGTCACCGGTGGTATGACCAAGCAAGCGCTTCAGATATTTGGTCGGAACGGACGCGGCTTCCAGCAGGTCTTTCATGTTGTGCCTGAGTGAATAGAGGACTTTGCGCTTGTCAGTGATGCCGATGGCGCGCAAGTGGCGGCCAAAGAACTTCGAGAAGGCTCCTGACAGCTTGCCGTGGGTGTCCTTTCGCAGGGTCGGGAACATCACCGTATCACCTCGCGTGCGGACCCATTCAACGTAGCGAAGCAGCCCCAAGTCGATAAGCTGCTGTGGAACAGGTACTGGCCTCCTGGACGGGGCATTCTTGAGTGTGCGCCGGTGGCTCAGGGGGACGTCGTCATCGAATAGGTCACGGTCTTCATCGGATTGGCGGTCGATAAGGTCTAGGTACCAGTAGCCTGAAGTCTCATCCTGCCGAAGGTCGCTCAGTGCGAGCCCTGCGATCTCTTCGGGACGGGCACCCGTATAGAACATCAATAGCGGGATCCAGTAGCTCGCTTCGCCAGACTGGCCCTTCGAGCGCATGTGCTTCGTGAAAACCTCGGAGCGGAAAAGGGTGTCAAGGTCGGTGGGAGCGAATGGGAGCCGGCGTTTGCGCCGTTTCTTGGCGTTGCTTTCCTTGCGACCCAGGGTTTCAGCCGCAGGGTTAGAGGCGAGAAGGTGCTTACCGGCTGCCACCTTGAAGATATCCCGCAGCTTCCCAATGCGTCCGTTGGTAGTGACCACAGCGAGTCCGCGCTCGTGCATGGAGTCCACGAATTCCGTCATCAACTCTGGCGTGATGTGCCCTGGCAACGAGATTCCCTTTGCTTCGACGAAGCGGCGCAGGTCACGCCACGGTGTCCGGTAGGCAATTGTCGTTGACGGTGGCCGGTCCTCTACCTGGTCGCGCCAGGTTTCAAAGACCTTGTCCCACGTGGGTGCCTTAGGATCGACGGGCGCGCGTTCCGGGGCGACGGCGTAGAGAGGGTGCCGTGACTCCGGGGCGACGGCCGCGGTATCGACCAGATCGCCGCGCTGCCGCGCGAGCTGGTGATCGAGTGTCTCGATGACGGAGCTCAGAAAAATGTAGCTTGCCCGCTTGGCCTCGTCCTGCTCTGGGTCGAAGTCCAGACCGCACAGGTACAGGAAACCGTGCAGCGCGGGGAAAATGCCCGCAGTCTTGCCCTGAGCCAGCATCCGTCCCAATTCGGCCCGCTGCGCAGTCAGCCGCTCGCCCAGTTCCTCGAACTCGTCGTCGTCCATCCCTTGCTGGCGATTCTGCTCGTCGGTCAGGAGCACCTGGTGCATCCAGAAGCGGGCGAAGTCCTGCAGTTGCTTGTCGCTGAGCTTGCGTACGCGCTTAACCGCCTTGGAGACCCGGCTTAGATCAAGCTGCTGGCGTTTCAACTCGAACTCAGCCGCAATCTTCGCGAGTTCTGCGTGGGATCGAGCCTTGGCTTCCCGTTGGTCGGCAGTGCCTAGACTGCGGATGATGTGGGTTTGATGTTGGGGGTAGGCTGCGCGGATGGCGGCCGGGATGCGGCGCCGAACATACAGGTTGCCGTGCTTGCCGCGGCGATAGAGGCCTTCAGAGACGGCCTTCATTTTGCCGTGATCGTCACGGCTATCGGGGTTCTTAAGGGTTGCTTTCACGGTCTAGCTCCACGGTTCTGGGTAACAAGCCGTGTAACAACCGTTTTTATACGCTTAGCGGTAAGTGCCTGACTCCCTTGGGATTCAAGCGCTTACCGCTGAAACGACGTTAGATGGGGTGGATGATGGGACTCGAACCCACGACGACAGGAATCACAATCCTGGACTCTACCAACTGAGCTACATCCACCATTGTTGTCGCCAGCGGCGCTGGCAACGAAACCTTGGCCTGCCCGACAGGAATCGAACCTGTAACCCCCAGCTTAGAAGGCTGGTGCTCTATCCAGTTGAGCTACGGGCAGAGACTCACTTCCTCGGGCACGCTCTCTTACTCGTCGGATGGGGGTGGTCGGGGTGAGAGGATTCGAACCTCCGACATCCTGCTCCCAAAGCAGGCGCGCTACCGGGCTGCGCTACACCCCGAAATCCGCGCGCTCGAAAAAACCAGGCGCATTTCGGAGAGGCGAGACTATACCGTGGCGGACCGGCGGGGTCAATTTTCGCTTGAGTAACACGGGGGGTTTCCGGGAAAATCGCCCTTTTGCTTCAGGGTTTTCTCGATGAGCGCACGTATTCTCGACGGCAAGGCGATGGCCGACACCGTTCTTGCAGTGGTCCGCGACAAGGTGGCCGAGCGCGAGGCGCAGGGCAAACGCCGCCCCGGCCTGGCGGTGATCCTGGTCGGCGACGACGCCGCTTCGGCGGTCTACGTGCGCAACAAGAAGCGCGCGTGCGAGCGCGCCGCGGTCACCAGCGTGTCGCACGACCTTCCCAGCGCGACCACGCAGGCGGAGCTGCTGGCACTCATCGACACGCTGAACGCGGATCCGGCGATCGACGGCATCCTGGTGCAGCTTCCGCTGCCGGCGCACATCGACGCCGAGACGGTGATCGAACGCATCCGCCCGGACAAGGACGTCGACGGATTCCACCCCTACAACATCGGCCGCCTGGCGGTGAAGATGCCGACGCTGCGGCCCTCGACGCCGCGCGGCATCATGACGCTGCTGCGCGCGACGGGCGAGGAACTGCGCGGCAAGAACGCGGTGATCGTCGGCGCGTCCAACATCGTCGGGCGGCCGATGAGCCTGGAGCTGCTGCTGGCGGGCTGCACGATCACCGTCTGCCACAGCGCGACGCGCGACCTGGAAAGCTTCGTGCGTTCGGCCGAGGTGCTGGTGGTGGGCGTGGGCCGGCCGCGCATGATCCCGGGCGACTGGGTGCGCGAGGGCGCGATCGTGATCGACGTCGGCATCAACCGCTTGCCCGACGGCAAACTGGTCGGCGACGTCGATTTCGATTCGGCAGTCGAGCGCGCCGGCTGGATCACGCCGGTGCCTGGCGGGGTCGGACCGATGACCGTCGCGACGCTGCTGGAGAACACCCTTGAAGCCGCGTTGATGCACACGCCCTGAGGACAGGGCAGGGATCGCGGCCCCTCGATCCCCGTGTCAGCTTTCGTGCAGCGCCCTGAGATACGCCACATCGACGAATGACTGGCCGAGGTCGGGACCGGCGATGACGCGGTTCGGCGCGCCCGGCTCGCCGAGGTCGGACAGCACGACGGCGGCGCCGCTGAAATCGTGATCCAGCGTGTAATCGTTGACCGTGACCAGCGTTTTCAGGCCGGCTCCGCGGCTCGCGCGGATCCCGTTTTCGGAGTCCTCGAACGCCAGGCAGTCGGCGGGGGCGAGGCCCATTTTCTCGAGCGCGTAGAGGTAGATGTCGGCCGCGGGTTTCTTCGCCGGCACGACGTCGCCTGCCGCGATGACCTCGAACCAGTCCTGGGTGCCGGGACCCAGGCTGTGCTCCAGCAGCACGGTGACGTTTTCCGGCGTGGTGGTGGTGGCGATCGCCAGGCGCAGGCCGGCGGCGCGCGCCTCGGCAAGCAGGCGCTTGACGCCGGCGCGCATGGGGATGCCGCCGCGCGCGGCGAGCGCGCTGTAATGGCGGGTCTTGGCCTTGTGCAGCTCGGCCACCAGTTCGTCGAAATTGTCCGGCTTCCTATAGTCGGGCCGATAGCGGTCGATATAGTGTTTCATCCGCTCCTTGCCGCCGGTGACGGCGAGCAGCTTGCCGTACAGGGCGACATCCCAGTTCCAGTCGAGGCCGGCATCGGCGAAGGCCTGATTGAAGGCGGGGCGGTGGCCGTCGCGCTCGGTGTCGGCAAGCGTGCCGTCCACGTCGAAAAGTAGGGCGTGTAATGTCATGGTTGCGGCGCCTAAGTGATTCTGATATTAAAGCAGGTTGGGCTTGGCCCGGATTAGACCGAAATTTTCAAAGAGAACGAGATGGCTGAAACTTTGATGCGCTTCGAGCCTTACAAGGCCAAAAAGGGCGAAGAATACATGAACGCAAAACAGCTCGCGCATTTTCGCAAAATGCTCGAAGCCTGGAAAGCCGAGCTGTCGCAGGACATCGACACGACCCTGCATTCGATGCAGGACGAGCAGACGGTCTTTGCCGATCCCAACGATCGCGCCACCCAGGAATCCGACATGGCGCTCGAGCTGCGCAACCGCGACCGCGAGCGCAAGCTGATCAAGAAGATCAACGAAACCATCGCCAAGATCGACGCCGGCGATTACGGCTACTGCGAGTCGTGCGGCGTCGAAATCGGTCTGGAACGCCTGCAGGCCCGGCCGACCGCGACGCTGTGCATCGACTGCAAGACGCTCGAGGAAATCCGCGAGCGCCAGGTCGCCAAATGAGCGCGACGCGCCGGGTCTCCAGGACAGGCGCGATCTGACACGCCGAAGAACCACGCGGCAGGATCCCCTCGCCGCCTTTTACCACCACTCGTTGCGGATTTTGGCCATGGCAGATACCGACGAATTCGACCGTTATTACAATGGGCTGCTTTACAGCGTGATGCGCTGGGAGCAGCTGACGGCGTTCTGGCAAAAGGTCGACGCGGCGGCGGGCTGGTATCTCTACGCGGTCGGACAGGATGTGCCGGCAGAGCCGGCCGGGGCCGACAAGGTCCGGCAGTTCATGCGCGAAATGGATGAACTGCTGCGGCGCGAGCATCACGAGGATTATTGCGCGATCGTCTACGCGGACGATCTGGACGCGCCTCGCTTCATCAAGATATACGACCCCAATCACCTCGGCAGTTCGTGCGGCTCCAGTTCGATGAAGTCCTCGGTGCTGCCGGGCTGGCTGATGAGCCAGATGCCGCCGCGCGCGCTCGAGATGCGCGGCGTGGTGACAGGCCAGCGCAAGCGCTGGTGGCAGTCGTTTCTCGCCAGCACGGCATAAAAAAACCGCGCCCGGAGGCGCGGTTCCTGTGCCAGGAAGAATTACTTCTTGGCGGGTTCGGCAGCGGCGTCACCCTTCTTCTCTTCGGCCTTCTTGGCAGTCGCCTTCTTGACGTGCTTCCGGACCTTCTTGTGGGCCTTTTTCGGGGCAGCGGCCGGCTTTTCCGCGGGGGCGGCAGCGGCGCCGTTAGCGGGCGCAGCGGGGGCGTCGGCAGCGATGGCGGACAGGCTGAAAGCGCCGGCGATGGTGGCGGCGACCAGGGAAGACAGCAGTTTGTTCATCGATTTCTCCAAAGGATAGTGGACTGACATGCAATCTTGGTCGACTGCATGGGCGCCACTATGCGGCGCCATGCTTACATGAACCTTACGGGCCGTGGCGGCGTTCAACGCCATTTTGTCGGCGACGCAACGAAGGTCGAATGGCCCGACTTTGTGTCAGACTTCCGGCATGAAAATTCTGCTCGTCGAAGATGATCCGACCCTGGGCGAGGCCGTCATGCTCGCGATCCGGCGGGCGGGGTTCGCGGTCGACTGGAGCCGCGACGGCGCGCAGGCAGAAGCCGCGCTGAAGGCCTATGCCTACGATGCCATGCTGCTGGATCTGGGCCTGCCGCGCCGCGAAGGCCTCGACGTGTTGCGCAACGCGCGCAAGCGCGGCGCGACGCTGCCGGTGATGATCGTCACGGCGCGCGACGCGGTGGAAGACCGGGTCCGTGGGCTGGATGCGGGGGCCGACGATTACCTGCTGAAGCCGTTCGCGCTGGATGAACTGCTGGCGCGGTTGCGGGCGCTGCTGCGGCGCGCCCACGGCGTCGCCGATACCCAGATACACATGGGCCGCTTCGGCTTCGACAGCGTGAAGCGTCAAGCCAGCGTCGACGGGACGCCGCTGGTGCTGTCTGCGCGTGAGGTCGAGGTGCTGGAAATCCTGCTCGGCCACGCCGGTCGCGTCACCGCCAAGGAGGCGATCGCGGATCGCCTGACGGGGTGGGACGAGGGCGTGGGCGACAACGCGGTCGAGGTCTACATCCACCGGCTGCGGCGCAAGCTCGAGGGTTCGGGCGTGGCGATCCGCACGCTGCGCGGCCTGGGTTATCTGCTGGAAGCCGAAGCTTGAATCGGCTGAGCCACGCGAGCCTCCGGCGGCAATTGATCGTCCGCATGCTGTGGATGATGTTGCCGCTGTTCATCCTCCTGTGGGCGATCGCCTATTTTTCCAGCCAATATTTCATCAATGCGGCGTTCGACCGCTCGCTGATCCGGCGAACCTACGCTCTGGCGGACCGCGTGGAAGTCATGCGCGGCCAAGTGCAGGTGGATCTTCCGGTGGCCGCCCGCGAATTGCTGGTCTTCGACCAGCAGGACCTGTTGTTCCACAGCGTGACGAACCCGGCGGGGCAGGTCGTGGACGGCGAGCAGGACATGCCGCCGCTGCCTGCGTACCAGCGCATCCGGCCGGGCCAGCTGATTCTCTACAACGGCGTCAAGGACGGCGAAAAGGTCCGCGTGGCCACCTTCGCGCTTTCGTTGAGGGGCACGAGCGCGCGGGGCGCCGCGCTGATCCAGGTGGGTGAGACGCTGACGCGGCGCTCCGCGATGGCACAGCGCGCGACGCTCGCGATCGTGATTCCGATGCTGCTGATGACGCTGACAGCGGCGGTTGCCATCGCCTACGGCGTCGGGAAGGGCCTGGAGCCGCTCAGCCGGCTGCGCGATCGCCTGTCGGCGCGGCAGGCTCTCGATCTGAGCCCGGTTCCGCTGGAGGGAACGCCAGCGGAATTGCGTCCCTTCCTCGACGAAATCAACTCCCTGCTGCAGCGCCTGTCCGAGGCGGTCGAATCGCAATCGCGCTTCGTCGCGGATGCCGCGCATCAACTCCGCACGCCGATCGCCGGCATCCGCGCGCAGGCCGAAGCCGCCTTGTCGAGCGCGTGGCAGGGCGATGCGCAGCATGCGCTGGCGCGCATCGCCCGGTCGACGCAGACGATGGGCGACCTGGTGCAGAAGCTGCTCATCCTCGCGCGCGTCGACGCGGCGGAAAACACGCTGCGGCTGAGCCGTCTGGACAGCGTGGAGCTGGTGCGGGAGGTCGCGCGCGAATGGGCGCCGCGGGCCCTGGCGCGCGGGGTGGAAATCGGGTTCGACATGAAGGATGGCGGCGAGGCCTGGGTGCTGGGCGACGCCCAGCTGCTGCGCGAGGCACTCGCCAACCTGATCGACAATGCCCTGTGCTACGGCGGGACCCGGATCGGCCTCGCGGTGCACCGCGCCGAAAATGGCGTGACCTGGCAGGTGATCGACAACGGCCCGGGCATCCCGGAATCGAAGCGCGCCGAAGTGTTCGCCCCGTTTCATCGATTGTCGGGCAGCGTCGACGGCGCCGGTCTCGGCCTGACCATCGTCGAGCGCATCGTCCAGCTGCACGGCGCAAACGTGAGCCTGGCGGCGGGCGAAGGGGGAACGGGGCTGGCGGTGAGCATCGCGTTTCCTCCCGTGCCCGCATAAAAAAACCGCGCTCGATGGCGCGGTGTTTTTTGGGGCGGGGCAGGGGTTCAGCCCGCGTTCTCGGGCGTCTCGCTGTCGCTCGCGGCCGGCGCGGGTGCGTCCAGCAGCGCCTTCATCGAGAGGCGCAGACGGCCCTTCTCGTCGGCTTCCAGGATCTTCACCTTCACGACCTGGCCTTCCTTGAGGTAGTCGCCGATGGTGTTGACGCGCTCGTGGGCGATCTGCGAAATGTGCAGCAGGCCGTCGCGGCCGGGCAGGACGTTGACGATGGCGCCGAAGTCGAGCAGCTTGATGACCGGCCCCTCGTAGACCTTGCCGACTTCGACCTCGGCCGTGATCTCCTCGATGCGCTTCTTCGCCAGCTCGCCGGCTTCCATGCTGGTGCAGGCGATCTTCACGCTGCCGTCTTCCTGGATGTCGATCTGGGTGCCGGTTTCCTCGGTCAGCGCGCGAATCACGGCGCCGCCCTTGCCGATGACGTCGCGAATCTTTTCGGGATTGATCTTCATCGCGATGATGCGCGGCGCGTACGCCGACATCTCATGCGTCTCGGAGACCGACGCCTTCATGATGCCGAGGATGTGCATGCGGCCTTCCTTCGCCTGCGTGAGCGCGGCGTGCATGATCTCCTTGGTGATGCCGGTGATCTTGATGTCCATCTGCAGCGCGGTCACGCCTTTTTCCGTGCCTGCGACCTTGAAGTCCATGTCGCCGAGGTGGTCCTCGTCGCCGAGGATGTCGGTCAGCACGGCGAAGCGGTTGCCTTCCTTGATCAGGCCCATGGCGATGCCGGCGACGTGCGCCTTGAGCGGCACCCCCGCGTCCATCAGCGAGAGGCAGCCGCCGCAGACCGACGCCATCGACGACGAGCCGTTGGATTCGGTGATTTCGGACACGACGCGCATGGTGTAGCCGAATTCTTCCTTGGACGGCAGCATCGCCAAAAGCGCGCGCTTGGCCAGCCGCCCGTGGCCGATCTCGCGGCGCTTGGGACTGCCCACGCGGCCGGTCTCGCCGGTGGCGTAGGGCGGCATGTTGTAGTGCAGCATGAAGCGGTCGGAGTACGAGCCTTCGAGCGCGTCGACCGTCTGTTCGTCACGGCCGGTGCCGAGCGTGGTGACGACCAGCGCCTGGGTTTCGCCGCGGGTGAAAAGCGCGGAGCCGTGGGTGCGCGGCAGCACGCCGGTGCGGATGGTGATGGGGCGCACGGTGCGGGTGTCGCGGCCGTCGATGCGCGGCTGGCCGGACAGGATGCGGTTGCGCACGACGCCGGCTTCGAGGCGGTGGAACGCGTCCTTAACGTGGTTGGCGGCGACGGTATCCATGTCGGCCGTGATCAATTCGGCGAAGGCCTTGTTGCGCACCTCGTCGACCGCGGCCATGCGGGCGCGCTTCTGCTTGATGTTGTACGCCTGTTGCAGGCCGTCTTCGGCGAGCGCCTTGAGGCGTTCGACCATCGCGGTATCTTCAGCGGGCGGCGCCCAGTCCCAGGCGTCGGCGGCGGCCTCGTCGGCGAGTTCGTTGATCGCATTGATCGCGGCCTGCATCTGGGTGTGGCCGAACACCACCGCGCCCAGCATGATGTCTTCGGGCAGTTCCATCGCCTCCGACTCGACCATCAGCACGGCCGCCTCGGTGCCGGCGACGACCAGGTCCAGCGCCGAGTCCTTCAACTCGGAATGGGTCGGATTGAGCACGTACTCGCCGTTGATGAAGCCGACGCGGGCGGCGCCGACGGGGCCGTCGAACGGCAGGCCCGACAGCGACAGCGCGGCGGAAGCGCCGATCAGCGCGGGGATGTCGGCGCTGACTTCGGGGTTGGACGACATCACGGTGGCGATGATCTGCACTTCGTTGAAGAAGCCGTCCGGGAAGAGCGGGCGGATCGGGCGGTCGATCAGGCGCGACGTCAGCGTTTCGCCTTCGGACGGCCGGCTCTCGCGCTTGAGGAAGCCGCCGGGAATGCGGCCGGCCGCGTAGGTTTTTTCCTGATAGTCGACGGTCAGCGGAAAGAAATCCTGGCCCGGCTTGACTTCATTCTTGGCGACGACGGTGACCAGCACCACGGTATCGTCCATGTTGACGACGACCGCGCCGGAGGCCTGGCGCGCGATTTCGCCGGTTTCCAGCGTGACCTGGTGGCGGCCGTAGGTAAACGTTTTCTTGATAGCGCTCACGCGAGTTCCTTTCAAAGCAAAAACGCCCCGCATGGGCGGGGCGTGAGAAATTCAGGGGGCAGCAGGCCCCATCCACTGTGCCGGTGCGGCAGCGTGCCGGATCATCACAGTGGCCCTGTGTGAATTACTTGCGCAGACCGAGGCGATCGATCAGCGTCTTGTAGCCTTCGAGGTTGGTGCGTTTCAGGTAGTCGAGCAGCTTGCGGCGGCGGCTGACCATCTTGAGGAGGCCGCGGCGCGAGTGATGGTCCTTGGTGTTGGCCTTGAAGTGGCCGGTCAGGTCGTTGATGCGCGCCGTCAGCAGGGCGACCTGCACTTCGGGCGAGCCGGTATCGGCGGCGGCGCGTTGGTAGTTCTGGACGATTTCAGCTTTTTGCGAGGTGGTGACAGCCATGATGAACTCCTTGGTTAATCGCGTGGCCTGCGGCTGGGCGGGACACGTTCCGGAAAACAGCGCATTTTACGCGCGAAAGGTGGTGCAACTCAAGTCTGCCCGGTGGCGAGAAGGCGGCGCGGCACCAGGCGGCCGTCAGCGGCGTCGGCGAGGCCGAGAAAGGCCCGCGACGCTGCGTACACGCGGGTGAGGCCGGGGCGGACCGCCGCGTGCGCCACGCTGCGCCCCTGGCACAAGGCCAGGGCATCGGCTGCGTCGAGTTCGACGGTGGGCAGGTGCGCGACGAGGACGTCGGCCGGCAGCAGGAGGCCGCGGCGTTCGGCGGCGTCGAGCCCTTCCAGGTCGCCCAGCGTGTGGGCCTGGGCGAGGTCGAATCCGCCGGAACCGAGGCGCGTCAGCGCCGTCAGGTGGGCGCCGCAGCCGAGCGCGGCGCCGATGTCCTGCGCGAGCGTGCGGATATAGGTGCCGGCGCTGCATCGCACGTCGAGCACCACGCGCGGCGGCGTGCATTCCAGCAGGTCGAGCCCGCGTATCGTGACGCGGCGCGGCGGCCGTTCGATGTCGATTCCGGCACGGGCGTACTCATACAGCGGGCGGCCCTGGTGCTTGAGCGCCGAATGCATCGGCGGGATCTGCTCGATTTCGCCCGTGAAGCGCGACAAGACGGCGGCGACCGCGACGCAATCCACGGCCACCTCGCGGGCATCGAGCACCTCGCCCTCGGGATCGCCGGTCGTCGTGGTGACGCCGAGCTGCAGCACCGCCCGATAGCGCTTGTCGGCGTCGAGCAGGTAGGCGGAGAACTTGGTCGCCTCGCCGAAACACAGCGGCAGCAGGCCGTCGGCGAAGGGGTCGAGGGTCCCGGTGTGGCCCGCCTTTTTGGCGTTGAGCAGCCGCTTGGCTTTTTGCAGCGCGGCGTTGGACGTGATGCCGACCGGCTTGTTCAGCAGCAGCACGCCGTTAATGGGTTCGCGCGGGCGAAGCCCGACGTTTGCCCCCTCCCCCCCCGGGAGAGGGTTGGGATGAGGAGCGGCGGGCGGGTTCACGCGTCCTTCGGGTGTTTGGCGTCTTCGGCGACGGCCGATTCGATCAGGTGGGTCAGTTCGATGCCGCGCTCGACCGAGCGGTCATAGACGAAGGTGAGTTTGGGCACCACGCGCAGCTGCATGCGGTGCGACAGCTGCGAGCGCAGAAAGCCGCTGGCGCGCTGCAGGCCCTGCAGGCACGCCGCATGCTCGGCCTCGCCGCCGAGCGTCGTGAAGTAGACCTTGGCGAACTCCATGTCGCGGTTGACCTCGACGTCGGTGATGGTGAGCATGCCGACGCGCGGATCCTTCACTTCCTGGCGGATCAACTCCGGCAGTTCGCGCTGGATCTGGTCGGCGACGCGGCGCGCGCGCGGGAAATCCTTCGGCATTACAGCGAGCGCGCCACTTCCACGACTTCAAAGGCTTCGAGAACGTCGCCTACCTGGATGTCGTTGAAGTTCTTCAGCGACAGGCCGCATTCGAAGTTGGCCTTGACTTCCTTGACGTCGTCCTTGAACCGCTTGAGCGAATCGAGCTCGCCCTGGTGGATCACCACGTTGTTGCGCAGGACGCGCACGCCGGCGCCGCGCTTGATCGCGCCGTCCGTCACATAGCAGCCGGCGATGGTGCCGACCTTGGATATGACGAACACCTGGCGGACTTCCACGGTGCCGATGACGGTTTCCCGCTTTTCGGGCGCCAGCATGCCGGAGAGCGCGGCTTTCACCTCGTCCACCGCTTCGTAGATGATGTTGTAGTAGCGGATGTCGACGCCGCCGGCTTCGGCCAGCTTGCGCGCCGACGCGTCGGCCCGCACGTTGAAGCCGATCAGCACCGCCTTGGACGCGAGCGCGAGGTTGACGTCGGATTCGGTGATCGCCCCCACGCCGCTGTGGATGATGTTGACCTTGACTTCGTCGGTCGACAGCTTGCCGAGCGCGTGCGCCAGGCCTTCGTAGGAGCCCTGGGTGTCCGACTTGAGGATGATGGGCAGCAGTTGCATTTCGCCCTGGCCCATCTGCTCGAACATCGACTCCAGCTTGGCGGCCTGCTTCTTCGCCAGCTGCACGTCGCGGAACTTGCCCTGCCGGAACAGCGCGATCTCGCGCGCCTTGCGTTCATCGGGGAGCACCATCATGTCCTCGCCGGCCTGCGGCACGTCGGACAGGCCCTGGACTTCGACCGGGATCGACGGGCCGGCTTCGGTGATGGTCTTGCCGGCTTCGTCGAGCATGGCCCTGACGCGGCCGAATACCTGGCCGGCCAGCACCATGTCGCCCCGGCGCAGCGTGCCGGATTGCACCAGCAGCGTGGCGACGGGGCCCTTGCCCTTGTCCAGGCGCGCCTCGATGACCAGACCCTTGGCGGGGCCGTCGGCGGCGGCCTGCAGCTCCAGCACCTCGGCCTGCAGCAGGATGGCGTCGAGCAGGCCGTCGATGTTGGTGTTGGCCTTGGCCGACACTTCGACGAACTGGGTGTCGCCGCCCCATTCCTCGGGGGTGACGCCCTGTGCGACGAGTTCCTGGCGGATGCGCTCGGGATTGGCCTCGGGCTTGTCGATCTTGTTCACCGCCACCACGAGCGGCACGTTCGCCGCCTTGGCGTGGTGGATCGCTTCGATCGTCTGCGGCATGACGCCGTCGTCGGCCGCCACGACCAGGACCACGATGTCGGTCGCTTTCGCGCCGCGCGCGCGCATGGCGGTAAACGCCTCGTGGCCCGGGGTGTCGAGGAAGGTGATGACGCCTTTTTCGGTTTCGACGTGATAGGCGCCGATGTGCTGCGTGATGCCGCCGGCTTCGCCGCTGGCCACGCGGGTGCGGCGGATCGTGTCGAGCAGCGAGGTCTTGCCGTGGTCGACGTGTCCCATCACCGTGACGACGGGCGGGCGGGCGTGCATTTCCTGTTCGCCAGCTTCGCCGGTATCGATCAGGAAGGCTTCCGGCGTGTCGAGCGCCGCCGGCTTGCCGATATGTCCCATTTCCTCGACGACGATGATGGCCGTTTCCTGGTCGAGCACCTGATTGATCGTCACCATGCTGCCCAGCTTCATGAGCGCCTTGATGACTTCGGCGGCCTTCACCGACATCTTGTGGGCGAGTTCGGCGACGGTGATCGTTTCGGGCACGAGGACTTCGCGCACGATCGGCTCGGTCGGGGCAACAAAGGTCGTTTCCTCGCCGCCGGATTTGGATTTGCCCTTGCGGCCGCGCCAGCCTGCATCGGGCGCGGCACCGCCACGGGTCTTCAGTCCGCCCTTGCGGCGTGCCGCGTCGTCCTTCCAACTGCCGCCGGCCTTCTTGTCCGGTCCCTTGGCCGTCTTGGCCGCGGCCGGCTTGTCCGGTTTGTGCAGGGTCTTTTCGGTGGGCGCGGCGGGCGCTGCCGGCGCGGCGGCCTTTTCGGCGGCGGCGAGCCTCGCGGCTTCGCGCGCGGCTTCGGCCTGCTTGCGCAGGGCCTCGCGCTCGACGCGGGCGCGGGCGTCGGCGGCCTGGCGTTCCAGCAGGGCCGAGTGACGGCGCGCTTCTTCTTCGCGCGCCTTGATCTCGGCTTCGTTCAGGATCGAGGCCTTCTTGATGCGGGTCGTTTTCTTCGCTGCAGGAGCTGGAGCAGGAGCCGGGGCCGCGGGCGGTTCCGCGGCGACCTCGGCGGGCGCCGGCGCGGCCTCGACGGCTGCAGCCGGCTCGACCACGGCGGGCTCGGCGGGCGCCGGTTCGACTTCCGCGGGCGTGGCCTCGACCGGCTCGACGACGGGCTCGGGGGCGGGGGCTTCGGCGACCGGCTGAACCTGCGGGGCGGGCGGGGCCTCGGCCACGACCGGCTCGGCGGCGGGCTGGGCTTCGGCCGCAAGGGCTGCGGCGTCGCGCTTGACGTAGGTCCGCGACTTGCGCACTTCCACCTGGATCGTACGCGACTTGCCGGTGCTGTCGGTCTTGCGGATCTCGCCGGTCTGCTTGCGCGTGATGGTGATCTTGGTCTTGCCGGTCTCGGCTCCGCCGCCGTGCATCTTGCGCAGATAGTCGAGCAGGTGCGCCTTGTCCGCTTCGGTCACGGAGTCGATCACATCGTTTTTGTTGACGCCTGCCGCCTTCAGCTGTTCAAGCAGCAGCTGGGGAGGCAGTTTCAGTTCCTGGGCGAATTGTTCAACGTTCATGCAGTCCTCTTAGCCTTGGGCGAACCAGGGCGCGCGTGCGGCCATGATCAATTGTTTGGCGCGTTCGGCATCCATCGCGGCCATTTCGGTCAGCTCATCGACGGCCAGTTCGGCCAGGTCCTCGGTGGTGTGGACCCCCTTGCTGGCGAGCGTGCGCGCGGTTTCGGCGTCCATGCCCTCGAGCGACAGGAGGTCTCCGGCGGAGGCCTCGACCTGTTCCTCGCCGACGATGGCGGCGGTCAGGAGCGCGTTGCGGGCGCGGTTGCGCAGCTCGTTGACGAGGTCCTCGTCGAAGGCGTCGATTTCGAGCATTTCGTTCAGCGGCACGTAAGCGACTTCTTCCAGCGTGGAGAAGCCTTCGTCGACCAGAATCTGGGCGACTTCCTCGTCCACGTCGAGCTTTTCGATGAAGAGCGCGAGCGTCTTGCCGCTCTCGGCCGACTGCTTCTCTTCGGCCGTTTCGCGCGACATGATGTTGAGTTCCCAGCCCGTCAGTTCGGACGCGAGGCGGACGTTCTGGCCGCCGCGGCCGATCGCCATCGCCAACTGTTCCTCGTCCACCACCACGTCCATGCTGTGCTTGTCCTCGTCGACCACGATCGAGCTGACCTCGGCGGGCGCCAGCGCGTTGATGACGTACTGCGCGGGGTCGGCCGACCAGTGGATGATGTCGACGCGCTCACCGGCGAGCTCGTTGGTCACCGAGGTGACGCGCGAGCCCCTGAGACCGATGCAGGTGCCGATCGGGTCGATGCGCGGGTCGTGCGAGACGACGGCGATCTTGGCGCGCAGGCCGGGGTCGCGTGCGGCAGCCTTGATCTCGAGCAGGCCTTCCTCGATTTCGGGCACTTCCAGTTCGAACAGCTTCATGATGAATTCGGGCGCGGTGCGCGACAGCACCACCTGCGGGCCGCGGACGCCGCGGTCGATGCGCAGCAGGTAGGCGCGCACGCGGTCGCCGACGCGCAGGTTCTCGCGCGGGATCATCTGGTCGCGGTGCAGGAAGCCCTCGACGCGCCCCGACTCGATGATGGCGTTGCCGCGGTCGATGCGCTTCACCACGCCGTTGACGAGGTGTTCCTTGCGGGCGAGGAAGTCGCTGATGATCTGCTCGCGCTCGGCGTCGCGGATCTTCTGCAAAATGACCTGCTTCGCGGCCTGCGCGCCGATGCGGCCGAATTCGACGTTCTCCAGCGGTTCCTCGATGTAATCGCCGATTTCGATGTCGGGAATCTTGTCCTGGGCGTCGATCAGCAGAATCTGGTAGCCCTCGGATTCCAGGTCGGCCTCGGACACCACCAGCCAGCGGCGGAACGACTCGTAATCGCCGCTTTCGCGGTCGATCGACACGCGCACGTCGGCCTCTTCCTTGAAGCGCTTCTTGGTGGCGGAAGCGAGCGCCTGCTCCAGGGCTTCGAACACCACCTCTTTGTCCACGTTCTTTTCGCGTGCCAGCGCATCGGCCAGCATCAACATTTCACGGCTCATATTCCCTCCAGCCCCGCCGCGCTCAAACCATCGGTTTCAGCCTGGCAGCATCCACATTTCTCAAATCGATCGACATTTCCGTGCCATCGACGACCAGCTTCACGGCATCGCCCTCCAGGCCGAGAAGCTGACCGCTCAGACGGCGCCGGTTGTCCATCGGCACCCTCAGCTTCAGCGTCACCTGTTCCCCGGCGAAACGCGCGTAATCCTCCGGTTTGACCAGAGGCCGGTCGAGGCCGGGCGACGACACTTCCAGCCTGTCGTAGTCGATGTTCTCGACCGTGAACAGATGGGTCAGGTGATTGCTGACCGCGACGCAATCGTCGATCGTGATGCCGCCCGGCTTGTCGATGAAAATCCGGATCAGCCCGCGCCCGGCGCGTTCCAGCATCACCAGCTCATATCCGAGTCCGGCGAGAACGGGTTCCAGGCGGGCGGGCAAATCCATCATCGCAAATCCATTACCGCGCCGCCGCAGGACCGGACTTCAGTCTCGCGCAGCACAAATAAAAAATGGGCGAACCGCCCATCGTGTTAATAATTAAAGCGCCAAAATTATACCACTCGGACCCTCTGACCGAAAGGGAGATGGTGCCCGGAACCGGAATCGAACCGGTACGCCATCGCTGGCGAGGGATTTTAAGTCCCTTGTGTCTACCAATTTCACCATCCGGGCGAAGCGGATAGCTGATCCGGAATCTGGAGGCGCGAGCCGGAGTCGAACCGACCTACACGGATTTGCAATCCGGTGCATAACCGCTTTGCTATCGCGCCGTCGCGGTAAACCACGTAAACGAAAAGGGGAAAACGTCCGGACTGCGCCATCTGTTTTCCCCGGAATCTGGAGCGGGAAACGAGGTTCGAACTCGCGACCTCAACCTTGGCAAGGTTGCGCTCTACCAGCTGAGCTATTCCCGCGTTGAAGGCTGCGCATTATGGGGATTCCGCCTTTTTCTGTCAACAGCCCGGAGCATCTTTCAGTTGGATTTTTGCAGGGCTCGCGCGGCCATCACGAGGTAATACGCCATCGAGACCAGCGTGAGCAGCGCCGCGATCCAGATCAGCACGGTTCCGATCTCGACCGTGGGCACACTGCCGATCGGTCCGAAGTAGAGAAGCAGCACGATCGCGATCATCTGCGCCATGGTCTTGAGCTTGCCGACGAAGGACACGGCGACGCTCGCGGATTTGCCCGCCTTCGCCATCCATTCGCGCAGCGCCGAGATCGTGATCTCGCGCCCGATGATGATGAGGGCGATCAGCGGCGCCACGCGGCCGAGATCGATGAGCACGATGAGCGCGGCGGCCACCATCAGCTTGTCGGCGACGGGATCGAGGAAGGCGCCGAAGGCGGAAGTCTGCCCCAGTTTGCGCGCCAGCCAGCCGTCGAGCCAGTCGGTGACCGCCGCGATGCCGAAAAATGCCGCGGCCAGAATGTTCGTTCTGGAGGGCGTGAGCCAGCCGTCGGGCAGATAGAACGCGCCCGCCATCAGCGGTATCAACAGGATGCGCAGCCAGGTGAGCAGATTGGGGAGATTGAGAGGCATCAGTGGAGCGCGTTGTAGAGGGTTTCCGCCAATTCTCGGCTGATACCGTTCACCGAGGCAAGCGCGTCGACCCCGGCATTGCGCACGCCCTGCAAGCCCCCGAAATGTTCCAGCAGCTGTTTGCGGCGTTTGGGGCCGATGCCGGGGATGTCCTCGAGCGTGGACTGCATGCGCGCCTTGCCCCGTTTTGCGCGGTGGCCGGTGATGGCGAAGCGGTGCGCTTCGTCGCGTATCTGCTGGATCAGGTGAAAGCCGGGATGATCCTTGGCCAGCTTCAGTTCGCGGCCGTCGGCGAAGATCAGTGTCTCCAGTCCGGGCTTGCGCGCCTCGCCCTTGGCGACGCCGAGGAGCAGAACGTCGCCCAGGCCCAGCCCGGTCATCGTCTCGACCGCGCTGGATATCTGACCCTTGCCGCCGTCGATCAGCAGCAGGTCGGGCAGCACGCCGTCTTCCTCGACGCTCCTGTGGAAGCGCTTGACCAGCGCCGCCTGCATCGCGGCGTAGTCGTCGCCGGGCGTGATGCCGCCGATGTTGTAGCGGCGGTAGTCGGACTTCTTCAGGTCGTCGCCCTCGTAGACGACGCAGGAGGCGATCGTCGCTTCGCCCATCGTGTGCGAAATGTCGAAGCACTCGATGCGCTTCAGTTGCGGCAGGTCGAGCGTGTCGCGCAGCGCGGCGAGTCGCTGCGACTGGTTGGCGCGATCGGCGCTGCGGCGCTCGGCCGACAGGCGCGCGTTGGCCTGCGCCATGCCGATCCAGACCTTGCGTTCCCCGGTCACGCGATGCTGGATCGCGATTTTCTTGCCGGCCTGCTCCGTGAGCAGCGCTTCCAGCGCGTCGGTCTCGAGCGCCTCGCTGACGAGGATGCGCGCCGGCATCGGGTGGTCGAGATAATGCTGGAGAATGAAGGCTTCCAGCGCTTCGGCCGGCGTCGCGCCTTCGCCGTGCTGCGGGAAGAAGCTGCGGTCGCCGAGGTGGCGGCCGCCGCGGATCATGGTGAGGTTGACCGCGATCACGCCGCCGGCTTCGGCCGCCGCGACGACGTCCGCATCCGCTTCGCTGCCGGTCGTGTCGACGAACTGCTTCTCGCGCACGGTCGCGAGCATGCGCAGGCGATCGCGCAGCAGCGCAGCGGTTTCGAAGTCGAGCGCGGCAGCGGCGGCGTTCATCTGCCCGGTGATGTGTTCGGTGAGTGCCGTCGCCTCGCCGTGCAGGAGCTGGGCCGCCTCGAGAACGTCGCGGGCGTAGGCCTCGGGGCCGACGAGCCCGACGCAGGGGGCGGTGCAGCGCTTGATCTGGTGCAGCAGGCAGGGCCGCGAGCGGTTGGCGAAGACGGTGTCCTCGCAGGTGCGTAGCTGGAATACCTTCTGCAGCAGCTGGATGCTTTCGCGCACGGCGTAGGCGTTGGGATAGGGACCGAAAGCCTGGTCGCGCTTCTTCGGCGTGCCGCGGAAGTAGGCGAGGCGCGGGAAGCGGTGCGCGGTCAGGAGCAGGTAGGGATAGGATTTGTCGTCGCGGAACAGGATATTGAAGCGCGGCTTCAACCCCTTGATCAGGTTGTTTTCGAGCAGGAGCGCTTCGGCCTCGGTGCGCGTCACCGTGGTGTCGATGTGGTCGACGCTCCGCAGCATCAGCCGGATGCGCGGGCTCTGGTCGTTTTTCTGGAAGTAGCTGGAGACGCGCTTTCTGAGATCCTTCGCCTTGCCGACATAGAGCACCGCGCCGGCCGCGTCGATCATGCGGTAGACGCCCGGCAGGGTGGGGAGCGAGGCGAGGAAGTCCTTGGTGACGGCGGTCAAGGCAGCTCAGTCATCCTCGTCGAGCAGCTTGCCGGCGATCGCCCAGTTCTCGTACGGAAGCTCCTCGAACGCGATGTAGGTATACGACGCGGGCTTGCCGGCGTGGCGCTCCAGCGTGGCGGTGATTTCCTCGGCGACCTTCTTCTTCTGGTCGCGCGTGAGGCTGCCGGCGAGTTTGATGGTGACGACGGGCATGGGTTTACTCCTGGCTCTGGATCTGCGTGAACACCGCCGCGAACATCTCGGGCGTGAGGCGCCGCGTCTGGGTATTGTAGCGGGAGCAGTGGTAGCTGCTGACCAGGCGCCGGCCGTCGGGCAGGCGGTGGTCGCTGGCGTGGGCGAAGGGATAGTCCTTCAACTTGAGCCCCTGCGCGCGCAGGACGGCCTGATGCGCGATCTGGCCCAGCGCCAGGATGCTGGCATGCGGCGGAAGCGCGGCCAGTTCGGCGGCGAGAAACCGGTTGCACTCGCGGATTTCGCCCGGCTCCGGCTTGTTGGCCGGCGGCAGGCATTTCACGGCATTGGTGATGCGGCAACCGGTGAGCGCGAGGCCGTCGTCTGCCGAAAGCGACTGCGGTGCGCTGGCGTAGCCGAAGCGGTGCAGGGTTTCGTAGAGCAGGATGCCGGCGTAATCGCCGGTAAAGGGGCGGCCGCTGCGATTGGCGCCGTGCATCCCCGGCGCGAGGCCGACGATCAGCAAGTCCGGCGCCGCGTCGCCGAAGGCGGCAACCGGACGGGCGTGGTAATCGGGATGGCGGACGCGCACCTCGTCGAGAAACGCGGCAAGACGCGGACAGGCGCGGCAATCGGGGTCGAAATGCATCGTGGACAAGCAAGAACGCCCCACACCGGGGCGCGCCCATTGTACGCCGGGGAACGCGTCAGCTCTCGATGGGGCCGGCGGCGGTCTGCACGTAGTTCTGCTCGCCCATGCGCTTGATGAGGTCGAGCTGGGTCTCGAGATAGTCGATGTGCTCTTCGGTGTCTTCCTGGATGCCGACCAGGATTTCGCGCGAGACATAGTCCTTGACCGTCTCGCAATGCGCGATCGCCTCGACGTAGAGCGCGCGGCCGCCGAGTTCGAGCTTGAGGTCGCACTCGATGCATTCGGCGACGTTTTCGCCGATCAGGAGCTTGTTCAGGTCCTGCAGATTGGGCAGGCCTTCCAGAAAGAGGATGCGCTCGATCAGTTTGTCGGCGTGATGCATTTCCTCGATCGACTCGTCGTATTCGTGCTTGCCCAGCGCGTTGAGCCCCCAGTTCTTGTACATGCGCGCGTGCAGGAAATACTGGTTGATGGCGGTCAATTCGACCGCGAGTGCCTTGTTCAGGTACTGGATGACCTTCTTGTCGCCTTTCATGCTTCTCTCCTGTTATTGGGCAGATCCTTTGATGCCGCCATCGGCTGCGCGAATGCCGGTCGCTGGGCGGACGGGGCCTGTCATTCTAGGAAAAAAGCGATGCAGGACAAGCCGGCTGCGCCCCTGTAAGGTGGACGCGGGAGAGGATCGATCGAGTCAGGCGGCTGCGGCGAGCGAGGCGCCGACGGGGCATTCGCGGCATTCGGCGAGTGCTTCATTGAGCACGTCTTTCGCGCATCGGGCGCAGCGGCCGCACTGGGTCGCCACCCCGAGTTCGTCGCGAAGCTCGCGCATCGTCGTCACGCCGCGGTTGCGCACCGCCTTGCGGATTTCATGGTCGGTGACACCTTTGCAAAGACAGACGTACATGACGCACCTTCGGGTTCGGAAGACGGTAAAGCCATATTATAGCGAATGAGAATGGTTGTCAATAGCGTAATGCGGCCTCGGGCCCGCCCGGGGGAACGCGCCGCGACGGCGATGTCTTCGGTGTCGTGCGGTTGCGGCGCGTGCATTGCCGGTCTCCATGTGAAGTCGGGGCTGGCTGGCGCAGTTGCGCGGGCGGGTGTGCAGCCGCAGCCGGCGGCGGATTCTAGGGCGGCTTATTTGGTGAGGATCAGCTTGCCGCTCTTGGTGATGCGCAGGCGATAGTGCTCGCCGTTGTGTCGGATCAGGACTTCCTGGCCGCCCTGGAACAAGGAATCCGCGGGGACGACCCCGGGTGAATCAATTGACGTTCGATGTTCGGGCCGAACGTCGGCGGGGGGAAAAGGCGGGTTCGGCATGGCGCGGGGGGCTTCTGCACGGGATTCGGAGTTCATGGGGCGAATCGCTGGTCTGGGTTTTACGAATAATAACGATTCGCATTTATATGTCAACCGGTTCAGACGAATTCTGGCTTGGAAAGTCGAGAAGGCGCGCGATCGAAGACTGGGGCGAGCGGCCGCCCCGCCCTGTTCCAGGCGCTGCCGGCCCGCAGCGGGCCGATCAAGACGCGGTTTTGCCGTCGGGGCCGGGCGGCGACCATTCGCCCCGAACCAGCGGGGCGACGTTCAATACCTCGGGCTGCAGCGTGATATGCGCGATTCCGTGTCGCTTCCCGAGCATGTCGCGGGCGGCCGCCAGAATGTGCAGCCAGTTCCCAAGGTCGCGGATGTCGAGATGCGCCGACAGGGCGACGGTGCCCGACGACAGCGTCCATACGTGAAGATCGTGCACGCGCTCCACGCCGGAAACCGCGGCGAGATCGCGGCCCACGGCTTCGAGCTCGATCTCGAGCGGCACGCCTTCCATCAACACGTGCACCACCTCACGCAGCAGCCGCAATGCGGAAACCAGGATCAACGCAGCCACCAGCAGCGACAGCAGGGGATCGATCGGCATCCAGCCGGTCGTGACGATGACGACGCCGGCGCTGATCGCCGCGACGGACCCGAGCGCGTCGCCCAGCACGTGCAGCAGCGCGGCACGGCTATTCAGCGTGTGCGCGCCGCGACTCAGGATCCAGGCAACAAGCAGATTGATCGCCAGGCCGACGATGCCGACGCCGATCACCGCGTCGCCCGTGACGGCGTGGGGGCTCTCGAGGCGATCGATGGCTTCGCGCACGATGTAGCCGAGCAGGGCCAGCATCAGCAGGCTGTTGAACAGCGCGGCCAGCACCTCGGCCCGCGCCAGGCCATAGGAATGGCGGAAGCTCGGCGGCCGGCGTGCAAGCCAGGCCGCGGCGGCCGCCAGCCCGAGTGCGGAGGAGTCGGTGAACATGTGGGCCGCATCGGACACGAGCGCGAGCGAACCCGACCACCAGCCAGCCAGGGCCTCGACGCCGGCGAACGCGAGCGTCAGCAGCAGGGCGACAGCGAGCTTGCCGCCGGCACCTTCGCGGGCCGCGTGGGCATGGCCGCCGTGGCCGTGGTCGTGGGTGTCGTGACCGTGGTTATGAGCGTGCACAGTAATCCGTCGGATCGACGCGCAGATCGAGGTCCGCGCTGTCGTACCCCAGCCCCGCGATATGGTGCAACGCGTTGGCGTAGCGCATCGACTCGCGCAACTCCGTGAGCGTCGGCGGATGCGGCTGGCCGTGCATGCGCGCCAGCCGCGCCCGCGACGGCGCAGGCCAGTCGACACTCAGGTTCGCCAGCACCTCGTCGGCGAGGTCGGCGCGGTTGCAGACCAGCGCCATGTCGCAACCGGCCTCGATGGCCGCGATCACCCGGTCGGTCACCCCGCCGGCCACGGCGGCGCCGGCCATGCAGAGGTCGTCGCTGAACACCGCGCCGTCGAATTGCAGCTGATGGCGCAGCACGTTTTGCAGCCAGACGCGCGAAAACCCGGCGGGCTTGTCATCGACTTCGGGATAGATCACGTGCGCAGGCATGATCGCCGCCAGGCCGGCTTCGATCATCAGCCGGAACGGAACCAGGTCGGCGATGGCGAGGTCGGCGAGCGTGCGCGTGTCGACCGGGACGTCGACGTGCGAGTCCGCCACGACGAACCCGTGACCAGGGAAGTGCTTGCCGCAGGCCGCCATGCCGGCGTCCTTCATGCCCAGCATCAAGGCCTGTGCGAGTTCGAACACTGCGTGCGGGTCGGCGTGGAAGGCGCGGTCGCCGATGACCGACGAGGCGCCGTAATCCAGGTCGAGCACGGGTGCGAAACTGAAGTCGATGCCGTGCGCGCGCAGTTCGCTCGCCAGCACGAAGCCGGTTTCGCGCGCGAGTTCGCGGGCGCGCTGCGGATGCGTGTTCCAGATTTCGCCGAAGGCGCGCATCGGCGGCAGGCGGGTGAAGCCTTCGCGAAAGCGCTGCACCCGCCCGCCTTCGTGGTCGACGCCGATCAGCAGCGGGGCGGGCTTGAGTGCATGGATCTCGGCTGTGAGCGCAGCGAGCTGAGCCGGATCGCGGTAGTTGCGGGAAAACAGGATCACGCCGCCGACCAGGGGGTGCGAGAGGCGGCGGCGGTCGTCGTCGGTCAGTTCGGTGCCCGCGACGTCGAGCATCAAGGGGCCAAGCGTCATGTTCGCTCCTGTTCAGGGTGAGGCTTACGCTGTTTGGTGCGGAGAGTCGGACTGTTCGAGCACGACGAACGCCAGCACGAGGTCGCCCTCGTCCGACAGCGAGACATAATGCGCCGTAACCCCGCGTGCCGCCAGCCAGGCGACGAGTTCCGGCGCGCACTCGATGAAGGGCTTGCCGTGCGGGTCGCGCAGCACCGCGATGTTGCGCAGGCTCACCGGCGCGCGCAGCCCGGTCCCCGTCGCCTTGGCGAAGGCTTCCTTGACGGCGAAGCATTTGGCGAGGAAGCGCGCCGGATCGCCGCTCGCGTAGTAGCCGGCGTGTTCCGCGGGCGCGAGGATGCGATCCGCATAGTGTTCGCCGAAGCGCGCGAGTCCGCTGCGGATGCGCTCGGCGTCGAGGAGATCGGTGCCGACGCCGTGAATCATGGCGATACCTTCACGGGCAGGCCCGCGGCGCGGATTTTGGCCGCGAAGGAATCGAGCCACGCGGCGGGCAACGCCGACAGCCGGGCGGCCTGGGGCTGCATCGAGGGACGCGCCAGGCCGTAGAGCAGCACGCCGCGCACGGGAATCTGCTGCTGCCGGATGCGCTCCACCGCGGCCAGGTACGCCGCCTGCTCGGCGTCCGAAGGCGGAACGCCGTCGAGCGCGAACACGCAGGTCTGCAGCCAGGTCGGGCACAGGCGCGCGGCGACGGCGAGGCGCTCGAACTGTTTGTTCGGCGCGATGCGCGTCTGGTTGATCGCGCGCATGCCGCCGGCGGTCGCGCTGTCGAACTTGAACCACACTTCTCCGTTCAGCGAGGCCATTTTCCGCAGGCCTTCCTGGACGCGCGGGCGGTCGGCGAGGCTGCCGTTGGTGATCAGCACCAGCCTGATTTTTCCCGCGAGGCCGAAGTCGGCCATCACCTGGCCGACGAGGGCGATGATCTGAGGAAAGGCCTTCGCGCTGGTCGGCTCGCCGTTGCCCGACAGCGCGATGTCGTTGAGCCTTCTCGCCCCTTCGGGGACGCGGGTCTGCATGAAGTCGCCGTGGAGGATGTCGGCGAGCATGGCGCGCAACTCGGCTTCCAGTCGCGCGAGGTCGATGTCCGGCGCGGTGCCGCGCGTGAGGCCGGGCACCTGGCAATACACGCACGCCCAGTTGCAGGCGTTGTTGGGATTGAGGTTGATGCCCACCGACACCCCACCGGCGCGGCGCGAGACGACGGGATAGACGTATGTCATGCCCGCGCTGTCGCGGTCGTGGTTGGCGGGGGTGAGTTGGGCGGACACGTTGCGGGGCGGTGGAGGGGCGAACGCGCCATTCTACTTGAGCGGGCGGTGAACCGTGCCCGGTCGCGCAGGGCGAAAACCGCGACGCTCAACGCGGGCGGCGGGGCTTCCACATCAGCACGGTGTAGGTCTGCAGCCCGCGTCGCCGGGTCTTCGGGTCGTACACGGGATAGACGAGCCGCCGCGCCTGGTCGGGCGTGCCGAACAAGGCGCGTGCCGTGGCGGGGCAGGACGGATCGGCCCTGCCGAACGCCAGCGTGCCGCACAGTGCGAGCCTGTTGCCCGATTCCAGCGCGCGGGCGTCGATCCAGGGGGACTGGGCAAGATCCGTCCCGGCGAGATCGAAGCCGTACAGACCGTGGGGATGGTCGGGCGAATAGAAGCTCATGACGTAGGGCAGGGGAAACGTCCCGCCCGCGTATTCGACCGGCTGGCCGTAGGCGTCGTGATAGAGGCGCGTCGCGTCCGTGGCAATGCGCTGCGGAAGCGCATAGGCCGGCGGCGCGGGATAGGCGCGGTATTGTCTTTCCCACAGCGCGGCCGCCGCCATCGCCAGCACGAGATAGAGCCATCCGGCCGCGTGGACGCGTCGCGCGAGGCGCACCCAGTCGACGCCGGCCGGCGTGAGATCGACCAGCGCCCAGCCGAGGAACAGCAGCGCGGGAATCAGCCAGGACGACACGGGACTGATTCCCTGCGCCAGCGCGGCCAGCATCGTCAGCGCGACGCTTAGCGACACGATGGCGAGGCCGAGCCGGGGCGGCCGCGTCGCTTCGCCGGGCGGACTCGCGGGCAGTCGAACGAGGCTCGCACCCCAGACAAGCAGGGCGACGCCGCTGAATCCGAGCACGCCCGCCAGCGCGACGACATGAGCCCTGACGTCGCCCGTCACGCCGGAGATCTCGTGCGCTTCATGCATGTAGTGCAGGCTTGGCCAGCCATGGCGGACGGACCAGGCGACGTGCGGCGAGGCCAGCAGCAAGGCAGTGGCGCCGACGATGGCCGTGCCCTTGAGCAGCGCGGCCAGCGGCGGGCGCAGCGTGATCAGCACGGCGAGTCCGATCGCGGCGATGAGCACGAGCGCATAGTATTTGGTGAGCAGCGCCGCGGCGGCGAACACGCCGGCGACAACGAACCAGCGCGCGCGTCCCCGCTCGAGCGCGTGCAGCAGGCTCCACATGAATCCGGCGACAAAGGGCAGCAGCGCGGTATTGGCGTTGTACTTGAACCCGCTGTCGGGGCCGAAATGGGTGACGAGCGTCGTGAGCACGACGCCGGTCAGCACCTTTTCCCAGCCGAGGAAGCGTTTCATCGCCAGCGCCAGCAGGCCCAGCGCGGCCGCCAGATTGATCTGGTTGAGGAGGTAATAGGCGTTGTCGCCCACCGGAAACAGCGTGAACCAGGCCGCCGTGATCCAGCCGAACAGCGGCGGATGCTTGTTGGTGCCCCATTGCCACTCCATGCCCCAGGCATAGTTTTCCACCATGTCGGCGCCGTCGAGATAATGGCGGGTCGCGGCAAAGATTCCCCACCAGACCAGGCAAAAACCCAGGATGTAGAGCAGGGTGGGGCGGGGGCTGGCGTAGTCGGGGCGAGAGGTCACGGGCGGAAGCACGCGCCGGCGGCGCGTCGTCGTCAGGTCGGGCGGAGTATCCGGATCGCGGATTACGGCTGGCTTACAGTGCCGTCGTCGAACCGGAGTTCGAACAGCGCGCCGCCCAGTTCGCTCTTCCCGGCGACGACGGTCGCGCCGTGTCTGCGCGCGACTTCCTGAACGATGGCGAGTCCGAGGCCGCTGCCTTCGGTCGTGCTGCTTTCGGCGGCCCGGTGGAAGCGCCGGAAAATCAGCGGCAACTCCGCTTCCGGAATGCCGGGGCCGCTGTCGGCGACCGAAAAGACCGGCGGAAATGCCTGCGCGGAGGCGGTGACGGTCCCGCCTTCCGGGGTGAACTTGAGCGCGTTCTCCAGCAGGTTCTTCATCGCCTCCCTCACGAGCACGGCGTTGCCTTGCAGCGGGATCGCCTGCTCCGGGCCTTCGAAGCCGAGATCGATGCGCTTGCGCGCCGCGGCGGCGACGAAATCGCCGGTCACCTCGCGCGCCAGTTCGGCCAGATCGAACAGGGCATGGGTCTGGCCCGCAATCGCTTCCGAGTGCGCGAGGGCCAGCAACTGGCTCACCAGATGCGCGAGCCGGGAGACGGCTGTCTGGACGCGCTCGTAGGTGGGTCGTGCGCAGGGGCAGGCGGGGTCCGCGAGGGCCAGATCGAGTTCGGCCGTCAGCACGGCCAGCGGGGTCTTGATCTGATGCGCTGCGTCGGCGATGAAGCGGCGCTGTTCTTCCTGCACGGCCTTGAACCTCGACAGCAGGTCGTTGAGCGCGGTGACGACGGGGAGCAGTTCCCTCGGTGCATTGTCGACCGGGATGGCATCCAGGTCCTGCGCCGAGCGGTGGGTGATGCGCCGGCGCAGCGCTTCGAGCGAATGAAGGCCGCGGTTGACGCCGAACAGGATGAGCGGAATCGAGAGCGCAAGGACGACGATCTGCGGCACGAGCACGCCGCGCAGCAGGTGCAAGGTCAGTCTGTTGCGCCGGACCATGGTTTCGGCCACCTGGATCTCGAAGCCGGGGAGTTCGGCCAGGGCGCCGTGCAACACCGCGCGCCGCAGTCGTTTGCCGTTCAGCGAGATGTTGTCGAACGCTGCGCGTTTCGTGCTGCCGTCGCCCGCCTCCGTGCGGACGAGCCGGGGATTCCCGGCGAGCAGGGCGCCGCTGGCGTCGTAGATGGCGAAGTAGCGCGTGTCCCGGGCGTCCTGGATGAGCAGGCTGAACGCGAGCGCGCCGGGATCGATCTTTCCCTTGCTTTCAAGCTCGTCCGAAACCAGTTCCTTCAGGTCGTCGGTGATTTCCTCCAGCACGAGGTCGCGCTCGGTTTGCGCGAGGTGGTAGGCGTTGCGGTAGGTGGTGTAGGCGCTGACGGCCAGCAGGAAAAAAAGCGGGATCAGCAGCCATCCCAGCAGCGCGCGGGCAAGGCTCGATTTTCCGCGATGCGTCTCAGTCGGCACGGTCATCGGACGGCTCGATCACGTAGCCCAGTCCGCGCACGGTGCGGATGGCGATGCCCGCCGTTTCGAGCTTCCTGCGCAGGCGATGGATGTAGACCTCGATGGCGTTCGACCCCAGCGCCGCGTCCCAGCTCGACAGGGCGGTGGTGAGTGCCTGTTTGGAGACGACTTTTCCCGGCCTGTGCAGCAGGCAGGACAGGGTTTCGCGCTCGCGGCTGGAAAACTCGACTTCCTTGCCGTCGATGAAAACCTGCCGGCTCGCCGTGTCGTAGCGCAGTCTGCCGAGTTCCAGGCAGGCCGAAGCGGTGCCGCCGTGGCGGCGCCTGACGAGGGCGCGCAGCCGGGCCTGCAGCTCGGCGACGGCGAACGGCTTCGGCAGGTAGTCGTCGGCGCCGCTGTCCAGCCCGGCCACGCGATCGGCGATCGCCTCGCGCGCGGTCAGGATCATGACGGGCAGATGGCTGCCGCGCTTGCGCAGGCGCTTGAGCACCTCCAGGCCATCCATGCGCGGAAGGCCGAGATCCAGCACCAGCGCATCGTAGGTTTCGCTGGCGAGCGCGAGGTCGGCCGCCACGCCGTCGCTGACCCAGTCTGCGCTGTAGCCTTCCTGCTTGCACGCGCGCAGCAGCAGTTCCGCAAGCGCGGGGTCGTCTTCGGTCAGCAGGATGCGCATCGGTGCGGGTCAGGAATCATGTCAGCAGATTGAAAGGCAACCTGGCGCATTCTGCATCAACCCAAACTCGAAATGTAAGCGGAGCCGGATCCGCGATCGACCGATGCGCCAATATGAACTTCATCCCCGAGGCCCTTTCCTGAGACTCGCTCCGGAACCGGCCTCGTCCCCGTCAAGAAACGAACGGAGCTTCGCCCTCACGCCGCGCGAACGGCTGCCCGGACTGTCTGTCGTCGTTCCCTGCTACAACGAGGCGGAAAACCTGAACCGCCTGCTGCCCCGTCTGCAAAGCGTGCTGCAGGCGCTGGTGCCGGACTGGGAAGTCATTCTCGTGGACGACGGCAGCCGCGACAACTCGCCGGAGGTGCTCGCCTTCTGGTCGGCGAAGCCGGGGTTCCAGGCGATCCAGCTGTCGCGCAACTTCGGCAAGGAAGCGGCGCTCACGGCCGGCCTGGAGGCGGCGCGCTGCGAGACCTGCGTGATGATGGATGCCGACCTGCAGCATTCGCCCGAGCTCATCCCCGCGATGCTCGCGCGATGGCAGCAAGGCTACGACGTGGTCTACGCGGTGCGCGAGCATCGCCGCGACGAAGGCGCATTCAAGCGCCTCGGCGCCCGCTGGTTCTACCGGCTCGTGAACGCCGGCGCGCGCTTCCGCGTTCCCCCGGACGCCGGCGATTTCCGGCTGATGGACCGGGCGGCGGTCGACGCCCTGCTCGACCTGCCGGAGCGCAACCGCTTCCTGAAGGGACTGTACGCGTGGGTGGGCTTCAACGCCACCGAGATCACCTACGTTCCGGCCGCGCGCGGCAGCGGACGCAGCACGTTCAACGTGTTTCACCTTCTGAGGCTGTCGTTCGACGGCCTGACGGCATTCACCACCTGGCCGCTGCGCGTCGCCAGCCTGGTCGGATTCCTGCTGGCGCTGGCGGCTTTCTCCTACGGCGCCTACCTGGTCGTCGACTACTTTCTGCGGGGCGTCGCCGTGCCCGGGTGGACGACGATCGTGGTCGGCCTGATGCTGTTTTCCGGCATCCAGCTCATCGGGCTGGGCGTGCTCGGCGAATATGTCAGCCGCATCTTCGAGGAGGTCAAGGGGCGACCCTTGTACGTCGTCCGGCACCGCGCCGGGCGTGGCCTGCGGGATACGCAGCGATGAGCGGGTGGAGCAGGAAGGACGCGGGCCTGTTTCTGCTCGCGCTGGCCTGGCTTGCGCTGACACTGGGCGCGAGGCCGCTGGCATTGCCCGACGAGGGGCGTTACGTGAGCGTCGCCTGGGAGATGCTCACCTCGGGCAACTGGCTCTATCCGACGCTCGACGGCCTGCCGTTTTTCCACAAGCCGCCGCTGTTCTACTGGATCACCGCGGCGAGCCTCGGCGTATTCGGGCCGCATGAATGGGCGGGGCGGCTGGCCCCGCTGCTGGGCGCGGCCGTTGCCGCGTTCACGCTCTACGGATTCGCGCTGCGGCAGAAAGGCGCGACGGTCGCGCGCTGGTCTTTGCTGATCCTGGTAACCGAGCCGTTCTTCTTCGCCGGGTCCCAGTTCGCCAACCTCGACATGCTGGTTGCGGGAATGATCAGCGCCACCATCGTGCTGGCTGCCGAGGCGGCGCTGAACGCGGAGCGGGGCAGGCCCTACAAGGGCTTGCTGGCAGCCGCCTACCTGGGCGCGGGACTCGGATTCCTGGCCAAAGGCCTGATCGGCCCCGTGCTGCCCGGACTGGTGATGATCGCCTGGCTTGCGTGGAACCGGCGGCTCGCCCTGTTGCATCGACTCGTCTGGGTACCCGGCCTGGTCCTCTTCCTGGCGGTGGCGGCGCCCTGGATCCTCGCCATGCAGGCGCGTTTCCCGGAGTTCGTGAATTATTTCTTCATCTACAACCAGGTGCAGCGATTCGCCGAGAGCGGCTTCAACAACCCCATGCCGTTCTGGTTCTACCCGCCGGTCGTGCTTCTCCTGATCCTGCCCTGGTCGTGGTGGCTGCCGGCTGCCTGGAAGCGGACCGAATGGGACGTCGAGCCGAGGCCGACCATTCGTTCCCTCATGTGGATCTGGCCTGCGGTGATCGTGGGATTCTTCTCCATCCCGTCATCCAAGCTGGTGGGCTACGTGCTGCCCGTGTTGCCTGCGCTGGCCTATCTGATCGCCGACGGCTTGGCGCGCAGATGGGGTGGTGTCGCACCCCCGCGCGTGCTGAAGGGAGCCGCGGTCGCGGCGGGCGTGATCTGCCTCACGGCGATCGTCGCCAACAATGCTTTCAACCACAAGACGAACAAGAGCGTAAGCAGTCTGATTGCTGCACAGCGCCAGCACGGCGAGCCGGTCGTATTCATGTGGGACCAGTTCTTCGACGTGCCGTTCTACCTCGGACTGGAGGCGCCGGTCCGGATATTCGACGACTGGAGCCCATCCAATACCTCCAAGGTGGACAACTGGCGCAAGGCGATGGCCGACGCGGGCGCATTCGACCCGGCAAGGGCCGGACAGCTGCTGGTGGACCATGCCCAGCTTGATCGTGTCCTGTGCGGTTCGCCGGTGACATGGGTAATCGCGCCGGCAGGGACGGAAGCTACAAACGTATTCCTGAAGCAGATCCCACCGTTTGCGACGCGCGGTGCAACGAGGGTCTGGCGCGTCACGCGCAGCGCGATGTCGGCTAGCGGCGGATGCCGGCAAATGCCCAGTGGCGACTTAACAGATAGGTCAGCGCCGCCACGCCCACGAGGATGAGCGCCAGCAGGAAATAATAGGGAAGCCGGCTCGCATGGAGCAGAACCGCGTACGCCGACTCGTTGAGCGCGAAGCCCGCGGCCGAGAGCAGGAAGAAGCGGCCCGCGGACTGCAGCATGGGCGCGCCGTGATCGGCGAACGTCAGCAGGAAGTGGCCGCCGTACGACACCGTGAAGGCGCACAGCCAGCCGCCGACATTGGCGACGAGGGGCGCGACGTGCAGCGTTTCCACCAGCAGGATGACGGTGAGGAAATGAACGAGCGCGGCGGTGCTGCCGACCAGGATGAAGACGACCGGACGGCGACGAAGCAAGGACATGGAGGATTCGCCAGGAAAGGTTCCCGGCATTCTACGGTATGACTGCATCGCGACAAGCCGCGCCGGCGCGGCGTCTCATCGGCGTGTGCGTGGACGACTTCGGCCAGCACGAGGGCATCAACGACGCCGCAGTTGACCTCGCGGCCGGCCGGCGCGTCTCCGCGATCAGCTGCCTCGTCGACGGGCCCGCCTGGCCATCGGGCGCACGTGCGCTGCGAGCGCATGCCGCTCCCGTGGAGGCAGGCCTGCACCTCAATTTCACCGAGGATGTCGGCCAGGGCGCGTGCCATCGCCTGCCGGTGCTGATCGCGCGGGCGTATGGCCGGCTGCTCGACCCGGCGCAGGCCCGCGCGGCCATCGAACGGCAGTTCGACCGCTTCGAGGACGCCATGGGCCGCATGCCGGATTTCGTCGACGGCCATCAGCACGTGCACCAGCTGCCCGTGATACGCGACCTGCTCGTCGCCGCGATGGACCGGCGCTACGGCGCGGTCAGGCCCTGGCTGCGCGCGACGCTGCCGCCCGACGCCTGCCGGACATCCCGCTTGCCGCGATCTACCGTCGCCAAGGCGTGGCTGATCGGCCGGCTCGGCGCCGCGCCGCTGCGCGCGCTGGCCCGCCGTCACGGATATCCGCAGAACAACCGCCTGATCGGCGTGTACGGATTCGATCTTTCCGAGGCGGATTACCTGCTGAGGGTCAAGACATGGCTCGATTGCGCGAGCGACGGCGACGTATTGATGTGCCATCCGTCGCTGCCGTGGACGGGCGAGGATCCGCTGCGGGAGGCTCGGAACCGGGAATACCGGGCGCTGTCGGGCCCGGCGTTTTCCGCGCTGCTGGCGTCTGCGCGGGTTGTCGTGGGGCCGCTGAAAGGGCGGCGGACGGATTTGTGAGGAGAGGCCGGTCGCCCGGCGCAAATCCGAAGATTGGCGGAAGCGGTGTTAGGTGTGGGCGCACGCGACCAACGGTGATTTCCCGCGCTATCACATCGGCTTAACGAATGCCTTCGGATAGCCCTTCGCGAACTTCCGGCGAAGTACGACAAGACGATTAGCGCCGTTCGCGGAAGCTTCTACCTGCCGACCGTTGCGGCCCAGGCTGCGAAGCGCGTTCAGGTCTGACCGAACCCAAGTGCCATTGGGGGACTTTTGCCCGGCCTTCGCGCCGGGTTTTTTTATGGCATGGCCGCTGCAATTTCGGCGGTTACGTCGCGAACGCCGGGGGCTTTCCACACTTCGTCACGCAAAATGAACTTGTTACTGTTCGTATGGGCTACGAAGGTTGATTGTTCGACAACAAGCGCGATTGGAATCAACGCCGCCTTCATTACGTTAAAGTCGTCGTCGAACAGGACGCCCGCCAGTACGTCGAAATGCCCGCCGTTTATGTCGCGGATTGCTGAAAGCTGGCGGGACTTGTTACGTCGGTGAATTCGACGGCCCTTGATTTGATACCGCACGCCATCGGCCCCGGTTGCGTCGTACCCGCGTTCGGAGTTCGGCGCTTGCTGCCAGCCAAACGCCCGGCAAAACAGGTATTCGGCTAGGTCGCCCGTCGGGCTGTTTGCGCTACGTACTACGCCCCGTTCGCGTAGTTCTTCCCCGATTTGAGCATGAAGAACTAGAAGGTCAGCGACCGAAAGAGTTTTGACGGGCAGCATCGGCAACGGGTGCTTTGTTGTGGGCTTCTATGTGGGACAAAACCAAAAATGCGATACAAGTCATTAATTTTATTAAATATTTGGCGGAGCGGTGACGTACACATTACGGACGGTAAGGCTGATAAATAGGCGAGTGCTGGAATTCACCCAGGAGTTATGCCCCCATAAATGCCCCCGTCATGGCTTGGGTGACGGGGGGCGGGCGGTCAGCTGGCTACCCGCACAAACGCTCTATCAGGTTCCCCAGCGCCGGCAACGAGCCCGAGTAACTTCGTTCTCGCGGTTGCCTGGCGGCCTTCCTTTGCGCCCTCCGGTTCAAACCGCGCCAGCCGCGCAATTTCCAATAGCAAATCGTCCTCGATGACCCGGTGCGCGTCGATCGCCGCGCCGAGCCTGACGATTAGTTCGCGTTCAAGCGGCGTCCGGTTCAGTAGGAATTCCGGCTCGTCACACAGTGCGATGAGCGCATCATCGGCGAGGTGTTCGATGTTGCAAGGTAGGGCCGCAGCGGCCAGAATGAAATTAGCCATGTTGATCTCCTATCAGGTCAGTGTGGTTAGCCGCGGTCAGACGTTGGCGCGTCTGGCTGTGGCGACTTGAATCATAGACTGTCCTGGACCGATGTGCAATAAAAATATGAATAAAAACTGGCACTTGCGTACATGTAAGCGACTACAGATTGTCGCGGATCGGCAATGAAAATGCCCCCGCGCATCATTGCCGGGGGCGTGGGTTCCGTTTGTCGTTTAAGCCCTCCACAGACGGTTTCCATAAACGGGGCGCGGGCGCCGACTGTTTACGCCAGACCTGTATATATGGCCGCCCGTCATCAAGCGGGGGCGGGCTGCCGGGGAGGGGCCTGTAGAAGCGGACAGGGTGGGGGTTGATGTGACGCTCTTACTGCGAAGGGTCTCGGGGCCAAGCTGTAAACATGTGAACAACTAATAGGGGGGAAGACCGTGGGGCTAGAAAACCATCCGGAACCGAGCAATGGAGTTGGCCTGAAGCTATTACGGCCTATCGTACTTCTGACCGTTGCGCTGGTATTGGCAACGCAAGCGCAGGCTGGGGACCAAACTGCGACCGCGCTGACTCTCCCGGAACTGTTGCCCGTGTCGACTAACGGTGACGGAGACGCTTCATTTCGTCTTTATATCAAGACCCCAACAGTACGCCGTTTGCACAACGGAATGGTGCAGGCCTGGGGGGTACTGGATTACAAGTCGGCTCAGTACGATACAGTGGGTCACTTCTATTACCAATCAGCAATCGTCTTGCGCGAATACGACTGCGAACAGAGGGCTGCCGGCATCCTAAGCATTGTTTGGTATTCGGATCCGCTAGGTCAAGGTCGCGTGCTTGGCAACAGCAGCACACCGCCCGACAAGGTAAAGCGAGACTATCCCCCGCCTCACAGTGTTGGCGATTACGACTTAACGGCGGTTTGTGGCCTTGCTGGCGCCAATGACTAGCACCTACCGTACGCTATGCCCGCGTTACCGCCTGAACACGATCGCCGCGGTCATCGCATCCTCGCTTGCCTGGGCCTGCTCGACGCAGTTGGCCCACTCCGGCGTCCCCTGTTTCAACCCGAGCGCGGTGCAGTAAGGGCCGTGCCTCTCCATCGCCTTCGCCGCGCGCTGCTGCGGCGTTGCGCATCCTGCCAGTGCCAGAACCAGTATGGCCAGTGCGATCTTCATCGTCTTCCCCTCGTCGTTGGTGTGGCGATAGCATAGCCTAGCTGGGGATGACCAGTTCAAGCTTCGTTACCCCCGTCAGCTTGAAGATGAGCTCAGCAGGGCCTTTGTAGTTCAACGGGGATTTCCGGCGTTAATCGATTTTCTCGCGCAGTTCATCACCTCGTATCCACCACCCCGAACTGCCGCCGCCACAAACGTCCCCGCGCAGGTCGTCAAACCATTCCAACAGGTCGGCAAGAAGTTCCTTCGCCGCTTGGCGGCAGAGCTGAAGTCGATTCTGGTAGCGGCTAGCGCCTGTGCTGGTTAGCGCGTAGGCAACCTGCATTTCCTCGTTCCAGTCAGCCTGTATACCCATGAACCGCGCCTCGTAATGGCCCAGCGGGTCTATTTCCTCGTGCAACCCCTCTAGCACAGGGTCGAAGCGGGGGCGACTATTCTGGAGAAACCGGGCTGTCAGGCGCGCCAACGTCTTCGGCGAGTCCAGGCCATTAACATTGCGAACGCAAAAAGGCACCGGGTTTGTCGCCAAACACAGCAGATCGTAATACGCGATGGCGGCGTGATGGTCGATCAGTAGCGGCAGGTTATCGCGATTGCCGGGATGGGTGATCTCGGCGACACGGTAGTAGCTTGTGACCGCTGCGGGGCCGAGCCGGTCGTAGATGCCGCCTGGCGCGAAACAGTTGTCCCTGATGCCGTGCCACACTTCAGGACGTGCGACGGCCGCCAGGTTGTCGCGTTGCAGCTTCTCGGCGTATCTGGCGAGGCGGGGTGGTTGCGGGGGGATACGAGTCGTTCTACGCATCGTGTGTCTCCTTTTGTTGGGCGAGGTCAATCGTTCACAGGGGGGTGCCAGTAGGAACAGTTTCCGACATCTGACTTGCGCCAGTTGCGCCGGCGGGTCCAGCCAATGGAGCGCAGGGCTGCGGCTAGCTCCCCGCGGTGTGGACTCAAGCGCTGCCGGCCACGCAATCGCTCGGCGAAAAACTCCAGTGGCCTTGGTTTGTTGCGTTCGGTCTCCGGCATGGCAGCGATGATGGCCTTCAGGCGAGTGGGTAGGGGTACGGCGCGCTGGGCGAACTGCTCGGCCTCTTCCTGGTGCTTTCGCTCCTCTTCGGATTGAGCGATGGCAGCGGACTTGGCGGACGCATTAGCGAGGCCACGGATGTACGCGGTGAGAGCGTCGTTCATATGCAAATTTCTTAGCAGCGGTGGTTAAGTGTTAACAACTTTGCAAAACGGAGTCTTACGCGCCACCCCTGCCATAGCAGATTCACTACAGGTATGGCAGCCGCAAACCCGCGTGGTTATTGGGCGCGTCACACCTGCCACCCCTTGCCACCCATTTTTCGCCATTCCGCTAAAACACGCCGGGGAGTGAGTGCGCAGCCCCCACGGGCGGTTGGTCTACTTCTATTATTTTCACAAACTCCAAAAAAGGGGTGGTAGGTATGACTGGTGTGACGCCGCCAGTAATGGCGCGGGTTTCCGCTGCCACCCCTCGGAGCTGCGGGGGTGGCAGGGGTGGCATTCAGGCTGCGCATGGGTCAACTCCAGTCGCCTTCTCAAAGTGGGCTCGCGCGTCATCCAGATCAGGAAGCGCGTAGAAGAATGACCGTGTCCCGTTGCTGCTCTTGCGCTGCTTACCCAGCCCGCCGGCGGGCAATAGGTCACGCAGCTTCTTCGCGGCTGTATCCCAGGCCGGAGCCCCGCGTGACCGCGCTGTTGCCCGCGTGTAGCTTTCCTGAATGTCGGCTGCGGATATCTCCTCGCCCCAACTGACCGCGCCACCCTCAACCGTGAACTCACCTTCAGCTAGGACGTGCAGCCACCATGCCGCGACTGGGTTGGTTCGCCGCAGGGTCTCGGCTCTCTGTGCAAGCAAAGCGGCGCTACTTGGCAAGGCGCGGGGGTTCCACCCGGCCAGGTCAACGTCCAGCAGGTAGTGAAGGAAGGCTTCGGTGCCGCCGCTCCCGATTTCCTCGGACAGCGCCTGGAAATAGGCATGATCGCCCTTCCGCGAGTCATCGACATCGAACACCATCCAGCGGCGTGAATCCTCGCCCGCCGGAACCGCCCAGCCGTGGTTAGTCAGGCTGATGACGTGAGCGTGGCTGGCAGCATTGAAGCTGTCCTTGCCCTTGGCCTCGTACCCGAGAGTCTTGTTGGTTACCAGCGCCTTGGTGACCGCGACCGCAGCGGGGTCACCCGCGAAGAATGCTTCTTCAAGAACGACCAGCACCTTGTCGAATAGGTGACCGTTGAAGCGGCCGGCTACCTGTTCTTTCTGCGCGGCAGTGAAGCTATGCACACCAAAGATGCGGAGCAAGATATCGACGATGATCGTTTTGCCGCTACCTTCGCGCGAACGCAGGACAAGCGCAACCTCCGGCTTCTCCCATGGGCGCTGTACCAGCATCGCCATCCAGCGAATGACGTAATGGAACTGCCCCTCGTTCCCGCCGCACAAGATCGCGCGGATGTGCTCAATGATGAGGTCGCATTTTCCGGGCGCCGGCGTCACGGCAAAGCCGCGCCAGGTGTTATAGACGCCAGCTTCAGTGCGCCCAGACGGGTTGAAAGCGACTGTATGGTAGGTACGACGGTCAGCCCAGTTCAGCCACTTGGACGCGGCATTAGCGCCGTCGATCATGTGGCCCGCGTAGAGCTGCCGGAAGGCTGTGAACGCCATTGCCCCCTTGAGGAGTTCCTCGTCGCGTTCGTCGAAAACGAACACCCCTCCGCCGATGCGTGCCACAAAATAGCGACTGTTGTACTCGTGTAGCGCCACCTTCACGGGATCGCCGCGCTGCTCAACCAAGCCGTAATGCCTTGCATGATGTACAAGCGTTCCCAAGGTGATACCGCCGGAGGGATTGAAGCTGCGCACGACTTTGTCGAACTCGGCGGCGTCATACTCGCCCGGCGCCGTCATGCTCCAATCGCGGGCGAGTTGTTCAGCGCATTCCAAGCCCGTCGATAGAACCGCCCACACTATGTTGCGCCACTCATCTCGCCCGCAGTCAGCGGGAATGGCTGCCAGCATGGACCGGACCCGCTCCACGTTTTCCGGGGTCTCTTGCATTGGCGAGCAGTTTGTCGCCATACCAGCAGTAAGGTCTCCCAGGTTGCCAGGCGTGCCGCCCGGCGTTTCGTTGCTTGTGGCCTCCAGAATGGTTTTGAGCGCAGCCCATGACGTGCTGCCCCCCAGGTACTTGAGCTTCACCGGCTTCGGCTGGGCCGGTTCTTTCCAGTTCATGGTGCCGGGGACGCGTAGCACCGATGCCAGGTCAGACGTGCGGGATGGGTCGGCTAGAAGGCTATGCTTAGCTGCCAGTGCCTTGAGTTTTGCCGCTGCCGGTTTCCATTCTTCCGCGCTGACCGGAGCATCCAGTATCCAGTAAACGTGCAGTCCGTTTCCGCTGTCCACTACCGCGGACGGGGCGGGGATTCCGGTCGCCTGGCGGAACACCGACAGGGCTTCAGCCGCTTCTCGTTTGGTCGAATACCCCTTGCCTTCGGATGCTTTACCTACTCCGCAATCAAGATCGACCCAGAAGGCGCGTGCTTGCCTGACATTTTCGGCCTTACGGCTGGGCGGGGTTATGTATTCCGCGCAGGCGAAGTAGGCATTGCCCCCTGCGTTTGAAATCGCCAGTGCCTTTGCAACGGCATCGGCTATCGTTTTGACGGGGTGGTGGCGCCAGCCGTCGCTGGTGGGGTGGGCGATGTAGTGGACACCGCGCAGATTGCCCCCGTCATCCGCCAGCCACACGGCAGACAGGAGCGCCGCGTGTTCAGCACTACACGTTTCGCTATCCGTGAGTTTTTCACTCACTTCGGTCATCATGCGTACCCACCCGCCGACGCGTTCGCGGTTGCGCTGCCAAGCATTCGACCGCCGTACGTGCTCACAGCCCCGAGCACAATCCCGCCAAGTTCGTCGTTGGCGTTCATAGACGCGATGGCCCCCGACTGCTGGGGCCCAGCGAGGCCGTTGTTGGCGCCGATCCGCATGCCGGCGGCGTTCTGCTGGCCGCCCACCGCGCCGGAGACGTACTGCGGGTAGGTAAGGCCCGAGTTGAAGCCGGAGGTCGCGGAGTTCACCGCGCTGGTACCCGCGCCGATCGACAGGCCCGCCGCCTGGCCGGCGGTGTTGGGCATGTTGCGGCCGAAGTTGGCGACGCCGGAGCGCAGGGCGATGCCCTGGCCGAGCACCTGCTGGCGCGCAGTGTTGGACGCCTGGGCCTTGGCGAGGGCTTCTGTGTTGCCGAGCTGTACCGCCATCGCGGCCATCTTGTTGGGGTCACCACCGAGTCGCATCAGGTTCTGCGCCTGCTGGGTGAACGCCGAGTTGACATCGGCGCCGGCCTGCTCCTGCGCCTGTGAGGTGGCGGTTTCCGATGCGGTCTTCGACAGTCCGTAGAGGGTTGCGGTATCGCCGGTCGCCATCGCCTGGCGCGCCTGTGCCAGCTGGTCGGCGTTCATGTACTGGCCGCCGTAGGCATCGAGCACAGTAGACTGCTCGACCGGCTTGAAGGTGCTGTCGTAGTAGGCCTGCTGGTCCTGTCCGAACTTTTGTTGCTGCGCCGCAGTATCGAGCTGCGATTGCGACACCTGGTTGGCCATGTCAAGCAGTTGGTTGTAACGTGGCTGCGTCTCTGCGTATACCTGCTTGCGGAAAGCCAGGTCTGCGTCGGCGGCGTCTTTGGCGTACGCGGCGGCCTGGTTATTCGACGCGGCAATGCCGGAGTAGTCAGGTGCTTGAGTGCTTTTGCTCCCCATGTTCACCCCCTACGCGCGCCAGTTGAGCGGGTCAGCAAGCCACCTGCGCAGGTCGCCCATGCGCCAGCGCACACAGCGGGGGCCTAGCCTGATCGGGAGGGGGAATTTTTGCTCGGCGATGAGGACGTAGGTATGGCTGTCACCAAGTCCGGTCACCGCGCGACGTATGGTCTTATCGACTAGGGAGTCGTCGGGCAGGGATGCGATATCTACCCCAATCGGTTTGCGCGGGCGGCGCGACCCTGTCGGATGCGTATAGGTTTGAAGCGTATCCATGACGATCTCCACGGTTCAACATGGATACAGTGGAGCACGACGAACTTGGTTTGTTTAGCTCGCCGTGGGGTAACCCCCCATTTGGGGAAACTCGACGAGTTAGCGGTATTTTTCCGCGCAGGATTCAACGGCCGCCCTCAAGTCATCTACGCTGAGCGCATTGGCCCTGGCAAATGCCTTCCTTACTTCGTCCGGTCTAGCCGCGTAAAGGGTGGCGGCGGTAGCAATCAGCTCATCCTCGTTTTCTGCCGCTCCGTTCTTGAATTGGTATGCGGCGTACATGGCCGCGTCGTCGGCCCGTGTGAAGCTCCGGCTTCTGGGACGTCCATTACGGTTCATGCCAAACGCATCGCTCGCTTTGCGGCTACTGTGTATTTCTAGACTTGCGCTGCGCCAGACTGTCCATGCCCAATGAGCGCCGCTGGCCGATGCGGCAGCGCGAACGTCAGCTTGTTCTAGCCAGGAATGGAGATGGGCGAAGCAGCCTGGGCGGAACCTACGCAAATTCGCGAAGCTTTTGTTGAGTCCCGTTTGGGGGTCGTTGGCGGTTATCGCCCTACCAGCCGCTTCCAGGATGGCTGCGACGTCATCCGGCATGCCCAATCCGCTGCGCTCGACCGCCTCATGAAAATCCGCAACCGCCTGTGCGAGCGGCTTGGTCATGCCACCCTCTGGAACGGGAGGATTTTCGCGCCCGTTGCGACGGCATCCAGGTAGTTGCCCCAGTGCTGCATCATGCCGCGGCGCTCTTCCAGGTACGCTGCGCGGTTATACGCGCCTCGCACTTCGTTCCGCTCACAATGGGCCAGCTGTCGCTCGATGACATCAGCGCGAAAGCCCATTTCGTTGAGTGCTGTACTGGCGACCGCACGGAAGCCATGCCCGGTCATCTTGCCCTTGTAACCGAGCCTATAGAGAGCGAACAGCAGTGTGTTATTGCTGATGGGCTTGTCGCGGTTCCTGCCCGGGAACACAAACCTGCTGCCGCCCGCCATGGGCTGCAACTCGCGCAGGATTGCTACCGCCTGCTGGCTGAGCGGTACAACGTGCTCGTTCTTCATCTTCATGCGGCCGGCCGGGATGGCCCACAGGGCTTTATCAAGGTCGAATTCAACCCACTCCGCGCCGATCAGCTCGTTTGTGCGCACGAAGGTCAGGGCCAAGATCTTGAGCGCCAGCATGGTTTGCTTGTCGCCGGTCTGGTCGTACGTATTGATCGCGCGCATCAAGTCGGGGAGTTCCTCGGGTTTGACGGCGGCTTGGTTCTTCTTGACGTGCGGCGTCAGCGCGCCGCGCAGGTCAGGGGTTGGGTCCCGAGTGCAACGACCAGTGGCCACTCCATAACGGAAAACCTGACCACACACCTGCAACACCCGATGGGCGAGGTCATGCGCCCCGCGTGACTCGATCTTGCGCGCCATCATCAACAATTCGGGTGGCTCAACTTCCTTGATGGGCCTGTGTCCGATCGCGGGGAATGCATTGGCCTCCAGACGCCGCAACACGTCCGCGGCGTGGGTCTTGACCCAGGTATGCACCTGCTTGCCGTACCACTCTCGCGCCACGCTCTCGAAGCTGTTGGCGGCAGACAATTTCCTTGCGCGCTTATCGGCTTGCTTGGCTTGCCCGGGGTCAATGCCGTCCGCCAGCAGCTTGCGTGCAGCGTCGCGTCGGTTGCGTGCTTCCTTTAAGGTGACTTCCGGGTACACGCCCAGCGCAAGGCGTTTTTCCTTGCCGGCGTAGCGGTATTTCAGCCGCCAATACTTCGAACCGTTAGGGTAGACCTCAAGGTACATGCCGCCAGCATCGGTGAGCCTGTAGGGATTTCTAGTTGCTTCCCCGGTGGGTTTGGCGCCGGGTTTGGCGTTGCGGATTGCGGTGTCGGTGAGGGGCATGGGGCATCCTCCTGGAATGGGGGCACAAACTCAGGGCGTCGAATTTGTTCCCCTGATTGTGCCCCCATGTGCCCCCGGTTTCAAGTGAAGCACTACGGAAATCTACGTGACAATGTATTGGCTTTTTGTCGTGTTTTTATTGTGTTTCCGGGCGGTTCGCGTTGAACCATGGAGAGAAATTTGGCGGAAGCGGTGAGATTCGAACTCACGAACGGTTGCCCGTTGCTGGTTTTCAAGACCAGTGCAATCGACCACTCTGCCACGCTTCCCGTCGGGGCGACCGGCCTGCAGCCGGGCACCGGCGCGCATTGTAGCGGGTTCGCCGCCAATGTGCTGAGCGGTTGGCGCGGCGTGGGCGCGTTCTGGTGCGGGACGCCGCCGGAATATTTGTTCAGGCGGTTGTAGATGGTCTTGAGGCTCACGCCGAGCGCCTTCGCGGTGCGGCGCTTGTCGCCCCGATACAGATCGAGGGTCAGGGTACGCTCGAGGAGGCATACGACCGTCGCCATCACCTTCGCGTGCCCCAGGCCCGGCTCGGCAAGATGCAGGTCGATGGCCTTGCGGATCCGGGGCAGGGCGCGGGCAAAGCTCGACAGCCGGTCGTATTTCTGCGCGTCGCGTATCTCGTTCCAGCGGGGATGATAGCGGTACTGCTTGCGGCCGCGCGCGTCTTTGGCGGTGGCCTGCACGTGCCCGCGCGGGTCGGGGCAGATCCAGACGTCGCGATAGGCCGGCGGGATGGCCAGGCGGTTGATGCGCGCGAGCGTGGCTTCGTCGCGGACGCGCTCGCCGTCGGGCGCCGTGTAGACGAACTTGCCGCGACGCAGCCGACGCTGGATGCCCGGGATCGTGTCCTGGACGTAAACCAGATCCGGCGCGATGAGGGGAGCCTGCGGCGCCGGCTCGCGAGGCGCCCGCAATCAGGTGGCGTCCCGCTTGCCAGCCGCCTCGCGCGAGCGGAATCTGACGCAGGAGCGGGCCTCGGTGCGTTCGTTGCCGTGCTGTCCGCCTGTGCCCATGCCGATGTGCTCCATTCGTGGCGCCTCCTGCCCGTTTTGCTGGCAAGCCGCGTGCCCGGGGATGGCGGGGGACTGACAGCGGGTGTCGGCTTTTCGTCGCCGGGGGTCGGCATCCGGCCGGAAAAGACGCGCCGAAACAGGGGGTTCGGCACGGACCGCGAGCGGCGCAGCCTGGCATGGAAGGTGCAAGGATCAGGTCGTCAGGGTCAGGAATGCAGTTATGACGGATTTGTTTGGAATGTTGAGTGCCATCGCACGCCGCAGAAAAGAAGTCGAATCCCCATTCGTTTCAGTGAAGGCGACCGAGAAGTGGCTGAATTCCCTGCATGCCGACTCGGATTACGATGCGCACCACATGCTGGTCGAAGGGCTGGAGCGCTTCAACGCGGAAAACAAGCCGGCTTCGCTGTCCCGAATGAAATCGCTGATGAAGCTGGAAGAGGCGAGCCTGCCCCTGCAGGCGCGCATCGTCGAGCAGTACGTGCGCAACCAGGATACGTTCCGCCTGGCGCGGCAGGCGCTCTGGCGCGAATCGTGGGTGTTCTGGTCGATGCTCGCGGCCGCGTGGATGGCGATGCTCAAGCAGGCATATCGCAATCCGGCCAGCGCGGAACTCAAGCCATTCGTCGCGGAAATAGCGGTGCGCGCGCTGCGCTACGGCGGCCGCGCGATGCGCTGGGACTATCACCAGGCGCGCGACCCTGCCGCATCGTCCTGGCATCGCATCCACAAGATCTACCGCCTGGTCGAGCGTGACGGATTCGCGACGCAGGCCGTGCTCATTGATGCGCGCCCCACCCATTGCGCCCGCGAATACACGCTGGCCGTGGTGATGGGCCTGGTGCATCCGCTCGGTTACCGGGCGCAGGAAATCGAATCGATCGCCCAGCTCATCGAGAGCTACGACCGCCTGCCCCTGCCCGCGACGGTGCCCCAGCGCGGCGTGCACACCCACGTCGTCGATCTTTCGCTGAGCGAGGGCGCGGCCGTGCTCGACGCCGAGTGGGTGCAGGGCCGCCGCCTGCGGTATTTCGCCCTGGGTCCGCTGGTCGAGCATCTGAAGCGGCTCGATCACGACGCGCCCGGACTGGACAACGGCCTCACCCGCCAGGTCGCGAGCCTGATCGAGCGCGGCGGCATCCGCCGCGGTCGCCAGCGCACCAATCGCTTCGGCCGGGTCTGGGTCGCGGCGGGCATGGACAATATCCTGAACGTGCTGAACCAGCCGGACGCTCCCGGCGCCGGTCCCGCGCTGGAGCCGTGGATGCTGCGCGACGAGAGCATCGAAGGCATGGGATTCTCGCTGTCCGAGGCCGCGGCGCTGCCGCACGGCCGGCTCGTCGCGGTGACCTGGGATCCCGCGGAGAACGTGTGGCAACTGCTTGCGATCCGCTGGGGCCGCAACGAAGACGGCCAGCAGCTCGTCGGCACGCAGCGCCTGTCGCGCCATCCCAAGCGCGTGGAGGTGTATTTCGACGCGGGGATGCCGGGCGCTTCCGAACCGACGACCGCCGTGTTCCTGCCGATGACGCACACCGAGCAGGGGCTCAGCAATCTGTTGATCCCGGAAACGCACTACCGGCTCGGCGCGTCGCTGATGCTGCGCGACGGCGACGTCGTCTATCGGCTGCGGCTGGGAGAAGTGCAGGAGACCCACGAAGGCTGGCTGCGCGTGGCGATGGACGTGCTCGGGCGCGAACAGCTCGCGGTCGCGGCCTGAGCCGCAGCGAATTCAGCGCGAGCGGATGTCGCCGAAATGAAAGTCGAATGAGCCGGCGCGGCGGTCGCTGAAATATTGCTCGAGCGTCGCGCGCACGGTGCGGAACGCGATTTCGTCCCAGGGGATCTCGGCTTCGCTGAACAGGCGCGTCTCGAGCGACTCGATGCCCGGCTTGAAGTCGAGGTCGAGCAGACGCGCGCGGAACATGAAATACACCTGGTTGATGTGCGGCAGGTTGTACAAGGTGTACAGCGCGCCCATCTCGATGCGCGCCCCGGCTTCCTCCCAGGTTTCGCGCGCCGCGCCCTCGAGCGTGGTCTCACCGTTTTCCATGAAGCCGGCCGGCAGCGTCCACAGCCCGTAGCGGGGCTCGATGGCGCGCCGGCACAGCAGCACCTTGTCCTCCCATTCGGGAATGCAGCCGACGACCATCTTGGGATTCTGGTAATGGACGATGCCGCAATCGGCGCAGACATGGCGCGGCAAGTGGTCGCCGGCCGGCACGCGCAGCACCACCGCGCCGCCACATTCACTGCAAAAATTCATGCTGCATCCATCCATGTCCAAGTCGCTCCACAGTAACAAAATCCCCCTGTTCCGATCAAGGACGAGGCTGGAAGCGGGCGGCGCGAGCGACTATCATCCGGACTCACCCAGCATTTGTTGTAAAGCCATGCGTCCTTCCCACATCGAAACCATCCTCAACCGCGAATTCGAAAGCGCCGGCGACGGCCATCACACGCCGGTCATGCTGTGGGGCCCGCCCGGCGTCGGCAAGTCGCAGATCGTGGCGAAAATCGCGCAGCAGCACGGCGTGCCGCTGATCGACATCCGCCTGTCGCAGATGGAACCGACCGACCTCAGGGGCATTCCGTTCCGCAGCGGCCAACTGGTGGAGTGGTCGATCCCGTCGGTCTTGCCGGATGCGGTACGCCACGGTCCCGCCGGCATCCTGTTTCTCGACGAGATCACGTCGGCGCCGCCGACGGTGTCGGCCGCCGCGTACCAGCTGATCCTCGACCGCCGCCTCGGCGAGTACAAGGTGCCCGACGGCTGGGTGATCTTCGCCGCGGGCAACCGTCAGGGCGATCGCGGCGTGACCTACGCCATGCCGGCGCCGCTGGCCAACCGCTTCACGCATTACGAGGTCGAGGTGAACCTCGACGACTGGGTGGACTGGGCGCACAGCGAGGACATCGATCCGCGCGTGATCGCCTTTCTGCGCTTCCGTCCCGACCTGCTGTTCAGCTTCGACCCGGCGCATACGCCCATCGCGTTCCCCAGCCCGCGCTCGTGGGAATACGCCCACCGCGCGCTGCAGAAATTCGACGCGACGGAATTGCTGGCGGATGCGCTGATGGCCAGCGTGGGGCAGTCGGCGGGGCTGGAGCTGAAGACCTTCGTCGACAACATGGCACAGATGCCCGACATCGACGCGATCATCGCGGGCCAGGCGGCCGAGGTGCCCGAGGGCATCGACCTGCAGTACGGCGTCGCCGCCGCGCTGGTCCGCCGCGCGCTGCAAGCGGCCGACGACGGCAACGCCGCAGCCGTGTACGGCAACATCCTCTCGTACGCGCAGCGCTTCCCGCAACGCGAAATGGGTGTGATGCTGGTGTCCGACCTGCACCGTGCGGTGGGCCGTCCCCTGTTCGCCGTGCCGGCGTTCGCCGAGTGGGCGAACAGCATCACCGATCTGGTCCTGTATGAGCACTGACCGTGTTGGCGTCCGCTCGCCGCGATCCGGGAGGACGCCTCGCCGTGGCTGAATCCGACGACGCCGCGCTCGGCCCCATCCTCACCAAGCTTGCCGCCGCGCGCACCCGCCTGATCATGGAGCGGCCGTTCCTCGGCGCGCTGGTCATGCACCTGCCGCTGAAGCCCGGCGGGGATTGGTGCGCGACCACCGGCACCGACGCGCAGGCCTTCTATTTCAACCCGAAGTTCATCGACAACCTCAACCTTGCGCAGACGCAGTTCGTGCTCGCGCACGAGGCGATGCACTGCGCGATGGGCCACACCCACCGCCGCAACCACCGGGTGAAGCGGCGCTGGGACGTGGCATGCGACCACGCGGTCAACCTCATCCTGATCGAGGAAGGCCTGAAGCCGCCGCTGCACGGCATCCTCGCCGACCAGAATTACATGACGCTGTCGGCGGAGGAAATCTATCCGCTGATCCCCGAGGACACGCCGGAAGAGTCGTTCGACCAGCACATGTTCGACAACGACAACGACACCGGCGCGAGCCCCGACGAGAACGAGCGCCAGGACAACCCCGACGCCGGCGAATCGGGCGGCCAGGGCAAGGAAGGCCAGAGCGAGGCCGAGGAAAGGGATGGCAGCGGCAGCCAGGCCTCGCAGAAGCCGAACGAGTTGTCGCCCAGCGAGCGCGAGGAGCTCGCCGAGCAATGGAAGAACCGTCTCGCCGCCGCGGCCCAGGCGGCGCGCCAGGCCGGCAAGCTGTCGCCGTCGATGATGCGCTGGGTCGACGACCTGCTCGCGCCGAGCCTGCCGTGGCGCGCGCTGCTGGCGCGCTTTTTCGCGGTCAACCAGCGCGACGACTATTCGTGGCGCCGCCCCTCGCGGCGCGAGGGCGATGCGCTGCTGCCGCGCCTGTCGAGCGAAGGCATCGACGTGGTGGCGGCGATCGACACCAGCGGATCGATCAGCGACGACGAGCTGCGCGAATTCGTGAGCGAACTCGATGCGCTGAAGGGGCAGGTGCGCGCGCGCATCACACTGCTGGCGTGCGACAACCGCGTGGCGGAACAGGCGCCCTGGGAATTCGAACCGTGGGACACGATGCAATTGCCGTCCGGACTCGCGGGCGGCGGCGGCACCGATTTCCGGCCGGTGTTCGACTGGGTCGAGCACGAAAACCGCAGCCCGAACATGCTGGTGTATTTCACCGACGCCGAAGGCGACTTCCCCAAGACGCCGCCGGGCTACCCGGTGATCTGGCTCGTCAAGGGCAAGGGCGGCGTGCCCTGGGGCGAGCGGGTGCAACTGAATTGAGCGTGCCGGCCGGACGCGTACGCAGCTTCCTCTTCGAGCAACTCGACATTCGCGGCGCCTGGGTGCAACTCGGCGAGGCGTGGCGCGAGATGACGGCCGGCCGCGATTATCCGGTGCCGGTCCTGCAGCTGCTAGGCCAGCTCGCCGGCGTGACCGCGCTGATCACCGCCAATCTCAAGCAGCCGGGACGGCTGACCTTTCAGTTGCGGGGCGACGGCGAGGTGTCACTGCTGGTGATGGACTGCGACGAGCAGTTGCGCCTGCGCGGCATGGCGCGCAGGCTCGAACGCACCGACGCAAGCGGAAGCGCGGGCATTCCCCCGGCATCGTCCGGCAGCTTGCGGACCCTGCTGGGCGACGGATCGCTGACGCTCACGCTCGACGTCGCCGGGATGCGCCAGCCCTACCAGAGCCACGTTCCCCTGGAGGGCGGCTCGCTCGCCGCCGTGTTCGAGCATTACCTCGCGCAGTCCGAGCAGGCGCCGACCCGCCTGTGGCTGGCGGCCAACGGCGAGACCGCGGCGGGACTCTTCCTGCAGGCGCTGCCCGGCGCGGCCGCGCGCGACGCCGACGGCTGGAACCGGGTGCAGATCCTCGCCGACACCGTGCAGTCCGACGAACTGCTCGGCCTCGGCGCGATCAAGCTGATCGAGCGGCTGTTCCCGGAGGAAGACGTGCGCGTCTACGATCCGCGCCCGGTCAGCTATCACTGCCCCTACGATCCGGCCAAGATCTATTCGATGCTGCGCGGCGTGGGACGCGCCGAATGCGAAGCCGTCATCGCCGAGCAGGGCGAGATACGGGTACACGACGACATCTGCAACCACGAGTACGTACTGGATGCGGACGCGGTGGCGGCCCTCTTCAAATAGCAAACAAGACGACGGGCGAGGCCGCGCGGGCGGATGCGAAGATCGGTGAAACGCGGACGATTCACGCGCGTGAATCGTCCGCGTTCGTTACGAGTGGGAGGCACCGTCGAGGCTCGGAAAACGGCCGGCCACGGGCGTGTGTGGTAATAACGCAACGCAAATTTGGCGTAGTAGAAGAAAATCAGGGGATTGTGGTTTTCTTTTGCCGATTTGTTAAAATTCCGCGCGTCGGCTGGATCTCAAGTCCCGGACCGATCTCTGGTGTGGGTTTTTATATTCGTAAGAAAAGAAAAGGGAAAATCAAATGAAATATTCCGTCCTCCTGGCCGCTCTGCTGGCTGTTTCCATGACCGCTTGCGGCAAAAAAGAAGAAGCCGCTGCGCCCGCCGAAGCGCCCGCTGCTGCTGCGCCCGCTCCGGAAGCTGCTGCTCCGGCTCCGGAAGCTGCTCCCGCAGCGCCTGCTGAGGCTGCTCCTGCTGCTCCCGCCGACGCTGCTCCCGCCGCGCCTGCTGACGCCGCTCCCGCTGCCCCGGCTGACGCTGCTCCTGCTACCAAGTAATTTCAGGTTCAGGAACGAAAAAACCGGCCTTCGGGCCGGTTTTTTTTATGCCTGCAAGAAGTGGTCGATGCGGTTGAGCGCTTCGGCCAGGCGCGGCAGCGGCTGGGTGTAGGCGAAGCGGACGTGGCGTTTCGCATCATGCTGCGCGAAGTCGATCCCTGGCGTGACCGCCACGCCAGCCTGTTCGAGCAACTGCCGGGCGAAGGCCTCGCTGTCCGCGGTGAAGCGGCTGCAATCGGCATACAGATAGAACGCACCCTGCGGGACGACCGGGATCGCGAAGCCGCGATCGCGCAAGGCGGGGAGTAGAAAGTCGCGGCGGGCGCGGAGTTCGGCCTTGCGCGCATCGAGTTGTGCGAGGTTCGCGGGCGAGAACGCGGCGAGTGCGGCGTGTTGCGCGGGGGTGGACGGCGCCAGAAAGAGATTCTGCGCCAGCCTTTCGAGCGCGGGGATCGCCCATGCCGGCGCCACGAGCCAGCCGAGCCGCCATCCGGTCATCAGAAAATACTTGGAGAAACTGTTGACGACGAACACGTCGTCCCAGCGGGCGGCGCTGTGCTCGTCGCCGTCGTAGGTCAACGCCAGATAGATCTCGTCGACGATCAGCGCCACGCCTCGTGCGCGGCACCACTCGCGTATGCGCCCAAGTTCGTGGGGCGGAATGACCGTGCCGGTCGGGTTCGACGGGCTGGCGATCAGGACCGCGCGGGTGGACGGCGTCGCATGACGCTCGACCGCTTCGAGCGTGAGCTGGAAGCCGCTGCCGGCATCGACCGGCACGCTGACGGGCCGTGCATCGCAGAAGCCGGCGAAATGCCGGTTGCAGGGATAGCCCGGGTCCGCCATCAGCACCTCGTCGCCCGGACCGGTCAGCAGGCCCAGCGCCAGCAGGAGGGCGCCGGACGCGCCGGGCGTCACGACGACGCGGTCCGGATCGACCGCGGCCTGCCAGCGCGTGGCATGAAACCCGGCGATTGCCTCGCGCAGTGCTGGCAGGCCGCGGGCGTCGGTGTAATGCGTGCGGCCGCCGCGCAGCGCGGCGACGCCCGCTTCGACGACGGGCGCCGGCGTGGCGAAATCCGGTTCGCCGATTTCAAGATGGACGATGTCGCGGCCGGCGGCTTCGAGCGCCTGCGCCCGCGCGAGGATCGCCATGACGTGGAAGGGCGCGATGTCGCCCACGCGCCCGGCCGTCCGGTGCTCAGCCATGTCCGTGGGGCGCCCCGAGGGTGCCGGTCATGGCGGCCAGCGGGTCCTGGCGATAGAACTGCCGCAGCTGGCCATAGACGGCGGGATATTCCGCATCGAGGAGATCGGGTGTTTCGAAAAACGTTTCGGTCACCACCGCGAAGAATTCGCCAGGGCTCGCGGTGGCATAGGGGTCGATGGTCGTGTCTTCGCCGCCGTCGACGCGCCTGCAGAGATCCTCGTACGCCGTCCCGAAATCGTGCGCCCACGCCGACGCGTCCATGCCGCGATGCAGCGGCGGGTAGCCGTTGGCGTCGCCATTGAGCATGTCGAGCTTGTGCGCGAATTCGTGCAGCACGACGTTGAAGCCGTCGGCCTGGCCGCTCGCTTCGATGTCGGCGATCGAGAGCACGAGCGGCCCGCCCAGCCAGGATTCTCCGACGAGGATGTCGCGCGAGTGATGCACCACCCCGGCCTCGTCCGTTTCCTCGCGCGCGCGCAGAAACTCGTCGGGGTAGAGAACGATCTCGTTCCAGCCGCGGTAGCTCGCCTCGCCGAGGTTGAGCGTCAACAGGCAGGCCTGCAAGGCGACCGCGAGCCGGACTACGTCGTCGACCTCGGCGCCGCCGGCGGCGGAAAAAGTCTTGTCGTGGATGAACAGGCTGGCCGCTTCCCGCAGGCGCGTCCGCTCCGACGCATCGAGGCGGTGCAGGATCGGCAACCGGGCGACGCCGGCCTCGAAGGCCGGAGACGGAATCGCATTGCGTTCGAGTATGCGGGCGCGCCGCCAGCGGCCGAGCCAGCTCATCCGCCCGGCCTCACTCGTCGTCGAGCAGGCGCGCGCCCGCCGCGTCCGGATGATCGAGCTCGACGCGCTCGATCTGCTGGAAGCGGCGGCTGATCTTGTCGCTGGAAATGCGAACCTCGCTGACGTCCTTGCTGGCCTGTTCGATGTGGGTCGCGAGCTTCTTCATGCGCTCGTCGAAGCGGGCGAAATCCTTCGCCAGCTTGCCCAGTTCGTCCTTGATGACGTGCGCCATGCGGCGCGTCTCGGAATCGCGGATCACCGCCCGGGCCGTGTTGAGCACCGCCATCAGCGTGGTCGGGGACGTGAGCCACACGCGTTTTTTCTGCGCGTGCTCGACCAGGTCGGGATGGTAGGCGTGGATCTCGGCGAATACCGCCTCGGCGGGCAGGAACATCACCGCGCCGTCGGACGTCTCGCCCTCGACGATGTATTTGGCCGCGATGTCATCGACGTGCTTCTTGACGTCCATCTTGAACTGCCGCCGCGACGCCTCGCGCTCGGCCGCAGGAAGGCCGTCGTCGAACATGCGGCTGTAGTTTTCGAGCGGAAACTTGGAATCGACGCACACCGTGCCGGTCGGTTCGGGCAGGATCAGGACGCAGTCGGCGCGCGCACCGCCCTTCAGGGTGTGCTGGAAGGCATAGGCGTCGGGCGGCAGGCTGTTTCGCACCAGTGCCTCGAGCTGCACCTCGCCGAAGGCGCCGCGCGAACGCTTGTCGCCCAGAATTTCCTGCAGCGACACGACGTTCGACGCAAGTCCTTCGATCTTCTTCTGCGCCTCGTCGATCACGGCGAGCCGCGCCATCACCGAGGTGAAGGTTTCGTTGGTCTTCTTGAAGCCCTCGTCGAGCCGCTCGGCGACCTTGCCCGAGATTTCGCTCAGCCGTCCGTCGACGGTCTGCGACAGCTGCTGCACCCGTTCGCTGAACTGCGTGGTCATGCCCTTGAGCGTGTCCTGCAGCAGGCTCTGCTCGGCGCGCCCCTGCTCGATCAGCTTTTCGAGCATCGCGGTCTGAAACTGGCCGAGATGCTCGCTGACGCCGGCGCGCGTGTCGGCGAGGCGTTCGGTCTGCGCGATCTGCAGGGCGGCCAGCTGGGCTTGCATGCGGTCGGACTGCCGCGAGAGCCCCGTGTGCAGGTCGGTCAGCACGGCACGATGGCGGGTTTCCATATCCTGCGCCAGCAGTACTGGCAGCCCGGCCTGTTCGCGCCGCAGCGCGCCGAGGCGCACGAGCAGGAGAGCCGCGACGAGGATGAGGGCCGCAAGGCCGATCAGGAGGCCGATTTCGAAAGGATGCATGGCATCGATTTTACCTGCCGGGGCAAGAAAAAGCCCGGCGCTCGGCCGGGCTTTCAACGATGCAGCAAGGGTGACGCTTACGCCGCTGCGCGGCTGGCGCGCTTGCGCTCGTGCTCCTGCAGATGACGCTTGCGGATGCGGATCGACTTCGGGGTGATTTCCACGAGTTCGTCGTCGTCGATGAATTCCACCGCCGATTCCAGCGTCAGCTTGATGGGGGTGGTCAGGCGCACCGCCTCGTCCGTGCCCGAGGCGCGGACGTTGGTGAGCTGCTTGCCCTTGATCGGGTTGACCACGAGGTCGTTATCGCGGCTGTGGATGCCGATGACCATGCCTTCGTACAGCTTGTCGCCGGGGGAGACGAACATGCGGCCACGGTCTTCCAGCTTCCACAGCGCATAGGCGACGGCTTCGCCGTTGTCCTGCGACACCAGCACGCCGTTGTGGCGGCCGGGCAGGTCGGCCTTCACCGGGCCGTAGTCGTCGAATACGTGGCTCATCAGGCCGGTGCCGCGCGTCATGGTCATGAAGTCCGACTGGAAGCCGATCAGGCCGCGCGCTGGAATGTGGTATTCCAGGCGGGTGCGGCCGCGGCCGTCGGATTCCATGTTGGTGAGTTCGCCGCGACGGCGGCCGATCTCTTCCATCACGCTGCCCTGGTGTTCGTCTTCCAGGTCGATGGTGAGATTTTCGTAGGGCTCGCACTTCTCGCCGTCGATTTCCTTGTACACCACGCGCGGCTTGGCGACCGCCATCTCGAAGCCTTCGCGGCGCATGTTTTCGAGCAGGATGGTGAGGTGCAGTTCGCCACGGCCGGACACGCGGAACACGTCGGCGTCGCCGGTCTCGTCGACGCGCAGCGCGACGTTGGTCAACAACTCCTTGTTCAGGCGGTCGCGGATCTGGCGGCTGGTGACGAACTTGCCTTCGGTGCCGGCGAGCGGCGAGGTGTTCACCATGAAGTCCATGGTGAGCGTAGGTTCGTCGACGCCCAGCACGGGCAGGCCGACCGGGTTCTCCTTGTCGCAGATGGTGACGCCGATGCCGATGTCGTCAAGGCCCGATATGATGACGATGTCGCCGGCCTCGGCTTCGTCGACGGCGATGCGCTCCAGGCCCTTGAAGCCGAGCACCTGGTTGATGCGGCCGGTCGCCACCTGCTCTTCGTGGTTCATCACCGCGACGTTCATGCCGGGCTTGATGCGGCCGTTCAGCACGCGGCCGACGCCGAGGCGTCCGGTATAGGTCGAATAATCGAGGGCGGCGATCTGCAGCTGGAGCGGCGCGTCGGCCGAGCCGGGCGGGGTCGGAACGTGCGAGAGCACGGTCTCGAACAGCGGCTTCATGTCGGATGCGCTGCCGCCCTGCGACGGTGCATCCTTGAGATCCATGCAGGCCCAGCCGTTGAGGCCCGACGCGTAGATGATCGGGAAGTCGAGCTGCTCGTCGCTGGCGCCGAGCTTGTCGAACAGGTCGAAGGTCTGGTCGACCACCCAGTCGGGGCGCGAACCGGGCCGGTCGACCTTGTTGATCACCACGATGGGGCGCAGGCCGAGCGCGAGCGCCTTCTTGGTGACGAAGCGCGTCTGCGGCATTGGGCCCTCGACGGCGTCGACCAGCAGCACCACGCCGTCGACCATGCCCAGCACGCGCTCGACCTCGCCGCCGAAGTCGGCGTGGCCGGGCGTGTCGACGATGTTGATGTGGAAGTCGCCGTAGGTGATCGCGGTGTTCTTCGCCAGGATGGTGATGCCGCGTTCCTTTTCGAGGTCGTTGGAGTCCATGACCCGCTCGTCCACCGCCTGGTTGTCGCGGAAGGTGCCGGACTGCCTGAGAAGCTGGTCGACCAGCGTGGTCTTGCCATGGTCGACGTGCGCGATGATGGCGATGTTGCGGAGCTTGCGGGACATGATGGGGTAGGGATTGCGGGAAACCGCGCATTCTAGCACGGTATTCTGACTATTTATTGGGCAAGGCGGTGCGCGGCCAGCCGCGCGTCGATGCGGGCGATCATCCGCCGGTAGCGCGCGCTGCCGACCGGGCCGAAGCGGCGGTCGAACTCGGTCTGCGGCATGAATTCCGGCTGGTCGTGAAAGTCGGGCAGCAGATCCGCGTCGCTGCGGGCGGTGGCGAGCAACTGGCGGACGCGCGCGGCGTCGGGGCCGGTCGCGCGCGTCCCGAGCCTGACGCCGGCGCGGTCGTTGGCGAGATCGGTGAAGCTGAAGCCCGAGCCGCGCGTGGCGTCGTCTTCCTCCTTGATCAGGCCGATGGCGTTGGCGAGGCGGCTGCCGCCGTTGGCCGACAGCGCGGCGGAAATCACGAAATGCTCGGCGAAGTCGCGCCGCCCGTGAACCGACAGCAGCACGCGCGGCGCCCGGCGAATCGAGTGGCTGTCGCCCTCCAGCAGCTTGGGGAGGCTGATCCCGACCACGTACGCGGCCAGCGCGGTGAGCGCCGCCCGGTTTTCCTCGCCCGCATCGTTGCCGGTTTGCAGGGCGTAGGTGAAGAGCGGGCCGATGACGCTCACCAGCGGCACCGTGCTGCCGCGCGGGTGGGGTTTGAGCAGGGTGTTGAGTTGGGCCGCGTAGGCAAGCATGCGTGCCCGGTCTTCGGGCGCGATCAGGAGTTCCGCGCTTTTGCGTTCGATGCGTGTCAGCAGTTCGGGGCGCCACCGGTAGTCCAGCGTCGCCTGGTTTTCGTCGAAGCGCACGTCGGTGAAGGCGTCGGCCAGCGCCGCGTAGGTCTTGTCGCGTCGGAGCCAGCGGTGCGCGAGCCGCGCGGTCCAGTCGGCCAGCGCCCCGGGCAGGGGCAGGCTGCCGAGCTGCAGGCTCTGGATGCGGACGCCGCCGGGGACTTCGGCGACTTCGGCGGTGATGTTGAGGTAATGGCCGAACGGATTGGGCGGGACCTTCAGCGTGGCGGCGAGCGTGGCGAGCCCCGGCGTGAGTTCGGCGGAGATGCCGCTGACGCGCCGCAGTTCGACGGCGTAGTTGAGCAGCCGGTCGAGTTCGGCCTCGTCGAGCCGGATGCTCTGCACGACGTCGGGCGTCTGTCCGCGCGGGTCGTGCTTTTCGAACAGCGATTTGATCCAGGCGAGGTCGGCGCGGCGGAATTGCGCCGGCGGCTCGATCGCCGGCGCGTCGTCCAGCGCGAGCCAGGGCAGCACGACGAGTGCGGCCAGCACCGCGAACAGCGTGCTCCAGCCGACCAGCCGCCTGACGCTCATTCCGGCTGGTTGCGCATGAAATCGGCGGTCTTGAAGAAGGCCGCGACGAGTTCCTGCTGCATCGCGGCGTCCACCCCGACGTCCTGCATCGCGCGCTTCATGCAGTCCATCCACTGGTCGCGTTCCGCCTCGCCGATGGCGAAGGGCATGTGGCGGCGGCGCAGGAAAGGATGGCCGAAGCGGTCGGTGTATTCCGGGGGGCCGCCGGTCCAGCCGGAGAGGAACCAGTAGAGCTTGTTGCGCGATTCGGTCAGGTCGGCCGGATGCAGCTTGCGGATGCCGTAGTAGTCGGGATCCTCGTCCATCAGGTCGTAGAAGCGGTCGACCAGCCGGCGCAGGGTCTCGCTGCCGCCGAGGCGTTCGTAATGGGTTTGCATCGCTCAGACTTTCACGGGTTTGACGGTGGCGGCCGCGGTCCTGGCACGGTCGCGCGCGGCGTCGGCGGTTTCGGCGACGGCGAGTGCCACGCCCATCCGGCGCCTGACGAAGGCCGCCGGCTTGCCGAACAGGCGGATGTCGACGCCGGGCGCGCGCATCGCTTCGGCGACGCCGTCGAAGGCGATCCCCGTCGCGTCCATGGCGCCGTAGATCACTGCCGAGGCGCCGGGCTCGCGCAGGCTCACGTCGACCGGCAGGCCGAGGATCGCGCGGGCGTGCAGTTCGAACTCGTTCTGCCGCTGCGTCGCCATCGTCACCATGCCGGTGTCGTGCGGACGCGGGCTCACCTCGGAGAACCACACCGCGTCACCCTTGACGAACAGTTCCACGCCGAAGATGCCGCGTCCGCCAAGCTTGCCGGTGACCGCGGCGGCGATCGCCTGCGCGCGTTCGAGCGCCGCGGCCGACATCGCCTGCGGCTGCCACGATTCGACGTAGTCGCCCTTGACCTGCAGGTGGCCGATCGGGGCGCAGAAGCGCGTTTCGATCTCGCCGGATTGCCCGAGCGCGCGAACCGTCAGCAGCGTGATTTCGTAGTCGAAGTCGATCACGCCCTCGACGATGACGCGTCCCTTGCGCACGCGTCCGCCCGCAGCGGCATAGTCCCACGCGGCGCCAAGCTGGCTGGCGTCGTCGACGCGCGACTGACCCTTGCCGGACGACGACATCACCGGCTTGACGATCACCGGGTAGCCCAGTTTTTCGGCGGCGGCGCCCATCTCGGCGAGGCTGTCGGCGAACACGTAGGGCGAGGTCGGCAGCCTCAGCGTCTCGGCGGCGAGCCGGCGGATGCCCTCGCGGTTCATCGTGAGGTGGGCGGCGCGCGCGGTGGGGATGACCTCGGCCAGGCCGGCGGCTTCGATCTCGAGCAGGGTTTCGGTGGCGATGGCTTCGATCTCCGGCACCACCAGATCGGGTTCTTCCGTTTCGACCAGCGCGCGCAAGGCCGCGCCGTCGCTCATGTCGATGACGTGGGCGCGATGCGCGACCTGGTGGCCGGGGGCGTCGGCGTAGCGATCGACCGCGACGACCTCGACGCCCAGCCGCTGCAGGGCGATGATGACTTCCTTGCCGAGTTCGCCCGCCCCCAGCAGCATGACGCGGGTAGCGGAAGGAGAGAGCGGGGTGCCGAGGCGCATACCGGGATCCAGCAGAACCAAAAGCGCGATTTTACCGTGGCTTTTACAGGTAGCCCTCGATCGGAAGCGCCTGCAGCACGCGCAGCAGGCCGCGCTGGAGCGGCGTGGTGTCGGGCTCGACGTCGAAGGTGCGCGCCACGCCCTCGTCGACGTCGGTCCATTGCAGCCTTCTCTCGATCAGCCCGTCGACGGTCCGGATGATGAGTCGCGGCCGGAAGCTGCGTTCGGGCCGCATCGCGTCCTCGGCGATCGCGGTGACCTCGCGCGCGAGTTCGGGCGAATGGATCACGAGGCCCATCTCGGTGTTGAGGAGCATCGAGCGCGGATCGAGATTGAAGCTCCCGATGAACACCTGGGTGTCGTCCAGGACGAAGGTCTTGGCGTGCAGGCTGGCGCGCGACGAGCCGTGATGCAGGTCGCGCAGCCGGCCGCCGATGGGTTCGGCCACCGGCTTCAGTTCGTAGAGATTGACGCCGGCTTCGAGGAGCGGAATGCGGTAGTTGGCGTAGCCGGCGTGCACGATCGGGACGTCGCTCGCGGCGTAGGCGTTGGTCAGCACGTCGACCTGCACGCCGCGGCTGCGCCAGTATTCGAGATACGCCATCCCGGTCGCGCCGGGCACGAAATAGGGCGAGACGATGAGGGCGTGCCGCGTGGGGTTGAGCCACAGGCCGGCGAGCTGGCCGAGCAGCAGCTTCGAAGGCGATTTGCTGCGCTTGATCGCCTTTTCCGGCGGGTCGACGATGAGGTCGGCGCGCGCGACGTGCCAGGGGGTCGTGCCCGCGAGCAGGCCGGGAACCGGGTCGGCGGCGGCCAGCGCGCGGCCGTAATCGCTGTCGAGTTCGTGCGCGCGGAATGCCTGGAGCCGCGCGGTGGCGCGCTCGAGCCGCGCGTCGCTGGGCCGCGCCGGCAGCGCGGAAACGGGCACGGCCGCCTCGCTGTTCCAGTATTCGTCGAACGACCGCGACAGACTGTCGACGACGGCGCCCGCCGCGAGCACGTCGAGGTCGATGAACGCCAGATCGTGGCCGGCGCTGAAGTATTCGTCGCCGATGTTGCGGCCGCCGGTGATCGCGGCCTGACCGTCGGCGATGAAGACCTTGTTGTGCATGCGGTGGTTGAGGCGGGTGCGTTCGCGCAGCGCTTCCCAGCCCCTGACGAACAGGTTGGTGCTGCGGCTGTGGAACGGATTGAACAGTCTGACCTGGATGTTGGGATGCGCGTTCAGGGCGGCCAGCCCCAGCTCCTTGTCGGCCGTGTCGATGTCGTCGATCAGCAGGCGCACGCGCACGCCGCGGTCGGCGGCGGCCAGCAGGGCGGCGGCGACCAGCTTGCCCGTGGTGTCGTTGTGGAACAGGTAGTACTGCGCGTCGAGCGTGCGCGTCGCGCGCTGCGCCAGCGCGAGGCGGGCGGCCAGCGCCGCATGGCCTTCCTGCAGCAGATGAAAGCCCGATTCGCCGGGCGGAATCCGCGCCGCCAGCCGCGTCTTCAAGGGACTGTCGGCCTGGCTCGACAGCGCGTGCGAGGGGAGGCGTTCAGCTTCGAGATTGAGGGTCGGCGCGCAGCCCGCAAGCAGTATCAGCGCGGCCAGGCCGATGCAGGCTCGCCAGTCAGGCCGTGCGCGCATCCAGCCGCTGCCAGGCGAAATGAGGACCGGGGTCGGTCTTGCGGCCCGGCGCGATGTCGCTGTGGCCGACCACGGCGCGGATCGGGTACGCCGCTTTCAGCGCGGCCAGCAGCGGGATCAGCGCCGCGTACTGGGCGTCGGTGAAGGGCTGGTCGTCGGCGCCTTCCAGCTCGATGCCGACGGAAAAGTCGTTGCAGCGCTCGCGCCCGAGCCAGCTCGACTTGCCCGCGTGCCAGGCGCGACGGGCGCACGGCACGAACTGGATCAGGCTGCCGTCCCGGCGGATGAAGAAATGCGCCGACACCTCGAGGCCGCGGATGGACTGGAAATACGGATGCGCATCCCAGTCGAGGCGGTTGGTGAAGAGTTCGCTCACCGCGTCGCCGCCGAACTCCCCCGGCGGCAGGGAGATGCTGTGGATGACGACGAGCTCGATCGCCATGCCCGCCGGCCTGTCGTCGCAATTGGGCGAGGGCATCCGGCGCGCGCCGTGCAGCCAGCCGGAGGCGTCGAGAGCGGGCGGCGGAGGGGGGCGAGTCGGCATCGCGCAAGCTTACTCGACCCGCGCGAAGTCTGGAAACATCGGCTGACACCGCTTAGACTGCCGACTTTTCAGGAATTCCGGGTGCGCCATGACACCGCTCGACGCGCAAGCATTGCTGGACCAGGCCGAGCGCATCGCGTCGGAGGAAGACGTGCAGGCCGTGCTCGATCGCCTGGCGGGCGAAATCGGGCAGGCGCTGGGGCAGACGTTTCCGCTGGTGCTGGCCGTGATGGGCGGCGCGGTGGTGTTCGCGGGCCAGTTGCTGCCGCGGCTGCGGTTCCCGCTCGAATTCGACTATCTGCACGTCACCCGCTACCGCGGCAATACCGAGGGCGGCGCGGTGGAATGGCGCGTGTTGCCGGGACAGAACGTGGCCGGCCGCAACGTGCTGGTGCTGGACGATATCCTCGACGAGGGCGAAACGCTCGCGGCGATTCGCGACAAGCTGGTCGGCATGGGCGCGGCGCAGGTGTGGTCGGCCGTGTTGACCGACAAGGACAACGGCCTGGCAAAACCGATCCGGGCCGATTTCGTGGGGCTGGACGTGCCCGACCGCTACGTGTTCGGCTGCGGCATGGACGCGTACGGATTGTGGCGCAATCTTCCGGCCATTTACGCTTTAAAGGACAAATAGGATGCTCGGCATCATTGGCGGCACCGGCCTCACGCAATTGGCCAACCTGGAAATCACCCATCGCCAGGTGGCGCGCACGCCCTACGGCGAACCCTCGGGCGCGCTCACCTTCGGCCGCATCTGCGGCCAGGAGGTGATCTTCCTGGCGCGCCACGGCTACGGACACACGATTCCGCCGCACGAGGTGAACTACCGGGCCAACCTGTGGGCGCTGCACGATCACGGCGTCGACCGCGTCGTCTCGGTGGCGACCGTCGGCGGTATTCTTCCGGACCTGGTGCCGGGCACGCTCGTCATTCCCGACCAGATCATCGACTACACGCACGGCCGCGGCGCCACCTATTTCGCCGGAAACGGCAAGCCGGTCACCCACCTCGATTTCACGTATCCCTATTGCGACACCATGCGTGCCGCGCTGCTGAAGGCTGCGAGCAATGCCGGCATCAGCCTGCGCGACGGCGGCGTCTATGCCGCCGTGCAGGGGCCGCGCCTGGAAACGGCGGCCGAAATCAACCGCATGGAACGCGACGGCGCCGACATGGTCGGCATGACCGGCATGCCCGAGGCGTACCTGGCGCGGGAATTGGAGCTCTGCTACGCCGCGGTCGGCACGGTGATCAACTATGCGGCGGGGCGGGGGCTTTCGGCCGACGGCATCCAGATGGAGGAAATCCAGCCGGTGCTGGGCGAGGTGATGCTGCAGGTGCGGCGCCTGCTGGAACAGCTCGTGACCGACGACGGCGTGTGCAGCCTGTGAGGCCGGATTGAAACGGACCGCATGAAACTCTTTCGCGCGCTGCAGTCGCAGGGATTCGGGTCGCGCAAGGATTGCGTGGCGCGGGCGCGTTCGGGGGCCGTCGCGGTCAACGGCGTCGTTTGCGACGATCCCGGGGCCGAGGTCGACCCTGCCGGTCTCGAACTGACCGTCGACGGCGTCGCCTGGACATACCGCGAAAAAGCCTACGTGCTGATGCACAAGCCGGCCGGCTACGAGTGCTCGCACCATCCCAGCCATCATCCCAGCGTCTTTTCGCTGTTGCCTTCGCCGCTGCTGCAGCGCGGCGTCCAGTGCGTGGGAAGGCTCGACCAGGACACGACCGGCCTGCTGCTGTTTTCCGACGACGGCCAGTTCATCCATCGCATGATTTCGCCCAGAAAAGGCGTCGCCAAGGTCTACCGGGCAGTGTGCGCGGAACCGGTGGACGACGCCATGCTGGCGGCGCTGCGCACGGGCGTCCAGCTCAACGACGAGCCCGCGCCGATCGCCGCGCTGGCATGCGAAAAGCTCGACGAGCGCACGCTGCGGCTCGCGCTCGCCGAGGGCAAATACCATCAGGTCAAGCGCATGATCGGCGCGACGGGCAACCGCGTCGAAAGCCTGCACCGCGAAGCGATCGGCAACTATGCCTTGCCCGCCGACCTGGCACCCGGCGGCTGGCGCTGGCTGACGCGCGACGACCTCAACCAGCTGGAGCAGGCATGGCCGTCCGTGACGTCCTGAAGATGGGCGATCCGCGCCTGCTGGAACCGGCGCGGCCGGTCGAGGATTTCGCCTCGATCGAACTGGCGCAGCTCATCGTCGACATGCGCGACACGATGCGCGCGCTCAACGGAGCGGGCCTGGCGGCGCCGCAGATCGGCGTCGGCCTGCAGGTCGTGATCTTCGAGGTCGCGTCCAATCCGCGCTATCCGGACGCCGAGCGGGTGCCCTTCACGGTGCTGGTCAACCCCGTGCTGACGCCCTTGTCCGAGGTCATGGAGGAAGGCTGGGAAGGCTGCCTCTCGGTTCCCGGCATGCGCGGGCTGGTGCCGCGTCACGTGGCCCTGCGCTACCAGGGATTCGACGCCGCGGGGCAGCCGCTCGATCGCAGCGTCGAAGGGTTTCATGCCCGCGTGGTGCAGCACGAGGTCGACCACCTGCGCGGCATCCTGTATCCGATGCGCATTCGCGACCTGCGCAATTTCGGCTTTACCGACACCCTGTTCCCCGGGCAGACCCTGCAGGACGACTGACGGATTTCCGGCAGGGTCTGGCACGCAACTCGCTTGTCTAAAGTTGCGCCGGTCTGCGCCGCTATTTGCTACGTAACCGTGGGCGAGGTGCCCCGGCACGCAGCAAGGACATCCATGAGCCCGGAACACCCGATCCAGCAGGCACAGCGCCGCATCCATCACGCCGAGGCGATGATGGCCGAGGCCGCCAGGCTCGAAGACATCGCCGCCCAGTTGATGGCGGTGCAGCGGCACTGGAACGCGCCCAACCGTTCGCTCGAACTGATGGCCGCGCTGGAGGCGAGCCGCAGCGCCTGGCAGGCGATCCAGACCGCGCTCGCCGAGGGTGCGTTGCCCTTGCCGGCCGACGCGCAGCACAACCTGCTGATCCTTTCCGTGTATGCCGACAGCAAGATCGCCGCATGCGAGGCCACGCCGGATGTCGATATCCTCGGCAGCCTGATCGCGCTGACGCGCACCCTGGCGGGCAGCCTCAAGGAATGGCGGGAGGCGGCATGACCATTGCGCCCGATCCCGTGCCGCACGCTCGCGGCCTCGCCGGCGGTGTGGGCGCCGGCACGTCGGTTCGCCCCGGCCGCGGGCGCAACCGCGTGAAGACCGAGGTGGAGGAAAAGATCAAGAAGCCCGCCGACGGCGTGCGCAAGAAGTCTCCGCCTGCGCGCAAATCCCCTCCCCGCGGGCGTTACGTCGACGAGTACGCGCGTCCGGCCGTCTAGGCCGGGCCCCTCACTTCAACGCCTCGACCAATTCGGCCTCCAGCGCCTCGCGTTCCGCAGGTTCCTGCAGCGCCGCGCCGCGAATCAGGAAGGTGTCCTCCACCCGCTCGCCGAGCGTGTCGATCTTGGCGGCATAGAGGCTCACCGCGTGCCGCATCAGCACCTCGGCGATCGCAAACAGCAGACCGCCGCGGTCCGCGCAGGTGATGGACAACATATAGCCGTGTCCCTGCGCGTCGGCCTCCAGCCGGACCGTGGTCGGGTAGGGGTGATGGCGCTGCTGGCGCGACAGCCGGCCGCGCGGCACCACCTGCATCGGACGCGACGGGTCGAGGTCGCGCGCCAACTCGAATTCCACGAAGCTCAGGAAATCGCGGTAATGGATGCCGCGGTTGACCAGGTCCATGACCTGGAAACTGTCGAGCGCGTAGCCGTTGCGGGCGGTGTGGATCTTGGCTTCGAGAATCGTGTACTGGATGCGGGCGAAGAAACCGCAGATGCGGGCGAAGATATCGGGCCGGTCGGGCGCGTAGACGAGAACCTGGATGCCTTCGCCGGCGGGCGACAGCCGTGCCCGGACGACGGCGTCGGGACTGTCGGTGCGGCGCCATAGCACGCGCGCCTGCCAGGCCATGTCGCGGGCGTCGAAACGCACGAAATAGCGTTCGTCGAGATGCCGCCACAGGGCGTCGGCGGCGTCGGCCGGCAGCCCGTACAGGGCGAGGTTGACCCGCGCCTCGTTCTGGCGCGCGGCGATGTCCGCGGTCGCGGCCTCGCTGCCGACCAGCCAGGCGTGGGCGGCGTGATAGAGATCTTCCAGAAGCTTGCCTTTCCACGCGTTCCAGACCCTCGGACTGGTGCCGCGAATGTCGGCCACGGTCAGCAGATACAGCGCGGCGAGGCGACGGGTATCGCCGACACGGGTGGCGAAGGCGGCGATCACGGCCGGGTCGCTGATGTCCTCCTTCTGCGAGGTGCGCGACATCGCGAGGTGCATGTCCACCAGCGACCCGACCAGATCGGTGTCCGTTCGATCGAGCCCGTGCCTGCGGCAGAACCGGCGCGCGTCGACGGCGCCGAGCACCGAGTGGTCGCCGCCACGCCCCTTGGCGATGTCGTGGAACAGCGCCGCAAGATAGAGCAGCTCGGGCTTGTCGAAGTCGGCGATGAGGCGGCTGGCGAGCGGAAACTCGTGCGCGAGCGCCGGCACGGTGAAGCGCCGCACGTTGCGCAGCACTGTGAGGATGTGCTCGTCGACGGTGTAGACGTGAAACAGGTCGTGCTGCATCTGCCCGACGACGCGGCCGAACGCGGGAATGTAGCGGCCGAGCAGGCCGTAGCGATGCATCGCGCGCAGCGCGCGGGTGATGCCGAGGGGCTGGCGCAGCAGCGTCATGAACAGGGCGCGGTGTGCCGGCTCGGCGCGGAACGCGGCGTCGACGCGGGTGCTGCCGCGCCACAGCGCGCGCAGCGTTGCGGGCTCGAACCCGGCCAGCGCAGGGTGCTGGGCATACACGATGAAGGCACGCAGCAGGGCGTCGGGCTTGCGTTCGAACAGGTCGGCGGCACGCGCTTCGATGAGATCGGCGCGCACCTGGAAATCCGCGTCGATCGGCTGCGGCGGCGCCGTCACCGGAAACAGGCGAACGCGCAGCGACTGGATGAGGATGTCGTTGACGCGCTGGATCAGCTTGGCGCCGCGATAGTATCCCTGCATCAGCCGCTCGCCGGGCTGGCGGTGGGGCGTGGCGGCCAGGCCCAGGCGGGCGGCGAGTTCGGTCTGGTAGTCGAAGGCGAGGCGGTCTTCGCGCCGCCCGGCCAGCAGATGCAGATGGATCCTCAGCGCGGACAGCGTGCGTTCCTCGCGCGCAATGCGGCGCGCCTCCGCATGGGTGAGCAGGCCGGCGCGCGCGATGCCGCTCCAGCCGCCGAGAATGCCACAGGCCTGGGCGAGCCAGTGCACCGTATGCAGATCCCGCAGGCCGCCGGGGCCGTCCTTCAGGTTGGGTTCGAGCTTGTACGCGCTGTCGTCCGAGCGCGCGTGGCGCGCCTGCTGCTCGGCCAGCTTGGCGTCGAAGAAGCGCTGGGGATCGAAGCGCGCCTGGAAGCGGCGCCCGAACTCGTCGAACAGGCTGGCCGCCCCGCACACGTAACGCGCCTCCAGCAGGTTGGTCTCCACCGTGACGTCGACGGCCTCGGCAAGGCAGGCGTCGATCGTGCGCACGCTGTGGCCGATCTCCAGCCCGATGTCCCAGCAGGCCCGCACCCAGTGCTCCAGCGGCGCCTCGTCGGCGGGTGCGGGTTCGTGCGGAAGCAGCAGCAGAACGTCCACGTCGGAGCCGGGAAACAGTTCGCCGCGGCCGTAGCCGCCGACGGCGGCGAGACAGAAGCCCGGCGGAAGCGAGAGCCGGGCCGAGAGTTCGGTCAGGACGCCGTCGACCAGCGCGGCATGGCCGGTCAGGTAATGGGTGGCAGGCTTCTTGAGGAAGGCCGCGGCCAGTTCGGCGCGGCCGGATCGGAGCCGCTCGCGCAGGTCGGCGAACGGCGCGGCGCTCACGCGGCGTGGAGGATGCGGTCGGGCACCGCCGGCGTGCCGGCCGACACGGTCAGCACCTCGTAGCCGCTGTCGGTGACCAGCACCGTGTGCTCCCATTGCGCGGACAGGCTGCGGTCCTTGGTGACGATGGTCCAGCCGTCCGGCATCTGGCGGATGTCGCGGCGACCGGCGTTGATCATCGGTTCGATGGTGAAAATCATGCCGGGCTCGAGCACGAGGCCCGTCCCGGGCTTGCCGTAGTGCAGGACCTGCGGATCCTCGTGGAAACTCCTGCCGATGCCGTGCCCGCAGAATTCGCGCACCACGCTGTAGCCGTGGTTCTCGGCGAAGCGCTGGATGGCGTGGCCGACGTCGCCGAGCCGCGCGCCCGGCTTGACGCGCTCGATGCCGACCCACATCGCCTCGTAGGTCACCTGGATCAGCCGCTTCGCCTGGATCGACGCCTCGCCGACCGCGAACATGCGGCTGGTGTCGCCGTGCCAGCCGTCCTTGATGACGGTGATGTCGAGGTTGACGATGTCGCCGTTCTTCAGCACCTTGTCGCCCGGCACGCCGTGGCACACCTGATTGTTGACCGAGGTGCAGATCGACTTCGGATAAGGCGTGTGGCCGGACGGCGCGTAGTTCAGCGGCGCCGGGACCGTGCCCTGCACGTTCACCATGAGATCGTGGCATAGCCGGTCGAGCTCGCCGGTCGTGACGCCGGGCTTGACGAAGGGGGTGATGTAGTCGAGCACCTCGGAGGCGAGCCGTCCGGCGACGCGCATGCCTTCGATGTCGGCGCCGGTCTTGATGGTGACAGTCATGTAAGGGCGGGCAGAATTAAAGCTGCATTTTAGCGTCCCGACGGGTGCCGAAAAAACCATTGCAGCGGCGAGGGGGATAAAAAAAGGGACGCCCCGGGGCGTCCCCATCAGCCGGTCCGGCGCACCGGACCGTCCCCGCTTTTATTGGCCCGCGGACGAGGCCCCTTCGCTGCGAACCTGCTCGCGGGTTTCGCTGCGGATCTGCTCGCGGTTCTGGTTGCGCTGCGCGTCGCCGGCGGCGCTGCCGTCGCGTTGCTGCGTACGCGTTTCGTCGCGATACTGGCTACGGGTTTCCCGCGGCTGTGCGCTGCCGGAATGGGACATGCCGCCGTTCTGCATGCTCGCGCCGCCGCCCATGCCGCCACCAGAGCCACCCATCCCCCCCATGCCGCCGTTGCCGCCTCGGGCGAAGACCGTGCCGCTCGAGAGGCCGACGGCAAGCAGGACCAACGGAATCATTTTCAGCGATTTCATCATTTCACTCCTTTTCGGATTGAGATTACCGACCCCGTCGCCCGGACCCGCCCGGTGAGCCGATGCCTGCGCCTCCACCTGTACCTCCGCCGGCGCCAGTGCCCGGCGGCGCGCCGGCCGGGCCCTGCCAGCGACGCTCGTAACCGGCGCCGTAGGGCAGATGGGTCGGCGCCTGCGCGTCGGCCGGAGCCGGCGGCGGCGCAATCAGATTGCGCTGCACCGTCTCGTCGATCCGGCCGCTGCCCGGTGCCGGCAGAACGTCGCGCGGCAGGGACAGGTTGAGTGGGCGGGCCGCCGGGGACTTGGCATTCGCCTGGCGCGCCTCCGCCCAGCCCGGCAAAGCCAATGCCAGGACAGACGGAAAAAAGATCAGATGGAGGCGCAACAGGCTCATGTTCGGGTTCGCGTTCTGGGGTGTGCCGCGGAATTGCGACTGCGGCCAGTGTGGCCGCGCCACGTCGCCGCGCCATGTCGGCTCGATGGCGCCGCGTGTCACTCTGTGTCCGAGTGTGACAGGCGCGCGGTAATAGCCCTCATCCGGAGTAGGATAAACGGCGCGAGGCGGTTTGCGTCGACGTAGCGAACCGTCCGGCCGGCTTCCCGAAAGACACCAACCTTCGATCGACTGCGAGCCATGATGCAACGTACCCCGTTTACCTCCCGCGACGCCCGGAGCGCGCCATGACGGCCGGCGCGCCGCACGTCCTCGTGGTGGACGACGACCCGGGAATGCGTTCGCTGCTCGAGGCCTACCTGGGCGATAGCGGTTTCGCGGTGGAGACGGCGATGGACGGCCCCGCGATGTGGGCGGCCGTGGAACGCGGCATGCCCGATGCCATCGTGCTCGACCTGATGCTGCCCGGCGAGGACGGTCTGTCGCTCGCGCGCCGCCTGCGCGGCCAGTCGAACGTGCCCATTCTCATGCTGTCGGCGCGCGGCGAGGAAATCGACCGCGTGGTCGGGCTGGAAATGGGCGCCGACGACTACCTGGCCAAGCCTTTCAGCCCGCGCGAGCTGCTGGCGCGGCTGCGTGCGCTGTTGCGGCGCAGCCAGGCGCAGGACGAGATCGCCGCGCAGCCCGCGGCGTCGGCCTTCGGGCCGTTCCAGTTCGATGCGGCGGGCCACCGGCTCACGCGGGAGGGGGTCGAGGTGAAGCTGTCGGCTGCCGAATTCGCGCTGTTGCGGATCTTTGTTGAGCATCCGCTGCGGGTGCTGTCGCGCGACATCCTGATCGACATGCTGAAGGGCTACGAACGCGACCCGTTCGACCGCAGCATCGACACCCGCGTCACCCGGCTGCGCCGCAAGATCGAGCCCGATTCCGCCGAACCGGTCTACATCCGCACCGTGCGCGGCGAAGGCTACCTGTTCAATCCGCGCGGCGGCGAGGCGTGAGGCTGTCGTCGCGCGGGACGTTGACGCAGCAGAACGCGCTGCTGCTGGTCATGTTCTTCATCGCCTTCGAGCTGCTGGCGGCGTCGGCCGTCACCTTTTTCCTGATGCTGCCGATGGCGCGCCGTTCGGCCGCCGACCTCGCCGGACTGATGACGCTGTCGGCCCAGACGTGGAGCGAATTGCCGCCGGTCACCCGCCCCGCCTTCGAATACGAACTCGCGCGTTCGCACGCGCTGGCGCTGCGCGCCGAGCCGCCGCAAGATCCGGTGCGGCCATCGTGGCGCGAGCCGTATCTGTATTTTCTCGCGGCCTCGCTGAGCGCGCGCATCGGCGCACCGGTCACCGCGTCGCACGAGGAGATCCGGGGCGAGGAATGGATCTGGGTGTCGCTGCCTGCCGGCGACGGACGTCTTTCCGTGGGGTTTCCCCACAGCCGGGTCGGCCCGCGTCCCCTCCACGCGCTGCTGGCGTCGCTCGCGAGCGGCGCGGTCCTGAGCCTGTTCGCGGCGTGGTGGCTGGCGCGGCGCACCACCCGGCCGTTGAAGCGGCTGCAGGACGCGGTCACCTCACTGGGGCGCGGACAGACGCCCGAACGCCTGCCCGAGACGGGGCCGCGCGAACTCGCCGTCCTGAGCCGCCGCTTCAACGACATGGCGAAACAGGTGGAGGATCTGCTCGCCGCCCGGACCATGCTGCTGGCCGGCGTGTCGCACGACCTGCGCACGCCGCTCGCGCGGCTGCGCCTGGCGGCGGAGATGCTGGTGAAAAAGCCGAGCGCGGAACTGGCGGCACAGGTCGAAGCCGACATCGAGGCGATGGACCGACTGATCGCCGACGTCCTGACCCTGGCGCGGGGATTCGGCCACGAGGTGTCGAGGCGGGTGGCGCTGCCCGTTCTACCGGCTGGAAGCCTCCCGCAGCGTCAGTACCGGCGGTTCCGGGCTGGGGCTCGCGATCGTGCGCCAGCTGGCGGCGGCGCAGGGCTGGGAGGCCAGTCCCCAGGCGCGGCCGGGCGGCGGGCTCGAGGTCTGGCTGCACATTGCCGCGTCGCCGCCCGAAGCTTGAACTGGGCACCTGTTCTATTTACAATTGCCGGCTGTCCGAAATGGTTCGGACAAATTCGCACACCTGTCATTAGAGGGTGGCGGCGCGTCGGGACGATACGCCGCTGCAGACGGGTGGAGGCTCAACCCTTTAGGAGATCGTCATGTCTGTCACCATGCGCCAAATGCTGGAGGCCGGTGTCCACTTCGGCCACCAGACCCGCTTCTGGAACCCCAAGATGGCCCCGTTCATTTTCGGCCATCGCAACAAGATTCACATCGTCAACCTGGAAAAATCCCTGCCGCTGTTCCAGGATGCGCAGAAATTCGTCCGCCAGCTCGCCGCCAACAAGGGCAACGTGCTGTTCGTCGGCACCAAGCGTGCTGCGCGCGACATCGTGCGCGAGGAAGCTCAGCGCGCGGGCATGCCTTACGTTGATAACCGCTGGCTGGGCGGCATGCTGACGAACTTCAAGACGGTCAAGCAGTCGATCAAGCGCCTGAACGACCTCGAGGCGCAACTCAACGAGCCGGGCCGCCTGTCGAAGAAGGAAATCCTCACCGTGCAGCGTGAAGTCGACAAGCTGAACCGCAGCCTGGGCGGCATCCGCGAAATGGGCGGCCTGCCCGATGCGCTGTTCATCATCGACGTCGGCTACCAGAAGGGCGCCGTGGTCGAGGCCAAGAAGCTCGGCATCCCGGTGATCGGCGTGGTCGACACGAACAACAGCCCCGACGGCGTGGACTACGTCATTCCCGGCAACGACGACTCGGCCCGCGCGATCCGCCTGTACGCCCGCGGCATGGCCGACGCGGCGCTGGAAGGTCGCGCCCAGGTCATCAGCGAAATCACCGGCGGCGAAGAGTTCGTCGAGGTGGAAGAAGAGGGCGGCGTCGCCGCCGAATAAGCGCGCCGCGCTGCATCGTCGCCGGAAGACTTTTCCGGCGAGCGAATTCGAGGAGGGGCGTTGGCCCCTCTTTCTGTATTGGCTGAATTTAATCGAGTAATTCGGATAGGAGTTCGAAATGGCTGAAATCACTGCAAGCATGGTCAAGGATCTGCGCGAAAAAACCGATGCGCCGATGATGGACTGCAAGAAGGCGCTGACCGAGGCCGGCGGCGACATGCAGAAGGCCGAAGAAATTCTGCGCGTCCGCTTCGGCAACAAGGCCGCCAAGAGCGCCGGCCGCGTCGCGGCCGAAGGCGTGGTGACGATCGCGATCGCCGCCGACGGCAAGTCGGCCGCGATGGTCGAGGTCAACTGCGAAACCGACTTCGTCGCCAAGAACGACGATTTCCTGGCGCTGTCCAATGCGCTCGCCGGCATGGTGCTGGAGCAGAATCCGGCGGACGTCGCCGCGCTGTCCGCGCTGCCGTACAAGGGCAGCACGGTCGAGGCTTTCCGCACCGAACTGGTCGGCAAGATCGGCGAGAACATGTCGGTGCGCCGTTTCGTGCGCCTGAGCGGCCAGGGCAAATTCGCCAGCTATATCCACGGCGGCAAGATCGGCGTGCTGGTCGATGTGACCGGTGACGAAGCGCTGGCGCGCGACATCGCCATGCACATCGCGGCGTCCAAGCCGAAATCGCTGGACGCGTCGGGCGTCGCCCAGGAGTTGATCGACACCGAACGCCGCGTCGCGATCGAGAAGGCCAAGGAAGCCGGCAAGCCGGAAGCCATGCTGGACAAGATCGCCGAGGGCACGGTGCAGAAATTCCTCAAGGAAGTGACCCTGCTGTCGCAGCCCTTCGTCAAGGACGACAAGCAGACCGTCGAGCAGATCCTGAAATCGAAGAATTCCCAGTGCCACGGCTTCACCATGTTCGTGGTGGGCGAGGGCATCGAGAAGAAGGTGTCCGACTTCGCCGCGGAAGTCGCGGCGGCCGCCCAGGTCTGACCGGGCATGGGGCCGGCCCGACGCATCCTGCTGAAGCTCTCCGGCGAAGCCCTGATGGGGCCGGACACCTTCGGCTACCATGCCGAGACCCTGGCCGGCTTCGTCCGGCAGATCGGTGAAGTCGTCGCCCTCGGCGTGCAGGTCGGCATCGTGGTCGGCGGCGGCAACCTGTTCCGCGGCGCCACCGGCGCGCTCGCGGGGATGAATCGCGCGACGGCCGACTCGATGGGCATGCTCGCCACGGTCATGAACGCCCTGGCGCTGAAGGACGCGCTGCAGCAGGCGGGCGTCCCGGCGCGGGTGCAGACCGCGGTCCACATCGCCCACGTCGGCGAGGATTTCGAGCGTGACGCGGCGGTGCGCGAACTGGAAGCCGGAAACGTGGTCATTTTCGGCGGCGGAACCGGCAACCCGTTCTTCACGACCGACACCGCGGCGGCGCTGCGCGCGGCCGAGATCGGCGCCGATCTGCTGTTGAAGGCGACCAAGGTGGACGGCGTCTATACCGCCGACCCAAAAAAGGATCCTGCTGCCAGACGCTACGAAGCGCTCTCGTTCGACGAGGCGATTGCCGGCAATCTCGGCGTGCTCGATACCGCCGCCTTCGCCGTGTGTCGCGAACAGAACCTGTCGCTCGTCGTGTTCGACGTCTTCAAGCCCGGCGCACTGAAACGCGTGGTGTTGGGCGAGGATGAGGGGACGCGGGTAAGCAACCGTTGAGGAGCTGAAATGGCTGAAACCACCATTGCCGATATCAAGCAGTCTGCCGTGCAGAAGATGGGCAAGACGCTGGAAGCGCTGAAGAACGATCTCGCCAAGGTGCGCACGGGACGGGCGCATGCCGGCATCCTCGACCACGTGCTGGTCGATTACTACGGCAACCCGACGCCGGTGCCGCAGGTGGCCAACGTCTCGCTGGTCGACAGCCGCACGCTGGGCGTGCAGCCGTACGAAAAGAACATGGTCGGCAAGATCGAGAAGGCGATCCGCGACGGCGATCTCGGCCTGAACCCGGCGACGCACGGCGACGTCATTCGCGTGCCGATGCCTTCGCTCACGGAAGAGCGTCGGCGCGACCTGATCAAGGTCGTGCGCAACGAAGCCGAAGGCGCGCGCGTCGCCGTGCGCAACATCCGCCGCGACGCCAACGGCGCGCTGAAGGACATGGTGAAGGCCAAGACCGCGACCGAGGACGAGGAGCGCCGCACGCAGGACGAAGTCCAGAAACTGACCGACAAGTACATCGGCGAGATCGACAAGATGCTGGCCGACAAAGAGAAGGACCTGCTCGCAGTCTGAGCGTTTCAGGCGAGCATACCGGCGTGGCTACCCGCACGAAGCAAGCGATTCCGGCAGTTGCCGATGTGCCGCGGCACGTCGCCATCATCATGGACGGCAACGGCCGCTGGGCAAGGCGCCGGCTGATGCCGCGCGTCGCCGGGCACCGCAAGGGCGTCGAAGCGCTGCGCGGGGTCATTCGCGCCTGTGCCGAGCGCGGCGTGTCGCATCTCACCGTCTTCGCCTTCAGCTCCGAAAACTGGCGGCGTCCGCAGGAAGAGGTCACCCTGCTGATGGAACTGTTCATGCGCGCGCTGGAAAACGAAGTCGCGCGCCTGCACGAAAACGGCATCCGCTTCCGCGTCATCGGCAACCTCGCGGGGTTTTCCGAACGCATCCAGGCGCTGATCCGCGACGCCGAAGCGCTCACGCGCGACAACACGCGGCTGGTGTTCACCGTCGCCGCCAATTACGGCGGACGCTGGGACATCGTGCAGGCAGTGAGGGAGCTGATCGCCGAGGGCGCGACGGCGGACGGCGTCGACGAGGCCGCGTTGGCCCGGCACCTGTGCATGGCCGACGCGCCCGAGCCGGATCTCTTCATCCGTACCGGCGGCGAGCAGCGCATCAGCAATTTCCTGATGTGGCAGCTGGCCTATACGGAACTCTATTTCACCGATGCGCTGTGGCCCGATTTCAATGCCGCGGCGCTGGACAAAGCCATTGCCTCCTACCGTACCCGTGAACGCCGCTTTGGGCGAACCAGCGAACAGGTTCGATCCGCCCTGTGACCGCCTGCCGGATGTCCCCTCCATGACGCCCCTTCTTCGCCGGGTAGGCACCGCCGCATGGCTTCTGGCGCTGTTCGTGCCCGCCGCACTGTGGGCCCCGGCGTGGCTGTGGGCGGTCCTGATGGCGGGCGTGGTGGGCCTGGCCGCGCGCGAATGGGGCCATCTGAGTGCTTTCTCGCGGCGCGCATCGGGCGTCTATGCCGCGGTGCTGATGCTCGGCGCGCTGGCGTTGCCGAATGCGCTTGCAGCGAACTGGCCGCTTTTACAGACGGGACTCGTCGCGCTGGCTGTCGCGTTCTGGCTGCTCGTTGCGCCCTTCTGGCTGCTGGGACACTGGCATGTCCCCCGCGCGTTCGTCCGTGCCGCGATCGGCGTCGTGGTGCTGTTGCCGACCTGGGCGGCGCTTCTCTACCTGCATGCGCGCGGTCCCGGCGTGCTGCTCGGCGTGATGGCGATCATCTGGATCGCGGATACCGCCGCCTATTTTTCGGGGCGCTTTTTCGGGCGGCACAAGCTTGCGCCCGTCATCAGTCCCGGCAAGACATGGGAAGGGGTGGCGGGTGCGTTCGTCGCGGTGGCGGTGTATGCGGGCGGCCTGAGCCTGTGGGGGCAGCTGCCGTTCTGGCCGCTGCTCGGCATGGTATCCGGGCTGCTCTATCTGTCCGTCCTGGGCGATCTGTTCGAGTCATGGATCAAGCGCCTGTCGGGCTTGAAGGACAGCGGCGACACGCTGCCCGGACATGGCGGCGTGCTCGACCGCATCGATGCGCTCACTTCCACCCTGCCCATCGCCACCGCCATGCTGATGTGGCTGGAACGTTCGACATGACACCACGCGTCCTTACCATTCTCGGCGCAACCGGCACCATCGGCGTCAATACGCTCGATGTCGTGGCGCGCCATCCCGGGCGGTTCCAGGTCTTCGCGCTGACCGGCGCCACCCAGGTCGAGCGCATGGTGGAACAATGCCGGGCGCACCGTCCGCGCTTCGCGGTGATGAGCGAGCCGGCGGCCGCCGCGGCGCTCCGCGCACGGATCGCCGCGGAAGGCCTGGGCGTCGAAGTGCTCGAAGGCAGCGCGGCGCTGACCGAAGTGGCGACCGCAGCCGAGGTCGACACCGTGATGGCGGCGATCGTGGGCGCGGCCGGCCTGCCGGCGACGCTCGCCGCCGCCCAGGCGGGCAAGCGCATCCTGCTCGCCAACAAGGAAACCCTGGTCGTGTCGGGCCAGCTCTTCATGGACGCGATCGCCGCCAGCGGCGCCGAACTGCTGCCGATCGATTCCGAGCACAACGCCATCTTCCAGGCATTGCCGCGCGACTTCGACGGCGACTTTCAGCGCGCCGGCGTGAAGACGCTCTGGCTCACCGCCTCGGGCGGCCCGTTCCGTTCCTTCTCCGCCGAGGCCATCGCCGCGGCCACGCCGGTGCAGGCAGTGGCGCACCCCAACTGGGTGATGGGCAGGAAGATTTCGGTCGATTCTGCGAGCCTGATGAACAAGGGGCTCGAAGTCATCGAAGCGCGCTGGCTGTTCAACGCGCGCCCCGAGCAGATCAAGGTGGTCGTGCATCCGCAGAGCATCGTGCATTCGATGGTCGAATACGCCGACGGTTCGGTGATCGCGCAGATGGGCACGCCCGACATGCGCACGCCGATCGCCTACGCGCTGGGCTTCCCCGAACGGATCGACGCCGGCGTGTCGGCGCTCGACCTGATGGGCCGGCAGCTCACCTTCGAGGCGCCCGACACGGTGCGTTTCCCCTGCCTGCAACTGGCGTTCGATGCCCTCGCTGCGGGCGGCAACGCCGCGGCCGTGCTCAACGCCGCCAATGAGGTCGCGGTGGCGCGCTTTCTCGACGGCGCGGCGTCCTTCAATGCCATCTCCGCCAGTATCGCCCATGCGCTCGACGCGCTCGCGGGCGGGGCGGCCGACACCCTGGACGACTTGCTCGAGGCGGACCGCCAGGCGCGCCGCGTGGCGAGCGCATATCTGGAAGCCCGCGCGTGAGCGTGCTGCACACGGTCCTGTGGTTCCTGGTCGCCATTTCCATTCTGGTGGTGGCGCACGAATTCGGCCACTACCTGGCGGCTCGGCTCGCCGGCGTCAAGGTGCTGCGCTTCTCGCTCGGCTTCGGCAGGCCGCTGTTCAGCCGGCGCTGGGGCAGGGACGGGACCGAATGGTCGCTGGCGATGCTGCCATTCGGGGGGTACGTCAAGATGCTCGACGAACGCGAGGGCCCGGTGCCCGCGGAAGAGGCGCACCGCAGCTTCAACCGCGCGAGCGTGTGGCGCCGCATCGGCATCGTCGCGGCGGGCCCTGTCGCCAATTTCGTGCTTGCCGTGGCGTTCTACTGGATGCTGTTTCTGCATGGCATGCCGGCGATGAAACCGCTGATCGGCGATCCGCCGGCCGGCAGCCCGGCTGCCGAGGCGGGACTGGTGTCCGGTGACGAGATCCGCCGAGTCAATGGCGCGGACACCCCGTCGTTTCAGGACCTTCGGCTCGAACTGCTGCGCGCCGGGGTGGCCGGGGACCCGATCCAACTGAGGCTGGCCGACGGGCGCAGCGTCCAGATCGAAGCCCCGCCGATGCAGACCGACGATCTCGAACGGGACACCTTGCGTCCGCTCGGCATCGTGCGCTACGAGCCCGCGATCGAACCGGTCATCGGCGAGGTGCTGCCCGGGGACGTCGCCGCGCGCGCAGGGTTCCAGAGCGGCGACCGGCTGATCACCGCCGACGGAGCGCCGGTTGCGACGTGGCAGGACTGGGTGAAGCTCGTGCGCAGCCATCCGGCGCAGCCCTTGCGGATCGAATATGAACGGGCGTCCCGGCAGTACGCCGTGACGATCGTGCCCGAGACGGTCGAGGAGAACGGCGCGCGGATCGGCAAGATCGGCGCGGGTCCCAAAATCGATGCCGCCGTGTTCGACGCGCTGACGACCGAACTGCGCTATGGCCCGTTCGAGGCGCTACAGCGCGGTGCCCGCAAGACCTGGGAAATGAGCGTGTTCACGCTGGAGATGATGGGGCGCATGGTGTTGGGGCAGGTGTCGTGGAGAAACCTGTCGGGCCCGCTGACGATCGCCGATTACGCCGGCCAGAGCGCCAAGCTCGGATGGCTCAGTTTCATCGGATTCCTGGCGCTGGTGAGCGTGAGTCTGGGCGTGCTGAACCTGCTGCCCGTGCCGCTGTTGGACGGGGGGCACCTCATGTATTATGTTGCCGAAGTTTTGACCGGTCGCCCGGTGTCCGAACGCACCATGGAAATAGGGAGCCGGATCGGCATGGCGCTCCTGCTCCTGCTGATGTCGTTTGCCCTATTCAACGATTTGCAACGCCTGATTGGCGGATGATAAGAACCATGACCCTGAACCGTTTGACGCTCGCCCTTGTCGCTGCGCTTGCCGCGCAATCCGTGTTCGCTGCGGAGCCCTTCGTGGTCAAGGACATTCGCGTCGAGGGGATTCAGCGCACCGAGGCGGGCACGGTCTTCAGCTATCTTCCGGTCAAGGTCGGCGACACGATGACCGACGAGAAGACCGCGGCGGCCATCAAGGCGCTCTACGCGACCGGTTTTTTCAAGGACGTGCGTCTGGAGGCCCGTGACGGCGTGCTGATCGTCACCGTCCAGGAGCGCCCGTCGATCGCCAAGATCACGCTGACCGGCATCAAGGAATTTTCCCAGGACGATCTGAAGAAGGGGCTCAAGGAGACCGGGCTCGCCGAAGGCCGCGTGCTCGACCGCTCTCTCCTGGACAAGGCCGAGCAGGAGCTGCAGCGGCAATACTTCAACCGCGGCAAATACGCGGTCCATATCAAATCCACGCTCACGCCTCTGGATCGCAACCGCGTCGCCGTGCAGTTCGACGTGGTGGAGGGCCAGAGCGCGAAAATCCGCCAGATCAACATCGTCGGCAACCACGCGTTCAAGGAAAAGGAACTGCTGAAGGAGTTCACCTCGACCACGCCGGGCTGGTTCACCTGGTACACGAAGAACGATCAATATTCCAAGACGCGCCTCGCCGGCGACATCGAGGCGTTGCGCTCGTTCTACCTCAATCGCGGCTATCTCGAATTCAGCGTCGATTCGACGCAGGTTTCGATTTCCCCCGACAAGCAGGGCATCTACATCACCGTCAACGTGACCGAAGGGCCGCAATACAAGGTGTCCGACGTCAAGCTGGCCGGGCAGATGCTGGTGCCGGAAGCCGAGCTGAAGAAGCTCGTCACCATCAAGCCGGGCGAGGTGTTCGCGCGCGACCGGCTGACCGAGACGACCAAGGCGATCGGCGATCGCCTCGGTAACGACGGCTACGCGTTTGCGAACGTCAACGCCGTGCCCGACCTCGACAAGGAAAAGCATATGGTCGCCTTCACCCTGTTCGTCGACCCGGGCCGCCGCGTGTACGTGAACCGCGTCAACGTGACGGGCAACACGAAGACGCGCGACGAAGTCGTGCGCCGCGAAGTGCGCCAGATGGAAGGGGCCTACTACGACGCTGGGAAAATCAATCTTTCGCGTGACCGCCTCAATCGCCTGGGCTACTTCAACGAGGTGAATATCGAGACCCCGGCGGTGCAGGGCACGACCGACCAGGTCGACGTCAACGTGGCCGTGGCCGAGAAGTCCACTGGCAGCATCATGGTGGGCGCAGGCTTCTCGTCGTCCGAGGGACTCGTGCTCTCCGGATCGGTATCGCAGAACAACGTGTTCGGCACCGGCAACCGGCTGTCGGCGCAGATCAACTCGGGCAGCGTCAACAAGGTGTATGCGTTGTCGTTCACCAACCCCTACTACACCATCGACGGCGTCAGCCTGGGCTACGACCTCTACCGGCGCGACCTCGATGCGACCTCGCTCTCCGGCGTCAGCCCCTACAAGACATCCACCATCGGCGTCGGCGCGCGCCTCGGCCTGCCGATCAACGAGCGCGATTTCATCTCGTTCGGCCTCACCTACGAACAGACTTCGGTCACCACCTTTTCGGACAGCCCGTACCAGTACCAGCAGTTCGTCAAAGACTACGGCAACGACAACGATACACTGCGCCTCGACACGTCCTGGGCGCGCGACACCCGGAACAGCTACCTGTTCCCGACGAAGGGCCTGCTGCAGCGGGTGGCGGCCGAGGTCGGCACGCCCGCCGGCAGCCTGCAATACTACAAGCTGACGCTCCAGCATCAGCAGTACTTCCCGCTGGGCCGGAATTTCACCCTCATGCTGAACGGCGAGCTCGGCTATGGCGACGGGTTGTCCGGCAAGCCGCTTCCGTTCTTCAAGAACTTCTACGCGGGCGGCAGCAGTTCGGTGCGCGGCTTCAAGAACGGCACCCTGGGACCCAAGGACATCTATGGCAACGCGCTCGGCGGCGACCAGCGCATCGTCGGCAACGCCGAGCTCTTCTTCCCCTTGCCGGGTGTCAAGGACGACCAGTCGCTGCGCATGTCCGTGTTCGTCGATACCGGCGCGTCGTTCGGTCCCTATGACGTGAACGACCGCTACAAGAGCTTCGCGTTCGGCGACTTGCGCTATTCCGCCGGCGTCGCCGTGCTGTGGGTTTCACCGCTCGGGCCGCTCAAATTCAGTCTGGCGCAACCGCTGGTCAAGAAGGATGGCGACAAGTCTGAGATGTTTCAATTCACCCTCGGCCAGGTGTTCTGAGGATAGCCGTCACTGGAGTATTTCATGATGAAATTCAAGCAGCTCGCTGTTTCCTTGATTCTCGCCTCCGCGTTTGCGGCCCCGCCTACCCTGGCCGACACCAAGATCGGCTTCGTCAACACCGAGCGCCTGCTTCGCGAGGCGCCCCTGTCGATCGCGGCGCAGAAGAAGCTCGAGCGCGAATTTTCCGGACGCGACCAGGACCTTCAGAGACTCGCCAAGCAGGCGCGCGATCTGCAGGCGAAACTCGACAAGGACGGCGTCACCATGTCGGACAGCGACCGCAAGGCCAAGGAACGCGACCTCAACAACCTCAACGTCGAACTCCAGCGCAAGGGACGCGAGTTCCGCGAAGACCTCAACCTGCGCCGCAATGAGGAATTGAGCCAGATCCAGGAGCGCGCGCGCAAGGCGATCCAGGACATCGCCAAGGCCGAGAAATACGACCTGATCATCGAACAGGCGGTCTACGTCGATTCCAAGAGCGACATCACCGACCGGGTGATGAAGGCCCTGGGCGGCAAATAAATCGGCGGCAGGAACATCGCTCGATGGCTTGCACGCTGGCCGAACTCGTCGCGCGTTTCGGCGGAGAACTTCTGGGCGACGGCAACGTCCCGATTCGCCAGGTCGCGCCGCTGGATCAGGCGCGCGCGGATGAAATCGGCTTCGTCTCGCAGTCCCGCTATCTGGCGCAACTGGCGACATCCCGCGCCGGCGCGGTGATCCTGCCGCTGGATGCGCGCGATGCCACTGCCCTGCCGCGCATCCTCACCCCGAATCCTTATCTGTATTTCGCGCGCGTCTCGGCGCTGCTGAATCCGCCGCCGCGCCCGCCCGCGGGCGTCCACCCGGCGGCGACGGTCGCGACGGACGCGGAGATCGCCGCCGATGCCAGCATCGGCCCCGGTGCAGTGATCGGCAGCGGGGCGCGCGTCGGAGCACGCACGGTCGTCGGGCCCAACTGCGTCGTCGGCGAGCACGCACGCATCGGCGCGGATTGCCTGCTGCACGCCAACGTCACGCTGTACCACCGCTGCGAGGTCGGCGATCGCGCCATTCTGCACTCGGGCTGCGTCATCGGCGCGGACGGGTTCGGCTTCGCGCCCAACGAGGGACGCTGGGAAAAGATCCCGCAGATCGGCCGCGTGCGGATCGGCGACGATGTCGAGATCGGCGCCTGCACCACGATCGACCGGGGCGCGCTGGAAGACACGGTGATCGAAGAGGGCGTCAAGCTCGACAACCTGATCCAGGTCGCGCACAACGTGACGATCGGCGCGCACACGGCGATCGCCGCCTGCACGGGGATCGCCGGCAGCGCGAAGATCGGGCGCCATTGCACGATCGGCGGCGCGGCGATGATCTTCGGCCACATCGAGATCGCCGACGGCACCCGCATCTCGACCAACACGCTGATCACCAAATCACTGCCGAAGGCGGGCACCTACACGTCGGCACTGCCATTCTCCGAGCACGAGGTGTGGCAGAAGAACGCCGTCCACATGCGCAACCTCGACAAGCTCGTCGGCCGCGTCAAGGAACTGGAAAGAAAACTCAAGGAACTGGAATCCAAATCATGATCATGGACATCGAGCAGGTGATGCAGTACCTGCCGCACCGCTACCCTTTTCTGCTGATCGACAAGGTGATCGAGCTCGAGCTCGGCAAGTCCATCACGGCGGTCAAGAACGTGACGATCAACGAGCCGTTCTTCGAGGGCCATTTCCCCGGCGCGCCGGTGATGCCGGGCGTGCTGATCCTGGAAGCGATGGCGCAGGCTGCGGGCATCCTGTCCTTCAAGACGAGGAACTATTCGCCGGAGCAGATCGGCATCATCTACTTTGCGGGCATCGACGGCGCGCGCTTCAAGAAGCCGGTCCGGCCCGGCGACCAGCTGGTGCTCAAGGCCGAGATCGTGCGCGAGATGCGCGGCATCTGGAAGTACACCGGGCGCGCGGAAGTCGACGGCGCGCTGGTGGCCGAAGCCGAGCTGATGGCCACCCTGCGCGACAAGGCCTGATATGGCGAGGATTCATCCCACCGCGCTCGTCGCGCCGGGCGCGCGGCTTGCCGACGACGTCGAAATCGGTCCGTATGCGATCGTCGGCGAGCACGTCGAGATCGGCGCCGGCACGCACATCGGCGCGCATGCCGTCATCACCGGCCATACGCGGATCGGCGCGCGCAACCAGATTTTCCATTTCGTCTCGCTGGGCGAGGCGCCGCAGGACAAGAAATACGCAGGCGAGCCGACACGACTCGAGATCGGCGACGACAACGTCGTCCGCGAGTTCTGCACGTTCAATACCGGGACGGTGCAGGATCGCGGCGTCACCACCATCGGCAACCACAACTGGATCATGGCCTACGTCCACATCGCGCACGACTGCGTCGTCGGCGATCGCACGGTCTTCGCCAACAACGCCTCGCTGGCCGGACATGCGGAAGTCGGCGACTTCGCGATCCTCGGCGGCTTCACCGGCGTGCACCAGTTCTGCAAGATCGGCGCGTACGTGATGACCGGCATTTCCAGCGTGGTGTTCAAGGACATTCCGCCCTTCATCATGGCGTCCGGCCAGCCGGCCGCACCGCACGGCCTCAACAGCGAAGGGCTCAAGCGGCGCGGATTTTCCGCCGAGTCGCTGTCCGCGCTGAAGCGCGCCTACAAGATCCTCTATCGTGAGGGCAACACGCTGGCCGAGGCCCAGGCCAAGCTCGCACCCGAGGCGGCGCAGCATCCCGAAGTGCAGCAGTTGCTCGATTTCCTCGCGCGCGCCGGGCGCGGCATCATCCGGTGATCGATCTTGGAGTCGTCGCCGGCGAAGCGTCCGGCGATCTCCTCGGCGCGCACTTCGTCGGCGCGCTGAAACAGCGGTTTCCCCATCTGCACGCCGCCGGCATCGCCGGCCCCCGCCTGGTCCGTGCCGGCGTGGACGCCGTCTATCCCAGCGAGAAGCTGGCGGTCAACGGCTACGTCGAAGTGCTTCGCCATCTGCCGGAGCTCTTGTGGATCCGTTCGCGCGTCACCCGCTATTTCCTGCGTGAACGCCCGCGCGCCTTCGTCGGGATCGATGCGCCGGACTTCAACTTCACGCTGGAAACGAAGCTCAGGCAGGCCGGCATTCCCACGCTGCATTTCGTCAGTCCCTCGATCTGGGCGTGGCGGCCCGAACGCATCCATCGCATCGCGCAGGCGGTTTCGCACATGCTGGTGGTGTTTCCGTTCGAGGAGGCGATCTATCGGGAGGCGGGCATACCGGTCACCTACGTCGGCCACCCGCTGGCCGACATGATTCCGCTGCAATCCGACACGGCGGCGGCGAAGACGGCGCTGGGACTGGCGGCCGGGCCGGTCGTCGCGTTGCTGCCCGGCAGCCGCGTGAACGAGGTGACGCGTCACGCCCGGCTGATGCTCGACGCCGCCGTGCGCATCCGCCGGCACCACCCCGACGCGCAATTCGTATTGCCCGCCGCGACCGAAGCTGCGGCGCGCGTGGTGCGCGAGGCCGGGCAGGGGCTGGACCTGTCGCTGCACATTCTCGCAGGGCAGTCGCACGCCGCGCTGGCGGCCTGCGACGTGGCGCTGGTGGCGTCGGGCACGGCAACGCTCGAAGCCGCACTCTACAAAAAGCCCATGGTGATCACGTATCGCGTGCCGGCGCTGACCGCGCGTCTGATGCGAAAAAAGGCACTGCTGCCGTGGATCGGCCTGCCGAACATCCTGGCGCGCGAGTTCGTGGTTCCGGAACGGGTGCAGGAAGCCGCCACGGCGGAGAATCTCGCGAACGACGCGCTCGCCTGGCTGGAGGACGCGCCGCGCCGGGAGGCCGTTGCCGAACGATTCCACGCGATGCACCTGAGCCTGCGGCAGGACGCCAGCGCGCGCATTGCCGAAACCGTCGCGCCCTATCTCGAGGGGCCACGATGACACTGCATTGGGGACCGCCGGGGCTGTGCGGGGTCGACGAGGCCGGGCGCGGTCCCTTGGCGGGGCCGGTCGTCGCGGCGGCGGTCATGCTCGACCCCGGCCGGCGCATCGACGGCCTGCGCGATTCGAAGAAACTCTCGGCGGCGGCACGCGAGCGCCTCGACTCGGTCATCCGTGGGCAAGCGGTCGCCTGGTGCGTGGCCGAGGCCTGCGTCGAGGAGATCGACCGCCTCAACATCCTCCACGCGACGATGCTTGCGATGCGGCGGGCGGTCGAGGGGCTCGCGCGGGCGCCGGACGAGGTGTGGGTGGACGGCAACCGCTGCCCGGACTGGCCGTGGCGTTCGCAGGCCGTGGTCAAGGGCGACGACAAGGTGGCGGCGATCGCGGCGGCGTCGATTCTCGCCAAGACCGCGCGCGACCGGCTGATGCGCGGCCTGCATGACGAATACCCCGTCTACGGGTTCGCGCAGCACATGGGCTACGGCACGGCGGCGCATCTGGCTGCGCTGCAGGCCCACGGGGCGTGCCCGCAGCATCGGCGGAGCTTCGCGCCGGTTAAACTCGCCCTCGACCAGGGTTCCTTATTCTGAAAGGCAAATCCGATGAACCTGTTTCTGCTCCTGCACGTTTCGAGCGTCGTCGTCTGGGTGGGCGGCATGTTCTTCGCCTACATGGCGCTGCGCCCCGTGGCCGCCGGCGTGCTCGAGCCGCCGCAACGGCTGACGCTGTGGGCTGGCGTGTTCGGCAAGTTCTTTCCCTGGGTGTGGGCGTCGGTCGTTCTGATCCTGGTGAGCGGCCTGTACATGCTGATGCTGCTCGGTGGCGGGTCGGCGCCGCACTATGCGATGACCATGCTGGCGCTCGGCCTGGTGATGATGCTGATTTTCGCGCACGTATTCTTCGCGCCCTACAGAAAGCTCAAGCGCGCGGTCGGCGCGCAGGACTGGAAAGCGGGCGGCATGGCGCTCGCGCAGATCCGCAGGCTGATAGGCATCAATCTCGGCCTGGGCCTGCTGACGATCGCGATCGTCTTCGTCGGACGCGCGCTGCTGCCCGGCTAGGCTCGCGTGCGCGACGCGTCAGGGCTCGTCCTGCGCCGGCGCGGCCAGCAGCGCTTGTGCAGCCTGGCGGATCGCGTTGGGCCGCGCCTCGCACTGGAGCTCGGCATGAAAGCGCCCGTCGCGGTAGAGATAGACCGTCGGCAGATGGAAGATGTCGAAGCAGCGCGCCACGCCCGTCGCCTCGCTCACGTCGACTTCATGAAAGGCGGCGGCCACACCGTCGAGCGCCTCGGGCAGCAGACGCTTCCAGGCGCGGCACGCGCCGCAGTGCGGCGCGCTGAACAGCACCACTTCGATTCCGGTAGAGGCCGCGAGGCGGGCGTGATAGCTGCCTTCGGCAAGGCGTGAAAATCCGGCCGGGGCCGTCGCGGCGCGACTGGTAGAATCGGGATTTTCCTCGCGGCTGGTTCCCATGCTGTTTCTCGAACTCCTCGGCTATCTGTTCCTCATCCTCGTGGCGGCGGAAATCTTTGTCAACGCGCTCGAACACCTGGGCGAGAAACTGCACATCTCGGAAGGCGTGACCGGCTCGCTTTTCGCGGCGATCGGAACCGCCATGCCCGAAACGCTGGTGCCGCTGCTGGCGATCTTCGCCGGCAGCGACAACGACGCCACGAACGAGGAAATCGGCGTCGGGGCCATCCTCGGCGCGCCGCTGATGCTGTCGACCCTGTCGCTTTCTCTGATGGGCATGGCTGTACTCAAAAGGCGCGGCATCCGCGGCCACCTCTCGCCCGAAAGGACCGGGCTCAAGCGCGATCTGGATTTCTTCCTGATGGCGTTCCTGCTCGCGTTCGCCGCGATGTTCGTGCCGCACGGGGAGGGATGGGCGCGCGCCGGGCTCGCTTTCGTCATGGTGCTGATCTACTTCGTCTACGTGATGCTGACCCTGCGCGCATCGAGCAAGCTGGTGGAAGAAGGGCACGGCACCGAGGCCGAATCGCCGATGCTGCTTTCGCGCCTGGGATTCCCGCAGAACCTGTTCTTCATCGTGGTGCAGTTGGCGCTTGCCCTGGCGCTGCTGGTCGGCGGCGCCAAGGGCTTCATCCACGGCGTGGAACTCGCCGCGCCCGTACTCGGCGTCTCTGCGCTGCTGCTGTCGCTGATGATCATTCCGATCGCGACCGAATTGCCGGAAAAGGTGAACTCGATCCTGTGGATCCGCAAGCACAAGGACACGCTCGCGTTCGGCAACATCACCGGCGCGATGGTATTCCAGGGCACGCTGCTGCCCGCGATCGGCATTTCGCTCACGCCGTGGGTGCCCCAGAAGGAAGTGCTGCTCGGCGTGGTGATCACGCTTGTCGCGGCGTTCTGGCTGCGCTGGGCGGCGCTGAGCGGCGGCCTGCGCGTCTGGCACCTGTTCATCAACGGCGCGCTCTACGCGACCTATCTCGTGGCCGTGCTGGCCTAGACGATAAAACGGCTACGCGTCGTGAGCGCGTGGCTCAGTGCGCGAGATGCCGCCGCCGCGCCACCCCGCCCACCAGGGCCAGGCCGCTCAGCATCATGGCCCAGGTGCTGGCTTCCGGAATCGCCGTCACCTGCCAGCCGATGTCCTGCATGCCGGCGAAGTCGAGCTGGGTGAAATTCTTGCGCGTGCCGTTCGCAATGCTCGGCGTCATGGCGGCTTCCTGCCACGCGCCGTCGTAAAGGCCCGTCGTGCCCTCGGCCCAGTGGGACAAGTCGGCGCTCAATGGGACCGTTCCCGACGCGGCGCCGACGAAATTCGTGCCGACGACGTGGTTGGCGAACGAATCCGACGTGCCGAAACCGAGCACGTGGCCGAGTTCGTGCACCGCCACCGAGTAGAAATCGTATTGCGAGGGCGCGAGCCCGCCGCTGCGCGTGCCGAAGTACCAGTTGGTGTTGGTGTCGAAGGTGATCGAGCCGCCCCACGGGGCGACGTCGACCGCGCTGGCGCCTCGAACGACGCCCTGGCCGCGCCGCGTGGCGTCCTCGCAGAAGCCGCCCATGCCCGAGCAGTTGTAGCCGCCGGGTCCGCCTTCGCCGAGCGTGTTGTCGGTGAAGTTGAAGCCGCCGACGTAGACGCGGATCACGTTGGCCGCGAACGAATCGTTGCTGTTGACGACGGTGGCGCCGGACGGATCGGCGGGGTTCAAGAAAACCGTATCGAAGTGGTTCGACCCGGAAGAGGTGATGCCGGTGAGCTGGTCGGAAAAGCGGTTTTCGAACAGATTGGCGGCGGCGTCCAGCGCGGACCGGCGGCCGGCGTCGTGGAAAAATCCGCTCGCGTCGTGGCTGTAATCGAACTGGATGTCGATATTGGCCTCCGCCGGCGCACTTGAGGCGACCAGGAGGGCGGCGGCAAGAACGCGCGTATTCATACGATGCTCCTTTCGCTGGGCCAGACCGATGCCGTGCATGTCGCGCGGCAGCATAACCGGGGCAAGCCTGGCGAGGAATCGGGACGGGACAACGATTCGAGTCGCGGTACTCGTCCTTCACGCCGCGGCAGCCCCCGCGAGCCGGCTATCGGTTCACCTTAGACGACGACGCGTCGCGACGGAAGGGCCCATCGAGTTCGTCGATGTAATGGCCGATCGCGTCGGTTTCGCGGGCCAGAAAGCGATCGACCGCCTCGCGGAACTCGGCATTTTCCAGCCAGTGCCAGGAATGCGTGGCAGTGGGGACGAGGCCGCGCGCGAGCTTGTGCTCGCCCTGCGCGCCGCCTTCGAACACTTGCAGTCCGTGTGTGATCGCGTATTCGATGCCTTGCTGATAACAGGTCTCGAAATGCAGGCCGGGCACATATTCAAGCGTGCCCCAGTGGCGGCCATACAGCCGCTCGCCGTCCTTCATGCAGAACGAGGCGGCCGTCGGCACGCCGTCCTTGTCCCCAACGATGAGCAGCAGGTTGTCCGGCATCATCTCGCGCAGATTCGCAAAGAAAGCGCGATTGAGGTGCGGCTCGCTGCCGTGGCGGGCGTAGGTGTCCGCATAGCAGCGATAGAAATGATCCCAGTCGGCGTCGGTGCTGTCGCGCCCCTCGAGCCAGCGGAAGGTCACGCCGAACGCGGCGAGCTTCTTTCTTTCCTGGCGGATTTTCTTGCGCTTGTCGTGCGTGAGCGCAGCGAGAAAATCATCGAATCCCGCATAGCCCTCGTTTTTCCAGTGGAACTGGAAGCCGGTGCGATGCAGCAAGGGCGTTGCCTCGAGCGCCGCGTGATCCGCCGCCGTGGGGAAGAGGACGTGGAAGGATGAGAACCCCATCTCGTGCGTGAGCGCGAGCGCGGCCTGGATCAGCGCCGCCCGGTCGGCATCGTGCCTTGCCAGCAAACGCGGGCCGGGCACCGGGGAAAAGGGCACGCAGCAGACCAGCTTGGGATAGTAGGCCAGGCCGTGGCGGCGGTACGCGTCGGCCCATGCCCAGTCGAACACGAACTCGCCCCAGGAGTGATGCTTGACGTAGAGCGGCATCGCGGCTTCGAGACGGCCGTCCCTGAAGAGGGCGAGGTGCACCGGCTCCCAGCCGATTTCCGGGCCGACGCAGCCGGCCGCCTCCAGCGCGTGCAGGAAAGCGTGCTGCACGAACGGCGAGTCGCCGGCCAGCGCGTTCCAGGCGTCGGCGTCGAGTTCCGCGATTCGCGGAACGACGCGCACGACAGCTTCCGTCTCCGGGGGCTTTGCTTCAAAATGCATGCTTTGGCGAACTTCGATCAAAAACGATGAACCTGCATGAATATCAGGCCAAGCAGATTCTGCGGTCAGGCAACATTAACACGCCGCGCGGAATCGCCGCGGCGAGCGCCGAAGGCGCGGCGGATGCGGCGCGCGAACTCGGCGGCGACGCCTGGGTGGTGAAGGCGCAGATTCATGCGGGGGGGCGCGGCAAGGCGGGCGGCGTCAAAGTCGTGAAGTCGCTCGACGAGGTCCGCGCCGTGGCCGCGTCGCTCCTCGGCAAGCCGCTGGTGACGAACCAGAACGCGCCCGAGGGCCAGCCGGTGGGCCGCGTGCTGGTGGAGGAGACGCTGCCGATCGCACGCGAACTGTATCTCTCGCTGCTGGTCGACCGCGAGACCGAACGCGTCGCCATCGTCGCTTCCGCCGCCGGCGGCATGGAGATCGAGGAGGTCGCCCGCGCCGCGCCGGACAAGGTCCTGACCGAAACCTGCGATCCCCTTCTTGGCGTGCAGGATTTCCAGTGCCGTGCGCTGGCCTTCGCGCTGAAGCTGACCGGCGAGGCCTACAGGGATTTCTGCCGCCTGCTGCCGCAGCTGTACCGCGTGTTCGTCGCCAACGACCTGTCGCTGCTCGAAATCAACCCGCTGGTGGTCGCGGCGGACAACCGCGTGCTGCCGCTCGACTGCAAGATGAGCGTCGACGACAACGCGCTGTACCGCCGCAAGGCGCTGGCCGAGTTGCGCGACGACAGCCAGATCGACGCCAAGGAAGCGGCGGCCAACGCCGCCAACGTGAACTACGTCGCGCTCGCCGGCAACATCGGCTGCATGGTCAACGGCGCAGGGCTGGCGATGGCGACGATGGACCTGATCCAGCAGGAAGGCGGCATGCCCGCCAACTTCCTCGACGTCGGCGGCGGCGCCACGCCGGAGACGGTGGCGCAGGGCTTCAAGATCATCCTGCTCGACCCCAACGTCAAGGCCGTCCTGATCAACATCTTCGGCGGCATCGTGCGGTGCGACGTCATCGCCGAAGGAATCATCCAGGCAGTGAAGGAAGTCGGCGTGAAGGTGCCGGTGATCGTGCGCCTGGAAGGCACCAATGCCGAGCTCGGGCGCAAGCTGCTCGCCGAGTCGGGGCTGGCGATCGTCGCCGCGGAGAGCCTCACGCAGGCCGCGAAACTCGCCGTGAAGGAGGCAGCATGAGCATCCTCGTCGACAAGAACACGAAAGTGATCTGCCAGGGCTTCACCGGCAAGCAGGGCAGCTTCCATTCCGAGCAGGCGATCGCGTACGGCACCCGAATGGTCGGCGGCGTGACGCCGGGCAAGGGCGGACAGACGCATCTCGGCCTGCCCGTGTTCAACACCGTGCGCGACGCCGTGCGCGAGACCGGCGCGCAGGCGAGCATGATCTACGTGCCCGCCGCGTTCGCCGCCGACTCGATCCTCGAGGCGGCGGATGCCGGCATCGAGGTCATCGTCTGCATCACCGAGGGCATCCCGGTGCTCGATATGCTCAACGTGAAAGCCGCCTTGCGCGCCAACGGCGCGAAGCTGATCGGCCCCAACTGTCCCGGCGTCATCACGTCGGGCGAATGCAAGATCGGCATCATGCCGGGCGTCATTCATCAAAAGGGAAAAATCGGCATCGTCTCGCGCTCCGGCACGCTCACCTACGAGGCGGTGCACCAGACGACGCAACTGGGCCTCGGCCAGTCGACCTGCGTCGGCATCGGCGGCGATCCGATCAAGGGCCTGGACTTCATCGACTGCCTGGAAATGTTCGAGGCCGATCCGCAGACCGAGGCGGTGATCCTGGTCGGCGAGATCGGCGGCAGCCGCGAGGAAGCGGCGGCCGAGTACATCCGCTCGAACATGAAGAAGCCGGTCGCCGCGTACATCGCGGGGCGCACGGCGCCCAAGGGCAAGCGGATGGGCCACGCCGGCGCGATCATCGCCGGCGGCGCCGGCACCGCGGATGCGAAAATCCGGGCATTGGAAGCGGCCGGCGCCGTCGTCGCGCAAAGCCCGGCAGGGCTGGGCGAGGCGGTGCAGGCGGCGCTGGCAAGGCGATAGAGATGTACCTCCCGGCGCATTTCAAGGAAGACGATCCCGGGCGCATTGCCGCGCTCATCAGGGACAACGCGTTCGGGATGCTGGTCACGGCGCCGGAGGGGCGGCCCTTCGTCAGCCATCTGCCCTTCCTGTTCGAGCGCGTACCGGGCGCGCAGGGCAGCCTGCGAGGCCACATGGCGCGTGCGAACCCGCACTGGCAGCACCTTGGTTCCGGTGCAGGGGCGCTCGCGGTCTTTCAGGGGCCGCATGCCTACATCTCCCCATCGTGGTACGCGTCGCCCGGCGTTCCGACGTGGAACTACGCGGTGGTCCATTTGCGCGGCACGCCGCGGCTCATCGAGAATGAATCCGAGCTCGAGGCGCTGTTGGAGCGGCAAACGTCGGTTCATGAACAGGACATGGCCTGCCCCTGGAAGCCCGACCTCGTCGGCGAGCGTCGCAGCAGGCTTCTCGGCATGATCGTCGGATTCGAGATTGAAATTTCCGAGATACAGGCCAAATTCAAACTGAGCCAGAACCGCCCCGCGGAAGACCGGTCGCGCATCGCGGCGGAATTGCGCGGTTCAGCCCGTCAGACCGACGTCGCGGTCGCGGATCTCATGTCTTGAAGCTGCCTGACCGCCTCCGTCCGAAGAGGAGCGCTGCGTTTTCCGCACCAGATATGGAGGCGTTTCCCCGATGAAACTCGCTATCGCCCAATTCAACCTTACGGTCGGTGACATTGCCGGTAATGCCGCCCGTCTGCTGGCTGCGGCACGCGAAGCCGACGCGGCGGGCGCCGAGCTGCTGCTGACGCCCGAGATGTCGATCTGCGGCTACCCGGCCGAAGACCTCGTGCTGCGCCGCGACTTCACGGAAGCGTGCGACGCGGCGGTCCGCCAGCTCGCGGCGGATGCGCCCCCCGGCCTTGCGCTCGTCGTGGGTTATCCCGAACGCAGCCGCGGTAGCCTCTTCAACGCCGCGGCGTTGCTGCGCGGCGGCCAGGTCGAGGCGGTGTATCGCAAGCACCATCTGCCGAATCATTCCGTGTTCGACGAGCAGCGGGTCTTCGACAGCGGCCAGACAGCTTGCGTCTTCACCTGCGGCGGCGTGAAGTTCGGGCTCAATATCTGCGGCGATATCTGGGATCCGGGTCCGGCGACGCGCGCGATGGAAGCCGGCGCCGAGTGGTTGCTGGTGCCCAATGCCTCGCCGTACCACCTCAACAAGGAGCGCGAGCGCGTGGCCGCAGCGCGTTCGCGCCAACTCGAAACCGGCCTGCCCGTCATTTACGCGAATATGGTCGGCGGACAGGACGAACTCGTGTTCGACGGCGCATCGTTCGCCCTCGGTGCCGACGGGGAGGTGGCGGCGCAATGCCCGGCCTGGCAGGAAGGCCTGTTCCATTTCGAGCTTGCCGGCGATACCTGTACGGGGCCGCAGGCCACGCTGCCCGGCGAGGATGCGGCGGTCTACGATGCGCTGGTGATGGCGGTGCGCGACTACGTCGGCAAGAACGGATTCCGCGGCGTGCACCTCGGACTGTCGGGCGGCATCGACTCGGCATTGACCCTCGCGATCGCGACGGATGCGCTAGGCGCGGACAGGGTTCATGCGGTGATGATGCCGTCGGATTACACGGCCGAGATCAGCGTCGAGGACGCGTCCGACATGGCGAAGCGGCTTGGCGTGCGTTATTCCGAAATCCCGATCAAGCCGATATTCGATGCCTTCCGGACGCAACTGGCCGGCGAGTTTGCCGGCCGCGAACCCGACACGACGGAAGAAAACCTGCAGGCGCGCGTGCGCGGTGCGCTGCTCATGGCGCTATCGAACAAATTCGGCACGCTGGTACTGACCACCGGCAACAAGAGCGAAATGGCCGTCGGCTACGCCACCCTCTACGGCGACATGGCGGGCGGGTTCGCCGTGCTGGCGGATGTGGCGAAGACGCGCGTCTACCGGCTGGCGGATTACCGCAACCGCAGGCGGGAAACGGGCGGCGTCATCCCGCTGCGCATCATCGAGCGTCCGCCGTCGGCCGAGCTGCGCCCGGACCAGACCGACCAGGACAGCCTGCCCCCCTACGACGTGCTCGACGCGATTCTGGCCGCGTACGTCGAGCGCGACATGTCGGCGCGCGCGATCGTCGCGCTGGGGTTCGACGCGGCCACGGTGAAGAAAGTCATCCGCATGGTGGATTTCGCCGAATACAAGCGCCGGCAGTCGCCGCCGGGGCCGCGCATCACGCCGCGCAATTTCGGCAAGGACCGGCGCTATCCGATCACCTCGAAATACCGGCCCGAACTCGCCTGACCGCAATGGCTTTCGTGATGAGTCCGCGCGAGTCGAGTTTCTTTTTTTCACCTTTCCCCCGCACCGGGAGAGGGCGCGAATGCAACGCCAGAACCGACTGAAGGAGAACTTCCATGAAGAAAATCGAAGCCGTCATCAAGCCGTTCAAGCTGGACGAAGTGCGTGAAGCGCTGTCCGAGATCGGCGTTACCGGCCTTACCGTCACCGAGGTCAAGGGCTTCGGCCGCCAGAAGGGCCACACGGAACTCTACCGCGGGGCCGAATACGTGGTGGATTTCCTGCCCAAGGTGAAGGTCGAGATCGTCGTCGCCGACAATCTGCTGGAGCGCGCGATGGAGGCGATCATTACCGCCGCGCGCACCGGCAAAATCGGCGACGGCAAGATTTTCGTGACGGCGGTGGAGCAGGTGGTGCGGATCCGCACCGGCGAGTCGGGCGAAGCGGCGATCTGACGCCGCCTCCGGGCAGCCGGGCTGCCAGGGTTCAATCACGCTTCCGGTTTTACCAGAAGCGGTACCACGCCTTGTCCTTGATGGTGACGCCCTTGAGATATTTGCTGTTGGGGTAGTTGAGCTTCAGCACCCGCAGCGCGTCGTCGCGCGGCGCGGTGAGCTGGAGATTGCCGTAGGCGACGACCATGATGCCAAGCGCCTCCTCGACGGCGGGCGCCTGGGGATAGTCCGTCAGCACGGCCTTGGCGCGGTTGGCCGCGGCCACCCAGGCCTTGCGCTTCATGTAATAGCGGGCGACGTGGATTTCGTTGCTGGCCAGCGCGTTGACCAGGTACTTCATGCGGGCGGTCGCGTCCGGCGCGTACTTGCTGTTGGGGAAGCGCGTGATCAATTCCTTGAAGGCCAGGAATGCGTCGCGCGCGGCCTTGGGATCGCGTTCGCTCATGTCCTGGTCGACCAGGTTGCCAAACAGGCCGAGATCGTCGTTAAAATTCGCCAGCCCCTTCAGATAGTAGGCGTAATCGACGTTAGGGTGGTTGGGGTGGAGCTTGATGAAGCGGTCGCAGGCGGCGATGGCCGAGATCGGCTCGTTGTCCTTGTAATAGGCGTAGCCGACTTCCAGTTGCGCCTGCTGCGCATAGCGGCCGAAGGGGTAGCGCGCTTCGAGCGTTTCGAACAGCTTGACCGCGCGCTCGTAGTTGCCGTCGTTGAGGTTGTCCTTGGCTTCGGCGTAGAGCCTTTGCGCCGACCAGCCCGCGGTTTCGTCCTTTACCTCGGGCAACAGGCCGCAGCCGCCGAGGACAAGGGCGCTTGCCAACAGCACGCTGCCCGCGATCCGACGCAAGCCGGGCGCCCGATTGAACGCGTTAGAACCGGATGAACATTGCTCAAGCATGGGAAAAGACACAGAAAATTTGTCGGATGATTATAAGGGAAATAGCGCGGACGGCGTCCGCCGGCTGGTAATCCCCATCGCGCAGGGCGGCCAGCGCCTCGACCAGGCCCTGTCGTCCCTGCTGCCCGAGTTCTCGCGCAACCGCATCCAGAACTGGATCCGCGCGCGCAAGATCGCGGTGGACGATGCCTGGGGCACGACCAAGATGAAGGTCATCGGTGGCGAATCGGTGCGCGTCGAGATCGAGCCGGATCCGGACGCGACGCCCGACGCGCCGGAGGCGATCCCGCTCGACGTCGTGTACGAGGACCCCATGCTGATGGTGATCAACAAGCCGGTCGGCCTCGTGGTGCACCCCGGCAGCGGCAATCGGCACGGCACCCTGCTCAACGCGCTGTTGCACCGCGTGCCGCAGGTTGCCGAGCTGCCGCGCGCCGGCATCGTGCACCGGCTCGACAAGGATACCTCGGGCCTGCTCGTCGTCGCCAAGACCCTGCGGGCCCACACCGACCTGGTGCGGCAGCTTCAGGCGCGCACCGTCAAGCGCGAATACCTCGCGCTGGTGTACGGCGAGGTCGACCGGCCCGGCACGGTCGATGCGCCGCTCGCGCGCGATCCGCACAATCGCACCAAGCGCACCGTGCACAGCAGCGGCAAGGAAGCGGTGACGCACTACGACGTGGTCGAGCGGTTTCCGGGGATCACGCTCCTGCGCTGCCGCCTGGAGACGGGCCGGACGCACCAGATCCGGGTTCACATGCAGCACGTCGGCCATCCGCTGGTCGGCGACACCGTCTACAGCGCCGGGCGCCGCGGCCATCTCAAGATCCCGTTTCCGCGCCAGGCGCTGCATGCGGAAAAACTGGGGCTGGTCCACACGGTCACGCAGGAATTCGTGCAGTGGGAATGCCCGCTGCCGCCCGATTTCGCCTCCCTGCTGCATGCGCTGCGCGAAGATACCGACTGGGTGAAGTGAAGCTGATCGTTCCCGACTGGCCCGCGCCGGCGCGGGTTAAAAGCCTCATGACGACGCGGGTGGGCGGCGTGAGCGAGACCTCCTGGGCGAGCCTCAATCTCGGCGACCACGTCGGCGACGATCCGGCCCGCGTCGCCGCGAATCGTGCTCGCCTGCGGCGGCACCTGCCATCGGAGCCGGGCTGGCTCAGGCAGGTGCACAGCGCCCGCGCGGTAGAACTCGGAGGCGAACCGCATCCAGAAGCCGACGCGGCGTTCACCCGGGACGCCGGCCAGGTCTGCGCGGTGCTGACCGCCGATTGCCTGCCGGCGCTCTTCTGCGACCGTTCCGGGAGCGTGGTTGCCGCCGCGCACGCGGGCTGGCGCGGCCTTGCGGGCGGCGTGCTCGAAACCACCGTCGCCGCGATGCAGGTGGCGCCTGGGGACGTCCTCGTCTGGCTGGGCGCGGCCATCGGCCCGCAGGCGTTCGAAGTCGGCGACGATGTCCGCGAGACGTTCGTCGCGCAGCATCCGGACGCCGCTGCCGCGTTTCGCCCGCATCCCGATGCGCGCCCCGGAAAATGGCTCGCCGACATCTACCGGCTCGCGCGCATCCGGCTCGATCGCATCGGCGTGCGCGCGGTCCACGGCGGAGGACGCTGCACGTTCAATGAATCCGACGTCTTCTTTTCCTACCGCCGCGACGGCGTGACCGGGCGCATGGCCTCGCTGATCTGGCTCGCGTAGCGCGTCCGCTTGCAAGGCCATGCTTGCATCGCAAACGCTTCATCCGCAACACGGCAAGCACGGGTCGGGGCGGGAGGCCGCGACCGGCACCGTCGCCGCACGCCGCTGAAACCGCGCACACGCGGGGCCGGTTTCCCCGTGCCGGCCGATTCCGCCGTGGCCGCAGCAGCGCACTATTCCTTGGCCGGCAACCCCTGAAAAGCATCCCGCACCCGCAGGTAATGCGGAAAGCGCGGCAGGCCTTTTTTCGTCAGATGCTGATAGCGATAGGTGATGCGCGTGCCGACCGGCGGCGGTTCACGGCGCAGCGAATCGGAGAGCCCGCTGCCGAGGCGGAAGCGTCCCCCGTCGGGCGTTTCCATCAGGAGCGCGCCGGTCATGCCGAGGTACTTGCCCTTGCCGGGAACGTAGCCGACGACGACCGCCTCGGCGTCGTCGAATTTTTCGCTGACCCAGTATTGCGCGACGTCGATGTCGCCGGCGTAGATCCTGGCCAGCAGCATGGCGGGCGGCGCGTCGCTCCACGCGGGTTGCGGCGGCCACGCCGCCCACGCCAGGGTCAATGCGGCGAGCGCGCGCTTCAGTCCAGCCATTTCTGCAAGAACTGCGCGTCGCCCATGGCGGGGTCGAGACGGTACGCAGCGAATCCAAGCCGGCGGTACAGGTTTCGTGCCGCCGCGTTCCCTTCCAGAACCTCCAGGGTGAGCTTGCACGCGCCGCGCTCGCGCGCGATGGCCTCGACCTCGGCGAGCAGCAGGCCGCCGATGCCGCGTCCACGGTGGCTGGACACGACGACGACATCGTGCACGTTGACCAGCGGACGGCACGCGAACGTGGAAAATCCCTCCATGGCGTTGACAAGGCCGACCGGGGCCGTGCCGTCGAACGCCAGCACGCTGAAGATGAAGGGCCGCGCCGCGAGCGCGGCAATCAGGTTGTCGCGCGCGAAGTCGCCGAGCGGCGCACCGCCGCCGGCGGGGTCGCGTGCGTAGGCATCCAGCAAGGCGACCAGCGCGGCGGCGTGGGCGGGCTCGCCGTAGCGCGCGCGGACGATCTCGATCACGCCGTGGCGATGCGCATCGAAAGATCCACCGCACGAACATGCTTGGTCAGGCTGCCGACGGAGATGCGGTCGACCCCCGTTTCGGCCACCGCGCGGACGGTATCGAGCGTGATGTTGCCGGAGGCTTCGAGCAGCGCGCGGCCGCGGGTGAGCGTCACCGCGTGGCGCAGGTCGGCGAGGCTGAAATTGTCGAGCAGGATGAGCGGCGCGCCGGCGGCGAGCGCCTGTTCGAGTTCGTCGATGTTTTCCACCTCGATCTGCACGCTCGCTTTGCCTTCCGCCAGCTTGAATGCCGAGGCGAGTACCGGTGCGATGCCGCCCGCCGCCATGATGTGGTTTTCCTTGATCAGGATGCCGTCGTACAGGCCCGCGCGCTGGTTCTGGCCGCCGCCGACGCGAACCGCGTATTTCTCGGCGACGCGCAGGCCGGGCAGGGTCTTGCGGGTATCGAGGATGGCGGCGTGAGTCCCGCGCACCGCCTCGACGTAGGGCCGCGTCGCGGTGGCCACCGCCGACAGGGTCTGCAGGAAGTTCAGCGCTGGACGCTCGGCGGTGAGGAGCGCGCGCGCGTTGCCGCTGACTTCGACCAGGACGGCGCCGGGCGCGACCGACGCCCCCTCGCTGACGCGCCAGTCGATGACGCAGCCGAGGTCGAGCGCGCGAAAGCAGGCGTCGAACCATGGACGGCCCGCGATCACGGCTGCTTCACGACTGATCACGCGCGCGTGCGCGGTCTGCGTCGCGGGGATCAGCAGGGCCGTGAGATCGCCGCTGCCGACATCCTCCGCCAGCGCGCGGGCGACATCGGTCTCGACCGCGGAATCAAGCAATTCGGGCATGGCTGGTCTTTAATGGGACATGGCGGGTTGAAAAGGGCATAAACGCCACTATCTGGGTGCCATCGAATATAACCCAGAGCCTGTTTCTACCGAAATGGACTCCTAGCCACGAGGTCACTTATGCGTTTCGACAAGCTCACCACCCAGTTCCAGCAGGCGTTTTCCGACGCGCAAAGCCTGGCCGTCGGCGGCGACCACGCCTACATCGAGCCGCAGCACCTGCTGCTCGCGCTGCTGAACCAGGAAGGCGGCGGCGCATCGTCCATCCTCTCGCGTGCCGGCGTGCAGGTGCCCGCGCTGAAGGCATCGCTGACGCAGGCGCTGGATCGTCTGCCCAAGGTCGAAGGCCAGGGCGGCGAGGTGAGCATTTCGCGCGAACTGAACAATCTGCTCAATCTCACGGACAAGGAGGCGATGAAGCGCAACGATGCATTCATCGCGTCGGAGCTGTTCCTGCTGGCGGCGCTGGACGACAAGGGCGAGACCGGGCGCCTGCTGAAGCAGCACGGTGCGCAGAAAGCTGCGCTGGAACAGGCCATCCAGGCCGTGCGCGGCGGCGAGAACGTGCAGTCGCAGGAAGCCGAAGGCCAGCGCGAGGCGCTTGCCAAATACACGCTCGACCTCACCGCGCGCGCGCGCGACGGCAAGCTCGACCCGGTGATCGGGCGCGACGACGAGATTCGCCGTTCGATCCAGATCTTGCAGCGCCGCACCAAGAACAACCCGGTGCTGATCGGCGAACCCGGCGTCGGCAAGACCGCGATCGTCGAAGGCCTGGCGCAGCGCATCGTCAACGACGAGGTGCCGGAAACGCTCAAGGGCAAGAAGGTGCTCGTGCTCGATCTCGCAGCCCTGCTGGCCGGCGCGAAATACCGCGGCGAGTTCGAGGAGCGCCTGAAGGCGGTGCTGAAGGAACTCGCGATGGACGCCGGCCGCTACATCGTCTTCCTCGACGAGATCCATACGCTCGTCGGCGCCGGCAAGGCCGAGGGGGCGATCGACGCCGGCAACATGCTGAAGCCCGCGCTGGCGCGCGGCGAACTGCACCTGATCGGCGCCACCACCCTCGACGAATACCGCAAGTACATCGAGAAGGACGCCGCGCTCGAGCGCCGCTTCCAGAAGGTCATGGTCGACGAGCCGAGCGTCGAATCGACCATCGCCATCCTGCGCGGCCTGCAGGAGCGCTACGAACTGCACCACGGCGTCGACATCACCGACCCGGCGATCGTCGCCGCGGCCGAATTGAGCCACCGCTACATCACCGACCGCTTCCTGCCCGACAAGGCGATCGACCTGATCGACGAGGCGGCCGCGCGCATCAAGATGGAAATCGACTCCAAGCCGGAAGTGATGGACAAGCTCGACCGCCGCATCATCCAGTTGAAGATCGAGCGCGAGGCGGTGAAGCGGGAGACCGACGAGGCGTCGAAGAAGCGCCTGACGCTCCTGGAAGCGGAAATCGAGAAGCTCGGCCGCGAATACGCCGACCTCGAGGAGGTGTGGAAATCCGAGAAAGCGCAGGTGCAGGGCAGCGCCCACCTCAAGGAAGAAATCGACAAGCTGCGCGGCGAGATGATTGAGCTGCAGCGCCAGGGCAAGCTCGACAAGGTCGCCGAAATCCAGTACGGCAAGCTGCCGCAACTGGAAGCGCAGCTGAAGCAGGCCGAAACGGCCGGCGCGGGCAAGCCCGCGTTCAAACTATTGCGCACCGAGGTCGGCGCCGAGGAAATTGCGGAGGTCGTCTCGCGCGCCACGGGCATTCCGGTCTCGAAGATGCTGCAGGGCGAGCGCGACAAGCTGCTGCACATGGAGGACAAGCTGCACAGCCGCGTGGTCGGCCAGGACGAAGCCGTGCGCGTCGTCTCCGACGCCATCCGCCGCTCGCGTGCCGGCCTGTCCGACCCCAACCGGCCGCTCGGCTCCTTCCTGTTCCTGGGGCCCACGGGCGTCGGCAAGACCGAGTTGTGCAAGACGCTCGCCGAGTACCTGTTCGATTCCGCGGATCACATGATCCGCATCGACATGAGCGAATTCATGGAGAAGCACTCGGTCGCGCGGCTCATCGGCGCGCCGCCAGGCTACGTCGGCTACGAGGAGGGCGGCTACCTGACCGAAGCGGTGCGCCGCAAGCCTTATAGCGTCATCCTGATGGACGAGGTCGAGAAGGCGCACCCGGACGTGTTCAACGTCCTCTTGCAGGTGCTTGATGACGGGCGGCTGACCGACGGTCAGGGCCGCACGGTCGACTTCCGCAACACGGTGATCGTGATGACGTCCAACCTCGGCAGCCAGATGATCCAGCAGATGGCGGGCGACGACTACCAGGTGGTCAAGCTTGCCGTGCTGGGCGAAGTGAAGTCCTACTTCCGCCCCGAGTTCATCAACCGCATCGACGAGGTCGTCGTCTTCCATGCGCTGAGCGAGCAGCACATCGCCAGCATCGCGCGGATCCAGCTGCAAGGCCTGGAGCAGCGCCTGGCGCAGATGGAGATGAAGCTCGACGTCACCGACGCGGCGCTGGCCGAAATCGCCAAGGCCGGCTTCGACCCGGTCTACGGCGCGCGGCCGCTCAAGCGCGCGATCCAGAGCGAGCTCGAAAATGCGCTGGCGAAGGAAATCCTGGCGGGGCATTTCGGGCCCAAGGATACGATCCGGGTCGACGCGCAGGGCGGCACGTTCAGCTTCGAGAAGGCGGTCGCGCGGGCGGCGTAACCGGGGCTGCCGGCCGAACGGGAGGGCGGATTCCGCCCTCTTTTTTTTGTGGGTGCGGCCTGACGGGCCGGACGGAGCGCGGGTTTGCGCCGTGCTGCCGCGCCGGTCGCGCCGCAGCGGCGATTTTGCCCGGGTCCGTCCACCTCCTAGAATGCCCCTGATGTCTTATTCCACGAGAATGTTTTGCCGGATCGCTTTTTCAAATTCCTGACCCTGCTTGCCATATTGTTGAGCTCGACGCCGGCTCACGCGCTGACGGTCGAAGTGGAAGCGCCCGCCGAGATCAAGGCGTTGCTGACGAAGCACCTGGAAACCGCTCGCGCCGCCCGCCAGGGCGAGAAACCGGACGCCGACGAATTCGAGCGGCTGCGCCGCCAAAGCGACCAGACCGCGCGCGACCTGCTCGCGACAGAAGGGTATTTCTCGCCGCGCATCGAAACCACGGTGGAGCGGAAGGGGGACGACTGGCGAGTCGATTACCGCGTCGACCCCGGCGCGCGCACCATCGTGCGCAGCGTGAAGCTGACATTCGACGGCGGCCTCAAGACGCGTCCCAACGCGGCGGCGCTGCGGAGCCGCATCGAAGGCGGTTTCCTGCTGAGGCCGGGAATGCCGTTTCGCCAGGCGGACTGGCACGCCGCCAAGCTGGCGGTGCTGCGGCCCTTGCTCGGAACCCGCTACCCGGCGGCACGGCTCGCGGCGAGCGAGGCGCACATCGACCCTGCCGCGCGCGCGGCCGATCTCACGCTGACGATCGACAGCGGGCCGCCGTTTTTCTACGGCGAGCCGGTCATCCGTGGCACTCGGCGCTATCCCGTGTCGGTGGCGCGCAACCTCAATCCCGCCAAGCCGGGCAAGCCGTTTCGCCAGCAGGATTTGCTCGATTACCAGATGGCGCTCGAGGCGAGCGGGTATTACGCGCAGGCCATGGTCCATATCGACCCGGATCCCGCCCGCGCGGCGGCGGTGCCGATCTACGTCGACGTGGTGGAGCGGCCGGAAAAGCAGTTCAGCACTGGCGTGGGGATGAGCACGGACACCGGGCCCCGGGTGCAGGCGGGATGGCTGACGCGCGACGTCGGCGACCGCGGCTTGCGCCTGAAGCTCGACGCGCGCGTCGAAGCGAACCAGCAGGCCGGGTCGGCGGAGCTCGCCTGGCCGCGCACCTCGGCAGGCTACGAGAACAGCATCGGCACGCAACTCAGAGAGGCGGACATCAAGGGGCAGAAGACCCGCTCCACGACGTTCGCGGCCAGACGAAACCGCACGCGCGGCCGGATCGAAACCACCCTGTCGCTCCAATACCAGACCGAGCGGCAGACCATCGGCGACGTGCTCAACGCGCACAACCAGGCGTTGACCGCGAACTACGCGTGGACCCATCGCACCGTCGGCCGCGCGTTCTATCCGCGAAGCGGCCACGTGCTCACCTTGCAGGGTGGCGGCGCGGCCGCGGCCCTGCTGTCGGACACCAGCTTTATTCGCCTGTACGGACGCTATACCCAGTTTTTCCGGGCCGGCGAAAATGGCCGCCTGATCCTGCGCGGCGAGGCGGGCGGGGTGCTCGCGGATACGCGCGACGGCATTCCCACCGACTTCCTGTTTCGCGCCGGCGGCGACAACTCGGTGCGCGGCTATGCCTACCAGAGTCTTGGCCGCACGCTCGTCGGCGGCGTCGCCGCCGTGCGTTATCTCGCGACGGGCAGCGTCGAATACAACTATTTCTTCAGCCGCAACTGGGGCGCGGCGGTGTTCGTCGACGCGGGCGACGCGGCAGACAGCCCGGGCCAGCTTTCGCCGGTGTTCGGCTACGGCGTCGGGGCGCGTTACCGCTCGCCGGTGGGGCCGGTCAATCTCGACGTGGCGTACGGTGAGGCCACGCGCGCGTTTCGTCTGCATTTCTCGCTCGGAGTGTCGTTTTGAGGCGCGCCGCCCGGGCGCTGGCCGGGCTGCTGCTCGCGCTGTCACTCGTCGTCGCCGTCGTCGCCGGCCTGGCGACGACGGCGCCCGGGTTTCGCTGGCTTGGCGAAGCGGCGGTTTCCCTGAGCGGAGGACGGGTCGCGGTCGAAGGGCTGCAAGGCCATCTCGGCGTTCCGATCCGCATCGAAAAACTCGTCGTCACGACCCCGAAACAGCGCATCACCGTCACGGGCGCGCGGCTCGAGTGGCGGCCGCAGACACTGCTGCGCCGGCGGCTCGACGTCGACCTGCTCGCGGCGCAGACGGTGCGCATCGACGTCCTCCGGAAGGACACGACGCCGGCGACGCTTCCTGCCAGCCTGCGCTTGCCCGTCGACGTGCGCGTGGCCGCCTGGGACGTCGCGAATCTCGAGGTGGCCAGCGCCGGAAGCACGCTCGGATTCAAGAAACTGCATGGCCGCATCGATGACGACGGCGACCGCTACCGGTTCAGCGGATTGACGGCGACCACGCCCTGGGCGGAGACGAGCGGCGGGTTCGAACTCGGCAAGGACGCGCCGTTCACCTTGCGCGGGCGTTTCCGCGCGGTGCGCACGCAGCCCGTCCCGGTCGACGCCTCGCTCGATGTCCACGGACGGCTGGCGGCGATCGCCTTCGGCTTCGAGGCCCGCGCCGAGGACATGCGCCTTACGGCCAGCGGCGAAGCGGCGCCGTTCGCGCGCGTGCGCCTGCCCCGCCTGCTGGTGGCGGGACAAGGCGTCGACCCCCGCCAGTTCGTGGCGGGGGCGCCGCACGCCGCGCTGGCGTTTTCCGGCGTGTTCGAAGGCCAGCCGGGTGAGCGCCTGCTCGGCACCTTCAGTCTCGGCAACAGTCTCGCGGGACGCCTCGATCAGGACCGCCTGCCGCTCGTCAGCCTGACTGGCGCGGTGGTCGGCGACTATGCGCGGGCCGATTTCAGCGCGCTGGCGATCGATCTCGGCGCGGCGGGGCGACTGACGGGGAGCGGGCAGTGGCGCGACGGCCGGCTGGGCGTGAGCCTTGAGGGTCCGCGGCTCAATCTCGCGGGCCTGCATCGCCGGCTGTACGCGACGCGCCTCAAGACCGCGCTGCGGCTCGACGGCGACGCGACGCGCCAGACGCTGGCGGCCGAGGTCGGCGAAAGCTGGGGCCAGGGCCGCTTCACGCTGTCGCTCGCCGACGCGGTGCTGCGGCTCGAATCGGCAGATTTCACCGGGCAGGCGGGACGGCTGCGCGCGAACGGCGCGTTGAGGCTCGACGCGACGCGCAGCTTCAGCGGGCGCTTCGACGCCAGCCGGATCGATCCCGCGCGCTTTGGCGAGTTTCCCCGCGCGCGGCTCAACGCGCGCGGCGAGGTTGCCGGCGCCTTGCGCCCCGAACCGAGCCTCGCGGCGCGGTTCACCCTGCCGCCGGGCGAATTCGATGGCGAGCCGGTGCGCGGTCAGGGGCGTCTGCGCTACGAGAGACGGCACCTGGTCGACGCCGACATCGATCTGGATCTGGCCGGCAACCGGGCAAAGCTGAAGGGCGCCTACGGCCGGACGGGCGACCGGCTGACGTGGGACATCGACGCGCCGGCGCTGGCACGCCTTCACCTCGGGCTCGCGGGGCGCCTGACCAGCCGGGGCAGCGCCAGCGGCGACCCCGCGCGGCTGCAGATCGAAGGTCAGGCGTCGGCACGCGGCCTGCGGCTGCCGGGCGATATCGCCGCCGACGCGATGAATCTGCACGTCACGCTGCAGGCCGCGGCCGACGGGGCCGCCGACGGCCAGCTCGACGCCAGCGGAATTCGGCTCGCAGGCCAGCGCCTGGACAGCGTCCACGCGACCCTGCAAGGCCGGCGCGACGCGCATGCGCTGACGCTCGACGTCCGCCTGCCCGGTTGGCGGACGACGGCGAGCCTGGCTGGCGCGCTCGATGCGAATACGGTCTGGCGCGGGCGACTGAACCAGGCCGACGCGCAGGGGGCCTGGCCGATGAAGCTCGTGGCACCCGCGACGCTGCTGCTGTCGCGCAGCCAGCAGCAGGTCGACGGCCTGGCGCTGACCGTCGCGGGCGGCCGCCTCAACGTCGATCACTTCAGCCGGCAGGGGACCCAAATCGCCAGTCGCGGCACGCTCGCGAACCTGCCGCTGGCGCCGGCGCTTGCGCTGCTGAAAACCGCGCCGCCCGTCACCACCGACCTGCGCCTGAGCGGCGACTGGGATCTGCGCGCCGCCGACTCGCTCGACGGCCGCGTGCGGCTGCGCCGGCAGTCGGGCGACGTGCACCTCAAGGACCCGGCGATGAACCTCGGCCTGACCGCCCTGACGCTCGATCTCGATGCCGCCGCCAGCCGGACCCGCGTTCGCCTCGCCGTCGACGCCCGCGAAGCCGGCCGGCTTCGCATGGACGGGAGCGGGATGCTCGTGCGCGACGGCGCGCTGTTCGACGTGTCGCGCAGCGCACCGCTGGCATGGAACGCGCAGTTCGATGTGCCGGACCTGCGTGCCGCGCGGCCGTTCGTCCCGGTCGGGGTTCACGCCGACGCGCGCGTCAGTGCGCAGCTGACCGGCAGCGGCAGCCTCGCGGCGCCGCGCATCGACGGCCGCCTCGCCGCCGACCGCATCCGCTTTTCCATGCCCGAACAGGGCGTGGCGATCACCGACGGCACGATCAGGCTACGCCTTGCGGACGACCAGGTTCAGGTGCAGCAGGGCGAGCTGAAGGGCAAAAGCGGCCGCATCGTGGTGAGCGGCGATGCGCGTCTGGCGAACCCCCAGGCGGGGCTCACGCTGACGTTCGAAAAATTCGCGGCGACCCATCGCAGCGACCGGCTCGTCATCGTGTCCGGCACGACCCGGCTCAATCTCGATCCCAGGCACCTGCAGCTCACCGGCAAGCTGACCGCCGACCGTGCCCGCCTGGAAATGCCGGAGACGAGCCGGCCGCAGTTGTCGAACGACGTCGTCGTCGCCGGGCAGCCCCGCGAAAAGCCGGCGGCGCAGCGCTATCCGCTGGCGCTCGACCTGAATCTCAAGCTCGGCAACGATTTCCTGTTCAAGGGCGCGGGACTCGATGCGCGACTGGGCGGCCAGTTGCGCGTGTACACCGTCGATGAGGCGCCGTCCCCGGCACACCCGAAAGGTGAACGCCTAGCCGCCTATCCTGCGCAGGCGCTGCGCGGCGAAGGCAGCATCCGGGTCGAAAAGGGCCGCTACGCCGCCTATGCGCAGACGCTGGACATCGAGCGCGGCGTGCTGCGTTTCAACGGTCCCATCGACAACCCCGGTCTCGACGTGCTGGCGGTCCGCAAGACGCCGACGGTGAAGGCGGGCGTGGTGGTCGGCGGCACGGTGCAGAATCCGATCGTGACGCTGTATTCCGACCCGCCGCTTCCCGACACCGAAAAACTCGCCTGGCTGGTGCTCGGGCACGGCCTTCAGAACAGCGGCCAGGAGGAACTCGTGCTGCTGCAGGTGGCGGCCAGCGCGCTGCTGAGCCAGACCGAATCGGTCAACCTTCAGGCGAAGATGGCGGAGACGCTGGGCGTCGACACGTTCGACGTGCGCGCGGGCCCGAGCGACGCCCTCGCCAGCACCGTGGTCAGCGTCGGCAAGCGGCTGTCGGCGCGCGCAACGCTCACCTACGAGCAAAGCCTCGACGGGCTGAGCCAGGTCGTGAAGATGCTGTACCAGCTGTCGCCGCACGTGCGCCTGGAAGCGCGGGGCGGCCAGCCGAGCAGCTTCGACGCGTTCTATACCCGCGAATACGATTGAGTTTTTAGCTTTCGGAGCGCGGCCAATCGCGTCGGCTCGCGAACCCATGCGGCGATTGCGGAGACAGGCGAATCCGCGAAATCACGATGGTAGAATCGGGCGCATGTTCGACGCCCGCATCATCGCCATGAGTCTCCCGCCCCGTTCGCCTGTCCCGCCCGGAGGCCGCCGCTGATGCGCATCCTGCTGTCCAACGACGATGGCTACTTCGCGCCCGGCCTCGCCGCGCTGGCGCACAGGCTCTCGACGCTCGCCGACGTCACGGTCGTGGCGCCCGAACGCGACCGCAGCGGCGCGTCCAATTCGCTCACGCTCGACCGCCCGCTGATGCTGCGCCAGGCGCCGAACGGCTTCTACTACGTCAACGGCACGCCGACCGACTGCGTTCATCTCGCTGTCACCGGCATGCTGGACGATATGCCCGACATGGTGATATCCGGCATCAATCACGGCGCCAACATGGGCGACGACACGATTTATTCCGGCACCGTCGCTGCGGCGACCGAAGGCTATCTGCTCGGGATCCCGTCGGTCGCGGTCTCGCTCGCCAGTCATGGCGCCAAGCATTTCGACACGGCCGCCGACGTGGTGGCCGAGCTGGTGCAGCGCATCCGGACGCGGCCGCCGACCGAACCGATGCTGCTCAACGTCAACGTGCCCGACTGCGCGCCCGCCGTCCTCAAAGGCGTCGCCGTGACGCGGCTGGGCAAGCGCCACAAGGCCGAGGCGGTGGTGAAGACCACGAACCCGCGCGGCCAGACGGTGTACTGGGTAGGTGCCGCCGGCGCCGCGCAGGACGCGGGCGAAGGCACCGACTTTCATGCCGTCGCCGACGGCTACGTATCGATAACCCCGCTGCAAATGGACCTGACCCGTTTCAGCCAGATGGACAGCGTGAACGCATGGCTGAAACCCTGAATCCGCGTGCCGGCATCGGCATGACCTCGGCGCGCACCCGCGGCCGCATGGTCGAACGCCTGCGCGAGCAGGGCATCAAGGACGAGATGGTGCTCGCCGCCATGGGCAGCGTGCCGCGCCACCTGTACGTCGACCAGGCGCTGGAGTCGCGCGCCTACGAAGACACGGCACTCCCGATCGGCTTCGGGCAGACGATTTCCAATCCCTACGTCGTCGCGCGCATGGCCGAGCTGGCGCGCCACGGCGAGAACGGCCACGGCCGCGAGCTGGGCCGCGTGCTGGAGATCGGGCTGGGCTGCGGCTACCAGGCGGCCGTGCTGGGCAAGCTGGCGCGCGAGGTGATGTCGCTGGAGCGCATCGCCCAGCTCGTCGGCAAGACCCGCGTGCGGCTGCGCGAACTTCGCGTCAACAACGTCAAGCCCAAGCACGGCGACGGCATGCAAGGCGCAAAGGATTTCGCGCCGTTCGACGCGATCGTGATCGCCGCCGCATTCGCCGAGGTTCCGCACGCTCTGCTCGAACAGCTGGCCGACGGCGGGCGGCTGGTGATGCCGCTCGGCCACGCCAGGCAGACGTTGTGCGTCGTGGAGCGCCAGGGCGACGTGTTCGCCGAGCGCATGCTCGAAGAGGTGAAGTTCGTTCCGCTGTTGCCGGGGGTGGCGTGATGGCGCAGCCTGGCGGCGAACGCGCGCATGGGCTGTGGGCGATCGTCCTGCTGCTGGGGCTCGCCGGCTGCACGGCGAGCGGCATGGCGCCGGTCGAGGAACGCTCGCCGGCGCGCCGGACCGCCGACACGACGCGCGCCGTCACCCCGCAAATCGCCCCCTCCACCAACGGCCTGCACACGGTCGAGCGCGGCGACACGCTGTACGCCATCGCCTTCGCCAACGGCCTCGATTACCGCGAAATCGCCATCTGGAACCAGCTCGAATCCCCCGATCGCATTCTGGTCGGGCAGGTCCTGCGGCTCACGCCGCCGGCCGGAGCCGTCGAGATCAAGCCGCTCGACGACGAGCCGCCGCCGAGCGCACAGCCGCTGACCGAGCCGACGTTGCTGCGCGAACCGCAGGCGCAGCTGCTGGTCTATTCCGAGTCCAACTGGGCGCAGGTGTCCGGCGCACGACCAGCGGCGCCGGCGACGCCCGTGGCGTCGGCGCCTTCCGCGGCGCCGGCGGCACCGCCCGCAGCGGCGCCCGCCGCGCCACCGGGGACGAAGTCCGCACCGCCGGCACCCGCGGCGAACGGCAGCGTCGATGCCTGGCTGTGGCCGGTGGACGGCACTGTCGTCGGGCGTTTCGGCGCGGCAGGCGGCAAGGGCATCGATATTGCCGGGCAGCGCAATACGCCGGTGAGGGCGGTCGCGCCCGGCAAAGTGGTATACAGTGGCAGCGGTCTGCGCGGTTACGGGCGCCTGCTGATCATCAAGCACGCCGGCGAATTCCTGTCGGCCTATGCGCACAACGAAACCATCCTCGTTAAGGAAGGCGACATGGTGACAGCAGGGCAGAAGATCGCCCTGATGGGCGACAGCGGTGCCGACCGTGTCGAACTGCATTTTGAAATCCGCCGTTATGGAAAACCGCTCGACCCCCTGACATATTTGCCGGAGCGCTCATGAGCCGCGAACCTAGCGACGAACCTGAAGAAGACTTGTCCGAACAGAACGACGCCGAGACGGAGCAGCAAGCTGCGGTGGACAGCAACGAGGAACTGGCATCGGCCATCCTCGACGAGCCGCAGGTCGACGTGACCCAGCTCTATCTCAACGAGATCGGCCAGGCGCCGCTGCTGACCGCCGAAGAGGAAGTCGCGCTGGCGCGGCTGACCGTGCAGGGTGACTTCAGCGCGCGCCAGACCATGATCGAGCGCAACCTGCGCCTGGTGGTCAACATTGCGAAGCATTATTCCAACCGCGGCCTGACCCTGCTCGACCTGGTCGAGGAGGGCAACCTCGGCCTCATCCACGCCCTGGAAAAATTCGATCCCGAGCGTGGCTTCCGCTTCTCGACCTACGCCACGTGGTGGATCCGGCAGAACATCGAGCGCGCGATCATGAACCAGTCGCGCACGATCCGCCTGCCGGTGCACATCATCAAGGAACTCAACATCTACCTGCGGGCGCAGCGGCACCTGGAGACCCACGGCGTCACCGACGCCACGCCGGACGACATCGCCGCGCTGACCGGGCACCCCGTCGCGGACGTGCGCCGCATCATGCAGCTGAACGAGCGGGTCGCATCGCTCGACGCGCCGCTCGACGTCGATCCCACGCTGTCGCTCGGCGAGGCGATCGCCGACGACAATGCCCACCTGCCCGACGAAATGCTGCAGCTCGACGAGATCGAGCATCACGTCCACGAATGGCTGACCCAGCTCAACGACAAGCAGCGCTGGGTGATCGAGCGGCGTTTCGGGCTGAACAACTGCGAGGCCTGCACGCTCGAGGACCTGGCGCTCGAGTTGCAGGTCACGCGCGAGCGCGTGCGGCAGATCCAGATGGAGTCGCTGCGGGTGCTGCGGCAATTGCTGCGGCGGCGCGGCGTGTCCAAGGACGAGCTCTTCTGACCCCAGAGCGGCACATGATCGACGTGCGCTGGCCGCAGATCGACACCGTCTTCCTCGACATGGACGGCACGCTGCTCGACCTCTATTTCGACAACCATTTCTGGCGCGAGCACATGCCGCGCCGCTACGCGGAATACCACGGGCTGGACGAGGCGGTGGCGCGCGCGCAGCTCGACGCGCACTACGAACGCCACGCCGGCACGCTCAACTGGTACTGCATCGATTTCTGGAGCAGCGAACTTGCGCTCGACATCGTGCAGCTCAAGGAAGAGGTCGTTCACCTGATTGCCGTGCGCCCGGACGTTCCCGCATTCCTGCAGGCCGTGCGCGCCTCGGGCCGCCGCATCGTGATGGTGACCAACGCCCATCCCAAGAGCCTCGGACTCAAGATGCGCGAGACTCGCATCGACGCCTATTTCGATGCGCTGATCTCGGCGCACCAGCTCGGCCTGCCGAAGGAACATCCGGAGTTCTGGCAGGCCCTGCAAGCGGTCGAGCCGTTCGACAAGGCCCGCACCCTGTTTGTCGACGACAGCCTGCCGGTTCTGAAGAGTGCCCGGGCCTACGGCATCGCGCACCTGCTGGCGGTGTGCAATCCGGATTCGCGGCAACCGCACAAGGATTGCGGAGAGTTCACGGCGATCACGAGTTTTGAGCAGGTGATGCCGGCGTAGGGGGTTGCGTTCGCAACTGAGATTGTCGAAGCGCTGTTGGGGAGTAGAGAGGATTTCGCAGGACTGAGGGTCGGTGGCCGGGGGTAGCCCGGCGGCTAGTCACTTTTCTTGTCTCGCCAAGAAAAGTAACCAAAAGAAGGCGACCCCGACATGCCCGAAATCCCGAAGATCAAGCGCGCCGGGCGGGCGGCAAAGAACTCGCCCCGCCTTCGATGTTTTTGACTGGTTTTTGTGGGCGGGGCTCAAACACCTTTGCCGCTGATCCACCCGACGCACTTGATCTTCGGCGGGCCTGTGAGGGGAAGAAAAGTCAAAACCAGTTTGACGCTGTGCGGCAGTCCCGAACCGGATCAAGGGCTTCGCGACGGCAAATTTGCGTCCTCACCCAAGTATACGAACAATCACGTCATCACTGCCCTGGTTTTGACTTGTCGCCCCTCTCAGTCCCGCCGGAAATCGAGTCTCCCGGGCGGATCAGCGGCAAAGGTGTCTGAGCCCCGCTCACCTTCGAAATCCAAGTCATAGCGGGGCGAGTTCTTTGCCGCCCGTCCGGGAGGCTCGGTTTCCGGGGTTTCGGGAATGAGCGGGGGCGCCTTTTCTTGGGTTACTTTCTTTTGGCGAGACAAAAGAAAGTGACTAGCTGCCGGGCTACCCCCGGCCAACGGTCACTCGTTCTGCGAAGACCTCGACTGCCGACAATTTCCATCGCCATGCCCAGAATGGGCTTCGACGAACTCAGCGCGAACGGCGCGGGGAGCCCGCTCAAACCCGCTCGATCAGCACCGCGGCCCCCACGCTGCGCCCCTCCGTCGCCAGGATGTTGTAGGTGCGGCACAGCGCGCCGATGTCCATCACCTCCAGTCCGATGTTCGCCTCGGCCAGGGCGCGCGTGAGCGCCGGATGGGGGAAGCGCAGTCTAGCGCCCGTGCCGAGCAGCAGGATGTCGAGTTCGCGCTGCGCGACCCATTCGAAGTGGGCCGGGGTCAGCGCCTCGAAGCCAAGGCCGGCCCAGGGGGCGATTTCGATGCCGCGCGCGGTCAGCAGCAGGCTCGCGTCGTGGCGCCGGCCGTTGATGAGGACATGGTCCTCGCCGTAGCCGGTGAAGAGCATCTGGCCGGCGTCGGTGTTGAGATGGAGCTTCATGCCCGAACCTTAGCAGATCGGGGCCGCGGGCGAGACGTGAACGCGCTTCGGCGGCCGCCGCGGCGCCCGGTTTCGTTTGCCCGGGCAGGGCGCGTCCGGTAAAATTGCACGCTTTCCAAGGCTTTGTTTTGCCTTGGTTTTACGCAGGTTGACCAGGAAGACCGCCGTGACGGCCGACAACAAGCCACGCTTACGCACCATCCATAAATCGTCCAAGCTCGACAATGTCTGCTACGACATCCGCGGCCCCGTGATGGCGCGTTCCCGCCAGATGGAGGAAGAGGGCCAGCGCATCATCAAGCTGAACATCGGCAATCCCGCGCCCTTCAACTTCGAGGCGCCCGAGGAGATCGTGCAGGACGTGATCCTCAACCTGCCGAACGCGTCGGGCTACAGCGATTCCAAGGGCCTATTCTCGGCGCGCAAGGCGATCATGCACGAGACGCAGCGCAAGGGCATCGCCGGGGTGACAATCGACGATATCTTCGTCGGCAACGGCGTCTCCGAGCTGATCGTGATGTCGATGCAGGCGCTTCTGAACAACGGCGACGAGGTGCTGGTGCCGGCGCCCGACTATCCGCTGTGGACGGCCGCCGTGAGCCTGGGCGGCGGCAAGCCGCGCCATTACCTGTGCGACGAAGGCGCGGGCTGGCTGCCCGACCTCGACGACATCCGCGCCAAGATCACGCCGAACACGCGCGCGATCGTCATCATCAACCCGAACAACCCGACCGGCGCGCTGTATCCGACCGAGCTGCTGCTGGAAATCCTGGAAATCGCGCGCCAGCACCAGCTGATCGTCTATGCCGACGAGATCTACGACAAGGTGCTCTACGACGGCGTCGTCCACACCTCGATCGCCTCGCTCGCCGATGACGTGCTGATCGTCACCTTCAACGGCCTGTCGAAGAATTACCGCGCCTGCGGCTACCGCTCGGGCTGGCTCATCGTGTCGGGCGACAGGCGCCATGCCAAGGATTACCTGGAAGGACTCAACATGCTGGCGTCGATGCGCCTGTGCTCGAACGTGCCGGGCCAGTACGCGATCCAGACCGCGCTCGGCGGCTACCAGAGCATCAACGACCTGGTCGCGCCGAGCGGGCGGCTGACGCGCCAGCGCGACCTGGCGCACGAGCTTCTGACGCTGATTCCCGGCGTGACCTGCGTCAAGCCGAAGGCCGCGATGTACCTGTTTCCCCGGCTCGATCCGAAGATGTATCCCATCCAGGACGACCAGAAGTTCATCCTCAACCTGCTCGAAGAGGAGCGCGTGCTGGTGGTGCAGGGGACGGGCTTCAACTGGCCGCAGCCGGACCACATCCGCGTGGTGTTCCTGCCGCACGAGGAAGACCTGACCGAGGCGATCGGCCGCATGAGCCGTTTCCTCGACCGCCAGCGCACGCATCGCTGATTCCCTTTTTGAACGAGACCACACAATGAAACCCATCAACGTCGGCCTGCTGGGCCTGGGAACCGTCGGGGGCGGCACGCTGACCGTGCTGCGCCGCAACGGCGAAGAAATCACCCGCCGTGCCGGACGCGAAATCCGCGTGATGCGCGCGGCGGTGCGCAATGTCGACAAGGCCCGTGCGCTGGCCGGCAACCTGCCGCTCACCACCGACCCCTTCGAGGTCGTCACCGATCCGAACATCGACATCGTGGTCGAGCTGATCGGCGGCCTCGAGCCCGCGCGCGAACTCGTGATGCAGGCGATCGCCAACGGCAAGCACGTCGTCACCGCCAACAAGCATCTGGTCGCCAAGCACGGCAACGAGATCTTCGCCGCGGCGCAGGCGAAGGGCGTGATGGTGGCGTTCGAGGCGGCGGTGGCGGGCGGCATCCCCATCATCAAGGCGCTGCGCGAGGGCCTCACCGCCAACCGCATCGAGTGGCTGGCCGGCATCATCAACGGCACCAGCAACTTCATCCTCACCGAGATGCGCGACAAGGGCGCGGCCTTCGAGGACGTGCTGAAGGAGGCGCAGCGCCTGGGCTATGCGGAAGCCGACCCGACCTTCGACATCGAGGGCATCGACGCCGCGCACAAGCTCACCATCCTGTCCGCGATCGCGTTCGGCATCCCGATGCAGTTCGACCGCGCCTACACCGAAGGCATCTCGAAGCTCACGCGCGAGGACGTCAAGTACGCCGAGGAACTCGGCTACCGGATCAAGTTGCTGGGCATCGCCCGCCGCGCCGAGAACGGCATCGAGCTGCGCGTGCATCCGACGCTGATTCCCGAGCGGCGCCTCATCGCGAACGTCGACGGCGCGATGAACGCGGTGCTGGTGAGAGGCGACGCGGTCGGCCCGACGCTTTACTACGGCGCCGGCGCCGGCGCCGAGCCGACCGCCTCGGCGGTGGTCGCCGACCTGGTCGACGTCACGCGGCTGCACACCGCCGATCCGCACCACCGCGTGCCGCATCTGGCGTTCCAGCCCGATCAGCTCGCCGACACGCCCATCCTGCAGATGGACGAGGTCCGCACCGCCTACTACCTGCGCCTGCGCGCCTTCGACCGCCCGGGCGTGCTGGCCGACATCACCCGCATCCTGGCCGACAGCCACATCTCCATCGATGCGATGGTGCAGAAGGAGCCCGCCGAGGGCGAGGAGCAGGTCAACATCATCCTGCTGACCCATGTCACGGTGGAGAAAAACATCAACGCGGCGATCGCCAAGATCGAGACGCTCGACAGCGTGGCGGGCACGGTCATGCGCATCCGCCTCGAAGAACTCACGGGCCGATAAACTCAAGGGCAGGCAATGAACTATCTCAGCACGCGCGGCCTGGCACCGCACCTACGCTTTTCGGAGATCCTGCTCGGCGGCCTCGCGAGCGATGGCGGCCTGTACGTGCCCGAGGCGTACCCGCGCTTCAGCGAGGCCGAACTCGCGGCGATGCGCGGCATGAATTATCGCGACCTGGCGTTCGCTGTGCTGTCGCGGCTGATCGACGACATCCCGCCCGACGACCTGCGCGCGCTGATCGACAAGACCTACACCGCCGCGGTCTACCGCTACACCCATCCGGGCGAGAACGCCGAGGACATCACCCCGCTGAAGACGCTGGAGCCTGGCCTGCACGTTCTCGCGCTGTCGAACGGCCCGACGCTGGCATTCAAGGACATGGCGATGCAGCTGCTGGGGAACCTGTTCGAGTACGTGCTCGGCAAGACCCGTGGGGAACTCAATATCCTGGGCGCGACCTCGGGCGACACCGGGTCCGCCGCCGAGTACGCGATGCGCGGCAAGCGCGGCATCCGCGTCTTCATGCTGTCGCCCGAGCACGGCATGACGCGTTTCCAGCAGGCGCAGATGTACGCGCTCGCCGACGCCAACATCCACAACCTCGTCATCCGCGGCGTATTCGACCAGTGCCAGGACATCGTCAAGGCGGTGTCGAACGATCTCGACTTCAAGACGAGGCACCACATAGGCGCCGTCAACTCGATCAACTGGGCGCGCGTCGCGGCGCAGAGCGTCTACTACTTCAAGGCCTATTTCGCGGCGACCCACGAAAACGGCCAGCAGGTCTCGTTCTCGGTGCCGTCGGGCAACTTCGGCAACGTCTGCGCCGGCCACATCGCGCGCCAGATGGGGCTGCCGATCGACAAGCTGATTGTCGCCACCAACGAAAACGACGTGCTCGACGAGTTCTTCAAGACCGGCGTCTACCGGCCGCGTCCCGAAACGAAACATACGTCCAGCCCGTCTATGGACATTTCCAAGGCCTCCAACTTCGAGCGCTTCGTGTTCGACCTGGCCGGGCGCGATGCCGCGAAGATCCGCAGCCTGTGGAGAGCGGTCGAGTCCGGCGGCAGCTTCGACCTCAGGGCCGAGGCTGGCGCCGACGGACGCAGCCTGTTCGATCGCGTCGCCGATTTCGGCATGCTCTCCGGTTCGAGCAACCATGCCAGCCGCATCGACACCATCCGCACGGCGTACGAGGTCTACGGCACGATGATCGACCCGCATACCGCCGACGGCCTCAAAGTGGGCCTCGAACATCGCCAGCCCGGCGTGCCGCTGATCTGCATGGAGACCGCGCAGCCGGCCAAGTTCGAGGATGCGATCCGCGAGGCGCTCGGAATCGAACCCGTGCGTCCCGCCGAACTCGCGGACCTGGAAGCGCAGCCGCAGCAAAAGCACGTCATGGACGCCGACCTCGACGCGGTCAAGCGGTTCATCGTCGATCACGCCGGCTGAGCGGCACGGCGGGGGCGATGAAAAAGCCCGCTGGCGCCTCCCGGTCGGCGCGGCTCGCCGAACTGGTGGACCGGGTGCAGGCGTGCACCGTGTGCGCCGCCAACCTTCCGCATCCACCGCGCCCCGTCCTGCGCGTCTCGGCCACCGCGCGCCTGCTGATCGTCGGCCAGGCGCCGGGACGCCGGGTCCACGAAACCGGCATTCCATGGAACGATCCCTCGGGCGACCGCCTGCGCGAATGGCTGGGGATGACGCGCGAGCAGTTCTACGACGTGTCCCGCATCGCCATCGTCCCCACGGGTTTGTGCTATCCGGGGACGGTCAAGGGCAGCGACCTCGCGCCGCGCCCGGAATGTGCGCCGCTGTGGCATCCGCAGCTGCGTGCAGCGATGCCCGATATCCGCCTCACCTTGCTCGTCGGCGCGTATGCCCAGGCGCATTACCTGGGGAAACGCCGCGGCCGCACGCTCGCCGACACCGTCCACGCGTGGCGCGATTGCCCTTCGGGGTTTTTTCCGCTGCCGCACCCGAGCCCGCGCAACCGCTTGTGGTTCAGGAGGCATCCATGGTTCGAGGCCGAAGTGCTGCCGGCTCTGCGCGAACGGGTTGGAGCCATACTGGCGAAAGGCGATAATGGCGGCGCATCCGAATCGACCTAACCCTCTTACGCACCAGGACTCGCTCGCTCCATGAAACTCATCACCTCGCTCACCAGCCCCTATGGCCGCAAGGTCCGCGTGGTTCTGCTCGAAAAGAAAATTCCCTTTCAGATCCGGGTCGAGAACCCCTGGCTGCCGGGCAACGCCGTTACCGACTTCAACCCGCTCGGCAAGGTGCCGGTGCTGGTGCTGGAAGACGGCAGCAGCGTGTTCGACTCGCGCGTCATCGTCGAATATCTCGACCACGTCAGCCCGGTCGCCCACCTGATCCCCAACGAGCCGAAAATCCGCATGATGGTGCGCGGCGTCGAAGCGCTCGCCGACGGCGTCACCGATGCGGCGGTCGCGGCCTACCTCGAACGGAAGCGCGAGGCCGACAAGCAGAGCGGCGACTGGCTGACCTTGCAGGAAAAAACCCTGTTCCGCGGCCTCGAAGCACTCGCCGAAGCGCTGGGCGAGAAACCCTGGTTTCTCGGCAACGGGAGCGGCAACGGCAATGGCAACAGCATGACGCTGGCCGATGTCGCATGCGGCTGCACGCTCGGCTATCTCGACCTGCGCTTTCCCGAAATCGACTGGCGGACCGCGCATCCCAACCTCGCGAAGCTGTTCGAGAAGTTGATGACCCGGACCTCGTTCCAGGAAACCGTGCCGGTCGTCTAGGCGTCACGCGTCGATCGAGGGTTGATCCCGGTCGCGCCGAGCTGCCGAAAAGGCGGGCGGTCGCGGCAGCAGATCCGGGATTCGAATCGGCGGCGTCGCGTGACAGAATGGCTTCTGTTTCCGAATGGAGGGCATCCTCATGCGACACGAGATCGCGACTTTCGCCGGCGGCTGCTTCTGGTGCATCGAAACCGTCTTCAATCGCCTGCGCGGCGTGGAATCCGCGGTTTCGGGCTACATGGGCGGCGAGACGGACAACCCGACCTACGAAGCCGTCTGCGAAGGCGACACCGGCCACGCCGAAGTCGTGCAGGTCGGCTTCGACGCCGATGAGATCGGCTTCCGCGATCTGCTCGACGTTTTCTTCACGATCCACGATCCGACGCAGCTCAACCGCCAGGGCAACGACGTCGGCACGCAATACCGCTCGGCGATCTTCTGGCATACGCCCGAGCAGAAGGCCGAAGCGGAAGCGGTAATCGCCGGGCTGGCCGCGTCGGGCCAGTTCGATGCGCCGATCGTCACCGAAATCGCTGAAGCGACGACCTTCTATCCGGCCGAGGATTACCACCAGCGCTACTTCGAACACAATCCGCATCAGCCCTACTGCCACTTCGTGGTCGCGCCGAAGGTGGAGAAAGCCCGCTCGCGCTTCGCCGACCGGCTGAAGTGAACCGGACTGCGGCGGCCTGACCGGGTTTCGCTCGTGACGCGCGCGCCGTGACGCCCGCTCGTGAGACACGGCGACCTCGCGCGGCTGTTTCACTTGCCGAGCGACCCCCATTCCTTGAACTGGCGTTCCATGTCCTTTTCTTCCGCCTCGATCGAATCCGGCGCCGCGTCCGGGCACTCGGCGGACGGCGCGGATGCGCGCGGGGCCGGCGCATCGTCCGGCGCGGTCGGGGGGGCGGGCGGTGAGGACGATCCGTTCCACGCGAAGCGGTTGCTGAACGACGGCGGATCCGGCTGGCAGTCGTACTTGTAGACCGGCGGCCAGCCCGTCTCGAACGGCATGAAGGAAATCGTCTTTTCGAACACCAGCGGCTTTCCGGTCGGCGTGGGCGGCAGCGGCGGCATGGCGCGGATCGCCTGCAAGGCAAGCTTCTCCGCAGCGTCCGACGTCGACCACAGCACGTCGACCCTGGCCAGGGTGCCGTCAGGCGCGATCTCGACGCGGAAGCGCACGAGGCCCTGCCGCTCGCCTTCCACCGCCGTCCCCATCATGCTGCGCACCTGCTGACCCCAGGCGTAGCGATAGCGCTTGCTGTTCTTGAGCGTGTAGGTCGAGGCGAGCGCCCATTCCTCGGCGGTGGGCGCGGGCGGCGCGGCCATCGTCGCGGCCGCTTTCTCGGGTGCCGGCGGCGGAAGCGCTTTCGGAACGCGGACGGGTTTCTTCTCCACGCGTGTCGGCGTCACGGCGCGTGCGGGTTTCACCGGTTGCGCCGGCGCCAGCGAGATTTCGACCCGCAGCGGCTTCTCGGCCGCGGGGTCCGGAGGCGGCAGCGCCCGAAACTGGCCCATTGCCAGCAGGCCGGCATGCGCCCCGAGCGACAGGGCAAGGGCCAAGAGCAAGCGGGACCTGACGGTGGGCATGGGAGCGTGCGGGAATCCATCCCGGCGTGCCAGGAATGGGAGAGCGGGAATCCAGAACCCTGAATTGTCCCTCAAGGGCCCGGCGGCCCTAATGGGCCATTCTTACCGCCTCCGGCGCGGCTTTTATCGCTTTGCCTTGCGCCACTACAGAAAAGCCCTCTGGCTCGTCGTGTTCAGCAGTTGAAGGGGCTTATCCCCGTCCACACCTTTCGCTCAAAGCGAATTGGTGGAAATCGAACCTCCTTGCCGTCAATTAGGAGCGGCGGGAGCAAGAACTCGAATCTTTCAGGTGGCCTACCCGGCAGTTCCACATAGATCGTGAAGAGCCCTTGCCCGCGCCCTGCCATTCGATACGGCTCAATGGCCGAGCTCGATTTGTCATCCCGCAGAACGCTGATTGGAAGACTATTAGTCGTAATGCCGCTGACTAGATCACGAACGTAGAAGTCCGAAGTGGCGAAATGGAATGTTTGCCAGGTCGGCTGCAGGGTTTTCATTGGCCGCAGTCCAAGGGCAATCTCCCAAGCCCTATGTCCTTCGATCACGCTTGCTTGCATGGGCAGAGCGCCAAATTCCACGATGGATTCAGTTGGTACGCAGCGCCTCGCGAGAATGTGGCCACCCTCCATTGAGGGACGATAGTAAATGGCGGCATTGGGCACACAACCGAGTTGCGTTAGAAAAAGAGAAACGGCAGTAATTTTCCGCGCCCACATAACAATGCCTACAAATAGAAGCGAATCGTCTAATCGACGGAAGATAATGCGTCATGATCCCGAATGGGACGCCATACGAATGAAGTACGGCGCTGATTCTGGCTTACTTGAGCGCCCAATGCATTGATGACTGACAGCTTCGGGGAAGGCCGATCAACTTCCGATTCTGGCCGGTTGCAGTCGGCGGTGACCGGCAGTCTGGTTGTCTGCTTCGGTCGAGAAGCTGCCGTTCGACGCAAGTGGTCAGACCGCTACTGACTGGCTAATTGCCAGCCCTCGCCCACGAATCCTTCAAGGTCACCGTCCGGTTGAACACCGGCGCACCCGGCTTCGTGTCTGCACGATCGGCGACGAAATAGCCGTGCCGCTCGAACTGGAACGAAGCTTCGGGCGCGGCGTCCTTGAGGGCCGCTTCCAGCTGCGCGCGGATGACTTTTACGGAATCGGCGTTGAGATCGTCGAGGAAGTTACCGGTCTCGGCGCCGGGCTGCGCGGTCTTGAACAGGCGGTCGTACAGGCGCACTTCGGCCTCGTACGCGTGCGCTGCGCTCACCCAGTGGATGTTGCCCTTGACCTTGATCGAGTCGGCGCCGGGGGTGCCGGACTTGGTGTCGGGCAGGTATTCGCAGTGCACGGCGGTGATGGTGCCGTCGGCGTCGCGGTCAAAGCCGGTGCATTTGACGACGTAGCCGTAGCGCAGGCGTACCGAGTTGCCGGGCTGCATGATGCCCGCCGCGTCGAGACGAGGCGGGTATAACCGGAAGTAGCCCTTCGGCGGCGTCTCCTCGAAGTCCTCGCGCTCGATCCACAGTTCGCGCGAGAAAGGGATTGCGCGCTTGCCGAGCTCGGGCTGCTGCGGGTGGTTGGGGGCGAAGCAGTCCTCGGTCTGGCCTTCCGGATAGTTGTCGATGATGAGCTTGACCGGGTCGAGCACGGCGATGCGCCGCAGCGCGGCGTCGTTCAGCACGTCGCGCTGGCAGGCCTCGAAGACGCTGTAGTCGATCCAGCCGTCTGACTTCGACACGCCGATCTGGTCGGTGAAGCGGCGGAAACCTTCTGGCGTGTAGCCGCGGCGGCGTGCGCCGACCAGCGTGGGCATGCGCGGATCGTCCCAGCCGGAAACGTGCTTTTCTTCCACCAACTGGATCAGCTTGCGCTTGGAGAGCACGACATAGGTGAGATTGAGCCGCGCGAACTCGACCTGCTGCGGCAGCGGGCGCGGGAAAAAGCCGCCGTCGGCGAGCTTGTCCAGCAGCCAGTCGTAGAACGGGTGCTGGTCCTCGAATTCGAGCGTGCAGATCGAGTGGGTGATGTGCTCGATCGCGTCCTCGATCGGGTGGGCGTAGGTGTACATCGGATAGATGCACCATGCGTCGCCGGTGTTGTGGTGGCTGGCGTGCTTGATGCGGTAGATCGCCGGGTCGCGCAGGTTGATGTTGGGCGAGGCCATGTCGATCTTTGCGCGCAGCACGTGCGCGCCGTCGGGGAATTCGCCCGCCTTCATGCGGCGGAAGAGGTCGAGGTTCTCTTCCACGCTGCGCGTGCGGTAGGGGCTGTCCTTGCCCTTTTCAGTCAGCGTGCCGCGATAGGCGCGCATCTCGTCGGCGGTGAGCGAATCGACGTAGGCGTGGCCAGCCTGGATCAGGTACTCCGCGCAGGCGTACATGGTGTCGAAGTAGTTCGACGCGTAATAGAGATGCGTGCCCCAGTCGAAGCCCAGCCACTTCACCGATTCGGTGATGGCATCCACGTATTCCTGTTCTTCCTTCTCCGGGTTGGTGTCGTCGAAGCGCAGGTGGCAGATGCCGCCGTAGTCGCGCGCGAGGCCGAAGTTCAGAAAGATCGATTTGGCGTGACCCAGGTGCAGGTAGCCATTGGGCTCGGGCGGGAAGCGCGTCTCGACGCGGCCGCCCCATTTTCCATCGGCGTTCTGTTCGTCGATGAGATTGCGGATGAAGTTGGCGGCGGGCGCGGGGGCGGTGTCGTGCGACATGGCGGAATGCAGGTCTGGAATGCGTGGATTGTAGCGGGTTCAGCAGATGATGCCGCCGCCCAGGCAGACCTCGCCGTCGTAGAGCACGACGGACTGGCCGGGCGTGACCGCCCACTGGGGCTGATCGAAGTCGAGTTCGAGCGTGTCTGCGTCAAGTCTCGTGATGCGGCAGGCCGCGTCGGCCTGGCGGTAGCGGGTCTTCGCCGTATAGGGCTTGTTCGGGTCGGGCGCGACGCCGGCGATCCAGCTGAGCTGGCCGGCGACGAGCGTCGTGCGCTGCAGCAGCGGGTGGTCGTGGCCCTGCACGACGACCAGCGTGTTCGTCGCCATGTCCTTGGCGGCGACGAACCAGGGTTCCGCGCTGCCGTCTTTCTGGCCGCCGATGCCGAGGCCCTGGCGCTGCCCGAGCGTGTAGTACATGAGCCCCTGATGCCGGCCGACGACGAGCCCCTCGGGCGTTTTCATGTCGCCGGGATCGCGCGGCAGGTAGCGTTCGAGGAACTCGCGGAAGTTGCGCTCGCCGATGAAGCAGATGCCGGTCGAGTCCTTCTTGGCGGCGTTCGGCAGGCCGATCTGCGCGGCAATGCGGCGCACCTCGGGCTTGGGCAGCAGCGCCAGCGGAAACAGGGCGGGGCGGAGCTGCGCCTGGTTCAGGCGATAGAGGAAGTAGCTCTGGTCCTTGTTGGCGTCGTGGGCGCGCAGCAGCGTCGCGCGGCCGAACGGGTCGTGGCCCTTGCCGACGTAGTGGCCGGTGGCGATGTACTCGGCGCCGCGCGCGATGGCGTCGTCGAGGAATGCCTTGAACTTGATCTCGGCGTTGCACAGCACGTCGGGATTGGGCGTGCGCCCGACCTGATATTCGGCGAGGAAATAGCTGAACACGCGTTCCTTGTACTCCGCGGCGAAGTTGACCGCTTCGACCTCGATGCCGAGCACGTCGGCCACCGCGAGCACGTCGAGGAAGTCCTGCCGCGCGGTGCAGTGCTCGGTGTCATCGTCGTCGTCCCAGTTCTTCATGAAGACGCCGAGCACGTCGTAGCCCTGCTGCTTGAGCAAGTATGCGGCGACGGCCGAGTCGACCCCGCCCGACAGGCCGACGACGACGCGGGTGCTCACGCGTGCCTCACGAAATCGAGCGGAAAGCGGCGTCCCGCCAGGTGGTCGTTCACGCAGCGCATGACGAGCGGACTGCGGTGCGGCGTGGGATGCCTGGCGAGCTCTTCGGGCGCGAGCCAGAGGGCGCGCACGATGCCGTGGTCGAGCGGACGGCCGGCCTCAAAGCCGGTGACGTCGCAGACGTAGGCGAAGCGCAGATAGGTGATGTCCTTCCCCGGGTAATAGGTCGTGTAGCAACCGATGAGCGCGGTCGGCTCGACATGATGCGCGGTTTCCTCGAGCGCCTCGCGCCGCACCGCCTCGATGAGCGTCTCGCCGCGCTCCCAGTGGCCTGCGGGCTGGTTGAGCCGCAGGCCTTCGGGCGTATGTTCCTCGACGAACAGATAGCGGCCGTCGCGCACGACGATCGCGGCGACGACGACGTGGGGCAGCCATTGCACCGGATCAGACATGAAGTTCCTTCCATTGGCCGGGCTGCAGCCCGTCGAGCCTCCACTCGCCAATGGCGGCGCGAATGAGGCGCAGCGTCGGAAAGCCGATCTTCGCCGTCATGCGCCGCACCTGGCGGTTCTTGCCCTCGTTGATCACGAGCTCGATCCACGCCGTGGGGATATTGGCCCGAAAGCGGATCGGCGGATTGCGCGGCCATAGCCTGGCGGGTTCGGCGATCAGCCGCGCCTGCGCCGGCCGGGTGACGACGTCGCCGAGATCGACGCCGCGCCGCAGGGGCGCGAGGTCGGCATCGGTCGGCGATCCCTCGACCTGCGCCCAGTAGGTTTTGGGCTGCTTGTGCCGCGGATCGGCGATGCGGGATTGCAGAGCGCCGTCATCGGTTAAAATCAGCAATCCCTCGCTGTCGGCGTCGAGCCGGCCCGCCGCATACACGCCCGGGATGTCGAGATGGTCGCGCAGCCCTTGCCAGCGTCCCTCGGGGGTGAACTGGGACAGCACGCCATAGGGTTTGTTGAACAGGATCAATCGCGCCACGCTGAGACGAACTTCGCTTAGAAGCCCACATTTTAACGTTACAAGAGCATCGCACTTAATTAATCCAGCCATGACCTACCAGCACATCCAGATTCCCGCCGACGGCCGGAAGATCACCGTCAATGCCGACAACACGCTCAACGTGCCCGACACGCCGATCATTCCCTTCATTGAGGGCGACGGCACGGGCGTCGACATCACGCCGGCGATGAAGAAGGTCGTCGACGCCGCGGTCGCCAGGGCGTACGGCGGCAGGCGGAAGATTGCCTGGATGGAGGTCTATGCCGGCGAGAAGGCGGTCAAGGTGTACGGCGGCGACCAGTGGCTGCCCGACGAGACCGTGCAGGCAGTGAAGGACTACGTGATCTCGATCAAGGGGCCGCTCACTACGCCGACCTCGGGCGGCATCCGCTCGCTCAACGTCGCGCTGCGCCAGATGCTGGACCTCTACGTATGCCTGCGCCCGGTCCGTTATTTCGCCGGCGTGCCGAGCCCGGTGAAGGCGCCCGAGAAGGTCGACATGGTGATCTTCCGCGAGAACACCGAGGACATCTATGCCGGCGTCGAATGGGAAGCCAATTCCGACGAGGCGAAGCGCGTCATCAAGTACCTGCAGCGGCAGATGGGCGTGAAGAAGATCCGCTTTCCCGCGACTTCGGCGATCGGCATCAAGCCGGTGTCGATCGAAGGCTCGGAAAGGCTGATTCGCAAGGCCATCCAGTACGCGCTGGACAATGGAAGAAAATCGGTGACGCTCGTGCACAAGGGCAACATCATGAAGTTCACCGAAGGCGGCTTCAAGAAGTGGGGCTACGAGCTGGCCGCGCGCGAATTCGGTGCCCGCGTGATCGGCGAAGGCCCGTGGATGGAGCTGCCCGAAGGCGTCATCATCAAGGACGTGATCGCCGACGCCTTCCTGCAGCAGATCCTGCTGCGCCCGGACGAGTACGACGTGATCGCGACGCTGAATCTCAACGGCGACTACATTTCCGACGCGTTGGCGGCGGAAGTCGGCGGCATCGGCATCGCGCCGGGCGCCAACCTCTCCGACACCGTGGCGATGTTCGAGGCGACGCACGGCACGGCGCCCAAGTACGCCGGCAAGGACTACGTCAATCCGGGCTCGCTGATCCTGTCGGCCGAAATGATGCTGCGCCACCTGGGCTGGATCGAAGCCGCGGACCTCATCGTCGCCAGCATGGAGAAGACCATCGCGGCGAAAACCGTGACCTACGATTTCGCGCGCCTGATGGACGGCGCGACCGAGGTGAAGTGCTCGGCCTTCGCCAAGGCAATGGTCGCGAACATGTAAGCATCGTGGCTTGAAAGAAAACCCGCCGAGGCGGGGGGCGCAAACAAAAAACCCCGCCTAAGCGGGGTTTTCTGTTTCAGCTCAACGATTCAACCTTGCGGCTGGATGTTGGAAGCCTGCTTGCCCTTCGGGCCCTGGCTGACTTCGAAGCTGACCTTCTGGCCTTCCTTCAAGGTTTTGAAGCCGCTGGTCTGGATGGCGGAAAAATGCGCAAACACATCTTCGCCGCCGTCATCGGGAGTGATGAATCCAAAACCCTTGGCGTCGCTGAACCACTTGACAGTACCTGTTGCCATTAAAAACCCCTCCTTGGCGTGACACTAAACATAACCGCAGTAAGCATGGCAGCACCCGGGCGCCGGATACTCCTGCGGCTGACAGGACGGCCTGATTTTTTTAGCCGTCGGTCTGAATTCAAGTGCGCTACCCGGTAATGCCCTGCGGTAATGCCAAACCTGCACGGTTCTTGAAACCAAACTGTTGGCTTTTTACTACCCGGCGAAAGTTTTGACAAGAGGAATTCCCGAAAAAGCAAGGGGCTTGGCTAGACTAGGGTTTCCACTCAATCAAACGGAGGGATTGCGATGAATAAATTCATGGTGGCCGGTCTGCTGGCGGGCCTTTTGCTGAGCGCGGGCGCATGGGCGGAAACGGCCCAGCAGACGCGAATGAAAACGTGCAACGCCGATGCCGGCAAGCAGCACCTATCCGGCGACGCGCGCAAGGCGTTCATGAAGTCCTGCCTGTCGGGCGGCGCGACATCCGGACGCAAGGCGATGACCCAGCAACAGCGCATGAAAGACTGCAATGCCGAGGCGTCGGGCAAGAACATGAAGGGGGACGCGCGCAAGGCGTTCATGAAGTCCTGCCTCTCCGGCAAATAGGCGGCAGGGCAGGGTTGAACGAAGGCTCCGCGAGGAGCCTTCGTCGTTTATGGGATGCGGTAGCATGCGAGCCATGCGCACCTGGGACGTCTTCTGCAACGTCATCGACAACTATGGCGACATCGGCGTCGCCTGGCGGCTGGCACGCGAACTCGCCGGCGAGCGCGGTGTGGCGGTGCGCCTGTGGGTGGACGATCTGCACGCGTTCAGGCGCATCTGGCCCGCCATCGATGCCGACGCGGATCGGCAGGTTCGCGAAGGCGTGACGGTCTGCGCATGGCGCGCGCCTTTTGCGCCGGTCGAGCCCGCGCAGGTGGTGGTCGAAGCCTTCGGCTGCGCGCTTCCTGAAGCGTATCTGGCCGCGATGAGCGAACGCTCGCCGGCGCCGGTCTGGATCAACCTGGAATACCTGAGCGCCGAAGCCTGGGTCGCGGCGCACCACGGCTTGCCCTCGCCGCATCCGCGGCTGCCGCTGACGAAGTACTTTTTCTTTCCCGGCTATACGCCGGACACCGGCGGCCTGCTGGCGGACGCCGGCCTGGCCGAGCGGCGCCGGGCTTTCGCGGCGGCGGCGCCGGCGTTCTGGCGCGAGCTTGGATTGGAGGCACCCCAGCCGGACGAGTTGCGGGTGTCGCTGTTCGCTTACGAGAATCCTGCGCTCCCCGCTTTGCTCGATGCCTGGGCGGCCGACTCGCGGCCGATCACCTGCCTCGTCCCCGAGGGCCGACTCATTCCGCAACTGGCGGCGTGGCTGTCGGTGCCCACGCTGCGCGCCGGCGAAGCGCACCGGCGCGGCGCCTTGCGGCTGCATATCCTGCCGTTCTCGGACCAGGACGCGTACGACCGCCTGTTGTGGGCGTGCGGGCTCAACTTCGTGCGCGGCGAAGACTCCTGCGTGCGGGCCCAATGGGCGGCGCGGCCGCTCGTGTGGCAGGCCTATCCGCAGGCCGACGCGGCGCACTTCGACAAGCTGGACGCGTTGCTGGCGCGCTATGTGGAGGGACTCGATCGCGCAGCGGCAGACGCCGTGAGCGGGATGTGGCGGCATTGGAACGGCGTGCCGTGCGCCATCGGGCTCGCGGCCTGCTGGTCGGGATGGCGCGCGCACCAGGCGGCGATCGAGCGGCACGCCGAATCCTGGTGCGATCATCTCGGAAAGGCCGGGCGACTGGCGGTGAAGCTGGTGGAATTTGCCGAAAACAGGTTAAAATAGCGAGTTTTCTCGAACTCTCAGCGCTCTCGCAGCGGGACACACCCATGAAAATCGCACAGGAACTCCGGGCCGGCAACGTCGTGATGATCGGCAAAGATCCGATGGTCGTGCAGAAGGCCGAATTCTCGAAATCCGGACGCAACGCCTCGGTCGTCAAGATGAAACTGAAGAACCTGCTCACCGGCGCCGGGACCGAATCGGTCTACCGCGCCGACGACAAGTTCGACACCGTGACGCTCGACCGCAAGGAATGCACCTATTCGTACTTCGCCGACCCGCTGTACGTGTTCATGGACAGCGAGTACAACCAGTATGAAGTCGAAGGCGAAAACCTCGGCGACGCGCTGAACTACCTGGATGCCGGCATGCCGGTCGAAGTGGTGTTCTACGACGGCAAGGCAATCTCCGTCGAGATGCCGACCACCGTGATCCGCGAAGTCGAATACACCGAGCCGGCCGTCCGCGGCGACACGTCGGGCAAGGTGATGAAGCCGGCGCGCATCAAGCCCACCGGCTTTGAACTGCCGGTCGCGGCGTTCGTCGAAATCGGCGACATGATCGAGATCGACACCCGCACCAACGAGTTCAAGCGCCGCGCCAACTGATCGGCGGCGCGTCCCGGCAAAAAGGCAGCCTCGGCTGCCTTTTTGTTTTTGGCCGTCTTTTGCCGGCGTTAAAATAGCGGCCTGCTCCTGCCCTGCGCCGCCATGACCGATCCACGCTTCGTCCATCTTCGCCTGCACACCGAGTATTCCGTCGTGGATGGCCTGGTGCGGGTGGACGAGGCGGTCAAGCGCGCGCGCGAAGCCGGCATGCCCGCGCTCGGGCTGTCCGACCTGTCCAACACCTTCGGCTGGGTGAAGTTTTACCGCGCAGCGCGCGGGGCCGGGGTCAAGCCGATCTTCGGCTGCGACGTGTGGGTGACCCACGCTGCGGACCGCAACCGGCCGTCGCGTCTGCTGCTGCTGGTCCAGCATCGCGAAGGCTATCGCCGCTTGTGTGAACTACTCACGCGCGCCTACGAGCAGAACCTCCATCGCGGGCGCGCGGAGATCGATCCGGCCTGGCTGGCCGACGGGACCGACGGGCTTCTGGCGTTGTCGGGCGGCGACGCTGGCAACGTCGCGCAGGCGCTCCTCGACGACAAGCCCGACGCCGCGCGCGCGGCGGCCGAAGCTTGGGCCGCGCTGTTTCCGGGGCGCTATTACCTGGAATTGCAGCGGTTCGGCCAGCCGCACACCGAGCGCCTGATCGACGGCCTGCTCGATGTCGGTTCCGCGCTGGGCCTGCCCGCCGTCGCCACCCATCCGATCCAGTTCCTCGCGCCGGACGATTTCAAGGCGCACGAGGCCCGCGTCTGCATCGCCGAGGGGATGATGCTGGGCGACCCGCGCCGCCCGCGGCCGTTCACGTCCGAGCAGTATTTCAAGACGCCGGACGAGATGGCGGCGCTCTTCGCCGATTTGCCGGAAGCGCTCGCCAACAGCGTCGAGGTTGCCAAGCGCTGCAACCTCACGCTGGAACTCGGCAAGAGCAAGCTGCCCGATTTCCCGACGCCGGACGGCATGAGCCTCGACGACTACATCCGCCAGCGTTCCCATGACGGGCTCGCCGAGCGCATGGCGCACCTCTATCCGGACGAGGCCGAGCGCGCGGCGAAGCTGCCGGAATACACCGCACGGCTCGAATTCGAGCTCGGGACCATCATCCAGATGGGTTTCCCCGGCTACTTTCTCATCGTGGCCGACTTCATCAACTGGGCCAAGAACAACGGCGTGCCGGTGGGGCCGGGGCGCGGTTCGGGTGCGGGCTCGCTGGTCGCCTACTGCCTGTCCATCACCGACCTCGACCCCCTGCGCTACGACCTGCTGTTCGAGCGCTTCCTGAATCCCGAACGGGTGTCGATGCCCGACTTCGACGTCGACTTCTGCCAGGACGGACGCGACCGGGTGATCCAGTACGTCAAGGACAGGTACGGCCATGACGCCGTGTCGCAGATCGCCACGTTCGGCACGATGGCGGCCAAGGCGGTGCTGCGCGACGTCGGTCGCGTGCTCGACCTGCCGTATCTGTTCGTCGACAAGTTCGTCAAGCTGGTGCCGAACGAACTCGGCATCTCGCTCGCCGAAGCGCGCGAGAAGGAGCCGCAGATCGACGAGCGCGCGCGGAACGAGGAAGAACTCGCCGAGCTTCTGCCGCTGGCGGAAAAGCTCGAGGGCATCACCCGCAACGTCGGCATGCACGCGGGCGGCGTGCTGATCGCGCCGGGGAAGCTCACCGACTTCTGCCCGTTGTACCGCGCGGAAGGTTCGGACGCGATGGTGTCGCAGTTCGACAAGGACGACGTCGAGGCGATCGGCCTGGTGAAGTTCGACTTCCTCGGCCTGCGCACGCTCACGATCCTCGCCGAGGCGGTGCGCTTCGTGCAGCGCCATCCCGGCATGGAGAACTTCCGCCTGGAAGACCTGCCGCTCGACGATCCGGCGGTCTACAAGCTCTTCGCCGACGGCAACACGACCGCCGTGTTCCAGTCGGAATCGCGCTCGGCGAAGGATCTCGAAAAGAAGCTCAAGGGCGACTGCTTCGAGGACATCATCGCCCTGATGGCACTGAACCGGCCGGGGCCGCTCGGCTCGGGCATGGTCGACGACTTCATCGCGCGCAAGCAGGGCAAGCAGAAGCCGGAATACTTCCACCCGGACCTCGAGCCGGTGCTGAAGTCGACCTACGGCATCATCGTCTACCAGGAGCAGGTGATGCTGGTGGCGCAGATCCTGGCCGGCTACAGCCTCGGCGCGGCCGACCTGCTGCGGCGCGCGATGGGCAAGAAGAAGCCCGAGGAGATGGCGAAGCAGCGCGAGATCTTCCTCACCGGCGCGGCGGGGCGCGGGGCCGACACCAAGGTCGCCGAACGCCTGTTCGATCTGATGGAGAAGTTCGCCGAGTACGGATTCAACAAGTCGCACTCGGCGGCCTACGCGCTGGTGGCCTATCACACCGCCTGGCTCAAGGCCCACTATCCGGCCGAGTTCATGGCGGCGACGATGTCGTCGGAAATGTCCGATACCGACAAGGTGCGCGTGTTCTACGAGGACTGCCGAGCGAACGGGCTGACCCTGCTCGCGCCCGACATCAACCTGTCGGGCTACCGCTTCGAGCCGGTCGGGAAGAGCGATATCCGCTATGGCCTGGGCGCGATCAAGGGCAGCGGCGAGGCGGCGATCGGCGCGATCGTCGACGAGCGCGACGCCAACGGCCCCTACAAGGGGCTGTTCGACCTGGCGCGGCGGGTCGACAAGCGCTACCTCAACCGCCGCGTGCTCGAGGCGCTGGTGAAGGCGGGCGCGTTCGATTCGCTCAACGGCCATCGGGCGAGCCTGATGGCGTCGGTGGGTGCGGCGCTCGAAACCGCGGATCGCGCGGCCCGCGCCGGCGGCCAGGTCGGCCTGTTCGGCGAAGCACTCGACGGCGGCGGCGAGGAACTGATCGATGTGCCGGTGTGGCCCGAGCAGGAAAAGCTGCTGCAGGAGAAATCGGCGCTCGGCTATTTCTTCAGCGGCCATCCTTTCACCGCGTACGTGGCCGAAGTGTCCGGCTTCGCCAAGCGGCAGCTCGACAGCCTCGAGCCTTCGCGCGACCCGGTCATGCTCGCGGGCATCGTCGTCTCGCTGCGCACGCAGATGACGCGGCGCGGCAAGATGCTGATCCTGCTGCTCGACGACGCGACCGCACAGGTCGAAGTCGTGATCTTCAACGAACTCTACGAACGGAATCGCCATCTGCTGAAGGACGACGCGTTGCTGGTCATCGAGGGCAAGGTCAACCGCGACGATTACTCGGGCGGGGTGCGCGTGACCGCGGACCAGATCTACGACCTCGCCGGGGCCCGGACCCGCTTTGCCCAGGGCCTGCGGCTGGTGTGCAACGGGCAATGCCACGGCCAATCCGGCAGCAGCCGCAAGCTGGCCGAACTGCTTGCGCCTTACAAGGCCCAGGAAGGCGGATGCCCGGTATGGGTCGAATACCACAATCCGAATGCGCGTTGCCGGGTCCGCCTGGGCGAGGACTGGCGCGTGCGCCTGGACGACCGGCTGCTCGAGTCCCTGGGCAATTGGCTGCGGCCCGAGGCGGTGGACGTCATCTACTGATCGTCCTCAAGGCGCCGGCAAGGAGGCCTGCATCTTTCCCGTTACAGGGTATTGACAATCGTTGAATAATATTAGATTATTCTAATAACACTGAGCTTGCTGCAATGGCACTTGGTGTTGTCTCCTCCAATCCTCCTCCTTTGGTGGATACTCTATGCCCGACTCTTCACCGAGCCGGGCTTTTTTTTGTCCGCTTTCCGGCAGCCCGTCCAACCCTAGTCGGTCCGCTTCACGAACCCGTTGTACCGGCCTTGCGCCTCGTCGATTTCGATCCGCTCGACTCGCGCCAGCGGCGGCCCCTGACGCGCCCATTCGATGAGCGCCTCGACCGCCTCGGGCGCGCCCTGGATCACCGCCTCGACCGTGCCGTCGGGCGCGTTGCGCACCCAGCCGGCCACCTCCAGGCGTTCCGCCTCGAGCCGCATCGACTCGCGAAACCACACCCCCTGCACGCGGCCGTGGACGCGCAAGCGCTGCGTTCTCACCTGCGGCTCACTTCACCTTCATGCCAGGTTGCGCGCCGCTGTCCGGCGACAGGATGAACAGGCCGGGCGCGTCACCTTTATGCCCGTCAGGGTAGGAGGCGGCCAGCACCATGCCTTCGCTCATGCCGAACTTCATCTTGCGCGGGGCGAGGTTGGCGACCATCACGGTGAGCCGGCCGACGAGGGCTTCGGGCGCGTAGGCCGACTTGATCCCGGCGAAGACCTGGCGCGTGCCGAGTTCGCCGAGATCGAGCGTGAGGCGCAGCAGCTTGTCGGCGCCTTCGACGTGCTCGGCGTTGGCGATGCGGGCGATACGCAGGTCGATCTTGGCGAAATCGTCGATCGATATCGTTTCGGCGACAGGCGCCGCGGTCGGCTGCCCGGCGTGCGCCTGGGCTTCCGCGTGGCGTGCGGGCGCAGGAGCGGGGGTCGGTTCGAGATTCTGTTTGTTGGCGTCGATCATGGCGTCGATGGCTTTCGGGTCGATACGGGTCATCAGGTGGCTGTATGGATTGATGTTGCGGCGGATGAAGAGCGTCTGCGCGTCGTCCCACGCGAGCGGCGGAATATCGAGGAAGGCTTCCACCTGCTCGGCCAGCTTCGGCAGCACGGGCTTGAGGTACAGCGTCAGCAGGCGGAAGAGGTTGAGCGCGACGGTGCAGACCTCGTGCAGGCGGTAGACCGCGGCATCCTGCTTGGCGAGCTCCCAGGGCTTCTCGTCGGCGACGTACTGGTTGGCGCGGTCGGCGAGCGCCATGATCTCCCGCAGCGCCTTGGCGTAGTCGCGCGCCTCGTAGTGTGCGGCGATCGTTTCGGCTGCCGCCTGGAATTCGCCGATCAATTCGATATTGCCGACGCCGTCGGCGAGCCCGCCGTCGAACTTCTTGTGGATGAACCCCGCGGTACGGCTGGCGATGTTGATGAACTTGCCGACGAGGTCAGAATTCACCCGCGCGACGAAGTCGTCGAGGTTGAGGTCGATGTCTTCCATCGTGCCGTTGAGCTTGGCCGCGTAGTAATAGCGCAGCCACTCGGGATTGAGGCTTTGTTCGAGGTAGCTCGCGGCGGTGATGAAGGTGCCGCGCGATTTCGACATCTTCTGGCCGTTGACGGTGAGGAAGCCGTGCGCGTAGATCGCGGTCGGCAGACGGTGGCCGGAGAATTTCAGCATCGCCGGCCAGAAGAGCGCGTGGAAGTAGAGAATGTCCTTGCCGATGAAGTGCACCAGCTCGGCCTTCGATTCGGCGCTCCACCAGGCGTCGAAGTCCAGGCCCTTGTCGGCCGCGTATCGCGCGAAGCTCGCCATGTAGCCCACCGGCGCGTCGAGCCACACGTAGAAGTACTTGCCCGGCGCGCCGGGAATCTCGAATCCGAAGTAGGGCGCGTCGCGGCTGATGTCCCAGTTCGACAGGCCCGAGGCGAACCATTCCTGCATCTTGTTGGCGGCTTCGCTTTGCAGGCTGCCCGAGTTCGTCCAGTCGCGCAGGAAGGCTTCGCAGTCGCCGAGCCTGAAGAAGTAATGCTCGGAATCCCGCTGCACCGGCGTCGTCCCCGATACGGCCGAGACCGGATTCTTGAGCTCGGTCGGGCTGTAGGTCGCGCCGCAGACCTCGCAGTTGTCGCCGTACTGGTCGGCCGCTCCGCACTTCGGGCATTCGCCCTTGATGAAGCGGTCGGGCAGGAAGAGGTTCTTCACCGGGTCGTACAACTGCGCGATCGTCTTCACCTCGATCAGGCCGGCGTCCTTCAGCGCGAGATAGATCTTCGACGCGAGCGCGCGGTTCTCTTCCGAGTGCGTCGAATAGTAATGGTCGAAGCCGATGTGGAAGCCGGCGAAGTCGCGCGTGTGCTCGTCCCACACGCGGCCGATCAGCGTCTCCGGCGTGATGCCTTCCTTTTCCGCGCGCAGCATGATCGCGGTGCCGTGCGTGTCGTCGGCACACACGTAGCGGCAGTCGTGGCCGCGCATCTTCTGGAAGCGCACCCAGATGTCGGTCTGGATGTATTCGACCAGGTGGCCGAGGTGGATGCTGCCGTTGGCGTAGGGCAGGGCGGAGGTGACGAGGATCTTGCGGGACATGGAAGGGCCAAAAGGCGCAAAAGCCACCATTTTACCGCGGCAGCCGGCGCCGCCTTTCAATGAGCCGCTAAAAACGCGAGCCGGGCTGCTTCAGAAATTCGATTTCGTCGGGCGTCGAATCGCGCCCGAGAATTGCGTTGCGGTGCGGAAAGCGGCCGAAACGGGCGACGACGTCGCGATGCCTGCGCGCGTAGTCGAGAAAGCCGTCGAAGAGCGCGCGCTCGTCGGCAGCGGCCTCGCGCGCCAGTTGCTCGTACAGCGACACGGACCGTTCCTGTATCTCGATCGACTCGGCGTGCTCCAGCGGGAGATAGAGAAACACCCGCTCGATCGGCGCGAGTTGCCGGTCCTCGCGCGCCGACAGCGCGGCGAGGCTGTGCGCGAGCGCCTGCGGATCGGTCGCGAACGCCTGCGGCCGGTCGCGGTAGACATGGTGCGGAAACTGGTCGAGCACGATCACGAGCGCCAGCCTTGCGCGCGGTGTGTCGGCCCAGTGGCCGAGCCGGCCCTCGGCCGCGGCCGCCAGCGTATCGGAAAATCGTTCTTTGACCGCCAGGTCGTTCGTGGGCAGCTTGCCGAACCAAAGCGTCCGTTGCCGTGCGGCAACGTCCGTGGCGCCGCCCGGCGCACCGAACCAGAACGCGAGGACGTCGTCAGCCTGGACCGCCATGGCGAATCGCCCGTTCAGAAGATGTCGTCGGGCAGGTCGTTATGCGTGCCGTCGCAGAAGGGCTTGTCCTTGGTGTGCTTGCAGTTGCACAGCCAGACCGTGGTCTTTTCCTTGATGACGAACGACATCGGTTCCAGTCCGCTGCCCTCGTGCGAGCCGTCGCAGAACGGCTGCGTCATCGAGCGGCCGCACGAACACCACCAGTACTCACCGGGTTCGAGCTCGAGTTCGGCGGGATTGCGGTCATACACAACGGGATCGGACATCCTTGGCTCCAAGCGCAAAAGCGCCATTCTAGATGCATTGTGGCCCGGCATATCCGCACGAATTTTGGGGAATTCGCGGCCGCGCGAAGCCTGGCGGAACCTTCAGGCTCCGCCCCCGAGCGCCTTGTACAGCGCGACCTGGGCGCTGATCTGCTGCAGCCGGGACGTGACGATCGCCTGCTCCGCGCTGAACGCATCGCGGCTGGCGTCGAGCACTTCCAGGTAGCTGGCAATGCCCGCTTGCTCGCGGGCCTTCACGCGTTCGAGCCGCGCCTTCTGGGCGCGCAGGTTGGCCTCCTGTGCGCTCAGCTGCTCGGCATAGGTCGCCCGCGCGGCGAGCGCATCGGCCACCTCGCGGAACGCCTGCTGGATGGTTTTTTCGTAGTCGGCCACCGCCTCGACCTTGCGCGCTTGCGCCACGCCCAGGTTGGCCTTGTTGCGCCCGGCGTCGAACAGCGGCAGCCTCAGCACCGGCTCGAACAACCACGCCTGGCTGCCGGCGCCGAACAGGCCCGAGAGCGCACTGCTCGCCGTCCCGAAATTGGCGGTCAGCGCGATGCGGGGAAAGAATGCCGCGCGGGCCGCGCCCACGTTGGCGTTGCTGGCGATCAGGCGCTGCTCCGCCGCGCGCACGTCGGGGCGCCGCAGCAGCACATCCGAGGGCAGACCCGGCGCGAGCGTCCCGAGGGCCGTCTGGCCCGAGACGTCGGTCGCTTCGGGCAGCGGAACCGCCATGCCCGTGAGCAGGCGCAGGGCATTCTCGGTTTGCATGCGCTGGCGCTTCAAGTCCGCCCACTGCGCGCGCACCGATTCGGCGAGGCTTTCTGCGGCGAGCACGTCGAGATCTGTCGCGAGCCCGGCTTCACGCCGCTTGCGGATGAGGTCGAGGCTGTCTTCGCGGGTTTTGAGCGTGTCCTCGGCGAGCTTCGCCTGCTCGGCGAGCGCGGTGAGCTGATACCACGTGCCGGCGACGTCGCCGATGAGGCTGACGCGGAAGCTTCGGGCCGCCTCGTCGCTCGCGAGGTATTGCGCCCTGGCAGCCTCGCTCAGCGCGGCGACCCGGCCCCAGAAATCCAGCTCGAACGCAGTGACGCCCAGGCCGACGTCGTAGCGGCTGGCGGTGCGCGCCGTGCCGAGCCCGGTGAGGTCGGCCGGCGTGCGGCTGCGGCTGGCGTCGGCCTGGCCTTCCAGCGTCGGGAAGCGGTCGGCGCGGGCGACCCCGGCCAGCGCGCGCGCTTCCTCGACACGCGCCAGCGCGATTCGCATGTCGCGGTTGTTGGCGAGCGCAGTCTCGATCAGCGTATGCAGCGCCGGATCAGGGAAATACGCCTGCCAGTCGGGCAGGGCCGCGGCCGTCGCGGGCAGGTCTGCCGCAAAGGTTTGCGGAACAGGCGGAGCCGGCCGCTGATACGCCGGAATCTGCGAGCAGCCGGCGAGCAGCGTCGCCAGGATCAGCAGGGCGGCAGGCCGGCGCAAGGCGCGCCGAGGTACGAGCTTGGGGTCAATCATCTTTGAGTTCCTCCCGCGGCCGGCTGGGGAAGCGTTTGCGGATCACCACGAAAAACACCGGGACCAGGAAAATGGCGAGCAGGGTCGCGGCAATCATGCCCCCGACGACGCCGGTGCCCACGGCATGGCGGCTCGCCGCGCCCGCGCCGGTCGAGATGGCGAGCGGCAGCACGCCGAGGATGAAGGCGAAGCTCGTCATGAGAATGGGCCGCAGGCGCAGGCGGCTGGCCTCCAGCGTCGCGGCCATCAGGTCCATGCCCTTGTCGTGGAGCTGCCGGGCGAACTCGATGATGAGGATCGCGTTCTTGGCCGACAGGCCGATGATCGCGATGAGGCCGACCTTGAAGAACACGTCGTTCGGCAAACCGCGCAGGTCCACGGCGAGCACCGCGCCGAGGACGCCGAGCGGCACCACCAGGATGACCGAGAACGGAATGGCCCAGCTTTCGTACAGCGCCGCGAGCGCGAGGAACACCACCAGCAGCGACAGCGCGAAAAGGACGGGCGCCTGGGCGCCGGCGAGCCGTTCCTCGAACGAGGTGCCCGACCATTCGAAACCGTAGCCCGGCGGCAGCTTGGCGGCGATCTCTTCCATGGCCTGCATCGCCTCGCCGGTGGAATGGCCGGGCGCGGGACCGCCGGCGATCTTCATGGAGGGATTGCCGTTGTAGCGGTCGAGCTTGGGCAGGCCCACGATCCATTTCGGCTTCGCGATCTCGCCCAGCAGCACGATGTTGCCGGCGCGGTTCCGGATCGGCAGCTTGAGCAGGTCGTCCGGCGTCTTGCGCAGATCCGCGTCGGCCTGCATCTGCACCTTGAGGATGCGCCCGTTGTGAACGAAGTCGTTGACGTAGGACACGCCGATGGCGGAACTCAGCGTGTCGTTGAGGTCGGCCATGTCGATCTGCAGCGCCTGCGCTTTCTCGCGATCGATGTCGAGGAAGACCTGCGGCCCCGGTTCCTGGCCTTCGGGGCGCACGCCGGCCAGCCGCGGGTCCTGGCTTGCCATTCCCAGCACCATGTTGCGCACGTCCAGCAGCGCGTTGCGCCCCTGCACGGAGCGGTCCAGCAGGCGGAAGTCGAATCCGCCCACCGCGCCGAGTTCGGGGATGGCAGGCGGATTCACCGCAAAGATCACCGCCTCCTTGATGCGCATGAACGTGCCCATGGCGCGGCCGATCACGCCCTGCGCCGAATGCTCCGCGCCGCTGCGCTCATCCCAGTCCTTGAGCCGGGTGAAGACGAGCGCCGCGTTCTGACCGCGTCCGAAGAAGGAGAAGCCCACGACGCCGATCACGCGGTCCACTTCCGGCTGCTTGAGGTAGAACTGTTCGACCTGGGAGAGCACCTTCACGGTACGCTCCTGGGTGGCGCCGCCGGGCAACTGCACGAGGGTGATGAAGTAGCCCTGGTCCTCGTCGGGCAGGAAGCTTCCGGGAAGCTTGGTGAACAGCCAGCCGGCGGCGATCACGATGGCGAGATAGATCACCATCCAGCGTCCGCTCCTGGCCAGGATGCGCGCGGTGAGGCCGTGGTAGCGCGTGGTCACGCGGCCGAAGAAGCGGTTGAACCAGCGCTTTTCGTCCTGATCCTCGTGGCCCGGCTTGAGCAGGGTCGCGCACATCGCGGGCGTGAGCGAGAGCGCCATCAGCACCGAGAACGCCATGGTGAGAATGAGGGTGGCGGCGAACTGGCGGTAGATCGCGCCGACCGAGCCGCCGAAGAACAGCATCGGCATGAACACCGCCGAGAGCACCACGGAAATGCCGAGGATCGCGCCGAGAATCTGATCCATCGCCTTCACGGTGGCGGCGAGCGGCGACAGGCGCTCCTCGCGCATGATGCGTTCGACGTTTTCCACCACCACGATGGCGTCGTCCACGAGGATGCCGATCGCGAGCACCATGGCGAACAGCGTCAGCACGTTGATGGAAAAGCCGAAGGCATACAGGCCCGCGGTGGCGCCGGCGAGCGCCACCGGCACCACGACGGCCGGGATCAGCGTCGTGCGCCAGTGCCCGAGGAACACATACATCACGATGAACACCAGGATCATGGCTTCGCCGAGCGTCTTCACCACTTCGAAGATCGAGATTTCCACGAAGCGCGACGTGTCGTAAGGCACCGTCCAGCTCATGCCCTGCGGGAAGAAGCGCGCCAGTTCCGCCATGCGCGCCTTGACCGCCTTGGCCACGTCGAGGGCGTTGGCGCCGGGTGCGACGCGAATCGCGATGGCGGCGATCGGCTGGCCGTTCATGCGCGCGTAGCGCTCGTAGGTGTCGCCGCCCAGTTCCACGCGGGCGACATCCTTGACCTTCACGGTGGCGCCGTTGGGGAGCGCGCGCACCACCACGTTGCCGAATTCCTCAGGCGTGTTGAGGCGGCCGCGCGTCACGATCACCGCGTTCACCTGCGCGCCCGGTGCGGCGGGCGCCTGATTCAGCTCACCCGTGGCGAGCTGCACGTTTTGCGCCTGCAGGGCGCGCTTCACGTCCGCCGGGGTGAGGCCGTACGCCGTGAGTTGCTCCGGCTTGAGCCAGATGCGCATCGAGTATTCGCTGCCGAACATGATCGCTTCGCCGACGCCCGGTACCCGCAGCAGGGGATCGAGCACGTTGGCCGCGGCATAGCTGCCGAGGTCGATCGCGCTGCGCTTGCCGTCCTTGGAATACAGGGCGACGAACATCAGATAGTTGCGCTGCGGCTTCGTCACCGGCACACCGAGCTGCCGCACTTCTGCCGGCAGCCGCGCCTCGACGCGCTTGTAGCGGTTCTGCGCTTCGACGGAGGAGATGTCGACGTTGGTGCCGGGCTCGAAGGTCAGCGTCAGCGTGCCTGCGCCGAGCTCGGACGAGGCCTCCATGTAAAGGAGGTGCTCGATGCCGTTCATCTCCTGCTCGATCAGCTTGATCACCGTATCCTCGACCACCTGCGCCGATGCGCCGGGGTAGGTCACGTTGAACGCGATCTGCGGCGCCGCGACCGGGGGATATTGCGCGACCGGCAGGTTTTTCAGCGCGATGACGCCGCCGAGCAGGATCAGGATCGCGATGACCCAGGCGAAGATGGGCCGGTGGATGAAAAAGCGCGCCATGTCAGTTTCCCGGTTTCTGGAAAACGGGCTTGACCACCGTACCCGGCCTGGCCTTCTGCACGCCGTCCACGATCAGGGTCTCGCCGCCCTTGAGGCCGTCTTCGATGACGAAATTGGTTCCCGACATCTCGCCGACCTTCACAGGGCGAGGCGCCACCTTGTTGTCCGGCCCCACCAGCAGCACGAACTGGTTCTGCGGCCCGGACATGACCGCGCGCTGGGGCACGGTGATCACGTTTTCGGCGACGCCCTGGGGCAAGCGGACCCGCACGAAGGTGCCCGGGAGCAGCAGGCGCTGGGGATTGGGAAATTCCGCCTTCAGCGTCACGGCGCCGGTGCCGGGATCCACGCTGAGATCGCTGAAGAAGAGCCGGCCCTTGTGCGAATAGGTCTGGCCGTTTTCCAGGATGAGTTCCACGGTACGGCTTCCGTCGCCCGCCTTCAGGCGGCCCGCAGCGAGTGCGCTCTTGAGGCGCAGCATGTCGGCGTTGGGCTGCGTGAACAGCACGTTGACCGGCTCCAGCTGTTCGATGGTGGCGAGCAGGGTCGCGTTGTCGCGACTGGCGAGCGCGCCTTCCGTTACCAGCGTGCGGCCGATGTGCCCGGAGATGGGCGCGGGCACCGTCGTGTTTTCCAGATCCAGGCGGGCCTGCGCGAGCCGGGCCTGGGACTGCTTCAGCGCGGCGCGCGCCTGGTCCACCTCCTGCTGGCTCACCGCCTTGATGGGAAGGAGCGACTCCACCCGGGACAGATTGAGCTTGTTCATCTCCACGTCGGCTTCCGCGGCCTGCGCGGCGGTGCGATAAGTCCGGTCGTCCAGCCGGAACAGCGGCTGGCCCGCGCGCACCTCGCTGCCTTCGGTGAACAGGCGTTTTTCGACGATGCCGTCGACGCGGGCGCGGACCTGAGCAGTGCGCACGGCCTCGACGCGGCCCGGCAATTCCTGCGTCAGCGTGGCCGGTCCGCTGCTTACCTTGATCACCGTCACCTCCGGCGGGGGCATCGCGCCCGCGCCGTCGGCGCCGCCCCCCGCGGGCGCATTCTTGCCGCCGGGACCGCATGCGGCGAGCAGCGGCAAAACAAGAAACAGGGTCAAGCGTCTCATGGGGCGTCCTTTTCGGGGGCAAAGGCGCGCAGGAAGCAATCCACTACCCGCGCAGTTTTCGAGGAGTCGAGCAAGTCGGTCTGCAAGTCGATGAGGCCGCGCAGGCGGTCGAAATCCAACAGCATGGCGGTGAGCATTTCGGCGACAAAGTCCGGATCGTCCTGCCGCAACCGGCCGGCTTCCATGGCGCGCGCCAGATACTCGGCCAGGCGCCTGCGCGTTGTCTGCGGCCCTTGACGAAAGAACTGCTTCGCCAGTTCCGGAAAGCGGGGCGCCTCGGCCGCCATGGTGCGGAAGATGGAAATGCCGTTGGGTCCGAGCAAACGGGTGCGGTAGGCCTCGCCGAACGCGACGAGCGTCGTCCGCAAATCCTCTCCGCTTTCCAGCGTCACCAGAACCGACAGGACGGAATGGCGCACTACCTCGCCGAACAGTTCGTCCTTGCTCTGGAAGTGGTTGTACAGCGTTTGCCGGGCGACCTGCGCGCGCGCGGCGATGCGGTCGATGCTGACCTGATAGCCTTCTTCTCGAAACGCTTCGCAGGCGGCCTCGAGGAGGCGCTGGCGGGTGCCGTGAGAGGTGTCGACGACGGGAACCATGCCGATCGGTGCAAAAAAGTAGACTGGATAGTCTAAGCGCCAGTCCGGGGTGCGCGCAAGGGCGGAACGATTCGCTCCCTTTGCGCTGCGTGCGGCGGTGCCGTTTTTCGCAGGGTCCCTTGAGCCGTCACAGGCGAACGGCCGCCAGACATCCTGGAAGAATCGTACCGAGACAATCGGCGAATCGAGGCGAGGGAAGGGAGATGCGCGCTTTCCAAAGGTAAGGCCGGCAACAAGAGGCCGATCGGCGCAATGAAACTTGGTCGGGGTGAGAGGATTCGAACCTCCGACTCCTGCGTCCCGAACGCAGTACTCTACCAGGCTGAGCTACACCCCGAGGCAGATGGCGGGTTCGGCACGGACCGAACCCTGGCTTGAAAAACTACCGGGAAACGTTCAAGTAAACGTCTTTTTCTAAGCGGTCAAAAACTGCGGTCAACCGCGAAAGCCGCTAATTGTAGCAAAGCTGATTTGGATTTTGAATCAGGCAATGCAGAAA
>JAKADC010000020.1 GCA_021820845.1 Pseudomonadota bacterium
CCGGCGGCCGCCCCGCAGCCTGCGGCAGGGCCGGCGCACGAGGCCTCGCCCGCCGCGGCCGACGCCGCATCCGGAGCCCCGGGCCCTTCGGTGCCCGACGCCATCCTGAGCAGCGCGGTCGATCTGACCTATTACCGCGCGCGCGACCTCGACGTGCAGCCGCGTGCGCGCCAGGTCATCCGGCCCGAATATCCGGATGCGGCCGACCGTCAGCAGCTATCCGGGACGGTGCGCCTGCAGTTGAAGCTGGAAGCCGACGGGCGCGTCAGCGACGTCACCGTCGTGAGCGCGAACCCAGCGGGGGTGTTCGACGATTCCGCGATCAAGGCGTTTCGCGACGCGCGCTTCACGCCGGCGCAAAAAGCCGGCCGTGCGGTCCGCGCGCTGGTGGTGATCGAGGTCGTGTACGACTGGGCCGGGCAGGCCCGCTAGACCCGCGGGGCGCCGCTCCCACTGTGCTTCTCAGCGATTCTCGGCCGGACGCCAGCGCTTGAGCGTCAACGCGTTCGTCACCACGCTCACGCTCGAGAACGCCATCGCCCCGCCGGCGATCACGGGATTGAGAAAGCCGAGCGCGGCGAGCGGAATGCCGACCACGTTGTAGATGAACGCCCAGAACAGGTTCTGCCGGATTTTCGCGTAGGTGCGTCTGGAAATGTCGATCGCGTCGGCGACGAGCGCGGGGTCGCCACGCATCAGCGTGATGCCCGCGGTATGCATCGCGACGTCGCTGCCGGATGACATGGCGATGCCGACGTCCGCGGCGGCGAGCGCCGGTGCGTCGTTGACGCCGTCGCCGACCATCGCCACGGTCTGGCCGGCGCGCTTGAGCTGCCCCACGTGGCTCGCCTTGTCGGCCGGGAGCACCTCGGCCAGCACGCGGTCGAGGCCCAGTTGACGCGCGGCCCCTTCGGCGGCGCCGCGATTGTCGCCCGTGAGCATCACGGTGGCGATGCCGCGTGCCTTGAGTCGGGCCACGCTTTCCGCCGCGGCGGGCTTGACGGCGTCGCCGAACGCCAGCAGCCCGAGCGCCCGCCGCTCGCCGGCGCGCGCCAGCCACGACACGCTGCGGCCCGCCGCTTCGAGCTCCGTCGCGGCGCCGGCGAGGGCCGCCGTGTCGATGCCATTTTCGTCCATCAGGCGGCGGTTGCCCAGCCACCAGGTCTCGCCCGCCACCTCGCCGGCGATGCCGCGCCCTGGCAGCGCCTGCTGCGCGCGCGCGGGCAGCAGCGCGATGCCGCGCGCGGCGCTTTCCGCCAGCACCGCGCGCGCGAGCGGGTGCTCGCTGCCGGCCTGCAGGCCGGCAGCGACTGCGAGAACCGTGCTTTCCTCGCCGGCTTCCGCCGCCACGCACGCCGCGACGTGCGGCGTGCCGTCGGTCAGCGTGCCGGTCTTGTCGAACACGACCGTCGTGATCCGGTGCGCGAGTTCCAGCGCTTCGGCGTCCTTGATCAGGATGCCGTGGCGCGCCGCGACCCCGGTGCCCGCCATGATCGCGGTCGGGGTCGCCAGTCCGAGCGCACACGGACACGCGATCACCAGCACCGCCACCGCGTCGAGGATCGCCTTCTCGGCGTCGCCGCTCACCGCCCACCAAGCGACGAAAGTGATCAGCGCGATTCCCATCACCACCGGCACGAACACGGCGCTGACCTGGTCGACCAGCCTTTGTATGGGCGCCTTCGCGGCCTGCGCGTTTTCGACCAGGCGGATGATCCGCGCCAGCGTGGTCTCGGTTCCCACCGCCGTGGTGCGCGCGACGAGCACGCCCTGCGCATTGATCGCGCCGCCGGTCAGCGCGTCGCCCGGCTGCTTGTCGACCGGCAGCGACTCGCCGGTGAGCATGGATTCGTCGACCTGGCTGTTCCCCTCGACCACCTCGCCGTCGACGGGCACCCGTTCGCCCGGACGGATCACCACGACGTCGCCGACGCGGATCGAGTCGATCGGCAGGTCGCGGTCGACGCCGTCGACGCGCACGCGCGCCGTCGTCGGGCGCAGGGCCTGCAGCGCGCGGATGGCCTCGGTGGTCTGGCGCTTGGCGCGCGCCTCCAGCCACTTGCCGAGCAGCACCAGGCTGATGACCACCGCCGAGGCTTCGAAATACAGATGCATGGCGCCGGCACCCGTCAGCAGCAGGTAGAGGCTCAGGCCGTAGGCGGCGCTGGTGCCGACCGCCACCAGCAGGTCCATGTTGCCGCTGCCCGCGCGCAGCGCCTTCCAGCCGGCGCGGTAGAAGCGCGCGCCGAGCCAGAACTGCACCGGCGTCGCGAGCAGCAGTTGCAGCCAGCCCGGCAGCATCCAGTGCGCGCCGGCGAGGCCGGCGAGCATGGGCGCGATCAGCGGCAGCGAGAGTGCGATCGCCAGCGCGACCGGCCACCAGTCGGGCAGCGCGCGCGCGGGTGTGGCCGGCGTCTCGGCGGCGGCCTGCGGCAGATGCGCGCCGTAGCCCGCGCGCTCCACTGCCGCGATCAGCGCGGCCGCGCCGACGCCCTGCGCCACCGTCACCGTCGCCTGCTCGGTGGCGAGATTGACGCTCGCTTCGAGCACGCCGGGCACCTTGCCGAGCGCCTTCTCCACGCGCGCCGAACAGCTCGCGCAGGTCATGCCGGTGATGTCGAGCTTCAGCGATTCGACCGGCATGGTGAAGCCTGCCTTCTCGATGGCGCGCTGCACCGACGCCGTGTCGGTTTCGCCGGAGACCGTCGCGGTTTCGGTCGCGAGGTTCACGCTGGCGTCGGTCACGCCCGGCAGCTGCTTGAGCACCTTTTCCACCCGCGCGGCGCAGCTCGCGCAGGTCATGCCCTGGATGCCGACCGAGACGGTCGAATTCATGTCGTGGCTCCCGATGACGATTACCAGCACATCCTAAACCATCGCGGCGATGCCGAGCCGGGCGCGAACGGCGGGGCGCTCCGGGCGCTTTTAGGCCTATTCCTACACGGCGCTTCCGCTGCCTCCGACTGCGGCATCCCCGCCCGTCACCCAAACTTTGCCTACAGACCGGGGCTCGACCGCTCGCATTTCCTCCTCCGGGTGCGAACGGTTGGGTCCGGGCCTGTCATGCCCGTGTTTTCGCGGGGGTGCATCCTGAAGAGGAGAGCGCAACATGAAACCCGATACATCCAAATCCCATGTCCAGGGCGAGGGCGATTACGACTCGGCCCGGAAATACGACCAGCAGGCGCACGAGTTCGCCGCGTCCGGCCAGGCGGCGAAGGCGGCCGCTCCGCGCAACGCGCAGGAGCAGGAAGAAATGCGCAGGGCCGAAGCGGAAGGGCGCTCGCACGCCAAGGGCGGCGGCCAGCGCGAGCGCAGCAGCCAGGGCAAACCACCGCAGGGCGGAGCGAACCAGCATCCGGAAGGATACAACCCGGCCCCGAAAAAGGTCCCCGGCCGTTGATCGGCGCCGGCCGTTGCATTCGCTGACAGACGGCAGTCCGTCCGCGGCTGCCGGCGATGAGTGCAGAGGAGATTTGCCATGCCACGAGGAAGCAAGTCCCGGTACACCGACAAGCAAAAGCGCCAGGCGGCGCATATCGAGGAAGGCTATCGCGAACGCGGCGTGCCCGAAGATGAGGCCGAGGCGCGGGCCTGGGCCACCGTCAACAAGACGACCGGCGGCGCCAGGAAAAGCGGCGGGTCCGGGCGCGGCAAGGCGACGAACCCGGCACCCGCCCGCAAGGGCGGACGGGCCGGCGGCGCAGCCTCGGCCGCACGCACCGCCGCCCAGCGCAGCGCCTCGGCGAAGAAAGCGGCACGCACGCGTGCCCGCAATGCCGCGGCGCGGAAGTCACACTGAATCCCATCGAGTTTCGCGTTGTTCCAACCACCACAAAGAGGAGCCAAAAATGAAATTACGCCATGCGATGCTTGTTGTCCTGGGTCTTGCCGTGATGTCGCCGCTTTACGCCGCCGACATGAAGGATCTGAAGGAAGACCGCGCGGAAGCCCGCTACGACGCTTCCAAGGACACCGCCAAGCACGACTACGAGGTGGCGAAGCAGAACTGCAAGAAGATGTCGGGCAACGCCAAGGACGTGTGCCTGAAGGACGCCAAGGCCCAGTACAAGAGCGCCAAGGCGCAGGGCAAGGCGGATGAAAAATCCGCCAAGGGCCAGGCCAAGGCGGACGAACAGAAAATGAAGGCCGACTACAAGGCGGCCAAGGAAAGATGCGACACCCTTTCCGGCCCCGCCAAGGACGCGTGCGTCGACGAAGCCAAGCTGAAATACAAGCAGTAACGGCTGCTCGCGCGCCGTCGCGACGGCGCGCGGGGAAGCCCCGGCTCCCGGACCGACACCGAGCCGGCCGGGCCGTGGCGTCACTGCATCATCCTGTACCCGCGCGCCTCCCACTCATCTCAAGGAGCCGCTCCGCATGAACAACACCGAAAGCGTCGCCCACGACGGCGAAATTCCGATTTATGACGCGGTCAAATCGATGACCTGGAACGAGGTCGAGCAGACCGTCAGGAAGAATGCGGCCGCCCGAAATTTCCCGCTGACCGACGAACACATGAGCGTGATTCGCGCCCTGATCGAGCATTACCAGCGCGACTGCCGGAATGACGATTGCCTCGCGGCGCACGAGCACATGCGCTTCCTCGAAGAGGCCTACGACGCCAAGGGCGGCGGAAAATACCTGTACCGGCTGTTCGATGCGGTGCCCGGGACACGCGGCGTGCTCACGCCGATCCACGAGCTCGCCGGTCTGCCGATGCTGAGGCTGGAAAAAGACGAGGGCTTCGGAACGGCGTTCTGAACGCGGCACGCCGGCTTACGGCACGCCGCCTCGGGCGCCGATTTCCGCTTATGCCGACCGTGCCGCGAACGCTGCGCTGGCTTCTCGCCGCGGTAGCCGTTGTCGCGGCCCTCGTTGCGATCGTCATGGCCTTGCCCGACTGGAACTGGCTGCGCGACCCCATCGCCCGCGCCGTCGCCGCGAAGACGGGGCGGGTGTTGCGCATCGGAGGCGACCTCCACCTTTCGCTGCAATGGCCCGACCTGCATATCCGCGTCGCCGGCGTGACGTTTTCCAATCCGCCCTGGACCGCCGTCAGGAACATGATCGAAGTCGGCAACGCCTCGCTCGACCTTGCCATTCCGCCCCTCTTTGACCGCCGGATCGTCTTCGAGGAGGTCCGCCTCGACCATGCCGTGCTCGACCTCGAGCAAAGCGGCGACGGCCGAAAGAACTGGCTGCTCGACCGCGAACAGCGTGACAACCGCGCGCGCGTCTTCGTCCGCCGTCTCGGCATCGGCGACGGCCGCGTCACCTATCTCGACCCGGAACAGGACACCCGTCTCGACGCCGCGGTCGCGACGCGGGAGGCCTCGCCGGGCGGCGCGGCCGCCGCGCTGGCCTTCAGCGTGCACGGCCGCTACAAGGGCCAGCCGCTCGTCGCCAACGGGTCCGGCGACAGCGTGCTCGCGCTGCGCGAGCAGACGCGGCCGTACCGTCTCGCCGTCGCCGGCAGGATCGGCCAGACCGACGTGCGCGCCGACGGCCGCATCACGAATCTGCTCAAGCTGTCGGCCGCCGACATCCAGATCGCCGTCGAGGGCGACAGCCTCGCGCAGCTCTACCCCGTGCTGGGCGTCGTCTTCCCCGACACGCCGCCATACAAGACCAGCGGCCGGCTGGTCCGCAGCGGCGACGAATGGCGGTACGAGCGGTTTGCCGGGCAGGTGGGCAAGAGCGATATCGCCGGCACGCTGCGCGTCGACACCGGGGGACAACGCCCGTCTCTCACGGCGACGCTCACGTCGACCCATCTCAATTTCGCCGATCTCGGCCCGCTCGTCGGAAGCCGCCCCGGCTCAGGTCAAGCCGCGGAGACGGAGGCTGAAAACGGCCGCGTCCTGCCGCAGAAGGCGTTCCGGACCGGTCGCTGGAACCGCATGGATGCGGACGTGCGGCTCGAGGCGCAGTCGATCGAGCGGCCCGAGTCGCTTCCGATCAGCAAGCTCTCCACGCACCTGCGCTTGCGCGACGGCGACCTGACGCTCGACCCCCTGCAGTTCGACGTGGCAGGCGGAACGCTCGCAGGCTCGGTGCATCTGGACGGGCGCGCGTCGCCGATTGAGGCCGCGGCGAAGCTGCAGGCGCGCAAGATCCGGCTCGCCGAGCTTTTCCCGACGCTCGACCGCGCCAGGACGAGCATCGGCGAATTCAACGGCACCATCGACCTCAAGGGGCAGGGCGACAGCGTGGCGACGATGCTCGGCAGCGCGGACGGCCACGCATCGATGATCATCGACGGCGGCGAGGTCAGCAAGCTGATGATGGAGACGGTCAGCCTGCACCTGCTCGAGATGCTGCAGTTGAAACTCACCGGCGACGAGCCGGTGCGGATTCGTTGCGGGATCGCCGATTTCGCGGTGACGAAAGGCGTGATGCGCCCCGATATTCTCGTGCTCGACACCGACGTCACGCGCATCGACGGCAACGGCCAGATCGATCTCGGGCAGGAGGCGCTCGATCTCACCGTGCTGCCAAAGACGCGCAAGCTCAGCCTCATGGCGCTGCGCACGCCGATTCACGTGCGCGGCAGTTTCGCGCATCCGCAGCCGAGTCTCGACAAGGGCCGGCTTGCGCTGCGCGGCCTCGGCGCCGCCGCGCTCGGCGCGGTCAATCCCGCGCTCGCCCTGATTCCGCTGATCGATGCCGGCAGCAATTCCGGGAGCGAATGCCGCCGCCTGATCGAGGAAGCGAAAACGCAGGCCGCGACGCCGACCGAATCAAGAAAACCGGCGCAGCGAAACCGACGCAGCCGGTCCTGGCGACACGGAAAGCGCACGGAAAATGCACGCCCGTTCAACTTCGCGAAGTCCTACATCCAGAAGGGTTTCCTTCTTATACCGGCGGCATCGTCGCCCACCTAAAGTTGGCTCGTAGCCCTTTGCTGCCGTCGTCGTGTGCGCATGCGCATGCAGCGGCGAAAGCGTCCTGTCGTCCACGCCGGGGTTCCCCTGGTTCCGGTGCGGACTCTCCCACGGCAGGGCTGGCGGCTACGCGAAAGGCGAAGCGGTTGTATCCGGGGTCCTCCCGAGCGCCCACAACAATGCGTATCGGGGGATCGGGCCTTTATTTTCATCCCATGGCAACGAGAAGGAGTACTACATGAAGCGAATGAATCAATTAGCGGCCGGTGCGTTATTGCTGGCGCAGGCATTTTCGGGCGCAGCTTTCGCCGCCACGGTCACGCTGTCTGGATCGAGCGTCGACTTCACGTTCGACGATTCACTCATGGGCCTTTTCGGCCAACCCACCGTGAGTGGTGACACGTTGTCGTTCACGCCTGTGAATTTCACCGCCCAGTCGACCAACGGAGCTGGCGACGTGCTGACCAGCAACACCGCCAACATCCAGATGACGGCCCACGACGGCTATTCGTTCTCGACGCTCGGTCTCGCGGAACGCGGCGACTACATGCTCGACGGCGGCGGCAGCTCGGCCAACGTGGCAGGCTCGGTCCGCGTCTACGACATGAGCAATCCCACGCGTGACGTGACCACCAACATCGGGTCGACCGCCGCGCTGGATCAGACCGGGCTCACCTCCCACCCGTGGGAAGCGTCGAACTCGACCGACCTGTCGAGCTGGAGCGGCACCAAATCGATCAACGTGACCTTCCAGAACCTCCTCGTCGCATCGACGAACGGCGGGTCGTCGCTGGCTTACGTCGACAAGAAATACGGCGGCCTGACGGCGAACACCGTGTCGTCGGTGACGCCGGTTCCGGAGGCGCAGGCGAGCGCGATGATGCTGGCAGGCCTCGGCCTGATCGGCTGGCAGATCCGGCGTCGCCACCGCATCTAAACGCGGCCGGCAGCGCAGGACCAGGTCGGCGTATTGCCGGCCTGAACGGGGGGGCAGGCCGCCAGGCCTGCCCCTTTTTACCCTCGACCGGATAAAAGGAGACGAACATGGACGCCGCAAAAATTTTCGCAGCAATGCTCGCCGCGAGCACGCTGACGATGGGCGGTTGCGCGGTCACGCGCGACCAGTCCACCGTCGGGCAGTACGTGGATGATTCGACCATCACCACGCAGGTCAAGGCCCGATTCGCCGAAAGCCCGGTGGTCAGCGCCATGGCGATCAAGGTCGAGACGCTCAACGGCACGGTCCTGCTGTCCGGCTTTGCCAAGAATTCGGAGGAACGCACGACGGCCGAATCGATCGCGCGGAACGTGCCGCACGTGAAGGCCGTCAAGAACGAAATCGTCGTCAGGCCGTAGCGAAGGACGCGCCGGCCGACCGGCGCGATGTGTTGAACGATTGATCAAAGGAGAGAAACATGAACTGGGACATTATCGAAGGCAACTGGAAGCAGGCCAAAGGCAAGTTCAAGGAACAGTGGGGCAAACTCACCGATGACGATCTCGACATGATCCAGGGTCGCCGCGATCAGCTCACCGGCAAGATCCAGGAGCGCTACGGCGTCTCGCGAGACGATGCCGAAAAGCAGATCAAGGCCTGGCAGAGCAAGGCAAGCGACGACTGGTTCCACTAGACGTCGAGTCGACGGGCGGCCCGAGAGAAGCCGCACCCGAACGGGCGCGGGCCGGAGGCGTATTGCGTTTTTCGCGAGCGGGGCAGCCCGCGGCGAAAAGGGGGCGACATGAAAATCAGAGATGCGGTATTCGGTGAACGTTCGCTGACCAAGGTGGCGGGTCTCTTCATGAACCGGAGTGGCGCGGAAACCGCCGCCGCGGAGGTCAAACAGACCGCGGGGCTCGATGACACGCAGGTCAGCCTGGTGGGCCCGTCCGACGGCAACATCGCGGGCAGCCCCGAATTCGGCGGCAAGCTGGAACCCGAGCAGTCGGGGATCTGGCATACCCTCATGAGGGCTCACGTCTTCCTGGGCAGCCTGGGCGCGATCGCCGGGCTCCTGCTTTATCTCGGTTTCCTCGCCGCGGGGAGCAACGCGGTCATGAGCACGCCGGGGATGAGCCTCGCCGTGTTCGTCGGCTTCGGCGCCACCTTCGGACTCCTTGCCGGCGGGCTGATCACGGCCCGGCCGGATCACATTCTCGTCATCACCTCGGTCCGGCGCGCCATCCGAAAAGGCCGCTGGGCCGTCGTCATTCATCCCATCACCCATGCGCAGATCAAGCGCGCCGTGCGCGCACTCCACCGGCGCAGCTATCGCGTCGTGCGGAGCTTCTGAGTCCCGGCGCGTCCGCGTGGCGAGCGCCTGACGCGCCATCGAACACGTGGACTGGGATTCGATTTTCGTTCCCGACGTGCCGGTCGGGGAGATCATTCTCCGCGGCACGCTCGTCTACCTCGCCCTGTTCTTCGTGCTGCGCGTCTCGCGGCGCGAAACCGGCGGCGTCGGCATTTCGGACCTGCTGGTCATCGTGCTCGTGGCGGATGCGTCGCAGAACGCCATGGCCGGCGAATACCGGTCGCTCACCGACGGCCTGATCCTCGTCTCGACGATCGTCTTCTGGGATTTCTTCCTCGACTGGCTGGGATACCGCTTCGCTGGCGTCGAGCGCCTGCTTCGCCCGGCGCCGCTGCTGCTGGTCAGGAACGGCAGCATGCTGAGGCAGAACATGAAGCGCGAGCTGATCAGCGAGGAGGAACTGATGGAGAAGCTGCGCGAACAGGGCATCAGCCGTCTCGAGGAGGTGAGGCGCTGCTACATGGAGGGCGACGGGCAGGTCAGCGTGGTCAGGGCCAAGTGAGGCTCGTCGCTCGCCGCGATCAGCGCGACTTGGCGACCCGCGGATCGGGCGGACGCGGTTGACTGTCCATGTACTGCGCCACGTCCCAGGCGTCCTGTTCGCTGAGGCTGTTGCCCTTGCCAAGAGGCATGTTCGCATGGATGAACGCGGCGGCCTTGGGGACGCGCGCCATGCCGGCGCCTTCGTTGAACGAGTTCGGACCCCACAGGGGTGGAAAGGCGTATCCGCCGTTCGCCTGCGTGCCGTGGCCGTCGGCGCCGTGGCAGATCGCGCAGTTGGCGTCGAACACGGCCTTGCCGCGCGTCGCGTCGGGCGACCTGGCGGGTTGGGCGAGCTTGGGATAGCCGCGGCCCTTGAGCGCGACGCCGGTGGGGGCACCCTTGGCCAGCCAGTAGCTGTAGCTCACGAGGGCGACCATTTCCTTGCTGTCGCGCGGCGGCGCCTTGCCGTTCATGCTGAAGCGGAAGCAGCCGGTGAGACGGTCTTCGTAGGTGTTGACCCGCTTGTTCTTTTCGCGATACGCCGGAAACATCCCGTAGGCCGCCCAGAGCGGCGCCGAGTCGGCCTTGCGGCCGGCGCCCAGGTGGCAGTTCACGCAGCGCAGCTTGTTGCCGACGTAGGGGCGCGCATAAGTCTGGGTGTCGGTGAAGATTTTTTGTCCCAGCCTCACCGCATCGCCGAAGGGTCCGCTCGGCATGTCTTCGTCGGCGGGCGGAGAGAAATCGACCTGCACGGTCTTGGCCTGCCTGAGCTTGCCGGGGCTGGGGCTCTGCTCGACGACGGCCGGCGCGCTTCCCGCGCCGTTGCGGTTTTGCCCGGATGCATCGGACGGCGCCGGCGCGGCGGCGGGCGGCTTCGTTTCGGAAACGAGCACGGCGGGGATGGCGACGAGGCCGGCGAGCAGCAGCGTGGCGACCACCACCATCACGATCCAGACCGGATGGAAGCGGCGGCTCGGCGCGTCGCTGCGCGACGAATCGTTCGGTCGGTTGGCCATGGCTATTCCTCCACCTCGGCAGGCGACGGATTCTCGAGATACAGGCTGACGTCGGCGATCTCCTGGTCGGTCATCTTCGCGCCGACGGACCGCATCAACCCCTGCGGGTCGTTTGCCCGCTTCGCCGACCGCCAGGCCTCGAGCTGGGCCCGGGTATACGCCCTCGGCTGGCCCACGAGGGCCGGAAAATGCGGCGGCACGCCGCGGCCGCCGGCGCCGTGGCAGATGAAACACGCCGGCATTTCCTTGTTCCAGTCGCCGACGGTCGCCAGCTTCCGGCCCCGCTGGTAGCTCGGCGAGGAGGTATTCGGCTTGTCCTGCTGCTTCCAGGCGGGAAGGCTCGCGAAATACGCCGTGGCGTCGCGCTTTTGCGCGGCGCTCAGGGCGCTGGCGATCGGATTCATCTGCGGACTTTTGCGCGTGCCGTCGGCAAACGCCTGCAGCTCTTTCAGAAGGTAGTCCTGATTCTGGCCGGCGAGCCGCGGGAAGCCCGACGCGGCCTGCCCTTCGCCCTGCATGCCGTGGCAGCTGACGCAGGCGGGGACGCCGGCACTGCCCTGGTGCGCCAGCACCGAGCCGGCGTTCGCATCGGCATGCGCGGAAGGCGCCGCGGCCGCGGCCAGGACGAGCGAGAAAACGGTGCCGGGCAGGCGTTCGCGGCCCAGCCCGGCGAAGATGCCGCGAAGCGGTGTGCGACAGGTCATCGGTTATCCCCTTGATACGCAAAGGCGTGGCTTGGATGGAGTCACCTAGGCTTGCTTCCAGCCTAGAAGGCGCTGCGCGGCGCTTCCAGTCGGCCGCGTGTCAGAAGCCGCGTAGGAGATGTCCGAGATGGCCGCGGCCGGCGCTACGCGATCGGCTTGCCCGCAGCGAGCGGATCGAAGTCGATCCAGTCGCCGTCGCGCAGGATGCCTTCGGCTTCCTCGACGTCTTCCGCGACGGTCCTGAGAATGTCCACCGCCCTGTCGCGCCGGGCCGCGTCGCCCAGCGCGACAGCGAGCAGAAAACCCGGCTCGTGCGGCAGCGGGTCGGCGTGGCCGTCGGCGTCGACCGGCGTCCGCTCGCCGTCCCCGTCCTCCATGTGTTTGAGCGCACCCACCAGCGCGCCCGTGTACGCGCCCACGGCGGCGCCCATGAGCGGCCCGGCGGGGCCGAGCGCGGGAATCGCCGCCGCGCCGAGCAGGGTTCCCGCGCCGGCGCCGCCGGCCGCGCCGCGCACCGCGCCCGACGTCGCGTCATGCGTGCCGGGGGATTCGGCCTTGTCCCCGCCGACGGGATGCGTGGCATGCTGGCCGTGCGGATTGACGTAAACGAGGCCCATCTCCTCGGACAGGAATCCGGCGCGCGCCAGCTCACGCGACGCGGCTTCCGCGTCGGACAGCTGATGGAAACGGCCGACGATAAGCGTATTCATCACGAAGCTCCTTTCGTCCGGTTGTGGAACGGAAGCCGCGCCATGCGCGCTTCCTCTGCGGCGGGATTGCCCGCCTACAGCCAGTATTCGAGCCGCCGCGCCAGCCATTCCTCCGTGCGCTGCAGGGGCGACCGGCGCCGCCACTGCGCCGCGTCGATCGGCTTCGACGCCGCCCGGTCCCGCGCGAACATCGCTTCCATCTGGCGCGAGAATTCCGGGCCGAGAACCACGGCGTTCAGTTCATCGTTGTGCACATAGCTTCGCCAGTCGAGGTTGGTCGAGCCCACCGTCGCCCAGACGCCGTCGATCGAGGCGGTCTTCGA
>JAKADC010000015.1 GCA_021820845.1 Pseudomonadota bacterium
GGGCAGCCGCCGCCGCCGCCGCGGCGGCTTCGGCCTTGGCGAGCCGCGCTTCCAGCGCCTCGATGCGCGCCTCGTAGTCGGTTTTCATTTTCTGGACCTCGGCGCGCAGCGCGGCAAGGTCGGCGTCGTCGGCATGCGCCGGGCAGGCGACCGCCAGCGCGGCCGCCATGAGGGCGGGACGTAACATGTTCTACTCCGTCAAAGTGAGATGAACGCCCGCGCGTGATTCGGCGCGGGCATCGAGGGACTCAGGCGTTCGACGGAGCGGGCGGCGCGCGGGCGCAGGCGGGGCGCGGGGCGAGGTCGGTCCAGGCGAGTGCGGCGCCGGCCGTGTAGACGGGGACGATCGGGGTGCTCGCCACCACCACGGGGCTGGGCGGCAGCGCGGCACCGAGCTGGGCCTGCGCCAGGCAGACTTCGCACACCTTGTCGGGCAGGCCCGTGTCGTGCACGCGCAAGTGGGTCAGCGCATGCGCGAACGCGGCGGCCTGCCCGAACAGCAGGGCCAGCGCGAACAGCCAGGAGAGGAGACGGCGCGACGGCATCGGGCGATTCTACCGTTCGGGCGGGTCGACCGGCGGAACCGGATCGTAGCCGTGGGCGCAGCCGGGCCGGCAGCGACCGACGCGCTTCGCGGCCAGCCAGCTGCCCTTGAGCGCCCCGTGCCTCTCGATGGCTTCCTTGCCGTATTCCGAACACGTCGGCAGGTAGCGGCAGCGCCGCCCCAGCCACGGCGAAAGCGCGAGCTGGTAGGCGCGGATCGCGCCGACGAGGATCTTCTGCGCGAGGTTCATGCCTGGGCCTGCGCCGCGCCGCTGAAGTCGGCCAGCAGCTTGGCGACGAAAGCGGGATCGAGGTCGCGCACGATGAAGACGAAGCGGCTGCGACGATCGTCGTCGGGCCAGGCGTCGAGCTTCACTTCGGGGTACAGCACGTGCTGCACGCCGTGCAGAACGGTTGGTTGCGGCTCGTCCCGCAGGTTCACGATGGCCTTGAAACGCAGCAGGTTGTCGGCGCGGAACGAGGCGAGCATGGACAGCGCCGCCTGCAGCCCGTAGCGGTCGAGCGGCGCGTCGATCGTCACCGAGAACGCCTCGATGCGCGCGTCGTGCGACGCGGCCGCGGGTTTGCCGCCGAGCGGGCTCGCACTGGCCGGACGGTAGCGCTGCGGCTTCAGCCAGCGCGCGACTTCCAGCGAGCGCGTCTCGGCATTCCACAATCCCAGGTTCCGGATCGCCGCCGGGTCGAGTTCGCCGTGCGTCACCGTCACGAGGTCGGCCGCCGGGTTCAGCGCGGCGAGCCGTTCGCGCAGGGCGGCGACCGTGGCGGCGGGCGCGAGGTCGGTCTTGGTCAGCAGCAGGCGGTCGGCGACCGCGACCTGCTTGACCGCTTCGGCGTGCTCGTCGAGCTGGCCCATGCCGAACAGCGCGTCGACCGTGGTCACGACGCCGTCGAGACGGAAGCGCGCGCGCACCCAGTTGTCGTGCAGCAGATTGTCGAGCACCGGCACCGGATCGGCGATGCCGGTGGTTTCGATGATGACGCGCTCGAACGCCGGGATGTCGCCCTTCTGGCGCGCCATCCACAGGTTCTTGAGCGTCGGCGACAGGCTGCCCGAGATCGTGCAGCACACGCAGCCGCCCGACAGCAGCGCCATCGGCCCTTCCATCTTTTGCAGCAGCTGGTGATCGAGCGCGACCTCGCCGAACTCGTTCATGAGAATCGCCGTGCGCGGCAAGGTGCGAACCAGATGGTTCAGCACCGTGGTCTTGCCGCTGCCCAAAAAGCCGGTGAGCAGGGTGACGGGAAGGGGCGCGTCCATCGGCGGGCGCCGTGTCAGGCGTGCAGTCTTTCCTTCTTCTCGTGGCGCTCCTGCGCCTCGATCGAATATTCGGCGGTGGGACGCGCCAGCAGTCGCGGCAGGCCGATGGGATCGCCGGTTTCAAGGCACCAGCCGTAGTCCCCGGTGTCGATGCGCGCGAGCGCCGAGTTGATCTTTTTCAGCAGCTTGCGTTCACGGTCGCGCACGCGCTGTTCCAGCATGTGCTCCTCCTCGACGGTGGCGCGATCGTTGGGGTCGGCAAAATTCTCGTTCTCTTTCAGGTGCTCGCCGGTGTCCGCGGCATTGCTGAGGATTTCCTCGCGCAGCGTCTCGAGACGGCTGCGAAAAAATGCGAGTTGGGCCGCGTTCATATAGGCGGAAGCCGGCATCTTCAGCAGTGCGGCTTCGGTGAGGGGTTTGGACGAGGCGGGCATAGGAAACTCCGGACATCGAGGGTCGTTGATCAATACAGCCGGGCGGGCGCCCGGACAGCCGGAACGGACTGGGCGCGACCGGCTGCGCCCCGCATCATAACCCCGCCGCGACGGCGGAGGCCACCCGGCGAAAGGCGGACCGAACCGGAGGCGATCGGCGATAATCCGCGCATGAATCCATTTTTTCCGCTGGCAGCCCTTCTGCTCCCGCTTCTGCTGGGCGGGTGCGGGCGCGCCGCGCCGCATGCGCCGCCCGAAGACATCCGCCCCGTGCGCGCCGAGCAGGTGGGGATCGGCGTCGCGCGGCAGGGAACGCGTTATGCCGGCGAGATACGCGCGCGCTACGAGACCGATCTGGCGTTTCGCGTCGGGGGACGGGTCGATTCGCGCAAGGTCGAAGTCGGCAGCGCGGTCAGGGCGGGCCAGGTCATCGCCACGCTCGATCCGCAGGATTACGTTCTGGCCGCGCGCGCCGCGCGCGCCCAACTCGTCGCCGCCGAGGCCGAAGCCCGGCTCGCGCAGCAGGACTTGCGGCGCTTCACCGAACTGCGCGCACAGAACTTCATTTCGGAGGCCGAACTCGACCGCCGGCGCACGACGGCCGAAGCGGCCGCGGCGCGGGCGCGCCAGCTTCGCGCCGACGCTGCCCGCCAGGACAACCAGCAGGCCTACACGCGGCTGACCGCGCCGCATGCGGGCGTCGTGACGGCCATTTCATTCGAGGCCGGCCAGGTGGTCGCCGCCGGGCAGCCGGTGGCGAAGCTCGCGCGCGAAGGCGAACGCGAAGTGCGCATCGACGTGCCGGAAAACGCGCTCGACGCGCTGCGTGCCGCGCATGACCTCAAGGTTCGCGTCTGGTCCGCGCCGGACAGGGTGTACGCCGGGCGGCTGCGCGAACTGTCGCCGGCGGCCGATGCCGCGAGCCGCACCTACAGCGCGCGCGTCAGCCTCCTCGACCCCGACGCGGCGGTGAAGCTGGGCATGACGGCCACGGTCGAGGCCGACAGCGCGGGCGCCGCCGCGCTGTCGGTCGCGCAATCGGCGTTGTTCAGGGTCGACGGCCAGCCCCAGGTCTGGGTGGTGGATCCGCGGACCGGCAAGGTCGCGGCGCGCAGCGTGCGGATCGGCGAGATGAGCGGCGAGCGCGCGGCGATCGTGTCGGGGCTGACAGCCGGCGACTGGGTGGTGACGGCGGGGGTGCACAAGCTCGCGCCCGGCCAGCAGGTGCGCCTGGTCGGGCCCGTCCGGCCATGAGCGAGGCGCCGCGTTTCGTGCCCGGGCGCGGCAACCTGTCGCGCTGGGCGATCGAGCACCCGGCGCTGGTGCGCTTCTTCATCGTGCTGATCCTGCTGGTCGGCGCGCGCTCCTATTTTTATCTGGGCCAGGCCGAGGACCCGCCGTTCACGTTCAAGGTCATGCTGATCCAGGCGCGCTGGCCGGGCGCGACCGCGCAGGAGGTGTCGGAACAGCTGACCGAGCGGATCGAGAAGAAGCTGCAGGAAATGCCCGAGATCGATTTCGTGCAGAGCTACGCCAAGGCCGGCGAGACCGCGCTCTTCGTCAATCTCAAGGAAACGGTGCGCGGGGGCGACGTGGCGGAAGCCTGGTACCAGGTCCGCAAGAAGATCGGCGACATGAGGCAGACGCTTCCGGCCGGCGTGCAGGGGCCGTTTTTCAACGACGAATTCGGCGACACCTTCGGTTCGATCTACGCGTTTACCGGCGACGGATTCAGCCGCGAGGACCTTCGCCGCGCCGCCGAGGAGGCGCAGCGCGAGGTGCGCCGCCTGCCCAACGTGGGCAAGGTCGAGCTGTTCGGCATCGTGCCGGAAAAAGTCTACATCGAGATCCCCGCGCAGAAACTCGCCACGCTCGGCATCACGCCGCAGCAGATCGCGCAGGCGGTGGACGAACAGAACGGCGTGGTGGCCGAGGGCCGGGTCGAAAACGACGTGCTGTCGATCCCCCTGCGCGTGACGGGACCGTATTCCGACGTGGAGGGCCTGCGCGAGACGGTCATCCGCGTCGGCACGCGCAGCTTCCGGCTCGGCGACATCGCCAGCGTGACCCGACGCTACGAGGATCCGCCGACGACCGAAATCCGCTCGCAGGGCGAACCGGCGATCCTGCTCGGGGTGTCGCTCGCGGAGGGCGGCGACGTCGTGGCGATGGGGCGCGACGTGGCGGCCGCGATGGCGGCGCTGCAGAAGACCTTGCCGGTCGGCATGGAAATCCAGCGCATCCATGACCAGCCGAGCATCGTCAGCCGCGCGGTCAAGCTCTTCATGCAGAGCTTCCTCGAAGCCGTCGCCATCGTGCTGGCGGTCACCTTCCTGGCGCTCAAATGGCGCGCCGGCCTCGTGGTTTCGCTGTCCATCCCGGTCGTGCTCGCGATCACCTTCACCGCGATGTGGCTGTTCAACATCGACCTGCATCGCATCTCGACCGGCGCGCTCATCATCGCGCTCGGCCTCCTCGTGGACGACGCGATCATCGCGGTGGAAATGATGGCGCACAAGCTGGAGGCCGGATGGGACCGCTTCGAGGCGGCCACCTTCGCCTTCCAGTCGACGGCGTTTCCCATGCTCACCGGCACGCTGCTGACCGCCACCGCGTTCCTGCCGATCGCGCTGGCGAAGTCGGTGGTCGGCGAATACACCTTCGCCATCTTTGCAGTGACGACGATCGCGCTGTTGTCCTCGTGGCTCGTCGCCGTCGTCGTCACGCCGTATCTCGGCCACGCCCTCCTGGGGCCGAGCCACCGCGTGGTCGACGAGAACGCGGCCTACCTCACGCCGTTCTACCGGCGTTTTCGCGCCGCGGTGACCTGGTGCCTGAGGCACCGCCGCATCGTGATCGCGCTGACGGCGGCGGCGCTGATCGTCGGACTGGCTGCGATGCAGCGCGTCGAGAAACAGTTCTTTCCGCAGTCCGACCGGCTCGAACTCCTGGTCGAAATGTGGCTGCCCGAAGGCGCGTCCGTCGACGCGACGCGCGCCGAGGCGGTCAGGCTCGAAAGCCTGCTGCGGCGGGACGCGGATGTCGCGCACGTGCTCACCTACATCGGCCAGGGCGCGCCGCGCTTCGTGCTCGGCCTGGACCAGCGGCTGAACAACCGCAATTTCGCGCAACTCGTGGTGATCGCGAAGGACGTCCCGGCGCGCGAGCGCGAGCTTGCGCGCATCCGCAAGCTGTTCGACACCGATTTTCCCAACGTGCGCGGACGCGCGGTGCGTTTCGAGTACGGCCCGCCGGCAGGCTACCCGGTGCAATATCGGCTTTCCGGGCCCGACATCCCCCGGCTCAAGCTCGAAGCCGAGAAATTGCGCAGGATCCTTGCCGCGCAGCCGCAGGTGACGGCGGTGAACCTGGACTGGAACGAGCAGTCGCTGGCGATGAAGGTCCGGCTCGACCAGGACAAGATCAGGGCGCTCGGCCTCAGCTCGGATACGGTCGGTCGCCTGCTGGCGCTGGAATTGTCGGGCGCGATCGTGACGCAATTCCGGGAGAACGATCGCCTGATCGATGTGGAATTGCGCATCCCGCGCAAGGAGCACCGCGACGTCGACGCGCTGAAGGCGCTGCCCGTCGGGCGCTTCGACGGCCAGAGCGTGACCCTGGGGCAGATCGCCACGTTCCAGCCGGTGTTCGAGGACGGCATCATCTGGCGGCGCGACCGCCTGCCGACGATCTCGGTGCGCGGCGACGCGGTGGGCGAGACGCAGCCGGCGACGATCATCGAATCGCTGGCGCCGCAGGTGGCGCGCTTCCAGGCCCAGCTGCCGCCGGGGTTCCGGCTCGAGGTCGGCGGGCCGGTCGAAAGCAGCGCCAAGGCCAACGCCGCGATCGGCGCGTCGTGGCCGCTCATCGTGATCACCACGCTGACGCTGCTGATGCTGCAACTCGGCAATTTCTCGCGCGCGCTGCTGGTGGTGCTGACGGCGCCGCTCGGCATCATCGGCGTGGCGATCGCGCTCCTGGTGACCGGCCAGCCGATGGGCTTCGTGGCGCTTCTGGGCATCATTTCGCTGTCCGGGATGATCATGCGCAACTCGGTGATCCTGGTCGACCAGATCCGCCAGGACATCGCGCGCGGCCTGCCGCAGTGGGACGCGATCATCGAGTCCACCGTGCGGCGGATGCGGCCGATCAGTCTCACCGCCGCCGCCGCGGTGCTGGCGATGATTCCGCTGTCGCGTTCGATTTTCTGGGGGCCGATGGCGGTCGCCGTCATGGGCGGGCTGATCGCAGCGACCTTTCTCACGCTGTTTTTCCTTCCCGCGCTGTATGCCACCTGGTTCAGGGTGAAACCCGAGTAGGACCACGACGCTCAGGAGGTCAGGATGAGACGTATCGCTTTTGTGTTTGCCGGCGCATTGGCGCTGGCCGGGTGCGCCGGACTTGAATCGTCCGATCCGGCTTCGCCGTATTACGCGTATTCGACGGGCTGGGTGGCGCAGCTCAACCGTCCCCTGGTCATTCCGGCCGATTCCGCCACGGTGCGCCTGCAGTACGGCCGCGTCGTCCCGCGCAACGGCGTGCAGGAACAGGATCCGTTCTGCGTCGTGGAACTGGACACGGTGAGCGAGGCGCCGCAGACGCTTCAGCCCGGACGGTTCGAGGTGTGGCGGGTGACGCGCAGCATCAGCTTCGTCGCCGAGGCGGAATCGTACGTGCTGAAGGCGAGGTACGTGCACGACGACGACGGCGAGCCGACGTTTCTTTATTACAAGACGGAATTCCGCCTGCGCGACCCCGCGCAGCCCCAGCTGCGCGGCATGACCTGCGAGTGGAACCAGATGGCGCCCGGCAACCGGGCGTTGATGCGGCACCTCACGCTCGACGAAATCCGCGGCGCGCTGGGCGACTGGATGAGCCTGATCCCGCCGAAGACGGCGCTGTGAACCTGCCGCGTGCCGTGAGCGCGCGGGCGGTCATCCCGGCGCGAAGCGCGGCGGTTCAGTCTTTCTTCTTGCGCGCGCGCGGATGCGCCTGGTCGTATACCTTCGCGAGGTGCTGCCAGTCGAGATGCGTGTAGACCTGCGTGGTGCTGATGCTGGCGTGGCCGAGCATCTCCTGCACCGCGCGCAGGTCGCCCGACGATTGCAGGACGTGGGTGGCGAACGCGTGGCGCAGCATGTGGGGATGCACGTGCTGGTTCAGCGCCGCGTGCCGCGCCCAGCGATCGAGCCGCAATTGCACGCTGCGCGGCGTCAAACGACTCCCGCGCCGGCTGACGAACAGGGCCGCCGTGCCGGCTTGCGCCAGCGGCAGCCGCAGCGGCAGCCAGGCGGCGACGGCGGCGAGCGCCTGCTGACCGACCGGCACGATGCGCGTCTTGCTGCCCTTGCCGGTGACCTGAGCTTCGCCGGTTTGCAGGTTGAGATCGTGGAGATCGAGCCCGACCAGTTCCGACAGGCGCAGGCCGGACGAATAGAACAGTTCGAACATGGCGCGGTCGCGTGCCGCCAGGGCGTCGTCGGCCGCGGTTTGGGCGCTGTCGAGGAGCTGGGTGCAGGCGTCGGGCGACAGGACCTGCGGCAAGGACTTCGGCGCCTTCGGCGGGCGCAGGCCGACGCACGGGTTGTTCGCGTAGCCGAGCCGGCGGCAGGCGAAGGCGTAGAAGCCGCGCCAGCTCGACAGTTGGCGGGCGACGCTGGCGGCCGCCAGGTTCCGGCTGCGCAGCTTGACGATCGCGGTACGGATGTCGTTGACGTCGAGCGCGTCGGGCGGCTTGGTGCCGGTCAGGCCGACGAGGGTCGCGAGATCGCGTTGACAGGCCGCCACCGTGTGCGGCGACAGCCGGCGTTCGGCCGCGAGATATTGGAGATAGCGCTGAATCGGGCCGGGCACGGCGCCGGCCCCTGGATGACCGCTCGGGCGCGCGCTTCCGGGCGGGTCGTCCCCATCCGGGGATGAAGGGGGAGGGGAGCCTTCCGCGTTCAATCCTGCATCCGCACCAGCGCGGCGCCGACCAGCTGCCCCAGCCGTTCGAGATAGAGCGTGCCCATGCCGGCGTAGAAGCGTTTCGGCTCTTCGGACGCCAGCACCAGGACGCCGATGGGCGCCGCGGTGACGGCGGCCCGCAACGGGATGCTGGCGAACGCGCGCAGGTGCGGCGTCACCTCGCCGAACCAGTCGCCGGCTTCGCTGAAGGCGAGCGGCCCGCAGACCGGCGTGGCCATCGCCTCGATGCCGGCACGGGCAGCGGGCGAGACCGGCTCGGCGAGCCCCGGCACGCTGCCGGCCGGCAGGTTCCATACCCGCGCGGCGTGGTGCGGCACCGCGAAGCCTTCCCGCAGATGCAGGCCGAGCGCCGCGAGGGCGTCCTGGGGCGTGCGCGAGGCCAGCAGCGCAAGCGTCAGCGCGTGCAGCTTGTCGGAGATCCCGTCGTTTTCCTCGCCGAATTGAATCAGCTCGGCCAGCTTGTTTTCCAGCATGCGGACCTTGTCGCGCATCGCGATCAGTTGCCGCTCGCTCATCGACACGGCGTGGGTGCCGTGCGGATGCGGAATGTGCAGCTCGGTCAGCAGCGCGGGGAAATCGTTGAAGAAATTCGGATGCCGCGTCAGAAAATCGGCGATGGCCTGTTTGTCCAGCGGTGCGGATTGCGTGTCCATTAGAGTTCGATCTCCCCTTCAAATACCGTTTCGGCCGGGCCGGTCATGTAGACCGGCTGGCCCTTGCCCGCCCATTCGACGACCAGGTCGCCGCCGCGTGTGTGCACGCTGACCGGGCTCTTGAGCCAGTCCTGGCGGATGCCGGCGACCGCCGCGGCGCAGGCGCCGGTGCCGCAGGCGAGCGTCTCGCCGGCGCCGCGCTCGTACACGCGCAGGCGGATGTCGTGCGGCGTCAGCACCTGCATGAAGCCGGCGTTGACCCGCTGCGGAAAGCGCGAATGCGATTCGATCGCCGCGCCGAGAATGTCCACCGGCGCGCTGTCGAGGTCGTTCACGCGCAGCACGGCGTGCGGATTGCCCATCGACAGCGCGGCGATGTCGAGGACATGCTGGCCGACCTTGAGCGCGTAGGTCATCTTCTCGGTTTCCGCGGCGAACGGGATGTCCGCGGGCGCGAAGCGCGGCGCGCCCATGTCGACCGTGACGAGGCCGTTGGCGAGCAGGCGCGGCTCGATCACGCCGGACGCGGTCTCCACGCGGATCGCGGTCTTGTCGGTGAGCCCATGGTCGTGCACGAAGCGCACGAAGCAGCGCGCGCCGTTGCCGCATTGCTCCACCTCGCCGCCGTCCGCGTTGAAGATGCGGTAGCGAAAATCGGCGTCGTCGCGGGTGGGTTTCTCGACCAGCAGAATCTGGTCGCAGCCGATGCCGAAGTGGCGATCGGCGATGCGACGGTACTGGGCGGGGCTGAGTGAGACGGCCTGCGTGATGCCGTCGAACACGACGAAGTCGTTGCCGAGGCCGTGCATTTTGGTGAATTTCAGTTTCGTGCCCATCGGGTGCTCATGCGGTCCTGAGTCTGGCGAATTCCTTGAGCAGGCAGCGGTCCATCACGACCGTCATGCCGCCGGCTTGCGCCTGCCGGGCGGCGGATTCGTGGACGATGCCTTCCTGGATCCAGATAGCTGGCAAGTGTAGCGCCAGGCACTGTCCGACGATAGCGGGGACGTGCTCGGCGGCGCGGAACACGTCGACCAGGTCGACCGCGAACGGAATGTCGGCGAGGCTCGGATACGCCTTCTCGCCCAGCACCTCGTCGACCAGCGGGCGCACCGGCACGATGCGATAACCGTAGCGCTGCATGGCCTGGGCCACGCGGTAGCTCGGGCGGGCGGGCTGGGGCGACAGGCCGACGACGGCGATGGTCCTCGTGCGGTCGAGCAGCGCGCGCAGGGCGTTGTCGTCGGGATTGGCGAAACTCATAGGGTCAATTCCATCACATGGTCGTCCATCACGAAGCCGTGGCCGATGTCGAACACGCGCGACTCGACGATGCGGAAGCCGTATTTGCGGTAGGCGGCGAGGGCCTGTGCGTTGCCGCGGTTCACCTGCAGCCACAGGCGGCGGCACCGGTGCTGGCGCGCCCAGTCCAGCGCAGCCTTCAGCATGGCGGTGCCGATTCCCTGCCGCTGGCGCGCGGGATGCACGTAGAGCTTGTCGAGCTTGCAGTCGGCGCCGTCGAGCGCGGCATGGGCGAAGCCGACCGCCGATGCGTCGCGGCGGGCGATCCACCAGGCGTGGCGCGGATCGTCGAGTTGCGCGCGGATGCGATCGGCGGCGTAGCGATCGCTCAGCATCGCGTCGATCTGCGCCTGCGAAATCAGCGCCGAGTAGGTTGCCTGCCAGACGGTGCGCGCCAGCGCGCTGACCGCATCGATATCCTCCGCTGTCAGACGGTGCAGGCTGGCGTCATTCATACAGGCTGGCTTCTCCTTCCGGACGGGTCTTGAAGCGGCGGTGCAGCCACAGGTATTGCGGTGGCATTTCGCGGATGCGCTCCTCGATGAACGCATTCATGCGTGCGACGTCGGCTTCGACATCGTCGCTGGGAAAACGCTCCCACGGCGGATAGAAACGCACCGCGTAACCCTCGCCGCCGGGCAGCTGGCGGGTGATGGCGGGCACGACCTGCGCGCCGGTGAGCTTGGCGAGCCGCGGCAGCGCCGAGAGCGTGGCGGCGGACACGCCGAAGAAGGGCACGAACACCGCATTGAGGCGGCCCTGGTCCTGGTCCGGCAGGTAGTAGAACGGCAGCGGCGTCTTCAGCGCCTTCAGCACGGGTTTGATGCCGTCCGACTTGGCGACGAGCACCGGCTTGCGGAAGCGCGAGCGCCCGCGCAGCATGAGCCAGTCGGAGGCGGGGTTCTTCGAGGGTGCGTACATCGAGGCGACCTGGCGGTCCATCGACAGCCGCACGCCGCCCATGTCGAGCCCCACGAAGTGCGGCGCGAGCCAGATGACCGGTCGCACGCCGTCGCCGAGGGCGGCTTCGGGGTTGTCGATGCGGATGAGGCGCCGCAGGCGCGCCTCGGACCCCCACCACAGCAGGCCATGTTCGAGCACCGCCCGCATCGAGGCCTGGAAGGTCTGCCGCAGCCAGCGCTCGCGCACCGGCCCGGGCGTGTCGGGAAAGCACAGGGCGAGGTTGGTGGCGACGACGTGGCGCCGCTTGCCCGGCACCTGCGCCAGCAGCCAGCCCAGCGCGTTGCCGGCGGCCGCCTGCAGCGGCAGCGGCAGCCAGTGCAGCAGCCACAGCGCCGCGACGCCGAGCCAGACGGGCAGCAGCGCGGGTCGGATCAACGTGCTGGATGGCGCGCGGCTCATTCTTCGGGCGGGTCGTCCGGGTGCGCCACGCCGCCTGGGCGCTTGTGGCGGTTGTAGCTCCACAGATATTGCGCCGGGAAGCGCCGCACGACGTCTTCCACGCCGCGGTTGATCGCGGTGGCTGCGGCGGTCTTCTCTTCGGGCAGCGGCGCGTCCAGCGGAAAGACGTGGATGTGATAGCCGCGTCCCCAGCTCAGGCGCTCGGCCGCGATGAAGAACGCTGCCGCGCCGGTCTTGCGCTGCAGGCTGGCGACGAGCGTCGGCGTGTAGGCCGGGCGCCCGAAGAACGGCGCCCACACGCCGTCCCCGCTGGTGGCGACCTGGTCGGGCAGGATGCCGATCGCTTCGTGGCGCTTCAGCGCCGCCAGCTGGGCGCGCACGCCGGACAGATCGGTCGGCACCAGCGTCGCCTGGCCGCGCTGGCGGCCGGCCAGCATCAAGGACGCGAGCATCGGCTTGCGTGGCGGCTTGTACATGGCCGTGAAGGGATGCAGCGACGCGTAATACAGGTTGATGATCTCGAAGCAGCCGACGTGCGGGCCGATGAGGATGATGCCCTTGCCGGCCGCGCGCGCGGCGTCGATGTGCTCCCAGCCGGTCGTGCCCTTGACCAGCTTCACCACCTGCGCGTAGGGGCGCAGCCACACCGGCACGAGTTCGACGATGGCCTTGCCGGACTCGCCGATCGCCTGGCGCAGCAGGCGCCTGCAGTCGCGCCCCGGCGCGCACAGGCCGCTGTCGAACAGATTGCTGCGCATGCGCCCGGAATGGCGTCCCGGCGCCCAGTAGACGAGCCACCCCAGGGCGATCCCGAGCCCATGCAGCAGCGGCAGCGGCAGGCGGGCCAGCAGCTTGAACAGGAACATCATGCGGGCACGTGGCCCGGCACGGACGCGGGTCTGCGGCGGATCGGCGTCGCTTTTGCGGAATTGACGGTCGCGATGCGGGGGGTGCACAATGCAGATGCACGAGCCGCCGCGTTAATTCTGACAACTTGCGGGCGGGATACAAATACAGCTAAAGCGTCACCGCTCCGTTGGTCCCCCGAGCCGGTTACGCAGTCGATAATCGGGACGACAGGAGCATTCATGCAAAAGGATTTCATTTTTACGTCTGAGTCGGTGTCTGAAGGGCACCCCGACAAGATGGCGGATCAAGTGTCGGACGCTGTGCTCGACGCGATTCTAACCCAGGACAAACATGCACGCGTGGCGTGCGAGACGCTGCTGACCACCGGCCTGTGCGTCATCGCCGGCGAGATCACGACCGCGGCGGTCATCGACTACAACCAGGTCGCGCGCCAGACCATCAAGCGCATCGGCTACGACTCATCCGAGATCGGCTTCGACTACAACACCTGCTCGGTGCTGGTCACCGTCGGCAAGCAGTCGCCCGACATCGCGCAGGGCGTCGACCGTGCCCACGACGATTATCTCGACCAGGGCGCCGGCGACCAGGGCCTGATGTTCGGCTACGCCTGCAGCGAAACGCCCGTGCTGATGCCGATGCCGATCTACCTCGCGCACCGCCTGACCGAGCGCCAGTCCGAGCTGCGCAAGGACGGCCGCCTGCCGTGGCTGCGCCCCGACGCCAAGTCGCAGGTGTCGATCCGCTACGTCGACGGCAAGCCGCACTCCATCGACACCGTCGTGCTCTCCACCCAGCACCATCCAGAGGTCTCGCATGCCCAGTTGTCCGAGGCGGTCATCGAGGAAATCATCAAGCCGGTGCTGCCGAAGGAAATGCTCACCGCCGATACCCGCTATCTGGTGAACCCGACCGGGCGCTTCGTCGTCGGCGGCCCGATGGGCGACGCCGGCCTCACCGGCCGCAAGATCATCGTCGACACCTACGGCGGCGCCTCGCCGCACGGCGGCGGCGCGTTCTCCGGCAAGGACCCGTCCAAGGTCGACCGCTCGGCCGCCTACGCGGGCCGCTACGTCGCGAAGAACATCGTCGCCGCCGGTCTCGCCGAGAAGTGCATGGTGCAGGTTTCCTACGCGATCGGCGTGGCCAAGCCGACCTCGCTGATGGTCGATACCTTCGGCACCGGGAAGATCCCCGAGGCCAAGATAGTCGAGCTGATCAACGCGCATTTCGACCTGCGGCCCAAGGGCATCGTCAACATGCTGGACCTGCTGCGGCCGATCTACACGCGCACCGCGAGCTACGGCCACTTCGGCCGCGACGAGCCGGAATTCACCTGGGAAGTGACGGACAAGGCGGCGGCGCTGAAGGCGGCGGCCGGCGTCTGACGCCCGCCGGCGCGGACGTCGAAAAGAGCCGGGTGTCCCGGCTCTTTTTTTCTTCTGCAAAGGGGGCCGCATGGTCCGTATTCCGCCACGGGGCTTCCCGGGGTAGAATGCCGCCTCGGTTCTGAGGAGCGCTGCGACGGTTCACCCGCCAGGCTCAGGACGCTTCCTTTCAACGGCGCTCACGTTTTCTTTTTTGTGAACAGAAAGGAGGGCGTGATGAACGCCGTACTCAAACCCACCGCCGACCACGTTGTTGCCGACCTGGCGCTCGCCGACTGGGGCCGCAAGGAAATCAAGATCGCCGAAACCGAGATGCCGGGCCTGATGGCGATCCGCGAGGAATTCGCCGCCAGCCAGCCCCTGAAAGGCGCGCGCATCACCGGTTCGCTGCACATGACCATCCAGACCGCCGTGCTGATCGAGACGCTGACCGCGCTCGGTGCCGAGGTGCGCTGGGCCTCGTGCAACATCTTCTCGACCCAGGATCACGCCGCCGCCGCGATCGCGGCCGAAGGCGTGCCGGTCTTCGCGGTCAAGGGCGAATCGCTTGCCGACTACTGGGACTACACCCACCGCATCTTCGAGTGGCCGGACGGCGGTTATTCGAACATGATCCTCGACGACGGCGGCGACGCCACGCTGCTGATGCACCTCGGCGCGCGCGCCGAGCAGGACATTTCCGTGCTGGCCAAGCCGACGAGCGAGGAAGAGCGCGTGCTGTACGCGGCGATCAAGGCGAAGCTCGCCAAGGACCCGACCTGGTACTCGACCCGTCTCGCCCAGGTCAAGGGCGTGACCGAGGAGACCACCACCGGCGTGCACCGCCTCTACCAGATGCATGCGAAGGGCGAACTCAAGTTCCCGGCGATCAACGTCAACGACTCGGTGACCAAGTCGAAGTTCGACAACCTCTACGGCTGCCGCGAATCGCTGGTCGACGGCATCAAGCGCGCGACCGACGTCATGGTGGCGGGCAAGATCGCCGTCGTCGCCGGCTACGGCGACGTGGGCAAGGGCTCGGCGCAGGCGCTGCGCGCCCTCTCCGCGCAGGTGTGGGTGACCGAGATCGACCCGATCTGCGCGCTGCAGGCGGCGATGGAAGGCTATCGCGTGGTGACCATGGAATACGCCGCCGACAAGGCCGACATCTTCGTCACCGCGACGGGCAACTTCCACGTCATCAACCACGACCACATGGCGAAGATGAAGGACCAGGCGATCGTCTGCAACATCGGCCATTTCGACAACGAAATCGACGTCGCCTCGATCGAGAAATACCAGTGGGAAGAGATCAAGCCGCAGGTCGATCACATCATCTTCCCCGCCCAAAATGGTAATCCAGCCAAGCGCATCATCCTGCTGGCCAAGGGCCGCCTGGTGAACCTCGGCTGCGCCACCGGCCATCCGTCGTACGTCATGAGCTCGTCGTTCGCCAACCAGACCATCGCGCAGATCGAGCTGTGGCAGGAGCGTGACTCCGGCAGGTATCGGGTCGGCGTCTACACGCTGCCGAAGCACCTCGACGAGAAGGTCGCGCGCCTGCAGCTGAAGAAGCTCAACGCGCAGCTGACCGAGCTGACCGACCAGCAGGCGTCCTACATCGGCGTGCCGAAGCAGGGGCCGTACAAGGCCGAGCACTATCGCTACTGATCGATCCTCCGGAGGAGCGCGTCATGCATCTGGTTCTGCTGTGGATTCTGAATGCCGTCGCCCTGCTGGCGGTGACGTACCTGCTGCCCACGATCCGGGTCTCGGGCTTCGGCACGGCGCTCGCCGCCGCGCTGGTGCTGGGCCTCATCAATACGCTGGTGCGGCCGATATTGACGCTCCTCACCTTGCCGATCACGGTGCTGACGCTCGGCATCTTCTACCTCGTGCTGAACGGCCTGCTGTTCTGGCTTGCCAGCGCGCTCATCCCCGGTTTCGAGGTGCGCGGACTCGGCTCGGCCATCGTCGGCGCGATCCTGTACGGCATCATCGCCTGGGCGCTGTCCGCGCTCATCCCCTACTAGGATTCAATCTTGACTACGCGCACCTTCAGCTTTGAATTCTTCCCGCCCAAGACGGCGGAGGGCGTGGAGAAGCTTCGCGCCACGCGTGCGCAGCTCGCGCAGCTCCAGCCCAAGTTCTTTTCCGTCACCTTCGGCGCCGGCGGCTCGACGCGCGACCGGACGCTCGAGACCGTGCGCGAAATCCAGGCGTCCGGCTCGGAGGCCGCGCCGCACCTGTCGTGCATCGGCTCGACCGAGGACAGCATCCGCGACATCCTCGATGCATACAAGAGCCAGGGCATCCGCCACCTCGTCGCGCTGCGCGGCGATCTGCCCTCGGGCACGCTGGACGCCGGCGAGTTCAACTACGCCAACGAGCTGGTGGCCTTCATCCGCAAGGAAACCGGCGACTGGTTCGAAATCGAGGTCGCGGCCTATCCCGAGGTTCACCCGCAGGCGCGTTCCGGCGCCGAGGACCTGGCCAACTTCAAGCGCAAGGTCGACGCCGGCGCCGATTCGGCGATCACGCAATATTTCTTCAACGCCGACGCGTACTTCAATTTCGTCGAGGACGCGCACGCCCTCGGCGTCGACATTCCCATCGTCCCCGGCATCATGCCGATCGGCAACTACGTGCAGCTCGCACGCTTCTCGGACGCCTGCGGCGCCGAGATCCCGCGCTGGCTGAGGAAGAAGCTCGAAGGCTACGGCGACGATCTGGCGTCGATCCGCGCGTTCGGGCTCGACGTGGTGACGGACCTGTGCGAGCGCCTGCTCGCCGGCGGCGCGCCCGGGCTGCATTTCTACACGATGAACCAGGCGGGCCCCTGCACGACGATCTGGCAACGGCTCGGACTGTAGACGACGCGCCCGCCGCGTCCCTCGTTCAGGCGCCGGTCTCCTCCGGCCGGCGCCGCTCCTCCCCTGCGGACTTTCAGTCGGCGCCTGCATCAGCGTAGGCCGAATCCTACCTGCCTTTCCCCACGGCCGAACCAAGATGAAATTGCCTCTCTTGACCGAGCGGCAATCGACATCGACAGACAGAGGAGATCGCCATGGAAAGAATTGCAATGCCGAACATCAAAGTGCAGGGTTTCGCGCAGGCGCGCCGGGCTGCCGTGGACAAGGCCGGCGAAATTCTGAAGCGCCCCGTCATCGTCGCCTGGAAAGACGACAAGAGCGGCATCTCGGCCCCGGAAATCCCCGGCGGACGCGACGGCCGCTGGCATGACTACGGAGAAAGCAACGACGGCGTCATGGAGCTGGACGTCGGCGACGCCTATCACTTCATTTTTACGGAAGCCGAGGGCTTCGAAGAGCCGGACATCAACCTCGTCAGCCTTGAGGACAACGGCGCCACGTTCCTGTGCCTCAACGACGCGTGTACGGAAGAGGAAAAGCAGAAGCTCGGGTATTTTCCCGGCGGCGGCGTGGGCGGTTAAGGCGCCGAGGCCTAGAAGAGGGAGCGAATCATGAGTGTTGGAACCATACTGCTGATCGTACTGATCCTGATCCTGATCCTGATCCTGATCGGCGCCATCCCTGCCTGGCCTTACAGCCGCGGCTGGGGTTACGGGCCGAGCGGCGGCGTTGGACTGCTCGTCGTCATTCTGATCATTGCACTGATCGCCGGCTGGGTGTGACGGGGCGCGGCGGACCCCGCCGCCGCGCCGCTTTCCAGCCCGCGCCCTCGAACCTGCGGGGCCGGTCGCCGTGGCCGGTCTGCGCCGTCAGGACACGCAGGCCTTGAGCGCCTTCAGGCAGGCATCGATGTTTTCCTGCCTGGCGGAATGGCCCATCAGGCCGATGCGCCAGATCTTGCCGGCCATGTCGCCCAGGCCCGCGCCGATCTCCAGGTTGAATTCATTGAGCAGGCGGGCGCGCACCGCCGCATCGTCGACGCCTTCGGGCACATAGATCGCGTTGAGCTGCGGCAGGCGGGCCGACGCCTCGACCACGTAGCCGAGGCCCATGCCCTCGAGGCCGGCCTTGAGCTTTTCGTGCATCGCCCGATGGCGCGCCCACGAATTCTCCAGGCCCTCCTCCTCCAGCATCACCAGTGACTCGTGCAGCCCGTACATGGGGTTGACCGGCGCGGTGTGGTGATAGGTGCGCTTGCCCGCGGACTGCCAGTAGCCGAGCACCAGGTTGAGATCGAGGAACCAGCTCTGCACCGGCGTCTTGCGCGCCTTGATCTTTTCGACGGCGCGTTCGGAGAACGACACCGGCGACAGGCCCGGCGTGCACGACAGGCATTTCTGGCTGCCCGAATACGCCGCGTCGATGCCCCATTTGTCCAGATGGACCGGCGTGCCGCCGAGGCTGGTGACGCAGTCCATGATCGTGAGCGCGCCGAATTCGCGCGCGATCTTCGCCAGCGCCTCGCCGTCCGACTGCGCGCCGGTCGAGGTCTCCGCGTGGACGAAAGCCAGCACCTTCGCATCGGGATTCGCCTTGAAGGCATCGCGCACCTTCTGCGGATCGACCGGCTTGCCCCAGGCGTCGTCCACGACCACCGGCACGCCGCCGGTCCGTTTGACGTTTTCGAGCATGCGGCCGCCAAACACGCCGTTGCGGCAGACGATCACCTTGTCGCCCGGTTCGACCAGGTTGACGAAGCACATCTCCATCCCCGCCGAGCCGGGCGCCGAAACGGGGAAGGTCAGCGCGTTCTCGGTCTGGAACGCCATGCGCAGCATGGCCTTGATCTGCTCCATCAGCTCGACGAAGGCGGGGTCGAGGTGGCCGATCGTCGGGCGCGCCATCGCGTCGAGGATGCGCTGCGGCACGTCGGAGGGGCCGGGGCCCATGAGGATGCGTCGGGGCGGGATGAAGGAAGCCGTCATAACCTTGGTCTCTGTGTGGAAAGTGTCAATCAAAACAAGGGCTTGATTCTACGGCAAACAGCGGGTGCCGGAAAATCAGCCGGGTGGCTCGCCCATCAGCGGCCGCATCGCGGTGAGCAGGCTGTTGAAGATGCGCGGGTGCAGCTTCTCCTGCTCGGCCAGCATCTGCTTCATCGCATACCGCTGCTGCGGCTTGGCGAAGCACGCGGGGCAGTTCTCGAAGATCACCGGCAGGCCGGCATCCGCAGCGAAGGCACGGGTCTGACGCTCGCGCGCGTAGGCGAAGGGGCGGATGATCCTGAGGTCGCCGACATCGTTCAGGTAATGCGGCGACATCGTCCTGAGCTTGCCACCGAAGAACATCGACATCATCAGCGTCTCGGCGAGGTCGTCGAGGTGCTGCGCCAGCGCGATCACGTTGCAGCCCTGTTCGCGCGCGACGCGGTAGAGGATGCCGCGGCGCATCCTTGAACAATAGGCGCAGTAGGAATCCGAATCCTTTGTCAGCGTCTTCTGCGCCTCCTGGACGATAGGCTGCGATTCGAGGAAATAGGGCACGCCGAGCGCGGCCAGGTAGGGCTTGAGCGGCGAGGGATCGAACTGGTCGGATTGCGGGTCGACCGTGCACGCGAGCAGCTCGAATTTCACGGGCGCCTTCTGTTGCAGGTGATGCAGCGTATGCAGCAGCGAGAGCGAATCCTTGCCGCCCGACACGCCGAGCAGGATGCGGTCGCCGTCGCGGATCATGCGGAAGTCGCCGATCGCGCGGCCGGCGGCGTTCACGAGCGAGCGCGCGGGCTTGACCCAGTTTGCCGTTTCGCTCATTGCGAGAACTGCAGCGCGTGCAGCTGCGCGTAGCGGCCCTCGCGGGCCAGCAGGTCGGCGTGGCTGCCGATTTCGACGATGCGCCCGCCTTCCAGCACGACGATCCGGTTGGCGCGTTCGATGGTGGACAGCCGGTGCGCGATGACCAGCGTGGTGCGGTTCTGCATCAGCGTCTCGAGCGCGGCCTGCACGTGACGCTCGGACTCGCTGTCGAGCGCGGAGGTGGCCTCGTCGAGGATCAGGATCGGCGCGTTCTTGAGGATGGCGCGCGCGATCGCAATTCTTTGGCGCTGCCCGCCCGACAGCCGCATGCCGTTCTCGCCGATCAGCGTGTCGAGCCCCTCCGGCATGGACTCGATGAAGTCCCAGGCGTGCGCGGCGACGCAGGCGGCGCGGATCTCGTCGGGCGTGGCGTCGCGCTTGCTGCCGTAGGCGATGTTGTGCGCGAGCGTGTCGTTGAAGAGCACCACGTCCTGCGACACCAGCGCGATGTGGCTGCGCAGGTTCTGCAACGCGATGTCGCGCGTGTCGATGCCGTCGAGCTCGATCGAGCCCGAATCCGGGTCGTAGAAGCGCGGCACCAGATTGGCGAGCGTCGTCTTGCCCGAGCCGGACGCGCCGACCAGCGCCACCGTCTCGCCCGGCGCGATGTCGAGCGTGATGCGGTCGAGCGCCGGCACGGCCTTGCCGGGGTAGGTGAGCGTCACCTCGCGCAGCGCCAGCCCGCCTTCGGTGCGGGGAAGGGCCTGGCTGCCCGTGTCGCGCTCGGCCTCCTCGTCGAGCATGGAGAAGATGGTCTCGGCCGCGGCCAGCCCGCGCTGCAGCTGGTCGTTGACCGACGTGAGGCGCTTCAGCGGCGCGAACAGCAGCAGCATGGCCATGAAGAAGGCGACGAAGCCGCCCACGGTCGTGGCGTTGTCGCTGGCCTGGTCGGCGGCGATGTAGACGATGATGGCGAGCGCAAGCGCGGCAATGAGCTGGATGACGGGTTCGTAGACCGCGTTGGCGGCCACCCGCTTCATCTCGAACTGGCGCGCCAGGTTGGCGGCCGCGCGGAAGCGCGTCTGCTCGTATTCCTCGCCGCCGTAAAGCTTGACCACGCGGTGCCCGCCCACCGCCTCGTCGACCACCTGGGTGATTTCGCCGATGTTCTGCTGCGCCTTGCGCGACAGCCCGCGCAGCCGGCTGCTGGCGACGCGCACGACCCACAGCGTGAGCGGCACCAGCGCGAACACGATCAACGTGAGCTTCCAGTTCAGCCACACCAGGTAGCCGAGCAGCCCGATCACCGTCACCGTGTCGCGCACCAGCGTCGTGAGCGAACTGGTGGCCGACTGCGTCACCTGGGTGACGTTGAACGCCAGATGCGCGATCAGCTGGCCGCTCGGATTCTGGTCGAAATAGCGCGTCGGCAGCGTCATCAGCTTGTCGAACATGGCCGCGCGCAAGTCCATCACCAGCCGGCTGCCAACCCACGCCATGCAATAGGTGCTGACGAAGCTGGTGACGCCGCGCGCCAGGAACAGCGCCAGCAGCAGAACCGGCACCCAGCGGATGAAGGCCTGATCCTTGGCGACGAAGCCCTTGTCCAGGAGCGGCTTGAAGAGTGCGGGCAGCGCGGGCTCGGTGGCGGCGGTGAGGATCAGCGCGACGATCGACAGCGCGAACATGCGCCAGTACGGCTTCACATAGCCGAGCAGGCGGCCGTACAGGGCGCGGCTGTGGTCGAAGTCGGGTCGGGTTCTGCGCATCGCGGATCTCAGGTGCCGTCGAAACTGAACTGCGCGGACGCGCCGGCGGCGGCGCCGCGCTTCACGCGCTCCCGGGACAGATCCTGCGACGGGGGTTCGGGGTGTCGGGTCATGGGTGGATAGGCAAGAGCCCCGCGATTGTAACGCGGGGCGGTTTTCAGGCGCCGATTCCGCGCCGACGGAATGTTGCGTAACCGCCCGGGCGAGCGGCATTTCGCGCGGGTTTGCGACCGCGCGGCGGTGCCGTGAAGAGGTCGCCAAGCGTAGAATACGCGCCATGCCGGAACCCATCGACCACCGCCCGCGCGCGCAGAACCAGTTCGAGCAGCACCTCTCCGAGGTGCAGCTCCTGCTCGCGCGCCAGCGGCGCGTCGAAGCGCTGGTGCAGAAGCAGGACATGCCGCGCCACGACCTGGTCGAAGGGCTGGTGCACCGCCAGCACCTCGTCGAGCTGCACAACCTGCTGCGCCGCCTGTCGGCCGGCGAGATCGCGCGGGTGATCGAAGCCCTGCCGGAGGAAGACCGGCTCGCCGCCTGGCAGGAAGTCGAGGAAAGCCGCTGCGAGCTGGTGCTCGAAATCGTCTCGGACGACGTGCGCGCCGAACTTCTGGCTGCGCGCCCCCACAGCAGCGCGCGCAGCATGCTCTCGGCCTTCGAGCTGAAGAACGGCCGCCTGAGCCAGGTTCGCATCGACAGCCGCGCCGACCTGGCCACCGTCAACCCGATGTGGATCGACCTCGTCGCCCCGACCGCGAGCGTGCGCACCTGGGTCGGCGAGTTCTTCGAGCTTTACCTGCCCGATCCCGAGGACGCCACCGACATCGAGGAAAGCGCGCGCTTCTACGTCGACGACAACGACGCCGTGCACATGAGCTCGAACTTCCTGCTCGACAAGCAGGGCGATTCGCGCAACGTCCCGGTGGTCTTCATCCTCCACCGCAACATCCTGTTCTCGGTGCGCAACGAAGAGCTGCCGGTGTTCCGCCTGCAGCGGCTGCGCGCCCGCACCCAGCCCGGCTACGTGTCCGACGGCAAGGACGTCCTGCTCGACCTCTACGGCGCGGACGTCGAATACTCGGCCGACGCGCTCGAGGACGTCTTCGCCGAATTCGAGCGCGTCGGCCGCCAGGTGCTGTCGCCGCAGGTCACCGACGACGAAGCCGCCGAAATCCTCGCCGAGATCGCCAAGGGCGAAGACCTGAACAGCCGCATCCGCCGCAACGTGCTCGACACCCGCCGCGCGCTTTCCTTCCTGATGCGCGGCCGCCTGCTCTCGACCGAGCAGCACGAGGACGCGCGGCAGATCCTGCGCGACATCGAATCGCTCGACGGCCACACGTCCTTTCTCTTCAACAAGATCAACTTCCTGATGGACGCCACCGTCGGCTTCATCAACATCAACCAGAACAAGCGCGTGTCCAAGCTGACCGCGATTTCAGTCGTGTTCGTGCCGATCAACATCATCGCCGGCATCGGCGGCATGTCCGAATTCTCGATGATGACCGCGGGCATTCCCTGGCCGATTGCCTACGGCGCCTTCACGCTTGCGATGGGCGCACTCGGTTTCGGCACCTATCACGCGCTGCGACATTTCGAACGGCGCAAGGGGCAGCAGACGGTCGCTGCGCGGTTGCGGAAAGAAGGCTGAGGGACTTTCCGCAATCCATCAGGGCGCCTTCCGTGTCCTCCGGATAGACCAGCGTCGACTGCAGCCGCGCTGTGTTTCTGCGAGTCTAGCGTGGTCCGTATTTCCTGGGCCACGTCATGCGGCAGGTCGGCCGCGATGTCAGCAATCTGTCGGTGTCGAGTGATTCGACAGCGGCCAGCACCCCTCCCTTATCCATCGCCTGGATCAACGATTCGCGAATCGAGTCCGAGACCTCCAGCAGAATCTCGTCATCGTTTTCCGCACTAACGAGCCCCCGCCCTAGCCGCCGGTCTTCCAGCGGCAGCATTTCCAGAATCTAGGCGCTCCTCCATCAGCCGCATCTTGGCGAGCACGGTCTGCTCCTGCGCGAGATGGATTTCGAGGTTGTCGTGTGATTGATTTTCGAGGGCGTTGGTCATGGCGGTGTCAAAAAGATCCGCGATTTGCAACACGCTATGGATCGCTGGGGGGTGGAGTCGGGGTTATATGGCTGAAAGTGGGTTCGGAAGGAATAAACAAAATGATCATAAAAATCAGTTTGTTATTCGCATATACAACTAAAGTTGTATAGACGGCGGTCTAGGCACCCAGACACAGTCCAATAAAACCCCTGAGCGCAATACTTGGGGATCAGAAGAAAACAAGGGGAGTTATGCATCGCAAATTTAATCACCGCATGGAATCCATGCGGGTAGATCGGCTGAATTCGTCGCCGCTATCGGAATGCCGTCAGGTTGTGGCTATCCGCGCGTCCGCGCACCTAAAACATTCAATGGCCATGAGGCGGGTGAAGTTCTGCTCAGAACGACATTACTTCTCTGCATTCAACACGGAAGCACGGGGCGACGACGTCGTCTATGGCGGTGCGGGGAATGATTGGTTGTTGGTCCCACCGCAACAGAGGGGGCAAGCCATGCCGAGTCATTTCATAGCCGCATGCTGGCTGCATGACACATGCGGCCTGATTGCAGCCTCAGACGCGAACGGGAAGGAGAGGGGGAACCATGCTTGGGCTTAATTACATGGCGTGGCTAGGGCTGCTGGTTTGGGTAGGCGTTCCGTTCCTCGCCTTGTTGACTGGCGTGCTGTTGTGGCGGCGATCAAGGGCGCCGCTGTGGAAAGGTCTCGCGATCATTTCGAGCGTCGCGATCCTGTCCGCCCCGGTGCTCGTCTCGAATGGCGTGAAAGCGCATTACGACCAACAGGTGCGGGAGATGTGCGCTACGGATGGTGGGGTGAGGGTGTACGAGACGGAGAAGGCGTGCTCGACTACGTGGCCGATTACGTCATCATCGATGGCACGCCCTCCACGTTGAACCCGCAATACCAGTCGCTCAAGACCATCGTGCAGAACTGGATCGGTAACGGCACTCTCACTGGAGTATCGACGACGATAGCGCCTAGCATTGGATCGACAGCCGACTCAACCCTCAGCATCGCCCTGGACGATGGATCGACGCTCAACTTGCAGGCCGCCTTGTACGGAATGGATGCAGAGATCCAGTTCGCCAATGGCGACGCGCTCGCTCTCGAATCCTGGGTGGGCGAGAACCTCACACAGTCCGTTACGCTGGTCCTGGATTCAATCGTGTTGGGATCTGGTGAACCGGTGACAAGCGCATACGGCGGCGCCGCTGCGGATCAGATTTGGGGTGGGAATGGCAACGACACCATCAAAGGGTATGGCGGGAATGATCAACTCGTAGGCAATGCCGGGGACGACACAATCTATGGCGGAATCGGAAACGACCGCTTGTTTGGGCTCGCGGGAAGCGACGTTCTCGACGGCGAAGATGGTAACGATGAGTTGCAGGGCGGCGATGGGGGCGATGTACTGCGGGGCGGCGGCGGTGATGATTCAGTTATCGGACAAGACGGGAATGACACCCTGGATAGCGGGTCGGGAAACGACACACTGACGGACAAGAGCGCCGCAGCTTTAGCGGCGAACGGCTATACGGCCCAACCCGAGCGGAGAGCGGCATAAATGATCGGACTAATCGTATTTGGCACGGCGCTACTCTATTTGGTGATTTCTATTGGGGTGGTGCGTTGGGCGATCCGTTATGCGCGGGATAACGGCAGGAGTGCGAAGCGCTGGGGTTGGAGCGCGGCACTGGTGATGTATTTGATTCCCTTTTGGGACTGGCTGCCGACAGTGGCGACGCACCAATACTACTGCGCCAAGGATTCGGGGTTCTGGGTCTACAAGACCGCGGATCAGTGGAAGGCAGAGAATCCAGGGGTGATGGAGGGGTTGGTGGATAGCTCCCCATCACCGTATGGACAGTCCCCAAACTGGCCGACAGAGAATTGGCGAGGCAAGAAGATCGCGAGCATCAACAAACGATTCGGCATGTTGTACAAGAACCATCTATCCAGCTCGGAAGAACGGGAATTGTTCTTGCACGTGTGGCGATGGCAAACCGAGTTGGTAGACAAAAAGACTGGCGAAGTGTTGGCGCGACAAATTGATTTCTCCACTGGCAATGGACTGATTGGGGGAGAGCCTACGCTGCGATTCTGGCTACATAGTGATGGCTGCATTGGACGCAGAGATAGCGCAACCAAGTTCGGTGAATTTATTAAACAATTCAGGGGGAAATAAATGGGCACGATTCAAGACTTGTTTCAACAAGCGCAATTGGCCGAAGCTGCATATGCCGATTTCTCCGATCCAAACGTTACAGCTAAACAGGCCCTTCAAAATGGAGGTTTCAGTGAAACCCAAGCAACCGCTTTTCTAAAGGCTTGGCGAGAAGTCGATCAATCCCCACCCTTAGGTTTTTTCGGCAACGGTTTTTCCGCGACGCTGTTCGAGCGGCTGGACGCGAACCAGCAGCCAACCGGGCAATACACGCTATCCATTGCCGGATCGGTTTCGCCGGCTGACTTTGCAAATGATCTTCTCGATCTCAACTCCGGCGGAGTGGCGTACTTTCAAGTGCAGGAGATGATCAACTATGTCCTGCGTCTGCAAGCGGGCAGCAGCGGAACGACTCGCCAAGTCGAATTGCTCGCTGGCGCGACCGCTCCTTCGTGGACGAGTACTGAGGTCAGCGGCGTCGGCCCCGGCATCACCCCAGATCACTTGACGATCACCGGGCACAGTCTGGGTGGTTTTCTGGGGCAGGTGTTTCAGCGGATTTTTGACAGTGCGGGAGTTTATACCTACAACGCGTTGGGGGTGGTCAGGCCGGATGCACCGGTTTTTGACCAGTTGACCGCCTTGCTGGGATTGCCTCTTGGGAGCTTTGGCTCTGGCGCAGGCGAGAACCTGCTCGTACCCGGTGAACCCGCGCAACTGATCGGAACCGTGCAGGGCAAATCACAGATACAGATATTTACCGAGACGGAAAGCGCAACGATTAACCCCATCGACACCATTCCCGCGCACAAGATGGGACCTGTCACCGACTCTCTTGCCCTCTACAACCTCTTCGCCACCCTCGACCCCACGCTCAACAGCGCCGATCCGGCGGACGGCATCGGTAAGATCACCGGCATACTCAAGGCCGCATCGAATGTGGCCAACCAGAGCCTGGAGGCCACCCTCGACGCCCTGCGCGCCCTGTTTGAGCAGAACTATGCCGGCAGCAATATCAACCTGACAGCCTCGCCCACCGCCATCGACGACCGCGAAAGCCTTTACGCTAACCTTGGTACCCTTGAAACCTGGCTCGCCAACTCCCCCTTCACCAGCTTCAGCATCGACACCCTGACAGACAAGAGCGCCGCCGCCCTGTATGCCCGGGCCATGGCCAACACAGCAGATGGATTGGCCATTCGCTATGCCCTCTACAAAGGCAATGCCTTTGTGGTCGAAGGCGCCCCCGCACTGTATGGCGCCATCGACAGCGATGGCGCACTAGACATATACGATGCCGCCACGCGCACAGGCAACCTGACCAGCCAATATCTTGCCGACCGCAGCAACTACCTGGCCCAGCTGCTTGCCCGCAACACACAGGACGACACGGACACGATCTTCTCCAGTACTGGAGGAGAAGTGCTCTACCGCGATTATCGCAACGGCCAGATCACCGAAATCCGCACCGGCAGCGCACTGACCGGAGACGACGCGCGCCAGCATATTGAGTTTGGCAGTGACGAATCCGAAACCCTCTTCGGCGGCAGCAAAGCGGATCACCTCTACGGCATAGATGGCAACGACACCCTCAATGGCGGCGATGGCAACGACCGTCTCGAAGGCAGTCAGGGCGACGACCTGCTCTATGGCGGTTTCGGCAACGACTCCCTGCTGGGCGGAAAAGGATTTGATACCTACCGCACCTACGCCGGCGAAGGTTTCGACACGATTGAAGACAGCGACGGTTCCGGTGTCATCAAGTTTGACACGATAGAAGCCAAGGGCAGCGCCGGGCTCGACCCCACGAAATGGAAACAGCTGAATGCCGACAGCTGGGCCGACACCCAGAACGGTATCGTTTACACCCTTAGCGTCGTTAACGGCGAGACCCGGCTCCTAGTTCACCAGGGCGACAGCAACGTCCTCGTCAAAGGCTGGAGCGAAGGCGAACTCGGGATTGAGCTTGGCGAGGGTGGCACACCGACCACCACTCCACCCGTCACCAGCCTCACCATCACGGGCGACCTCAAGCCCACCGATACCGACCCTGCCACCGCAGGCATACAGGAAGGGTACGACGACCTTGGCAACCTTATCGTCAGCGGCGAAGCCGATCCCAACCGCTCAGACACCCTCTACGACAGCGCCGGCAACGACCTCATCCAGGGCCTCGGCGGCAACGACGAAGTGTATGCCACACGCGGCGGCGGCGACCGCATCGAAGGCGGCGCCGGGCAGGATCTTCTCAACGGCGGGTCGGGCAACGACAGCGTACTGGGCGGGGCGGACAGCGATGGCGCGTCCGGAGGCGACGGCAACGACCAACTCTACGGCGAAACCGAGACTACCTTCGCTGCCGCCTTTAGCCTGGGCGAAACCCAGGCCGCCAGCGGCCAGCGCGGCGACCTGCTCGACGGCGGCACCGGCGATGACACCCTCATCGGCGAAGCCGGCAACGACATCCTGATGGGCGGCACCGGCCAGGACATCCTCATGGGGCTGGGCGGCGACGACACCATCGAAGGCGACGCCAATGTCGTGTCAGCCGACCGCAGCTGGAGTGTGGCCCGTACTGTCACCACCACGGGCGACGCCGTCGCTTACGCCTGCAACTATAACTTTTATACCGCAAATCTGGATGCTGCCGTCGGCGACGCCGACGTCATATATGGCGGGGCAGGGAATGACTGGTTGTTGGCCGGAGGCGGCAACGATTTCGTGGACGGCGGCCTCGACAACGACGTCGTATTTGGCGGCGCGGGGAGCGACGTCATCCTGGGGCAAGGCGGCAACGATGTGTTGACTGGAGACAGCCTGCACCCCGATCTCGACGCCTCGTTGCATGGCGGCGATTATTTGAGCGGCGGCGCCGGCGATGACGAGCTATGGGGTGCCGGGGGCTCGGACTACCTGGAAGGCGGCGACGGCAATGACGTCCTCATGGGTGACGGAGAGAACGTCCCTGCCGCCTACGAGGGCGACGACATCCTGGACGGCGGGGCGGGCAATGACATCCTGAAAGGGGGCGGTGGCAACGATACCTACCTGAACGTCGAATCGGGCGACGTCGTCGCCGATCTAAAAGGCCACAGCACCATTACGCTGGCCAGCGCCACTGGAGTATCGACGACGATAGCGCCTAGCATTGGATCGACAGCCGACTCAACCCTCAGCATCGCCCTGGACGATGGATCGACGCTCAACTTGCAGGCCGCCTTGTACGGAATGGATGCAGAGATCCAGTTCGCCAATGGCGACGCGCTCGCTCTCGAATCCTGGGTGGGCGAGAACCTCACACAGTCCGTTACGCTGGTCCTGGATTCAATCGTGTTGGGATCTGGTGAACCGGTGACAAGCGCATACGGCGGCGCCGCTGCGGATCAGATTTGGGGTGGGAATGGCAACGACACCATCAAAGGGTATGGCGGGAATGATCAACTCGTAGGCAATGCCGGGGACGACACAATCTATGGCGGAATCGGAAACGACCGCTTGTTCGGGCTCGCGGGAAGCGACGTTCTCGACGGCGAAGATGGTAACGATGAGTTGCAGGGCGGCGATGGGGGCGATGTACTGCGGGGCGGCGGCGGTGATGATTCAGTTATCGGACAAGACGGGGATGACACCCTGGATGGCGGGACAGGCAACGACCAGCTTCAGGGAGGAGTTGGCATCGATACGCTAAATGGCGGAGCAGGAAACGATGTCCTGTTCGGGCAGGCCGACAATGATGTCTTGCGTGGTGATGAGGGAAGCGACGAACTTCATGGCGGCGATGGCAACGATACCCTGGAAGGCGGCTTTGACAACGATATTCTCTATGGGGAAAACGGCAACGATACCCTGGATGGCGGCGCTGGCGATGATGTGCTCAATGGTGGCCAAAGCGTTGATACGTATGTTTTTGGTCGTGGCTACGGCAAGGACAACATCGCCAATTTTGATGGTAGCTATAGCGGCTACAGTGGAACAGGTGTTCTGCAATTTAATGCTGACGTGAGACCAGACGATATCCATGCCTATCGGCAGGGAAACGATTTGATACTCGCCATCGACGGCACTGACGACGCGATAACGATCAGGAATCATTATGTCGCCACTGCCGCTTATTACTCTACTTACTACTATGGCTATCAGATTGGCCAAGTCGTATTTTCGGATGGCACGACCTGGTCTGGTTCGGCTATCCCACTGTTCAATGCTGGGACTCCCGGTACGGACAGCTTAGGCGGGTCAAACAACAGCGACATATTCGGCGGATCGACGGGAAGCGATTTCTTATACGGCGGGTCGGGAAATGACGTTTACGCTTTCGGCCTCCGCTCGGGAAAGGATACGATCTCGGACAGCGGCCTAGGGTCGGATGTCGACACACTGGTGATAAGCCAGGAGGTTGCCCCTGCCGATATGCAGGTTTGGCATGTCAATAATGACCTCGTGCTTTTAATCAAGGGCACACCCGATCAGCTGACGGTAAAAGATTATTTTTACCAGCCCGCTATCAAAGCCAACGGCATCGACCGGATCGTTTTTGCGGGCGATGGAACGATCTGGGATCGGCCACTCGTTGACCAGTTGGCTGTGGCCGCAACCGCACAAGAGGCCTACCTGTTTAGCAACGGCCGGGATGTGATTTATGGAGACGTTGGTGATGATGTCTTCTTTGGCGGCGGCGGTAATGACCTCATATCGGGTAATGCGGGCGACGATACCTTATACGGTGATGATGGCGGCGATTCCCTGTATGGCAACGAAGGTGACGACACTCTCGATGGAGGAGCAGGCGACGACTATCTGTCAGGCGGAGCCGGATCAGACATCTACCTGTTTGGCCGGGGCTCCGGCCAGGACACGATTAACGATGCCTACGACGCCACCCCGGGCAAGATCGATCGTATCGAGTTTTCCAGCGATATTGTGCCGGAGGATATTGATCTGAGCCGGGTTGGCAACGATCTGTTGCTCACGATTTCGGACAGCGGCGATAGCCTGAAGGTGCTGTATTACTTCAATCAGAACTCCTACGTGATCGAGCAAATCAATTTCGCCGATGGTACCTCTTGGGGAGTGGCCGAATTAAGTCTGAAGTTTCCGAGCGAAGGTGCTGACACGCTTTACGGAACCAGTGGAGCCGATCTGCTCACTGGCCTGGGCGGTGACGATACGTTGTATGGCAAGGGCGGTGGCGACACTTTGGATGGCGGTACCGGGAACGATCTGTTGCTCGGGGGAACTGGGGATGATGTCTATGTCGTCGACAGTGCGGCGGATGTGGTTTTAGAAAATCTGGATGAAGGCAGCGACTCCATCCAGGCCTCTGTGGCCTATACGCTCGCGGATAATGTCGAAAACCTCACGCTTACAGGTGCCGGAACTATCAATGGCATGGGCAATTCACTCGACAATATTCTTGTAGGCAATAGTGCCAACAATGTCCTCAGCGGAGAGGCCGGCAACGACACTCTCGACGGTGGTGCGGGTATCGACACCCTGGCCGGTGGCATCGGCAACGACACTTACATTATCGATAGTCTCAGCGACGTGATTGTCGAGAACGCCAATGAGGGCGCGGACACGGTACAGACCGGCCTTGCCTTCGCCCTCGGCTCGGACTTGGAAAATCTTACCCTCACGGGCACCGGCGATGTCAACGGTACCGGCAACAATGTGGCCAATATTCTGACTGGCAATGCGGGAAACAATGTGCTGGATGGCGGTGCCGGCGCGGACATGATGCGTGGCGGCCTCGGGGACGACATCTATGTTGTCGACAACGCTGCTGACAGCGTGGCCGAGAACCTCAATGAGGGTGTGGATACTGTACAGAGTTCAATCACCTATGGCCTGAGCGAGAACGTCGAAAACATCACGCTCACCGGAACTGCTGCGATCAACGCGACAGGCAACAGCCTTGACAATGTGCTTACCGGCAACAGTGGAAACAACGTGCTCACCGGCGGTTTGGGTGACGATATTTATGTCATTACCAGCGGCGACACGGTGGTTGAAAACGCAAACGAAGGTGTCGATACCATCCAGGCCGCGTTCACGTATACATTGGGATCCGACGTCGAAAATCTTACGCTAACCGGAACCAGCACGATCAACGGCACCGGCAGTGCACTCAACAATGTCATCGTTGGCAATGCTGCCAAGAATGTGTTGACCGGTGGCGCCGGCGACGACAGGCTGGATGGCGGTGGTGGGACGGATACCCTGATCGGCGGCACGGGCAACGATTATTTTGTAATCGACGACTCGCGCGACGCGATCACCGAGAACGCCAATGAGGGGGTGGATACCGTACAGGCATCATTTACCTACACCCTCGCCACGAATCTGGAGAATCTGGTCCTGGCGCCCGATATTTTGATCAATGGCATCGGCAATGGCGACAACAACGTCATTACCGGAAATGCGCTTGATAACATCCTGGATGGCGCGGCCGGCGTGGATACGATGATCGGCGGAGACGGCAACGATACTTTCGTTGTCGACAGCAGTGGGGATGTGGTGACTGAGTACGCCAACGAAGGGACGGATACCGTCCAGAGCTTGGTGAGCTACACCCTCTCTGCGAACGTCGAAAATCTTACCTTGACAGGGACGGCGGCCATTAATGGCACGGGGAACGCTCTGAACAATACGCTGACCGGGAACAGCGCCGGCAACGTCCTGAGCGGCGGCGCAGGGGATGACATTTATGTTGTCGATGCGGGCGATAGCGTTGTCGAGAACGCAGACGAAGGAATCGATACCGTTCAGTCCTCCGTGACCTATACGCTGGGCGCGGCGCTGGAAAATCTCACGCTGACTGGCCGCACAGCCATCAACGGCACAGGTAACGATCTGAGCAACGTATTGTCCGGCGCTGAAAACACCAAGGCGAATGCCCTGACGGGCGGCCTGGGCGACGACACCTATGTTGTTGGCAGCGGGGATACTGCGGTTGAGTACGCCAATGAAGGGATCGATACCGTTTTCAGTTCGGTTGCTTTCACACTGGGAGCCAACCTCGAGAACTTGACGCTCACAGGGACGAGCGCCATCAATGGAACAGGCAATAGTCTGAACAACATATTGTCCGGCAACAGTGCAGCGAACGTGCTGACCGGGGGCGCCGGCGACGATACCTATGTTGTCGGCACGGGCGATTCCGTAGTGGAAAGTGCCAATCAGGGAGTCGACACCGTTCAGTCGGAAGTGAGCTTTACGCTGAGTGCAAACGTGGAGAACCTCACCCTTATCGGCACCGCTGCGATCAATGGCAGCGGCAACAGCCTGGATAACGTTCTCATCGGAAATTCAGGGAATAACGTGCTCGATGGGGGCGCGGGTCTGGACCGACTGACCGGCGGGCTGGGCGATGACACTTACGTGGTGGACAATCCCGGCGACATCGTCATAGAGAACGCGGGGGAAGGCAACGACACAGCGCAGAGCTATATCAGCTTCACCTCCGGCGGAAATGTGGAAAACGTGACCCTGCTCGGCACGGCAGCCATCAATGCAACGGGCGATGCCGACAACAATATTCTGACGGGCAATAGTGCGTCGAATATTTTGACGGGCGGGTTGGGGGATGACACGTACGTGATCGGCGCGGGTGATGTGATTGTTGAGAACGCCAACGAGGGCATCGATACCGTTCAGTCATCCTCGACCTATTCCTTGGGCGATACCAATCTCGAAAACCTTACGCTAACGGGCGTCGCTGCGATTAATGGAACCGGGAACAGCCTGAACAATGTCATCACTGGCAACGCGGCGAACAACATACTCGATGGGGGAGCAGGAACAGATGCCTTGTACGGCGGCGACGGCAACGACACGCTCTTTGGTTCAGCAGGGGATGTGCTCCATGGAGGGGCTGGCGACGACGTATACAAAGTCACAGGAATAAGCCAAGTGAGCTTTGATCAACTCCCTGGCAACGGTGGTGTTTCCATTTATGAGTCGGACGGATCAGGCATAGACACAATCGAGACAGACGGAAGCGTTGACCTTAAAAGTTACGTTGAGAATGCCACGTTAACCGGAACAAATGGTACTTATGCTCGGGGAACCGACTCCAACAATCTATTGATTGGCAATAGTGGAAACAATCAGCTGTATGGCTACGCTGGTGATGACCGATTGGAAGGCGGCGACGGCAATGACTATCTCTATGGGGGAATGGGCATTAACACCTTAATCGGGGGCGCCGGTGATGACACAATTGAAGGAGACAGTGCGGGCCGCGGCACGAACAATATGTATGGCGGCCTTGGTAATGACACATATTGGGTAAGTATCAATGATGCTGTTATTGAAAATGCCGGTGAGGGGATCGATACCGCCGTCTGGCAGGGCGCAACAGGCAGCTACACGCTTACCGCAAACGTTGAAAATCTTTTGGGCTATGGTGCTTACTCTGGTACGGGGAATTCTCTCAACAACTCGATTTCGGTGGTTTCGGCAGGTTGGAATTACGCGAATACGTTGTATGGATTGGGAGGCGATGACACTTTGAATGGGGGGGATGGTGCTGATACCCTTGTTGGCGGTACAGGAAACGATATTTACATCGTCGACAATGTAGGCGATGTTCTAACTGAAAACCTCAATGAAGGCGTTGACACCGTTCAATCCTCCTTCACTTACGCCTTACCGGCGAATATCGAAAATCTTACGCTGACCGGTGCCGCGACGATTAACGCCACCGGCAACACTCTGGATAACATACTGACCGGCAATAGTGCGGCCAACGTGCTGATCGGAGGCACCGGCAACGATACCTATGTAATTGACGCGCTCGACACGGTTGTGGAGAACGCAAATGAAGGTGTCGACACGATCCAGGCGGCTTTCAGTTACGTCCTCGGCACCAATCTGGAAAATCTCACCCTGACTGGTATTTCAGCTCTAAGCGGAACGGGGAATGCCAGCAATAATCTTCTTATTGGCAACGCTGCCAATAACGTTCTGGATGGTGATGCGGGCGCCGATACGATAAGCGGCGGGTTTGGGAACGATACCTATGTTGTCGATAACGCGGGCGATGTTGTTGTCGAAAATCTCGACGAAGGTACTGATGTTGTCCAGTCTGCAGTGACCTATGCCCTGGCAGCAAATGTGGAGAACCTTACGCTCATAGGCGTGGCTGCAATCAATGGCATGGGTAACGTGCTTAATAATGTCCTTGCCGGCAACAGCGCTGCCAACACGCTAAGCGGCGGGTTGGGCGATGATACCTATGTAGTTGTCGATACGCTTGATACGCTGGTTGAAAAGGCGAATGAGGGAATCGATACCGTCCAGGCCTCGGTGACCTACGCGTTGGGTGCCAACCTGGAAAACCTGACATTGACGGGTGCTTCCGCCATCGACGGTACCGGCAATGAGCTTGATAACGTCATCCTGGGTAATAGCGCAGCCAACATATTGAGTGGTGGACTGGGCGATGATATTTATATCGTCGGCTATGGCGACACGGTGACCGAAAATGCCGGTGAAGGGGTTGATGCTGTACAGTCATCGGTCAACTACATGCTCGGTTCCAATGTCGAAAACCTCACGCTCACTGGGTATGCTTATAGTGGTACCGGTAACGCCCTGAATAACACACTGATAGGCAATGCTTCCTCCAACATACTCGATGGTGGTGCGGGTGCAGATGCAATGTTTGGCGGAGTCGGGGACGATACCTACATCGTCGATAACAGTGGAGACAGTGTTGTCGAGAATGCCAACGAGGGGGCTGACACCGTTCAGAGTTCAGTTAGCTACACCCTCGCGGACAATATTGAAAATCTAACGCTGACGGGTGCTGCTGCAACGAACGGCACAGGCAATTCGCTTAACAATATCCTGACCGGAAGCAGCGGGAGCAATGTGCTGACTGGCGGATCGGGCAATGATACGTATGTCATCAGTAATGGCGATACGGTTGTTGAGAATGCCGGCGAGGGCGTCGACACGGTTCAGGCCCCCATTTCCTATACGCTGGGCGCGAATGTTGAGAACTTGACACTTACTGGCACGGCTATAGCGGGCACGGGTAATTCGCTCGATAACATTCTTGTGGGGAATTCTCTAAACAACCAGCTAAGCGGCGGGGCGGGGAATGACTATCTCGATGGGTCTTACGGAATTGACACATTGGCAGGCGGCGTTGGTGACGATACCTATGTCGTCGATACCGCCACTGATTTGATCAATGAATTTTCCGAAGAGGGAATTGATACGGTTCAGTCCTCGGTGACCTTTACGCTCGGGGCCAACCTGGAAAACCTGACATTGAAAGGTTATTCAATAATTAATGGCACAGGCAATGCATTGAATAACGTGCTCATTGGAAATGAGGGGATTAACGTCCTGAGCGGTGGCTTGGGCGACGACACATATGTAATCGGCACTGGCGACTCGGTGGTTGAAAACTTCAATGAGGGAGTAGATACCGTTCAGTCCGCGTTAACTTACGCATTAGGCGCTAACGTTGAAAACTTGACCTTGACGGGTGCCAGTGCGATTAGCGGTACCGGGAATTCACTCAGCAATATCCTGGTGGGTAATGCCTCAAATAATACGCTCGATGGACAGCTCGGCGCGGACACAATGATAGGTGGGACGGGCGACGATATCTATTTCGTTGAATCGGCTGCCGATGTGGTTGTTGAACTCATAAACGAAGGCACGGACACCGCTTACAGTGCCATCGATTACGTTTTGGGCGATAACGTCGAAAATCTGAATCTGGGGTTCGGTCTTTCCGTCAATGGGACGGGGAATTCCTTGGACAATGCTCTCGTAGGGGGGATGGTCGATAACGTTCTAATGGGGCTCGGTGGGAACGATACGCTTGATGGCGGCTACGGCGCGGATACCCTGATTGGCAACAGCGGCAACGATATTTATGTTGTCGACAATATCGGCGACGTCGTAATCGAGGCTGACAACGAAGGCCTCGATACGGTTCAGAGCATGATCGACTACGTTCTGGGCGCCAATATCGAAAACTTAACGTTGAAAAGTTTCGCTGCCGTCAAAGCTACCGGCAACGCATTGGATAACGTTATTGTTGGTAGCGATGCCAATAATCAACTCGATGGCGGCGCGGGTGCCGATGCAATGAGTGGGGGCGCCGGAGACGATACCTATCTCGTTGACAATGCCGGGGATAGTGTCAGTGAAAACAGCAACGACGGTACGGATACAGTATTAAGCTCGATCACCTGGGCACTGGGCTCCAATGTGGAGAACCTAACCCTTACGGGTACAGCTGCAATCAGTGCTACGGGAAATGATATTGATAACGTGCTGACTGGAAATGGCGCAGCCAATATCCTGACCGGTGGATTGGGCAACGATTGGCTGGATGGCGGGGCTGGCGCCGATATCATGATTGGGGGATCCGGTTCGGATACGTATATCGTTGATGATGCAGCTGACAGCGTCCAGGACACCGATTATGGAATCGACAGAGTTCTAAGCTCGGTGAGTTTTGCCCTCGGGGCAAATCTTGAAAACCTGACCCTTACCGGTGCAAATGCTATCGATGGCATTGGAAATGAGTTGAACAATGTTCTGATCGGTAATGATTCTGCCAACATGCTGAATGGAGGGAGTGGGTCGGATACTCTGATTGGCGGGGTTGGCGATGATACTTACATCGTAGATAGCCGGGATGACTGGGTGGGCGAATACGCGGGTGAGGGATCTGACAGTGTCCGGAGCAGCATTACTTATACACTGGGCGCCAACATTGAGAACCTTACCCTGGAGGGTACTACTGCTGATATCGATGGCACTGGCAACGAACTGGCCAACGTTCTGATCGGCAACGATGCGGCCAATGTGTTGGATGGTGGTTTGGGAGCCGACACAATGGCAGGTGGACTGGGCAACGACACCTATATTGTGGATGACGTAGGTGATGTTGTTAGCGAGACGTCGGCATTGGTGTCCGAGATAGACACCGTGCAGTCCTCGATCACCTGCACCCTGGGTGCCAACCTCGAAAACCTCACCCTTGTCGGCGGCGCAGTGATTGATGGCGCCGGCAACGCGCTGGACAACGTCCTGCGCGGCAACAGCGCGGTCAATACCCTGAACGGGCTGGATGGGAACGACACGATTTATGCGGGTGACGTTGATAGCGCGCATGGGGGAAATGGCAACGACACCCTGATATCGGAAAACACCCTGGGCTGGAGCTACCTGTGGGGCGAAGCGGGAGACGACGTTCTGGTGGGTGGGGCGTTTTCCGGGATGTTCGCAGGCGGATTTGGGAACGACACCATCACCGGTGGTGCGGGCGTAAACTTCATCTGGGGTGACGATCAAGCCGTTGCGGGGGGCGGCAAGGACACCATCGTCGGCGGTAATGACTATGACTATGTCGTAGCCGGGGATGGTGATGACGTGGTCTACGGCAACGGTGGGGATGACAACCTGTCGGGCAATGCCGGTAATGACACGCTGAATGGGGGGGCGGGAACGGACACGATGATGGGTGGTGCGGGCGACGACATCTATGTTGTGGGCCGTGGCTACGGGGCGGATACGGTCATCGAGAACGACGCCACCGCAGGCAACACCGACATCGCCCAATTCCTGACAGGTGTCAGTGCCGACCAAATCTGGTTTCAGCAAATTGGTAACGATCTGGAAGCCAGCATCATCGGCACCGCCGATAAGATGGTGATTCAGGACTGGTATCTCGGCAGCGCCAACCATGTCGAACAATTCAAGACCACCGACGGCGCCCAGACCTTGCTCGACAGCAACGTGCAAAATCTGGTGAACGCGATGGCCAGCTTTGCGCCACCGGCTGCGGGGCAGACCACCTTGCCGGTCGACTACCAGACGAGCCTGGCGCCGGCCATCGCGGCCAACTGGCAGTAGCCCTCCTGTCGTTGCTTCTCCTCCCGCTCTCCCCTTAAGGAGGGCTTGAACGAGGATCAGCCTGTGGATCACCTATGCGCACAGAACAAATTTCCACGCCGTTATCGGCGGACTCCGGACTCAGCTGTCTGGTCATGCTCGCGCGTTTTCACCAGATCGCTGCCGCCCCCGACCAACTTGCGCACCAGTTCAAGGCATCGAGCGAACCTCTCGGCAAGACCGAAATCCTGTTGGCCGCCAAGCATCTTGGTTTGCAAGCCAAGATGGTCAAGACCTCGCTCGACCGTCTCGGCCGCACCCCGCTGCCCGCGATGGCCGTGGATAGTGGAGGTGGCTACTTCATACTCGCGCGTTTTGAAGGCGACAAGGCACTGATTCACGACCCCAGGGCCGAACGGGCGCAGGCGGTGTCCACGGATGACTTGTTGGCCCGCTGGACCGGCGAACTCATCCTCTTCACCTCGCGCGCTTCGACGATCGGCGAGATGGCGACGTTCGACTTCTCGTGGTTCATCCCGGCCGTCGTCAAATATCGCAAGCTCCTGGGCGAGGTGTTGTTGGTGTCGTTTGTTTTGAATCTTTTCGCACTTATCACCCCGCTGTTCTTCCAGGTCGTCATGGACAAAGTGCTGGTGCATCATGGCCTGACGACGCTGGATGTGATCGCAGTCGGTCTCTTGGTGGTGTCGATCTTCGAGGTGATCTTGTCGGGCCTCCGCAGCTACGTCTTCGCGCACACGACCAGCCGCATCGACGTGGAGCTGGGTGCACGGTTGTTCCGCCATCTGCTGCATCTGCCGTTGGGCTACTTTCAGGCCCGCCGGATCGGTGACTCGGTCGCGCGCGTGCGGGAACTGGAGAACATCCGCACCTTCCTCACCGGCAATGCCATTACCGCGGTGCTTGATGTGCTGTTCTCGGTGGTGTTCATCGGCGTGATGCTGTTCTACAGCGGCTGGCTGACACTGGTGGTTCTGGCGTCCCTGCCGCTGTATTTCGTGATTGCCATGCTGGTCACACCGCTACTGCGCGCGCGGCTGCGTGAGAAGTTCAACCGGGGTGCCGAGAATCAGGCCTTCCTGGTCGAGACCGTCTCCGGTATCGATACCTTGAAGAGCACGGCGGTGGAGCCGCAGATGCAGCGTCGTTGGGACAGCCAGCTGGCAAGCTACGTGTCCGCTGGCTTCAAGTCCGCCACGCTGTCCACCCTGGCGCATGAGAGCACCAACCTCATCGGCAAGCTCGTCACGGTAGCGACCTTGTGGCTCGGAGCCAAGCTGGTGATCGATGGCCAGCTTACCGTCGGCCAACTCATTGCCTTTAATATGCTGGCCGGCCGTGTTGCGCAGCCGATCATGCGGCTGGCGCAATTGTGGACCGATTTTCAGCAGATCGGTATTTCCGTCCAGCGCCTCGGTGATATCCTCAATGCGCCCACGGAAGTCGCGGGCACCAAGAGTAGCCTGCCACCACTTGCCGGGCGTATCACTTTCGATCAGGTTCACTTTCGCTATCGGCCCGATACGCCTGAAGTGCTCAAAGGTATCGACCTTGATATCCAACCGGGCGAAGTAATCGGCATCGTCGGGCGTTCCGGCTCGGGCAAGAGCACGCTGACCAAGCTGATCCAGCGCCTTTACGTGCCGGAACGCGGCCGGGTGCTGGTCGACGGGTTGGATCTGGCGCTGGCCGATGTGTCTGGCCTGCGCCGCCAGATCGGCGTGGTGCTGCAGGAGAACGTGCTATTCAATCGGACATTGCGGGAGAACATTGCGCTCGCCGATCCCGGTGCGCCGTTGGAGCAAGTTATCCTGGCCGCCAAGCTGGCTGGCGCGCACGAATTCATTCTGGAACTCCCGGAAGCCTACGACACTCTGGTTGGCGAACATGGATCGACGTTGTCCGGTGGGCAGCGGCAGCGCATCGCCATCGCCCGTGCCCTGATGACGCAACCGCGCATCCTGATTTTCGACGAGGCCACCAGTGCGCTGGATTATGAGTCGGAACGCATCATTCAGAACAATATGCAGGCCATTTGCCAGGGCCGCACCGTCATCATCATCGCTCACCGCTTGTCTGCAGTACGTCACGCCAACCGCATCCTGGTGATGGATCATGGCCAGATTGTCGAAGCGGGGACGCACGCCGAATTGCTGGAACACGAGGCGGGGCATTATTCCAGACTGCACCGGTTGCAGCACGCCTGAGGCTTACCTTATGAAACGACACGCCCTGGCTGACCTGCTCAAAGGCTACGCCAAGATATTTCGCCATGCCTGGACGAAACGCAAGGAAATGGACACGCCTACGCTACAAGCGCACGAAGCCCAGTTCTTGCCCGCCGCGCTGGCCCTGCGCGACACACCGGTGCATCCCGCGCCGCGCATCGCACTGTGGCTCATCATGGCCTTTGCCCTGATCGCGTTGCTGTGGGCCATCTTTGGCCGTATCGATGTGGTGGCCACGGCTGCCGGCAAGATCATCCCGAACGATCGCACCAAGGTCATCCAGCCGATTGAAACAGCCGTGGTCAAGGCGATTCATGTGCGCGACGGGCAGGTGGTTGAGCCAGGTCAATTGTTGATCGAGCTTGATGCCACCAGCGCCACTGCCGATAGTGAGCGGCTGCGCAACGAAGCCCTGACCGCGAAACTAGAGGCCTCGCGTGCCCAAGCCCTGCTGGTTGCTCTGGCTAATGGCAAACCACCCAAACTGAAACCGCTCGAGGGGGCTGATGCCTCCCGTTTGCTTGCCGAACAGAGTCAGGCCTCGGGCCTGTACCAGGAATATCAGGCACACCAGTTGCAATTGCAGGCTGAGATCGCACGACGCCGGGCGGAACTCCAGGCAACTCAGGAGGAAGTCGTCAAACTCGAACAGACTGCGCCTATCGTCCGGCAACGCGCGCAGGACTATCAGAAACTGGCGAAAGAGAATTTCATTTCCCAGCACGGCTACCTCGAACGCGAGCAGGCGCGCATCGAACAGGAACAGGACCTCGCAAGCAGTCGATCCCGCGTCGCGGAAATCCGGGCTCAACTGATGGAAGCGCAACGGCAGCAAGCCACTCTCGCCGCCGAGACGCGTCGACAACTGCTGGATCAACTTAACCTGGCATCGCAAAAGGCCGTGTCACTGGAACAGGACCTGATCAAGGCGGACCAGCGCAGCCGCTTGATGCACCTGACTGCGCCAGTGGCCGGTACCGTGCAGCAACTTGCCGTGACTACGATTGGGGGCGTGGTTACACCTGCGCAGCCTCTGATGGTGATCGTGCCGCGCGACAACGTGCTGGAAGTCGAAGCTATGCTGCCCAACAAGGACATCGGCTTCGTGAATCCCGGGCAGGATGCCGAGGTGAAAGTGGAGACATTCCCCTTCACCAAGTACGGCACGTTGCACGGCAAGATCACCCAAGTGTCGTCCGACGCGATACAGGACGAGAAGCGGGGGCTGATTTATTCGACGCGGGTGAAACTTGCTCAAGACACGCTGCAAGTGGAGAACAAACTGGTTCGGCTTACGCCCGGCATGGCGGTGACGGTCGAGATCAAGACCGGATCGCGGCGGGTGATCGAGTATTTCCTGAGTCCGTTGATGCAGGTGACGAGCGAAAGTTTGCGGGAACGCTGAAGAGTATTACCGCGGCACCCGCGCGCTCCCCATATACCGCCGGATCACCCCGACACGCCGCTGATATGCGCGCGAGCTGCGGTGGTTCTCGTACCAGCGCGGGTTGGGCACCATGGCGGCCATGCGTGCGGCCTGGTCGCGGTTGAGGTTGGCGGCGGAGGTCTTGTAATAGCGGCGGGCGGCGGCTTCGGCACCGTAGATGCCGTTGCCCCATTCGATGACGTTGAGGTAGACCTCGAGGATGCGGCGCTTGCTCCAGGTGGCTTCGATCATGAGCGTGATCACGGCTTCCTGGCCCTTGCGGATGAAGCTTCGCTCGCTGGAGAGGAACAGGTTCTTGGCGAGTTGCTGGCTGATGGTGGAGCCGCCGGCGACGAGGCGGCCTTTCTTCAGGTTCTTCTCGACTGCGGTCTGGATGCCTTCGACGTCGAAGCCTTCATGATCGAGGAACCGGGCGTCCTCGGCGGCGACGATCGCGCGCTTCAGGTGGATGGAGATGCGGTCGTAGGGCACCCACTTGTGGCGCAGTTCGGCGTCGGGATGCTTCTCCTGCTGCCGCGCGAGTCCCGCTTCCATGAAGGACGTGGTCGCGGGGTTGTGATCGATCCACCACAGCACGTGGGCGAACAGCCAGAGCTGATACAGCAGGACGAGCGCGACTGCGACGGCGATCGCTTCGCCGAACCAGCGCCAGGCGGTGCGCATCACGTGCGCAGCGCCGCGATGACGGGAGCGGTGTCCGGACGCACGCCGCGCCATAGGCAGAACGCTTCGGCCGCCTGTTCGACCAGCATGCCGAGGCCGTCGGCGGCGCGTGCGCCGTGGCCGCGGGCGAAGGCGAGGAAGGGGGTGTCGCGGCCGTACATCATGTCGTAGGCCAGCGCATCCGCCGCGAACACCTGCGGCGACAGCGGGGGAAGGTCCCCGGCGAGGCTGGCGGCGGTGGCGTTGACGACGATATCGAAAGCCGGGTCGATGGCGTCGAAGCCGCAGGCGCGGATGCCGCCGCCGAACAGTTCGGCGAGTTCCTCGGCACGGCCGACGGTGCGGTTGGCGATGACGAGCGCCGCGGGCTGCTGGTCGAGCAGCGGCTCGACGACGCCGCGCGCCGCGCCGCCGGCGCCGAGCAGCAGGATGCGTTTGCCGGCGAGCGTGTAGTTCAGGTTGCGCGTGAGGTCTGCGACGAGGCCCGCGCCGTCGGTGTTGTCGCCGAGGGTGCCGTCGCTGCCGAAGGTCAGCGTGTTGACCGCGCCGGCGCGCCGCGCGCGCGGGCTGAGGCGGCTGGCGAGCCGGAACGCTTCTTCCTTGAAGGGAACGGTGACGTTGGCGCCGCGCCCGCCCGCGTCGATGAACCGGGTCACGCTCGCTGCAAAGCCGTCGAGCGGCGCAAGGATGGCTTCGTAGCACATGTCCTGGCCGGTCTGGCGCGCAAAGGCAGCGTGAATCTGCGGCGATTTGGAATGGGCGATTGGGTGCCCGAATACGGCGTAGCGGTCGGTCATGGCGGCCGTATTTTAGCCGCTTAGCCGCTTGTCATGTGCGGTCGCGGCAGGCCTGCGTCAGCTTTGGGACCAGGGCAGTCCGCGCTGCTTCCAGCCGTTGACTTCGCCGCGGTGCCCGGTGAGCCTGTTGAGTTCGCCCTCGACGCCTTCCAGCACGTTGTAGCAGCCGCCTCGCCCGGCCGCCGCGCAGGCGGTGGCGGCGGAATGCGAACGCTCGCCGCTTCGGCAGATGAAGAACAGCAGCGATTCCGGATCGGTCGCCTGGGCCAACTGGGTCAGAAAATGCCGGTTGGAGACCCAGCCGGGCCAGGACTGCCATTCGATGTGCAGCGCCCCGGGCATGACGCCGTTGAGTTCGAGTTCGGCGTGCGAACGGACGTCGACCAGGCGGGCGCCGGGCGCGATCCGGAGCAGTTCGTGCGCCTCGTGCGGCAGCAGCGCTCCAGCGAATGACCACGAGTTTGTCTGGCTCCGCAAATGGGCTGCGTCGAGCAATTGCGTGATGCGTCCCATGGTGCTTTTCCTTTGTTTTATTGTTTGATTCAGTATATGAAACAGGTTGGTCGATTCAATTGGCACCAAAGCGGTGCGCGTCTCAGACGCGGCGCCCGATTTTGGTGCGTTTGGATGACGCAATCCCGCGCTATGCCGCGGTGGAAGGCTTGTGGCACAATGCTTGGCGCCCGATTTTTCGTGTGGCACGGTTGCTGCTAACAGTTTTTGTACGAGTTCGTGTAGCGGGTCCGGGCGACACCGCGTATCCAATCCATTTCAGTTTGAGGGAGATTCAGCATGGCCGTGGCCAATGTGATCAAGATGATTAAGGACGGCGAGGTCAAATTCGTCGATCTGCGCTTTACCGACACCCGCGGCAAGGAACAGCACGTCTCCATTCCCGCCCGCATCGTGACCGAAGAGTGGTTCGAAGACGGCCATCCGTTCGACGGCTCCTCGATCGCCGGCTGGAAAGGCATCCAGGCTTCCGACATGCTGCTGAAGGCCGATCCCGATTCAGCCTACATGGACCCCTTCTTCGACGAGCCGACGCTCATCATGACCTGCGACGTCATCGAGCCGTCCGACGGCAAGGGCTACGAGCGCGATCCGCGCTCGGTCGCCAAGCGCGCCGAAGCCTACCTGAAGTCGACCGGCATCGCCGACACCGCCTACTTCGGTCCCGAGCCCGAGTTCTTCATCTTCGATTCGATCACCTGGCACGACAACATGTCCGGCTGCGGCGTGAAGATCAATTCCGAGGAGGCCGCCTGGTCGTCCGCCGAGAAATTCGAGAACGGCAACACCGGCCACCGTCCCGGCATCAAGGGCGGCTATTTCCCCGTGCCCCCGGTCGACAGCCTGCAGGACATCCGTGCCGCCATGGTGCTGGCGCTGGAAGAAGCGGGCGTGCCGGTCGAGGTGTTCCACCATGAAGTGGCGACCGCCGGCCAGTGCGAAATCGGCACCGTGTTCAGCACGCTGACCAAGCGCGCCGACTGGACGCAGATCCTCAAGTACATCGTGCAGAACGTCGCCCACGCCTACGGCAAGACCGCGACCTTCATGCCCAAGCCCATCGTCGGCGACAACGGTTCCGGCATGCACGTGCACCAGTCGCTGTGGAAGGACGGCAAGAACCTGTTCGCCGGCAACGGCTACGCCGGGCTGTCGGAGACCGCGCTGTACTACATCGGCGGCATCATCAAGCACGCCAAGGCGCTGAACGCGATCACCAACCCGTCGACCAACTCCTACAAGCGCCTGGTTCCCGGCTTCGAGGCCCCGGTGATGCTGGCCTACTCGGCGCGCAACCGCTCGGCTTCGATCCGCATCCCGATCGCCGCCAGCGAGAAGGCCCGCCGCATCGAGACCCGCTTCCCGGATCCGACCGCCAACCCCTACCTGTGCTTCGCCGCGCTGATGATGGCGGGCCTGGACGGCATCCAGAACAAGATCCACCCCGGCGATCCCGCCGACAAGGATCTGTACGACCTGCCGCCCGAGGAAGACGCGAAGATCCCGAAGGTCTGCCACAGCCTCGAAATGGCGCTGGACGAGCTCGACAAGGACCGCGCGTTCCTGACCCGCGGGGGTGTCTTCACCGACGACATGATCGATGCCTACATCACCCTGAAGATGGAGGAAGTCACCAAGTTCCGCATGACGACCCATCCGGTCGAATTCGCCATGTATTACTCGCTGTAAGCGGGCGCCGGCGTATCGAGGGGCGGCTTCGGCCGCCCCTTTTTGTTGCCTGCCGCCCCGCGCTGCGGCAGGGTCAAGATTGCCGATGCATGGCCGTTAGAAGTTGCGTACGCTACGCTCAGTCCTATGCCCATCGCCCGTCTTTCCCTCCTGGTGTGCCTGATTCTGGCTGCGCCCGCACAGGCCGCCATCTACAAGTACGTCGATGCAAACGGCGAGGTGACGTTTACCGACGTCTACAAGAAAGGCGCCAAGCGCGTCGATCTGCCAAGCGCGCCGAAGCCGCTTCCCTCCAAGGGAAAACCGTCCCGAGGCGCCGCGTCCACCCCCACGCCGGCGGATTTTCCGCGCGTCGATTCCGCGACGCAGACGCGCCGCGACGACCTGCGCCGTCAGATATTGCAGGACGAAATTTCGGCCGAACGCCGCGCCGCCGACGAGGCGCGCCGCCAGCTGGCGTTCGGCGAACGCCCTCAGCCGGGGGAACGCGAGACCGATCCTTCCTACGTGACTCGCGTGAACAGTTTGCGCACCGCCGTGCAGCAGCACGAGCAGAACGTCACCGCGATTCAGCGCGAACTGGCCAACCTCAAATAGGCTAAGTGCGCGGAATCCCGCTGCGAGTGTAGGGAGTGGCCGTGACCCCTTGAAGCGGCACCGGCCGCCCTCTGGCACAATCGGTGCTTCTGTCGAGTGCATGAGCATGCCGCCACTCTCGTCCCCCGACTTTTCCGGACTCGATTATCTGTCGACAGGCGTCGTGATCCTGGACGCGGACGGCCGCATCGTTTTCGTCAATCCCGCTGCCGAGACGCTGTTGGGCATCTCGGGCGTCCTGCTCCTCGGCGAGGACGCGGCGTCCGTGTTCGAGCGCAGTCCCGAATTGCTCGGCGCCATCCAGACCGCGCGCAGCCAGCACGAAACCGTCATCGAATACGAGCTCGAGGTGGCCGTGGGCGGGCATCCGCCGATCCGGCTCGGCTGCAGCGTGTCGCCCCTTGAAAAGCCGTCGCATGCGGCCCTGATCGAGATGCGTGCCGTCGATCCGCAACTGCGGATCGCGCGCCTCGAGCAGGCGCGCCTGCAGCAGGAAGCCAATCGCGAACTGCTGCGCAATCTCGCACATGAAATCAAGAATCCCCTTGGCGGCATCCGCGGCGCGGCCCAGTTGCTCGAACACGAGCTGCCGCGCGAATCCCTGCGCGAATACACGCAGGTCATCATCAAGGAGTCGGATCGGCTGCAGTCGCTGATGGAGCGGCTGCTGACGCCGCACCGCACGCCCCATTTTGGTGCGGTGAATATCCACGAGGTGCTGGAAAGGGTGCGCAGCCTGATCCTGGCCGAGACGCCGAGCATCGCGCTGCGGCGCGACTACGACACCAGCCTGCCGGAAATCCGGGCCGATTCCGAGCAGCTGATACAGGCGACGCTCAACATCGCGCGCAATGCGGTGCAGGCCATGCACGGGCAGGGCGAGATCATTCTGAAAACCCGGGTGGCCCGGCAGATCACGCTCGAGAGCCGGCGCTACCAGCTCGGCCTGCGCGTCGAGATCATCGACAACGGCCCCGGCATCCCGGACGCGATCCGGGAGCAGATCTTCTTTCCGCTGGTGTCCGGCCGCGAGGGCGGCAGCGGGCTCGGGCTCGCCGTCGCGCAGACGCTGGTCGCGCAGAACCATGGCACTATCGACTGCGACAGCCGCCCCGGCCATACTGTTTTTTCGATTTTTCTGCCTTTAGCGACCTGAACGCCATGTCCCAAACAGGCTGTGTCTGGATCATCGACGACGACCGCTCCATTCGCTGGGTGCTCGAAAAAGCCCTGCTGCGCGAGGATATCGCGTGCATGACCTTCAGCTCGGCGGTCGATGCCTTGCGCGAACTCGAGCGCAGCGCCCCTGCCGCTGTTTTGTCCGATATCCGCATGCCGGGGATGAGCGGCCTGGAACTGTTGCAGACGCTCAAGGAGCGGCTGCCCAAGGTGCCGGTCATCATCATGACGGCGTATTCCGACCTCGACAGCGCTGTCGCCGCATTCCAGGGCGGGGCATTCGAATATCTCCCCAAGCCGTTCGACGTCGACCAGGCGCTCGAGCTCGTGCGCCGCGCGCTGGCGGAAAGCGCCAGCCGCGACGTCCCCGCGAGCAGCGACGTGCCGGTGCCGGAAATCCTCGGCCAGGCGCCCGCGATGCAGGAAGTCTTTCGTGCCATCGGGCGGCTCTCACAGTCGCACGCCACGGTGCTGATCACCGGAGAGTCGGGCAGCGGCAAGGAGCTGGTGGCACGTGCGCTGCATCGGCACAGCCCCCGCGCGGCCGGTCCCTTCATCGCGCTGAACACCGCGGCGATTCCGAGGGATCTGCTGGAGTCCGAACTCTTCGGCCACGAGCGCGGCGCGTTTACCGGGGCGGCGGCGCAGCGCCGCGGCCGCTTCGAGCAGGCCGACGGCGGCACGCTGTTCCTGGACGAGATCGGCGACATGCCGGCCGATCTGCAGACCCGCCTGCTGCGCGTGCTGGCCGACGGGCAGTTTTACCGGGTCGGCGGGCATACGCCGATCAAGGTCAACGTGCGGGTGATCGCAGCCACCCACCAGGATCTGGAAGCGCGCGTGCGCGAGGGCCTGTTCCGCGAAGACCTGTTCCACCGCCTCAACGTCATCCGCCTGCGCTTGCCGCCGCTGCGCGAGCGGCGCGAGGACATCCCCTTGCTGGTGCGCCATTTCATGCAGAAAAGCGCGCGTGAACTCGGCGTGGAGGCGAAGGGCGTGTCGGACGCGGCGATGAAGACGCTGGTCAGCCTGCCCTGGAACGGCAACGTGCGCCAACTCGAGAACGTCAGCCATTACCTCACCGTGATGGCGCCGGGCCAGGTCGTCGAGACGGGCGACCTGCCGGGTGATCTGATGCAGGGGGCGGGCGCGCAGACGGAAGGCGACTGGCTGCGCGGATTGGCCGCCGAGGCCGATGCGCGGCTCGCCCGCGGCGAGGCGGCGATCCTCGACGGACTCACGCAGGCCTACGAAAAAACGCTCATCGAAGTGGCGCTGCGTCACACGGGCGGGCGCCGGATCGAGGCCGCGCATCTGCTCGGCTGGGGGCGCAACACGCTGACGAGGAAAATCCACGAACTGGGGATGGACGCGGAGCCCGGGGCGGACGAGTCCAAATAGCCCCGAGGGGAAAGCAGGCAGGCACAAAAAAAAAGCCGACGCGAGTCGGCTTTTTTCGTCGGCTGGACGCGGCTCGTTCAGGCGGTCTGGGCTTCTTCGAGCAGCTTCTGGATTTCGCCCTTCTGGTACATCTCGATCATGATGTCGGAGCCGCCGATCAGCTCGCCCTTCACGTACAGCTGCGGGAAAGTCGGCCAGTTGGCGTAGTACTTCAGATTTTCGAAAATCTCGGGGTCGGCCAGCACGTTGACGGCCAGGAAATCCTTTACGCCACAGGCCTGCAGCACCTGCGCGGCGCGCGACGAGAAGCCGCACTGCGGAAACTGGGGCGTGCCTTTCATGTAGAGCACGATGGCGTTGTTGGTGACTTGGTCGCGGATGCGATCGAGAGGGGTCATGGCGGGGCTCCTGAAGAATACCTGACTGGAATAGTCGGGAATTATACGCGCGGAAAATCCGCCGTCAAGCGACCAAGAGTGCCATGGAAACGCCAGACCCCGCGCGCCGTCTCGCGCCGGTCATGGCGCCAGCCTGCCGCCTGTGACGCGGGCGATGCCCGACAAATCGGGCCAGTTCCGGACGTCCTCGAATCCCGCCGCCTGGAGCAGGGCGCCGACAGCATCCGCCTGGTCGTAACCGTGTTCCAGCAGCAGCGTTCCGCCGGGCTGCAGGTGGGCGCCGGCTCCCGCGATGATCCGCCGCAAGTCCTCGAGCCCGTCCGCCCCGGCGGCGAGCGCGGCGAGCGGTTCGAAGCGCAGGTCCCCGCGCGCCAGATGGGGATCGGCGGCGGCGACGTAGGGCGGGTTGCCGACGATGAGGTCGAAGTGCCGTGCGCCGAGGGCGGCGAACCAGTCGCTTTCCAGGAACTCGACCCGGACGGCGAGGAGGTCGGCGTTGCGTCGCGCGATGGCGAGGGCGGCGGCGGAACGGTCCACTGCCGTGACCCGGGCGCGGGGACGTTCCAGTGCCAGGGTGATCGCGATGCAGCCGCTGCCGGTGCCGAGATCGAGCACAGTCACGGCCTCCCCGGCGGGCATGCGGGCAAGCGCCAGCTCGACCAGCAGCTCGGTCTCGGGCCGCGGGATCAGCACATCGGGCGACACCTGGAAGCTGCGTCCGTAGAACTCCCGTGCGGCAGTGATATGGGCGATGGGTTCGCCGGACAGCCTGCGCGCCAGCAAGGCGGCGAATCGGGCACTTTGCGCTCCGGTGAGCGCGTCGGTGTCGTGCGCGATCAGCCAGGCCGGACTCACCTCCCATGCGAATGCGGCCAGCACGCGCGCATCGAGCCGCGCCTCGCGTTTTTCGAGGCCGAGCGTGGCGGTGAGGCGGGCGGTGGCCTCGTCGATCAGGCCGGCAGGCGTGGCCGCCTCATGCCGCATGCCTTTTATCCTTCGCCCGACAGAGCGGCCAGCAGGTCGGCCTGATGCTCGGCGGCCAGCGCGTCGAGAAGCTCGGTCAGGTCGCCGTCCATCATCGCGTCGATCTTGTACAGCGTGAGATTGATGCGGTGATCGGTGACGCGGCCTTGCGGGAAATTGTAGGTGCGGATGCGGTCGGAGCGGTCGCCGCTGCCCACCAGGCTCTTGCGGGTGCTCGCCTCGGCGGCATGCTGTGCCTGAATTTCGCGGTCTTTCAGGCGCGCCGCCAGCACGCTCATCGCCTGTGCGCGATTGCGGTGCTGCGACCGGTCATCCTGGCATTCGACCACGAGGCCCGTCGGCAGGTGGGTGATGCGCACCGCGGAATCGGTCTTGTTGATGTGCTGGCCGCCGGCGCCCGAGGCGCGGAAGGTGTCGATCCTGAGGTCGGCCGGATTGATGTCGACTTCGCCGACCTCGTCGGCTTCGGGCATGACCGCCACGGTGCACGCCGAGGTGTGGATGCGGCCCTGCGATTCGGTTTCCGGCACGCGCTGGACGCGATGGCCGCCGGATTCGAACTTCAGCCGCGAGTAGGCGCCGTGGCCGAGGATGCGGACGATGACTTCCTTGTAGCCGCCGACCTCGCCGGGATTTTCCGACGCGATCTCGACGCGCCATCCCTGCCGCTCGGCGTAGCGCGTGTACATGCGCAGGAGGTTGCCCGCGAACAATGCCGACTCGTCGCCGCCTGTGCCGGCGCGGATTTCCAGAAAGATGTTGCGCTCGTCGTTGGGGTCCTTCGGCAGCAGCGCGGTCTGCAGCGCGCTTTCGAGCTGCGCGAGGCGGGCGGCGCCGTCGGCCAGTTCCGCTTCGGCCAGCTCGCGCATGTCGGGGTCCGCGAGCAGTTCGCTGGCGCTTTTCCGGTCGGCTTCCGCCCGGCGATACTCGCGGTACAGCGCGACCACGGGGCTGAGGTCGGCGTGTTCGCGCGTGAGCTTGCGGTAGCTCTCCATGTCGCCCGCGATGTCCGGCTGCGACAGGAGCGCGTCGAGTTCATCCAGCCGCTCGTCGGCGCGAGCGAGCTTGTCCGCGAGCGAGGCTTTCATTCCTGATGCAGCCCATAGAACTGGTTCACCAGGCGGACGATCTCGTCGCGCTCGGCCCGGCTGGCATGATTGAGCGCATGGGTGGGCGCATGCAGCAGCTTGTTGGACAACGCATGGCTCATCGCTTCGAGCACCGCGCGCGGATCATCGCCGCGGGCGAGCGCCTTCTCGGCCTTTTCGATTTCATGGCGGCGATGGCGCTCGGCGCTGTCGCGCAGCGCCCGGATGACCGGCACCAGCTCGCGGCCTTCCATCCAGTGCATGAAGCTTTCCACGCTCGTCTCGATGATCGCCTCGGCCTGCGCAACTTGGGCCACGCGGTTGTCCATGCCTTCGCGCACCACCTGGCCCAGATCGTCAACGCTGTAGAGAAACACGTCGTCGAGGCCGGCGACCTCGGCCTCGACGTCGCGCGGCACCGCGAGGTCGACGATGAAAATCGGGCGGTGGCGGCGCTGCTTGATCGCGCGCTCGAGCATCCCCTTGCCGAGGATGGGCAGGGGGCTTGCGGTGGACGTGACGATGATGTCGTAGCTCGGAAGCTCGTCGGGCAGCGCCGTGAGCGCGATGACGCCGGCGTTGAAGCGCTCGGCGAGCGGGCGGGCGCGCTCGGTCGTGCGGTTCGCGACGGTCATGCGGCGCGGGTGCTGCGCGGCGAAATGGGTGATGCACAGCTCGATCATCTCGCCGGCGCCGATGAAGAGGCAGGCCTGATCCTTGATGCTGGGGAAGATGCGCTCCGCGAGGCGCACGGCCGCGGCCGCCATCGACACCGAATTGGCGCCGATCTCGGTGCTGGTGCGCACTTCCTTGGCCACCGAGAAGGTGCGCTGGAACAGCTTGTGCAGCAGCAGCCCGAGCGTGCCCGCTTCCTCGGCGGCGGCAACCGCCTGCTTCATCTGGCCGAGTATCTGGGTTTCGCCGAGCACCATCGAATCCAGGCCGGCGGCGACGCGGAAGGCGTGCTGCGCGGCCTGTTCGCGCGGCAGCGTATAGAGATACGGCGCGAGCTCGCGCCGCTCGATGTGATGGAAGTCGGCCAGCCATTGCGCCACCGCCTCGGGAGACGGCGTGTTGACGTACAGCTCGGTGCGGTTGCAGGTCGACAGGATGGCGACTTCGGAGGC
>JAKADC010000021.1 GCA_021820845.1 Pseudomonadota bacterium
CACGGCCAACCTGCTCGCCCGGACCGCGCCGCACGCCGCGACCGAACCAGCCGCCGGGCCCGCCGACGCGGCGCCGCGGCTCGGCCCGCCGGTCGGCACGACCGCGTGGAGCCAGGCGCTCGGCGACCGGCTGGTGTGGATGGCGGCAGGCAGCCAGCAAACCGTTTCGCTCGCGCTCAATCCGCCCGATCTGGGTCCGCTGCAGGTCGTGCTGAACGTGGCGCACGATCAGGCCACCGCCAGCTTCTTCTCGGCGCAGCCCGAGGTTCGCCACGCGCTCGAAGCCGCCTTCCCGCGGCTGCGCGAAATGATGAGCGACGCCGGCATCCAGCTCGGGCAGGCGACGGTCAGCGCCGACACGCCGCGCCAGCAGAACGACGCACCCGACCGCCAGGCGTCGCGCGTCGCGTCGCCCTTCGCGGGATCGGACGCCGGCGCGGCAGCCGATGCGCAGGCGATTTCGGCGCCGGTGCGCCGCCATGTCCGCGGGCTGGTCGACACCTTCGCCTGATCCGGCCGCGCCGGCATCGGACGATATGCGGCCCTTTTCCCCTGCTTTTCGGGACATCGGAGGCGCGCGCCGCTTCCGATAATGACAAGCGTCTGCCCCCCATCGCCCCACTAGAGGAACGCGTCAATGGCCGCACCTGCCGTACCCGTCGAAGCCGCCGAAGCCGAGGACGCCGTCCCGGCCAAGAAATCGAAGAAAACGCGCCTCGTCGTCGCCGGCCTCCTCGTGATCCTGATCGGCGGCGGCGCGGGCGCGTGGTTCTTCATGCAGGGCGGCGCCGTCGCCAAGGAAGTCGAAGCGCCGAAAGCGCCGACGTACCTGCCGCTCGAAACCTTCACCGTCAATCTGCAGGGCAACGAGCAGTACCTGCAGACCGACATCACCTTGCAGGTGCCCGACGCCGCGCAGGCCGACATCCTCAAGTCGCACATGCCGCGCGTGCGCAGCCGTCTGCTGACCCTGCTCTCGGCCCGGCAGGCCGACGAGCTTTCCACCGCCGCCGACAAGAAAAAGCTGGCGCAGGACATCCTCGCTCAGGTGAGACAGCCGCTGGACCCCGCGGGCAAACCGCAGAAGGTCGACGACGTCCTCTTCACCACCTTCGTGATCCAGTAAGAAGGCGCGCCCCATGGCCGACAATTTTCTTTCGCAGGACGAAGTCGACGCGCTGCTGAAAGGCGTGACCGGCGAAGCCGACGAGGCGCCGCCCGAAGCGGTCGACCGCGCGGGGGTGCGGCCCTACAACCTGGCGACGCAGGAACGCATCGTGCGCGGCCGCATGCCGACGCTCGAGATCATCAACGAGCGCTTCGCGCGCCTGCTGCGCATCGGCCTCTACAACTTCCTCCGGCGCGGCGTCGAAATCTCGGTCGGGCCGGTGCGCGTCTCGAAATACAGCGAGTTCATCCGCAACCTCGTCGTGCCCACCAACCTGAACCTGGTGCAGTTCAAGCCGCTGCGCGGCACCGCGCTGATGATCTTCAACCCCGACCTGGTCTTCCTCATGGTCGACAACCTGTTCGGCGGCGACGGGCGCTTTCACACCCGCGTCGAAGGGCGCGACTTCACCCAGACCGAGCACCGCATCATCCAGCGCATCCTCAACATCGTGTTCGAGGCCTATTCGAAATCCTGGGAGCCGGTCTACCCGATCGAGTTCGAGTTCGTCCGTTCGGAGATGAACACCCAGTTCGCCAACATCGCCACCCCCAACGAAGTCGTCGTCGCCGTCACCTTCGCCATCGAGCTCGGGCAGGTCAGCGGCGAAATGCACATGTGCATGCCGTATTCGATGATGGAGCCGATCAAGGACCTGCTCACGAGCACGCTGCAGGCGGAGAACCTCGAAGTCGACAAGCGCTGGATCCGCCTCATGCGGCAACAGATCCAGATGGCCGAAGTCGAGATCGTCGCCGACCTCGGCACCGCCTCGGTGAGCCTGCGCGACATCGTCGGCATGAAGGTGGGCGACATCGTCCCGCTCGAGATTCCGCCGACGATCGAAGCCAAGGTCGACGGCGTGCCCGTCATGGAATGCGCCTACGGAAAATTCAACGGCCAATACACGCTGCGCGTCGAAAAGCTGCTCTCGACCAACGTCAGCGAGCCGCAAACAGGAGATCAACATGCCTGAAGACATCACCCAGACCATCGCCGAGGACGACTGGGCGGCCGCCATGGCCGAACAGGCCACCCCCGCCGCGGCGAGCCCCGCCGTGTTCCAGGACCTGTCGGGTCCGTCCGCATCCGGCGGGCTGGCCAAGGACATCGACTTCATCCTCGACATCCCCGTCATGATGACGGTCGAACTCGGTCGCACCAAGATCGCGATCAAGAACCTGCTGCAGCTGGCGCAGGGCTCGGTGGTCGAGCTCGACGGCCTGGCGGGCGAGCCGATGGACGTGCTCGTCAACGGCTGCCTCATCGCGCAGGGCGAAGTGGTCGTGGTGAACGACAAGTTCGGCGTGCGCCTCACCGACATCATCACCCCCGCCGAGCGCATCCGGAAGCTCAACAAATGAAACGCCTCGCCGCCGGCGTCGTGCTGGCTCTCCCGGTTCTCGCGCACGCCGCCGTGACCCCGGCGGCGCCCGCGCCCGCCGTCTCCGCCGCCGGCAGCCTGTTCCAGGTCTTCGTCGGCCTCGTCGCCGTCCTGCTGCTGATCGCCGCGACCGCCTGGGTCGCCAAGCGCTTCGGCGTCACCCGCCCCGGCGCGCCGGGCGTGCTGCAGGTGATCGGCAGCGCGTCCGTCGGCGCGCGCGAGCGCGTCGTGGTGGTCGAGGTCGGCGAATCGTGGCTGGTGATGGGCGTCGCCCCCGGTCGCGTCAATGCGCTCGCGACGCTGCCGCGCGGCGAGGCGCCGCCGCCGTCCGCACCCGCCCTCAACGCCAGCTTCGCCGCCGGCCTGCAAGCCCTGCTCGAGAAATCCCGCCTCGGGGACAAGCGCCGTGGAAAATAAGCCGCGCCGCCGCGCGCTGCACGCGCTCGCCCTGCTGGCCGCGCTGCTGCTGCCTTCGCTCGCGCTGGCCCAGGGCGCGGGCCTGCCGGCCTTCACCAGCACCCCGAGCGGCGGCGGCCAGACCTACACGCTGAGCCTGCAGACGCTGCTGCTGCTCACCTCGCTGTCCTTCCTGCCGGCCGCGCTGCTGATGATGACCAGCTTCACGCGCATCATCATCGTGCTGTCGCTGCTGCGCCACGCGCTCGGCACGCAGTCGTCGCCGCCCAACCAGGTGATGATCGGGCTGGCGCTGTTCCTGACGCTGTTCGTGATGGGCCCGACGCTCGACAAGATCTACGTCGAGGCCTACCAGCCGCTGTCCGAGAACCGCATCGAGCTGGGCGAGGCGCTCGACAAGGGCGCCGTGCCGCTGCGCGCGTTCATGCTGAAGCAGACGCGCGAAACCGACCTCGCGCTGTTCGTGAAGATGTCGGGCTCGGCGCCCCCGAAAACCGCCGCCGACGTGCCGATGCGCGTGCTCATCCCGGCCTACATCACGAGCGAGCTGAAGACCGCCTTCCAGATCGGCTTCGCGGTGTTCATTCCCTTCCTCATCATCGACATGGTCGTCGCCAGCATCCTGATGGCGATGGGGATGATGATGGTGTCGCCCGCGATCGTGTCGCTGCCGTTCAAGATCATCCTGTTCGTCCTGGTGGACGGCTGGAACCTGCTGCTGGGTTCGCTGGCGCAAAGTTTCTACTGACAGAGGACCGCCATGACACCCGAAAGCGTAATGACCCTCGGCCGCACCGCCATGGAAATGACCATCCTGGTGGCCTCGCCCGTCCTGCTCGTCACGCTGATCGTCGGCCTCATCGTCAGCATTTTTCAGGCCGCCACGCAGATCAACGACGCCAGCCTGTCGTTCATTCCCAAGATCATCGCGGTGCTCGCCACCTTCGCCATCGCCGGGCCGTGGATGCTGACGGTCATGACCGACTACATGCGGCGGGTGCTGACCGATCTTCCGGGCATGGTCGGCTAGCCCGCCAGGCGTCCATGATCAGCCTCACCGACGCCCAGCTCAACGCCTGGCTGATCAGCTTCGTCTGGCCGCTCACGCGCATCCTCGGCCTGATCATGGTGGCGCCGGTGTTCGGCCACGGTTCGGTGCCGCGCCGCGTCAAGATCGGGCTGGGCGTGTTCATCGCGCTGATCGTCGCACCGACCCTGCCGCCCATGCCCGATGTCGGGCTGGGTTCCTGGCAAGGCCTGTTCATCCTGGTCCAGCAGCTTTTGATCGGCCTGTCGATCGGCTTCGTCATGCGCATCGTCTTCGCCGCAGTCGAAGCGGCGGGCGAAATCGTCGGCCTGCAGATGGGCCTGGGATTCGCGTCCTTCTTCGACCCGCAGAGCGCCGGCCAGACGCTGGTGATCGCGCAGTTCTTCAACCTGCTGGCGACGCTGCTCTTCCTCGCGGTCAACGCCCACCTGCTGCTCCTCGGCGTGCTGGCCGAAAGCTTCCGCAGCCTGCCCATCGGCGCGCAGCCATTGAGCGCGGCAGGGTTTCATGCCGTCGCCGGCTACGGTTCGGTCGTGTTTTCAGTCGGCCTGCAACTCGCGCTGCCGCTGATCGCCATCCTGCTGATGACCAACCTGGCACTCGGCATCCTGACCCGCTCGGCGCCCCAGCTCAATATCTTCGCGATCGGCTTCCCCATCACCCTCGGGGTCGGGCTGATCGCCCTGGACGTTGCCCTGCCCTACTTCGCGCCCCAGCTCGAGCACGCGTTCCGGAACGGGTTCGAGGCAACGACGGCGGTTGTACGGATGCTGCGTCCGCGGTGACTGTGAAGAATGCGAGGGGAAAGCGGAGAATCCTGTGGGATTGGGGGAGCGACCTGCAAGTCACGGGCGGCGGCCTTCTTCATCGGCGCTCCATAGGACGACGTGATACTCGGATGCGTCGCTCCTGCAATAGCCGACTGCTTCCGAGCGTGTGTTTTAAACTCGTCGCGCTAAGAGGCGCCTAGAGCGCGCCCCGTTATAACGTTTAGCAGCGTCAAGCACGGCTGCTTTAACGTCCGGCGAAGCCTCCCTGCGGCGACGCCTATTTTGATTGCGACCCATCGATGGTCTGCATTGCTTCGCGGCGAAACTCCAACGGGGAATCAATATTTGGAACCGGAGTTTTCCCGCCACCCGTTCCATTAACGACCAGTGTGCCGAATCCGAAGATGCGCCCCAAAATGCTCTGATCTACGTGAAAGCTCTCAACCTTGCTGTGATTCAACTCCATGGTGGAGCGGCGGATAAGGCCAACTTTGGTGATTACCCGCTTTGAGGTAACAGCCAGCTCTGTAGTCATTCTCTGGATGAACGCCTTCATGAGAGAAAAAATGCCAGCGAAAGCGACCAAAATTCCAATTACCGCAGCATCCCCCAAGACAGCCGCCAAATAAATGCCGAATGCGAGAAGAAAAGCCCCGGGCACAAAGATGAACCAATGGATTTTTGCTTTGTATACAACCTGCTCACCACTCAATAGACCATTCTCAACGTAGCTCACGATTACTCCCTTTTTTTAAGTTTGTTTCAGTACGGTTTTTTTACCCACCAACCACAGCACGGGTTTTCCCGCGTCGGCACAATCCAACAAATCCAATAAGAGGTCAACACTCGATATATGGTGGTGGACCGCACCTTCCAGGCAGCGAATGCGAGAAGTTCGCGTCAGCAATGTAGCGAGTGCTGGGGCCGACCGGCCGGCGCGCGATCGCGCCGGAGCCGTGGGCGGGCAGATTTTTCCGGGGGTACATGAGACCGCTTAGGAAACCAAACGCTAGAACCCTAAAACCCCAAACTATCGAGTAAATCGTCCACCTGGCTCTGATCCGCGACCACGTCGCTCTTGTTCGCCGGATTGATCTGCGGGCCGTTGAGCAGTCCGCTGCCGGACTCGCGGCGCACTTCGGCCGGCGCGTAGTCGATCAGCAACTGCACGAGCTGCTGCTCCAGGTTGTGCGCGAGGTCGGTCACGCGGCGGATCACCTGGCCGGTGAGGTCCTGAAAATCCTGCGCCATCATGATGTCGAGCAGCAGTTGCTTGGTCGCGCCGGTGTCGGTGCGCATGTCGGCCAGGCATTGCATGGTCATGGTCGCCATGTCGCGGTAATTCGCCTCCGAAAACGGCGCCTTGAACGTAGTGTGCCAGCCGTTGAGGATCTCGTCGGCGCCGGAGTCGATGCGTTCCTGCATGGGGATCGCCGCGTCGGTGGCGTTGAGCACGCGCTGCGCGGCCTGTTCGGTCATGCGCGCGACGTAGTTGAGGCGTTCGCGGACGTCGGGAATCTCGGAGGTCGCCTTTTCCAGCACGCGGTCGAGGCCCAGTTCGCGCAGGCTGTCGTGGAGCGTCCGGGTGATCTGGCCCACGCGCGCGAGCATGTCGTCGGTGCCGCCTCCTTCGGCGGCCGCGATGGGCTGCACGGCGACAGCGGACCCGGCGAATTGCGTATCCAAATCAGGCTCCCGATTTTTCGAGTTTTTCGAATATCTTCGAGAGTTTTTCGTCGAGCGTGGCCGCGGTGAAAGGCTTGACCACGTAACCGCTGGCGCCGGCCTGCGCCGCCGCGATGATGTTCTCCTTCTTGGCTTCGGCGGTGACCATCAGCACCGGAAGCTTGGACAGCGCCGCATCGGCGCGGATCGTCTGCAGCATGGTGAGGCCGTCCATGTTCGGCATGTTCCAGTCGGACACGACGAAATCGAAATTGCCGGCGCGCAGCTTGGCGAGGCCGTCGGCGCCGTCCTCGGCTTCCTCGACGTTGGAGTAGCCCAGCTCCTTGAGCAGGTTGCGCACGATGCGGCGCATCGTGGAAAAGTCGTCGACAACCAGGAATTTCGTGTTCGGATCGGCCATGCGGTGCTCCATCGGTGCGGTTCGTTGTTACGGGATGAATCGGCACCGGGTCTTCAAACTTAAGGCGGCAAAGCGCCGAAGCCGCCGGTCCAAACGGCTCATCACACGCGCATCGCGCGGCTGCCCTGCGCGGCGAAAAACGCCATCACGCGGCGCGGCAGGTCGAGCAGCGGCGCGACCTCGTGGGCCGCGCCCAGGGCGATGGCCTCCTTCGGCATGCCGAACACGACGCACGAGGCTTCGTCCTGCGCCAGGTTGTACGCGCCCGCCCTTCTCATTTCGAGCATGCCCGCTGCGCCGTCCTTGCCCATCCCGGTGAGGATGACGCCGACCGCGTTCTTGCCCGCGCTGACGGCGGCCGAGTGGAACAGGACGTCGACCGAGGGCCGATGGCGGTTGACCGGGGGACCCTGGTCCAGCCGAGTCACGTAGTTGGCGCCGCTGCGGGTGAGCAGCAGGTGGGAATGCCCCGGCGCGAGGTAGGCATGGCCGGGCAGGACGCGTTCGCCGCCTTCGGCTTCCTTGACCGAAATCCGGCACAGCTTGTCGAGCCGGTTGGCGAACGAGCGCGTGAACCCTTCGGGCATGTGCTGGGTGATGAGGATGCCGGGGCAGTCGGACGGCAACTGGATGAGGAAATCCTTGATGGCCTCGGTGCCGCCGGTGGACGCGCCGATGATGATGAGTTTTTCGCTGCTGGCGAGCGGGTTGCGCAGCGGCGCCAGCTCGCCGCCGGCGGCATGCCCATGCATCGGCGCCGTACGGGGCTTGATGCGGGCGCGTGACGCGATGCGGATCTTGTCCGCGATCAGGTCGGTGTATTCCAGCATGCCGCTCTGGATCGAGATCTTGGGCTTGGTCACGAAGTCGACGGCGCCGAGCTCGAGCGCGCGCATCGTGATCTCGGAGCCGCGCTCGGTCAGCGACGACACCATGAGCACCGGCATCGGGCGCAGGCGCATCAGCTTTTCCAGGAATTCCAAGCCGTCCATCTTCGGCATTTCCACGTCGAGCGTGAGAACGTCGGGATCGGTCTGCTTGATGAGATCGCGCGCGGCGAGCGGATCGGGCGCCACCCCCACCACCTCCATGTCCGGCTGGCTGTTGATGATTTCCCTCATGACGCCGCGGATGAGCGCCGAGTCGTCCACGATCAGAACCCTGGTCTTCATGATGCAAATTCCGTTTCTCGTTGCGGCGGCGGTCAGAACAGGTCGATCTCGCCGCCCAGTTCGTTGTTCTTGAGCCGGCTCGCGTAGTCCTGTTCACGCTTCACCAGGGTGTAGTTGTTGAGCTGCCTGAGCTTCTTGACGAGGACCTTGCCGGTCTGCGGAAAGAAATACACCTTGCGCGGATGCACGTCGTTCAGGTCTTCGGCGAGGACGCGGATCTTTTCCGCCTTGAGAAAATCGAGCACGAAGCGCGCGTTGCGCTCGCCGACGTTCATGCTGGTGAACCCGCGCAGCACGTTGCCGCCGCCGAACACCTTGGCCTCGAGGTTGTCCCGGCGGGCGCCCGCCTTGAGCAGCTGGTTGATGAGCACCTCCATCGCATAGGCGCCGTAGCGCATCGAGGCCGACATCGGGCTGGCCGCGTCGCCGCCGCTGTCCGGCAGCATGAAATGGTTCATGCCGCCGATTCCGCTGACCTTGTCGCGGATGCAGGCCGCGACGCACGAGCCGAGCACGGTGACGATGACCATGGATCGCCCGGTGAAGTAATACTCGCCGGGCAGGATCTTGGCCGCCTCGCAGTCGAAGGTGCGGTCGTAGTACAGGTTGGTCGCGAGGTGCTCTTCGGTCGCCGCGTTCATGCGGTTTTCCTGCCACTGGCGGCGCGGGCGCGCGGTTCGAGTTCGTACACGGTCTTGCCGCGCAGCCTGAACGCGTCGGACACGTACATGAAGTTCTCCGAATGCCCGGCGAACAGCAGGCCGTCCGGCTTCATCAGCGGGACGAAGCGCGAGAGGATCCGGCCCTGCGTCGGCTTGTCGAAATAGATCATCACGTTACGGCAGAAGATCACGTCGAACGGGCCGCTCACCGGCCAGCCGCCGGCCAGCAGATTGAGCGGCTTGAACGTGACGAGCCGCCGAAGCTCGGGATGCACGCGCACCAGCCCCGCGCGCTCGCCCTTGCCCCGCTGAAAGAAGCGCTTGACCCGCTCGGGCGCCATCTTGTCGATGCGTTCGAGCGGATACACGCCGTTCGCCGCGGTCTCGAGCACCTTGGTGTCGATGTCGGTGGCGACGATGCTGACGGGCGGCGTCAGCGTGCCGAACGCCTCACACGCCGTCATCGCAATCGAATACGGCTCCTCGCCGGTCGAGCTCGCCGAACACCAGATCGATACAGGCGCCTTCGTCGTCCGCAGGTAATCGGCGAGGATCGGGAAATGATGCGCCTCGCGAAAGAACGAGGTGAGGTTGGTGGTCAGGGCGTTGGTGAAGGCTTCCCACTCGTCGCCGTCGCGGCCGTTTTCCAGCGCGTCGAGATATTCGGCGAACGAGCCGATGCCTTTTGCCCGCAGGCGGCGCGCGAGCCGGCTGTAGACCATTTCGCGCTTGCTTTCGCTGAGCGCGATGCCGGCCTGCCGGTAGATCAGCGCGCGGATGCGGTCGAAGTCGCGCGGGGTGAAGGCGAACACGCGGCTGCCGTCGGGCGGGCCCTTCGATACGGCATTCATGTCGAAGCGCGCGTCCCTAGGCCGCCAGGCTCGTCGCCGCGCCGGCGAACCGTACCGGCGCATGCCGCGCCGGCGCCGAATGGCGGCCGCCGTCGCGCAGGCGGCCCGCGCCGACGAGCTTGAAGGTGCCGACCAGTTCGGTGAGCTTCATGGCGTGCGCCTGCAGGCTCTCGGCCGCAGCCGCCGCCTCTTCCACCAGCGCCGCGTTCTGCTGCGTCATCTCGTCCATCTGGCCGACGGCCTGGTTGATCTGCTCGATGCCGGCGCTCTGCTCCTGGCTCGCGGTCGCCGTGCCGCCGATAATGTCGGCGACGAGCTGGACCGAGGTGACGATATCCTCCATCGCCTCGCCGGCCTCGTCGACGAGCTTCCTGCCTGCCTCGACCTTGTCCACCGAATCGCCGATCAGGGTCTTGATCTCCTTGGCGGCGCCGGCACTACGCTGCGCCAGGCTGCGAACCTCGGCGGCGACGACGGCGAAGCCGCGTCCCTGTTCGCCGGCACGCGCGGCCTCGACGGCGGCGTTGAGCGCGAGGATGTTCGTCTGGAAGGCGATGCCGTCGATGACGCCGATGATGTCGGCGATCTTCTTCGAACTCTCCTTGATCGACCCCATGGTGGCGATCACCTGCCCGACGATCTCGCCGCCGTTGGCCGCGATCTCGGCGGTCGACGTCACCAGCTTGCTGGCGTGGTGCGCGCCCTCGGCGTTCTGCTTGACCGTGCCGGTGAGTTCCTCCATCGACGAGGCGGTCTCTTCCAGCGACGAGGCCTGCGACTCGGTGCGCCCCGACAGTTCGGCGTTGCCCGCGGCGATCTCGCTCGCGCCCGCGTTGACGAGGTCGCTGCTCTCCTTGATCTGGCCGACCAGCCATTTCGTGTTGATCTGCAGCACGCGCAGCGATTGCATCAGCCATGCCAGCTCGACGAGCCCCTTGGCCTCGATCCGCCCGGTCAGGTCGCTCGAACTGATGCGGTCGATTTCCTCGCGGACGTGCTCGAGCGGCACCACCACGCTGCGGTAGGACACCACGCCGCAGATGGCGGCAAGCGGCACGCCCAGCGCCGATATCGCCATCAGCCAGTTCAGGTAGATCGCGCTGTCGCCGGTCGTCGCCAGCCAGGCCAGCATGCCGATCCCCGCGAAGAGGACGCCGACCGCTCCGGCGGCGATCGCCAGCATCGTCTTCAGCGACAGATTCTTCAGCAGGCGGCAGCGCTGCACGAAGGAACGCCTGCCCCATTCACCGTCGTGAATCGCGAGCGTCGTCGCCCCCGCCTTGATTTCCCGGTAGGCCGCCTCGGCGGCCTGCGCCTGCTCCCGCTCCGGCTTGCCGTAGACGGACGCGTAGCCGACGGTCTTTCCGTTCTCGACGATGGGCGCCACGCTCGCTTCCACCCAGTAGTGGTCGCCGTTCTTGCAGCGGTTCTTCACCAACCCCGTCCAAGCCTTGCCGCTTCCGATCGCGCGCCACATGTCGGCGAACGCCTCGGCCGGCATGTCGGGATGGCGCACGATGTTCTGCGGCGCGCCGATCAGTTCGTCTTCGCCGTAGCCGCTGACGTTGACGAAATCCCGGTTGACGTGGGTGATGTTGCCGTGGACGTCGGTCTTGGAAGTCGGCGCCTCCCCGTCCTCCAGGACGTATTCGATATGGGTGACTGGCAGATTGGATCGCATTGCTTTTCCTTTATGAGAGAGGCGACGCCTTGCTCCTTGCTCGCCGGTATGCCGGGATCAGAATTCTTCCCATTCCTCGTCGTGGCCGCCCGCTGCCGCGACCTTCCTCGGGCGCGCCGCCGCAGCCGCCGTCGGCTTCGGCGCCCGCGGCACCGGCAGGCGGGTCACGCTGGCGCGCGGCGCCGGCTGCGCGGCTCGCTCGTCGGCCGCATGTCCCGCCAGCCTGAACACGCTGACCGCCTCGGCGAGTTTGGCCGCCTGCTCCTGCAGGCTCTCGGCCGCCGCCGCCGCTTCCTCGACCAGCGAGGCGTTCTGCTGCGTCACTTCGTCCATCTGCGCGACCGCCTGGTTGACCTGCTCGATGCCGGAACTCTGCTCCTGGCTCGCCGCCGCAATCTCGCTCATGATGTCGGTCACCCGCTTGACCGAGGTGACGATGTCGTCCATGGTCTTGCCGGCTTCGTCGACGAGCTTGCCGCCGGTCTCGACCTTGTGGACGGAGTCCTCGATGAGGGTCTTGATCTCCTTGGCGGCACCGGCGCTGCGCTGGGCGAGGTTCCTCACTTCGGAGGCGACGACGGCGAAGCCGCGTCCCTGTTCGCCGGCGCGCGCGGCTTCGACCGCGGCGTTGAGCGCAAGGATGTTGGTCTGGAAGGCGATGCCGTCGATGACGCCGATGATGTCGGCGATCTTCCGGGAGCTGTCCTTGATGGAGGCCATGGTGTCGACGACCTGGCCGACGACTTCGCCGCCCTTGGCGGCGACTTCGGCGGTGGAGACGACGAGCTGGTTGGCCTGCCGGGCGTTCTCGGCGTTCTGCTTGACGGTGCCGGTGAGCTCTTCCATGGAGCTCGCGGTCTCTTCCAGAGAACTCGCCTGCTCTTCGGTGCGGCTCGACAGGTCCAGGTTGCCCGCCGCGATCTCCCGCGAGGCAACGGCTACGGTGTCGGTGCCGGTGCGAACCTACGCAACGACCTTCACCAG
>JAKADC010000022.1 GCA_021820845.1 Pseudomonadota bacterium
GCCGCCAACATGTACACGAGCGAGCTGCTGCGCGACTGGTTCGGCGACTGGGACATCCTGCATCTCGCCGAACACGAGTCGGTCATCCGCGAGGGCGCCCACCATCACGGGATGTCGGCGCTGATCGACCTGGTGGCGCGAAAGCGCTGATACCGGCGCCGGGTCTGTCCCGCCGCCGGTCTACTCCTCCTTCGCGAGGGCACGCAGGCCGTCGAGCCCGACATTCAGCGTCGGGCTGTCGCCGTCGCCGTCGCGCGGGAACACCATATAGGCCGGAAGCTTGAACTGCGGGCTGTCCGGCACCTCCCACAGGCTGCCTTCATCGATGTAGTGGCGCACCAGGCGCTGCGGAAAGTAGCCGCTGCCGCCGTAGGTCAGGAGTTGCTGCACGCCGAGCCAGCCGATGTTGGCGACGAGCGTGGGCGGCGGCGCGTCGGGGTAATGCTCGCTGAAGCGGGCGTGGAACTCCGGTCCCCAATCGATATGAACGTAGCCTTCGTCGGGCCAGCCGCGCTCGAGGTCGCTCGTCACCAGCAGCAAGGTTTCGTCGAACAGCGGCTCGACGACCAGCCCGGGACGCGACGTGGGGGTGTACATCACGCCGATGTCGACGGTGCCCTCGATGAGGCTCTGCATGATGTCGGGTTCGAAGCCGATCTCCAGGCGCAGGGAAATGTCGGGCGCTGCCTCGCGCATCCACGCCACCCAGTGCGGCAGGAAGCCTTCCCACAGCGCGAGGCGCCCCGAGAGCGTCAACACATCGCGAAAGCCCTGCGGCAGGCCGACGTCGTGCACCGCCTGCTCCACGGTCCGCACGAGGTGCTTGGCGTGCCGCAGAAAACGCTTTCCCGACGGCGTCAGCTCCGCGCCGTTGCGGCCGCGCTGGAAGAGGCGCGCGCCGAGCGTCGTCTCCAGCGTCTGGATGCGGGCGCTGACGGTCGACTGGGTGACATGCAGCCGGGTGGCGGCGGCGACGAAGTTGCCAGTGGCGGCAACGGCGAGAAAAGTGCGGGCGAGTTCCGTGTCCATATCCAGGGTATCGGTTTTCTCGATATTAAACACCAAAATTTATCGTTGGATGGATATATAAGAGATCTCTAAACTGGCCTCGTCTCAAGAAGAAGGAGCCTTCCATGAACTGCCGAGCCGAACCGGACCAGCTGATCCCCGCGCGCGACAACGAGGGCTATCTGCTCGACCCGGGCGACTGGAACAGAGCGCTCGCGCCGCTGTTGGCCGCCGAGGAGGGCCTCGTGCTTTCCCCCGCCCACTGGAAGGTGATCGATTTCATCCGCGCCTGGTACGCCGACACGGAAAGCGTGCCGGAAGCGCGCCGGGTCGTCCAGCATCTGGCCGGCGCGGGCGGCGACAAGCGCGCCGCCAAGCAGGCGCTGTATGACCTGTTTCCGCACGGTTACGGCCAGCAGGCCTGCCGCATCGCCGGCATGCGCAAGCCACTGAAGCTGATGCTCGACGTATGAGGTCGAGAACGATGAAAATCGCCTATACCGTTTCCGAGCGCGAGCACTGGATTTCAGCCGCCGGCGGCCTCGTGGGCATCCTCTCGGTCTGGTGGGTCAGCCATCTTCTGCTGGGCAGCCAGGTCGCCGTCCTGGTCGCAAGCTCGATGGGATCCTCGGCCGTGCTGCTGTTTGCCGCGCCCCACGGCGCGATGTCGCAGCCCTGGTCCGTCCTCGGCGGGCACGTGGTCTCGGCGCTGGCGGGCGTGGCCGCCTGGCACTGGCTGGGCGGCGAACCGATGCTAGCCGGGGCGATGGCGGTGGCGCTGTCGATCGCGGCCATGTACAGCCTGCGCTGCCTGCATCCTCCCGGCGGCGCGACCGCGCTGACCGCCGTCGTGGGCGGCGAGACGGTGCACGCGCTCGGCTACGGGTTCGTCGTCGAGCCCATCCTCATCAACACGCTGGTGATCCTGGCGGTGGCCGTGGTGTTCAACTATCCGTTCGTCTGGCGGCGCTACCCGCAGATCTGGCACCGGCGCACCGTCGTGTGCGAGACGACGGACGCGGAGATCCCGGGGGCATCGGAAAAATGCATGATCCCGCATAGCGACCTGGTATATGCGCTGAGCCAGATCGACACCTTCGTCGACGTCAGCGAGGAAGATCTGCAGCGGATCTACGCCCTGGCGCTCGGCCACCATCACCCCGCCGCGGAAGCCGCCGGACAGCCGGCGATGGCCAACGAATCCGCCTGAGCAGCAGCGGGCGCCCCTGTATCCGCCCCTGCGGGCGGTGCGATTTGCAGTAAAGTGAGATGATCGTGCCGCGCAGGAGGGCTGTTGCATGACGTCGTCCGCACCCCCGGGCCGCCCGGCCGGGCACGCGCCCGGTGCGCCCGGCATCGCCCCGAGCTGGGCCTCCTCGGACAAGGATCTGGTCGGCACGGCGATCGGCTCGTCGCGCGTCTGGTTCACCCTCGGGCACGGCATCCTCAACGAGGTCTACCATCCGCGGATCGACATTCCCCAGATTCGCGACCTCGGCTTCATCGTCGCCGACGATGCCGGCTTCTGGGTCGAACTCAAGCGCGGCGGCGACTACACGCTGAGCGTGCCGGCGCCCGGCGTGCCCTTGCCGCTCGTCACCCACCGCCACCCGCGCTTTGTTCTCAGCCTGCGCGTCTGTCCGGACGCGACCCGCGACGTGCTGCTGATCGATCTGACCCTCGAGGCCGAGGCAGGCCTGCGCGTGTATGTCCTGCTCGCGCCGCACCTCGGGGGAACGGGCCGGGACAATCGGGCGGAGGCGACGACGCATCACGGGCGAGGCGTGCTGTGGGCGGAGCAGGGTCCCTTCGGGCTCGCCCTGCTGGTGCGGACGGCGGACGGCGCGGATGCGATGGGTGCCGCGTCCGCGGGCTACGTCGGCGTGTCGGACGGCTGGCAGGATTTCGCGGCCAACGGCCGCATGGCATGGCATTACGCGGAAGCCGGGCCGGGCAACGTGGCGCTCATCGCCGAAGTGTCGCGCCGGTCGACACTCGCGCTGGGGCTGGCCGCTTCCAGGCAGGCCGCCGCGACCCTCGCGCGGGCGGCGCTGATGCAGTCGTTCGACGCCGTCTCCGAGCAGCAGGCCGCGGCCTGGGCCGGCTGGCACCAGGGCTGCGAGCCGGCGCTGGCCGGCGACCTTCCGCAGGATCTGTGCGACGAATTCGCGTGCTCGGCGCAGATGCTCAAGACCCATAGCGACAAGACCTTTCTCGGCGCGATGGTTGCGAGCCTTTCGGTTCCCTGGGGCAACCGCGGCGAGGAACGCGGGGGCTACCATCTGGTCTGGCCTCGCGACCTCGTCGAATCGGCGCAGGCGTTGCTGGCGCTTGGCCGGGCCGGCGAGGCCCGGGCGGTGCTCGGATACCTGCTGGCGACGCAAAACGCGGATGGCCACTGGCACCAGAATCAGTGGCTGGGCGGCAAGCCGTATTGGCGGGGCGTACAGCTCGACGAAACCGCGTTTCCGGTGTTGCTCGCGGCGAGCCTCGCCGAGCACGATGCGCTTGACGGCATGCACGTGGCCGACGGCGTGCGGCGGGCGCTGGCGTTCCTGATCCTGAACGGGCCGGGAAGCCAGCAGGACCGCTGGGAGGAGGATGCCGGCGTCAACCCGTTCACCATGGCTGTCTGCATCGCCGCGCTGGCCGCGGGCGCGGCGCTGCTTCCGCAAGCCGAACGCGAACTGCCGCTCGCCGTCGCCGATTTCTGGAACGCGCGGCTCGAGGACTGGTGCGTCGCGCGCGGCACGGCGCTCGGGGCGCGGCACGGGGTCGCCGCGTATTACGTGCGCGAAGCGCCGTCGGGGATCCTGTGCGACGACCTCGCCATGCAGCGTGCGCTGCCGATCAACAATCAGAGCCACGACCTCGAGCTCGCCGCGAGCGAACAGATCGCCACCGATTTCCTGCAACTGGTGCGGCTCGGCCTGCGCAGCGCCGACGATCCCCTGATACGCGGCAGCCTGGTGCTGGTCGACGCGCTCCTTAAAACGGAGACGCCTCACGGACCGGTCTGGCACCGCTACAACGGCGACGGCTACGGCGAGCACGGCGACGGCCGCGCATTCGACGGCAGCGGCCGCGGCCGCGGCTGGCCGCTTCTCGGCGGCGAGCGCGGCCATTATGAACTCGCGGCAGGGCGCGATCCGCTGCCCTACCTGCGCGCAATGAGCGCGATGGCGCGCTGCGGCCTCATCCCGGAACAGGTCTGGGATGCCGACCCGCAGGGCAGCCTGCAGCCGGGGCGCGCCACCGGCTCCGCGATGCCGCTGGCCTGGGCCCATGCCGAATTCATCAAGCTGGCGTTGTCGCGTGCCGCGGGGCAGCCGGTCGACCGGCCCGCCGCCGTATCGGCGCGATACGGCGGCGTCCGGCCGGCGCTGACCTGCACCATCTGGACTCCGAACGCGCCGCTCGCCCGCTGCTCGGCCCGGGCGGCGCTTTGGATCGTCCTCCCCGGGCCCGCCGTGTTGCACCTGGGTTTCGACGGCTGGCGGGATGTGGCGGACCTGCACACGGTCGAATGCGGGCCCGGTCTGCACGGACTGCGCGTCGAGGCCGCGCAACTCGCGCACCGCGACCGCGTCGACTTCACCTGGTTCGATCAGCGCGAGGCGCGCTGGCACGAGGCGACCTACTCGATCGCCCTCGTCTGACGGCAGGCGCGGCGCTAGCGCCCGAGATCTTCCAGCAGGCTCGACAGGTCGTCGGCGTGTTCCTCCTCCATCGCCAGGATGCCCTCGAGCATGCGGCGCGTCGTGATGTCCCGGTCGCCGATGTAGCGGATCATCTCGCCGTAGCTTTCGATGGCGACGCGCTCGGCGACGAGATCCTCCCTGATCATGTCGATGAGCGAGTCGCCCTCGACGTATTCGGCGTGCGAGCGCATCGCCAGGCCTTCGGGGCTGAAGTTGGGTTCGCCCTTGAGTTGCACGATGCGGGTGGCGATCAGGTCCGCGTGGCCCTGCTCTTCGGTCGCGTGCTGCAGGAACTCCTGCGCCACGGCATCGGCGTTGATGCCGCTGGCCATGAAGAAATGCCGCTTGTAGCGCAGGATGCAGACCAGTTCGGTGGCGAGCGCCTCGTTCAGCAGCTTGACGACGACCGCGCGGTCGGCCTGGTAACCGTCGGTGACGGCGCCGTTCTCGATGTGCTTGCGCGCGCGTGCGCGCAAGGTCTTGATGTCGCTGAGGAAAGGCTGCGTACTGGCGGATGCGGCTTTGGCCATGTCGATCTCCTTGAGGTTCGAGGGGTGTCCGGCCGCGAATTCCTGCAACCGCGCGGCGCTCCCGAAGGCGGGCCACGGAAAAAAGCCTGACGTTCGCAGGCGCGGCATGCCTTCACTCTAGCCAATCTCGCGGATTTCTTCGTCGCCCACCGATAGGCGCGGGTTGTGCGACGCCTTCGTGCGCGGCCGGCGCCCCTTCAGGGCCGATTCACGTATCACGCTGTGATATAGTGCGCGCGCTGCGCCGAGGTGGCGCTTTCCGCGACATGCGGACCATGGCACATGCGATTCAGGATCATCCCGTGACATTCGACAAGAGAGACTATTCCGTGGACCGGCGCCTGCTCTGGGTGTCGGGCATCGCCTTGCTCGTCGGCGTCGTCAGCACGCTGGCGGCGTCCGCGCTGCTCGCGCTGATCCACTTCTTCACCAACGTGTTTTTCTACCAGCGCGTGTCGTTTGCGAACGTCTCGCCCGCGCACCATGCGCTGGGCCTGTGGGTCGCCCTCGTGCCGGCGTCGGGCGGTCTGCTGGTCGGGCTCATCGCCCGTTACGGGAGTGACAAAATCCGCGGGCACGGCATCCCCGAGGCCATGGAGGCCATCGTGTTCGGCAAGAGCCGGATGTCGCCGAAGGTCGCCGTGCTCAAGCCGCTGTCGTCGGGTATCGTGATCGGCAGCGGCGGCCCCTTCGGCGCCGAGGGGCCGATCATCATGACAGGCGGGTCGCTCGGATCGCTGCTCGCGCAATATCTGCATCTCACCGCCGCCGAGCGCAAGGCCTTGCTCGTCGCCGGCGCCTGCGCCGGCATGACGGCGATCTTCGCCACGCCCGTGGCGGCGGTCCTTCTCGCCGTGGAACTCCTGCTGTTCGAGCTGCGTCCGCGCAGCCTGCTGCCGGTCGCGCTGGCCTGCGGGGTCGCCGGTTTCCTGCGCGACCTCCTGTTCGAACCGGGTCCGCTTTTTCCCTTGCACACCGAACCCGTCGCAACGGCCGCGCTCGTCTCGTGCGCGATCGCGGGCGTGCTGTGCGGCGCGCTCGCCGCGTTGCTGACCCACGCGCTTTACAAGACCGAGGATTTTTTTCACGCGCTGCCGGTGCACTGGATGTGGTGGCCGGCGATCGGCGGCCTCGTCGTCGGCATCGGCGGCTATCTCGAGCCACGCGCGCTCGGCGTCGGGTACGACGTCATCGGCGACCTGCTCAACGGCCATCTGCTCATCGCCGTCGCGGCCGCGCTCCTGCTCGTGAAGGCGGTCATCTGGGTCGTCGCGCTCGGATCGGGCACCTCGGGCGGCGTGCTCGCGCCGCTGCTCATGCTGGGGGCAGGCCTCGGGACGCTGCTGGCGCCCTTCCTGCCGGGGGGATCGCCGAGCCTGTGGGCGCTGGTCTGCATGGCCGGCCTGCTGGGCAGCACGCTCGGCGTGCCCCTCACGGCGATCATCTTCGCCTTCGGCCTGACCCACGACAGCGACGCCCTGCTGCCCTTGATGTTGACCACCGCCGTCGCCTACGGCGTGACCACGCTGACGATGAAGCGCTCGATCATGACCGAGAAGATCGCGCGCCGCGGGCTGCATATTTTTCGCGAATACGGCGTCGATCCGCTCGAGCGGCAGCACGTAGGCGATCTGATGACGCCCGCCGAGGCCGTCGTCGACGCAGCGACGCCGGTCGCCGACGTGCTGTCGCGCCACGGCGGCCACCGCGACCCGCACCGGATCTTTCCCGTCACCCGCGAAGGCCGCGTGGTCGGCATCGTCGATGAACTGACGCTGCGCGACCCGCCATCCCCGTCGCTGCGATGCAACGACATTCTCCGGCCGCTGGGGCCGGAGCACGTCCTCCTGCCCGGCGCGACCGCACGGCTCGCGGCAGGGCGGATGGCCCAGCTCGACGTCGGATGCCTGCCCGTCGTCAGCGATCTGGCGAGCATGCGCCTCGTCGGCACCGTGTCGCTGCGCGACCTGCTGCGGCCCAATCGCCGCCTGATCGAGGAGGAGACGTTCCGCGAAAAGCTGCGCTGACCCGGCGCGGCTTCGACAACGGGACGCGCGACGGGCGCGCGGACGGGTTCGCTCCGCCTTGCCGGCTTTGTATCCGGATGCTTACGTTGTCTAATGCGGCTTTCGCCCGCCAGACGGTGAAGACGCCACCACATGACCCTGCAGGAACTGAAATATCTCGTCGCACTGGCCGATCACGGCCACTTCGGGCGTGCGGCTGACGCGTGTCACATCACCCAGTCGACGCTCTCGACCCAGATCAAGAAGCTGGAGGATTTCCTCGGCGTGACCCTGTTCGACCGCAGCCTGAAGCGCGTCACGCCCACGCCGATCGGCCGTGAAATCCTCGCCGCCGCGCGCAACATCGTCGACGAGACCGAGCGGATCCGCGAACTCGCCCGGCACGCGCAGGACCCGATGGCGCGCACCCTGCATCTGGGCGTCATTCCCACGCTCGGACCGTATTACCTCCCGCACGTCCTGACGCTCGTGCACCGCAAGCATCCCGGACTGCGCCTGCTTCTGCGCGAGGAAATGACGGCGCAGATCGTCGAGCATCTCGTCGACGGCAAGCTCGACGCGGGCCTGCTGGCGCTGCCGGTGACCGACGACGCCCTGCGCGTCGAGCCGCTTTTCCACGAGCCGTTTTATGCCGCCTTGCCGGCTGGGCACGCGCTGGCGAAGCGCGACGTGCTGAAGGTGTCCGACGTCAGGGCGGAGAAGCTCTTGCTGCTGGACGAGGGCCATTGCCTGCGCGACCAGGCGCTCGATGTCTGCGGCGCGGGCGCCGGCGGCCGCGAGGAGGTGCGCGCGACCAGTCTGGAGACCCTGCGCCAGATGGTCGGCCTGGGGCTGGGCGTGACCTTGCTGCCGGCGCTGTCGGTCGACGCCGGCGCGCGCCAGACCCGAAAAGCGGTGGAAATCCGTCCGTTCAAGTCGCCGCCGCCCGGCCGCACTATCGGTCTTGTCTGGCGCAAGCGCGCGCCGTTTCCCGAAACCTTCGAGCGTCTCGCCGCCACGCTCAAAGCCGCCTTGCCTGCCGAACTGGAGCCCGTCTGATGTCCGACCTCAACGACCCCCGCGTCTTCTTTGCCGCCGAACGCACGCTCATGGCGTGGACCCGCACCGGCCTCACCCTGATGGCGTTCGGCTTCGTGCTCGAACGCTTCGGCCTGTTTCTGCACGTGCTGCGCATGAACCCGGGGCGGGCCGGGCGCGACATGTCGTTCTGGATCGGCATCGCGTTCATCGTGCTCGCCCTGTGGGTCGTCGGCTATTCGGTCGTGCAGTTCCGGCGCGTGCTGAAAACTCTGAAGCCGATCGAGATTCCCGCGCGCTACTGCACCTGGGGCGGGATCGTGATGAACCTGTCGGTGGTGGTGCTCGGCTTCGCGCTGCTCACCTATCTGTTTTCCGAGCTCTGATTCTCAGGGCGCGCTCATCGCGGGCCGGATGCCGGGCAGCCGGGCGAAGCTGTCGCGCTTCACGGTTTCGATGAAGTCCGCCACGTAGGCGCGCGCGGCGTCGGTTTCGCGCACGGCAGCATGCAGTTCGGCCCACAGCCCGTGCTTGCCGATGCTGCGTGCGACGACGTAGCCGCGCTCGAGGTAGGGCGCGACCGCCCACGCCGGCAGCGCGGTGAGGCCGCGCCGGCTCGCCACGAGCTGCAGGATCGCCACCGTCAACTCCGCTTCGCGCCGCACCGGCTTGATCCCGGCCGGGGCGAGGACGCGGCGGATCAGGTCGAGGCGGTCTTCGGGCACCGGATACGTGATCAGGGTCTGTTCGGCGAAGTCGCCGGGCAGCAGGAATTTCCTTGCGGCGAGCGGATGGCCCGGCGGCAGCAGCGCGAGCATTTCGAATCCGAACAGCGGCGCGTACACGATGCCCGTGCGCGGCACGGCGTCGGAGGTCACGACGAGGTCGGCGCGCGCGTCGAGCAGCAACCCCACCGGATCGGCGTGGAATCCGCCCAGCAGATCGAGCTCCACGCCCGGCCAGACGTCGCGGTAGGCGTCCATCGCCGGCATCAGCCAGTCGTAGCAGGTGTGGCATTCCACCGCGATCCGCAGTTCGCCGGCATCGCCGTCCTTCAGCTTGGCGAGATCGCGCAGCGCGGCGTCCACCTGCGGCAGCGCCGCGTGCGCGAGCACCAGCAGGCGCCGGCCCGCCGCGGTGAGCTGCAGCGGACGCGCCGCGCGTTCGACCAGCGGCAAGCCCAATCCCTCTTCCAGCGCTTTCAGCTGGTGCGAGACAGCCGACTGCGTGAGGTGAAGGCGCTCGGCAGCGGCGGTGAGGCCGCCCGCTTCGGCGACGGCCTGAAGGAGCCGCAGATGGCGAAGTTCAATATGAGAATTGTTCATTGAATCGATGAAAAATATTCGTTTGTTTCATGTTACCGGGCTCGGCATGATGACGTCCATCATTCATCGGGAGCAGGCACATGGCACTGGCACACGTATTGGGCGTTCCGCGCATCGGTCCGAACCGCGAACTGAAATTCGCGCAGGAGGCATTCTGGCGCGGCGAGATCGACGAGGCCGCGCTGCGTGACGTGGCGAGCGGCATACGGCAGGCCAACTGGCGGCGGCAGCACGCGGCCGGGCTCGACTTCGTGACGGTGGGGGATTTCGCGTTTTACGACCAGATGCTCAATCACGTTGCGTTGCTGGGCTGCGCGCCGGCGCGCTTCGGCTTCGGCGAAAAGCTCGGTCTGGCTGAATATTTCCAGCTCGCGCGCGGCAACGACGCGTGCCCGGCGATGGAAATGACCAAGTGGTTCGATACCAACTACCACTACCTCGTGCCCGAATTCAAACCGGACACGCAGTTTTCGCTCGGCACGGCGTGGCTGTTCGACGAGGTGGCCGAGGCGCAGACGGCCGGCTTCGAGGCCAAGCCGGTGCTGATCGGCCCGCTCAGCTTCCTGTGGCTCGGCAAGGAAAAAACGCCCGGCTTCGATCGCCTCGACCTGCTCGACCGGCTCTTGCCGGCCTATGCGCAGATTCTGGCAAGGCTCAAGGCGCAGGGCGTGCAATGGGTGCAGATCGACGAGCCGATCCTCGCGCTCGATCTGCCCGCTGCGTGGCGCGCGGCGTTCGAGCGCGCCTATCACGCGCTCAACGGCGCAGGCGTCAAGCTCCTGCTCGCCAGCTATTTCGGGCCGCTGCGCGAAAACCTGCTGGTGGCGCTGAAGCTGCCGGTGGCCGGCGTCCACGTCGATTGCGTGCGCGGCGGCGAAGAACTCGCGCAGGTGATCGACTGGCTGCCCGCGACCAAGGTGTTGTCGGCGGGCGTGATCGATGGCCGCAACATCTGGAAGACCGATCTCGATGCGGTGTTCGGGCGCTTCGAGGGTCTGCATCTGCGACTGGCCGACCGGCTGTGGCTGGCGCCCTCGTGTTCGCTGCTCCATGTGCCGGTCAGCCTCGCTGGCGAAACCGGCCTCGACCCCGAACTCCAGAACTGGCTCGCGTTCGCCGACGAGAAGATTGCCGCGCTGGCCACGCTCAAGACGGCGTTCAACGCCGGGCGTCAGACGGCGGCGGCCGCATTGTCCGACAATGCCCGTGCGCTGTCCGTGCGCCGCGCGTCGCCCCGCGTGCATGACGCAGCGGTCGGCGCGCGGCTCGAAGCGCTCACCCCGGCGCACGCCACGCGCAACCGCCCGTTCACGCTTCGCCAGAGCCTCCAGCGCGAGCGCTTCAGGCTGCCGGCCTTTCCGACGACGACCATCGGTTCGTTTCCGCAGACGCTGGAGATCCGCAGCGCACGCGCCCGCTTTCGCAAAGGCGACATCAGCGAGGCCGATTACACGGCCGCGATGCAGCGCGAGATCGGCCATGCCGTCGAAAGACAGGAAGCGCTGGGGCTCGACGTCCTGGTGCACGGCGAGGCCGAGCGCAACGACATGGTCGAATACTTCGGCGAGCAACTCGCCGGATTCGCGTTCTCGCAGAACGGCTGGGTGCAATCCTACGGCAGCCGCTGCGTGAAGCCGCCGATCATCTACGGTGACGTCTCGCGTCCCCATCCGATGACGGTCGGCTGGACGCGCTACGCGCAGTCGCTGACCGACAAGCCGATGAAGGGCATGCTGACCGGACCGGTGACGATGCTGCAGTGGTCGTTCGTGCGCGACGACCAGCCGCGTGCCACCACCGCCCTGCAGATTGCATTGGCGATCCGCGACGAGGTGGTCGACCTCGAAGCGGCCGGCATCGGCATCATCCAGATCGACGAGCCGGCCTACCGCGAGGGCCTGCCATTGCGGAAAGCCGACTGGCCGGCCTATCTCGACTGGGCGAGCCGCGCGTTCCGCATCAGCGCTTCGGGTGTGGACGACGCGACCCAGATCCACACCCACATGTGCTATTCGGAGTTCAACGACATCCTGCCCGCGATCGCGGCCATGGACGCCGACGTCATCACCATCGAGACCAGCCGCTCCGACATGGAGCTGCTGCGCGGCTTCGGCGAGTTCAGCTACCCGAACGAGATCGGCCCCGGCGTGTACGACATCCACAGCCCAAGGGTGCCCGATGCGGCGGACATGACGCGCCTGCTGGAAAAGGCCGCGCAGGTGATTCCTCCCGACCGACTCTGGGTCAACCCGGACTGCGGCCTGAAGACGCGCGGCTGGGCCGAAACCGAAACGGCGCTCGCCAACATGGTGGCGGCCGCGCGCGGCCTGCGGTCCGACGCCCGCTTTGCCTGAGTCCGGCTGCGGTCGGGCCCGCGAAAGCGGGCCGGCACAGCGCCGGTCCGGCCATGCCGGCGTGCGCCGTCAATTGATATCGTCAATCGACCTTATCCAGACAATCCGTTGGATCAATGCTTCCGACGTCTCTAGCATCGCTCCTGTCTTGATTGACATTGCAAATCAACCGAACAGGAGCGAGTCATGCACAACACGAAATCCCCCACCATCCGCAACCTCGAAGCCGCCTTCGCCG
>JAKADC010000016.1 GCA_021820845.1 Pseudomonadota bacterium
GGGGCCGACCTGGCTTCGACGTGGGTCGCAAAGCAGCGTAGGGCATACCGAGGGTCAGAGCACCTCGTAAATCCAACTGAAAAACTTTAGTCGCAAACGACGAAAACTACGCCCTGGCCGCTTAAGGTCCAGGACTCACACTAGCCTGTTCATGGGCTGGGCCGGGTCAAACCGGCAGTGAGTTAATTCACATGAAATCGCGCTTGTCCGGGTCGCTTGGGCAGGTGCTAAATCCAAGGCGACTCGGCGAAATCCAGCCTGTTCGGCGGGCGTGATCGAGCTTAAAGCTTAAAAACACCGGACTAAGTATGTAGAACTGCCTGTAGAGGGCTTGCGGACGCGGGTTCGATTCCCGCCGGCTCCACCATTAGCTATTCCGGGAAGGTCCGGAGAAGACCGAAAAACCTAATAAAAACAACGAAATCGGCCTTTATCCTTTCCGGTGCAATGCAGTAACATCCATTGCAATCCGGCGTTTTATGCAGTAACTTTCGCAGTAACAGCGGTTTTCCTGTTACTGCATCCGGGGAGTTACTGCATCATGGCAAAGGAACTCATCAAGTCGGACGCCACCATCAAGGCGGCGAAACCTCAAGCGGCCCCCTACCGTCTTTCGGACGGCAGCGGGCTTTATCTGCTGGTCCGCCCCGATGGCAAGAAATGGTGGCGGCTCGACTACACCCACGAAGGCAAACGCAAAACCCTTTCCCTGGGGACATATCCCGATACCGGCCTGGCGCTGGCACGGACCAAGGCTGCGGCGGAACGCGAACTGGTAGCGGCCGGCATTGACCCAAGCGAAGCCCGCCAGTCCAAGAGAACCCAGCGGGCGGAAGCGCAGGAAATCGAACGCCGGTTGGCTGAGGGAGTCCCGCTGGCGGACAGCTTCGAAGCCATCGGCCGCGAATGGTTCGACAAGTTTTCCCCTGGCTGGGTGGCAGGCCACGGGGACAAGATCATCCGGCGGCTTGAGCGGGATATTTTCCCTTGGCTGGGCGCCCGCCCCATTGCCGAAATCAAGGCGCCGGAACTGCTGTCCGCATTGCGGCGGATCGAGGATCGCAGCGCGATTGAAACGGCCCACCGTGCCCTGCAAAACTGCGGGCAGGTTTTCCGCTACGCCATCGCCACCGGCCGGGCCGAACGTGACATATCGGCGGACCTGCGGGGCGCCCTGGTCCCCGTGAGCAAAACCCACCTGCCCGCCATCACGGACCCGAAAGCCATCGGCGGCTTGCTGCGGGCCATTGACGGTTACACCGGCTTTTTCGTGACCAAGTGCGCCTTGCGGATTGCCCCGCTGGTATTCGTGCGGCCCGGCGAACTGCGCAAGGCCGAATGGTCTGAAATCGACCTGGACAATGCGGAATGGACCATCCCAGCCGAGCGCATGAAAATGCGACAGCCTCACCTTGTCCCTCTGTCCCGACAGGCCGTGGAAATCCTGCGCGAGCTTCACGCCGTAACCGGTCGCGGGCAATTCGTTTTCCCTGGGGCGCGCGCCAATGGCCGGCCCATGAGCGATAACGCCGTCCTGGCCGCATTGCGGCGCATGGGCATTCCGAAAGAGGAAATGACAGGCCACGGCTTCCGGGCGATGGCGCGGACCGTGTTGGATGAAGTCCTGGGCTTCCGGCCGGATTGGATCGAACATCAACTGGCCCACGCCGTCCGGGACCCGAACGGCCGCGCCTACAACCGAACGGCCCACCTGACCAAGCGGCGGGAAATGATGCAAGCCTGGGCGGATTACCTGGACGCCCTCAAGGCTGAAAACGTGGTCCCGTTCAAGGCGAAAAAGGCATGAGTCCCGCGCCGTTTCCGGCTACCCTTCGTTTTGAAACCGGGAAAACCGGGAAACCGGGAAAACTGCATAACCATGCGGGTTTGCGGCTTCCCGGTTTTGATAAATTCGCGTTTTTCGAAACCGGGAAACCGGGAAAACCGGACTCTATCGGACGGCGCTGGAAACGTGCCCGGCATTCCGCCGGATACAACAGCCCGGAATTTTGCGCGGGAGCTTTTCCCCTGCCGGCCCCCACCCGGCATGGGCATTGGGAGGCTTGCGGTACAGTTGGCGCACCAATTCAAATAAGGGGAATGCCGCAATTGGAAAACATCTTCACCAGCAGCCGGCGGACCCTATCCGCCCTGCTCATCGCACTGGCGCTCTCCGCCTGTGCCGGCACCGCTTTCAACTGGGACTCCGCCCGGCAGATAAAGGCCGGCATGAACGAGCAGGAAGTCACCGCCATCATGGGCGCCCCCTACCTGGTCAAGAGCCAGAAAGATGGAATCGTCTGGGTGTGGAGCTATGCCGACGCATTCTCCGGGGCTAAATCCGTATCCGTCGTTTTCGTCGGCGGTAAGGTTGTCGAGCCGCCACCGATTCCCGCGTCCTTCAGATGACCCGTAAGCTGACCGCAAGGCCGCGGAGAATTGAAGCGGGCCGGCGTGGTGCGGTAACACCACGCCGGCCCTGACCATAACCCCACCTGATAGGAGGTGATGCAATGGCTACAGCAAATTGTAGCAACCGCACCCGATACGAAGACGCCACCATCCGGCGCGCGCTGCGAATCATGGGAAACAGGCTGCGCGAGCCTGGCGCGGCTCTATGCAGCCCGAACGCCGCCCGGGATTACCTGGCCCTGCGGCTTGGGAACCGTGAGCATGAAGTCTTCGCGGCCGTTTTTCTCGACACACAAAACCGCGTCATTGCCACGGAAGAGCTATTCCGCGGAACCCTGACCCAAACCGCCGTCTATCCCCGCGAAGTCGTCAAACGGGCGCTGGCCCTGAATGCCGCCAGCGTCATATTCGCCCACAATCACCCATCCGGCGCGGAAGAGCCAAGCCAGGCGGACCGCTGGCTGACGGATCAACTGAAAACCGCCCTGGCGATGGTTGACGTTCGGACGTTGGATCACTTCGTAATCGCTGGCACGCGCTATGCGTCCTTCATGGAACGCGGCTGGCTTGATGGTCCCGCAGAATCGACGCCGGAACCCGCAAAGCCCAAGCGGCCCCGCGCCCGCAAGCCGACCAAGCGGGCGGCGGCGAAAAAATGAGCAATCGCCCCGGCGGCGCTTGCTGCGCGAAGCAACGAGGATGAAGCCGAGGCGCGGCCGGCCTCGCAAGCAAGGAATCAACGAGGAGAAAACCTAATGGGATATTTCCGTTTCCGCCGACGCATCAAGATTGCCCCCGGCGTCAGCCTGAACCTCAGCAAGTCGGGAATCAGCACTTCCCTGGGCGGAAAAGGCTTCACCGTGAATCTAGGCCGGGGCAAGACGCGAACAACGGCAAGCCTGCCCGGCACCGGCCTGAGCTACGCCACCACACAGAAAGCGGCCGACACGTCCCGCCGGACTCCGTGGGTACTGCTGGCCTTGCTGGTGCTGGTCTTTGTGGTGCTGGCTTGGATGATGCACTGATGGCGGCGGACCCAGCAGACGATGTGAAGCTGTCGATTGACCCCGCCAAGCTGGAAAACGTCATTCTCGCGCTTCGGGCTGGCAACATATCGGAATGCCTGGTTTCTGATGTAAAGCACGCCGAAGAAGTACTCTGGCATATCGGCTTTCTAGCCTACATCGCACCCGGCTTCATAGATGAATTCCTGGCGCTTTTCATTCCCCACTTCATCAAACAACGCGAACGGGCTGTGATAAGCGAGCTGGCCCAAGAAAGGGCCGATGCGGAAGGCTTCGGACGGGAATGGAGCGAAGCCATTTCGGCCGGAAGGTCGCCGCATCAGAATGACTTCATCGCAAAGATGGTGACCGTGCAAATGAAGGCCGCCGGGGTCAATCAGGCTCAAGCGATTAAAGCGGCGGCTGAACAGCTATGCCGCGAAGAAGACAGCATTCGCAAGAGCGTTACCCGCTCCAAGAAACGGGCCAAGTCCAAGAGCTGACACCCACACACACGAAGCTCAAGGGGCACTGAAAAAGAGTGCCCCTTCCGGCATACCCCGCGCCTTCCTACATTGCCCCCAAGCCCGCCGGACGAATTCCGGACGGTTCTGCTCATATGCGCTTGGAGGTAATCACCATGCAAACCGGTATCACGATCAAGCGGGCGAAAGATGCCCGCGCCCAATTCGGAATCGGTAATTCCACGTTCTACGAGTGGCAGGAAAAGGGGCTAATGACTCCCGGCGTGCCGCTGGGGGCGCGTGCTGTAGGCTGGCCCGCCCACGAATTGGACGCCATCGCGGCGGCGCGGATCGCCGGGAAATCGGAAGATGAAATCCGCGCCCTGGTCCTTGACCAGATCGCGGCCCGTGCTGATGCTGCCACGCCGAAAGCGTAAGGGGTCCAGCCATGCAACCAGACAACAAAAAGCCCGACGCGCACTGTCAGCCGAGCAAAGGCAAATCACGCCCCCAGCGTACCGGAATATCGGCAACGCAGCGGGACACTCACCACCGAATTGAGGCGCAATCCGCACATTCGCAAAACCCACCCCGCCCTTGGTACCCCGAGGAATATCCTGACCTTTACCGTCTGATCGAATCGGCACGCGCGACAGCCCAAGCACGGCGGCGACTACGCGGCCGGATCGTTTTCCACCATGAAGGCCGAAGCTATGCGGCCCGGTTCACGAACCTGGACCGAATCATCATCGAAGACCGCCAGACCGGGCGCTTTATCGCGTCTTCTGACTTCTTCGCGCTGTGAGGGGGCGACCATGGCGAATGATCCTGAAATCCGGGCGGCCATGATGCAACTTCATGATGCCTATGTGGATGCCCTACGGGCGGCGGCGGACTTGGCACAAGACCTGCCCACCGACCATATCTTGGGCCAGCCCTTTCAATCACTCACGGCCGCCCTTGACGCCGTGCGTCCACCCCTGCGAATTCTATCGGACCGACTCATCGAACCGCCTGATGTGCGGGGCGAACTTCGCCGCCGCCTTGCGGAAGGTTTGTTGAAGGGTAGGCGATGAAGCGCGGCGCCCCGGACTTCAAGACCATCGCGGCCCGCGCTTTGGATCAAATCGAGGCGGTTTGCACCCGCTGGCTGCCCGATGGCAAAAAGGCGGCCCACGAATGGGAAATCGGCGACCGCCACGGCACGCCCGGAAAATCGTTGAAGGTTCACCTGTCCGGTACCAAGGCGGGCATGTGGGCGGACTTCTCGACGGGCGACAAAGGCGGCGACCTGGTTTCACTGGTGGCCTATATCGACGGCGTTTCCCAAGGTGACGCGGCCCGCCGGCTGGCCGAATTCCTGGCGCTGCCCGTTGATACCCCGGCCACGCGTCCCGCACCGAAGGCGAAGCCCGCGGCCCTGGAATGGCGGCCGATTCTCCCAGTCCCCGCCGATGCCCCGCCCGCGCCGGCAGCGCACCCCAAGCACGGCAAGCCGGACCGCGTTTATCACTATCGAGCAGCAGACGGCCAAACGCTTGGCTATGTGGCCCGCTTCGAAGCGAACGCCACGCGCCCGAAAAAGGAATTCGCCTGGCAGGTTTTCGCTGAAGCGGCAGGCCGGCGGGAATGGCGTTGGCAGGGTTTCCCTGTCCCGCGTCCACTGTATGGCCTGGATGCCTTGGCAGACCGGCCGGCCGCGCCCGTGGTTTTGTGCGAAGGCGAGAAGGCGGCGGAAGCCTGCTGGGATTTGTGGCCTGATGCCTTGGCCATGACCTGGCCGGGTGGATCGAAGGCGACGGACAAGGCGGATTTTTCGCCGCTCACGGGCCGGGACGTGGTTTTGTGGGCGGATGCCGACCAACCCGGCCGCGATGCGATGAAAACGGCCGCGAAGCTGGCGCGGCAGGCGGGCGCGGCTTCGGTCCGCTGGCTGAACCTGCCGGCGCTGACCGCGACCCGCGGCAAGGGCGAATTGCCGAAAGGATTTGACGCGGCGGACCTGCTGGCCGAAGGATGGGACGCGGCACGGATGGCCGAATTCATGGCCAGGCCGGATGCCTTGTTGGATGGGAAGGCCACGCCCCCGGCAGCGGATCGGCCGGCCAATGATGGAGCGAACGCGGGAGAACCCGCTACGGCAGCGGAACGGTTCAACGTGACGCGAGACGGGCTTTTCATGGTCAGGCCCAACAGGGACGGCAGCTTTCGCAGCATCCGGCTTTCCGACCCGCTGACCGTGCCCGCGCTGGCCCGCGATGAAGAGGGCGGCGGCTGGGCGCCCGTGCTGGAATTCCGCGACCGTGACGGAACCAAGCGGCAGGAAATCATCCCATTTCGGCAGTTTTTGGGGGACGGCTCGGACGGCGTGAAACAGCTTGCCGATTGTGGCCTTGCGATTGAACCCGGCCGCGACGCAATCGACGGCCTAAAGCAATTCATCGCATCGGCCCGCCCGGAGAAACGTGGCCGCCTGATGGATGCAACCGGCTGGCACGGCGGCGCCTATCTGCTACCCGATGGGCAAATCGGGGACGCGGCCGAAGCGTTGATTTATCGAGGTTCGAAACGGGTGCTGGGCGTCTTCGCGGCCCGTGGCAAGCTGTCCGACTGGCAGGAGCAGATTGCGGAGCTTGCCGCGGGCAATACCCGCTTGCTGTTCACCATTTCCGCGGCCTTCGTGGGGCCGCTGCTGAAGCCCTGCGATGGCGCAAGCACAGCTTTTCATTGGACCGGCGATAGCAGCCTTGGCAAGTCCGGTAGTCTTCACGCGGCCGGATCGGTATGGGGCGCCCCGGCGGGAACGGTTCATTCCTGGCGGTCCACCGATAACAGCCTGGAATATGTAGCGGCTCAACACAATGATGGTTTGCTGATTCTCGACGAGTTGAAGGAAGTTGACCCCAAGCAAGCCGGCGCCATCGCCTACATGCTTTCCAACGCCAAGGGGAAGAACCGCGCCCATCATGCCGGCGGACTGCGCGAGGCCATCACCTGGCGCATTGCCATGCTATCCAGCGGCGAACTTGGCTTGGCGGATCACCTGGCAAGCGCGGGACAGAAAACCCACGCGGGGCAGACGGTCCGCTTTATCGAACTGCCGGCCGATGCCGGCGCCGGGCTGGGCATGTGGGCAGAGCTTCACCACCTGGCAGACGGGCGCGGCTTTACCGACCATTTGAAAACGGCCGCGGCGCGGCATTACGGCACTGCCGGCCGCGCCTTCGTTCGTGCCCTGGCATCGAGCCTTGCGGATGTGCCCGGCCTAGTCCGCAAGCTTGAAACGCGGTTCTTTGAAAGCTACGTCCCACGCGACGCGGGCGGACAGGTTAAGCGCGTGGCGGGCGCCTTCGCCTTGGTGGCGGCGGCCGGCGAACTGGCCGCGGAATGGCAGATTTGCCCATGGCCAGAGCGGTCCGCCTTTGACGCGGCCGGCGAGCTTTTCCGCGAATGGCTGAAAGGCCGCCCCACCGCCGGCAATCTGGAAGAGGCGCAAATCCTGGCGCATGTGCTGGCCGTGATGGAACGCAACTGGCAGGCGCGTTTCATTGATTGGGGCCGGGTATCCGAAGCGAACGCGGACCTATCGCGCATGGCGGCCGTGCCGGACGCCTTGGGCTTCCGCAAAAAGGCGAGCGAATGGAACGAAGACAATCAAGCGTTTCTGTTCTATGTGACCCGCGCCCGCTTCGCCGAGGAATTCGGCACCAAGGGCGGATTCAAGCCTAAGCGCGTGGCGGCCGTGCTGAAGGCCAAAGGGATTTTGCGATGCGACCCTGACGCGGCAACGCTCAAAGAAACATTGCCGAACGGCGACCCGCGGAGCTATTGCATCATCGGCCGCAAACTATGGGAGGCCGGCCCCGATGCTTGATTGGCTGAACGATTCTCCCGGTTTCCCGGAAACGGAAAACACCGATTTTCAAAACCGGGAGGCCGCAAACCCGCGTGGTTATGCGGTTTTCCCGGTTTCCCGGTTTTCCCGGTTTCAAAACGAGGGGGCGGCGCAACAACGAGACGAAAGCGCGAACGCCTGCGAAGAAAAACCCGCGCCTATCCCGGAGCTTTTCGAGGCCGTAGCGGCCCACGTAGGCCCCGCTGGACTGGCCGAATTGAAAGCCCAAGCCGGCCCGGATGCGGAACGCTTGGCGGAACTGTGCCGGCTGGTCCTGGTAGCACCGCCCTTCCCTACATCGGAAGACGTGGCGGAACTCGACGCCCTCATGGTCCGCCTGTGCGAGCTTGAACCGTGGCTGACTGGATACCTGTCGGAAATGCAGTCCGCCCGGCGAAGCATGGCCCCGGCGAACGTGGCCGGAAGCCTGGCCGAATTCCGGCGATTCGTCCGCGAAGCGGAAGCGCGGCGCGGCGCGGTGTTGGGGGCGGGGCGGGGCAACCTTCGCGCTAGGTAAACGTGAATGTGTATGCCGTCAACAGACAACACGGAAACACCGGCAGAAAATGGGGGGGTCCTTCCTGGGACTTTCCCGTGCGGGTAATTCGCACCTCGGAATTCCGCTAGGCGGTGGCCCCGAAAAATCGGTCAACACTCACCATTGAAAGGACTTGCAGCATGGACGCTGAACCCAAAGACCTTGCCGGCCGCGTCACCCAAGCCGAACTTGCCCGCCGGCTGAAAGTAACGCGGGGAGCTGTTTCCAAGGCCGTGAAAAGCGGGAGAATCACGCCCGACGAAGACGGGCTTTTCGACCCAGCGGAAGCCGAATTGCAGTGGATCGCCAACAGCCGGCCGAATGTGAAGGCCACCCAAAGCCCGGCGGCGAAGAGCCGGGCCAGTGGCTATGCTGACGCCCGCGCCCGCAAGGAAAACGCGCTGGCCAGCATGGCGGAACTTCGGCTCGCACAGGCTGCGGGAACCCTTATGGAGAAATCCGATGTGGACTTCATTTTGGCTGACACGGGGGCAACGCTGCGGGCGCTGATGGAAAACCTACCGGACCGGCTGGCCCCCTTGATTGTGGGCTTGCGAGATATGGAAGCCATCCATGCGGCAATCAGCGAGGCGGCGGATCACGTGCTATCCGAATTGTCCGCCCACTGTGCCCGCCGGGCAGCCGAATTGAGGCGCGGGGAGGAAGCTTCCTGAATCCAAGGCGCTTCCCGAATGAGACCCAGCATTCACGGTTTGCAGTAACACACGCAGTAACAGGCAAACCAGAAAAACGAGAAACCCTTTTCCAATGCGGGCTAGCGTGTTGTATTAGAGTGACGCCGGCCCATATCCCTAAAGCCCAACCGTTCTCGGTTGGGCTTTTTTCTGCCCGGAACGCCAGTGTTGGCGCGGTTCCGGGCACCAACCTCTTGACCGCCCCCTTGCCGAACAGCCGACCATCGGCCTCGAAATCGCCGTTTTTCTCTCTCCGTTCTCCGTTGGCCTCTTGAGCGTCCAAGTGCCCAAGTCCGCTGTTTTCGCGGGTTTGAGGGCATGCGGTTGCCGTTTTCGTCTGCTCAGGCGTCGGCGACCGAGAACGGAGAGCAACCGGCCTGGATTGCTCACGCCGCCTGCAACGCCGCGATCAGCGGACACTGCACCTGCCCGCTCGCGGCGCAGCAGCGCTCGACGAGCCCCTGCAGCGCACCCTCGATCCGTTGCAGATCGGCAAGCCGGGCACGCACATCGGCCAGCTTGCGTTCGGCCTGCTCGCGGGCCTCGGTGCAATGCGACCCATCCTCGAGCTTGAGCAGGTCCGCGACCTCGTCCAGGCTGAACCCCAGTCGCTGGGCGGACTTGATGAAGTGCACCCGCGCCAGATCCGCGTCGCCGTAGCGGCGGATGCCACCCTGGGGACGGTCAGGCTCCTGCATCAAACCCTTGCGCTGGTAGAAGCGGATCGTCTCGACATTGACCCCGGCGGCCTCGGCCAGGACACCGATAGTCAGGGTTTCGGTGGTTTCATTCATGGCGCTTGACTCTGTACTTAAGTACGGAAGTAAGCTTAAACCATGAAACCAGATTCCCCAACTGAACCTCCGCGCAGCGGACGCGGTGCGCTGCTGACCGGCGGTCTGGCAGCCATCCTTGCGTCCACCTGCTGCCTCGGGCCGCTGGTGCTGATCACGCTGGGCGTCTCCGGGGCGTGGATCAGCAACCTGACGCTACTCGAACCGTATCGGCCGATCTTCATCGGTGCGGCGGTCGTGGCGCTGTTTTTCGCGTACCGACGCATCTGGCGAGCGCCAGCGGCGTGCGAGCCCGGGCAGGTCTGTGCGCGGCCGGAGGCCAAGCGCAGCTACAAGACGCTGTTCTGGATCGTGGTGGTGCTGGTGATTGTCGCGCTCGGATTCCCGCTGGTCGCTCCCTGGTTCTACTGAAAGGAAACTGCCATGAAGAAGCTCGTTGCCCTTGGTGCCCTGATCGTCTTGATGTCGCCGGTGTGGGCGGCCACGCAAACCGTCACGCTGTCCGTTCCGGGCATGGACTGCGCAGCCTGTCCGATCACGGTCAAGAAGGCGCTGACCAAGGTGCCTGGCGTCGGCAAGACCGAGGTGAGTCTGGAAAGGCGCGAGGCCAGAGTGACCTTCGACGACGCGAAGACAAACGTCGAGGCGCTCACGCGCGCCACCAAGGACGCCGGTTATCCCTCGGCCCTGATCGGAGCCGCGAAATGACCGCCATCACCCGGGAATCGACACTGACCTGCCCCGCATGCGGCCACGCCAAGACCGAGACGATGCCCACCGACGCCTGCCAGTGGTTCTACGAGTGCGAGCAATGCCACACCGTCCTCAAGCCGAAGCCGGGGGACTGCTGCGTCTACTGCTCCTACGGCACGGTGCCGTGCCCACCGATCCAGGAGCGGGGCAAGGGCAGTTGCTGCGGCGGGTGATCACGCAAGCCGAAGCCGTTCGCGCTGCTCATCCCAACGTACGGGAATGGCGCGGCGGCTGACGCTCTCCATTGTCACGCCTGGCGCCGCACCGGTCACGCTGGCATCGATGATGGCCGGCGCGAGTTGCGCCAACCGGGCGATCCGGCTGGCGCGGCCGAGATCGAGTCCTTCGGCTTCGGCAATCTCGGTGATCGACGTGAAGCACCCCTCGTCCATCAGCCGCTGCCAGTGGTGCGCAAGGCCGAGCGCGCGCATCAAGGGTGTGTCCTGCGCAGCTGCCTTCATCAATTGCTCGCGCCGGCCTCGTCCAGGAACGCCTGCGGTGCGTCCAGCGGCGTGATGACCTGCTTCTTCAGACCCCGGCGCACCAGCGTCCAGGGCATGAAGGTCTCCAGTTGCACGCCGCCGGCAGGTGTCGGCCGTTGGCAGGTGACCGGATCGCCCTTGGCTTGTCCTCGGTACTTCTTGCTCATGCCTCGCCCTCGAAACTTGCCATCAGCTCGCGCTGGACCTGCCAATCCACCGGCAGGCGGTTGCGCTGGAACCACATCAGCGTCAGCCGGCGTGGCTGCTTGCCCGCCATGAACTGCTCGATGATGTCGGGGGCCAACAGGGTCAGGCGCAGCAGTTCGTTGATCACCGAAGGGGGCAATTTCTCGGCCCGTGCGATGGCCGAACCGCTTTTCATCGCGCCGGTGTCCAGCAGGTGCTGCCAGTAGAAGGCGCGCGCCAGCCCGTCGATCAGGGTGGCGGTGATGGAAATTTCGTCGAGGCTCGCCTCGTCGGCAAGGGCGGCAAAGGGCAGCATGGCGAGGTAAGCGGCCAGCGGTTGCGCTCCAATAATCAGATCTACATATCTTGTTATATGGCGCATTCTAATTAGGCGCTTGCCGTGTCCGGAATGTGGCATATGGCCGCACCGCCGCTGCACCGGCACCCCGGTCCCCGGCTCGACGGCCCGGACAGGCCAGCGTTCAGTAACCGGATTGGTTCTTTCGGCGAGTTCGATCACAATTCGCGGTTTCGCTACCCCCTGCACATGAACGAACTGATCGGCTGGCTGCCTCCCGAACTCGCCTCGCTGCCGCGTTACGTCGTGGCGCTCGCGATCGGTCTCCTGATGGGGCTCGAGCGCGAGCGCAATCCGGCGGCGAAGGCCGGCCTGCGCACCTTCGCGCTGACGGCGCTGTTCGGCGTGCTGACCGCGCACCTGGCCATGGCGCTGGGCGAGCTGTGGCTGATCCCGGTGGGGCTCTTCCTGGTCGGCGCGATGATGATCGCGGCGTACCAGCATGCGCCCGCGCAGCCGCAGGGCGACCCCGGAACGACGACGGTCGCGGCGCTGATGCTGTGCTACGGGCTCGGCGTGCTGGTGTGGCACGACGAGATCCAGCTGGCGGTGATGCTGGGGATCGCAGCCACAATGCTGCTGTATTTCAAGCCCGAGCTGAGCGGCTTCAGCCAGCGCATGAGCCGCCACGACCTGCTGTCGATCCTGCAGTTTGCCGTGCTCTCGCTGATCATCCTGCCGCTGCTGCCGAACCGGAATTACGGCCCCTTCGGCGCGCTCAATCCGTATCAGATCTGGTGGATGGTCGTGCTGATCGTCGGCGTGGGCCTCGCGGGCTACGCCGCGCTGCGACTGGTCGGGCAACAGCGCGGCACCGTGATCCTGGGCCTGCTCGGCGGGCTGGTCTCGTCGACGGCGACCACGCTGTCGTTCAGCCGTCACGCGCGCGACAGCGACGCGATGATGCCGGTCGCGGTGATCGTCGTCGTGCTCGCCAATCTCGTCGTGCTGGTGCGACTCGGCGTCCTGACCGCGGTGGTGGCGCCGGGGGTGCTGCCGCAGTTGCTGCCCGTCCTGTTCGGCGGCTTGGTCGGCGGCATGCTCGGCGCGGCCTACGGCATGCGCCGGCTGCGTCCGCAGGGCGAACTGCCGCCCCTGGCCATGGGCAACCCGACGGAACTGCGCACCGCGCTCGGCTTCGGCGTCATGTACGCCGTGGTGCTGCTGGCGGCGGCCTGGCTCTCCGACTGGCTCGGCACGGGCGGCCTCTATGCGGTGACGCTGGCATCGGGACTCACCGACGTCGACCCGATCACCCTGTCCAGCCTGCGGCTCCACAACCTGGGCCGGCTCACGGTCCCCATCGTCGTCAACGTCGTCACGCTCGCGATGCTGGCCAACCTGACGTTCAAATCGGTGCTGATCCTCGTCGTCGGGCGCTGGCGGATGGCGCGCCACGCGATCGCCGGCATGGCGACCGTGGGACTGGGGATGATCGGCGCCTGGGCTATAATGCGCGGTTTTCCCGCCTAGTCACGAGCAACTCATGGAAGCCGAAAGCCTCAATCAGATCGAAGCCAAACTCGCCGACCTGGGCGAACGCGCCCGCCAACTCAGGGGGTTTCTTTGACTACGCTGTAAAGAAAGACCGCCTGGAAGAAGTCAGCCGCCTCTCCGAAGCGCCGGATTTCTGGAACGACGCCGCCCGCGCGCAGGAACTCGGGCGCGAGCGCAAGGCGCTGGAAGACGTGGTGCTGGTGCTCGACCGCGTCGCCGCGGGCCTCAATGACGCCGCCGAGCTGTTCGAGATGGCCCGCGCGGAAAACGACGACGATACCCTGCTCGCCGTGCGCAGCGACCTCGACGCCATCGAGAACGACGTCTCGGCGCTCGAATTCCGCCGCATGTTCAACAACCCGGCCGACCCGAGCAACTGCTTCCTCGACATCCAGGCCGGCGCCGGCGGCACCGAAGCCTGCGACTGGGCGTCGATGCTCCTGCGGCAATACCTGAAGTACGCCGAGCGCAAGGGCTTCAAGGCCGAGCTGCTGGAGGAATCCGAAGGCGACGTCGCCGGCATCAAATCCGCGTCGATCAAGATCGAAGGCGACTACGCCTACGGCTACCTGCGCACCGAGACCGGCGTGCACCGCCTGGTGCGCAAATCGCCGTTCGACTCGTCCGGCGGCCGTCACACGTCGTTCGCCAGCGTCTTCGTCTATCCCGAGGTCGACGACTCGATCGAGGTCGACATCAACCCGGCCGACCTGCGGATCGACACCTACCGCGCGTCCGGCGCCGGCGGCCAGCACATCAACAAGACCGACTCGGCGGTGCGCATCACCCACCTGCCGTCGGGCATCGTCGTGCAGTGCCAGAACGACCGCTCGCAGCACAAGAACAAGGCCGAGGCGATGTCGATGCTGAAGTCGCGCCTCTATGAAGCCGAGCTGCGCAAGCGCCAGGCCGAGCAGGACAAGCTCGAGGCGGGCAAGTCGGACGTCGGCTGGGGCCACCAGATCCGTTCCTACGTGCTCGACCAGTCGCGCATCAAGGACCTGCGCACCAACGTCGAGGCGTCGAACACGCAGAAGGTGCTCGACGGCGACCTCGACCAGTTCATCGAAGCGAGCCTGAAGCAGGGCGTGTGACCACCGCGCCCGCCTGACGGGTGGGGGCGATCTTTACCCACTCAAGTCTGCCGCAGGAGACGCGATGCGCACCGAGACCCCCGTCACGCTGTACCTCAAGGACTACGCCCCACCCGCCTGGTGGGTCGAGTCGGTCGACCTGCACGTTGCGATCCACGACGGCCACGCCGAGGTGCGGTCGCGTCTCGCCTGCCGTCGCAATCCGGCGGCTCAAACCAGCCCGCTGGTGCTGGACGGCGAGGCGCTGCAATTGGTCAGCCTCACGCTCGACGGCGTGACGCTCGACGCGACGCGTTACGCGTACGCCGACGACAGGCTGACGATTGCCGGCCCGCTGCCCGATGCCTGCCTGCTCGAAACCGTGGTGCGCATCGATCCCGACCACAACACCCAGCTCTCCGGCCTGTACCGCTCGCGCGACGGCTATTTCACGCAATGCGAGCCCGAAGGCTTCCGCCGCATCACCTTCTTCCCCGACCGGCCCGACGTGATGACGAAATTCAGCTGCACGGTCGAAGCCGACCGCGCGCGCTTTCCGCACTTGTTGTCGAACGGCAACCCGGTGGCGGCGGGCGTGAACGCTGCCGACCCGACGCGGCACTGGGCGCGCTGGGACGACCCCTACGCCAAGCCCTGCTACCTGTTCGCGCTTGTCGCGGCCAAACTCGACGTGCTGGAAGACGAATACGTGACGGCATCGGGGCGCACGGTGCGGCTCGCGGTCTACGTCGAGCCGGGCAAGCTCGACCAGTGCGGCCACGCGATGGCGGCACTGAAAAAGGCCATGCGCTGGGACGAGCAGCGCTTCGGCCTCGAATACGACCTCGACCAGTACATGATCGTCGCCGTCGGCGACTTCAACATGGGGGCGATGGAGAACAAGGGCCTCAACATCTTCAACACGAAGTACGTGCTCGCCCGCCCCGATACCGCGACCGACGCCGACTACCAGGGCATCGACCGCGTGGTGGCGCACGAGTACTTCCACAACTGGACCGGCAACCGCGTCACCTGCCGCGACTGGTTCCAGCTGTCGTTGAAAGAGGGTTTGACGGTATTCCGCGACCAGGAATTCGGCGCCGACACACACTCGCGCGCAGTCACCCGCATCCAGGAAGTGCGAGCGCTGCGCGTCGGCCAGTTCCCCGAGGACGCCGGGCCGATGGCGCATCCGATCCGGCCGGCCTCCTACGCCGAGATCAACAACTTCTACACCGCCACCGTCTACAACAAGGGCGCGGAAGTCATCCGCATGATCCACACCCTGCTCGGGCGCGACGGCTTCCGCCGCGGCATGGATCTCTACTTCGAGCGCCACGACGGCCAGGCCGTCACTTGCGAGGATTTCGTCGCCGCCATGCAGGACGCCTCCGGCGTCGACCTCGGGCAGTTCCGCCGCTGGTACGCGCGCGCCGGCCTGCCGCGCCTGAACGCCTCGGGCAGCTACGACGCCGCGACCCGACGCTACACGCTGACGCTCACGCAAACCCTCGCGCCGACCGCCTACGAAAAGCGGCTGGCCGAATCGGGACAGGCCATCGTCGAAGGCACGCTGCACGTCCCCGTCGTACTCGGGCTGGTGCTGCCGGACGGTAGCGACGCGCCGCTGAAACTCGCCGGCGAGGCCGAGGCGTGCGGCACCACGCGCGTGCTCTCGCTGACCGAACCCACGCAGACCTTCGTCTTCGAGGACATCCCCGCCGCCCCCGTCGCCTCGCTGCTACGCGACTTCTCCGCGCCGGTGCAGCTCGAATTCGAGCAGACCGACTTCGAGCTCGCCCACCTGATGGCGCACGATTCCGACGCCTTCAACCGCTGGGAAGCCGGGCAGCGGCTGGCGACGCGGGTGCTGCTCGCTGGAATTGCGCAAGGCGGCGCCGGCAGCGACTGGATCCCCGACGCCTTCGTCGCCGCCTGCGGCCGCGTGCTTGAGGCAGGCCTCGCCGGCGACCCGGCGCTGGCCGCCGAGGCGCTCAACCTGCCCGCCGAAGCCGTGCTCGCCGAAGCAGTTGTGGCACAAGGCGGCATCATCGACCCCAAAGCCATCCACGCCGCGCGCGTCGGCCTGCGCCGTCACCTCGCCGCCCGCCTGCGCGATCAATTCGAAGCCGCGTGGACCGCCCTCGCCCCGACCACCGCCTATGCGCCCGACGGCGCGCAGGTCGGCCAGCGCGCCCTGCGCAACACCTGCCTCGGCTACCTCGCGGAAAGCGACGCCGAGTATTTGCAGACCGCGGTCGTGTCGCGCCTCACCGCCCAGCTCGCGGCGGGCGGCAACATGACCGACGAGATTGCCGCGCTGGCCACGCTCGCCAACCTCGACCTGCCGGAACGCGAGGCGGCGCTGGCCGATTTCTACGCGCGCTGGCAAAACGAAGCCCTGGTCATCGACAAGTGGTTCTCCGTGCAAGCCACCTCGCGCCTGCCCGGCACCGCCGCGCGCGCGCGCACGCTGATGCAGCACCCGGCGTTTGATCTCAAGAACCCCAACCGCGTCTATGCCCTGATCCGCGGCTTCTGCGGCGCCAACCCGCGCCACTTCCACGCCGCCGACGGCAGCGGCTACGCGCTGGCGGCCGACGTCATCAGCGAATTGCAGGCGATCAACCCGCAGGTCGCGTCACGCATCGCGCGCAGCTTCGACCGCTGGCGGCAGTTCGACGCCGGCCGGCAGGCCCACGCGCGCGCCGCGCTGGAACGCATCGCGGCGATCGAGGGGCTGGCGAAGGACGTGGCGGAAGTCGTGGGGAATGCGCTGAAGGCCTGAGCGCGGGTGATTTTGCCTTGCCTATGCAGGGCACGGTGGCGACGGGTTTTCGGCCTAGCCGACGGTCGCAGAGCTAGCCCCGTCTGACCGCTACCGACCCACAACGGACTGTCGACTCTCTGGAGCTGATGCCTGCTTGTGCCAGGAAGCCGCCCTTCAACGTTCAAATTCACCCGACGGCGGAAGCGGGCGAAGCCCGCTGTAGCCGGTCGGCTGGAGCGCAGGGTTAGGCGTCACCGCTATGTTGGCCACTTTGTATCCTTGAAGTAGCCCAGATCGGCCTGAATGCCCCTTACCTTCTCGTCCTCTGCTGGATCCCAGATCGGCATGTGTAGATAGACGATGTCCGACGAGTGCCCGCGCTTGCCAGCTGTCGGTCGATCAGTGGCGATGCCTACGACCGTCTTGACTCCCTTGCATCGCCCACGAACAACGAGGCAGCGCAGGAACAGCTCGCGGCTACGATGCTTGCGATCGGCGGAGTCCCCCGTCGTGAATACGAATGCGGTTTCGTTGTCCGCCACTACTAGCCTGGCCGCAACACGCGCGTTGTCAGGCTGCAGGAACTCAAGGAATGCGTCGGCCAAATTCGCACGGTGCCCGCGCGGCTGTAATGCCATCGCAACTAGTGCGAGCTCATTCTGCGTCACCTCGTTCCGGAACATGTCGATCATCCCGTTGGTGAGCAGATCGTTAGCGTAGTACTCGATTAGCCGGTCCCAAGCGTACGACGACTCAAGGTCTCGATTTCGAGCCAAGTAGTCCGCGTGCTTGATCGTCGTAGCCCAGATTCCTTCGGTGATGACGGCGAGAGCCGGTTGCCTAGTGGCGGGATCGGTTAGGCCGAAGTCTGACCCGTTTTGAACATAGAGGGCCAAGAGATCTTCCGCTCCACCACCCATAAAGACTGGTCGCACACCACGCTCAAAAATGTCCTCCGCGGCGCACAGGTAGCGTACGAAATCGGTGACGGTCGTCAATTCGCTGAATGTCGCCTCCAGACTCTGCTCGTCTAATAGGTGGACGAAGCCGTGGCCGAAGTCACCCCACTTAAGAGGCACTTGGCCGCGACCTCCAAGGGAGACGGTGACGCGGTGAAACTGGCGCTCTGCCCTTGGGGGTAACATGATCTCTCGCCCGTCGTTCCGGACGACGCGGTCAGAAACCCGGAGCCAACGCTCGGCGCCCCAGATTTGCTGGACCGACTTGTCGATCGCTGCCTTCTGCCAGCGATCCCAACCGGTCTCGTCGCCAGTATCCCGATACTCGATCTCCTTGACGGAGAAGATGATGACGTGAGGACCGCAGATCACAAGGCAATCGCACAGTTCCTTGCCACCCTTGCCAACGGGATTCGGATGAGTCCAAAGTCGGAGGAAACTGCTTGTGCTCAGCCGGTGGACCAGTGCTTCTGAGGGGGTCAGACCCGTGGCCATGTTATTTGTGACGCCTAACGTTGTAGGTAAGGGGCCGTCTGGAGGCGGCACGCCGGAAGACGGTCCCGCTTGACCGAAGGGTTATGCCGGATATTCAAAACGGGTTCCCTCTGGTTCTTCTAAGAAATTTCCCCACAAACCCCATTCACTTCCGTCGGGAGTTATCGAGGCAAATATCCAAAGCGCTGCGATACGCAAGGACGGAACATTGACCGAACTAGGGTCGAAGCGCCCGATACGGTTTAAATGAATGGCAACTGTAAGGTCACTCGAGTCCGCGTATTTGGTTAGTGAGTTTATAGTTTGTTGGAGCGAGGCGTTCGGGTTGAGTCCCTCAGGGACAACCTCTTTGAGTTGCACTGGGGCCAAATGTTGCTCATCGCCAACTACCCACGAAGCAATAAAATCGAAGTCTTGTGATTCGCCACGAGCCAAATAGACAGTCTGGCCTATCCGTTGTCCCATGCCGTAGCAGAACAAAGCTGCCTCCCTGGTTTCTCTCCACTCTTTTAATCCGTTCGTACGAAGTTGCTTCACTCGCGGACCAAGGCCTGAGGCTTCGATTTGAGGCTCCAGACTTTTTAGGTTAATCAGGAAGGGCTTCGGGTCACGAAACTCGACCTTTTGGAGCGCTCTGAGTCGTGTGTTCACGGTTAACCCTCCGCCACCACCGCCAGCACGTCCTCGCCGTAGGCCTCCAGCTTCTTCGTCCCCAGCCCCGATATTTCGCCCAGTTCCGCCAGCGTCGCGGGACGGCGCGCGGCGATTTCGCGCAGGGTGGCGTCGTGCAGGATGACGTAGGCGGGCACGCCTTTTTCGTTGGCGGTTTCGCGGCGCCAGGCGCGCAGGGACAGGAACAAGGGATCCTCGTCATCGTGGACGCCGGCGCCGGAACTGGGGGCGAGGCGCGATTTCTTGCGCGACGGGCGCGCTTCGATGGCGCGCAGCATCACGGTTTCCTCGCCCTTGAGCACGGGCTTGGCGGCCTGGGTGAGCTTGAGCGCGCCGTAGGCGCTGTGGTCCACCTCCAGTAGCCCGCGCACCACGAGCTGGCGCAGCACGGCGCGCCAGACCTTGTCGGTCTGGCTGGCGCCGATGCCGAACACGCTCAGCTGGCTGTGGCCGAAGCGGTCGATTTTCTCGGTGGTCTTGCCGAGCAGCACGTCGATGACGTGGCCGGCGCCGAAACGCTGGCCGGTGCGGTAGACCGCCGACAAGACTTTCTGCGCGGCTTCGGTGCCGTCCCACAGCGTGGGCGGATTCAGGCAGACGTCGCAGTTGCCGCAGGGCTGGCTGGCTTCGCCGAAGTAGGCGAGCAGCGCGACGCGGCGGCAGCTGGCCGCTTCGCACAGGCCGACCAGGGCGTCGAGCTTGGCGTGGCCGATGCGCTTGTGCGCGTCCTCGGCCTCGCCTTCGTCGATAAAACGCCTTTGCGTCACGACGTCCTGCAGGCCCCACGCCATCCACGCCTCGGCGGGCTCGCCGTCGCGGCCGGCGCGGCCGGTTTCCTGGTAGTAGCCCTCGACCGAACGCGGGAGGTCGAGGTGGGCGACGAAGCGCACGTCGGGCTTGTCGATGCCCATGCCGAACGCCAGCGTGGCGACCATGACGACGCCGTCCTCGCGCAGGAATCGTTCCTGATGGCGGCGGCGCGTGTCAGTGTCCATGCCGCCGTGATACGCCAGCGCGGTGAGGCCGGCCTGCTTCAGCGCCTCGGCGGTTTCTTCCACTTTCTTGCGCGTGCTGCAGTAGACGATGCCCGCCTCGCCGGCGTGTTCGTCGAGGAAGGCGAGCAGCTGGCGGCGCGGATCGGTCTTTTCGGAAATGCGATAGCGGATGTTGGGGCGGTCGAAGCTGGCGGCGAACACCTGCGCACCATGGAGATCGAGCCGCTCGACGATCTCGGCGCGGGTGGCGGCATCCGCCGTGGCCGTCAGCGCAATGCGCGGCACCTCGGGAAAGCGCTCGTGCAGGGCCGAGAGGCCCAGATACTCGGGCCGGAAATCGTGCCCCCACTGCGACACGCAATGCGCCTCGTCGATCGCGAACAGGGCGAGCTTCGCCTGTTCGAGCAGGCCCTGGAAGCGCGGCGTCAACAGACGTTCCGGCGCCACGTAGAGCAATTTCAATTGCCCGGTCACGAATTCGCGCTCGACCTGCATCGCAGCGGCGGCGTCGAGGCTGGAATTCAGGTAGGCCGCGGCGATGCCGAGTTCCTGCAGCGCCGCGACCTGGTCGTGCATCAGCGCGATCAGCGGCGACACCACGACCGCGCAGCCTTCGCGCAGCAGCGCCGGAATCTGGTAGCACAGCGACTTGCCGCCGCCGGTCGGCATCAGCACCAGCGCGTCGCCGCCGCCCGTCACCTGGCCAATGATGGCTTCCTGCTGGCCGCGGAAGGCGGGGTAGCCGAAGACGCGGTTGAGCAGGTCGAGGGGGGTATCGGACATGGGAATCGGGCGGGACGTGGGGAATTCCGGCGCATAGGGCCGGGAAATCATGGGCTTGGATCGGATATAATTTTGTCACGTTTTTGCGCGTTTCCCTGGGCCTGGCCCGAGGTTTTGCAGGAATTTCCGCCCGCCCCGGAGACTGCCGCGCCCGAATGAATGTTTGCCGGCCGTGTCCGGCCCCTGCACCTGCCCTTTCGACCCTGACAATGAATACCGAAACCAACGCGCCCGTCCTCGACGAAAACCAGATCATCGGCGAGCGCCGCGCCAAGCTTGCCGCGATCCGTGGGGCGGGCGTCGCCTTTCCCAACGACTTCGAGCGCCACGACTACGCCGGCAAGCTGGTCGCCGAGCACGGCGACAAGAGCAAGGAAGCGCTGGAAGCCGAGGGCGTGCAGGTGCAGCTGGCCGGCCGCATGATGCTGAAGCGCGTGATGGGCAAGGCGAGCTTCGCCACGCTGCAGGACATGAGCGGGCGCATCCAGGTCTACGTGTCGAACGACCTCACGGGCGTTGACGCGCACGAGGCGTTCAAGCACTGGGACCTGGGCGATTTTCTCGGCGTCGCTGGCACCCTCTTCAAGACCAACAAGGGCGAACTGACGATCCAGGCAAAGTCGATCCGCCTGCTGTCGAAGGCGCTGCGCCCGCTGCCGGAGAAATTCCACGGGCTCGCCGACCAGGAGCAGAAATACCGCCAGCGCTATCTCGACCTCATCACCAGCGAGGCGACGCGCGAGACCTTCATCCGCCGCTCGAAGATCATGCAGTCGATCCGCGAGTTCATGACCGGCCACGGCTTCCTCGAGGTCGAGACGCCGATGATGCACCCGATCCCCGGCGGCGCGGCGGCGAAGCCCTTCACCACCCACCACAACGCGCTCGACATGGAGCTGTTCCTGCGCATCGCGCCCGAGCTCTATCTCAAGCGGCTGGTGGTCGGCGGTTTCGAGAAGGTGTTCGAGATCAACCGCAACTTCAGGAACGAAGGGCTTTCGACGCGGCACAACCCCGAGTTCACCATGATGGAGTTCTACGAGGCATACCGCGACTACCGTTATCTGATGGATTACACCGAGACGCTGATCCGCCATACCGCGGTCGCCGCCGCCGGCTCGACCACGGTCGTCTACCAGGGCAACGAGATCGAGCTCGGCAAACCGTTCGACCGCCTGACCATCGTCGAGGCGATCCGCAAGTACAACCCGCACTACACGGTCGAGCAGCTCAACGACCGCGACTGGCTGGTCGCGCAGTTCACCGCGATGAAGGCCAAGTACCGCCCGCAGGACGGGATCGGCGGCCTGCAGCTGTCCTTCTTCGAGGAAACCACCGAAGCACTCTTGGTGCAGCCGACCTTCATCATCGACTACCCGGCCGAGGTCTCGCCGCTGGCGCGCCGTTCGGACTCGCAGCCCGACATCACCGAGCGCTTCGAGCTCTTCATCACCGGCCGCGAAATGGCGAACGGCTTCTCGGAGCTGAACGACGCCGAGGACCAGGCCGAGCGCTTCATGGAGCAGGTGCGGCAGAAGGAAGCCGGCGACGAGGAAGCGATGCATTACGACGCCGACTTCATCCGCGCGCTCGAGCACGGCCTGCCGCCGACCGGCGGCTGCGGTATCGGCATCGACCGTCTGGTGATGCTCCTGACCGATTCGCCCTCCATCCGCGACGTCATCCTCTTCCCGCAGATGCGGCGGGAAGCCTGAGTCACGGCCCGCGGACGGGGCACGGAGGCCGAACGTGGGCCAATACGCACTCAAGATCGCGCTGTCGGCGCTGGTCCTCGTCGCCGTGGCCGAGGTGGCCAAGCGCAGCACGTTCTGGGCGGCGGCGCTGGCATCCCTGCCCCTGACCTCGCTGCTCGCCTTCGTCTGGCTGTATCTCGATACCGGCGACACGCAGAAAGTCGCCGCGCTCGCCGGCGGCATCTTCTGGCTGGTGCTGCCCTCGTTGCTGCTGTTCGTGCTGCTACCCGTCCTGCTGCGGCACGGCTGGGGATTCTGGATCAGTCTGGCCGTGTCCGGCGCGGCCACGGCGCTGGCCTACCTCGGCATGGTCAAGCTGCTCGCCGCGTTCGGCGTCCGCCTGTAGGAGCCCGCCCTGCCAGCGCCTGGTCCGATTCGGTAAAATCCCGCCTTTCGCCCGTTTTCAAGTCCATTTTTCCACGAGTCGCTCCATCATGACCTGCACCTTCGACACCCTCGATTCCTTTTCCACCGGAACGGGCAGCGCCCGCTTCGCCTCGCTGAAGAAACTGGAGGCCGCGCTGGGCGCGTCGGTCGGGCGACTGCCGGTGTCGATCCGCATCGTGCTGGAGTCGGTGCTGCGGAACTGCGACGGCGTCAAGGTGACGCCCGAGCATGTGCGGCAACTGGCGGGCTGGAAGCCCAACGCGGCGCGCACCGAGGAAATCCCTTTCACCGTGGCGCGCGTGATCCTGCAGGACTTCACCGGCGTGCCGCTCCTGGCCGACCTCGCCGCGATGCGCTCGGCCGCGCAGAAACGCGGCCGCGACCCGAAGAAGATCGAGCCGCTGGTGCCGGTCGACATGGTCGTCGACCATTCGATCCAGGTCGACGCCTACGGCAGCAAGGATGCCCTCGACCTCAACATGAAGATCGAATTCGAGCGCAATGCCGAACGCTACCAGTTCCTCAAGTGGGGCATGCAGGCGTTCGACACCTTCAAGGTGGTGCCGCCCGGCGTCGGCATCGTGCACCAGGTCAACATGGAATACCTGGCGCGCGGCGTCATGGAGAAGGACGGCATGGCCTATCCGGACACGCTGGTGGGAACGGACAGCCACACGACCATGATCAACGGCCTCGGCGTGGTGGCCTGGGGCGTCGGCGGCATCGAGGCGGAAGCGGCGATGCTCGGCCAGCCGGTGTATTTCCTCACCCCCGACGTCGTCGGCGTCAACCTCACCGGCAGCGCCCGGCCCGGCGTCACCGCGACCGACGTGGTGCTGACGATCACCGAAATGCTGCGGCGCGCCAAGGTCGTCGGCAAGTTCGTCGAATTCTTCGGCGAAGGCGCCGCCGCGCTGTCGGTCACCGACCGCGCCACGATTGCCAACATGGCGCCCGAGTACGGCGCGACCATGGGCTTCTTCCCGGTCGACGAAGCCACCTGCCAGTACTTCGCCGCCACCGGCCGCGCGGCTGCGCAGGTCGACACGATCCGCGCCTATTACCAGGCGCAGGGCCTGTTCGGCATTCCCCGGGCGGGCGACATCGATTATTCGCAGACGCTCACGCTCGATCTCTCGACCGTCGAACCTTCGGTCGCCGGCCCCCGGCGCCCGCAGGACCGCATCGAACTGAAGGGACTCAAGTCCGCCTTCTCGGCGCTGCTGGACAAGGCGCCTGCCGAAGGCGGCTACGGCAAGGCGGGCGAACTCGGCCAACGTCACGTCCTGCCCGTCGCGACCCACAATCCGGTCGACCTCGCGGGCGGCGGCAGCCAGGACGAACCGGCACCGGTTCCGGCGTCGGAAGAGGAAATGCTCGACAGCCACCCGACCCCGGACCATCTCGTCGCGGACCCGCACACGCTCTTCGGCAAGGGCGACGGAAGCCTGGGACACGGCGACGTCGTCATCGCGGCCATCACCTCGTGCACCAACACGTCCAACCCCGGCGTGATGCTGGCCGCGGGCCTGCTGGCGAAAAAGGCCGCCGCGCTCGGGCTCAAGCCGCCCGCGCACGTCAAGACCTCGCTCGGCCCCGGCTCGCGCGCGGTGACCGAATACCTGAACAAGGCCGGGCTGACGCAGGCGCTCGAACAGGTCGGCTTCAGCGTGGTGGGCTACGGCTGCACCACCTGCATCGGCAACTCGGGCCCGCTCGAGCCGGAAATAGAAAAGGCCGTCGCCGACCACGACCTGGTCGTCGCCTCGGTGCTGTCGGGCAACCGCAACTTCGAGGCCCGCGTGCACCAGGCCGTCAAGGCCAACTTCCTCATGTCGCCGCCGCTCGTCGTCGCCTTCGCGCTCGCCGGCCGGGTCGACATCGACTTCGAGACCGAGCCGGTCGGCACCGCCCGGAACGGCCAGCCGGTGTATCTGAAAGACTTGTGGCCGAGCGTCGCCGAGATCGCCGAGGTGATGGGCGCGGCGACCGACGCCGCCGCATACCGCAAGATCTACGCGGACGTCGGCGCCGACAATCCGCTGTGGGATGCGGTCGCCGCCCCCACCGGCATGGTCTACCAATGGGATGCCAAGTCGACCTACATCCAGGAGCCGCCCTTCTTCGCCGAGGCAAGCCAGGGCGCAAAGAAGGCCGCGTCGATCAAGGGCGCGCGTGCGCTGGCGATCTTCGGCGACTCGGTCACGACCGATCACATCAGCCCGGCCGGCGGCATCAAGCCGACGTCCCCGGCGGGCCTCTATCTCACCGGCAACGGCGTCGCCAAGGCCGACTTCAACAGCTACGGCGCGCGTCGCGGCAACCATGAGGTGATGATGCGCGGCACCTTCGCCAACGTGCGGATCAAGAACCTCATGATCCCCGGCAGCGAGGGCGGCATCACGCTGAAGAACGGCGCCGAGCAGCCGATCTACGATGCCGCCATGCAATACCAGGCCGAGGGCACGCCGCTGATGATCTTCGCCGGCGAGGAATACGGCACCGGCTCGTCGCGCGACTGGGCGGCCAAGGGCACCACGCTGCTCGGGGTGAAGGCCGTCGTCGCCAGGAGCTTCGAGCGCATCCACCGCGCCAACCTCGCCGGCATGGGCGTGTTGCCCTGCCAGTTCAAGGCCGGCGTCGATGCCATGTCGCTCAAGCTCGACGGCAGCGAGACCTTCGACCTCGAAGGCATCGAATCAGGCATCGTGCCGCAGCAGGATGTGACGCTGGTCATCCATCGCGCCGGCGGCAACGTCGAACGCGTCGCGCTCACGCTGCGCATCGACACGCCGATCGAGGTCGAGTACTACGACAAGGGCGGGATCCTGCCCTTCGTCCTCGACCAGCTGGTGGGCTGAGCGGCCTTGCGGCGCCTCACGGCGCCAGCTTGCTGGTAGAGCGTCCGTTCGCTGATTCCCAACTGCCGCGCGAGCGTCTTGCGATCGCCGCGGTGGCGCGCCAGCGCCCATTGCAGGTAGCGCAGTTCCGCGGTCTGGAGCGGCACGATGTCTTCCACGCCGGGCATCCCCGCCGCCGCGTCGCCGTTCAGTTCGGGCGGCAGGTGCTCCGCCAGCAGACTGTCGCCGTCCGCCATCAGCATCGCGCGCTCGAGGACGTTGCGCAGTTCGCGGATATTGCCCGGGTAATCGTAGGCCTGCAGACGCGCACGCGCGGCCTCGCTCAGCGTGTACGGGCGTCCCGGTGAAAGCCGGGCAAGCAGGGTCTCGGCCAGCAGGACGATGTCCGCCCGGCGTTCGCGCAACGCCGGCAAGTGAATCGGGAAGACGCTCAGCCGGTAATACAGGTCGCGGCGGAAACTGCCGCGCTCGACCATGGCCTTGAGGTCGCGATGCGTCGCCGCGATCAGGCGAAAGTCGGCCCGCAGCGTCTCGACCCCGCCGACCCGGCGGAAGGTGCCCGTTTCCAGCAGGCGCAGGAGCTTGACCTGCAAGCCGAGCGGGATGTCGCCGACCTCGTCGAGAAAGAGCGTGCCGCCCGACGCCGACTCGACCAGGCCGATCTTGCGCTGGCCCGCTCCGGTAAAGGCGCCCTTTTCGTAGCCGAACAGCTCGCTTTCGAACAGGGTTTCGGTGAGACCCGAACATTCCACCACCACGAACGGCCCGTGCTCGCGGCCGCTCTGCTGATGAATGGCCTGCGCGACGAGCTCCTTGCCCGTGCCCGATTCGCCCAAGAGCAGCGCGGCGGTGCCGGAGGGCGCGACGCGCCGGATCAGCTCGAGCATGCGATTGAACGCCGGCGATTTGCCGACGAGCCCGTTCAGCGCGGGAAAGCTGCTCGCCTCGCGGACCGTCAGCATGCGCTCGACGAAATACTCCACCTTGCCCGAGGCGCCGGTGATCGGCGTCAGCTCGACATCGACGTGCTCCTCGCCGCGCGGCGTATGGTGGAGATGCAGCACGCGGCGCGGCTCGCCGCTGGCCCGGCTCGCAGCGAGCGGGCACGATTCGCCGCACTCGTCGCAGGGCCGGCTGTAGCCATGCGACACGGCGTAGCAGAACCGGCCGACCACGTTCCTGTTTCCCGCATAAATGCGGCGGTAGGCCGCGTTCGCGGCAAGGATCCGGTAATCGGCGCCCATGACGATCTGCGCGTCGGGCTGTGTTTCGAGAAAATCGATGAGTTCGTTGGCGGGCGACATGTCGTCAAGCGGCCGCTTTGATCGATCCGGGACGGGCGGGCCCGATCCGCCCGTGCTGCGACGGAACTAGAAGCCGAATCTCCGGTTGAAGAATGCCGCCACCTTGTCCGGCGGCAAGGGCTTGGCGACGACGTATCCCTGGATCTCGTCGCAGCCCTGCCCCTTCAGAAACGCCACCTGTTCCACCGATTCCACCCCTTCGGCCACCACCCGCAGATTGAGGGCGTGCGCCAGCCGGATGATGGCGTTGGCGATTTCGGCATCGTCGCTGTCGGTCAGCACGTCCTGGACGAAGCTCTTGTCGATCTTGAGGGCGTCGATCGGCATGCGTTTCAGCTGGCCCAGATTGGAATGGCCGGTGCCGAAGTCGTCGATATAGACGTGCAGACCGCGCTGGCGCAGGGCGTCGAGCATGCCGAACGTGCGCGCCGGGTTCTCCATCGCGGCGCTTTCGGTCACCTCGAGCTGCAGATGCGACGGTGCCATGCCCGTGTCCTTGAGAATGGCGTCGATGTCGTCGATCAGGGCAGCGTCCGAGAACTGCCGCGGCGACAGGTTGATCGCCACCGGCGGCGGGTCGAGGCCGGCGTCGCGCCAGCCGATCCACTGCTCGCACGCCGCGCGCACCACCCAGCGGCCCAGCGGCATGATGAGGCCGGTCTCCTCGGCCACCGGGATGAACCGGTCGGGCAACACCATGCCGTCCGAGCGGGTCAGCCAGCGCGCGAGGGCTTCGAGTCCGACGACGCGTCCGCTGGCGAGATCCACCTTGGGCTGATAGGCCAGCGCCAGTTCATTGCGCTCGAGCGCCTGGCGCAGGCCGGTCTCCAGTTTCAGCTGCTGCTGCACGACGTCGTTCAGTTCGTCGCAGAAGTATTCGAAGCCGCTGCGGCGCTGCTTGGCCTGATACATCGCCAGATCGGCCTGGCGCAGCAGCGTGTTGGCGTCGAGCCCGTCGTCCGGAAACACGCTGATGCCGATGCTGGCACCGATGGCGTAGCGGCGCCGTTCGAGCCGGAAGGACTCGGCCAGCGTCTTCAACAGCTTGCGCGCCACCCGGCTCGCGGCGCGCGACGCCGGCGGATGCGCCAGGACGACCGCGAATTCGTCGCCGCCCAGCCGGGCGACGAAGTCATCGGCGCGCAGCTGCTCGTCGAGCCGGTTGGCCACGACGCGCAGGACCTGGTCGCCCACCTCGTGTCCCTGCGAATCGTTGATGTGCTTGAAGCGGTCGAGATCGATGAACAGCAGCGAAACCTGGAAGCATTCGCGCTGAGCGCGCGCGAGCGCATGACCGAGAAAATCCTGGAAGTACGAGCGGTTCGGCAGGCCCGTGAGCGGATCGTGATTGGCCAGCATGTCGAGCCGCATTTCCGAGTAGCGCCGCTCGGTCAGGGCGGCGGACACGAAAAGCCCCCCCAGCGCCATCGTCAGCATGCTGATCTGCAGCGCGAGCACGTCGTGCCACGCGCTCGGGCCGGTGAAGCCGCCGAAGGAAACGACCGAGATGCCCAATACGATCAGACCGGCCAGGAAAATGGCGATGCTCGCGCCGACCACCGAGAACCGCAGCGCCGCCCACAATACGCACGGCAGGAGCACGAACAGCACGATTTCGGCGGGCCGCAGCGGGTCGGCGTATTCCATCATCACCCGCGTCAGCACCAGCATGCTGAGGAGCAGCGCGAGACCTTCCACACGGGCGCCGCGGTGGGTCGGAAACAGGTCCCAGCGCGACGCCGTCAGGAGCAGCGGCGCGACCAGATACACCCCGAGCAGGCTGCCCAGCCACCACACGAGCAGGCCCTGCAAAACCAGCCCGGCCGGCAGCCCGCCATAGAAGAACAGGCTCGAGACGCCCGCGAGCGCGCTGACGGCGCTTCCCAGCGGCGCGGCCACGAGCGCGAACTTGGCGACGCTGGAGACATAGTCGAGGGCCGAGCTGAAAGGCGGAAGGTAGCGCGGCAGATATCCGATGATCGCGGTGCCCGCGGCAGTGCCGAGCGCGAGACGGAAAGCGTTTTCCGGCGGCAGGGCGAGGCTGTGGATGGCGAGCGCGCCCAGCAGGACGCCCGCGAGTCCCGCCATGCCGAAACGCAGGATGGCCATGGCGCCCACCCCTGCCGCCAGCCAGACCACGGCCATCCCGTCGGCCGGCTCGGCCGTCAGCCTGAGGCTGATCCAGCCCGCCGCCGCGTAGGTTAGCGCGGTCAGCCCCGCAATCAGCGCGCCGCGCCTGATTTCAGCGAGGGCGGGCAGCGCCGGTCGTGCCAAGATGCGGAATCCGACCGATTACTGGATCGGATCGACTTCGGCGCTCACGGATTCCAGCGCATCCTTGAGGGTTTCCTCGGACAAGCCATTGAGTTGCTCGGCGAGCATTTCGGCCGCGTCGATGGTGTCGGTCTCGTCCGGCAGATTGTCGGTATCGAGGTTGGCGACGAAAACCGCGGCCGCACCCGTCACCTGAAGCAGTTGGCGGCGCTCGTTCATCAGCATTTCGATTTCATCGCGCAACAGGCGGACTTCGTCCTCTTTCGTGGCGTGCAGCGTCATGTGCCTCTCCAAGTTTCTTGATCGGTTCAGCCAAACAGGGTCAACACCCCGGTGTAGCCATACAGGCGGTTGTGGGAAATTTCCCCGTTGGCGAAGAAACCCACCAGGGGAAAGTCTCCCAAGGCTTCGCGGATCAGTCCGAGTTCCCGGTTCGGCGCGCCGAACATGTGCTGGCCGCGTCCGAGGCAGGAATAATACACGCCGCCCCGGATCGGCGCGCCCAGTTGCGGCCCGAGGGCCGCGAGCATCCGCCGCATATCCTCTTCGGCGGCCTGCTGATCGCGCCGGCAGAACAGCAGCTCGTCCCCCGGCTCGACGTATTCGCCCAGGGCGACGAGGTCGTTCTGCGGATCGACGCCGAGAATATTGCGCACGAGGTAGTCCCCCGTGTCCGAGCCCCTTACCGGCAGGCCGACGAAAATATAGCCGGCCGCGCGCCGCAGATCGCGCGCAAGAACGTCGCCGATTTCCTCCTTCATCACGTCGAGCGCGGGACGGTGGTCGAGACTGCCCACGATGTTTTTGTTCGCGGTCGTGATGCGGTGGCGCGGGCCGAGCGGCGAGACGCCCTGGGTCAGGCGCGTCGCCAGCTTCACGCGCTCGCCGAACAGCACGCCGGACAGGCCGCCGCGCACGACCTCGTCGCTGATCTGCGCGGTCTCGTTGCGCGCGCTCGACAATCCGCCTACGACAAACCCGCTCGACACGTGCGCGGAAAGCGCATCGATCAGTTCCTGCATGCGGTTGTTCGACGGGTCGCCGTGGGCAATGGCGAAATACGCATCCGCGGGCGCTGCCCCGATGTCCTGTGGCGAAAGCGATACCGGCAGCATGCTGAAGTCACCCGTTTCGAATTCTCCCAGCATGACGGCCAGCGCCGGCTCTTCCAGATATTCGACGCCGGTGGCGCACACCCCCACGCCGACGCTGCCCGTCCAGTGGGGAACGCCCGTGGTGCGCCTGAAGAACGCGAGAATCGCGTCGAGCTCGCCGGCAAAGGCATCCGAGACATACAGGAAGCCCAGCGTCGCCGCCGCCGGGATCGCGCCCAGCTGCGCGATGCAGGACTGCGCGGCCTGGGTCCAGTCGGCGTGGGCGGAATGCGCGTATCTGAAAGGGGAAGTCATGTGCGCTGAGACAACCGTATGGGATCGGGTTCTGCCCGCACCGCGAAGGTCCGCGAGCCGCACGTCGCCGCGCGTGGCGACAACGATCCGAACGTTGGAAAAAAACACTCGTTGCGGGTTCCGGTTTCCCTCGCTGCGCACGACCTCGGCGCTGCGCGGATGAAGCGGCGGTTCGCGGCGGCTGTGGCCGCGAACGGCAGAACCTGTTATTTTTCACCGATGGGGAAACCGGTATTTCCCGTGCAACGACAGCATACGATTCCGGCCCGTGCCTGTCGATAGCGGCTCCCGGCCCAAGACCCGACGAACGCGCTCCCGTCTGCCCGCGCCGGCGAGATGACCTCCACTCACGACCCGTCATGCCCGAAATCGCTCGACTCCATCCGCCCATCGCTCCCTACGCCAGCGGCATGCTGGAAACGACCGGAGACCATCGCATCTACTGGGAGACCTCCGGCAATCCTGACGGCATCCCAGTGCTGTTCGTGCACGGCGGCCCCGGCTCCGGCACCTCGCCCAACCAGCGGCGGTTCTTCGACCCCACGCGCTACCGCATCGTCCTGTTCGATCAGCGCGGCGCCGGCCGCTCAACGCCGCACGGCGAACTGGCCGACAACACCACGCCGCACCTGATCGCCGACATGGAAGCGCTCCGCGGCGAACTCGGCATCGAGCGCTGGCTCGTGTTCGGCGGCTCGTGGGGATCGACGCTCGCGCTCGCCTACGCCGAAAGCCACCCGGGCCGCTGCCTCGGCCTCGTACTGCGCGGCATCTTTCTCTGCCGGCCGAGCGAGATCGACTGGTTTCTCAACGGCATACGCGCCCTGTTCCCCGAGGCACAGCGCGAACTGGCCAACTTCATTCCCGAAGACGAACGCCACGATCTGCTCGGCGCATACCACCGCCGCCTCGTCGACCCCGATCCCGCCGTGCATCAGCCGGCAGCGTACCGCTGGGCGACGTTCGAGGCATCGTGTTCCGCCCTGCTGCCCGACGCCGAGCTCGTTTCCGCGTTCGGGCGCGACAAGACCGCGCTTTCGCTGGCGCGCATCGAAGCGCACTACTTCATGAACCGCATCTTCCTGCCCGACGACAGCCTGCTCGACAACATCGGCCGCGTCCGCACCATCCCCGCGATCATCGTGCAAGGACGCTACGACGCCGTCTGTCCCATCGTGACCGCGGACGAACTCGCGCGCGCGTGGCCCGAGGCCCGCTACGTCGTCGTGCCGGACGCCGGCCATTCGGCGTTCGAGCCGGGCATCACACGCGAACTGGTCGCCGCGTGCGATCGTTTTGCTTCGACCGGAGCATTTCACTGATGGCCTTGTCCCCCTACGTCTTCGACGCCAGCGCCGAGAATTTCAACCGGCTGGTACTGGAAAATTCGCACAAGGGGCCGGTGCTGGTGCATTTCTGGACCCCGAAGGCCGGTCCCTGCTTCATGTTGATGCCGCGTCTGGTGAAGCTCGCCGGTGAATACGGCGGCAAGTTTTTGCTGGTCATGCTGAACGCCGACGAGTTGCCCGAACTGGCGCGCCGCTTCAGCGTGAATTCGGTGCCGACGGTGAAGTTCTTCTGGCGCGGCGAGGTCGCGCACACCATCCACGGGGCCGACCCCGACAGCACCTTCCGCGAAGCGCTCGACCGCTTCATCGCCAGCGACGCGAACCGCGCCCATGCGCTCGGCGTGGCCGCGTGGCAGGCCGGCAAGGTGCAGCAGGCGCGCCTGCTGCTGGCCAACGCGGCAATGGCCGAACCCGAGAATCTCGCCATCCCGCGCGATCTTGCCAAGCTCTTGTGGGCCGAAGGCGAAGGCGCGCAGGCCCTCAAGCTGCTGGAAAGCCTCCCGCCCGAGGCGCGGGAAGAACCCGACATCGCCCGCCTGCACGCGCACCTGACCCTGGCCGAAACCGCCCGACAGGCGCCGCCGCTGTCCGAACTCGACGCCCGCCTTGCGCAACAGCCGGACGATCTCGACGCGCACTATCAGCGCGCGGCCCGCTTGCTGGCGGCGGACGAATTCGCCGGGGCGATGGACGAACTGCTCTGGATCGCCTGCACCGACCGCGGCTACCGCCACGATATCGGCCGCATCAGCCTGCTCGCCCTGTTCGAGCTGCTCGGCAGCGCGCACCCGTTGACGCGGCAGTACCGCCAGGCGCTGTCCGAATCGCTGCATTGACGTTCGCCCATCCCGCATTCGCGCCCTACCGGACGCTGATCGATGCGCTGGGCCTCGCGCGCGGGTTGCCCGCTTCGGGTTCGGACTGCCTCGGCGCGCTCAACGCCCACGCCGCCCGCCTCGACTCGCGCAACGCAAACGGCCTGCCGCTGCGCTTTTTCGCCCCCGATCGCCGCCTCTCCGCCCGCGATTACGAGACGCGCATCCTCGAGACCGGCGAGGTGCCGACCCGCGCCGATACCTGGCACGACGTGCTGAACGCGCTGGTCTGGTTGCGTTTTCCGCGCTTCAAGGCCGCGCTGAATGCGGCGCACGGCACGGACCTCGCAGCCGAAAGCGGTTCCGTGCGGAGCCGTCGGCGCGACGCCCTCACCGTGCTCGACGAATCGGGCGTGTGGATGATCAGCCGCGATCCGGCGCTGCCCGCCCTGCTGGCCGAGCGCGCCTGGCTGCCGCTCTTCTGGGAAGCGCGTTCGCGCGTCGAAAAGGAGACGTGTTTCGTGATCGTCGGGCATGCGCTGCTGGAAAAGACGCTCGATCCCTACCCCACGATGACAGGAAAATGCCTGACGCTGATTGCGGACTCGCTCGATCCTGACGCGGCCGACGAAGCGGCGGCCGCCGCGCTCGCCGCGATCGACTCGCCGCGCCAGCTGGCGCCGCTCCCGATTCAGGGCATTCCGGGCTGGGATCCCGGCAACGGCCGCGCCGCGTACTACGCGAACGAGGCGGTCTTCAGGCCGGCGCGGCGGCCGGCTTGAACGGCATCCGGCGACCTTATCCCGCGACCGCCGGCAGCTCGCCGCCCGCGACCCAGGCCTGCGCCATGTCCAGGTCGTCGAACAGCCGGATCTCCGCGGTCATGAACATGCGATTCACCCACATGCTCCACGCCACCCACTGGTCGCCGGTGAGGATGGCGATCCGGCCGAAATTGGTCTTGTGCTCGCGCGAGAACTTCAGCTCCTCCCATGCCACATCGACGCTGTACGACAGCATGTCGCGAAGGTCGAACAGCAGGTTGATTCCGCCCTGGAACTGGATGCCGTAATTCACCGCCTGCTCGAATTCCTGGTAATCGGCCAGCGTGAACTGCCCCATCACGGTGACGGCGATCTGGTTGTCCTTGACGCTCAGGCTGATCATGGTGCGCTCCTCTGGAATGTGCTCTCACTATAGCGGATCGGCCTGGCTCGGGACTGCGGCGCGCACTGCCCAGACGCCCGCCGCGGCGACCACCGCGATGCCCGTCCAGGCCAGCAGCGGCAGCCGTTCGCCGAAAAGCACGGCGCCGTACAGGGCGGAAAAGCCGACCGTGGTATAGGCGAGCGAGCCGACGGTCAGGGTGCGGCCGCGGTGGTAGGCCCGCGTCAGCGCCAGTTGCGCCGCCGTGGCGGTGATGCCGATGCCGATGAGCCAGGGCCAGTCGGCCGGACGCGGCCGATGAAAGCCCGCGATCGCCATCCATGCCGCGCCGCCCACCGTCGACAGAAGCGTGAAATAGAAGACGACGCGCCATTCCGGCTCGCCCAGGCGGCCCAGCCGCTTGACGTTGACATAGGCCACCGCCGCCAGCATGCCCGAAGCGAGACCTGCGGCCGCGGGCAGCCACGCCTGACCCTGAAGCTGCGGGCGCAGCAGCAGCACGATGCCGACGAATCCCAGCAGCACGGCGCCATTCAGCCCGCGGCCGTGGCGCTCGCGCAGCCACCAGGCCGACAGCGCGGCAAGAAAAAGCGGCGCCGTGTAGTTGAGCGTGACCGCGGTGGCGAGCGGCAAGCGCCCCAGTGCGAAGAAGAACAGCACCAGCGCCGCGAAGCCGGCCAGCCCGCGCCAGAAGTGGGCCCTGAGATGCGGGGTGGCGAGCGGCGCCAGCACGTGGCGGCGGCTGACGGCGATCGCCGTCCAGATCGCGAGCAGCCCGAACGCCGACCGGTAGAACACGAGTTCGGCCGGGGAAAAGACGGCGGAAGCATGCTTGACCAGAACGCTCATGAGCGCGAACAGCGCCGCCGCCACCAGCATCCAGCTCGATCTCACGGCAGACGCACGAAAAAAAAGGGCGGCATGCGCCACCCGTTCAGGCGATTCGCTGCGCTCATCCGAGATGAGGCTCGATTTCGCGCCGCAGAAACGCATGGAAATGCATCATGCCGTCCTCGAGGGGCGACTGGTACGGCCCCGTTTCCGAGATGCCCTGCTGAAAAAGTGCGCGCCGTCCCTGGTGAATGCGCTCGCAGATGTCCTCGTCTTCCACTGCGGTCTCGTGATACGCCGCCTGTTCGGCCTCGACGAAGGCACGCTCGAACAGCGCGATGTCCTCGGGATAGTAGAACTCGACGATGTTGCTGCACGACTCGACGCCGGTCGGCACGATCGACGACACCACCAGCACGTGCGGATACCACTCGACCATGAGGCCCGGATAGTAGGTCAGCCAGATCGAGCCGTGCGCGGGCGCCCTGCCCCGGTCGTACGCCAGCACCTGCTCGTGCCACGTCCGATACACCGGCGACCCGGGTCTGGTCAGCCCGCGGTTCACGCCCACCGTCTGCACCGACCACCAGTCGCCGTATTCCCATTTCAGATCGTCGCAGGTGACGAAATGGCCGAGGCCTGGATGATACGGGCCGACGTGGTAGTCCTCCAGGTACACTTCGATGAAGGTCTTCCAGTTGCAGGCGTAATGCGTCACCTCGACGCGATCGAGCATGAAGCCCGAGAAATCGAGCTCGCGCGCGGCCTGCATCCCGGACAGATCCGCGTTGACGTCGCGCTCGCCGGCGAACAGCAGGCCCTGCCAGGTCTGCAGCCCGGTGCGGTTGAGATTGAGGCAGGGATTGCCGGGGAATTCCGGCGCGCCCAGCAGCGTGCCGCGGTTGTCGTAGGTCCAGCGATGGATCGGGCAGACGATGTTGTTGGACGGCAGCTTGCCGCGCCCTTTCAGCATGATCGCCTGGCGGTGGCGGCAGACGTTGGACAGCAACTCGATGCCCGATCCGTTGTTGATCAGCATCTTTGCGCCGTCGAACATCTCCAGCGCGTGATAGTCGCCGGCCTCGGGGACCATGAGCTGATGGCCCGCATAGCCGGGGCCACGCTTGAACAAATGCGTCAGTTCCAGTTCGTAGATGACCGGATCGAAATACCAGGAGACTGGCAGTTGCGGCGAAGTTAGCGACACGGCGCTGGATTCGGCGAGATCGCTCATGGCGTACCCTACTCAAAACCAAGCCCCCTCCAGCAACGCGCTGGAGCGGCAAGATGACCCACCGGGTTTACGGATGAAATCCCGCGCGGGAGAAGGCATCCCGGGGCGGGGAAAGCGGAAAATTCTAGCACAGGCCCGCGCCCGGGGAGGCGCCTCCACGCTGAATTTGTTAAAGTATCGCCCTTTCTCCGCCGGGTTATATTCATGGCCAGATCCCGCGCCGCCGCAACCCCGAAAGATTACGAGTCTGCCCTGGCCGAACTGGAATCCATCGTCGCCGAAATGGAGTCCGGCCAGCTGTCGCTGGAAACGTCGCTCGCCGCGTACAAGCGCGGCGCCGAACTGCTGCAGTATTGCCGCCAGCAACTCGCCGCTGCCGAGCAACAGGTGAAGATTCTTGAAAACGGCGCGTTGCAGCCGTTCAGGACCGAAGACACCGATGACTGATTTTTCCGCCTGGATCCAGGCCTGCCAGGCGCGCGTGGAAAGCGTACTGGCCGAGCGGCTGCCTGCCGCGCAGATCGCCCCGCAGCGTCTGCACGAAGCCATGCGCTACGCGGTGCTGGGCGGCGGCAAGCGCGTGCGTCCGCTGCTGGCATTCGCCGCCGGCGAAGTCACCGGCGCTGATCCCAACCGCGTGCAGCACGCCGCGGCCGCGGTCGAACTGATCCACGCGTATTCGTTGGTGCACGACGACATGCCGGCGATGGATGACGACGCGCTGCGGCGCGGCAAGCCCACGGTGCACGTCGAGTTCGACGAAGCCACCGCGCTGCTGGTGGGCGACGCCCTGCAAAGCCTCGCGTTCGACATCCTCGCGTCACAGCCGCTCGCCGACGATGCCGCCACCCAGCTCGCCATGGTGCAGCTGCTGGCGCAGGCGGCGGGATCGCGCGGCATGGCCGGCGGCCAGGCGATCGATCTTGCGAGCGTCGGCAAGCCACTCGACCTTGCGGAACTCGAGTTCATGCATATCCACAAGACCGGCGCGCTGATCCGCGCCTCGGTGCTGCTCGGCGCCCAATGCGGCGCTGCCGCCGACGCGTCGGTGGCAGCGCTCGACCGCTATGCCAAATGCATCGGCCTCGCCTTCCAGGTCGTCGACGACGTGCTCGACGCCGAAGCGTCCACCGCCACGCTGGGCAAGACCGCCGGGAAGGACGCCGCGAACAACAAGCCGACCTACGTCAGCCTGCTCGGCGCGACACGGGCTCGCGAACTGGCGCTCGAGCTCCGCGCCGACGCCCATGCCGCGCTGGCTCAGCTCGGCGCGCCTGCCGCACGCCTGCGCCAGCTGGCCGATTTCGTGGTCGAGCGGACCTTCTGACATGACGCAACCCTTGCTCGACACCCTCCATACGCCGGCCGACCTGCGCGCCCTCGCGCCCGCCGACCTGCCGAAGCTGGCGGCCGAACTGCGCACGTTGCTGGTGGATTCCGTCTCCCATACCGGCGGTCACCTGGCCTCGAACCTGGGCGCGGTCGAGCTGACCCTGGCGCTGCATTACGTGTTCGACACACCGCGCGACCGCATCGTGTGGGACGTCGGCCACCAAAGCTACGCTCACAAGATCCTCACCGGCCGCCGCGAGGCGATGGCGGCCCTGCGCCAGCCGGGCGGCATCGCGGGGTTTCCGCGGCGCGCCGAGAGCGAATTCGACGCCTTCGGCACGGGCCATTCCAGCACCTCGATTTCGGCGGCGCTCGGCATGGCGGAAGCCTTCCATCAGCTCGGCTCGAAGCAGCGCGCGGTGGCCGTGATCGGCGACGGCGCGATGACCGCCGGGATGGCGTTCGAGGCGCTCAACAACGCGGGCGCGACCGACCTTCCCTTACTCGTCGTGCTGAACGACAACGACATGTCGATCTCGCCCAACGTCGGCGCGCTCAACAACTATCTCGCGCGGCTGATGTCGGGCCGGTTCTATGCGGCGGCCCGCCGCGCCGGCGAGAAAGTGCTGTCCGTCGCGCCGCCGATCCGCGAGCTCGCCAAACGCGCCGAGGAGCACATGAAAGGCATGGTGACGCCCGGCACGCTGTTCGAGGAGTTCGGCTTCAATTACATCGGCCCGATCGACGGCCATGACCTCGACGTGCTGGTGAGCACGCTCTCCAACATCAAGCACCTGAGCGGCCCGCAGTTCCTGCACGTGGTGACCCGCAAAGGCAAGGGCTACGAGCCCGCCGAGACCAATCCCTGCCTGTACCACGGCGTGTCGCGCTTCGATCCCGCCGCCGGGGTGGCCGAGAAATCCGGCGCCAGGCCCACGTACACGCAGGTATTCGGCGACTGGCTGTGCGACATGGCCGCCGCGGATTCGACGCTCGTCGGCATCACGCCGGCGATGCGCGAAGGCTCCGGCCTGGTGCGCTTTTCGCAGGAATTCCCCGGGCGCTATTTCGACGTCGGCATCGCGGAACAGCATGCGTTGACCTTTGCCGCGGGCCTCGCCTGCGAAGGCATCAAGCCCGTGGTCGCGATCTACTCGACCTTCTTGCAGCGCGCCTATGACCAGCTGATCCACGACATCGCGCTGCAGGATCTGCCGGTGATGCTGGCGGTCGACCGCGCCGGCCTCGTGGGCGCAGACGGCCCGACCCACGCCGGCAGCTTCGACCTCTCCTTCCTGCGCTGCATCCCCAACATGCTGATCGCGGCGCCGTCGGACGAGAACGAATGCCGGCGCCTGCTGACCACGGCGTTCCTGCATCGCGGCCCGTCGGCGGTGCGCTACCCGCGCGGCGGCGGCACCGGCGCCATGATCGAGCCCGGCCTCGAGCCCCTCGAAATCGGCAAGGGCATCCTGCGACGCAACGGCCGCGACGTCGCGTTCGTCGCGTTCGGCAGCCTGGTGGCGCCTGCGCTCGCGGCCGCCGAGGCGCTCGACGCCAGCGTGGCCGACATGCGCTTCGTCAAGCCGCTCGACGTCGACCTGCTGCGCGACCTGGCGCATCGCCATCGCCTGCTGGTGACGCTGGAGGAAAACGCGGTTGCGGGCGGCGCCGGCGCGGGCGTCGCCGAAACGCTCGCCGACCTCGGCGTGACGATGCCGCTGTTGCACCTCGGCCTGCCCGACACCTTCATCGAACACGGCGACACCATCCGCATGCTCGCCGAGTGCGGCCTCGACGCGGCGGGGATCGAACAGGCGGTGCGCCGGCGCATGTCCCTCCTGTCGGGCTAGCGGGAACTCCGACCATCAGCGGGCTCGCACGCGAAAGACCGTATGCCCGAGTAGTTTACTCAACTATTTGGACAGTTTATACTTAGTCTAAATTGTTCAATCCAAGGAGCCTGCCATGAACGAGATTTGCGACAACGCCGTTTGCATGCCGGACGTGCAAAGCTCGGCCGACACGCGGCAAATCGCCATCAACAAGGTCGGCATCAAGAGCATCCGCCACCCGGTCCGGGTCGCGGACAAAAGCGGCGGCGTGCAGCACACCGTCGCGACCTTCAACATGTACGTGTTTCTGCCGCACAACTTCAAGGGCACGCACATGTCGCGCTTCATCGAGATCCTCAACACGCGCGAGCGCGAGATCTCGGTCGAGAACTTCGAAGGCATGCTGCGGCAGATGGTCGAACGCCTGGAAGCCGAATCGGGCTACGTCGAAATGAGCTTTCCCTACTTCGTCAACAAGGCGGCGCCGATCTCCGGCGTGCAGAGCCTGCTCGATTACGAAGTCACGTTCATCGGCGCGGTCGAGAACGGAAAATACACGCACACGACGAAAGTGCTGGTGCCGGTTACCAGCCTGTGCCCCTGCTCGAAGAAGATTTCCGACTACGGCGCGCACAACCAGCGCTCGCACGTCACCGTGTCGGCCAAAACCAATGGTTTCCTGTGGATCGAGGATCTGGTGCGCAAGGTGGAGGACCAGGCTTCGTGCGAACTCTTCGGGCTCCTGAAGCGCCCGGACGAAAAGTACGTCACCGAACGCGCCTACGACAATCCGAAATTCGTCGAAGACATCGTGCGCGACGTCGCGGCCGCGATGAACGCCGAGCCGCTGATCGACGCCTACGTCGTGGAGGCCGAGAACTTCGAGTCCATCCACAACCACAGCGCGTACGCATTGATCGAGCGAGACAAACGGGCCAAGACGTAACTGACCCGTTTGCGGTGCAGGCTAGTGTGAGCGCAGCGAACGTTAAGCGCAGCGGCCGTAGCCACAAAACAAAGCACTAATTCCCGTCTCACAGCAAACGAGGCCTGCAATGCAGGCCTCCTTTGCTTGTGGGGCAGCGAATCAGTAACGCTGGGTCAGCGTCATCGTCTGGCCGTCGCGCTTCATCTCCATGCGGTTCAAAAAGCTCATCCCCAACAACGGCACACCCAAGCCGGTTTCCACCACCATGCCGTCCACCTGGTTGACCGAGATGCCGCCGACCTTGACCGTATTGAACGTGACGCGCCAGGCGGGCACCACGCTCGCCGCCGTTCCAACGCCAACGGCTTGCCCGGCCTTGTAGTCGAGCCCGATACGTTTGGCTTCCGCCGCGCTGATGGCGATGTCGGTCGCCCCGGTGTCGACGAGAAACGTCATCGGGTATCCGTTGAGCGCTCCGGCCGCAGCAAAATGACCGCGTGCATCGGCGGTGAGCGAGACACTCGGGCGCTCGCCCGTCGCCGCACCGCCCGCGAACGATTGCCCCATGCCCAAGGTTCGGCGCTTGCCATCAACGTCGAATCTTGCGCCGTCGGAATCCGCAGCCACGAGTCTTACCCCCTGGACCGTCTGACCCACACTGAGGGTGCGCGGTTTGCTGCCGTCGATGCTGACGATCGCCTTGTCCTTGAACAGCCCCACCACCGAGACGCTGGCCGCCCACGCGCTTGTGCAGGAAAGTCCGCCTGCGGCTATCATCATCGCGATCGTCTTTTTCTTGAGAGGCATCATGCTTTCTGTTCTGGTTTTTCGACATTCACCCACCGAAGGCCCGGGGTATTTCACCACGTTTCTGGATCGTCATGGCATTCCCTGGAAGCTGGTGCGCATAGACGCCGGCGACGCCGTGCCTGAAAACCTTAACGGCGTTTCCGGCGTCTGCTTGATGGGCGGCCCGATGAGTGTCAACGACGACCTGCCCTGGATTCCCTCCGTGCTGGCCCTGATCCGCCAGGCCGTCGCGTCGGACGTCCCGCTGATCGGCCACTGCCTGGGCGCGCAACTCATGGTGAAGGCGCTGGGCGGCAGTGTCGGCCCCAACCCGGTGAAAGAGATCGGCTGGGGCGACGTCCGCATCACCGATGCGGACGCCGCGCGCCCCTGGCTCGGGGACGCCACGCAACCCATGCCGGCCTTTCACTGGCACGGCGAAACCTTCAGCCTGCCGCCCGGTTCCACGCGCATCCTGGAGAGCGCCTTCTGCGCCAACCAGGCCTACGTGCTGAACGACCGGCACATCGGCCTGCAATGCCATGTCGAAATGACGCCCGAGCTCGTCGCCAGCTGGTGCGAAAACGGCGCGGCCGAAATCGCCGCCGCGAGCGACAGCCCGGGCGTGCAGTCCGCCACGGCGATCCAGGCGGACCTGTCCGCCCGCACCGACCGGCTGCACCAATTGGCGGACAAAATTTATTCCCGCTGGATTCAAGGGCTTAGGAAATAACCGTACGATCGCCCCGAGAAGGCGCTGGACAGCGAGACCGCGGGGCGTAGGATAGACGCCAGCCGCACCGGTTCTAATGCATCACCCGTTGAATGGAGAATTTATGAAAAACGTCGATTACGCCAACTTCGATTTCGGCGAGCGCCTGGGCGATTTCATCCAGGAAGTGATGAATTCCGGCGGGGTGCCGCGGACGGAAGCCGACCTCACCGAAGGCCAGAAGGTGTTCGTCCGTGCGGTCAAGCGCGAGATGGTCAAGTACGCCGACCCGAATCGTCACGGCTATCCTCACAACCTGCTGGAGCAGATGGAATCGTTTACGCGCACGATCGGCGACCTCCACAATTCCTACTTCGACTCCGGCATGCGGAAAGTCAGCGATTGTCTCTACAACCGCTGGAAAGCGCTCTACGAAGAAACCAAAAAGCTGGCCGCCGCGGGGGGCGACACCAAGCCCGCCTGGGTCGACGTCATCAAGACCGAACAGACCGACATGCCCGCGTTCTTCGACGCATAACATCATGTTTCATAAGTAAAAAAGCCCGGGATGACCGGGCTTTTTTACTTGGCGAATTAATATCAAACCTGCTTATCCTCAAATAAAAATAAAGGATTATTCAGCCGCCAGCCCCCGATGCTATTCTCCGCTGACTCTCGAATACCCTCAAAAAGTCCAAGGAGACACTATGTCCAAGCTGGTACGCCCTCATGGCGGCGGAGAACTCAAACCCCTGTTGTTGACGGGTGACGCACTCGCCGCTGAAAAAGCCCGCGCCGCCTCGCTGCCGAAGCTCAAGATGAGCTCGCGCGAGACCGGCGACCTGATCATGATGGGCATCGGGGGCTTCACGCCGCTGGAAGGCTTCATGACCAAGTCCGACTGGCAAGGGGTGTGCGACGGCTACAAGATGGCGAACGGCCTGTTCTGGCCGATCCCCGTCACCCTCTCGACCGACGACGAGAGCATCAAGGACGGCGACGAGCTCGCGCTGGTCGACGGCGAGACCGGCGAGATCATGGGCACGATGAAGGTGACCGACAAGTACACCATCGACAAGGCCCACGAGTGCATGCAGGTCTACAAGACCACCGAGCTCGATCACCCCGGCGTCAAGATGGTCATGGGCCAGGGCAAGTACAACCTGGCCGGCCCGGTCAAGGTCCTCTCCACCGGCAGCTTCAAGGAAGAATACGGCGACCAGTTCATGACGCCGGCCGAGACCCGCGCCAAGTTCGAGCAGCTCGGCTGGTCCAAGATCGCCGCGTTCCAGACCCGCAATCCGATGCACCGCTCGCACGAGTACCTCGCCAAGATCGCCATCGAAACGATGGACGGCGTGCTCATTCATTCGCTGCTGGGCGCGCTCAAGCCCGGCGACATTCCCGCCGAAGTGCGTTCCGAAGCGATCTCGACCCTGATCGACAACTACTTCGCCCCCAACACCGTGATCCAGGCCGGCTACCCGCTCGACATGCGCTATGCCGGTCCGCGCGAGGCGCTGCTGCACGCCCTGTTCCGCCAGAACTACGGCTGCTCGCACCTGATCGTCGGTCGTGATCACGCCGGCGTGGGCGACTACTACGGCCCGTTCGACGCGCAGAAGATTTTCGACGAGATCCCCAAGGGCTCGCTCGAGACCGTCAACATGAACATCGACTGGACTTTCTGGTGCAAGAAGTGCGGCGGCATGGCCAGCCAGCGCACCTGCCCGCACACCAAGGAAGACCGCATCCTCCTGTCGGGCACCAAGGTGCGCGCGATGCTTTCCGAAGGCCAGGATCTGCCGGTCGAATTCAGCCGCCCCGAGGTGGCGAAAGTCCTGCAGAAATACTACGCGGGCCTCTCTGCGGAGCAGAACGTCAAGGTCGAATTGAAGGGACATTCGGCGGCGTGAATTATCCGGGCGGCTGCGGCCGCCCGGTTGCCTGTGCGCACCCCGGACAGGCAGGGTTTTAGGACACGAGCCTACCGGAAGCGGATTCGCGACACGCCCCGGCCAAGGACGGGTTCAGTTCTAAATGGACCGCGACGTACGCGGATTGTTAGCTAACTTTAGGAGACTGTAATGCCAACCTACGTTCGTACCGACAAGTGCGACGGCTGCAAAGGTCAGGACAAGACCGCTTGCATGTACATCTGCCCGCACGATCTGATGAAGCTGGACAAGGACGGTTCGGAAACCGGCCATGCCATGCGCGCGTTCAACCAGGAGCCCGAGCAGTGCTGGGAGTGCTATTCCTGCGTCAAGATCTGCCCGCAGCAAGCGATCGAAGCCCGCCACTACGCCGACGTCGTGCCGCTGGGTGGCATGGTGCAGCCCCTGCGCGGTTCCGATTCCATCATGTGGACCATCAAGTTCCGCAACGGCACGCTGAAGCGCTTCAAGTTCCCGATCCGCACGACGCCCGAAGGCTCGATCGACCCCTTCGGCGGCAAGCCCGCTGCAGTCATGACCGAGATCGGCGCAACCGGCTTCTTCACCGGCAAGGCTGACGGTGGCATCACCAAGGGCTACCGCGCTGGTAATCCCGCAGAACTGATTCGCAAGTAATCTAGAGAGGCAAACGAAATGGCTGGAGAATTTGGTAATCCCGAAGTTATCCAGGAGGATCTGGACATCCTCCTGATCGGCGGTGGCATGGCATGCTGCGGCGCCGGTTACGAAGTCATGCGCTGGGCTGACGCCGCCAAGGCCGAGCTGGGCATGGACCTCAAGATCAAGCTGGTCGACAAGGCCGCGATGGACCGCTCGGGCGCCGTGGCGCAGGGCCTGTCCGCGATCAACACCTACATCGGCACCGAGCAGGATCCCGCCGACTACGCCCGCATGGTCTCCAACGACCTGATGGGCATCACCCGTGACGACCTGGCCTACGACCTGGGCCGCCACGTCGACGACTCCGTGCACCTGTTCGAAGAGTGGGGCCTGCCCATTTGGAAGACCGACGAGAACGGCGAGCGCCATGACGGTTCCCAGGGTCTGCCCGCGCTGAAAGACGGCGGCAAGCCGGTGCGTTCCGGCAAATGGCAGATCATGATCAACGGCGAATCCTACAAGTGGATCGTTGCCGAAGCGACCAAGAAGGCGCTCGGCATGGACCGCATCCAGGAGCGCATCTTCATCGTCAAGCTGGTCAACGACAAGAACGACCCCAACCGCATCGCCGGTGCCGTCGGCTTCTCGACCCGCGACCACAAGGTCTACGTCTACAAGGCCAAGGCCATCCTGCTGGCCGCTGGTGGCTGCGTGAACATCTTCCGTCCGCGCTCCGTCGGTGAAGGCACCGGCCGTGCCTGGTACCCGGTGTGGAACGCCGGCTCGACCTACGCGATGGCTGCCGAAGCCGGCGCCGAGCTGACCATGATGGAAAACCGCTTCGTGCCCGCCCGCTTCAAGGACGGCTACGGCCCGGTCGGCGCCTGGTTCCTGCTGTTCAAGGCCCAGGCCGTCAACGCCTACGGCGAAGTCTACATGCAGAAGAACAAGGAACTGCTGAACGACTA
>JAKADC010000009.1 GCA_021820845.1 Pseudomonadota bacterium
ACGGCGCGAGCTCGCGCCGCTCGATGTGATGGAAGTCGGCCAGCCATTGCGCCACCGCCTCGGGAGACGGCGTGTTGACGTACAGCTCGGTGCGGTTGCAGGTCGACAGGATGGCGACTTCGGAGGCACGCTGGCTCTGCGTCAGTTCGTGCAGCGCCTGCACCAGCTTTTCAGGGCCGAACGCCACCTGCTCGCGGATCGCGAGCGGCGCAGTGTGATGATTGACCCCGAGAGCGAGAAGCTGCATGGCGGCAGATGGCCGAAAAACGAAGACCGCTATTTTACTTTACCGGCGGCCTACGCTGCGCGCGCCGGCGCTTGGTCGAGGTCGAACCGCAGGCGATCGTAATACCGCCCGCGATAGAGCAGGCGGCGGCGGCCGGGGGCGTCGGAGAACGCGCTTCGCGTATGCAGCACGTTGTTGCAGACGAGGCCTATGCCGGGACGCAGGCGCGCGGTGAGGATGTATTCGGATGTCGCGAGGATGTCCGCCAGTGCCTTGACCGCCGCTTGCGTGAGGGCGTCGTCCTTCCACACGATCGAGCGGGTGCGCGCGGTGTAGCGCATGTAAAGAAATCCCTGCCCGGGATCGACCGCGAAAACCGGCCCGCTCTGCTCGGGCCGGGCGACGTTGTCCTCGTCCATGCGCGCGGGAATCGTCATCGCGTCCGGCTGCATCAACGCCGCGACGTAAGCGGGATCGGCATCGCGCAGCTGGATGTAGGCGATCTCATGGTCGAGCAGCGCGTTCTCGCCGCCGGATTCGGCGTCCTGCGCGCAGTGCAGCGTCATGCCCAGGATGCGGCGGTCGAGCGCGTTGTAGTAACCGTCGGTGTGCCAGTTGATCGGCTTGTGGGTGTAGGGAATGTACTCGCCGCGCACGCTGGCCTCGTCGCCGGCCGGCGTGATGCTCGACAGCCCGTCCTCGTCGGCGAGGTAGTTGCCTTCGAGGTGCGTGAGACCGAGCTGGCGTCCGAGTTCCCGGGGAATAGACTTGTCGGCGGCGGGCACCTGCGGCGCGCTGTAGATCGCCATGTTGGCGCGCGCGCAGGCCGACGCCAGGGCGGCGAGCTCGGCAGGCGAGAGGCGCCGCGGATCGGCCAGCGGCACGACCAGTTCGTCGACGCTGCGCGGATACGCCGCGAGCTTGGCTTCACGCCATGCGCGGTAGCCGGCCTCGTTGGCGAGATCGAAGGGCGACGCGCTCAAGGATTTATTCCGGCGGCAGCATGTCGGGCGAACCGAAGCCGCGCTGGACCGGCGCGTCGGACAGCAGTCCCTTGAAGCTCTTCCTCACCGTGCCCATCATCTCGGGCATTTCGATGTCCATGATCTGGTCCATGATCCAGGTCTTGTCGTCGTCGGCCATTTCGTCGCGGATCTGCAGGCCGAGGAAACGCAGCGCCGGGAAGCTCGCCTTTTCGTCGTCCGGAAAGTCGAATTCGGCGTAGTCGTTGAAGCGGCGGTTGAGAAAGTCGATGAACTCGGCCTTGAAGTTGCGGTTCGGATCGGGGCCGACCATGCTGATGATGTTCTCTTCCATCACCTCGCCCAGCCGGCGGGCAATCGCCTGCAGCACGGCGGTCCGGCGCTCGGGCGCAAGCGACGCGTAGGCCATGCGATCGCAGTAATGGGCCAGGAAGGCGACGAATTCGGCGATCAGCTTGAAGCCGCGCGCCGGCGTGATGATGTCGTAGTTCTCGCGGCCGAGATTGTCGACCGCCTTGTCGGCGACGCGCCAGACGGTGGAGGCGACCGCGCCGGCGATTTCCTCGGCGCTGCGTTCGCCTTCCTTCTTGAACCAGACGGTTTTGACGCGAATGGGCTTGGCCATGATTATTCTCCTGTAGCGACAGGGCGGGCGGGATCGGTGATCCACTCGCTCCATGAACCGGGGTAAAGGCGTGAACCGGGGAGGCCGGCGATTTCCATCGCCAGGATGTTCTGGCAGGCGGTGACGCCGGAGCCGCACATGTGGATCACCTGCCACGCGGGCTTGCCCTTGAGCAGCGCCTGATAGTTTTCGCGCAGCGCCTCGGGCGGCAGGAAGGTGCCGTCGACGTCGAGGTTCTCGTCGAACGGGTAGTTGATGGCGCCGGGCACGTGGCCGGCGACGGGGTCGAACGGCTCGAATTCGCCGCTGAAGCGGCGGTCGGGGCGTGCATCGAGGATGAGCTGCTCGCCGGACTGCGACGCACGCATAACCTCGTCCGTCGTCACGATCTGCGTCGGCTCGGGGAGGCAGGCGCAGTTGGCCTTGTGCGATGCCGGCCGCTCGGTGTCGACGGGGCGCTTCTCGCGCACCCACTTCGGGTAGCCGCCGTCCAGCAGGGCCACGCCCGGGTGGCCCAGCCAGCGCAACATCCACCACAGGCGGCCGGCCATCGCGCCGTAGCTGTCGTCGTACACGACGACCTGCTTGTTGACGCCGACCCCCCACTGACAGAGCTTGTCGGTCAGCACCCGCGGGTCCGGCAGCGGATGGCGCCCGGTGTCATTGCCGACGGGGCCGCAGAGGTCGTCTTCCAGATGCACGTAGCGCGCACCCGGGATGTGTGCTTTCTCGTAGGCCTGAGGACCTGCCGTGGCATCGGTCAGCGTGAAGCGGCAATCCAGGACGACCCAGTCGGGATCGTTCAGATGGGCGGCCAGGTCTTCAGTCGTAACGAGGGTATTGGAAAACATGAGTGGAACCGTAGGGAACGAACTGCAAAGTCGGAAACGGGCAGCGGTGGAGGCCGCTGCCCGTTGGGTGTGAGCCGCTTCCGAGAGGTATCAGTAGCGCCTACATCGTGTTCGAGGATTTGCCGCTGATTGGGTGTGAGCCGCTTCCGAGAGGTATCAGTAGCCGCCCTTGCCGTACGGCTTGGTCAGGCCCGCGACCCGGGCTGCCTGGCGAGCCGGCTGGTTGGGGAAAAGCTCGTACAGCTTTTTCTTCCAGTCGATGCCGGGGTGGAGGTCTTCCATTTCGGAGAGCATGTTGCGGAAGTTGGGCGTATGGCCGTCTTCCTTGTACTTGTCGCGCATGAAATGGATGACCGTCCAGTGGTCGTCGGTCAGCGTGATTTTCTCCGCCGCGGCGATGACCGGGGGAACATCGTCGCTGAAATTGGCTTCCAGCAGAAACTCCTCTTCACCGGTTTCGAGTTCTTCGCCGTTTACTACATAAGACATTGTTTTCTCCTTTCGGTTGGTCAATTTTCAAAAAATCGCCGGGATTGACCGGCACGGGCTTCAGGAAACCGCCGGAACGACCGGCGCGATGGATTTATGCGGGATGAAAATCCCGCATCCTAACAAACGATGGCGTCCCATGCCCTCGTCCTGAATCTGCAGGGATTTGTGGGGCGGAACATCGTGGAGCATCAGGCTGTAGCCGTGGATGGGGCCGGACGCGCTTTGCAGGCTCTGCGGCTTGCCGCAGATGAAGCCGCAACGCAAGCCGAAATGACCGTCGAGCTCCCGCATGACGTCCTGCACGAATTGTTCTTCAGTGGCGCTCCCGGTGTCAACGAAGTGGGCGTAAATGTTGGCAAAGGGGGTGAATTCGCGCGTCTTGAAGGAACCGAGCTGCAGGGCGTGGCCTGCGAGGTCGATCGTGTGGCCGACCAGCCCCTGCATCTCGCCCACCCGTGCCTTGGGGACGCGAATGAACAGCTTGGTGCGCCGGTTGATGTTGAGCGTGACGTCGCCGCTGTTGGTTTCCGCGCCCTTGAGGTGCTGGACGCCGATCCGCTCATCCTCGCCCAGCCAGGGGAGCAGGCGCTGCAGCGCCTCCGCCAGCGCCTGGGCGCTGTCGGCCGGAATCGTCACGCCGTTGAGGTCGAACTGCAGATCGATCATCTGCGGCACGTACTCCTCGGGCTTGTCCTCGGGCCACCCCCCCCAGCTCACGGCGCGTCTCCCCCGTGTTCGCGGGCCCAGGCCTGCATCAGCTCGGCCCATTTTTGCGCGCTGACCGGGTCGACGTCGAAAATGGTGAAGCGCTTGTTTTCGCGGATGCGGATACGCAGGAACGGCACGCCGCCCGATTCGTGGGTCAGGTGCTGGAATTCGATTTCCTGGCCGCCAAATGGCAACCGCATCTTGTCGAGTGGAAGAATCTCAGGCATTGGGTCTCAATCCGGCTTGGTTCGAATAGGGTCGAATACGGCGATCGCGTCCGCCAAACGCGATGTGAATAGGGTCTTGCCGTGATATTTCAACCCTACCTCGCGTACGGGCTTGCGTCCGCAACAATATTTTAATACTCTTATCGATTCCTGTGGCGGGCGCCTAATGTCTCATCATTTTGCCTAAACGGGGCACTACCGAGTTGGGGGTATCGATGTACTCCTTTTGGGTAGGTTCTCACCTGCCGCGATGGGGTAATCGCGTTACCCCATGAGAATGATGGTGATAGGCCCATCAACTCAATACGATGATGACATACCGTTGAGCCCTGGGCTGAACGGGCATTTCGAAATGTTCTAGGAGAGAAAACTATGGCAAAGAAGATGATTGATACGCCCAATCTGGACGATCTCGAGAAAGGCCCGTGGCCGAGCTTCGTGACCGGTCTGAAGCGTCTGGCTAAGGATAACGACATGATGGTTGACCTGATGGGTCAGCTGGAAACGTCCTACCAGCACATGAAGGGTTACTGGAAGGGTGGTACGGTGGGCGTGTTCGGTTATGGCGGCGGCGTGATCCCCCGTTTCACCGAACTGAAGGATGAAAATCATCAGCCGCTGTTCCCTGAAGCTGCCGAATTCCACACCCTGCGCATCCAGCCGCCTGCTGGCATGCACTACACCTCCGATCTGCTCCGCAAGATGTGCGACGTCTGGTCCGCGACCGGCGGCTCGGGCCTGATCGCCTTCCATGGCCAGTCCGGCGACATCATGTTCCAGGGCATCAAGACTGGCGACGTCCAGAAGGCCTTCGACGAGCTGAACGAAATGGGCTTCGACCTCGGCGGCGCCGGCCCGGCTCTGCGTACCTCGATGTCCTGCGTGGGCGCCGCCCGCTGCGAGCATTCCTGCTTCGACGAAGCCAAGGCGCTGCGCACCGTCATCAACAACAACATCGACGACATGCACCGTCCGTCGCTGCCCTACAAGTTCAAGTTCAAGTTCTCCGGCTGCCCGAACGACTGCGTCAACGCCATCCAGCGTTCCGACATGGCCACCATCGGCACCTGGCGCGACAACATCCGCGTCAACGAAGAGCAGGTCCAGGCCTACTACAAGGCCCACGGCATGACCGACCTGGTCAATGACGTGATCGGCAAGTGCCCGACCAAGGCCATCACCCTCGTGGCGTCCGACAAGGTCCAGGCCGACGAGCATACCTCGGTCGCCAAGCTGGGCGACGGCAACAGCCTGTGCATCGACAACAAGAACTGCGTGCGCTGCATGCACTGCCTGAACGTCATCCCCGGCGGCCTGCGTACCGGCGTCGACAAGGGTGTGACCATTCTGGTGGGCGGCAAGGGCGTGCTGAAGATCGGCGCCACCATGGGCACCGTGGTGATTCCGTTCATGAAGCTCGAGAGCGAAGAGGATTTCGAGAAGCTGAACGAGCTCTCGCGCAACATCATCGACTTCTTTGCGGAGAACGCGCTGGAGCACGAGCGCACCGGCGAAATGATTGATCGTATCGGTCTGGCCAACTTCCTGGAGGGCATGGACCTCCCGGTCGACCCCAACATGATCAATGCGCCGCGCTCCAATCCCTACTTCCGTTCCGACGACTGGGACGAGCAAGTCGAGAAGTGGAACGAGTACAAGCAGTCGGCCGCTTAAGTTTCGTTTACCGCGGGCCTCGGCGAGAGCTGGGGTCCGTGCATTAAATCAGTTGGAGATAAAAAATGGCAGAACTACGTCCGCCTATCGAGTCCGGCGCACCGGATCCGATGCCCTACATGCACCCCGTGATGGTGAAGAACTATGGCAAGTGGGCTTTCCACAGCCATCCGAAGCCGGGTGTCCTGTATCACCGTGCCGAATCCGGCGACGAAATCTGGACCGTCAAGGCCGGCACGGCACGCCAGATGGATCACTACACCATCCGCGAGCTGGCGGACATCGCTGACCAGTACGCAGACGGCTTCGTGCGTTTCACCGCGCGTTCCAACATCGAATACATGGTGGCCGACGGTTCCAAGGTCGAGCCCCTGATCAAGGCGCTCTCCGACAAGGGTTATCCCATCGGCGGCACCGCGAACTCGGTGTCGATGATCGCCCACACGCAGGGCTTCCTGCATTGCGACATCCCCGGCACCGACGCCTCCGGCGTGGTGAAGGCGCTGATGGACGAACTGTACGACGACTTCGTCAAGTGCGAAATGCCGAACCGCGTCAAGCTGTCCACCTCGTGCTGCGAGATCAACTGCGGCGGCCAGGCGGACATCGCCATCATCGTTCAGCACACCAAGCCGCCGAAGATCAACCACGATCTGGTCGCCAACGTGTGCGAGCGTCCTTCCGTCGTGGCGCGTTGCCCCGTCGCGGCGATCCGTCCCGCTCTGGTGAACGGCAAGCCCTCCCTGGAAGTCGACGAGAAGAAGTGTATTTGCTGCGGCGCCTGCTATCCTCCCTGCCCGCCGATGCAGATCAACGACCCCGAGCACTCCAAGATCGCGATCTGGGTGGGCGGCAAGAACTCGAACGCGCGCTCCAAGCCGACCTTCCACAAGCTGGTTGCGAACGGCCTGCCGAACCGGGCTCCGCGCTGGCCGGAAGTCGCCGAGGTGGTCAAGAAGATCCTGGCGACCTACAAGGAAGACGGCAAGCCGTGGGAGCGCATGATCGACTGGATCGACCGTATCGGTTGGCCCGCGTTCTTCGAGAAAACCGGTCTGCCCTTCACCAAGTACCACATCGATAACTGGCGTGGTGGCCGTTACAACCTGAACGCCTCGGCGCACATCCGCTTCTAAAGGCTGTTCGGGAGGCTGTCAACTCCGCCGCCGGCAGGCTGTCCGCGGCGGAGGCTTGATAATAATGACTGGATTTTTCGGAGTTTGAGCTAGCCATGCAATTCGGCATTCTTGTAAACGAAGGGCCTTACAACCATCAGGCCAGTGACTCCGCATACCTCTTCGCCCGGGCGGCGATCGAAAAGGGTCACAAGATTCCGCGTATTTTTTTCTACCACGATGGCGTGAACAACTCGACGCGCATGGCCGAGCCGCCGCAGGATGACCGCAACGTCACCACGCGTTGGTCGAAGCTGGCCCAGGATCATGGCATCGATCTCGTGGTCTGCGTGGCTGCTGCGCTGCGTCGCGGCATCAAGGACGAGCTTCTGGCTCCCGGCTTCCGTATTTCCGGGCTGGGGCAGCTGGTGGAAATGGGTATTCAGTACGATCGTCTCGTGACGTTCGGTGATTGAGGAATTAACGAGATGAGCGATATGGACGATATGGATGACGGCTCCGGCATCATCAAGAAATTCATGTTCCTGAACCGCAAGGCGCCGCACGGAACCGTGTACGCGCTGGAAGGCCTGGAGGTGGTCCTGATCACCGCCGCCTTCGATCAGGACGTCAGCCTGGTGTTCACCGACGACGGCGTGTACCAGCTGATGAAGGGCATCGACACCAAGGGCATCGAAGTCAAGGATTTTTCCAAGACCTACCGTGCGCTGGAAGGCTACGACATCGAGAAGCTCTACGTTGACCGGACGTCGCTGGACGCGCGTGGTCTGACTGAAGACGACCTGATTGTGGATGTGACGGTGCTTGCGGACGATGAGATGGCAAATCTCATGGCCGAGCAAGACGTCGTGATCAGCTTCTAAGGGAACCGAACATGCTGCATATTGTGAATAAATCGGCCAGTGAGCGCAGTTCGCTCGAAAGCTGCCTGCGCCTGGCCACCCAAGGTTCTGCTGTATTGCTGATCGAAGACGCGGTGTATGCGGCGACGACCGGCAACGCAGCGGCGGCGAAAATCCAGGCGGCAGCGGCTGGCCTCAAGATTTACGCGCTCGGTCCCGATCTGGCAGCGCGCGGCATGGCCGGGCGCGTGCTGGACGGAGTCAATGTCGTGGATTACGGCGGTTTTGTTGATCTGGTTGCAGAGCACAGCAACTGTCAGTCCTGGCTGTAACTTTTAATTAAAGGAGTATTGCTATGCCCATGGTGAATATCGCCGGTAAGGAAGTCGAAGTCGACGAGGAAGGCTATCTGGTCGATCTGTCGCAGTGGAACGAAGACATCGCCAAGTACATGGCCGTCGAAGAAAAGGTCGAACTGACCGACGCCCACTGGGAAGTCGTCAACTTCCTGCGCGAGTACTACGCCGAATATCAGATCGCTCCGGCTGTGCGCGTTCTGACCAAGGCGATCGGCAAGAAGCTCGGCCCGGAAAAGGGCAACAACAAGTACCTGTACGAGTTGTTCCCGTACGGTCCCGCCAAGCAGGCCTGTAAGATCGCTGGCCTGCCCAAGCCGACCGGCTGTATCTAAAGCTCAGGCGATCGGGGCGCCCCGCTGCTTCGGCCGGGGCGGCTTCGATTCCGCTTGTTGTTTCCAAATCGAATGCGCACGGGAAGCGGTGCCGTGCCAGCCGCGTTCGATTCGTAAACAAATACGTTGTTAGGGGATAGAGTTTGTCTACTGTGACGATCATTTACGCCGGGATGTTCTATATCGCCACGCTGCTGCTGGTGATCGGTCTGGCCTACAAGATTTTCGACTACAGCCGCACGCCCGCGCCGCTGAAAATTCCGACCACGCCTGCGCCGACCACGCAGACGGGCGTCGTGTACCGGATGGCCAAGGAAGTCGTGCTGTTCGAATCCCTGTTCAAGTCCAACAAGTGGATCTGGGTGTTCGGCTGGCTCTTCCATTTCGGACTGTTCCTCGTTCTCGCCCGCCACCTGCGCTACTTCACCCAGCCCGTCTGGTTCTGGGTCGATATCATCCAGCCGTTCGGCAAATACGCGAGCATCATGATGGTCGCCGGGCTCGCCGGCCTGCTGGCCCGCCGCTTCGTCGTCGATCGCGTGCGCTACATTTCGACGCCTTCGGACTACCTGATGCTGGTGCTGCTCATCGCGATCGGCGTGTCCGGAATGATGATGACCTTCGTCGCCCACACCGACATCATCTCGCTCAAGGAATTCTTCATGGGCCTGATGTATTTCGATCTGCAGCCGTTGCCGCAGGACCCGATTCTGCTGATCCACCTCGCGCTGGTCGCGACGCTGCTGGTGATCTTTCCGGTCAGCAAGCTGCTGCATGCGCCGGGCGTGTTCTTCAGCCCGACCCGCAACCAGGCCGACAACCCGCGTGAACATCGTCACGTGGCGGCGTGGGCTGCGCGGCTTGACCAGAACAACTGATTCGTTGACAGCGATTAACGAGCGATAAGTAAGGACCGAGGATTTACACGTGGCTGCTGCTGAATTTGACATTCCGGAAATCAAGAACGACATCGAAGTTCCCAAGCTGCGGGAAGACGTCATGTCGCATGTCAAGACGTTTCCTGCGGGCCAGCCGGTTCAGGATTTCATGGGTTATCCGCACGAGCTGGGCGAGGATTGGAAAGACCGCGCGATCGACAAGATGGGCGATCTGCTCGGCAAGTACCGTTCGCTGAAGGTTTTCCTGGATGCCTGCGTGCATTGCGGCGCCTGCACCGACAAGTGCCACTACTACCTGGGCACCTCCGACCCCAAGAACATGCCGGTGGCGCGCCAGGACCTGATGCGCCAGGTCTATCGCCGCTACTTCACCACCGCGGGCAAGCTCTTCCCGAAGCTGGTTGGCGCGAAGGACCTGACCAAGGAGGTGCTGGACGACTGGTACAGCTACTACTATCAGTGCTCCGAATGCCGGCGTTGCTCGGTCTTCTGCCCCTACGGCATCGACACCGCCGAGATCACCATGGCCGGCCGCGAGATTCTGAACCATGTCGGCATGGGCCAGAAATACTCGAACGAGATTCTCGGCAAGGTCATGAAGATCGGCAACAACCTCGGCCTGCCGGGCCCGGCCCTCGAGGACACGCTCGAAGGCCTGGAGGAGGATATCGAGGCCGATACGGGCGTGCCGGTGAAAATGCCGCTCGACGTCAAGGGCGCCGAGGTGCTGCTGGTTACGCCATCGGCAGACTTTTTCTCCGAGCCGCATGTCGAATCGCTGATCGGTTACGCGAAGGTGTTTCACGCCGCAGGCATCAACTGGACGCTTTCGTCGCACGCTTCGGAAGCCGGCAACTTCGGCCTGTTCGACGCGAACTATGACGTCATGCGCAAGGTCGCCATGCGGATTCGCGATGCCGCGCTCGAGCTGGGCGTCAAACGCATCGTCGTCGGCGAGTGCGGCCATGCGTGGCGCGTCGCCTACAGCTTCTGGAACACGCTGACCGGCATCGGCTATGGCGGCAACGATCCGTTCTCGATCGAGCTGCAGCAGCAGCTCGACCACAACTACCCCCAGCCGCAGCACATTTGCGAACTGACCAACGATCTCATCAAGGCGGGGACGATCAAGGTCGATCCGTCGAAGAACGACGACCTCGTCGTCACCTATCACGATTCGTGCAACGTGGCGCGTGCCTCGCGCATGGGAACCGAGCCGGGCGGCCAGTTCACGATCCCGCGCGAGCTCATCAAGTCGGTGGCGAACAACTTCCACAACATGGCGGACGAGACCATCTACGAATCGACCTTCTGCTGCGGCGGCGGCGGCGGCCTGCTGACGGACGACCTGATGGAGGTTCGCGTGAAGGGCGCATTGCCGCGCGCCACCGCACTGAACAACGTGGTCAAGGAACACCAGGTCAACTTCATGGCGATGATCTGTGCCATCTGCAAGGCGCAGTTCACCAAGGTTTTGCCCAAGTACGGCTTCGACATGAGCATGGTGGGCGGGGTGCATCAATTGGTTAGCAAGGCGATCAAGCTCGACTGAATCCGGCCGGATTGATTGCGATTTATCCATCTTTAAGTTACGTAGGCGTTAGGAGAACCAACATGGCTGTCACGACGAACAAAGCAAAAACCGAAGGCGTTTCATGGCGTCGTTACAAGGACGGCGAGTCAGACGCTGACATCCGCTCCAATCAGGACAGAATCTTCCAGTCGAGCTGGACGCACAAGTGTCCCGAGTACATGCTCTCCACGCCCCCTTGCCAAGGCTCCTGTCCCGCCGGTGAAGACATCCGCGGCTACCTCAACATCGCGCGCGGCATCGAGAAGCCGCCGGCAGGCATGTCGTGGCAGGAATACGCCTTCCGCCGCGTCACCGAAGCCAATCCCTTCCCCGGGGTGATGGGTCGCGTCTGCCCGGCGCCGTGCGAATCCGGCTGTAACCGCAACATGGTCGAAGACCACGTCGGCATCAACTCGGTCGAGCACTTCATCGGCGACTGGGGCATCGAAAACAACATGGCGTACACGTCGACCGCCGCCGAGACCGGCAAGAAGGTCGCCGTGATCGGCGCCGGCCCGGCCGGTCTCGCCGCCGCCTACCAGTTGCGCCTGCGCGGCCACGGCGTGACCATTTTCGACGAGCACGAAGAGCTCGGCGGCATGATGCGTTACGGCATTCCTGGCTTCCGCACGCCGCGCGAGATGCTCGACGCCGAAATCAACCGTATCATCGCGCTGGGCGTCGAAACGCGCCTCAAGACCCGCATCGGCTCCGACGTCAGCTTCGAGGAGCTGGAGAAGAACTACGACGCCATCTTCATGGCGATGGGCGCCCAGGCTGGCCGTCCGCTGCCCGTCCCCGGCGCAGAGGCCCCCAACTGCGTGACCGCCGTGGCGTTCCTGCGCGCCTTCAACGAAGGCCGCCTGCAGCACGTCGGCAACCGGGTCGTCGTCATCGGTGGCGGCGACACCTCGATCGACGTGGCGACCGTTGCCCGCCGCCTCGGCAACGTGACCAAGTCGGGCACGCATGACGACCGCCCGGAAGCCGTCATCGCCGGCCACATGGCGTCCGACGTCGCGGCGATCTCCGCACGCGAAGGCGCGGAAGTGGTGCTGGTTTCGCGCGCCACCATCGACAAGATGGCCGCCAACAAGCATGAAGTCGAGCACGCCCAGCAGGAAGGCATCGAGATCATCGGCGGCGTGACCCCCGTGGCCGTCGTCGTCGACGCCAATGGCCGTGCCACTGCCCTGCGCGTCGCCGACTTCGTGATGGAAGGCAAGGAAACGAAGATCGTCGAGGGCACCGAGCGCGACCTGCCGGCCGACCTGATCGTGTCCGCGATCGGCCAGGGCGTCGATTTCACCGGCCTCGAGAAGTTCAACAACAACAACGGTCTCATCAAGGCCGACAAGAACTATCGCTTCCCCGGCAGCGACAAGGTTTTCGTCGGCGGCGACGTGATCCGTCCGCACCTGCTGACGACCGCGATCGGCCACGCGTCCATCGCCGTCGACGGCATCGACGCCTTCCTCTCCGGCAAGGAACTCGACAAGCGCCCGAAGGTGGACGTCCATCACTTCGACGAAATCCGCAAATGGCTCGAATCCGGCCACGAGTATTCCGAAGTGCACGGCCAGATCTGGGGCACCTCGGCGCGCAAGGACATCCTGCACAACTTCGAAGACCGGTCGCAGCGTCACATCATTCCGCACAACGAACTGTTCCTCGGCCACTTCCCCAACGTGTCGCGCCACATTCGCGAGGTCACGGTGCTGGACAAGGAAGGCGCGCTGGGCAACTTCGAAGAGCGTCTCCATGCGCTGTCGGAGAAGGCCGTCGTCGATGAAGCCAAGCGCTGCATGTCCTGCGGCCAGTGCTTCGAATGCGACAACTGCGTGGTGTACTGCCCGCAGACCGCGGTGTTCAAGGTGAAGAAGAAGGACAACCCCACCGTGGGCCGCTATGTCGACACCGACTACGCCAAGTGCATCGGCTGCCACATCTGCGCCGACGTCTGCCCGACCGGCTACATCGTCATGGGGATGGGTGACTGAACGTGGCAGCAAAAATGAAACGCCTCCTGGCTCTGGGCGCGGTCGTGCTGACGACCGCGGCCCTGGCCTGGGCTGGGTCGGAGGAGCCGGCCCAGTCCGGCGGCGCGCCCAAGCCGGTGATCACGAAGGCCACCAAGGGTGAGCACTGCGTCGAGCCGAACGACTTCATGCGGCGCAACCACATGAAGGTGTTGCTGCATCACCGCGACGAGACCGTGATCGAGGGCATCCGCACCAAGAAATACAGCCTCAAGGAATGCATCAACTGCCATGCGAGCGAAAAGACGGGCAGCGTCGCGGCAAGCAAGGACGACTTCTGCGTGAGCTGTCACAGCTATGCAGCGGTGAAGATCGATTGCTTCGATTGCCATTCGACCAAGCCTCAGGGCTCGATGGCAATGCATCCGCTGAATGCTGAAACGGCGCATTACGCACACAAGCTCGCCGCGCAGGCTGGCCGCCCGGTCAGCACGGAAGAGATGGCTGGAATTGCACAATGAGCGATACGAAGATGTCCGACAATACGCCCGATTCACCTGAGCGGCGCCGTTTCATCAGCACGGCGACGGTCGCCGCCGGGGTCACGCTGGTTCCCGGGGTCATGCTGGTCGAGGTGGCACAAGGCAGACCCGAAGATCAGCCCGCCAGCAGCGCCGTGCGCTGGGGCATGCTGATCGACGCGACGAAATGTGCGAGCGGTTGCGACGACTGCGTGTCGGCATGCAGCACCGAAAATGGCTGGACACCGGTAGCCGAAAGCAAGCATCCGACGCAGGCGCCGCAATGGATCCGCAAGCTGGAACTGCAGGATCCGCTGACGCAGGGCCAAACCAACCTGCCGATGCTGTGCCAGCATTGCGCCGAGCCGCCGTGCGTCGACGTCTGTCCGACCGGCGCATCGTTCAAGCGTGACGACGGCATCGTGCTGGTCAACCGCCATATCTGCATCGGTTGCCGCTACTGCATGATGGCCTGCCCTTACAAGGCCCGGTCCCTGGTGCACGAGCCGCTGAACGACACGCAGAAACCGGACGTCCCGCGCGGCATCGGCTGCGTCGAAGCCTGCACTTTCTGCGTGCAGAAGGTGGATCGCGGGGACGGCACGACGGCGTGCGCCGAGGCCTGTGCGAAGTCCGGCAACAACGCGATCCTGTTCGGCGACATGAATGACCCCGAAAGCGAGATCTCCAAGCGGCTGCGCGAACTGCCCACCAAGCAGGTCCGCGCCGATCTGAATCTCAATCTCGGCGTTCGCTATCACGGAATCTAAAACAACATGGCAAGCATTACCTTCCGCGAAGTAGAAGGCGGCAGCCTGAAGTACTGGCTGCTGTTCGGGGGCATCGGCCTCTTCGTACTGTTCGGCTTTCTCTCCTATCTGTACATGCATCACCACGGCCACGTCGTGACAGGCATGGACAACCAGATCGTCTGGGGCCTTCCGCACGTGTTCGCCGTGTTCCTGATCGTGGCCGCGTCGGGCGCGCTCAACGTCGCCTCGATCGCGTCGGTGTTCAACAAGCCGATGTACAAGCCGCTGGCGCCCTTGTCGGCGATCCTCGCGCTGGCCCTGCTGGCCGGCGGCCTGCTGGTCCTCGTGCTCGATCTCGGACGCTCCGACCGCCTGATCGTGGCGATGACGCACTTCAACTTCAAGTCCATGTTCACCTGGAACGTGTTCCTGTATTCCGGCTTCTTCGTGCTGGTGGGCATCTACCTGTGGACGATGCTGGATCGCAACGTCAAGGCCTACTCCAAGGCCGCGGGCACGGCGGCCTTCATCTGGCGCCTGACGCTGACGACGGGTACCGGCTCGCTGTTCGGCTTCCTGATCGCCCGCCAACTCTACGGCAGCTCGATGCTGGCGCCGATGTTCATCATCATGTCGTTCGCGTACGGCCTCGCCATCTACCTCATCGTGCTCGCAGCGGCCTACGCCTGGACCGGCCGTCCGCTCGGCAATGCCGTGATGATGCGACTGAAGACGCTCCTCGCGGTGTTCGTCGCCGCGGTGCTCTATTTTGTCGTGGTCTATCACCTGACCAACCTGTACTTCGCCAAGATGGGGCCGGTCGAGGCGTTCATCCTGCGCGACGGCGGCATCTTCACGTCCCTGTTCTGGGTCGGCCAGATCCTCGTCGGCAACGTCATCCCGCTGGTGATCCTGCTGACCGGGCTGGGCAAGCAGCGCAGCTGGATCATGATCGCCTCGGCGCTCGTCATACTGGGCGGCATCGTGCAAATGTACGTCACCATCATCGGCGCCCAGGCCTACCCGCTCGACATGTTCCCCGGGATGACGGTGAAAAGCAGCTTCTACGACGGCGTGATCCACAGCTACACGCCGAGCACGCCCGAGCTCTTCCTCGGATTGGGCGGTGTCGCAGTCGCGCTCCTGATGACGACCTTCGCGGTCAAGGTGCTGCGTCTCCTGCCGGCCAGCCTCGACGACACCACGGTCGCCGCGCTGGAACATTGATCGCATGACCCTGCCTGGCGCCATGCGGGCAGGGACCCGCCAGGCATGAACCAGCAAGCCATCCCGACCGACTCGGACAAGCGCGGGGCTCAAATGCCCCGCGTCTTCATTTCAGCCGGCCACAAATCGTCGGGCAAGACCACGCTGACGCTCGGCCTCTGCGCCGCGCTGCATGCCCGCGGACATGTCGTCCAGTCGTTCAAGAAGGGACCCGACTACATCGATCCGCTGTGGCTGGGGATGGCCGCGCAGCGCCCCTGCTATAACCTCGACTTTCACATGATGCAGCGCGACGAGATCGAGCGACAGTTCGCGCGTGCGGCGACCGGCGCGCGCATCAGCCTGATCGAGGGCAACAAGGGCCTGTACGACGGCCTCGACCTCGACGGGAGCAACAGCAACGCGGCGCTCGCCAAACTGCTGGGCGCGCCGGTCGTGCTGGTGGTCGACGCGCGCGGCATGACGCGCGGGGTCGCGCCGCTGATCCTCGGCTACCAGGCGTTCGACCGCGACATCCGCATTGCCGGCGTCATTCTCAACAACCTAGGCGGCAGCCGCCACGAATCGAAGCTCCGCGCGGTGATCGAGCACTACACCGACGTCGAGGTGATTGGGGCGGTTCAGCACGATCCGGGCATGCAGATCGCCGAGCGCCACCTCGGGCTCGTGCCGGCCAACGAACAGGAAGGGGCCCGCCGGCGGATCGCGCGCGTCGGTGAACGCGTGGCGGCGCAGGTCGACCTGGATCGTCTGCTCGCGATCGGCGACAGCGCCGCCGCGTTTTCCGCGCCGCCGCCGCCGGTGCCCGCGGCAGCGTCCGAGCGTCTGCGCATCGGCATCGCCCACGATCAGGCGTTCGGTTTTTACTACGCCGAGGACCTCGACAGCCTGCGCGCGGCGAACGTCGAGCTGGTCGACATCGACACCCTGCAAGCGCACGCGCTTCCCGAGATCGACGGCCTCATCATCGGCGGCGGTTTTCCCGAAATGTTCATGGCCGAACTCGAAGGCAACGCGACGCTGCGTGCGCAGATCCGCAACGCCATCGAAGCCGGCCTGCCGACCTACGCGGAATGCGGCGGCCTGATGTACCTGTCCCGCAGCCTCACCTGGCAGGGCGCCACGAGGCAGATGGTCGGCGTCGTTCCAGGCGATACGGTGATGCACGAGCGTCCGGTCGGACGAGGCTACGCGCGGCTGCAGCCGACCGGCGACGACCGCTGGCAGGAAACCGACGCCATTTCCGCCCACGAATTTCACTATTCGAGCTTGGAAAACCTCCCGCCCGACTCCATCTATGCGTACCAGGTGAAGCGCGGCCACGGCATCGACGGCGAGCATGACGGCTATCAGCAATACAATCTGCTCGCCGGCTACGTCCACCGCCGGGGCAGCGGAGCGCAGGGCTGGATCGCGCCATTTTTGAACCAGGTGCGCGCGCACAAGACGCACGCCGCCGATTAATTAGCGAAGGACGCACCATGATCAAGATCACCGATGCCGCCGCGGCGCAGATTCGCGCGGCCAACAACAACCCCGACGTATTCGACATGATCCTGCGGGTCGCCGCCTACCAGGAGGAGGACGGCTCGGTCAATTACGGCATGGGCTTCGACATCGAGCGCGAAGCGGACGAGCACCTCGTCGTGAACGGCATCGAGATCCTGATCGCCGCGTCGAGCACGCCGTACCTGCAGGGCGTGACGCTCGATTTCGTCGAACTGACCCCCGGCGACATGCGCTTCATCTTCATTCCGCCGTATTCCGCCGAGCCCGAATCCGAGTCCGACACCGACGCGTCATCCGCCGAGTAAGCCATGAACTACCTGCCGATTTTCCTCGATCTGCGCGACCGCCCCTGCCTCGTGGTGGGCGGCTCCGAAACCGCGGCGCGCAAGGCCGAACTGCTGCTGCGCGCCGGTGCGCAGGTCGCGGTTGCCGCCCCCGTCCTGCACGAAGGATTCGAGCGCCTGCCGCACGCGGAACGGCTGACGCGCGTGGCGGATGCCTTCACGCCCGAGCTGCTCGACGGCAAGGACGCCGTGATCGTGGTCGAGGATGACGCCGCTCTCGCCAAAAGCGTCGCCGACGCCGCACGGGCGCGTCACATCCCGGTCAACGTCGCGGACAAGCCGGCGCTGTGCAGCTTCATCCTGCCGTCGATCATCGACCGTTCGCCGATCATGGTCGCGGTTTCCAGCGGCGGCGAGTCGCCGGTCCTCGCGCGCATGCTGCGCGCGCGCCTGGAAACGCTGATCCCCGCCGCGTACGGCCGCCTGAGCGCGCTCGCTGCGCGCTACAAGGACCGCGTGCGCGCGGCGATCAAGCCCGAGCAGCGCCGCGCGTTCTGGGAGAAGGTGTTCCTGTCTCCGGTCGCCGAGATGGTCTTCTCGGGCCGCGACGCCGAAGCCGAGGCGCAGCTCGACGCCATGATCCGGGACGGCGCCGACAACGCCGCCGGCGGCGGCGAGGTCTATCTCGTCGGCGCCGGACCGGGCAATCCCGACCTGCTGACTTTCCGTGCCCTGCGCCTGATGCAGCAGGCCGACGTCATCGTCTACGACCGCCTCGTCTCGCAGCCCATCCTCGACATGTGCCGGCGCGACGCCGAGCGCATCTACGTCGGCAAGGAGCGCGACGACCATGCGGTGCCGCAGGAGGAGATCAATCTCATGCTCGTGCGCCTGGCCAAGGAGGGCAAGCGCACCCTGCGGCTGAAGGGCGGCGACCCCTTCATCTTCGGCCGCGGTGGCGAAGAGATCGAGACGCTGGTCGAACATGGCGTGCCGTTCCAGGTGGTGCCCGGTATCACCGCGGCCGCCGGCGTGGCGTCGTATGCGGGGATTCCGCTGACCCATCGCGACTATGCGCAGTCGGTCGCCTTCGTCACCGGGCATCTGAAGGAAAACACCTTCAACATGAACTGGGAAGGCATCGCCCGTCCCGACCAGACCATCGTCATCTACATGGGCCTGAAGGGGCTGCCGATGCTGTGCGAGACGCTGATCGCGCACGGGCTGAGCGCCGACACCCCGGCGGCGATCGTCCAGCACGGCACGCTGCCGACCCAGCGCGTCATCACCGGCACCCTCACCACGCTGCCTGCGCTCGCCGAGCAGGCCGGGCTGCGGGCGCCCACGCTCATCATCGTCGGCAACGTCGTCAAGCTGCGCGAAAAACTCGGCTGGTACCAGCCTGAACCGCAGGGCGAGGCGGCGCGCCCCACGCCGCTCGAAAGCCCCGATACCCTGGGCTGACGATTCCCGTCCGCGCCGGCAATTTTGCCGACGCGGCGGTGCTCACCGCTCGCGGTGCGGGGCTAGAATAGGACCAAAGCGTCCTTAAAGAGCCTGTCATGCCCCGCACCCTGACGATCGATGGCAACGAAGCGGTGGCCCGCATGGCCTACCTCGGCAACGAGGTCATCGCCATCTATCCCATCACCCCCGCGTCCAGCATGGGCGAGTGGGCCGACGAATGGGCGTCGCAAGGCAAGGTCAACCTCTGGGGCGCGGTGCCCCGGATCATCGAGATGCAGTCGGAGGGCGGCGCGGCGGGCGCGCTGCACGGCGCGCTGACTTCCGGCGCGCTGGCGACCAGCTTCACCGCCAGCCAGGGCCTGCTGCTGATGATCCCCAATCTTTACAAGATCGCCGGCGAGCTCACGCCCTTCGTGCTGCACGTGGCGGCGCGCGCGCTCGCCACGCATGCACTGTCGATCTTCGGCGACCAGTCCGACGTCATGGCCTGCCGCGCCACCGGCTGCGCCCTGCTAGCCGCCAACTCGCCGCAGGAAGCGCAGGACTTCGCCGTCATCGCGCAGGCCGCGACGCTGGCGGGACGCATTCCGGTGATCCACTTCTTCGACGGCTTCCGGACTTCGCACGAAGTCGCGAAGATTTTCGCGGTGGAGGAAGACACGGTCCGTGCGATGCTCGATCCGGGCGCGATCGCCGCGCACCGTGCCCGCGCGCTCTCGCCGGAACATCCGGTGCTGCGCGGCACCTCGCAGAACCCGGACGTGTTCTTCCAGTCGCGCGAGCGCGCCAACCCGTTCTACGATGCGTTCCCGCGGATCGTGCAGGACGCGATGGAACGGTTCGGCGAGTTGACCGGGCGGCGCTACCGGCTGTTCGATTACGCCGGCGCGGCGGACGCCGAACGCGTGATCGTGCTGATGGGGTCGGGCGCCGAGACTGCGCAGGAGACGGTCGACCATCTCAACGCGCGCGGCGAGAAGGTGGGCGTGCTGAAGGTGCGACTGTATCGGCCATTCGCGGCCGATGCGCTGCTGGCTGCGCTGCCCGCCACGGTCCAGGCGGTTGCCGTGCTCGACCGCTGCAAGGAACCGGGCGCCGACGGCGAGCCGCTGTACAAGGACGTGGTGACCGCGTTGGCGCAGGCCGCCGCCGACGGCGCGCGCGCGATGCCGAAAGTCGTCGGCGGACGCTACGGGCTGGCGAGCAAGGAGTTCACGCCGGGCATGGTCAAGGCGGTGTTCGACGAACTTTCGGATACCGCGCCGAGGCGACAGTTCAGCGTCGGCATCCACGACGACCTCACGCATCTTTCGCTGCCGTGGGACGCGTCCTTCCGCACCGACGCGTCGCGCCAGCTGCAGCACGCCGTGTTCTGGGGGCTCGGCGCCGACGGCACGGTGTCGGCCAACAAGAACTCGATCAAGATCCTCGGCGAAGCCACCGATCTGCAGGCGCAGGGCTACTTCGTGTACGACTCGAAGAAATCCGGCGCGGTGACCGTCTCCCACCTGCGCTTCGGGCCGGCGCCGATCCGCTCGGCCTATCTGATCGAGTCGGGCATGGCGGGCTTCGTCGCGTGCCACCAGCCGATGTTCGTCGACCGCTACGAATTGCTCGAGCACGCCGCGCCCGACGGGGTCTTCCTGCTCAACACCGCGGCGCCGCCGGAGCAGGCCTGGGCCACGCTGCCCACGAGCCTGCGCACGCAAATCGTCGAAAAGCGCCTGCAGCTCTGGGCGATCGATGCCTACGCCATCGCCGCCGAGGCCGGCATGGGCCGGCGCATCAACACCATCATGCAGACCTGCTTCTTCGCCATCGCGGGCATCCTTCCGAAAGACGAGGCGATCGTCGCGATCAAGCACGCGGTGGACAAGACCTACGGCCGCAAGAGCAAGCGCCTGGTGGAGCTGAATTACCGCGCCATCGACATGACGCTGGCGGCGCTGCATCGGGTTGCCGTCCCGGCCGGGCCGGTGCCCGCCGACGCGTCCGTGCCGTCTCCCGCGGCGCCCGTTCCCGACTTCGTGCGCGACCTCACCTTGCCGATGTACCACGGCCACGGCGATGCGCTGCCCGTGTCGCGCCTGCCCGCCGACGGCACCTATCCGCTCGGCACCGCGCAGTACGAAAAGCGCAACATCGCGCTGGAAATCCCGGTGTGGGAACCCGATCTCTGCACCCAGTGCGGCAAGTGCGTGTTCGTCTGCCCGCACACGGCGATCCGCTCGCGCCTGTTTTCCGCCGACGCGGCGCAGGACGCGCCGCCGACCTTCAAGCACGTGCCGGCGAAGAGCAAGGACTTTCCCGCCGGCACCCACATCAGCTACCAGGTCGCGCCGGAGGACTGCACCGGCTGCGGCGACTGCGTCGAGGCCTGCCCGATCCACGACAAATCCAACGTCAGCCGGCGCGCGGTGAACATGGCGCCGGTCGCGCCGCTGCGCGACGATGAACGCGACAATTTCGCCTTCTTCCTGCGCCTGCCCGAGTTCGACCGCAGCCTCATCAAGCACGGCACGATCCCGGGCTCGATGCTGCTCGATCCCCTGTTCGAGTTCTCCGGCGCCTGCGCCGGCTGCGGCGAGACGCCCTACATCCGGCTGGCGACCCAGCTTTTCGGCGATCGCATGCTGGTGGCCAACGCCACCGGCTGCTCGTCGATCTACGGCGGCAACCTGCCGTCGACGCCCTATACCGTGAACGGCGCCGGGCGCGGTCCGGCATGGAGCAATTCCCTGTTCGAGGACAACGCCGAATTCGGCCTCGGCATGCGGCTCGCCGCCGACCACCTGATGGACTATGCGAAGCAGCTGACGAAGGAACTGGCGACGGACGTCGGCGGCGATCTCGCGGAGGCGCTGGTCGGCGCCGATCAGCGCGAGGAAGCGGGGATCGTCGACCAGCGGCGGCGCGTCGAGGCGCTGCTCGACCGGCTGTCGGCCTCGACCCACCCGCGGGCGGCGGAGCTCGCCGCGGTCGCCGAGTGGCTGGTCCGCCGCTCGGTATGGATCATCGGCGGCGACGGCTGGGCCTACGACATCGGGTACGGCGGCCTCGACCACGTGCTCGCGCTGTCCTACGACGTCAACATTCTGGTGCTCGATACCGAGGTCTATTCCAACACCGGCGGCCAGACGTCGAAGGCCACGCCGATCGGTGCGGTGGCGAAATTCTCCGCCGGCGGCAAGGCGACGGCCAAGAAGGATCTCGCCAAGCTGGCGAGCGACTATGGCCACGTCTACGTGGCGACGGCGGCCTACGGCGCCAAGGACGTGCAAACCCTGCGCGTGTTCCACGAGGCCGAGTCGTATCCGGGCCCGTCGCTGATCGTCGCGTACAGCCCGTGCATCGCGCACGGCTACGACATGCTCTACAACCAGCGCCAGCAGGACCTCGCGGTGAAGAGCGGGCACTGGCCGCTGTTCCGCTTCGATCCGCGGCTGGCGGAGGCGGGCGCCAATCCCTTCAAGCTCGATTCCGCCGCGCCGAGCCAGCCGGTCAAGGCCTTCATGGAGTCCGAGACGCGCTTCGCCATGCTCGCGCGCAGCCACCCGGAAGCGGCCCAGCAGTTCCTCGAGCGGGCGCAGCAGGAAGCCGAGCGCCGCTTCAACGCCTACCGGGACATGGCGCAGCGCCCGGCCGACGAACCCAAATCGGGAGCCTGACATGATCGATCTCTCCACCGACTATCTTGGCCTCAGGCTGAAGAATCCGCTGGTGCCCTCGGCCTCGCCGCTGTCGCGCGACCTCGACACCGCGCTGCGGCTGGAAGACGCGGGCGCGGCCGCGCTGGTGATGTATTCGCTGTTCGAGGAGGAACTGCTGGCGGAGGACGCGATGCTCGACCGCTTTCTGCTGCACGCGGAACTGGGACACGCCGAAGCCGACAGCTTCCTGCCGTCCCACGGCAAATTCCAGAATGGGCTGGAGCGCTATTCGTCGCATCTTCACCAGCTCAAGCGACGGCTGGAGATTCCGGTGGTGGCAAGCCTTAATGGCGTGTCCCCGACCGGATGGGTGGAACTCGGGCGCGCGCTCGAACTCGCCGGCGCCGACGCGCTCGAGCTCAACGTCTACCACGTCGCCGCCGACATGCAGGCCACGGGCGAAGCCGTCGACGCGCGCTACATCGAACTGCTCACCGAACTGCGCCGCGTCGTGAGCCTGCCCATCGTGATGAAGCTGTCGCCTTTCTTTTCCTCGCTGCCGCACGTCGTGCGGCAGATCGAGCAGGCCGGGGCGCAGGGGGTGGCGCTCTTCAATCGCTTCTACCAGCCCGACATCGACCTCGACGAACTGTGCATGACGGACCGGCTGCATCTGTCCACGGCCGAGGAAGCGTTGCTGCGCATCCGCTGGATCGCGATCCTGCACGGACGCACGCGGCTGACGCTCGCGGCGACCGGCGGCGTCCACAGCGAGAGCGAGGCACTGAAGCTGCTGCTGGCGGGGGCCGACGTGGTGCATCTCGCGTCCTGCCTGCTGCGGGAGGGGCCCGACAAGCTCACCGAAATCCTGGCCGGCATGCAGAACTGGATGGAGGAAAGGGAATACGAATCGGTCGCCCAGATGAGAGGCAGCATGAGCCAGCAGAACCTGTCGGATCCCTCGGCCGCCGCCCGCGCGAGCTACCGTCGGGTGCTCGACAGCTATTCGCCGCGGCCCGGCGTATGGTCGTGACAAGCGGCTCGCTCGGGCCGGCGCAGGCTAGCGCCTGAACATCGTGGCGCGGCGGTGCCTGCGCTGCCCCTTCGACGCGTAGGCGGAGGCCCGCATCTCCGCAAGGCCTTCCCCGTTGCTCCAGAAGTGTTCCATCGCGATATACGTGTAGGACGCCGACCAGCCGATCAGCAGCAGGCCGTTGAGCGCTTCCGCGCCCGCGAGCATGCGCAGGTCGCCGGTGGGAATGACGTCGCCGTAGCCGAGGGAGGTGAAGGTTTCCGCGGAAAAATACATGACCACGCTCATGCTGAAATGGCGGGCATCGCCGAGGGACCCCAGGCCGACGTAGCGGGCCAGCACGTAAACGGTCAGGCCGTAGAGGATGATCTCGGCGACGTGGGCGAAGAACGCGCCGAAGATCACCACGATGAGCTTGGTGCGCGGGGGAACGGCGATCGCCGGCAGGCTGACGGTCAGCGCCCGCAGCACTTCGTAGTGGATGAGCGTGGTGAAGACAAGCAGTGCGATGCAGAACGCGGCAACTATGATCATCGTCTGGATTCCGGGCGCCGCGCGCAGGAGCGGCCCAACAGCGATCAGACAATCGCGCGTGGCGAAAATTCAGTTTCCGTCGGTGTCCGGCCGCGTCGTTCGATGCGTTTCCTGCGGATATGCCGGTCAGCGGGGGCGGGTCGCGAGTCCCGACTAGCGTCCTTCGCCGCGTCCGCCTGGCGCCACGCGGTGCTCGACCGCGAACACCGCGGCTTCCACGCGCGACGAGAGATTGAGCTTCGCCAGAATGTGACGCACGTGCAGCTTGACGGTGTCGTGGCTGATGTCGAGCGTGCGGGCGATGGCCTTGTTGGATTCGCCGCGCGACAGATGGGAGAGGATTTCGCGTTCGCGCGGCGTCAGTGCGTCGAGCAGGGAACCCACGTCCTGGCTTTTCTGGTCGTACAGCTTGACGAGCTTGGCGGTCATGGCCGGGGCGACGACGGTTTCGCCGCGCTGGGCGCGCAGGATGGCGTCGACCACTTCATCCGGCTCCATGCTCTTCAAGAGGTAGCCATTGGCGCCGGCGCGCAGCGCGCGCGCGAGGTCGTCTTCGGTTTCCGACAGCGTGAGGATGAGCACCGGCAGTTCGAAGCCGTCGGCGCGCAGTTGCTGCATGAGCGTGATGCCGTCGGTGCCGGGCATGTTCAGGTCGACGATGAGGACGTCGGGCCGGTGGGCGCGCACCAGCATTTCCACGTCGTCGGCGTTGCCGGTGAAGGCGGTGACTTCGATCTCGCCGCTTTGTTCGAGCAGTTCGGCGAGACCCTTGCGGAACAGGGTGTGGTCGTCGACGAGGATGATGCGGGTGAGGCTCATGCGGAGGGCTCGCTCTGCTGGTAGGGCGCGGTGCGTTGCGGAAAGACGAGGCGGACGACGGTGCCGCCGGCGGGTCGCGATTCGACGGTGAGCTTGCCGTTCAGCCGCGCGGCCCGCTCGCGCATGATCGTCAGCCCGAAGCTCTTGCCCATGGCGGACGATTCGTCCTTCTTCTGCACGCCCACGCCGTCGTCGGCCACGTTGACGATGTACTGGCCGTTCTCGAGATCGAGCGTGATGACGACATGGCGCGCGCGCGCGTGCTTGGCGATGTTGTAGAGCGATTCCTGGATGATGTGGAAGACCTGGATTTCCTCGTCGGGCGACAGCGTCACGTCCTGCACCAGGTTGAGGAAATCGACGTCCGCGCTGGCCTTCCGGCGGAAGCTCTTCGCCATTTCCTGGATCGCGGGCACCAGACCGCGCGGGTTGATGCGGTCGCGGTACTGGGTGATGAGGTCGCGCAGGTCGGCGTAGGCGAGATCCACCGCTTCCTCGACGTCGCTGACGTAGCGATTGGCCTTGGGATAGTCCTCATGGCGCATCGCGTCGGAGAGCACCGTCAGCCGCATCTTGGCGTACGCCAGCGTCTGCGCCAGCGAATCGTGGATCTGGTTGGCGAGCATCTGGCGTTCGTTCATGAGCGAGATGCGCATGTTCTCGCGCGTCAGCCGCGCATTCTCGAGCGCGATGCCGAGGTGTTCGCTGATCGAGCGGAACAGCAGGCGGACGTCTTCGGGAACGACGTGGCCTTCTTCCAGGAACAGGTTGTATACGCCCATGACCTGGTTCTTGTGCATCAGCGGCACAGCCACGACCGTGCTGCAGGTGTCGCTGAAATAGGGGTCGTTGGCCTGGCGCTTGCAGAAGGCGACGTTGTTCCAGCTGCTCACCGAGACCTCGCGCGCGGCCTTGCCGCAGACACCGCAGTCGACGCTCACGATGTGCTCGTGCTCGACCAGGTCGGGCGGCAGGCCGACCGACGCGATCAGGCGCAGGTGCGTGCGGTCGTCGGTGATGACGCGCACGGCGCCGCCCTGGGCGCCGGCCAGCCGGATCATGGTCGACAGGAAGCGCCCCAGCAGCTGTTCGACGTTGGAATCCGTGGACAGGCTGGTCGTGATCTCCGACAGCACCCGCAGCGCCGGAACGCTGACGTCGGCGGAATCGGTGAGGGGGCGCTGGATCAGCGGGTGAATGTTGTCCTTCATGCGGCGACCGGAAGACTTAGCGTTTCAGCATATCCCATTTCCGCTTGATTTCGCGGCCCGTTTCGCGCGTCGAAGCCGGCGGGGCGGGATGGGCGGGAGGAAGCTTTCGCGGCGCGGGCGAGCAGACGGCAGGCCGGGGCGACGCGAGCAAGCCGTCATTTTAACGCCAACCGGGAACGGCCAGCGCCTTCCTGTTACAGCAGATGTCCCTTTGCGACCGGAATGACCTGTCCGCCCACGCTGATTTCGGGCGCGCCGCCGGCCGCGCGGGCGCGCAGCAGGACCAGGGATGGCCGGTTCATCTCCTCGCCCTGTTCGATCCGCAGCGACAGGCTGGGCTCGGGAAAGAGCCGGTGCGCCAGCAGATAGGCGCCGAGGAAGGCCGCGCCGTTGCCGGTAGCGGGGTCCTCGCGCACGCCGTTCGCTTCGAAAAAGAACCGGGCGCGCAGGTCGTTCCAGGGGCGGCTCGCCTGCCGGCAAAAGACGTAGACCAGCGGCGGCAAGCCCTGCGCGGCCAGCGGCGCGAACGCGTCCAGATCCAGCCGGCAGCGCCGCAGGGCGTCGCGGCTGCGCAGCGGCACGATCAGCGCCGAAACGCCGGCGCTCACCTGCTGCACCGGGCTCGCGGCGTCGATATCGTCCGCCGACAGGCCGAGCGCGGCGGCGACCGGCTCGCGAGCGGCGATCGCCCCGAGCGCCGCCGGCGGCGCCTGGAACCACGCCGTTTCGGCGCCTTCGGCGGAAAGCTCGAACACGACGGGAACCGTGCCCACGGCGAGATTCAGTTGCAGCGGGTCGGGCGCGTCGCGCGCGAGGCGCTGGCGGATCACCCAGGCCGTGCCCAGGATCGGGTGTCCGGCAAAGGCGATTTCACGTGCCGGCGTGAAGATGCGCACGCGATAGCCGCCGTTCCTCTCGGGCGCGCCGCCGACGAAGGTCGTTTCCGAAAAATTCATCTCCGCCGCGATGCGCTGCATCGTTTCGCTGGCGAGCCCGTCGGCGCCGGTCACGACGGCGAGCTGATTTCCGCAATAGGGACGTTCGGCAAAAACGTCGACGATGTCGAAGGGATGGGTCATGGTCTCGCGTGTCCGTCGGCTGTCCGACAAAAAATGGAAGCGTATTTCGTTTTCACCGCGGGCGCCCGGGGCCGTGGATCAGAAGCGAAGGGCGATGCCGGCGAGCCAGGCCTGGTCGGGCGCCGCCCGTGTCAGGCCCTTGCGGTAGCCGAAATCGACGTCGACGCCGGGCGTCACGGAATAGACGAGCCCGAACACCATCGAGCCGACTCCGCGAGGGCCGTCGCGCGCGCCATTGCTTTCGAGGCTGGCATCGCCGACGAGGCGCAACGATTCGCCGAGCCGGTGTTCCGCCGCGACCGACGCATGGAAAACGTGGCTGCGCTCATCCGGTGCGCGGTGGGGATTGCGGGTATCGCCGACGTGCAGGTGAAAGGTCCACGGATGGCGGGCGTAGCTCATCACGGCGAACACGCTCGGCGTGGCGTGTCCCGCCCCCAGCCCCTCGTCTTCGTTTCCGGTCGGCAGCCCCAGACCCGGACGCAGCGCGAAGCTCAATGCGCCGTCGTCGTAAAAGCGCCATTTGGCCGCAATCTCCATGTCCGAGACGCCGTTTTTCGTGGCGCCCGGCGCGCCGGGGCGTTCGGTCAGGCGTTCGTATGGCAGGCCGGCGATGAGGTCGAGGTTCTCGGCCAGGCCGACGGACAGCACCGCGTTGAAGCGATGAATTCTGACGTCGGACACGTCGTCCTTCGCGTGACTCAGGTCGTGCGTCAGTTCCAGTTGGGCGCGCCCCGTTCCTTGCGTACCCGTATCCTCCGTGAGCAGCGGATGCGCTGCAAAGGCGGTTCCCGTCCAGCATGCGAAAACGAGGAAGCCATCGCGCGCCGACTGGATCGTGCACCGCGCTCCCGCCACGCGCGTCCGGGCCGGCCCATTCACGCGGGACCGCGCGAATCGCCCGCGGCCGCGAAGGCCTCGTCCAGCAATTCGATCCAATGGCTGACCGGCACCGGCGACACTTCGGACAGGTGGTTCAGGCAGCCGATGTTCGCCGTCGCGATCGCCTGCGGGCGGGCGGCCAGCAGGGTCTCCATCTTGCGCGCGCGCAGCGATTCCGAAAGCTGCCGCTGCAGCAGCGAATAGCTGCCCGCCGACCCGCAGCACATGAAGGGATAGCTGACGGGAACCAGTTTGAAGCCGGCGCGCTTCAGCAGGCTTTCGACCACGCCGTTCAGCTTTTCGCCGTGCTGCAGGCTGCACGACGACTGGAAGGCGATGCGGCGCGGGCGTTCCGGCGCTGGCAGCGCCTCCTTCCATTCCTCAGCGACGATTTCGGCGATGTCGCGTGCCAGTTCCGCGACGCGTTTCGCCTTGTCGCGGTAGCGGGGATCGTCGTCGAGAAGCTCGCCGTAGTCGCGGAAGTGCATGCCGCAGCCGCTCGCGGTGAGAACGATGGCTTCGGCGCCGGCCTCGACGTGCGGCCACAGGGCGTCGATGTTCCTGCGCATGAAGGCGCGCGCCTCGTCGGTCTCGCCCATGTGATGGCTCAGCGCGCCGCAGCAGCCGTCGCTGGCCGGCGTCAGGCGGATCCCGAAGCGATCCAGCACGCGCGCGGCCGCGGCGTTGATGTCAGGCGCCAGCCCCGGCTGCACGCATCCCTGCCAGATCAGCATCGTCCGGGCATGCGCCCGATCGGGCCACGCGCCCGCCTCGCGCCGTTGCGGAATCCTCGCGCGCAGCGTGGCCGGCAGGACCCGGCGCAGCGTTTGGCCGGTCCGCAGCAAGGTGGTGAACCGGCGGCGGTGCGGCACGACGGCGCGCACCGCGCGGCGTGCCAGTTTCTCCCTGAGCGGGCGGGGTGCGGCCTTCTCGGCGAGTTCCCGCCCGATGTCGAGCAGGCGCCCGTAGCGCACCCCCTGCGGGCAGCTGGTTTCGCACGACCGGCAGCCGAGGCAGCGATCGAGATGGTGCTGTACGTTGGCGCCGAGCGCCCTGCCTGCAAGCGTGTCGAGGGAATAGGCCGGAAGCAGGAACGAGGCGTCGGGCGGCTTGCCCTCGAGCATCTGCTTGATCAGGTAGATGCGTCCGCGCGGCCCGTCCCATTCGTCGTCGAGCAGGCGGAAGGTGGGGCAGGTGAACGTGCACTGGCCGCACTGCACGCAGGGCCGCAGGAGCGCCTCGGCTTCCCGCCCGACATCGGTGTCGCGATAGGTCTCGGCCAACTCGATTTTCATTTCGACCCCCCCTCATCGAGGCGCGTGAAAGTCCGCTGCTCGTGTCGAACTATGGCGTGCGTGCCTGCGCTTGTCCAAGACCGAATTCCGATTGCAGCCATAGAAACGGGCTATGAGCGCTTTTCCGTCGTGCGCTCGCGGCATCGTTGAAATCCGGCCTGCCGCTTGCTAGGGTGCGAAGCAGTCGCCATCCGATAGGGAGATGATCATGAACGCGCGCCCGCCGTTGCCGCCCTTTACGGCGGAAACCGCCGCCCAGAAGGTCCGTCTTGCCGAGAACGCCTGGAATTCGCGCGATCCGGAGAAGGTGGCCCTCGCCTATACCGAGGACAGCGTCTGGCGCAACCGCGCCGAATTCCTGCAGGGTCGCGACGCCATCGTGGCGTTTCTCAGGCGCAAGTGGGCGCGCGAACTCGATTACCGGCTCGTCAAGGAACTGTGGGGATTCCGCGAAAACCGGATGGCGGTCAGGTTCAAGTACGAATGGCATGACGATTCCGGAAACTGGTTCCGTTCGCACGGCAACGAGTTGTGGGAATTCGACGAGCACGGCCTGATGCGTCGGCGCGAGGCCAGCATCAACGACGCGCCGATCCTCGCGTCCGAGCGGAAATTCCTGTGGGGCGAGGGGCCGCGGCCCGAGAACCATCCGGGTCTCACCGAGATGGCGTTCTAGGTCGGGCCGGGATCAGCGCGCGACGCTTGATGCTTGCGGGCTCTCGGCGTCCGCGTCGACGTCGGTGCCGGGCAGGGGGATCACGGTGGACTCGCCGTACGCGATTCGGGGCAGCGCCGCGGGCTCCGGCTCGGGTTCGCCCCCGCTTTGCCTGCTGTGGCACCACAGCGCCGCCAGCACGCCGAACGCCGAGCACGCCGGGCTCTTGTAGCCGCCCTTGCGGCAGATCAGCGTGATTGTGTGGTGCGGCATTTCCGGTTTCAGCATGACGGGATAGAGCCCGTACTGCGGACTGGCGATCGTATGGGGGAGGATGGTCGCGAGCCGGCCGAGGCGGGCGACTTCCACGATCACGCTCAGCGAGTTGGTCTCCATCACGATGTGCGGCGTGATCGCGTGCTCGAGGCAATACAGGTCGAAATGCCGCCGCAGCGCGAAATCCGTGTTCAGCAATATCAGCGATTCCTGTTCCAGCGCGCGCACGCTCAGCGGCTCGCTTTGCCCCGCGCGGGGATGCGTCTTGCCGACGGCGAGATTGAGCGTTTCGGTGAACAGGATGTTGGTGTCGATCTCGTGCGAACGCGCCTCGGTGGAGAGCACGTTCGAAAACGAGATGCCCATGTCCAGACGCCCCTCGGCCACCCCGGTCTCGACCGAGTCCTGCGGCATTTCCTGCGTGCTGACGGTGATGCCCGGATAGTGCGCGTTGAAATGCTCGAGCAAGGGGCTGACGAGGTGGTCAGTGATCGGCGTCATCCCCAGGCGCAGCGAGCCGCGGCTCAGGTCCTGCAATTCGTGGATCGCCCGCGTGCCTTCCTCGAGTTCGCGCAGCGCGCGCCGCGCGTAATGCAGATAGACCTCACCCGCGGCGGTGAGGCGCACCGCCCGTCCCGAGCGATCCAGCAATTGCACTTCGAGCAGGTCTTCGAGCTGTTTGATCTGTTGCGACAGCGTCGGCTGCGAGACGAACAGCGCCTCCGCCGCGCGCGTGAAACTCTGCTCGTCGGCGACCGCAATGAGGTATCGGATCGAACGCGGAAAGACGATGTTTCGTGCCATAGCCAATCCTTATAACACTCATCGGAATTAAGTCTTGGAAAACTATAGCCGTGTGATCCATTCTTGTGAACAAGGATTTACGGCGGCGACAGGCCACTGGTACTGATGTTCCAGATCGCCTTCGCCGAGCCGCTCGGGCCCGGTTTTCCGCGGACGCCGAACGGCGCGATCCGCAGTTCCGCAGCGGATCGGACCGCGAACCGCAAGACGTGGGAAGACAGCAGCGTGTTCGGCGGTCTGCCCGGGTTTTTAGCCGTTGTCCCTGCCGGACAACCCGATCGATTCGAGTCAACACGAGGAAGAAACATCATGCATATTGAACCAGGCATTGTCGACGGCACCAAGATCGTGCTGAGTTACGCCACCGCGGCGGGGGTGTTCGGATACGCGGCCAGGCTGGCCGTGAATGCGGTGAGGCAGGACGGCGCCGCCGCGCTCACGGTCCGCAGCCTGATCGCGGCGTTTTCCGTGTTCTGCTTCTTCCAGGTGTTCCCACACTATCCGGTCGGGGTCTCCGAGGTCCACCTGATACTGGGGTCGACGCTCTTCCTCATGTTCGGCGCGGCGCCCGCGGCCATCGGCCTGGCGCTCGGCCTGCTGACGCAGGGGCTCTTCTTCGCCCCGTGGGACCTGCCGCAGTACGGAATGAACGTGACGACGCTTCTGGTGCCGCTGTTTGCGCTCAGCGCGATGGCCCGCCGCTACATCCCCGCGAACACCGCGTACAAGGACGTGAAATACAGCCAGTGCCTGGCGCTCTCCACCGCCTACCAGGGCGGCGTGGTGGCCTGGGTCGCGTTCTGGGCGATCTACGGCCAGGGCGTCGGCGCGGCCAACCTGGCGCAGGTCGGCACGTTCGGCGTCGCCTACATGGCGGTCGTCCTGGTCGAGCCGCTGCTGGACCTCGGCATTCTCGCGGCGGTGAAGGGCATGCACCGGTTCCGGGACAGCGCGGTGTTCCAGCAGCGCTTCCGCCAGGTCGCCGTGCGCGCGGAAGGCTGATCGCGCCGCGCCGCTGCCGGGCCGCCTTTCCCTGAAAGGTCTGTCCGGCAGGGCGTACCGCGCAAGCCCAACCCGACTCTCGACCAGCAAGGAGCCGTGCTGATGAACAAGGCAGACATGAAACAGGCCATCCTCGAGGCCAAATCCGAGAAAGGCCTGACGTGGGCCGAAATCGCCGCAGCCGCCGGCCTGTCCGCGGAATACACCTGCTCGGCTTGCCTCGGAATGAACCATCTGGAGACGCCGCAGGCCGACGCGGTCGCCGAAGCGCTGGGGCTCGGCGCCCAGGTTTCGGCCGCGCTGCAGCGCTTCCCGCACAAGACGTGGGAGCGCCCCGTGCCGACCGATCCGGTGATCTACCGCTGGTACGAAATGCTCAACGTGTACGGCGAAACGATCAAGGAAATGATTCACGAGAAATTCGGCGACGGGATCATGAGCGCGATCGACTTCACGATGAACATCGACCGCAAGCCGGACCCCAACGGCGACCGCGTGCTGGTGACGATCAGCGGCAAATTCCTGCCGTACAAGTCATGGTGACGCGAACCGTCCGCGACGGGACTGACGAACACTCCCAATTGAACCGATGGTCACGCCCCACGTTGCACCTGCGGCCAGGATCGTCGGACACGAACTAGGGCTCCTCAATCCGGCACCTCTCCTCCCGGGCCGGATGCACTAGGGCTGCCGCCCCTTCCGGGGCGGCTTTTTTTTGTATGCCGCAGCGCGGCAGAGAGGTGAATATGGCGCCACGCGATCCCCACCGTTTCATCAACGAACTCGATGACGCGGCGCTCGAGCGTCTCATCGTCCGGCTCGAAAGCCGCGCCCGGGACGACGCGTTCGCGAGGCTGCTCGACAAGTACCTGGCCCGTCTCGCCATGCCGCCGGGCGCGCGCGTGCTGGAGGTGGGCTGCGGCACCGGCGCGGTGCTGCGGGCGCTCGCGCGGCGCGACGGATTCGACGGCGAGGCGGTCGGCGTCGATCACTGCCAGATCTTCGTCGACACGGCGAACCGGTTCGCGCAGGCGGAAGGCGTCGCCGACAAGGTCGCGTTCAAGCTTGGCGACGCGCATCGCCTCGATTTCCCCATGGCCGCGTTCGACGTCGTCATCGCCCACACCGTGATCAGCCACCTCGCGGCGCCCCTTGCCGCACTGGGCGAAATGGCGCGTGTCGTGCGCCCGGGCGGATCGGTGGTCATCTTCGACGGGGATTACGCCTCGCTGACCTATGCGTTCGCCGACCACGACTTCGGGAACCGCATGGACGCGGCGCTCGCGAATGCCACGTTCAACAACCCGCGGGTGATGCGCGATCTGCCGCGGCTGCTGCCCGAATTCGGGTTGAAGCTGGACACCGGATGGGGCGACGCGGTGGTCGAGATCGGGCGCGGCAGCTACTTCAAGTCGTTCGCCGAAACCTATGTGCCTTACGTCAAGCAAGCGGGCGGATTGCCCGAGCATTCGGTCGAAATCTGGCTCGACGCGCAACGTCAGGCGATGGCCAACGGGACGTTCTTCGCGGCATGCAACTACTACACGTATCTCGCGCGGCGAGTCTGACTTCGCACCCAGCGAAAGCCCCGCACGGCGCCCTTCCGCGGGCGTCGCGCGCTATAGGCAGACGCTGGAATCGCCTGAAAAAAGGCCTGTTCCAGCCTATAGCCCCCGCCTATGGGAGCCATCGGAATTAAGTCTTGGAAAAGAAAAAAGCGATCGGTCATATTGAAGCCCATCAAGACGCACGGCCATCCCGGCGCACGAGCAGCAGGCGGCAGGGAAGGCGCAAGGTCGTTGATGTTTGCAAGGCAGCAGGAACGGCCGGCGCGAACCCGAAGCAGGACGCGCGCGGCATTGCGACGAACCGGACTTGTCCGTCAATCCAGATAGGAGTCAACACGATGTCATCGCCCACCCGAGAAGAGGTTCTCCGCCACATCAACACGGTCGGGCTCTTGCAGCCGGCGCTGCACAAGCAGACCCACGCGCCCTCGCCGACCGAGATCGACCACACGCTCTTCCGGGCCTACACGCGGACGTCGCACGACGTCGGCGGCGAGCCCGACGTGCCCATCGTGTACCACGAGAAGGAAGAGGAAATCTGGGAGCTCAACACCTTCGCGACCTGCGAATGCCTCGCGTGGCGTGGCGTCTGGACGGCCGAAGAGCGCCGCCGCAAGCAGAACGTCGACGTCGGCCAGACGGCATACCTCGGCCTGCCGTACTACGGCCGCTGGCTGATGACCGCCGCCCGCATCCTGGTCGACAAGCAGTTCTGCACGCTCACCGAGCTGCACAACAAGATCGACGAGCTGAAGGCACGCGCGAAGTCCGGACAGGGCCTGGGCGAGTACCTCCCCGCGAAGACCAAGTAACGTTCACGAGGACACCACCACCATGAGCAACAAGCCGCATTACGACAGGACCCACCACGCCAAGATGGCCACCGGCATCGGCGACCCGCAGTGCTTCAGGGGCATGGCCGGCAAGGCCAAGTTCAAGGAAGGCGATCGCGTCCGCATCAAGGACCTCCCCGATCTGTTCTACACCCGCACCATGACCTACACGCGCGGCGCGGTCGGCACGATCGTGAAGCTCGTGTACGAGAGCCCGGCGGCGGAAGACGAAGCATTCGGCAACGAGGATCGTTCCGAGTGGTTCTACAGCATCGTGTTTCCGCAGAAGGAGTTGTGGCCCGAATACAGCGACGCCTTCTCCAACGATACCGTCGAGACCGAAATCCCGGAACGCTATCTCGAGTCGGCGTGAGCCGTCTCGCGGACCTTATTGAAAAGAGGAACCTCACATGTCCGATCATCACCACGCCCACGATCACGATGACGCTCACGGCCACGGCCACGGCCACAAGCCCGCGCCGATGGTCGACGAAGTCAGCGATTTCGAGATTCTCGAGATGGCCGTCCGCGAACTCGCCATCGAAAAAGGGCTGTTCTCGGCCGAAGACCATCGCGTCTGGAAGGAGTATGTGCACACGCTCGGTCCGCTGCCCGCGGCGCGCCTGGTCGCCAAGGCCTGGCTCGACCCCGAGTACAAGAAGCTTTGCATCGAAGACGGCGTCGAGGCCAGCAAGGCAGTCGGCGTGAACTGGGTGACGAGCCCGCCGACGCAGTTCGGCACGCCGAGCGACTACTGCAACCTGCGCGTCCTGGCCGACACCCCGACGCTGAAGCACGTCGTCGTGTGCACGCTCTGCTCGTGCTACCCGCGTCCGATCCTCGGTCAGTCGCCCGAGTGGTATCGCACGCCCAACTACCGTCGCCGGCTGGTGCGCTGGCCGCGCCAGGTGCTCGCCGAATTCGGCCTGCAGCTGCCACCCGAGGTGCAGGTTCGCGTCGCCGATTCCAACCAGAAGACACGTTACATCGTGATGCCGGTGCGCCCCGAGGGCACGGAAGGCTGGACCGAGGACCAGCTGGCCGAGATCGTGACGCGCGACTGCCTGATCGGCGTCGCCGTGCCGAAGCCGGGCATCACCGCGAACGCGAAGCGCCCCGTCATCAAGGCGAACCGTCCCGTGCACCGCCACTGATCCCGACGCATCGAGAGGCAAGGAGCGAACCATGGCTACAGTTGGAAACGGCAATCAGGCCTTCAAGACCTGGCAAGGCACCGATACGACACCGATCGGCATCCTCGAGGAAGTCCGCGGACGCGGGCGCGTGTGGGAAGACCTGGCGGCGCAGTATGGCGTCACCAATCCCGACCCCCCCTGGAAGATCGACCTGGAAGCGACCTGCGACATGCTCGCCGCCGATTCCTGCGTCAAGCCCTACGACCAGGTCGAGCCCGGCTCGTGCGCGCTGCCTTCGCTCGAGCGCCGCGCCGAAGAGGACGACCTGTCGGAGACGCTGTACGAGGACGTGCCGTTCCCGGAACGGCAGCTCCTGGCGCTCGCGCACTCGATGATCAAGCGCGGCCTGATCGACGAGGCGGAGCTCGCGCGGCGCCTGGAAGAAGTCGGAAAGCGCCTCAACAGCGCCTGAGGGCATGCCCGGCGCGCGTCGCGGCGAAATGCCCGCGCAGCGCCGGCAGCCATTTCCGGGCGAGGTCCTTTCGGATCGAAACGAAATCATGCCGAGCGCCTTCACGGCTCCACACGGCGACAGACGAAGGGAGATGCAATGGCAATACGCGGAACAGAAATCAAGATTCAGGGGCTGACGCACCGCTACGGCTCGCGCAACGGCGTCACCTTCAATCGCGTCGACCTGATATCGCCGCCCGGCGAGTCGCTGGCGATCATCGGCCGTTCCGGATGCGGAAAGTCGACGCTTCTCCACATCCTCGCCGGCATATTGAAGCCCACTGAAGGCAAGGTCCTGCTCAACGGAACGGCGATTGCCCAGCCGTCTCCCCGCTGGGTCATGATGTTCCAGGCGCCGCATCTGTTTCCCTGGATGACGGTCTCGCAGAACGTCGGGGTCGGCCTCAGCTTCGGGCGCTGGTCGAAGGCGGAAACCGAAGAGCGAGTGACGGAGGCGATCAGGCTCGTCGAGCTGCAGGACTTCGCCGAAGCCAACGTGCAGGATCTTTCGGGTGGCCAGCAGCAGCGCGTCGCGCTGGCCCGCTCGCTGGTGATGGAGCCGGAACTCCTGCTGCTCGACGAGCCGTTCTCGGCGCTCGACGCGTTCACGCGCGCCTCGCTGCAAAAGGACGTGCGCTCGATCGCCAAGCGCAAGGGATTCAACATCGTCTTCGTGACGCACGACATCGACGAGGCGGTCATCATGGGCGACCGCGCGGTCATCATGGCGGGCTCCCCCGGAAACATCGTTCACGAACTCGACATCGACCTCCCGGATCCGCGCGACCGCCACGACGCGTCCGTGCAGGCGCTCCGCACGCGCCTGATGTCGACGTTCCAGGAAGCGGCGAATTACCAGAAGCCAGCGTCCGCCGCCCTCGCGGCGATCGCCTGAGCGGGCGGACACAGGAATCGCTCGACAACAAAAACCAGAGACGAGCCCATACCGGCCGACACGACCGGCCCATTTAGGAGAACCGAGCATGAAGAAATATCTATACGAAGCGCATCGCCAGCCGCGTCCGCTGGTGCACGTCGACGGGTGTTCATGCGGCACGTGCGCCAAGGCCAGGCCGGTCGACCCGCGCATGCAGATGATGCCGGACGATCCGGACATCAGCGACGGCATGGAAGATCCCAGCCTCGCGATCGACTACGATCCGCTCTTCGGCTCGGTGCTCGGCACCGGCGTCAGCCGGCGCGACATGCTCAAGATGGCCGGCCTCGCGGCGCTCGGCGGCATGCTGCCGTCGGCGGCCCACGCCGCGGCCGGAAAGAAGTTCTCCAAGCCCTTCGATCCGGTGGTGCGGATCGGCTACATCCCGATTACCGACGCGTCCGCGCTGCTGGTCGCCCACGAAATGGGCTTCTTCAAGAAGCAGGGCATCCAGTCGGCCCCGCCGACGCTCATCCGCGGCTGGTCGCCGCTGGTGGAAGCCTTCTCGTCGCAGCGCTTCAACCTCACCCACATGCTCATCCCGGTTCCGATCTGGATGCGCTACAACAACCGGTTTCCCGTGAAGATCACGGCCTGGAACCACACCAACGGCTCCGGCATCATCGTCCGCAAGAGCAGCGGCATCTCGTCGCCCAAGGACTTCGGCGGCAAGCAGTTCGCCGTGCCGTACTGGTATTCGATCCACAACATCATTTCGCAGAAGATCCTGCGCGAGGCGGGCATCACGCCGGTGGTCCGGCCGCAGAACGCGCGGCTCGCCCCGAACGAGTGCAACTTCCTCGTCCTCAATCCGCCAGACATGCCGCCCGCGCTCGCGGCGAAGCAGATCGATGGCTACTGCGTCGCCGAGCCCTTCAACGCGCTGGGCGAACTCAAGGCCGGCGGCCAGATGCTGCGCTTCACCGGCGACGTCTGGAAGGGCCATCCCTGCTGCGTGGTCATCATGCATGAGGACGACGCGATGGATCCCGCCCGCGCGACTTGGGCGCAAGGCGTGCACAACGCGATCGTCGAGGCCCAGGTCTACCTCTCGCAGAACAAGAAGGCGATGGCCCGGATGCTGTCCAAGGACGGCAAGCGCTACCTGCCGTTCCCCGCCGAAGTCGTCGAGCGCGCCATGCTGTTCTACAACCCGGCCGACTATTCGACGCCGCCCGCGATCAAGCACCCCGAATGGGGCCAGAGCCGGATCAACTTCCAGGGCTGGCCGTATCCGAGCGCGACCGAATACGTGACGAACGAGTTGAAGCACACGCTGGTCGGCGGCGACCTCGGATTCCTGAACAAGCTGACGCCCGAATTCGTCGCCAAGGATCTCGTCAACTACACGTACGTCAAGAACGCGCTCAACGCCAACCCGGCATGGAAACGCGACCTGAGCGTGCCGCAGACCGGCGATCCCTTCGTGCGCAAAGAGGTGATCGCGCTATGAGTTATGCAGCGACGCCCGGAGAGAGCGGGTTCTGCCGCCTGATGAAGCATCAGGGCATGCAGACCCTGGGATGGGCCGTCGGCGGCGTCGCCATCCTGGCCGCGCTCTGGCTGATCGGAGGCTATCTCATCTCCATCAATCCGACGACGAAGACCTTCGCCAAGTTCGGCCTCGTCCCCACGCTCCAGGCGTTCCCGGAGCTGTGGGGCGCGGGCAAGATCCAGAACGCGCTCGCCGCCAGCGGATTTCGTCTGGGCGCCGGACTGCTGATCGCCGTCGTCATCGGCGTGCCGATCGGCATCCTGATGGGGCGGGTCAAGTGGTTCCGCGATTTCACCAACTCGCCGTTCCAGTTCGTGCGCATGATCAGCCCGCTGTCCTGGATGCCGCTCGCGGTGCTCGTGTTCGCGACGTGGAACGGGTCGATCATCTTCCTGATCGCGATCGCCGCGGTCTGGCCGGTGATGTTCGCGACCGCGGCGGGCCTCGCCAAGGTCGATCCGAACTGGTTCAAGGTGGCGCGCAATCTGGGCGCCCGGCCGCTGCACATCCTGACCCGGGTGATCATGCCGGCGATCACGTTTGACGTTCTGTCGGGCATCCGCCTGGCGCTCGGCGTCGCGTGGATCGTGCTCGTGCCGGCGGAGTACCTCGGCGTGACGTCGGGCCTGGGCTACGCGATCGAGGACGCGCGCGAGACGCTCTCGTACAACCACCTCACGGCGATGGTGGTCACGATCGGCATCATCGGCTATTTCCTCGACGGCATCCTCGTGGCGCTCATCAAGCGCTACAGCTGGCACCGGGGGGCGTGATGGGAACGGCATCGCAATCACCGGCCGCGGGTATCAAGCGACAGGCTTGCGCCGACCAGGCGCCGCACGGCAGGCATCGCACGCATTCAATCGACCGGACGCCAGGACGGCAGGCGTTCTTCATGCCCGGTGACCGGGTGGGGGTACAAGTACGATGAGCAGCAACACCGCAACGGTAGCCAGCGGCGTGATCAGTGCCGGCGTCAGTGGAAACTGCCTTTCACGCGCGCTTCGCAACACGGCCGACCGGTCACTGCATTTCTTCGTGGGGCTTGGCGTCCTCTTCGCGCTGTGGGGGATCGGCATCTACATCGTCTCGCTCAACCCGGCGACGTCGCAGTTCGCCGACTTCGGCCCGATGCCTGCGCTCAAGGCACTGCCCGAGATGTGGGACAGCGGGACGATTCCCAAGGCGCTCGCGAGCACCGGCTACCGGCTGGGGGCGGGGCTGTTCCTCGCCATCGCCATCGGCCTCCCGCTCGGCATCCTCATGGGGCGAATCCGGTGGTTCCAGCGCCTGACCAACGTGCCGTTCCAGTTCCTGCGGATGATCAGCCCGCTCTCGTGGGAGCCGATCGCGGTCGTCGTGTTCGCCGGCTGGGAGCAGGCGATCGTCTTCCTCGTCTCGATCGCGTCGGTGTGGCCGGTCGCGTTCGCGACCGCATCGGGCCTGGCCAAGGTCGATCCCGCGTGGTTCAAGGTGGCGCGCAATCTCGGCGCGAAGCCCTGGCAGATGGTGACGCGGATCATCATGCCCGCGATCACCTTCGACGTTCTCACGGGCGTCCGTCTCGCGCTCGGCGTCGCGTGGATCGTGATCATCCCGGCCGAATTCCTCGGCGTGACGTCCGGCTTCGGCTACGCCATCGAGGATGCGCGCGAAGGCCTGGAATACGCCCATCTGATGGGCCTGGTGCTGGTCATCGGCGTCGTCGGCTTCACCCTCGACAGCATCTGCGTGATGCTCATCCGGCGCTTCAGCTGGCATCGCGGATGAGCCGACACAAGAATTTTCACGGAGCAAGGTAGAAGCGAAATGTCTCAAAAACTCAACATCATCTGCGTCACGGGGACGCGCGAAAAATTGCAGATGGCCGCGATGTTCGCGTCGGTCGCCGCGGCGACCGGCGAGGCGGTCTCGGTGTTTCTGTCCATGAACGCGCTGTCGTATTTCGTCAAGGGGCATGGCGGGGATGCGCCGGCCGAGGGCGAGATGGGAACGCTCATGGCGCAGAAGGGCGTGCCGCCCTTCAAGCAGCTGTTCCAGCAGGCGGTCGAGCTGGGCGACGCGCAGCTGCTGCCGTGTTCGATGGCGCTGGACCTCATGAAGATCACGCACGAGGACCTCGACCCCGAGCTCGGCCCGCCGACCGGTTTGACGCGCTTCCTGAGCGACGCCGAAGGCGGGCAGATGCTGACGTTCTGAACGGCGGCGAAGCGAACCCCTGTTTTTCTGGAGAACTGCAATGAGCGATACCAAGATTGTCGATGCGCGCGATACCTTCTGCCCGGGGCCGCTGATGGAACTCATCACCCACATGAAGCAGAGCAACGTCGGGGACACGCTCGAACTGCTGTCGACCGACGAGGGCTCCGGCGCCGACGTGCCGGAGTGGGTCAACAAGGTCGGACACGAAATCATCAGCAACGAAAAGGTCGACGGCGTCTGGCACATCAAGATCCGCAAGGCCAAGTAAGCCCGCCCGACCGGGCCGAGAGATGCCCGGGCAACCATTCTGGATAGGAGAACGCAATGAGAATCTTAGTCGTCGGTGGCGGCACGGGCGGGACGATCGTGGCCAACAACCTGGCGCGGCGGCTGGCTGCCGAGATCCGCGCCCGCAGGGTTCGGATCACGATGCTGTCGGCGTCCGACCGGCACATGTACCAGCCCGGCCTGCTGTACGTGGCGTTCGGGCAGATGACGCCGGACCAGCTCTATCGCGACCAGGCGAGCCTGCTCGAAGAGAGCATCGATTTCCATGTCGATCCCGCCGAGCAGTTCCAGCTCGACCAGAATCGCGTCGTCACGAAAAGCGGCAAGGTCCACGAGTACGACATTCTGGTGATGGCCACCGGTTCGCGCATCGTGCCCGAGCAGATCCCGGGGCTCGCGGAGGGGGCCGAGACGTTCTACACGGAAGCGACGGCGGTCAAGATGTTCAAGCGTCTGCGCGAGATGCAGGAAGGGACCGTCGCCGTCGTCGTCGGCGTTCCGCACAAGTGCCCGATCGCGCCGGTCGAGCTCATCTTCGGCCTGCACGACTATTTCAAGGCGCGCGGCATCCGCGACAAGATCAGGATCAAGTACCACTATCCGATCGGCCGCATCCACACCATCAAGGAAGTCGCCGTCTGGGCCCAGCCCCAGTTCGACCGCATGGGCATCGAATACGAGACGCTCTTCAACGTCGGCGAGGTCGACGTCGAAAACAAGGTCGTGCGCAGCGAGGAAGGCACCGAGACGAAATACGACATGCTCATCGCGATCCCGCCCCACCGCGGCATGGAAACGATCGAGGCGAACCAGCTGGGCGAGGGCGGCTGGATCCCGACCGACCGCTTCAAGCTCACCATGAACGGCCACGACAACGTCTTCGTCCTCGGTGACACCACCAACCTTCCCGTCAGCAAGACCGGCTCGGCGGCGCACTTCCAGGCCGAGGTGGTCGCCGAGAACATCGCCTCGATGGTCAAGATCGGCACGCCGGTCCGCGACTACGACGGCAAGGTCTACTGCTTCATCGAAACAGGCCACGACAGCGCGACCTACGCGATGTTCAACTATCAGAATCCTCCCGACCTGAAGCCGCCGTCGAAGCCCATGCACTGGTTCAAGATGTCGTACAACCAGATGTACTGGACGAGCGTGCGCGGACTGCTTTGAGAAAGCCAAACCATGACGACACAAACTGAAATGTCCATCGCCGCGATGACCACGGAAGACCTGGACCGGCTCGTCGAAGTCGCGCAGCTCGTCACGGCCGCGCGGGACGCCATGTCGGACGAAATCGTCACGCGGCTGTCGTGGGCGATGAGCGAGGGCCTGACGCTGCTCGACCGGCTGACGCGCAACGAGGGATTGATGCACCTGCTCAAGGTGCTCGACCGCCAGGACACGCAGTCCCTGCTCATCGCGCTGTCCGACGCGATTCATGCCGCGAGCCAGGAAGTCCCGGCGACCGCGCCGGCGACGGGCGGCATCGGCTGCATGCTGCGCGTGATGCGCGATCCCGGCACCCAGGAAGGCCTGCGACTTCTATCGGTGGTGGGCAAGCACCTCAGCCACAACATGCGCGAGCAGCACCGGCAGGGCGGCTAGCGTCACCGGCGAAAGCGCGCCGCAAGTCGGGCGCCGGACGATGGCGCCTACTGGGACGGGCCTGCGGGCGCCGGCTCGGTTGCGGGGGCGGGCGCCGGCGCCTCGGGCGCGGCCGGAACCGGCAGCACGACATCGGGCTCGAGGTTTTCAGGAAAACCGCCGCCCCCGCTGGGCGGCTGTTTCACGTTGGGGTCCGCCTTGCTGGTCGTATCGTCGGGTTTCTCCTTCGCCGGCGCGCGCTGAATCGAAGGTGCCGGCTTGGGCGGCGCCACAGCCGCGGTGTCGGGCGCGCCCGCCGCAGGAGCGGCCGATCCCGCGTACAGGTATGGCTGCAACCGCGGCAGCAGGATCTTCAGCATTTGCGCCGTGAGCGAACTGGTGAACCCGAACCGTCCCGCCTGTTCGCCTTCGACCACGGCGGTGAGGGTGCCGAAGTAGCGGTCGCCCAGGTAGAACACCACGGTGGCGGAGCGGCTGACGACGCGCGAGCTGATCAGCTGGCCGCCCTTGCCGTAGGTTTCGAAGCGGTGGTCGCCGGTGCCGGTCTTGCCGCCCATGGTGATGGGATGACCGGCGGCGTCCTTCAGCGCGCCCGCCAGCCGCCCCGCGGTGCCGCCTTCCACCACCCGCGCGAGCGCGCGCCGCACCGTCTGCGCCACTTCGACGGGCAGCAGGCGCTCGCCCTTCGCGGGCTTCAGCGACAGGCGCGTGTCGTAGGGCGTGTCGGCCGCGAAGTGCATGCCGGTGAGGCTCGTCGTCGGCGCGCGCACGCCGTCGTTGACGAGGATGCCCATCAGTTCGGCCAGCGCGGCAGGGCGATCACCCGAGGCGCCGATGGCAGTGGCGTACGAGGGCGTGATGTTGTCGAATGGATAGCCCAGCCGTTTCCAGTCGCGCAGCAGGCCGTCGAAGGCCTCGACTTCGAGCAGCGACTGGATGCGGATGTCCTGCGCATTCTTGCGGCTGGTCTTGAACAGCCAGTTGTAGACCTCGCGGCGCACGCCGGTGCCCTCGTCGTCGAGCGCACGCAGCGTCGTCGGCGGCGAGTCGCGCAGGCTTTTCACCACCCACAGTTCGAGCGGGTGGATCTGCGTCACGTAGCCGCGGTCGGCGAGGTTGTAGGCATCGGGCGCGTGGGTCTTGTAGAGCGACTCGAGCACCTTGGGACTCAGGCCGGCGCTGGCAGGCACGTTGGCGTGCAACGCGGCGACATAGGCGTCGAAGCCCGCCTGCGGTTCCAGATAGCGGTAGACCGAGGTGAAGCGGCGCGGGTTGGACCGGACGCGCGCATAGAGGTCGTTCGCCATCTCGCCGGGCGTCTGGTGCCGGTGGTTCTGGTAGAAGCGGTGGATGAACAGGCGGCCCTCCTGGTCGACGAAGCGCATCAGGTAGGTCTGGCGCAGCGGGTTGCTGGCGTCTTCGAGGATGCGCGCCGCGGCCCCCGGCGTGGCCCTGACATAGTGCCGCACGATGTCGCGCATGATGCGGATGTAGACGAGGTTGACCGAGTTCTTGGTCGCCTCCCACACGTCCATGATGCGGGTGTTGTCGCTGGGGTCGAAGTTGACGAAGTCGTGCAGTCCGCCGCCGGTGAAGAACATCTCGCGCGCCGCCGAATACTTGCGGCCCATCGCGGCGTCGAGCAGCGCATCGCGCTTGATGTCGGGCTGGGCGAGCAGGGTGGCGGCGACCCATTGCGCCAGCACGTCGCGCTGCGGCTGCGCCTTCTGCCTCAGAACGGCGGCGTCGAGCGTGCGGTATTCGTCGTACAGGTTCGAGACGATCTGCAGATAGGTGACGAGGGTGCGCAGCTTGGCGGTGGAGCCGAGATCGAGCCGCGCCTGGCTGTTGATGTCGAACGGCTGGTTGAGGTTGTCGGCCTGGACGCGCAGCACGTTGCCCTGCGGCGTTTTCTCATACAGCGTGAAGCTGTAGATCACCTGGTCGAAGGCGTTGTCGGGCTGCAGCAGGCGAAAGCCGATGAGACCCGACGCGGCGGCGGCCTCGGGCCGGGCGAGGTTCTGCAGATAGTCGCTGACGATCTTCTGCGCCGGCTGGTTGATCGTCGTGTTGACCTGCAGATCCAGCCGGTCGAGGTCGTAGAGGCGCCGTTCACCGAGCAGTTGCGCGATGCGGATGCGCTGGGCGTTGACGGCTTTCCGGTCGACGAATCGCAGCTCGGCCGGCTCGGCGCGTTCGCCCATTCCGCGCAGCTTGACGCGCTTGGCGCGATCGGCGAGTTCGCGCGAGATCACGTGCCCGCGGGCCAGCAGTTCGAGGTGATCGTCGGTCACGGCGTCGAGCGCCTTGCGGTTGGTGATGAGATAGTACGACGGCCGGCGCTCGGCGATGATCAGCGACAGCACGTGCTTGAGCGCGCTCGCATAGGCGGTTTCGCCGGCGCGCGGCGACTTCTCGAGCGTCTTGTTGATCTCGTCGAAATCGAGTCCGTACCATGCGCGAAGCCCGTCGGCGATGCCGTTGACCTCGCCGAAGCGCGGCGCCGCGGCAAGCGGCACCGTGTTCAGGTACGCCATCACCGTCTTCTTCCGCATCGGCAGCGTATTGGGGCCGTCGAGATAGGCGCGCAGGCTCGCGGTCGCCATCTGGCGCAGCTTCTCGCTCATGCTGCTGGTGAGCCCCTCGGGCGAATGGCGGTATTTTTCGATCTGCGTCGGCAGCGTGCTGCCGCCGGGCACGTTGCGATGGACGTCGACGAGGCTGATGCCTTTTTCCATCAGCGCCTCGGCGAGGCGGTCCCATTCGACCGCAGGATTACGCGTCGGGAATTGCTCGGTCAGCAGTTCGCGGTTTTCGATGTAGAGCAGCGAATCGACCACGACCTTGGGAATCTCGCCGAAGCGGCGGTAGACCCGCGCCGGATGCAGCGTGCGGTAGAGCGGCTTGCCGTCGCTGTCGAGCAGGGTGAGGCCCGCCTGGTCTTTTTCGTGATACGGCAGGAACAGGCCGAGATCGCTCGCCCGCGCCATCTGGATGCTGATCTTGGCCTGCTGGTCGATCTGCCAGCCCGCCTTGTCGAGCCGGGTCAGGAAGCGCGGCAGCGTGCTGTAGCCGAGGCGCACGTCATAAGGCCCCTGGCCCGGGAAGCGGATGCGGTCGGACGGCCCCGGGCGGACCTGCCAGGTCATTTTTTGCGCGGCGCGGACGAGGTACTTTGCCTCGAGCGACGACGACAGCAGCTCGTAGGCGACGAGCCCGGTTACCGCCAGCAGCACGAGCAGAATGCCGAGCGCGATGAGGATGCGGCGCGGAATCTTGTGCATGGTTCAGACCCAGTCGCGCGGCGTCAGGAAACGCGAATACAGCACCGCTTCCGGCGTGCCCGGTTCGGGATGCCAGTCATAGCGCCATTTCACCATCGGCGGCAGCGACATCAGGATCGACTCGGTGCGTCCGCCGGATTGCAGGCCGAACAGGGTGCCGCGGTCGTACACCAGGTTGAATTCGACGTAGCGGCCGCGCCGGTAGGCCTGGAAATCGCGTTCGCGCTCGCCGTATCCAAGGTGCTTGCGGCGTTCGAGGATCGGCAGGTAGGCGTCGAGAAAAGCGTCGCCGACGCTTTTCGTCATCGCGGACGCGTGCTCGAACCCGCCTTCGGAGAAGTCGTCGAAGAAGATGCCGCCGATGCCGCGCTGTTCGTTGCGGTGCTTGAGGAAGAAATAGCGGTCGCACCATTCCTTGAAGCGCGGGTGGAGCGCGGGGCCGAACGGGTCGAGCGCCGCCTTGCAGGTGGCGTGGAAGTGGCGGGCGTCGTCGTCGAAGCCGTAATAGGGCGTGAGATCCATGCCGCCGCCGAACCACCACACGGGCGCTTCGCCGTCCTTGAGCGCGACGAAGCCGCGGACGTTCATGTGCACCGTCGGCGCGTAAGGGTTGCGCGGATGCAGCACCAGCGACACGCCCATCGCCTCCCAGCGGCGCCCGGCGAGCTCGGGACGGTGGGCGCTCGCCGACGGCGGCAGCCGGCTGCCGGTCACGTGCGAGAAATTCACGCCGCCGCGCTCGAAAACGTGGCCGTCCTCGATCAGGCGGGAAATGCCGCCGCCGCCATCGAAAGCCGGTCCATCCTTGTCACGCGCGCCTTCCCCGGGGGCGCCTTCGGCCTGCGGCGGGTTCGACGCGGCGGGGCCGCGCGTCCAGGCGTCGGTACGGAAGGGAAGACCGTCGGCGGCTTCGAGCGCGGCGACGATGCGGGCCTGCAATTCGAGCAGCCAGGTTTTGACTGCGCGGGGATCGAACGGGGTGGCGGCAGGTGGGTGGGCGGGCATCGGGTCAGGGGCGAAGTAGGGTTCCGGTTGCAAGGTCGATCAAAGTGGAGGGGCGCTTTCGCGTGCCGATGCGGCCGTCGATCACGCGCACCCGCGCACCGAATATTCTGCGGCATTCGATCGCTGTTTTGGCGGGTTTCTTGCCGCTTTTGTTGGCGCTGGTGGAAACCAGCGCCATGCGTAGGCTGCGGCACAGGCGCGCCGCGCCGCGATGGGCGGTGACGCGAACGGCGATCGTGGGGCGCCCGCCGGTCAGTTCGGGCGGGCAGGCGGTCGAGGCGGGGACGACCCAGGTCACGGGGCCGGGCCAGGTTCGCCCGATGCGCGCCCGGTCGGCGGCGTTCAGCGGGCGCATGAAGGGTTCGAGCCGCCTGAAGCGGTCCGCGATCAGCAGCAGGCCCTTGGCGGCGCTGCGGCCCTTGAGCCGGATGAGGCGCCGGATCGCGCGGCGGTTGCGCGGATCGCAGCCGAGGCCGTAGCAGGATTCGGTGGGGTAGGCGATGACGCCGCCGCGTTTGAGGTAGGCGGCGAGTTTCACCACAGCCTCACTTTTTCCGGTCGAGCGCGCGCCAGCCGATGTCGCGGCGGTACTGCATGCCGTCGAAATGGATGCCGGCGATCGCTTCGTAGGCACGCTTCTGCGCCATGCGCACGCTGTCGCCGAGGGCGGTCACGGCCAGCACGCGGCCGCCGCTCACCACGGTGCGGCCGTCGTGTTCGGCGGTGCCGGCGTGGAAGACGTGCAGGTCGTCGGCGGGGGCGGGCAGCGGGCCGATCACGGCGCCTTTCTGCGGCGCGTCGGGATAGCCCGCGGCGGCGAGCACGACGCCGAGCGCGGTGCGGCGGTCCCATTCGGCTTCGACCTGGTCGAGACGGCCGTCGACGGCGGCTTCGAGCAGGCCGACGAGATCGGACTTCAGCCGCATCATGATCGGCTGCGTTTCAGGATCGCCCATGCGGCAGTTGAATTCGAGCACGCGCGGCGCGCTGTCGACGCCGACCATGATGCCGGCATAGAGGAAGCCGGTGTAGCGGATGCCGTCCGCAGCCATGCCCTCGACGGTGGGGTGGATCACCTCGCGCATGATGCGTGCGTGGAGTTCGGGCGTGACCACCGGCGCCGGCGAATAGGCGCCCATGCCGCCGGTGTTGGGGCCGTGGTCGCCGTCCTGCAGGCGCTTGTGGTCCTGGCTCGAGGCGAGCGCCAGCACGTGCTTGCCGTCGACCATGACGATGAAGCTGGCTTCCTCGCCGACGAGGCATTCCTCGATCACCACGCGGTGGCCCGCTTCGCCCATGCTGTTGCCGGCGAGCATGGCGTCGACCGCGGCGTGCGCTTCGTCGGCCGTCGACGCGACGACGACGCCCTTGCCGGCGGCCAGCCCGTCCGCCTTCACCACGATGGGCGCGCCGTGCTGGTCGATGTAGGCGTGCGCGGCCGCGGCATCGGTGAAGGTGCCGAAGGCGGCAGTGGGGATGTGGTGACGCGCCATGAACTGTTTGGCGAAATCCTTCGAGCTTTCGAGCTGGGCCGCGGCTTGGGTGGGGCCGAATATCTTCAGGCCGGCGGCGCGGAAGGCGTCGACCACGCCCGCCGCCAGCGGCGCTTCGGGGCCCACCACGGTGAACGCGATGTCCTCTTCGCGGCGGGCGAACTCGACGAGCGAGGCGATCTCGGTCAGCGCCACGTTGACGAGCCCCTCCTCGGTCGCGGTGCCGCCGTTGCCGGGGGCGACGAATACCTGCGAGACGCGGGGCGATTGGGCGAGCTTCCACGCCAGAGCGTGTTCGCGTCCGCCGGAGCCGATGACGAGGAGTTTCATGTTTGTTCTAAGAGTGAAGGATTGAAAGGGCGGCGGTGAAGGGAGAAGGGAGAAGGGGGATGCCCACCCGGTGCTGCGCGCCACCCTCCCTGCCGGGAGGGGGCAGCCCTTCCCCCTTTACCCTTCTCCCTTCACGCATTAATGCCGGAAGTGCCGCGTCCCGGTGAACACCATTGCGATGCCATGCTCGTCGGCCGCCGCGATGACTTCGTCGTCGCGCATCGAGCCGCCGGGCTGGATCACGGCCTTGATGCCGGCCGTGGCCGCCTGGTCGATGCCGTCGCGGAAGGGAAAGAAGGCGTCTGATGCCATCACCGAGCCCGGTACCGCGAGGCCGGCGTGCTCGGCCTTGATCGCGGCGATGCGGGCGGAGTTGACGCGGCTCATCTGTCCCGCGCCGACGCCGACGGTCATGCGGTCCTTCGCATAGACGATCGCGTTGGACTTGACGAACTTGGCGACGCGCCAGGCGAACAGCAGGTCGTCCATCTCCTTGTCGGTCGGCGCGCGCCGGGTGACGACCTTGAGTTCGGCGTTCAGCAGCACGTCGGCGTCCTGCACCAGCAGCCCGCCCGCGACGCGCTTCATGTCGAGCTGGGTCACCGGGCCACTCCACTTTCCGCATTCGAGCAGGCGCACGTTCTTCTTGGCGGCGACGGCGGCGGAGGCTTCGGGGCTGACCTCGGGCGCGATGATGACCTCGACGAACTGGCGCTCGACGATCGCCTGGGCGGTCGCGCCGTCCAGGCGGCCGTTGAAGGCGATGATGCCGCCGAACGCCGATTCCGGATCGGTCTGGTAGGCGCGGTTGTAGGCGTCCAGCAGGTTCGCGCCGTACGCGACGCCGCACGGGTTGGCGTGCTTGACGATGACGCAGGCGGGTGCGGCGTCGAACAGCTTCACGCACTCGAGCGCGGCGTCGGTGTCGGCGATGTTGTTGTACGAGAGTTCCTTGCCCTGGATCTGGCGCGCGGTGGCGATGGTGCCCGCGGGTGCGTTCGCCTCGACGTAGAACGCGCCGGCCTGGTGCGGGTTCTCCCCGTAGCGGCAGGTCTGCGCGCGGGTGAACTGCAGGGTCAGCTGCTCGCCGAAGGCCGAGCGTTCGCCCTTGTCGTCGAGCGCCGTCAGGTAGTTGCTGATGTGGCCGTCGTACTGAGCCGTGTGCGTGAACGCCTTCTTGGCCAGGTCGAAGCGGGTGGCGTCGGTCAGCGCACCGCCGTGGGTCTGCATCTCGGCGACCAGCGCCGGGTAGTCGGCGGGGTCGGTGACGATGGCGACGTGGCGGTAGTTCTTGGCCGACGAGCGCACCATCGCCGGGCCGCCGATGTCGATGTTCTCGATGGCGTCGTCCAGCGTGTGAGGCTTCGACACCGTGGCGACGAAGGGATAGAGGTTCACGCACACCAGATCGATGTAGCCCATGCCGTGCTGCGTCATGGTCGCGACGTGTGCCGGGAGGTCGCGCCGCGCCAGGATGCCGCCGTGGACTTTCGGATGCAGCGTCTTGACGCGGCCGTCGAGCATTTCCGGGAAGCCCGTGTATTCGCTGACGTCGATCACCGTGAGGCCGGCGTCGCGCAGCGCCTTGGCCGTGCCTCCGGTGGACAGCAGTTCGACGCCGGCATCGGCGAGTGCGCGCGCGAAATCGACGAGGCCGGCCTTGTCCGAGACGGAAAGCAGGGCGCGCTGTATTTTCATTGTGGTCATGATGGGTTCAGTCTGAAAGGCCGTGCTCGCGCATTTTCTTGCGCAGCGTGTTGCGGTTGATGCCGAGCATGTCGGCTGCGCGCGTCTGGTTGCCCTCGGCGCGATCGAGGATGTAGGCCAGCAGGGGTTTTTCCACCGCGCCGAGCACCATGCTGTAAACCTCGCGCGGCGTTTCGCCGTCGAGGTCCTTGAAATAGCGGTTCAGCGACCGCCGCATGCACGCAGCGATTTCGTTTTCTTCTATCATTTTTTGAGTTCCCCTTTTATGCCGCGAGCCGCGAGGCCGCCAGCACGTTCTGCGTGTTGTTGTCGTCGTCGCCGGCCTCGTAGCGCAGCCGGCTGCCCGCGTGCGCGGCCTGGGCGAAATAGTCGTTCACGACGGCGAGCTGTTCGGCCACCGAGTCGAGCCGGTTCATCGCATGGCGGAAGGCGCTGCTGCCGACCAGCCCCTTCGTGTACCAGGATATGTGCTTGCGCGCGACGCGCACGCCGGTGACGTCGCCGTAGAAGGCGTACAGGTCGTGGATGTGATCGAGCAGAACGGCATGGATCTCCGCGACTTCGGGCTGCGGCAGATGCGCGCCGGTGGCCAGGAAATGCGCGATCTCGCGGAAGATCCAGGGCCGGCCCTGTGCGGCGCGGCCGATCATCACGGCGTCGGCGCCGGTGTATTCGAGGACGTGCTTCGCCTTCTCCGGCGTGGTGATGTCGCCGTTGGCGATCACCGGAATGCGCGCTTCGGCCTTCACCGCCTTGATGGTGTCGTACTCGGCTTCGCCCGTGTAGCCGCAGGCGCGGGTGCGGCCGTGCATCGCCAGCGCCTGCACGCCGGCGTTCTCGGCGATCTTCAGGATGTTGAGTGCGTTCTTGTGCTCGCGGTCCCAGCCGGTGCGGATCTTCAGCGTCACCGGCACGTCGGGAACGGCCTGGACGACGGCGTCGAGGATACGCCCGACCAGCGCTTCGTCCTGCAGCAGCGCGGAGCCCGCCATCACGTTGCAGACCTTCTTGGCCGGGCACCCCATGTTGATGTCGATGATCTGCGCGCCGCGGTCGACGTTGTGACGGGCGGCGTCGGCCATCATCTGCGGGTCCGCCCCGGCGATCTGCACGCTGATCGGGTCGACCTCGCCCTCGTGGTTGGCGCGCCGGGCGGTCTTGGCCGAGCCGTACAGCAGCGAGTTCGACGTCACCATCTCGGACACCGCCATGCCGGCGCCCAGCTTCTTGCAAAGCTGGCGGAAAGGCCGGTCGGTCACCCCCGCCATGGGAGCGACGATCAGGCGATTCTTGAGAAGGTGGCGACCGATACGCATAAGGGGCGGATTTTACCCTCGTCGGGTGCCCCGACCAAGCCTCGAAAATTTGCATCGCGGTGGCCTCGATGCGGTTTGAGCGGCTACTATCAACAGATTGTCGTGCATCGATAACAGGAGGAGAAAAAATGAGTTTTATGTCTGAATTCAAGGAGTTCGCGGTCAAGGGCAATGCGATGGACCTGGCGGTCGGCGTCATCATCGGCGCGGCCTTCGGCAAGATCGTCGAGTCGATCGTCAACGACCTGATCATGCCGCTCATCGGCGCACTGTTCGGCGGCTTCGATTTTTCCAACCTGTTCCTGCCCTTGAGGGACGTGCCGCAAGGCGTCGCGATGACCCTGGCCGACGTGAGGAAGGCGGGCGTCCCGGTATTTGCCTACGGCAATTTTCTGACCATACTGCTCAACTTCATCATCCTGGCGCTCATCGTTTTCGTCATCGTCCGGCAGATCAACCGCCTGAAGAAGCCGGCCGCGCCAGCCGCGCCAGCGGCGACGCCGGAAGATATCGTGTTGCTGCGTGAAATTCGCGACAGCCTGAAAAAGTAACGAGGCTGTCATCGTGTACGGGCACGCTCCGGGAGCGGAGGTGCTCATTGCTGCCCTGGCGGTGTGGGTAGGCAGAGTACGACTCTCGCCATTGGGACAGGGCCCCATCATGAAAAGACATCAACACGCAGCCTGCCTGCTGGCAGGCTGGGCAGCGTTTTGCGTTGCGGCCGCCCATGCGGCGGACATAGCCGAGCGCGAAGTGGGCGTGCTGCTCGGCGGCGGGCAGGCCGACGCGGATCTGGTCGGCGGAAGGCACGATACGGGCACGTCGCTCCTCGGCGTGCGCTACGGCCAGCGCCTGAACGACCGCTTCAGCCTGTTCGGCGACCTGGTCTACGGCGCCTACGACGGCAACCGCATCGGCGTGGGGGATGCCGACGTCACGACGCTGCGCGGCGGATTCGAATGGATGGCTTCGCGGCAGCCGCGCTACAACTGGTTCCTGTCGGGGGGGCTGGGCGTGATGGACGTCAACACCGCCGGCAGCAACGGCTTTACCCGTCCGATGGCCTCGCTGGGCGTCGGGCAGTCGTGGGAAGCGGGGGCGAACGACGCCTTTCGCTGGGAGGTGCGCGCCGATCGGTCGTTCGGCGACGGCGGCCTGCCCGGCGCGGGGCTGGTCAATTTTCAGGCGCTGGTGGGCTATGCATGGGGCCTCGGCGCGCCGCTCGATTCCGACGGCGATGGCGTGGCCAATCGCGTGGACCTCTGCCCCGGCACGCCGAAGGGCGCCAAGACCGGTCCGCGCGGCTGCCCGCTGGACACCGACGGCGACGGCGTATTCGACGGCCTCGACCGTTGTCCGGGAACCGGCGCCGGCGTGAAGGTCGACGCCGACGGTTGCCCGCTGGACGCCGACGGCGACGGGGTTCCCGATTCCCGCGACCGCTGTCCGTCTGTCGCCGCACCGGCTACGTCCGACGGCTGTCCTCCCAGGCCGGCCGGACCCAAGACACCCGGGTCCCAAGCGCCCGAGTCCCAGTCGGCGCGGCCGGCCGAAACGGGCGCGCCCGCAAAACTGACCCTCGACGGCGTGATTTTCGACAAGGCAAGCGACCGGCTGCGTCCCGAGTCTCTTACGATTCTCGACAATGTCGCCGCCACCTTGAAGGAATGGGGCGAGGTCAAGGTGGAGGTGGCCGGGCATACCGACTCGGTGGGCCAGGCCGCATTCAATCGCAGGCTGTCGCAGCGCCGCGCCGAGGCGGTGCGCGCCTACCTTCTCGGGAAGGGCGTCGCGGCGAGCCGCCTGATCGCCAGGGGATACGGCGAATCCGAACCGGTGGCCGACAACAAGACCGCGGCAGGCCGCGCGAAGAACCGCCGCGTCGAGTTGATCCCCCGGCTGTAGCCAGGGCAGCCCGACGGACGGCTAGTGCGCGGCCTCCCAGTTGCGGCCCGCGCCGACGCCGACGCGCAGCGGCACCTTGAGCTGGGCGACGTTGCACATCTGTCCCGGCAGTTCGGCGCGCACGCGGTCGAGTTCGCGTTCGGGTACTTCGAGGATGAGCTCGTCGTGCACCTGCAGCAGCAGCCGGCTTTCCAGCTTTTCATCGTCGAGCCAGCGCTGCACGGCGATCATCGCCAGCTTGATGAGATCGGCGGCGGTGCCCTGCATCGGCGCATTGATCGCGGCGCGCTCGGCGCCCTGGCGGCGCGCCGGGTTCTTCGCGTTGATCTCCGGCAGGTAGAGGCGGCGCCCGAACACGGTCTCGACGTAGCCCTGGCTCCGCGCGGCTTCGCGCGTGCGCTGCATGTAGCCGGCCACGCCGGGATAGCGCGCGAAATAGCGGTCGATGTAGGCCTGCGCGGCGGCGCGGTCGAGGTTGAGCTGGCTCGCCAGCCCGAACGCCGACATGCCGTAGATGAGCCCGAAATTGATGACCTTGGCCATGCGCCGCTGCTCGCTGCTGACGCCCTCGAGCGGCACGCCGAACACCTCGGCGGCGGTGGCGGTGTGGATGTCGCGGTCCTCCGCGAAGGCATTCAGCAGCCCCGCGTCATCGGACAGGTGCGCCATGATGCGCAGTTCGATCTGCGAATAGTCGGCCGACACCAGCATGTGCCCGGGCGGTGCGATGAAGGCCTCGCGGATGCGGCGGCCTTCGAGCGTGCGCGCGGGAATGTTCTGCAGGTTGGGCTCGGCGCTCGCCAGCCGGCCGGTCACGGCGGTGGCCTGGGAATAGCTCGTATGCACGCGCCCGGTGGCCGGGTTGATCATCTGCGGCAGCTTGTCGGTGTAGGTCGACTTGAGCTTGGCCATCCCGCGGTAGTCGAGGATCGCGCGCGCGATCGGATGGTCGAGCGCCAGCTGCGCCAGCGTCTCCTCGTCGGTGGACGGCGCGCCGCTCGGCGTTTTTCTGATGACCGGCAGGCCTTTCTGCGTGAAAAGAATGTCGCCGATCTGCTTCGGCGAGCCGAGGTTGAAGGGCTGCCCCGCCTCCTGGTACGCGCGCTGCTCGAGCTCGAGCATCTTGCGCCCGAGTTCGCCGCTCTGCGCGGCGAGCAGGTCGCGGTCGAGCAGCACGCCGGTGCGCTCCATGCGGAACAGGATCTCCGCGACGGGCAGCTCGATGTGGCGGTAGACGAAGGCGAGCTTGTCGGACGCCTCGATCCGCGGCGCCAGCGCGTCGCGCACGCGCAGCGTGACGTCGGCATCTTCCGCGGCGTATTCGCCTGCGCGCTCGATCGCGACCTGTTCGAAGCCGATGCGCGCCGCGCCCTTGCCGGTGACGTCGTCGTAGCTGATCGTCGCGAGGCCGAGGTGGCGCGAAGCGAGGCTGCCGAGTTCGTGCGAGTGGTGCGCCTCCAGCACGTAGGATTGCAGCAGCGTGTCGTCCACGACGCCGCCGAGCCGGATGCCGCAGTTGGCGAACACGTGGCGGTCGTATTTGAGATGCTGGCCGACGATCCTGGGCTCGCTGCTTTCCAGCAGCGGCTTCAGTTTCGCCAGCACGGCGTCGCGGTCGAGCTGCGCGGGCGCACCGGCGTAATGGTGCGCCAGCGGCAGGTAGGCCGCCTCGCCGTGCGCGGTGGCGAACGAGATGCCGACCAGCTCGGCCTGCATCGGATCGAGGCTGGTCGTTTCGGTGTCGAGCGCGTACGACGGTGCCGTAGCGAGCTTCGCGATCCAGGCGTCGAGCCGGGCCTCCGACAGGATCGTTTCGTAGTGCACGCGATGCGTGCCGCTTTCGTCCTGCTCGGGGGCGTCGGGCACGGCCGTCGCCGCCGCATCGAGTTCGCGCAGCCAGGTGCGGAACTCGTAGCGCTGGAACAGCGCGCGCAAGGTGTCCGTCTCGCGCGGCTTCAGGACGAGGTCGTCGAAATCGAAGGGCAGCGCGACGTCGGTCCTGATCGTGACCAGGGTGCGCGCCTGGGGCAGCCAGTCGAGCGTGGCGCGCAGGTTGTCGCCGACCACGCCCTTGATCTCGCCGGCGTGCGCCAGCAGGTTGTCGAGCGTGCCGTATTCGGCGAGCCATTTCACCGCCGTCTTCGGGCCGCACTTGGCCACGCCGGGCACGTTGTCGACCGCATCGCCGACCAGGGTAAGGTAGTCGACGATGCGCTCGGGCGGCACGCCGAACTTCGCGGCGACGCCGGCCGGGTCGAGCGTCTCCAGGCTCATGGTGTTGACGAGCGTCACGTGGCCGTCGACCAGCTGCGCCATGTCCTTGTCGCCGGTGGAGACGATGCTGCAGATGCCTTTGTCCGTGGCATGCCGGACCAGCGTGCCGATCACGTCGTCGGCCTCGACGCCTTCCACGACGACGAGCGGCCATCCCTCGGCGCGGATCGCCGCGTGCAGCGGCTCGATCTGGCTGCGCAGGTCATCCGGCATCGGCGGGCGGTGTTCCTTGTACGCGGGATACAGCTCGTCGCGGAAGGTCTTGCCCTTCGCGTCGAACACGCAGGCGATATAATCGGCCGCATGGTCCTTCCGCAGCTTGTGCAGCATGGAAAGCACGCCCTTGATCGCGTTGGTCGGCTCGCCGGCGGAATTGCGCAGGTCGGGCAGCGCGTGGAACGCGCGATACAGGTAGGACGAGCCGTCCACCAATAACAGGGTTTTCCTGGGCGGGCTTACATTAGAAGAATCGTTCACGAGGCGCTCGAAAATGCATTTGGATAAACTGCCTGCCCCCGCCGACCCGGGGCGCACCGCCGAGATCAACTACTCGGCGCGCGAGTCGTGGCGGATGCTGGGGATTATGGCAGAGTTCGTGGAGGCGACCGAACGGCTGGCATCCATCCGTCCGGCGGTGTCGATCTTCGGCAGCGCGCGCACGCCGCCCGACCACGCCTACTACGTCTTGACCGAGGACATCGCGCGCAAGCTGTCGGACGCCGGCTTCTCGGTCGTGTCCGGCGGCGGCCCCGGCATCATGGAGGCGGCCAACAAGGGCGCGTATTTCGGCAAGTCGCCGAGCGTCGGCCTCAACATCCAGCTGCCGCACGAGCAGAGCGCCAACGCCTACCAGGACATCAGCCAGACCTTCCAGCATTTCTTCGCGCGCAAGGTCATGTTCGTCAAGTTCGCGGCCGCCTACGTCGTCATGCCGGGCGGCTTCGGCACGCTCGACGAATTGTTCGAGGCGCTGACGCTGGTGCAGACGGGAAAGATCGCCGGCATCCCCATCATTCTGGTCGGGGCGAAATTCTGGACAGGACTCGCCGACTGGGTGAAGGACAGGCTGGTCGACGAGGGCATGATTTCGCCCGAAGACGTCGACCTGCTGCGCATCATCGACAAGCCGGAAGACGTGGTCGAGGCCATCTTCGCGCATTACGAGAAGCGCGGCTTCACGCCGTCGCTGGCCGAACGCGAAATCCAGCTCAATCTGTGAGCGGCCCGCGCATCCCTCGTTTAAGCTAACGCCATTCCATCGTCCCCTGGAGCACGCCATGCGCTACCCCGCCCTCTTGTTCACCCTGCTGTTGAGCGGCCTCGCCGTCGCGGCCGAGCCGCCGTCCGGGCTCACCCCCGTCCCCCCCGGCCCGCCCGGGCCGGGCGATGCGCCGGCGGTGACGATCAAGCCGAGCAGCCAGGGCGGGCGCGTCGTCGAATACCGCGCGAATGGCAAGCTCTACATGCTCAAGATCATCCCCAAGGTCGGCAAGCCGTATTACCTCGTCGACCCGCGAGGGGACGGGCATTTCGAGCGGCAGGAGACGCTCACCGGCCTGCAGCCGCCCATGTGGGTCATCAAGAAGTGGTGACCGGAACGCGCTGAATCTTTGCGTGCGCGTCGGTTAGAATCGGCCGCATGAATACCGCTTCCGATCAAGATGTCCCGCGCAAGGTCGCGGCCAGCCAGGGGTTCGCCTGGGTCGCCGCGGGCTTTCGCCTGTACCGCAAGAGTCCCCTGCTGTTGTCCGCCGCGTTCGGCCTGCTGTTCGGCGTGGTGATGGGCCTCGGCCTCGTCCCCCTGGTCGGTGGCGCGCTGTCGGATCTGGCCTCGCCCTTGATGGTGGCCGGCTTCATGGCGGCATACCGCGCCCTCGACGACGGCCGCGAACTCGAACTGCCGCATTTCCTGGCCGGCGTCCGCGGGCCGCTGATTCCGTTGATGACGATCGGTGCGGTGCAATTGCTCGGCGCGCTGGTGATCGGCCAGATCATGGTTGCCATGGGCTTCGATCCGCAGGCGGTCATGGACGCTGCCACGGCGGGCAAGGCCAGCCCCGCCGAGATGCAGGCGCTGATGAACCAGACGCTGCCGCCGGTGCTCGTCGGGATGGCGCTCTTCACGCCGCTGATCATGGCCACCTGGTTCGCGCCCGCGCTGATCCTGTTCGGCGGCGTCCCTCCGCCCGCCGCGCTCGGCGTGAGCCTCAAGGCCGTCGCCAGGAACTGGGCGGCGATGCTGACGAACAGCCTCGCGCTCGCACTGCTGCTGTTCGTCTCCGCGCTGGTGCCGATGCTGCTGGGCCTGCTGGTGGCGATGCCGGTGCTGTTCGGCTCGCTGTACGCCTCGTACCAGGCGATCTTCGCGGTATGGGAGGATGACGCGGCGCCGGTTCAGGCGGGCGACAACTTCGCGTAGGCCAGCGCCAGCCATTTGGTCCCGCCGTCGCGGAATTTCACCTGCACCCGCGCGTCGGGGCCGCGCCCCTCGAAGTCGATGATGATCCCGGTGCCGAACTTGGCGTGGGCCACGCTCTGGCCGACCTTGTAGCCGGTGTCGTTGCCCTGGCTGCGTGGCGCCGCGACGCCGTAGTGGCCGGCGGCCTGCTGCACGCCCGACGGATAGGCCGGCTCCGCGCGCCGGTTGAGATGCAGCAGCACCTGCTCCGGCAGCTCGTTCAAAAAGCGTGACGGCAGGCCGTAGCGGACCTGGCCGTGCAGCATGCGCGACTGCGCGTGCGACAGGTACAGCCGCCGCCGTGCGCGGGTGATCGCCACGTACATCAGCCGCCGCTCCTCTTCCAGCCCGTTCTCCTCGTGGGCGCTCTGCTCGTGCGGAAACAGGCTTTCCTCGAGCCCGGTGATGAAGACCGTATGGAATTCCAGACCCTTCGCCGCGTGCACGGTCATCAGTTGCAGGGCGTCGTGTCCCGCGCCGGCCTGGTGCTCGCCGGCTTCGAGCGCGGCGTGGGCGAGGAACGCGTCGAGCGTGTTGTCCTCGGATTCGTCCGCGAACAGCGCCGCCGCGTTCACCAGTTCGTTGAGGTTCTCGAGGCGGTCGGCGCCCTCCTTGTCGGCGCGGTAGTAGTCCGCCAGCCCGCTGGCCTCGATCACGTGGTCGATCGCCTCGGCGAGCGGAAGATCGGCCGTGGCCTGCTTCATTTCCTCGACGAGCCGGGCGAAGCCTGCGACCTTGCCGCTGCCGGTACACGCTGCCTGCCACAGGCTGCCCCCCGCGCGCACGGCATGGTCGGCCAGTTGCTCCAGGGTGCGCGCGCCGATGCCGCGGGCGGGAAAGTTCACCACGCGCAGGAACGCGCCGTCGTCCTCGGGATGGGTCAGCAGCCGCAGATAGGCGAGCGCGTGCTTGATTTCCTGCCGCTCGAAAAAGCGCAGGCCGCCGTATACGCGATACGGCACGTGGGCCGAGAAGAGCGCGTGCTCGAGCACCCGCGACTGCGCGTTGGAGCGATACAGGAGCGCCATGTCGGACAGCGCCACGCCTTCGCGGTTGAGCGTCTTCACCTCGTCGACCACGAAGCTCGCCTCGTCCTGGTCGGAATACGCCTCGAAGATGCGGATCGGCTCGCCTTCGCCCTCCGCGGTCCACAGGTTCTTGCCGAGCCGGTGCGCGTTCTGCGAGATGAGGGTATTCGCCGCGGTGAGAATGTGCCCGTGGCTGCGGTAGTTCTGCTCCAGCTTGATGACGTTGCCGTGGGCGAATTCGCGCTCGAACGCCGCCATGTTGGCGGTGTCGGCGCCGCGGAAGGCGTAGATCGACTGGTCGTCGTCGCCGACCGCGAACAGCGCCGTGTGCGGCCCCGCGAAGAGCTTCAGCCAGCGGTACTGCAGCGTGTTGGTGTCCTGGAATTCGTCGATCAGGATGTGCTTGAAGCGGTCGCGGTAATGCTGGCGCAGCGGCTCGTTGCGATAGAGGAGCTCGTACGAGCGCAGCAGCAGCTCGGGAAAATCGGCCACCCCCTCGCGCTGGCACTGCGCGTCGTAGGCCTCGTACAGTTCGGCCAGCCGCATCGAGTATTCGTCGAAGGCCTCGGCGTCGCGCGCGCGCCGCCCGGCTTCCTTGTTGCCGTTGATGAACCACTGCACCTTCTTCGGCTCGTATTTCTCGGTGTCGACGTTCATCGACTTCATCAGCCGCTTGATCGCCGAAAGCTGGTCGGCCGAATCGAGGATCTGGAACGACTGCGGCAGGCCCGCCTCGCGCCAGTGCGTGCGCAGCAGGCGGTTGGACAATCCGTGGAAGGTGCCGACCCACATCCCGCGCGTGTTGATCGGCAGCATCGCCGAGATGCGGGTGAGCATCTCCTTCGCCGCCTTGTTGGTGAAGGTCACCGCGAGGATGCCGTGCGGCGACACCTGGCCGGTCTGGATCAGCCACACGATGCGCGTCGTCAGCACGCGCGTCTTGCCCGAGCCGGCGCCCGCCAGGATCAGCGCCGATTCGTGCGGCAGCGTCACGGCGGCGCGCTGTTCGGGGTTGAGGTTTTCCAGCAGCGGGACGGGCCCTTCAGGGTAGGCGGACATACGGGGGTAAAATCGGGCGGTCAATCGCAGATTATAAAGGCCTACGAATGGTGAAAATCCTGTTTTTCGGCGACCTCGTCGACACCCTCGGCATGGCGTCCGACGAGATCGCGCTGCCGCCCGACGTCACCGACGTCGAGCGCCTGCTGTTCGTTCTGTCGAAGCGCGGCGACATGTGGAAAAAGATGCTGCTCGGCAATCCCAAGCTCAATATCACGATCAACAAACAGTTCGCCGAGAAGTCCGCGCCGGTCAGGGACGGCGACGAGATCGCGCTGGTCGGGTTCTCCGTGGTTTGAGGCGGGAAGCGGGTCAGGTTTCACAAGGCCCCCTTTTCAGCCGGCCGCACGCGGCAAATAAAAAACGGAGCCGATCGGCTCCGTTTTTCGATTCAGGCAAAACGCGCTTACTTGTTCTTGTTCGCGATCATGTCCTGGATGATCGGCGCCAGGATCAGTTCCATGGCGAAGCCCATCTTGCCGCCGGGGACCACGATGGTGTTCGGGCGCGACATGAACGAGTTGCAGATCATGTTCAGCAGATAGGGGAAGTCGACGCCCTTGGGATCGCGGAAGCGGATCACGATGAAGCTTTCGTCCGGCGTCGGGATGTCGCGCGAGATGAAGGGGTTGGAGGTGTCGACGGTCGACACGCGCTGGAAGTTGATGTCGGTGCGCGAGAACTGCGGCGTGATGTAGTTCACGTAATCCGGCATGCGGCGCAGGATGGTGTCGACGATGACGTCGGCCGAATAGCCGCGCTCGGCGCCGTCGCGGTGGATCTTCTGGATCCACTCGAGATTGACGATGGGCACCACGCCGATGCCGAGGTCGACGTGCTTGGCGACGTCGATGTCGTCGGTCTTGACGAGGCCGTGCAGGCCTTCATAGAACAGCACGTCGGAGCCGGCCGGCACGTCTTCCCACGGCGTGAACTCGCCGGGGTTGAGGCTGGTGTTCAGGCGCTTGTTGTGCTGATCGGCTTCTTCGTCGCTGTGGATGTAGTAGCGCTTCTTGCCGCCGCCGGTCTTGCCGTAGGTCTCGAACAGTTCGGCCAGCTTGTCGAAGCGGTTGGCCTGCGGGCCGAAATGGCTGAACGAGAAGTTGCCCTCGGCCTCGGCTTTTTTCACCGCTTCCTTGAATTCGACGCGGGACAGGCCATGGAAGCTGTCGCCCTCGATCACGGCGGCGTTGATCTTTTCACGGAAGAAAATGTGCTCGAACGCGCGCTTGACGGTGGTGGTGCCGGCACCGGACGAACCCGTGACCGCGATGACGGGGTGCTTCTTGGACATGCTGGGACTCCCTGAAGGACGATGGACGAATGCGAAAAACACGCCATTTTACCCGCGCCGGGGCGGCCTTGTCATCCGATCGGCCGGCACCCTCGGCGCACCTCAGGGCGCGAATTCGAGCCGTTCTTCCACCTTCCTGAGCGCAGCGGCGGCGCAGGCGGCGTCCTTGTCGCCGCCGGGCGCCCCCGAGACCCCCACGGCGCCGATCAGGCTGCCGGCGGCGCGGATCGGCAGGCCGCCTTCCATGACGATGAGGCCGTCGATATGGTTGAGCTCGGGGCGGATGTCGCCGCGGGCGGCCCGGAACGCCCCCGAATCGATGCCGGACATGATGCTCATGCCGGCCTTGCGCTCGGCGATCTCGAGCGTGTGGCGCGGCGCCAGCGAGTCGCGCAGGGCGGCCTGCACGTTGCCGGCGCGGTCGAGCACCACGGCGGAGACGGTATAGCCGCTGCCGCGGCAGGCTTCGATCGCGTCCATGGCGATGTCGCGCGCGAGTTCGAGCCCGATCTGCTTGACCGGAAGGACGTCGGGCTGGGCCGCCAGGGCCGGCGTGGCGGCGGGGGCCAGGGACAGGGCAAGCAGTGCAAGCGGGCGCAGCGCGGTCATGGGTGTCTCCTCGGGCGGTCGGCGAATCCATGATAGACGAGGGCGCGAGCGGGTGCGAAACGCCGTTCCGCGGGCGCTGCGGCAGGGCGGGCGGGTATAATCGGCCGCCTTGAATGTGTGCGGTTGTTGCGATGCAAGAAAAATACCTTCCCTCGGAAATCGAACGCGCGGCCCAGCAGAAATGGGCGGCCAGCCAGGCCTACCGTGCCGCCGACGCCTCCGACCGCCCCAAATACTACTGCCTGTCGATGTTTCCCTATCCGTCGGGCAAGCTGCACATGGGGCACGTGCGCAACTACACCATTGGCGACGTGCTGGCGCGCTACCACGCGATGCGCGGGTTCAACGTGATGCAGCCGATGGGCTGGGACGCGTTCGGCCTGCCGGCGGAGAACGCCGCGATCGCCAACGGCGTGCCGCCCGCTGCGTGGACCTACGCCAACATCGACCACATGCGGTCGCAACTGCAGTCGCTCGGCTTCGCCATCGACTGGTCGCGCGAGCTCGCCACCTGCAAGCCCGACTACTACCGCTGGGAGCAGTGGCTGTTCACGCGGCTGTTCGAGAAGGGCGTGATCTACAAGAAGATGGCGACGGTCAACTGGGACCCGGTCGACGCGACCGTCCTCGCCAACGAGCAGGTGATCGACGGCCGCGGCTGGCGCTCCGGTGCGCTGGTCGAGAAGCGCGACATCCCGATGTACTTCTTCCGCATCACCCAGTACGCCGACGAGCTCCTGTCCGGCCTCGACACGCTGCCGGGCTGGCCCGAGCGGGTGAAGACCATGCAGGCGAACTGGATCGGCAAGAGCACCGGCGTGCGCCTCGCCTTCCCGTACACGCTCGACGGCCGCGACGAGAAGCTGTGGGTGTTCACCACCCGCGCCGACACCCTGATGGGCGTGACCTTCGTCGCCGTCGCCGCCGAGCATCCGCTCGCCACGCGCGCCGCCGAGAACAATCCGGCGCTTGCCGCCTTCATCCACGAGTGCAAGCAGGGCAGCGTCGCCGAAGCCGACATGGCGACGATGGAAAAGAAGGGCATGGACACCGGCCTCACGGTCACGCACCCGCTCACCGGCGAGGCGGTCCCGGTCTGGGTCGGCAACTACGTCCTGATGAGCTACGGCGAGGGCGCGGTGATGGCGGTGCCGGCGCACGACGAGCGCGACTTCGGCTTCGCCAAGAAATACGACTTGCCGATCAAGCAGGTCATCGGCGTCGACGGCGAAACCTTCTCGCTCGACGCCTGGGCCGAATGGTACGGTGACAAGACACGCGTCCACTGCGTGAATTCCGGCAAGTACGATGGCCTCGGCTACGAGGCCGCGGTCGACGCGATCGCCGCTGACCTCGCCGCCAAGGGGATTGGGGAAAAGAAGATCCAGTTCCGCCTGCGCGACTGGGGCATCTCGCGCCAGCGCTACTGGGGCTGCCCGATCCCGATCGTCCACTGCGAGGCCTGCGGCGACGTGCCGGTGCCGGCCGAAGAACTGCCGGTGGTGTTGCCTGAGGACGTGGTGCCCGACGGCTCGGGCAACCCGCTCAATAAGCGTGCCGATTTCGTCAACTGCGCGTGCCCGACATGCGGCGGCGCGGCGCGGCGCGAGACCGACACCATGGACACCTTCGTCGAGTCGTCGTGGTACTACGCGCGCTACGCCTGCCCCGACTACGCGGACGGCATGCTGGACGCCCGCGCCGACAAGTGGCTGCCGGTCGACCAGTACATCGGCGGCATCGAGCACGCGATCCTGCACCTCCTCTATGCGCGCTTCTTCCACAAGCTGATGCGCGACGAGGGACTCGTGTCGAGCGACGAGCCGTTCGCGAATCTCCTGACGCAGGGCATGGTCGTCGCCGACACCTACTACCGCGAAGATGCGTCCGGCAAGAAGACCTGGTTCAATCCGGCCGACGTGGAGGCGCGTGACGGCGTCGCGATCCTGAAGTCGGACCAGCAGCCCGTGATCGTCGGCGGCACCGAGAAGATGTCGAAGTCGAAGAACAACGGCGTCGACCCGCAGGCGTTGATCGACCAGTACGGCGCCGACACCGCGCGCCTTTTCACCATGTTCGCCGCGCCGCCCGAGCAGAGCCTCGAATGGTCGGACGCCGGCGTCGAGGGCGCGCACCGCTTCCTCAAGCGGCTGTGGAAGACCGTCTTTGAGCATCTGCAGGGCGGAGCCGTCGCCGCCTATGCCGGAGGCGATCTGAGCGACGCGGCGAAGGCGCTGCGCCGCCAGCTGCACCAGACGATCCAGAAGGTCGGCGACGACATCGAGCGCCGCAAGCAGTTCAACACCGCGATCGCCGCGGTGATGGAACTGATGAACGCGTTGGCGAAGCTCGAAGGCAATGAGGCCGTCACCCGCAGCGTGCGCCAGGAGACGCTCGAGGCCGCGGTGGCGCTGCTCGCCCCGATCGTGCCGCACATCGCCGAAACGCTTTATGCCGGGCTCAAGCCGGGCACCGCGATGGCGTGGCCGACGGTGGACGAAAGCGCGCTGGTGCAGGACGAGATCGAGCTGATGCTGCAGGTCAACGGCAAGCTGCGCGGCCAGATTCGCGTCGCGGCGGCAGCCGACAAGGCCGCGATCGAGGCCGCGGCGCTCGTAAGCGAACCCGCGCAGAAATACCTGGAAGGCCGGGCGCCCAAAAAAGTCGTGGTGGTGCCCGGGCGTTTGGTTAATATCGTGCTATGAAGCGACGCCTCTTCCTTGCCGCGGTGCCGGCACTGCTCGCCGCCGGCTGCGGCTTCCAGCTGCGCCGGTCCGACGGCATTCCCTTCGCCACCCTCTATCTGGACGCGCCGCCGTCCAGCCCGGTCGCCCAGCGCATCCGGAACGGCCTGACCACGAACCGGAAAACGCGTCTCGTCGCCACGGCGAGCCAGGCCGAGGCCGTGGTCAAGATCACGCAGGAGGCGCGCACCAAGGTCATTCTCTCGCTGTCGGGCGCGGGACGCGTCACCGAATACCGGCTTGGCCTGCAACTGAGCTACTCGATCGACGACAAGGCCGGACGCACGCTGGCGACGCCCGAAACCATCGAGCTCACCCGCGACATTACGTACGACGATACGAAAGTGCTCGCCAAGGGCGCGGAAGAGCAGCTGCTTTACCGCGACATGGATGACAACGCGGCGCAGCGGATCGTGCGCCGCTTGCAGGCCATCAAGCCGCCCGTCGCAGCCAATGAACATCCCGGCTGAGTGTCTGCCCGACCAGCTTGCGCGCGGCATGGCCGCGCTCTACGTGGTGGTGGGCGACGAGCCGCTCGCGGCGCAGGAGGCAGGCGACGCCATCCGCGCCGCCGCGCGCGCCGCCGGGCACAGCGAACGCACGGTATTCACCGTGCAGGGGCGTTACAACTGGCAGGCGATCTTCGCGAGCGGCGACAATTTCTCGCTCTTCGGCGAGCGCCGCCTGACCGAGATACGCATCCCGTCCGGCAAGCCCGGCGTCGACGGCGCGAAGGCGCTGGAAACCTACGCCGCGAGGCTCCCGGCCGACACGCTGACGCTGGTCAGCCTGCCGGCGCTGGACTGGAAGACGATGCAGAGCCGCTGGTTCGCCGCGCTCGCGAGCCACGGCGTGGTGGTCGAGGCGAAAGCGGTCGACCGCGCCGCGCTGCCCGGCTGGATCGAACGCCGGCTGGCGAAACAGGGGCTGCGGGCCGAGCGGGCCGCGCTGGAATTCCTGGCCGACCGGGTCGAAGGCAACCTCCTCGCCGCGCAGCAGGAAATCGACAAGCTGGCGCTGCTGCTGCCGCCCGGCGCCGTGACGCTGGCCGATGTCGAGCACGCCGTGGTCGACGTCAGCCGGCTGGAGGCGGACGCCTTGCAGGACGCGCTGTACGCGGGCGACGGCGCGCGTTTCGCGCAGGTCGTGGCCGATCTGCGGGACAGCGGCGAAGCGGTGCCGGCGATCCTGTGGCAGGTGTCGTCGGCGGTGCAGCTGCTGCTCCGGCTAAAATTGGGGATCGCTCAGGGCGAGGGCCTGCCCGGTCTCATGCGCACGCTGTGGGGACGCGACAAGCAGCGCGCGCCGCAGATCGAACGTGCGGTGAAGCGCCTGGGCCTGGCGCAGATCGAAGCCGCGCTGTCCGATCTGGCGCTGATCGACCGCCAGGCCAAGGGACTGGAGCGCGTGGGCGATCCCTGGGATACGCTGCTGCGCGTGGGCATGACGCTGGCCGCCGGGCCAGGCAACAGGACGAGATGATGGACGTGAAAAGCTATATGCAGACGGTGGGCAGGCAGGCGCGCGAGGCTTCGCGCGCGATTGCCCGCGCCGACACCAACCAGAAGAATCGCGCGCTCCTGGCGATGGCCGCCGCGATCCGGCGCGATGCCGCGGCGCTGCTGGCGGCAAACTCGCGCGACATGGAACACGCCCGCGCGTCGGGCTACGACACGGCGCTGCTCGATCGCCTGCAGCTCAGCGACAAGACCGTCGCCGGCATGGCCGAAGGGCTCGAGCAGATCGCCGCGCTGCCCGATCCGGTCGGCGAGATCGACGGTCTCAAGTTCCGGCCGTCCGGCATCCAGGTCGGCAAGATGCGGGTGCCGCTCGGCGTGATCGGCATCATCTACGAAGCGCGTCCCAACGTCACCGCGGACGCCGCCGGGCTATGCCTCAAATCGGGCAACGCCGCGATCCTGCGCGGCGGCTCCGAAGCGCTGCAGTCCAACCAGGCGATCGCCGCCTGCGTGCGCGAGGGGCTCGAAGTCGCCGGCCTGCCCGCGACCGCGGTGCAGGTGATCGCGACCACCGACCGCGCCGCCGTGGGCGAACTCATCACCATGAAGGACTACGTGGACGTGATCGTGCCGCGCGGCGGCAAGGGGCTGATCGAGCGCATCACCGGCGAGGCGCGGGTGCCGGTGATCAAGCACCTGCACGGCAACTGCCACGTATACGTCGACGACCGCGCCGATCTTGCGAAAGCGGTGAAGATCGTCGAGAACGCCAAGACGCAGCGCTACGGCACCTGCAACACGACCGAGTCGCTGCTGGTCGCGCGCCCGATCGCCGCCGCCGCGCTGCCGGAGATCGGCCAGATGCTCGCCGGGAAGGGCGTGGAAATGCGCTGCTGCCCCGAGGCCATGGCGATCCTCGAGAGCGCCGGCGTCGCGGCGGACAAGCTGTGTGCGGCGGTCGAGCAGGACTGGTACGAGGAGTACCTCGGTCCGATCATCGCGGTGAAAGTGGTCGACGGCATCGACGCGGCCATCGACCACATCAACACCCACGGCTCGCAGCACACCGACGCCATCGTCACCGAGGACTACGGCCGGGCGCGCCGTTTCCTGCGCGAAGTCGATTCATCGAGCGTCGTCGTCAACGCATCGACCCGCTTTGCCGACGGCTTCGAGTATGGCCTCGGCGCCGAGATCGGCATCTCCACCGACAAGATCCACGCGCGTGGCCCCGTGGGGCTGGAAGGGCTCACCAGCCAGAAATGGGTGGTGCTGGGTGACGGGCACGTTCGCGGATAAGGCCGCGCCGCCCATCGGCGTCTTTGGCGGCACCTTCGATCCCATCCACTTCGGCCACCTGCGGCTGGCCGAGGAGATGGCCGACGCCCTGGGTCTCGAGCGCATCCTGTTCATTCCCGCCGGCCAGCCGCCGCACCGCGCAGCGCCGGGCACCGCGGCCGCGCACCGGCTCGCCATGGTGCGCCGGGCGCTTGCAGGCAATCCGCGCTTCGAGGCGGATGCGCGCGAAGTGGCGCGGCCGCAGCCGAGCTATACGGTCGACACGCTCGCCGCCCTGCGCGCCGAACTGGGTGCCGCGCGGCCGCTCTGGCTGCTGCTGGGCGCCGATGCGTTTCTCGGTCTCCCCGGCTGGCACGACTGGCGGAAACTGTTCGAGCTGGCGAATATCGCCGTCGCAACCCGCGCGGGCGCGCAGGCGGTGCAACTCGGCGCCATAATGGAACCTTTGAAAGACGAAATGTCGCAACGCGTGGCCGCCGACGTCCGTTCGGCCTCGGCGCCGGCCGGCTCGATTCTGCTGCGGGAGATGACGCCGCTGGACATCTCGGCCACCGCGATCCGCGACCTGCTCGCCCGGCACGGCAGCGCGCGCTACCTGCTGCCCGATGCCGTGCTCGACTACATTCACGAACTGCATTTGTATTCCTCCCAATGAACATCCAGGACAAGATCAAGTTAATCGTCGACGCGCTCGAGGACATCAAGGCGCGCGACATCGCCGTCCTCGACACCAGCAAGCTCACGTCGTTGTTCGAGCGCATGGTGATCGCGAGCGGCGAATCCAGCCGGCAGACCAAGGCGCTCGCGTCGCACGTGCGCGAGAAAGTGAAGGAGGCGGGCGAGCACGTCGGCGGCATGGAGGGCGAGGAGAGCGGCGACTGGGTGCTGCTCGACCTCGGCGATGTCGTGGTGCATGTGATGCAGCCCGCGATGCGCGCGCATTACAATCTCGAAGAACTGTGGGGCGCGGGCGAAGCGGCCCGCGCGCGGCACAGCCAAAAAGACTAGCAGGTGAAACTGCATCTGATCGCCGTCGGCCACAAGATGCCGGCCTGGATCGATGCCGGTTATGATGACTATGCCCGGCGCATGCCGCCGGACATGCCGCTGGTGCTGACCGAAATCAAGCCGGGGCACCGGGTGGCGGGGGAGGACGGGGGGCGTGCCCGCCAGGCGGAGGCCGCACGCATTCAGGCGGCCTTGCCCACCGGCTGCGTGCCGGTGGTGCTCGACGAGCGCGGCGTCCAGGCGACCACCCGCGAGCTCGCGGCGTGGCTGCAGGGCTGGATGGCCGAAGGCGTGTCGCCGGCGTTCGTGGTCGGCGGGGCCGACGGCCTCGACGACGCCGTCAAGGCGCGTGCCCACAGATTGCTGGGGCTGTCGCGGCTGACCCTGCCGCATGCGCTGGCACGGGTGATGCTGGCCGAGCAGCTTCATCGCGCGGTCTGCATCCTGAAAGGACATCCCTATCATCGGGATTGAGGAGGAATAACAAAAAATGCTGGTCGATAAACGGATCTACCTGGCTTCGCAATCGCGGCGACGACGCGATCTGCTGAAACAGATCGGCGTGGCCTTCGACGTGCTGCCGCTGCGCGCCGTGCCCGGACGCATGGACGTCGTCGAGGTTCCCTATTCGGGCGAGACGGCGTACGACTTCGCCCAGCGCATGGCGACCGAAAAGACCGCCTGCGGCTGGCGCGCCGTCGACGCGCGCCGCCTGCTGCGCTTTCCCGTGCTCGGCGCCGACACGGTGGTCGAACTCGACGGCGCGATTCTCGGCAAGCCGGCCGACAGCGCCGGCGCCGAGCACATGCTCAGGCGGCTGTCGGGGCGCGAGCACCGGGTGCACACCGCCGTCGCGGTGCAGCATGAAGACCGACTGGATCTGCGGATGTCGACCAGCCTGGTCCGATTCGCTTCGCTCGACACGGCGACCATCCTGCGTTACCTGGAAACGGGCGAATACGTCGGCAAGGCCGGTTCCTACGGAATCCAGGGGCGCGCCGGCGCATTCGTCGAACATATCGATGGCAGCTACAGCGGCGTCATGGGTTTGCCGTTATATGACACAGCCAATTTATTGAGGGCCTTCGGTCTCGCCGTCTGATTCCTTTCCTAAATCAAAACCGGCGCGTGCCCGGCTCGCGAGGCGCGCCCGCGCCTCGCCCCGGCGTCATCGGCTGTTCGCGTCAGTTTTGATTTAGAAATGGATCAGCGATTGCCATGAGCGAAGAAATCCTCGTCAACGTCACGCCGCAGGAGACTCGCGTCGCCGTGCTGCACCTGGGCTCGGTGCAGGAGCTGCACATCGAGCGCGCCAAATGCCGCGGGCTGGTGAGCAACATCTACATGGGGCGCGTGGTGCGCGTGCTGCCTGGCATGCAGTCGGCCTTCATCGACATCGGACTCGAGCGCGCGGCCTTCCTTCACGTCGCCGACATCTGGGAGGAGCGCCACAACGGCGATCCCGAGCGCCCGATCGAGCAGGTCCTGCACGAAGGGCAGACGCTGATGGTGCAGGTGATCAAGGATCCGATCGGCACCAAGGGCGCGCGGCTGTCCACGCAGATCAGCTTTGCCGGACGCTACCTGGTCTACCTGCCGCAGGAAACCCATATCGGCATCTCCCAGAAGATCGAGGGCGAGGAGGAACGGGAACACCTGCGCCAGAAACTGCACCGGCTGATGCCGGCCGACGCGACCGGCGGCTTCATCGTGCGCACCATGGCCGAGAGCGCCGAGGACGTCGAGATGCAGGCGGACATCGAATACCTGCGGCGGCTGTGGAGCAGCATTCAGTCGCGCGGCAACTGCGTCGTGCCGTGCCTGCTGTACCAGGATCTCGACCTGTCGCTGCGCGTGCTGCGCGACTTCGTCAACCGCGATACCTCGCGCATCCTGATCGACTCGCGCGAGACCTATCAGCGCATGACCGAGTTCGCGCAGAACTACACGCACGCCGTGCTCGAGAAGTTGCACCACTATGGCGCCGACCGGCCGCTGTTCGACCTGCACGCGATCGAGGACGAAATCGCCAAGGCGCTGGGGCGCCGCGTCGACCTCAAGTCCGGCGGCTACCTCATCATCGACCAGACCGAGGCGCTGACCACGGTCGACGTCAACACCGGCGGCTTCGTCGGCGCGCGCAACTTCGACGACACGATCTTCAAGACCAATCTCGAAGCCGCACAGGCGATCGCGCGCCAGCTGCGCCTGCGCAACCTCGGCGGCATCATCATCATCGACTTCATCGACATGGACAACGTCGAGCATCAGGAGGCGGTGCTCACCGAGCTGAAGAAGACGCTCGCGCGCGATTCGACGCGCACGACCGTGAGCGGCTTTTCCGCGCTCGGCCTCGTCGAGATGACGCGCAAGCGGACCCGCGAATCGCTGGCGCACGTCCTGTGCGAACCCTGTCCCACGTGTGCCGGACGCGGCGAGATCAAGACCGCGCAGACCGTGTGCTACGACGTGCTGCGCGAAATCCTGCGCGAAGCGCGCCAGTTCGGCGCGCGCGAATACCGCATCGTCGCTGCGCAAAGCGTGGTCGACCTGTTCCTCGACGAGGAATCCGGCAGCCTTGCCCAACTGATCGATTTCATCGGCAAGCCGGTGTCGCTGCAGGTCGAGACCACCTATCCGCAGGAGCAGTACGACATCATCCTGCTGTGATGGGCGAAAACCGCTTCGCGCCCTTCGTGGAGGAGCGCTCGCCGTGAATACGCGCCGGCCTTCGTATTGGAAAACCGCCTGCGCCGAGCTTTCCGCGGCCGATCCGGTGATGGCAGCGCTCATCGCCCGCTATCCCGACGCCATCCTCGCCGATCGCGGCGACCCCTTCCAGACCCTCGCGCGCGCCATCGTCGGCCAGCAGATTTCGGTGAAGGCCGCCGACAGCATCTGGGCGCGCTTCGCCGAATTCGCCGAACGGGTGGCGCCGGACCGTATCGCCGGCCTGGAACTCGAGGCGCTCGCCGCCTGCGGCCTGTCGCGCCGCAAGGCCGAATACCTGCGCGACCTCGCGGGACACTTCGCCGACGGCCGCATCGAACCCGCGCGCTGGAAGACAATGGACGACGAAGCCGTCATCGCCGAGCTCGTCGACGTGCGCGGCATCGGCCGCTGGACCGCCGAGATGTTCCTGATCTTCAGCCTGCGCCGCCCCGACGTCTGGCCGGTCGACGACATCGGGCTGCAGAAGGCCGTCGCCCTGCATTACCTCGACGACGCGCGTCCGACTCGCGAGGCGCTGCGCAGGCACGGCGAGCGCCATGCCCCGTGGCGCACCGTCGCCACCTGGTATCTGTGGCGCAGCCTCGATCCGGTGGCGGTGCAGTACTGACGGCTTGCGGACTCAGCCGTAGATCTTGATTCCGTAGACGGCGGTGAGCAGGCTGCCGAGCCCGATCACCGTGCCCTCCAGCCACCGCTTCGGGATCCGCCGCGCCAGCCGCCCGCCGAGCAGGCCTCCGGCGACGGCGCCGACCAGCGTCACCAGCGCCGGGACCCACGCGATCACGCCGCTGGCCACCAGCGGCGCCAGCGCCACCGAGGTGACGCCGGTCGCCAGCAGGTTTTTCACCCCGTTCAGTTCATGCATGTCTTCGATGCCGGACAGGGTGAGCGTCGCGAGCAGCATGATGCCGAGGCCGGCGTTGAAGTAGCCGCCGTAGAGGCCGAGCGCGAACGTGAGAAACAGGGCGAGCGGCCGCTTGCCCGACGGGTCCGCGGAAACGAGGCGGCGGCTGGTTGCGAGCAGCCGGCCCTTGAAGGCGAAGGCGAGGGTGGCGAACAACAGCAGCCAGGGCACGGCCTGCATGAAATGGCGGTCGCTGCTGTGCACCAGCGCCCAGCCGCCGAGCGCGCCGCCGGCCACGGCTGCGGCCATCAGGCGGGGCAAGGCGCTGCGATGCCGCCCGAGTTCGTCGCCGTAGCTCATCAGCGCCAGCGTGTGGCCCGGCCAGATGGCGAAAGAGTTGGATGCGTTGGCCGCCACCGGCGGCACACCCGCCGCCAGCAGCGCGGGAAAGGTGAAGAAGGTCCCGCCCCCCGCGATGGCGTTCGCCGCGCCGCCGAGGAAGCCCGCGCCGATCAGCAGAAGGCCGTGCCAGGCGTCCATCGATCCGCGCGGGCGAATGCCGCCGTGTCCGGGCGCTCAGCCCAGATAGGCGGCAAGCACCCGCTCGTCCTCGCGCAGGTGGGCGGGCGTCCCCTCGATGGCGATGCGGCCCCGGTCCATCACGTAGGCGTAATCCGCGACCTCCAGCGCGCTCTTCGCGAACTGTTCCACCAGCAGCAGGGTGATGCCGGCTTCCTTGAGGCGGCGGATGGTGTTGAACACCTCCTGCACGATGACCGGCGCGAGGCCCATGGAAGGCTCGTCCAGCAGCATGACCTTGGGTTTGGCCATCAGGGCGCGGCCGATGGCGAGCATCTGCTGCTCGCCGCCCGACAGGGTGCCGGCTGCCTGCTGGCGGCGCTCCCTGAGCCGGGGAAACAGCGCGTAGATCCCCTCCAGGTCGGCTGCGGCGCGGGCGCGAAAACCGAAGAACCGGGGCAGGCGGCAGTAGGCGCCCAGCAGCAGGTTGTCTTCCACCGTGAGGGGGCCGAATACCTTGCGGCCTTCCGGAGAATGCGCCATGCCGAGGCGGGCGACGCGCGAGGCGTCCAGATCCTGGACCGGCCTGCCGTCCAGCAGGACGCGTCCGCGATTCGGCCGGATCATCCCCGAAATCGCGCGCATGCCGGTCGTCTTTCCCGCCCCGTTGGCGCCGATCAGGGCCACCACCGTGCCCGCCTTCACTTGCAGGGAAACGCCGGCGAGCACTTCGCTCGTTCCGTATCCCGCATGCAGATTCTCGACCGTCAGCATCGTCGTTCCTTTTTCACGCAGCCGGGGCAGGCGCCACGCCGTCCGTCGCGCCGAGATAGGCTTCGATCACCTTGGGATCGCGCTTGATCTGCTCCGCCGTCCCCGCCGCGATGATGCGGCCGCCGTCGAGCACCGTCACGACGCTGCACAGTTCGCTGATCACGTCCATGTGGTGCTCGATCAGGATGATGCTGATGCCCCGTTCGTGGATGAGCTTGATGATCCCCAGCAGCTTGTTCACGTCCGGATGCGCGAGGCCGGCCGCGGGCTCGTCGAGGATCAGCAGTTCCGGCTTGCGCGCGAGCGCGCGCGCGATTTCCAGCAGGCGCTGGTCGCCGTAGGTCAGGTCCTTCGCGCGGCTGCGGGCCTGCTCGCCGAGGCCGACCAGTTCCAGCAGGGCCAGCGCGGCGGCGCGGGCGCGGTTTTCCTCGGCGCGTGCGAGTCCCAGCAGGACGAGCGGCAGCGGGCTGCGGTAGACGTCCTTGAGCGCGACCATGACGTTGTCCAGCGCGCTCAGCTCGCCGAACAGCTGGAGATTCTGGAACGTGCGCGCGACGCCGCTGCGCGCCACCTTGAACAGGCTCCCGGCGGGCAGCGCCTTGCCCCGCAGCAGGATGTCGCCTCCGGTCGGGGTGTAGAGGCCTGAAATGACATTCACCGCGGTGCTCTTCCCCGAGCCGTTGGGGCCGATGAGGCCGTGAATCTCCCCCGCCCGCACCGTCATCGAAATGCCGTCGACCGCCTTGACGCCGCCGAAGTAGCGCTCGAGTCCGCGCAGTTCGAGCAGCACGCTGCCGTCGACCGTCCGCTTCGGCAGAACGTCATCCAGCGGCGCCGGCGCCGGCAGGGGCGGCGGCGCGATGCGGAACAGCCTGGCGAGGAAGTGCGCGGCGAATCCCATCAGGCCCTCGGGCAATCCGACCACCACCGCGAACAGCATCAGGGCAAAAATCGCCTTGCGCCAGTCTTCGGTGTTCTCGACGACGAAGCTCCCCGCGACCAGGACGCCCATCGCCACCACCGGCGCCAGCGCCCGGAACGGCCCCGCGGTCTTTTTCAGCAGGCCGCGCGTGCCTGCCGCGACGGCGATGATGAGGCCCGCTGCCGAAATCAGCTGGAAGAGCCCCCGGTTGGACAGCAGGTTGGGCAGCAGGGCGATCAGCGAGGCGCCCACCAGGGCGCCCCACAGGCTCTTGCGTCCGCCCAGCACCACACCCAGAAGCAGGATCACCATCAGGTCCCAGCCGAAGCTTTGCGGCTGGAGATACTGGAAGTTGAACGCGTACAGGCCGCCCGCCAGACCGCCGAGTCCCGACGCCAGCGCAAAGCCCGCCACCTTGTGCCGGTAGGTCCCCACGCCCATCGCGTCGGTGGCGACGGGACTGTCGCGCAGCGCCTCGAAAGCCCGCCCCCACTGCGACGACAGCAGATTGCGCATCCCGATCCAGACCAGTGCGAGCAGCAGCAGGCATAGCCAGAAGAAGCCCGGCGCATCCAGCGTCATGCCGAGGAAGGGCGGCCGGCTCACCTGCAGGCCCTGCGCGCCCAGGGTCAGGCCTTCCCACTCGTTCAGCGTGGTCGCGCTGAGCGCGGAGAAGCTCAGGGTCGCCAGCGCGAACTGCGGGCCTTCCAGGCGCAGCGCGGGAAAGGCGAGCACGGTGCCGAACACGAGACCGACGCCGAACCCCATCGCCAGCGAGGCGAGCATGCCGAACTCGAGATGGGCGACGCTGAGGCCGGCTGCATAGGCCCCGAGGCCCAGAAAGGCCGCCTGGGCCAGATTCACCTGGCCGAGATAGCCCACCGTGACGTCGAGTCCGATCAACAGGATGCCGTAGATCGCGAGCAGGGTGATGAGGCCCAGCACGTAGCTGTTGTTCACCACGAGGGGAATCGCGGCGAGCATCGCCAGGACGGCCAGCTCGGTACCGCGAATCAATAACAGCCGTTTCCACATGTCCGTCACACCTTCCGGATGGTGGCCTTGCCGAACACCCCGTTGGGGCGTACGGCGAGCGCGAGGATGAGCAGGACCAGGCCGGGCGCCTCACGCCAGCCGCTGCCGAGGTAGAAGCTGGTCAGGCTTTCGAGGGCGCCGAGGAAGAGGCCCACCAGCACCACGCCGAATCCCGAATCGAGTCCCGCGACCACGGCCACCGAGAAGGCCTTGAGCACCAGCACCGAGGCCATGGTCGGCCCGACCGTCGTGATCGGCGCGACCAGGATGCCGGCCATGGCGGCGACCAGCCCCGACAGGCCGTAGGAAAGCTGGATCGTGCGCGTCGCCGAAATGCCCATGAGCTGGGCCGCGTCGCGGTCCGCCGACACCGCCTCGAACGCCTTGCCGAGCAGCGTCTTGCGCTTGAAGAGTTCGACCAGGCCCATCACCGTCAGCACGCCGACCGCGACCGACAGCTCCAGCGGCGTGACGTCGATGCCGAAAAAATGCAGCGGATCGGAGGGAATCGGCGTGGGGAAAGGCCGGTCGTCGCGGCCCCAGATGTTTTCCGCGGTGGAGAAACCGAGCAGGCCGAGAATGATGGTGAGGAGAATCCAGCCCTCGCTCTTCTGCTCGAGGGCCAGGCGCACGCCCGCCCGCTCGACGAACAGCCCCAGCGCGGCGCCGAACAGCATGCCGCCCGGCACCACCAGCCAGTACGGCAGGCCGGTATCGATCAGCGTGAGGCTGAACAGGGCGGACAGCATCACGAGTTCGCCCTGGCCGAAGTTGATGCTCTTGCTGGTGGCGAAGGTCAGCTGAAAGCCATACGCGACGAGGGCGTAGACCATGCCCATCAGCGCCCCGCTCACGGCCAGTTGAACGATCAGGAGGGTATACATTTTTTCGTGTCGTCCGCGCTCGAATGGAGCCGGGGGGCGTTACGCCCCCCTTGTCGCCTTATTGGCCGGCGTTCTTCATCAGGCGCTGGCGGTCGGCCTGGTTCGCGAACACCACGCGGCCGTCCTGAACCATTCCCATGACCACGCGATCGCGGCGGAATGCCTCATGAGTCTGCTCGTCGGCCGGATTCCACTTGGAGTAGGGGTGCTTCCAGGTGGCAATCACGCCTTTCACCGGCTCCTTGAGGTCCTCCAGCGCGTCCTTGATCTTGTGGGTGTCGGTGCTCTTCGCCTGCTTGACCGCGGCGGCGAAAATGTAGACGGCATCGTAGCCTTGGGCGGCGGACATCGGCGAAGGAATGCGGCTCACGCCATAGGTCTTGTGATAGCTTTCGATGAAGCTCCGGGCCTTGGGCGTGATGGGGTCCTCGATGAAGGTCTGCGGCATCAGCGTGCCGTTGCCGTTCTTGCCGGCGTTGTCGATGTAGTTGGACATCGAGAGCGTCCAGCCGCCGATCAGCGGTACCTTCATGCCCAGTTTCGCCATCCCGTTGGAAACGGCGGCCAGCTCGGGGCCGATGCCCCAGATCAGGATCGCCTGCGCGCCGCCGAATTTGGCTTTCAGCAGTTGCGCGGTCATGTCCTTGTCGCCGATGTTGAATTTCTCCGTCGCCACGACCTGGAGCCTGTTGCCCTGCTTCCTGATCTGGTTGAGGAGATCGTCGCGGCCCGATACGCCGTAGTTGGTCGAATCGTGGATGATCGCCACCTTGGTGAACCTGCGGTTGATGGCCTCTTCGACCACCATGGAGGCCTGGATCCCGTCATCGGCGGAGAACCGGAAGATCGAGAGGTCTTTCACCCCGGCCTTGCTCCACTGGGTCATGGACGCGGAGCCGGCCGCCGGCGTGATGATCTTGGTGAGGCCTTTTTCCTGGCAATATTTGTCCCCTGCCAGACAGACGCCGGTGTTCACCGTTCCGATCACGCCTGCCAGGTCCTTCATCGACGTCAGTTCCTGGGCGATCAGGGCGCCGCGTTCGTTCTTCGCCTCGTCGTCGCGCTCGATGACTTCGATCTTCATTTTCTTCGCACCCACCTGAATGCCGCCGGCGCGGTTGATTTCATCGATCGCGAGCTTGGCGCCGTCGCGCATGGAGACGCCCATGGGCGCCGAGCCGCCGGTAAAGGGCCCGGTAATGGCAATCCTGACCGTATCGGCAGCGTACGCCTGGAGCGCGAACAGGCCCGTCGCGAGCGCGGCCAACATCGTTTTTTTCATCATTGCAGTCTCCGTCAAAAGTTGATCCCGTTTACCCAAGCCCGGATGTTCGCCGCGGCTCTGCGGATTATAGGCTGGCCATCCAGCGCGCGTTCAGCAGGCCATGCCGATCTCGACCAGGACCGGCGCGTGGTCCGACGGCCTCTCCAGCTTGCGCATGTCGCGGTCGATGGCCGCCCCGGTACAGGCCGCGGCGAGCGGTTCCGACAGCAGGATGTGGTCGATCCGGAGCCCGTGGTTGCGCCGGAAGCCCATCATCCGGTAGTCCCACCAGGTGAAGGCCTTCTCGGGCTGCTCGAACAGCCGGAAGCTGTCCTTCAGGCCGAGTGCGAGGAGCTTGCGAAACCGTTCGCGCTCGGGCTCCGACACGAGCACGCTGCCCCTCCAGGCTTCCGGGTCGTGCACGTCGCGGTCTTCCGGCGCGACGTTGTAGTCGCCGAGGACGGCGAGCCTGGGATAGCGCACGAGCTCGTTCTTCAGCCAGTCGGCCAGCGCGTCGAACCAGGCGAGCTTGTAGGGATATTTCTCGGAATCGAGGCTCTGCCCGTTGGGGCAATACACGCACACCAGCCGTACCCCGTCGACGGTGGCGGCAATGACGCGCTTCTGCTCGTCCTCGACTCCGGGGATGCCGACGCTGACATCGGCAAGATTCGAGCGGCTCAGGATGGCGACGCCGTTGTAGGTCTTCTGGCCGGCGAAAACGACGCGGTAGCCGGCGGCGGCCAGCTCGGCGGCGGGAAACGCCTCATCGAGAAGCTTGGTTTCCTGCAGGCATACCGCGTCGGGCTGGCGGGTGGCGAGAAAATCCAGCAGTTGCGGCAGCCGGACCTTGAGCGAATTGACGTTCCATGCGGCGAGTTTCATGGCGCCGAGTTTACCGCAGGCCCAGGCCGCGCACCGGCTAGGGAGCCGGCGCCGGCGGGGGCACCGGCACGTGGCCGGGCAGCGCGGATTTCGGATAGCCGGCCTGGTCGAGCGCGGCCTGCCAGCGGCCCGATTCGAAGCCCTCGATTTTTTCGCTGCCGACCAGCAACACCGGCACGTCGAGCTTGCCCGTCAGCTTCTGCACTTCGTTGCGGGCGGCCTCGCTTGCCCGCAGATCCTTGCTGCTGAAAGGCACGCCGCGCTGCACGAGCAGCTGCCGCGCCTGGTCGCACGGCGCGCCGCACGCACTGGTGTAGAGCGTGACAGGGTGCTGTTCGCGCGCGACTCGGACTGCATACGGTTCGTTTTCTTCGATGACGCTGCCCTTGAAGGCTCTTTGCCGGGCGTCCCGGGCGCTGGCCGGCGGCGGCTGGTCGCTGTAGACCGAGCGGCCCTGCGCGTCCTTCCATTGATACATCTGGCCTGCGACGGCCGGCACGGCGGCGGCGAGCCCTGCCGCCAACAAGACAACTCCTGCTTTCATCCTGCGCTCCCGAATGGCCCGATCCCCCGCTATTACGGCGCGTCCGGAAAAAGCTTTAAGCCATCCCGTTGTGGCGGAGCAGGGCGTCGATCGTCGGCGCGCGGCCGCGGAAGGCCTTGAACGATTCGAGCGCGGGGCGGGCGCCGCCCTGGGCCAGGATCTCGCTCCAGAAGCGGTGGCCGACTTCCGGATTCAGCACGCCGCCGTAGCCCTCGGCCTCGTCCTCGAACAGCGCATAGGCGTCGGCCGACAGCACTTCGGCCCACTTGTAGCTGTAATAGCCCGCCGCGTAGCCGCCGGCGAAGATGTGCGAGAAATTGTTCGGGAAGCGGTTCCAGGCGGGCGGGATGATGACCGCGACCTGTTTGCGGATGTCCTCGATCAGGTCCTGCGCGGTGCGGCTGCCATTGGGATCGAAGTCGTCGTGCAGGTGCATGTCGAAGCTCGCGAACTCGATCTGGCGCAGCGTCTGCAGGCCGGACTGGAAGTTCTTCGCCGCCAGCATCCGGTCGAACAGCGCGCGCGGCAGCGGCTCGCCGGTGTCGACGTGGGCCGTCATGTGCTTCAGCACGTCCCACTCCCAGCAGAAGTTCTCCATGAACTGGGAAGGCAGCTCGACCGCGTCCCACTCGACGCCGTTGATGCCCGAGACGCCGAGTTCCTCGATCTGCGTCAGCAGGTGGTGCAGGCCGTGCCCGGTTTCGTGGAACAGGGTGATGACCTCGTCGTGGGTGAACAGTGCGGGCTTCTCGCCCACCGGTCCGGAAAAGTTGCAGTTGAGGTAGGCCACCGGCGTCTGGATGCCCTCGGCCGTCCTGCGGCGGGTGATGGCGTCGTCCATCCAGGCGCCGCCGCGCTTGGAGGCACGGGCGTACAGGTCGAGATAGAACTGTCCGATGCGCTGGCCGGTGTGATCGGCGAGCGTGTAGAACTTCACGTCGGGATGCCACACCGGCGCGCTGTCCTCGCGCACCTGCAGGCCGTAGAGCGTCTCGATCAGCTTGAAGAGGCCAGCCAGCACGCGCGGCTCGGGGAAGTACTGCTTCACTTCCTGGTCGGAAAAGCTGTAGCGGGCGACGCTCAGCTTCTCCGACACGTAGGCGGTGTCCCAGGCCTGGACGTCGGCGAGACCGAGTTCGTCGCGCGCGAACGCCTTCAGTTCGGCGTAGTCCTTCTCGGCGTAGGGCCGGGCGCGGACGGCGAGTTCGTCGAGGAATTTCAGCACGTCGGCGGGCGAATCGGCCATCTTGGCCGCCAGCGACACCTCGGCGTAGCTCTTGAATCCCAGCAGCTCGGCCGCCTCGCGCCGCAGCTTGAGGATGCTCGCGATCAGCGGCGTGTTGTCGAGTTCGGCCTTGCCCTTGTCCCCGGTGGACGCGGCCGGGGCGAATTCGGACGCGCGGGTGACGTAGGCGCGGTAGACCTGCTCGCGCAGCGCGCGGTCGTCGGCGTACTGCATCACCGGCAGGTAGGACGGCATGTGCAGCGTGATCTTGAAGCCGGATTTCCCGTCGGCCTCGGCCGCCGCCTTCATCATCGCCTTCACGTCGCCCGGCACGCCGGCCAGCCGGGCGGCATCGTCGACATACAGCGCGAAGGCGTTGGTGGCGTCGAGCAGGTTCTCCTCGAACTTGGCGGAGAGTTGCGCGAGTTCCTCCTGCACCTGCATGAAGCGGGCCTTCTTGTCGGCCGGCAATTCGGCGCCGCCGAGGCGGAAATCGCGCAGCTCGTTGTCGACGATTTTCCTGCGCGGCGCAGACAGCGCGGCGAAGCCGGCACCCGCCTTGAGCGCCTTGAACTTGGCAAACAGCGCCTCGTTCTGGCCCAGCTCGGCGTAGTAGACCGTGATCTTCGGCAGGTTGGCGTTGTAGACCTCGCGCAGCTCGGGCGAATCCATCACCGAATGCAGGTGCGATACCTGCCCCCAGGCGCGGCCGAGTCGTTCGTTGGCGTCCTCGAGCGGCTCGACGAAAGCGTCCCATTCGGCGCGGGTGTCGGCGGCTTCCGCGCGCCCGACTGCCGCGCGGCAGTCGGCCAGCAACCGGTCGATGGCGGGGGTGACGAATTCGGGCTTGAACTCGGAGAAGCGCGGCAGGCCGGAAAAATCGAGGAGGGGGTTCATGAGGGCATTCGGAATGAGGGGACAGGGGAATTATACTTTCGGGTCGGACGCACAATTTCAAGGCCGGACCTTCAACCCCATGACTGACAAGGTTTACGCTGGCAAGCTCGCGCCGCATCACGGCGTTGCCCCCACACTTGGCGACGGCGCCTGGGTCCATCCCCGCGCGACCGTCGTCGGCGAGGTGCGCCTCGATCGCGACGCCTCGGTATGGCCGGGCGCGGTGATCCGCGGCGACGTTAATTCGATCGCCATCGGCGAGGCGAGCAACATCCAGGACAACAGCGTGCTGCACGTGTCGCACAAGACCCCGAAAAATCCGGCGGGCGGACCGCTCGTCATCGGCGCGCGCGTCACCGTCGGGCATACGGTGATCCTGCACGCCTGCACCATCGAGGACGAGTGCCTGATCGGCATGGGCTCGATCATCCTCGATCGCGCGGTGGTGCAGAAGCACGTGCTGCTGGGGGCGGGGTCGCTGGTGCCGGAAGGCAAGGTGCTCGAATCCGGCCATCTCTACCTGGGCCGTCCCGCCAAGCCGGTGCGCCGCCTTACCGACGAGGAAATCGCCTACTTCAGCTATTCCGCGCAGCACTATGTGGCGCTGGCGCGGTCATATCACAACGTTTAATCCCTGGAACCCGCATGAAACTCGCCAAGCCCCTCCTCGCTGCCGTCGCCGTGCTCGCCATCGCCGGCGCGCTCGTGTACGCCCTGACGGAAAAGCCCGCCGCGCCCGCGGCGACCTTCACCACCCTGGAAGGCAAATCGATCTCGCTCGCCGACCTGCGCGGCAAGATCGTGCTGGTCAACTTCTGGGCGACCTCCTGTCCCGGCTGCGTCAAGGAAATGCCCGACCTCGCCGCGACCTACAACCAGTACAAGAGCCGCGGCTTCGAAATCGTCGCGGTGGCAATGAGCTACGATCCGCCGAACTACGTCGCCAATTTCGCGAAGACGCATCAGTTGCCGTTCCCGGTGGCGATCGACGCCGACGGCGCGCACGCGCGCGCGTTCGGCAACGTGCAGCTCACGCCAACCAGCTTCATCATCGGCAAGGACGGCAGCATCGTCGAAGAGAAGCTGGGCGACCTCGACTTCGCCAAGCTGAAATCGATGCTCGACAAGGAATTGTCGTGATGCGGATGCTCGCCGCAGGCGTCCTGCTGCTGATGCTCGCCGCGTGCGGCACCCTTCCCACCCAGCCCCAAGCCCACGCCAAACCCGCGCCGGCCGGGCCGCCCCCGCCGCCGATGCCCGACGAGCCCCTCGTGTGCCCGACCGACGTCAAACAGTGTCCCGACGGACATCATGTCGGCCGCAACCCGGCCAACGAATGCGAGTTCGACGCCTGCCCCGGCGGCACCGCCCGATAAATTTCCCGGATTTTTCTTTCATGGCGCAATACGTTTATTCGCTCAACCGCGTAGGCAAGATCGTTCCGCCCAAGCGGCAGATACTCAAGGACATCTCCCTCAGCTTCTTTCCCGGCGCCAAGATCGGCCTCTTGGGCCTCAACGGCTCGGGCAAGTCTTCGCTGATCAGGATCATGGCGGGGGTCGACAAGGACATCGAAGGCGAGGCGATCCCGATGCCGGGCATCCGCATCGGCTATCTGCCGCAGGAGCCGCAGCTCGATCCGTCGCACACGGTGCGCCAGGCGGTCGAGGCGGGACTGGGCGAGATCGTCGCCGCGAAGACGCGGCTCGACGAGATCTATGCGGCCTACGCCGAGCCCGACGCCGACTTCGACAGGCTCGCCGAGGAGCAGGCGAAATGCGAGGCGATCCTCGCCACCGCCGGCGCCGACCTCGACACGCAGATGGAGATCGCGGCCGACGCCCTGCGCCTGCCGCCGTGGGACGCGACGATCGGCCACCTCTCCGGCGGCGAGAAGCGCCGCGTCGCGCTGTGCCAGTTGTTGCTGTCCAACCCCGACATGCTGCTTTTGGACGAGCCGACCAACCACCTCGACGCCGAGTCGGTCGACTGGCTGGAGCAGTTTCTCGTGCGCTACCCGGGAACGGTCGTCGCCGTGACGCACGACCGCTATTTCCTCGACAACGCCGCCGAGTGGATTCTGGAACTCGACCGCGGCCACGGCATTCCGTGGAAAGGCAACTACACAAGCTGGCTCGAGCAGAAGGAAGCGCGCCTGGAAACCGAGGCCAAGCAGGAGGCCGCGCGCATCAAGACGATGAAGCACGAGCTCGAATGGGTGCGGCAGAATCCGAAGGCGCGGCAAGCCAAGTCGAAGGCGCGGCTGGCGCGTTTCGAGGAGCTCAATTCGGCCGAATACCAGAAGCGCAACGAGACGCAGGAAATCTTCATCCCGGTCGGCGAGCGGCTGGGCGACAAGGTGATCGACTTTCACAACGTGTCGAAGTCCTTCGGCGACCGCCTGCTGATCGACAACCTCAGCTTTTCTGTGCCCCCCGGCGCGATCGTCGGCATCATCGGCCCCAACGGCGCCGGCAAGTCGACCTTCTTCAAGATGATCACGGGCCAGGAAAAGCCCGATTCCGGCGAAGTCGAGATCGGCCAGACGGTCAAGCTCGCCTACGTCGACCAGAGCCGCGACGCGCTCGCCGCCGACAAGACCGTGTTCGACGAGGTCGCCGAAGGTCGTGACATTCTTGCCGTCGGTCGCTACGAGATCCCGTCGCGCGCGTATCTCGGCCGCTTCAACTTCAAGGGCGGCGACCAGCAGAAGCGCGTCGGCGACCTCTCGGGCGGCGAGCGCGGGCGCCTGCACATGGCGAAGACCCTGATCTCCGGCGGCAACGTGCTGCTCCTCGACGAACCGTCGAACGACCTGGATGTGGAAACCCTGCGTGCGCTCGAAGACGCGCTGCTGGAATTCGCCGGCTGCGTGCTGGTGATCTCGCACGACCGCTGGTTCCTCGACCGCATCGCCACCCACATCCTCGCCTTCGAGGGCGACTCGCAGGTGGTGTTCTTTCCCGGCAACTACCAGGAATACGAAGCCGACAAGAGGAAGCGCCTGGGCGAGGAGGGCGCCAAGCCCAAGCGAATCCGCTACAAGCCGATCAGCCGCTAGCCGCGATGACGGATCAATCTTCTCGAGGCCGAAGATGACGAACGAAGCACGGATCGCCCTGTTGATCGACGCCGACAACAGCCCCGCGAGCAAAATTGACGAAATACTCGACGAGCTGGCCAATTACGGCGTGATCAACATACGGAGAGCGTATGGGGACTGGAAGAGCAGGCATTTGAGCGCCTGGGAAGACGTGCTTCACGAATACGCGATCCAGCCTATTCAGCAGTTCGCCTATACAAAGGGAAAGAATGCCACCGATTCCGCGATGATCATCGATGCGATGGATCTGCTCTACACCAAGCAACTCGATGGTTTCGGCATCGTTTCCAGCGATTCGGATTTTACCCCGCTGGTGATGCGCATCCGGGCCAACGGCCTGAAGGTGTTCGGCTTCGGCGAGAAAAAAACACCATCCCCCTTTGTCAACGCCTGCTCGAAATTCCTCTTTCTGGAAAACCTCGGCGCTTCGTCAGAGCCCGAAATCAAAGTCACCGCAGAGATGGACGGGGCTGCCAATGCAACGGCCGTCCCCAAGGCTGCCGTAGTGAAGTTGACTGCAAAAGAATTGAAGAGCGACACCCGGCTGGTCAATCTCCTGCGCAAGGCGGTCGAGGCTGCGGCGGATGATGAAGGCTGGGCCAGCCTCGGTGCCGTCGGCCAGCACATTTCCAAGCAGGCGTCGTTCGATTCGCGCAACTACGGCTACGCCAAGCTCAGGGATCTGTATCAGGCGATCGGCTTGTTCGACATCCAGAGCAAGGACAAGGGGGTGTACGTGCGCGATAAACGCTCGCTGCACCGGCTTGTCGCGCCCGCGTCGCAGTGATCTTTCCTGGCCGGTTTTCTGTCGCTCATGATTCTTGACACGCTGGCCCGGGCCGACCGCTATCTCGCCCTGCATCCGGGGTTCGCGCGCGCCTTCGCGTTCCTGCGCGGCACCGACCTCGACGCGCTCGCGCCCGGACGGCATCCGATCGACGGCGACGCGCTGTTCGCGATCGTCGAGCACTGCGAAGCGCGTCCGCGTGACGACGCGAAGCTCGAATGCCACCGCCGCTACATCGACATCCAGCTGGTCCTCGAAGGCGTCGACGAGATGGGCTGGCGGCCGCTCGCGGATTGCAGCGATCCGGCGACCGAGCATGACGCGGCGCGCGACATCCGCTTCTTCAACGATGCCCCCGCCGCGTGGGTCGCCACGCCGCCCGGCGCGTTCTGCGTGTTCTTTCCCGACGACGCGCACGCGCCGCTCACGGGCACGGGCCGCATCCGCAAGATCGTCGTCAAGGTCGCCGTCTGACGGCGCTGCTCAGTAGTGCGGCGGAAGCTCGTCGCGCAGCGTGCGCGCGTCGTCCGGCCGCATGTCCTGCAACTGCCGGTGCAGCAGCCGAAGCTGCGCCTGCAGCGAGTCGATCTGCGCCTGCTGGCGGACCACGGCCTGGTTGAGCGTGTCGAGCAGGTCTTCGGCGAAGGCGAGCTTGGCTTCGAGTTCGACGAGGCGGGCTTGTGCCCAGGCCGAAAGGCTGTCGGGTAATTCGTTCATGGCGCGGCGGTCCGGGGAAGCAGGGGGACGATGAGCTTTTCGAGGCGGCCGTAATACACCTGGCCGCTGATCTTGTGCCGGATGTGGCCGTCCGCATCGATGATGAACGAGGTCGGCACCGTCTGGATGTCGCCGAACGCCGCCGTGACCGACGCATTGGTCGGCGCGGCCGCAAAGGCATAGCCCTTGTCCTTCATCCACGCCGCGATCTTCTCCGGCGGATCGTCGACGCTGATCGCCACGACCTCCAGGCCCTTGCCGCGGTAGTCGTGCCAGAAGCGGTCGATCGCCGGCATTTCCTTGCGGCAATACGGGCACCACGTCGCCCAGAAATTCACCAGCACGACCCGGCCCTTGAGCGACGCGCTGCCGACGGTGCGGCCGTCGGTCGCGACGGTCTGCCACGGCGGCGCGGCGCGGTCCTCGTCGCTGACCTTGGCGGGCGGGCGGAACCACAGCCAGACGACCAAACCCAGTAAAATCAGGGTCAGCGGACTCGGCGTCCATTTCTTGATAAAGGCTTTCCTATCCATGCTGTGGCTGAAATCGTTTCATATCGTGATGATGGTGAGCTGGTTCGCCGGGCTGTTCTACCTGCCGCGCATCTTCGTCAATCTCGCGATGGAGACGAACGACGCCGCGTACGACCGCCTGCTGCTGATGGCACGCAAATTGTATCGGTTCGTCACGCCCATCATGTGGCTGACGCTCGCCACCGGCATCGCCCTGTGGCTCGTCTACTGGCGCCCGACGCCCGGCTGGCTGTGGCTGAAGCTGGCGCTGGTCATCGGCCTCGTCGGCTACCAGCACATGTGCAAGGCGCTGCTCGTCGCCTTCGAGTCCCGCCGCAATACGCGATCCCACGTCTGGTTCCGCTGGTTCAACGAAGTTCCCGTGATCGTGCTGCTGGTGGTCGTGCTGCTGGTGGTGCTGAAACCATTTTGAGAATTCCTGAAAGCCTTTTTTGAAGCCCCACTCCCCAAAACCCCAGCCCGGCCGCAGACCCGCGCCGCATCCCGACCGCGAGGCGCTGCCGACCGCCAGCCATTTCGCCACCTGCCCGCGCGGCCTGGAGGAACTGCTGGTCGCCGAACTGAAGGCGGCCGGCGCGCAGGTCGTGCGCCAGCTCCCCGCCGGCGTGCTGTTCACCGCCGATGCCGCGGCCGAGATGCGCGCCAACCTCACCTCGCGCACCGCCACCCGCATCCTGCGCAAGGTCGGCTACACGCGCTACCGCAAGGAAGAGCACATCTACCGCGCCGCGCTCGATCTGCCCTGGCCGGACTGGTTCGACGTCACGAAGACCATCGCGGTCAAGGTCGGCGCGCAGAATGCGCCGCTCAAAAGCCTCAACTTCATCACGCTGAAGATCAAGGACGCGATCTGCGACCGCTTCAGGGAAGAAACCCGCGCGCGGCCGAGCGTCGACACCGAAGCGCCGGACGTGCCGGTGTACGCCTTCTTCACCCCGGACGCGGTGACGTTCTACCTCGACACCAGCGGCGAACCGCTGTTCAAAAGAGGATTCAAGCGCGAGGCGAGCGCGGCCTCGATCAAGGAGAACCTCGCCGCGGGCCTCCTGCTGCTCTCCGGCTGGGAGCCCGGTACGCCGCTGCTCGATCCCATGTGCGGCGCCGGCACCATCCTGCTCGAAGCGGCCGACATGGCGCTCAACCGCGCACCCGGGCGCAGCCGCCGGTTCGCCTTCGAGCATTACCGCGACTTCGACGCCGCACTGTGGAAGCGCCTCAAGGACGAGGCGTGCGCGAAGGAAAAGCCGCTGACGCACCTGCCCATCTTCGGCGCCGACCGCGATCGATGGGTGCTCGACAAGGCGAGGAACAACCTCGCCGCCGCCGGCTACGCCGACGCCATCGAGCTGAAAGTCTCCGATGTGCTCGACCTCAAGGCCCCGGCGGCCGCCGGCACCATCGTCACCAACCCGCCCTACGGCGAGCGCATCGGCGAGGCCGAGGATCTCGCCGAGTGGTATCCGCTCTTGGGCGACTGGCTGAAGCAGAACTTCGCCGGCTGGGAAGCGTGGATCATCTCCGGCGACCCGCTGCTGCCGAAGGCGATCGGGTTGAAAGCGAGCCGCCGGATTCCGCTATTCAACGGGCAGATCGAGACGCGGTTCTTGCAGTACAAGCTGATTGCGGGGTCGATGAAGGCGAAAAGAACAGATCAAGCGAATTAAATCGTTATTAAAAGTCCGGCTGATCTTCTTGAATTGGGTGCCGCCGAGAGCTATTCTCGCTGCTGCCTAGGCTACCCTAGCTTGCATTAACTACATAAATATAAGAGGAGAAAATATGCGAATTGTTATCTCTACAATTGCGCTGCTTGCGTTGTTCGGCTGTGCGACGAATTCTGGCATCGTTGACCTCGGTGGAGGTAATTACGTCTACGAAAAAGAAGATGCATGGGCTTATAACGGAAATTCAACGAAGGTTGAGATATTGAAAGAAGCCGCTGCATTCTGCGCAAAACAAGGAAAGCAAATGGTCGTACAAAGCTCTGATGCAAAACCTTACACACCGTACTCCTCCTACGCTGGCGCAGAGGTTCAATTCAACTGTAAATAAATTGTTTGCCCCTCCTCAACATTAGGAACAAGAGGGCTCGGTGGCCTTTCTATTCGACAAACAGATCTAGTAAGTGGGGCGCGGGTCGGGAAATCGACGATAAAAAATGGGGTGCGCCGCACCCCGTTTTCTTTTCCACCGCTTTCCGACCACTCAAACGATATCGAGATGATCCAGCCCCGACATCATGTCGCGCCCCTTGGCTTCCTGCCCGTGCAGCTTGATCTGCAGGCGCAGGTCGTTGAGGCTGTCCGCGTTCCGGAGCGCGTCCTCGTAGGTGATCAGGCCGGCCTCGTAGAGGTCGAACAGCGCCTGGTCGAAGGTCTGCATGCCCAGCTCGCGCGATTTCGCCATGATCTCCTTGATCTCGTGGACGTGGCCCTTGAAGATCAGGTCGGAGATCAGCGGTGAATTGATCAGGATCTCGACCGCGGCGATGCGGCCCTTGCTGCCCTTGCGCGGAATCAGGCGCTGCGAGATGAAGGACTTGAGGTTGAGCGACAGGTCCATCAGCAGCTGGTCGCGCTTTTCCTCGGGGAAGAAGTTGATGATGCGGTCGAGCGCCTGGTTGGCGCTGTTGGCGTGCAGCGTCGACAGGCAGAGGTGGCCGGTTTCGGCGAAGGCGATCGCGTATTCCATCGTCTCGCGGTCGCGGATTTCGCCGATCAGGATCACGTCGGGCGCCTGGCGCAGCGTGTTTTTCAGCGCGGAGAACCAGTTGTCCGTGTCGATGCCGACCTCGCGCTGGGTGACGATCGATTTGCGGTGATCGTGCACGTATTCGATCGGGTCCTCGACGGTGATGATGTGGCCGGCGTCGTTCTCGTTGCGGTAGCCGACCATCGCGGCGAGCGAGGTCGATTTGCCGGTGCCGGTGCCGCCGACGAAGACGACCAGGCCGCGCTTGATCATCGCGATCTCGCGCAGGATCGGCGGCAGGTTGAGGTCTTCGAGCTTCGGGATCTTGGTGTTGATCGTCCGCATCACGACGCCGATGCGGCCCTGCTGCACGAACACGTTGACGCGGAAGCGGCCGATCTCGGGCGGGCTGATCGCGAAGTTGGATTCGTTGGTCGCCTCGAAGTCCTTCCACTGCCGCTCGTTCATGATCGAGCGCGCGAGCTCGCTCGTGTGCGAGGGGGTGAGGCTCTGGTTCGACACCGGGGTGATCTTGCCGTCGACCTTGATGGCGGGCGGGAAGCCGGCGGTGAGGAAGAGGTCGGAGGCGTTCTTCGCCAGCATCAGGCGCAGCAGGTCGTGGATGGTTTTTTCAGCATTCATGGTTCGGTCCTCAACCGATGATGGCGTCCTTGTTCTGCGCCGCGGCGCGCGCGATGCCCGGGGCGACGATGTTGCGGCGCACCAGGTCCTGCAGGTTCTGGTCGAGCGTCTGCATGCCGAGGTTGCCGCCGGTCTGGATCGCCGAATACATCTGCGCCACCTTGTTCTCGCGGATCAGGTTGCGGATGGCGGGTGTGCCGATCATGATCTCGTGCGCCGCGACGCGGCCCGCGCCGTCCTTGGTCTTCAGGAGCGTCTGCGAGATCACCGCGCGCAGCGACTCGGACAGCATCGAGCGCACCATTTCCTTTTCCGCCGCGGGGAAGACGTCGACGACGCGGTCGATCGTCTTGGCGGCCGACGAGGTGTGCAGCGTGCCGAACACGAGGTGGCCGGTCTCGGCAGCGGTGAGCGCGAGGCGGATCGTCTCGAGGTCGCGCAATTCACCGACCAGGATCACGTCCGGGTCCTCACGCAGGGCCGAGCGCAGCGCGTTGTTGAACGACAGCGTGTGCGGCCCGACCTCGCGCTGGTTGATCAGGCATTTCTTGCTCTGGTGGACGAATTCGATCGGGTCCTCGACGGTGAGGATGTGCGCGTACTGGTTCTCGTTGACGTAGTCCATCATCGCGGCCAGCGTGGTCGACTTGCCCGAGCCGGTCGGGCCGGTGACCAGCACGATGCCGCGCGGCTGGTCGGAAATCTCCTTGAAGATGGGCGGCGCGTTGAGTTCCTCCAGCGTCAGCACCTTGGACGGAATGGTCCGGAACACGCCGCCCGCGCCATACTGCTGGTTGAAGGCGTTGACGCGGAAGCGCGCGAGCGAGGGAATCTCGAACGAGAAGTCGATTTCCAGCGTTTCCTCGTACACCTTGCGCTGGCTGTCGTTCATGATGTCGTACACCATGCGGTGCACGTCCTTGTGGTCCATCGGCGGCAGGTTGATGCGGCGGATGTCGCCGTTGACGCGGATCATCGGCGGCAGGCCCGCCGAGAGGTGCAGGTCGGACGCCTTGTTCTTGACGGCAAAAGCCAGCAGTTCGGAAATATCCACGCGTGCCTCGTTCAGTGTTGGGTGGGGTTTTGTCAGATAATGGGCGCTATGGATAACGGCCCGGCAACGCGCAAACTTGAGACGGACGCGACGTCCGCGGACGCTGCGCCGACGCAGCGCCTGGCCGCGGTGCGGGCCCGCATCGCGCGGGCTGCGAACGAGGCCGGGCGCCAGCCCGCGGACATATCGCTGCTCGCGGTCAGCAAGACCTTCGGCGCGGCCGCCGTGCGCGACCTGGCGGCCGGGGGGCAGCGCGAATTCGGCGAGAACTACGTGCAGGAGGCCCTCGAAAAGCAGGCGGCCCTGCGCGATTTGCCGCTCATATGGCATTTCATCGGCCCGATCCAGAGCAACAAGACGCGGGCGATCGCCGGGCACTTCGACTGGGTGCACAGCGTCGACCGCCTCAAAATCGCCGAGCGCCTGTCGGCGCAGCGCCCGGCGGGCCTGGCGCCGCTGCAGGTGTGCATCGAGGTGAACGTCAGCGGCGAGACGAGCAAGGGCGGGGCGGACCCGTCCGCGGTTCCGGCGCTCGCCGAAGCCATTGCGGAATTGCCCGGACTGAGGCTTCGTGGACTCATGGCGATTCCCGCGCCGACCCGGGATGTGGCCGCGCAGCGTGCCGCATTCCGGCGGGTGCGTGAACTGTTCGAGGATCTGCGCGCGCACGGGCACGCGCTCGACACCCTGTCGATGGGCATGTCGGCCGACCTGGACGCCGCCATATGGGAAGGGGCGACCATCGTGCGCGTCGGCACGGCACTCTTTGGAGAAAGGATCAAAAGGAATGCATAAGGTGAGTTTCATCGGCGGCGGCAACATGGCGTCCGCCATCATCGGCGGCCTCATCGCGAGCGGCACGCAGCCCACCGACATCGAGGTGGTGGAGATCAACGCCGACGCCCGGGCGCAGCTGTCGGCGCGCTACGGCGTCGTCGTCCATACGGATCTTTCGCTGGCGCGGTTGCATCCGCTGGTCGTGCTGGCGGTGAAGCCGCAGACGGTTCCCGAGGTGGCGGCGGCGCTCGCGTCGCGGCTCGCCGGCCATCTGGTGATTTCGATCGTCGCCGGGGTGCGGGTGGCCGATCTCGCACGCTGGCTGGGCGGCCACCGGCGCATCGTCCGCGCGATGCCCAATACGCCGGCGCTCGTGCAGGCGGGCATCGCGGGCCTGTATGCCCCGTCCGACGTCGGGCAGGACGCGCGCTCGCAGGCCGAGGCCGTGTTGCGGGCGGTCGGCGGCGTGGTCTGGGTGGACGACGAGGGCCAGCTGGACGCGGTCACCGCCGTGTCGGGGAGCGGCCCGGCCTACGTGTTCTATTTCATCGAGGCGCTGGAAGCCGCGGCGGTGGCCCAGGGCCTGCCGGCCGCGACGGGCCGCCAGCTGGCATTGCAGACCTTCTTCGGCGCGGCCAAGCTGGCGCTGGAATCGGGCGAGGAGCCCGCGCGGCTGCGCGAGCGCGTCACGTCCAAGGGCGGCACCACCGAACGCGGCGTCGCGGCGCTGGACGAGGCGAGGGTCGCGCGCGGCATCGGCAGCGCCGTGGAAGCAGCCAGCCTGCGTAGCGCCGAACTGGGCGACGAGCTGGGACGCCTCGCATGATCGCGGGCGCGCTCGCCTTCCTGATCCAGACGCTGGGCAACCTGTTCGTCGTCGCGGTCTTGCTGCGTTTCATGATGCAGGTGGTCCGGGTGCCGTTCCGCAACCCGTTCGCGCAATTCATCGTCGCCATCACCAACTTCGCGGTCAAGCCCTTGCGCCGCGTGGTGCCGGGCGTGCTCGGACTCGACTGGGCCTGCCTGCTGCTGGCGTTCCTGGTCGAGCTGATCGTGGTCCTGGCCGAATACTGGCTGAACGGCTTTCCGTTCGGGCTCGCGGGCGCCCGCGTGTGGCCGGTCATGCTCGGACTCGCGGCGGTGCGGCTCGTCAGCCTGACGGTCTACATGATCATCGGCCTGACCCTGGTGCGCGCCGTGCTGTCGTGGACCAATCCCAACACGCCGCTGATGCCGGTGGTGTATGAGTTGACCGAGCCTTTTCTGCGTCCCTTGCGGCGCATCGTTCCGATGGTCGGCCAGGTCGACTTGACCCCGCTGGTGCTGTTCATCCTGTGCCAGCTCGTCCTCATGATCCCGGTGCTGGCCCTCGAACGGGTATTGCTTGGCGCGCTCTGAATGAGCCCAGACGCGCCGCCTGTCTGGGCGCACCGCAACGGTGCGGAATGGCTGCTGGAACTTCACGTGCAGCCCGGCGCGAAAGTGACTGCCGCCGTCGGCGAGCACGGCGGGCGCCTGAAATTAAAGATTGCCGCCCCCCCGGTCGATAACAAAGCGAATGCGCTTCTGCTGGCCTGGCTGGCCGCGCGGCTGGGGCTGCCCAAATCCGCGGTGCGCCTCGTGCGCGGCGAAAGCTCGCGGCAGAAGACCGTTGCGGTGAGCGGCGCCGGCGCACCCTGGCGCGATATCGAGAAAAACAGTCACCTATGAGCATCCACCTGGAGCAGGAAGTTGCCGCATACAGCGAGCGCCGGTTGCGTCTGGCGACAGCGATCACCGACTACGCCGACTGGCTCGACCGGCAGCACGGCATCGACGCCGAACGCACGCTGCGCCTCGCCGATACCGCGTCGAGCCTGCGCCAGGACAAGCTCGTGGTCGCCTTCGTCGCCGAGTTCTCGCGCGGCAAGACCGAGCTCATCAACGCCCTGTTCTTCGCCGACCGCGGCCAGCGGCTGCTGCCGTCCGACCCCGGGCGCACCACGATGTGCCCGACGGAACTGTCCGCCAACGCGGACGAGGCGCCGAGCCTGTCCCTGCTGCCGATCGAAACGCGCCGCCGCCCGGAATCGCTGGCCCGCCTCAAGCACATGCCGATCGAATGGTGCCGGATCATGCTCGATCCCGCCGACCCGCGCCAGCTGCAGGAGAGCCTGAAGAAGCTGACCGAGACCAAGCGGCTGCCCGCGGTGGACGCGGTCGAGATGGGCCTATGGGACAGCGAGGACGACAGCGAGCGCCACCTGCTCCATGCCGACGGCAGCGTGGAAGTCCCGGCCTGGCGCTATGCGCTGGTCAACTATCCGCATCCGCTTCTTCAGGCCGGTCTGACGATACTCGATACCCCCGGGCTGAATGCGCTGGGCGCCGAACCCGAACTGACCCTGTCGGTGATTCCGAACGCGCACGCGGTGATGTACCTGCTGGCGACCGATACGGGCGTGACGCGCTCCGATCTCGAGATCTGGCAGAAGCACGTGCACCCGCACGCCAACTACCACGTGGCGGTGCTGAACAAGATCGACATGCTGTGGGACGAACTCAAGAGCGATTCCGAGGTGCAGGCGACCATCGAGCATCAGGCCGAGGAAACCGCGCGCGTGCTGAAGCTGCCGCGCAGCCGGGTATTCGCCGTGTCGGCACAGAAAGCGCTCGCGGCGAGCATCCGCGGCGACGCCGCACTGCGGGTGCGTTCGGGGATCGAATCGCTGGAATACCTGCTGGCGCATCAGGTGATCCCGGCGCGGCGCGACATGCTCTATCACGCGATCAGCCGTGAGGTGGCGACGCTGCTCGACGAGAGCCGGGTGGATCTGGCCGCGCGGCTCAAGCGCTGCAGCGACGAGCTGATCCAGTTGACGCAGCTGTCGGGCAAGAATCGCGAGCTGATCGAGCAGACGCGCGCCAGCCTGCAGCAGGAAAAGGACAGCTACGACGCCACCGCCGAACGCTTCCGTGCCACCCGCAAGACGGTCCAGGCGCAGGGCGCCCACCTTCTGTCCTATCTCTCGGAAGAGACGCTGTCCGCCATCTGCCAGGCCGGCCGCGAGGCGATGGAGAGCAGCCTGACCACGCGCGGGCTCACCAGCGGAATCCGCCAGCTGAGCGAGCAGATGGGCGAACGCATCGTGCAGGCGACCAAGCTCGGCGACAACATGCTGGACGCGCTGGACCAGGCCTATACCCGGTTTCACCGCCAGCATCATCTGCCGAAAATGCAGGTGCCGCGCCTCGACCTCGGCGCCTACCGCAACCGCCTGCAGGCGCTGGCTCGCGAGACCGAGGATTTTTGCCGGGATCCCGCCAACCTGATGCTCGAGAAGCGTTTCATGATCCGGCGCTTTTACGCCGGGCTGGCCGAGGAGGCGCGCAAGGCGTTCAAGCTCGCGCGGCTGGAGGCCGAACGCTGGCTGCGCATCGCGCTCGATCCCATCATGACCCGCATCCGCGAGCACAAGCAGTACCTCGCCACGCGCCTGGAGAGCCTGCAGCGCATTCTCGAAAACATGGGTACGCTGCAAAACCGCATGGCCCAGGTCAAGGACGAGATCGGCCAGCTTCGCCTCGACAGGACGGAGCTCGATCGCATGGCGGCGCAACTGACCGCCTGAACCCGCGTCCCGCTAGCCGTTCAGGCGATCGAGCAGCTGCAGCGTCTTCGCGGGGTCGGTGTTTTTCAGCAGACGCTGCGTCGCCGAGCCCAATTCGTCGAGGTGCGATTTCAGCACCCACTGCTTGACCTGCAGCAGGCTGGACGGCTGCATCGAGAACGTCCGCAGCCCCAGACCCAGCAGCAGCCGCGTCAGCAGCGGATCGCCCGCCATTTCCCCGCATACCGCAACGGGCTTGCCCGCTTTCGCGCCTGCGCGGATCGTCTGCTGGATGAGGCTCAGCACCGCCGGGTGCAGCGGGTCGTAGAGATGCGCGACGCTGTCGTCGGCGCGGTCGATCGCCAGCGTGTACTGGATCAGATCGTTGGTGCCGATCGACAGGAAATCGAGCTGCTCGGCGAAAAAGCCGGCGGAAAGCGCGGCCGCGGGCACTTCGATCATCCCGCCGACGGGAATCCCCTCGTCGAACTTCAGCCCGTCGCGGCGCAGCGAAGCCTTGGCGTCGTCTATGCGCTGGAGCGTCTGGCGCAGTTCGGTGAAGCTCGCCAGCATGGGGATGAGGATGCGCACGCGCCCATGTGCCGACGCCCGCAGAATGGCGCGCAACTGGGCATGGAACAGCCCCGGCTCGGCGAGGCACAGGCGAATCGCGCGCAGGCCCAGTGCCGGATTGTCGGCCACGGTGTGCCCCCACGGCGCCTGCTTGTCGGCGCCCAGGTCGAGCGTGCGGATGGTGACCGGCTTGCCGTCCAGCGCCTCGGCCACGGCCTTGTAGGAGGCGTATTGCTCCTCCTCGCTCGGCAGGTCGCTGCGATTGAGGAAGAGGAATTCGCTGCGGAACAGGCCGATGCCGTGCGCGCCGGCGGCCTTGACTGCATCGATGTCGGAAAGCAGTTCGATGTTCGCCATCAGCTCGATCGGCGTGCCGTCGAGGGTCGCCGATTTGCTGGTCTTGAGGCGCTTGAGCTTGTCGGTGTCGATGCGCCACTGGTTCTGCCGCAGCCGGTATTCGGCGAGCACCGATTCGTCGGGGTTGACGATCACCACGCCGTCGCGGCCGTCGACGATCAGGAGGTCGTGGTCGCGAATCAGGCCGCGCGCGTTGTGCAGCGCCATGACCGACGGCATGCCCATGCTGCGGGCGAGGATCGCGGTATGCGAGGTGGTGCCGCCGAGGTCGGTGATGAAGGCGGCGAAGTGCACGTTCTTGAAGATCACCATGTCCGCCGGCGACAGCTCGTGCGCGACGAGGATGCGTTCGCTGTCGAAGTCGACGTCGAGCGGCAGGTGGCTCGGGTGGCCCATCAGCGCCTTGAGCACGCGCTGCACCACCTGCACCACGTCTTCCTGGCGGCTCCTGAGGTAGGGGTCGTCGATTTCGTCGAACCGGGCCACCAGCGCTTCCATCTGCTGCGCCAGCGCCCATTCGGCGTTGCACTGGGTTTCCCGGATCAGGCGCTTGGGCGCCTCGGCGATCATCGAATCGCCGAGGAACATCAGGTGCATGTCGAGAAACGCGGGCAGCTCGGCGGGTGCGTTGGGCGGGATGTGGCTGCGCAGGACTTCGAGCTCGACACGCGTCGCCGAAATCGCCTCGTCGAAGCGCGCCAGTTCGTCCTTGATGTATTTGCGGTCGAGCATGTACTGCGGCACCTCGACGCGCGCGCTCGACGCGAGATGCGCGTAGCCGATGGCGATGCCGCCCGAAACGCCGATGCCGTGCAGCGAGAAGCTCACTGTTCTTCTCCGAAACCGCTGGAAATCAGGCCCGCCAGCGCGTCGATGGCCTCGGCCTCGTCTTCGCCCTCGGTCTCGAGCGTGATCGTGCTGCCCTTGGCGGCGGCGAGCATCATCACGCCCATGATGCTCTTGGCGTTCACGCGGCGGCCGTTGCGCGACATGTGGACGTTGCTCTTGAAGCTGGACGCCACCTGGGTCACGCGGGCCGACGGGCGCGCGTGCAGGCCCAGCTTGTTGACGATTTCAACGTCCCGTTGCTGCATGGCACATGGTCTCGGATATGTGGTTGATGCTGTTGCGGCCGCCTTCGACGATCCGCTCGATGAGTTGCGGCAGCGCGAGCGTCTCGCGGTAGTTGAGCGCCTTCAGCAGCATCGGCAGGTTGACGCCGGAGACGCCCTCGATGTGGGCGGGCGCAAGCAGGCGGCACAGCGTGTTGCTGGGCGTCGCGCCGTATAGATCGGTCAGCACCAGGATGCCGTCGCCCTCGTCGAGCTCGGCCAACCTCGTCTCCAGGGCTTTCTGGCGCTCGTCGGGGTCGGCGTGGCCGATGAAGTCGAGGGTGGCGAGTCCGCGCGGGCGTTGCCCCAGAACATGGGCGGCGCACTCGACCAGGCTGTCGGCGAGCGAACCATGGGCAACGATGAGTATGCCTATCATTGGATGTGCGTCATGCCAAAAGCCGTATTCTAGCGCGCGCGGCCTGCGCTTTCCCGCCCCCGCCGGCGGGCTTCGAGGCGATGCCCCAAGCGGTTAACGAAGGCGCGCCTTCATCGCCGGAGAGACTTCGATCCGCCCGGAGGCGTCGACGGCCAGGTAGTCCGCGATGCCCAGGCGCGCCGCCGTGGCCGCGAGTTGGGCAGGGCCGCCGATGAAGAGGGGCTTGGACAAGGCGTCGGAGCGCGTGCCGGCGTGCGCGCCCGACATCAGGATCGTCACCGATTGCATGCCGGACGCGGGCCAGCCGGTGCGCGGGTCGATCAGGTGGCAGTAGCGGCGTCCGCCCGCCTCGAAAAAGCGCTGGTAATCGCCAGACGTGCCGATCGCCTCGCCGTCGTGAAGGTCGAGCGTCGCGAGCGTGCCGGGCTTGCGCGGATGCTGGATGCCGACGCGCCAGGGGCGGTCGCCGTGGCGTCCGAGCGCGATCACGTTGCCGCCGATGTTGACCAGGGCGTTCGCCATGCCGTGCGCTTTCAGGATGCGCACGGCCTCATCCAGCGCGTAGCCCTTGGCGTAGCCGCCCAGGTCCAGCTGCACGGCGGGGTTATCGCTCCAGACGGTGTCGTGCTCGATATGCAGATCGCGCATGCGCGGCGCCGCCTTGACCAGGCGCGCGACGTCGGCGGCGGCGGGGACCTTGCCCGACGGCGCGTCGGCCTGAAAGCCCCACAGCGCGATCAGCTTGCCGATGGCGGGATCGAACAGGTCGTTCGACGCGGCCGAGTCCGCTTGCGCGTCGCGCAGCATGGCCGCGAGTTCGGGCGCGACCCGCATCCGCTCGCCTTTGGCCAGCGCGGCGTTGAGCCGGGATAGCTCGCTCGGTTGCCAGGCGTGGAGCTGGTGGTGAAGCTCGTCGAAGCGCGTCAGCACCGCGGCGATCGCCTGCCGCGCCTGCGGTTCCGGCGCGCCGTAGACGCTGACCTCGACGAGGGTGCCGAACACGTAGGATTGCTGCTGAACCAGCGGCGGCCGGCTGCAGGCGGCGAGCGCCCACAGCAGCAGAAGCCAGAGACCTTGCCGCGCGATCTTCATGCGCGTTCCAGCGCTGCGATGAACTGCGCGGCGACGTCGTGTTCCGTCTGCGCGGCAATTTCCTGGAAGCCGGTCGGGCTGGTGACGTTGATCTCGGTGAGGCAGTCGCCGATGACGTCGAGCCCGGCGAGGAAGATGCCGCGCGCCTGTGCCCACGGCGCGATGGTTTCGGCGATTTCGCGATCGCGCGCCGACAGCGGCTGCGCGCGGCCGGTGCCGCCGGCGGCGAGGTTGCCGCGCGTCTCGCCGGCCAGGGGAATGCGCGCCAGCGCCCACGGCACGACTTCGCCGTCGATGAGGAGGATGCGCTTGTCGCCGTCCCGGATCTCGGGCAGGTAGCGCTGCGCCATGATGACCCGGCGACCGCGCCGGGTCAGGGTTTCCAGGATCGCGTTGCGGTTGGGATCGGCGAGCGTCAGGCGGAAGACGCCGCTGCCGCCCATTTCGGTGAGCGGCTTGACGATGATGTCGTGGTGCTCGGCCAGGAAGTCCCCGATGTCCGCCGCGTCGGCGGAGACCAGCGTGGGCGCGACGAATTGCGGGAAATTGAAAATGGCGAGCTTCTCGTTGAAGTCGCGCAGGCACGCCGGGCGATTGAGCACCCGTGCGCCGTTGGCTTCGGCGACGCCGAGCAGGTGGGTGGCGAGCAGGTAGTCGGTGTCGACCGGCGGGTCGGTGCGCATCACCACTGCATCGAAGTCCTTCAGCATGCGGTCGTTCGTTTCGGCCACGCGGTACCAGTCGTGCCCGGCGCGCACCTCGAGCGCTTCGCAGGCGGTACGGGCGAGGCCGTCGGCCACATACAGCTGCCGCGCTTCCGCCGCGGACACCTCGTGGCCGCGTGCCGCCGCCGCGCGCATCATCGCGACCGAGCTGTCCTTGTAGTGCTTGAGGCCGACGAGCGGATCGACGACGAACAGCAGCTTCATGCGGCCGCCGCGTTTTCGGCTTCGTTGAGCGCCTCGTCGAGTTCGATGCTGGCGGCGAGCATCGCCAGCCGCGCGATCACGCCGTAGGCATAGAAGCGGTTGGGGGTGGCGTCGGGGTTGGCGCTGCGATCGGGCGTGAGGCAGGTTTCGTCGAACGCGAGCGGCACGAAGTGCATGCCGGGGCTGTTGAGGTTTTCGTCCGCCCCGCGCCCCGTGTGCACGCGATAGAAGCCGCCGACGACGAAGTGGTCGAGCATGTAGACGACCGGTTCGGCGACCGCGTCGTTGATGCTCTCGAAGGTGTAGACGCCCTCCTGGATGAGCACCTCGCTGAACGTGAGGCCTTCCTTGCCGACCGCCATCTTGTTGCGCTGCTTGCGGTTGAGTTCGCGCACGTCGTCGGGCGACTTCACGCTCATGATGCCCATGCCGTAGGTTCCGGCGTCCGCCTTGACGATGACGAAGGGCGGCTGGTCGATGCCGTATTCGTCGTATTTCACGCGGATCTTCTTCAGCATCTCGTCGACCTTCTCCGCGAGGCAGTCCTCGCCCTGGCGCGCCTGGAAGTCGATCTTGCCGCAGTGGTTGTAATAGGGATCGATCAGCCACGGGTCGATGCCGACCAGACGTGCGAATTCGACGGCGACATTCTGATAGGCGGCGAAGTGGCGCGATTTGCGGCGGGTTCCCCACCCCGCGTGAAGCGGCGGCATGATGGTCTGCTCGATGCCCTGGAGGATGTCGGGCACGCCGGCCGAGAGATCGTTGTTGAGCAGCACCGCGCAGGGATCGAAGCCGTCGAGTCCGATGCGATCGCCGCGCCGCACCAGCGGTTCCAGCGTGAGACGTCCGCCCGCCGGGAGCTCGAGCGTCGTCGGCTGCGTGATTTCGGGGATCAGGGTGCCGATGCGCACGATGAGGCCGGTCTGGCGCAGGATGTGCGCGAGCACCGCGACGTTCTGCAGGTAGAAGGTGTTGCGCGTATGGTTCTCGGGAATCAGCAGCAGGCGCTGCGCATCGGGACAGATCTTTTCGACCGCGCCCATCGCGGCGTGGATCGAAAGCGACATGAAGGCCGGGTTGAGGTTGTTGAAGCCGCCGGGGAACAGGTTGGTGTCGACCGGCGCCAGCTTGAAGCCCGCGTTGCGGATGTCGACCGAGGTGTAGAACGGTGCCGACTGCTCCTTCCACTGCTGCCGAAACCAGTGCTCGATGGTCGGCTGGGCGTCGAGAAGGCGTTTTTCCAGTTCCAGCAAGGGGCCGGTGAGTGCAGTCGTGAGATAAGGAACCATAAAATAGGGCTTTCGAAGAAGGTTCCATTTTAGGCCAAGCCGGATGTTTGACATCGTTTTGTTTCAGCCCGAAATCCCGCCCAACACCGGCAATCTCATCCGCCTCGCGGCCAACACCGGGTGCCGCCTGCATCTGGTCAAGCCGCTCGGTTTCGACCTGTCCGACAAGCAGGTGGCGCGTGCCGGACTCGATTATCACGACATGGCGTGCGTGACCGTGCACCCCGGCTGGGACGCAGTGCGCGAGGCGCTCGCCGGGCGGCGCTGGCTCGCGCTGACCACCAAGGGGACGGCATGCTACGCCGACATCGCCTTTCGCGCGGACGACGTGCTGCTGTTCGGTCCCGAGTCGCGCGGCCTGCCGGCGGAGGTGCTCGCGCTGTTCGACGCCGAGCATCGCCTGCGCCTGCCGATGCTGCCCGGCTCGCGCAGCATGAACCTGTCGAACGCCGTCAGCGTGACCGTGTTCGAGGCGTGGCGGCAGAACGGCTTTGCGGGAAGCGCGTAGGCGACTCACAACGGCCGGCCGATGCCGAGCAGGGCGGCTCAGAACTCGGTCTTGATCACCCGGTTCAGGAGGGCATCGACCCCCTTGTTCGCCGGCAGGCCGTCGAACAGGATCTGGCAGACGGTGCGGGCGATCGGCATGTCGACGCCGAGCTCGGCCGCCAGCACGGCGACTTCGCGCGCGGTCGTGACGCCTTCGGCGACGTGTCCGAGGTCGGCGAGGATGGCGTCGAGCTGCTGGCCACGGGCGAGGCGTAGGCCCACCTGGCGGTTGCGCGACAGGTCGCCGGTGGTGGTGAGGACGAGGTCGCCGAGCCCGGAAAGGCCCATGAAGGTCTCGAAGTGGCCGCCGAGTCCGACGCCGAGGCGCGTCATTTCGGCCAGGCCGCGGGTGATGAGCGCGGCGCGCGCGTTGTGGCCGAGTTGCAGGCCGTCGCAGATGCCGGCAGCGATCGCCATGACGTTCTTCAACGCGCCGCCAAGCTCGACGCCGATGACGTCGTCGTGCGCATAGATCCGCAGGCGCTGTCCGGACAGCGCCTCGGCCAGGCGCTGCGCCAGGGCCGTGTCGTGCGATGCCAGCGTGAGCGCGGTGGGGTAGCCCTGCGCGACTTCCTGGGCGAAGCTGGGGCCGGACAGCACGCCTGTTTGCACATGCGGGGGCAGCAGGTCGGCGACGAGCTGATGGGGCAGTTTGCGGCTTCCCGGTTCGAAGCCCTTGCAGACCCAGATCAGCGGCGGCAGCCCGGGGCGCGCGGCCAGCGCAGCCAGGGTAGGGCGCAGGCCGCCGGTGGGCACGGCGATGACGATGAGCTCGGCCGCATCGACGGCGTGGGCGAGATCGGCGCTGAATTCGAGCGCGTCGGGCAGGCTGCAGCCCGGCAGGTAGCGCGCATTGACGCGCGCCGCGCGCATGGCGTCGAGCTCGGCCGCGTTGCGCCCCCACAGGATGACGCGATGGTGGGGCGCCCAGGTCGCCGCCAGCGCGGTGCCCCATGCGCCGGCGCCGAGCACTGCGAGTTTCATTCGCCCCATACCTCGCGTTCGGGTATCCAGCCGGTCAGGCCGTCGGCATGCTTCACGGGCACCCAGCCGTCGGCATCGGGCTTGCCCGTGACTTCGAGCAGGACGCCGCGCGCGGCGCGAAACGCGACGGGGGCGGCGGTACGCGGCTGCTGCCGGACCGTGCCGGCGTCGATCTTGACCATGACGTTCCGTGGACCGCCGAGCGCGGATTTCTCGATCCAGGCGAGGCGACCCGTGTAGTCGCGCACCTTGACCCAGGCGGCGGTGTCGACAACGACCTCGAGCGGCAGGCCGCTGCCCGCGACCGCCAGTTTTCCGGCGTCGACCGAGGGCGCGTCATACAGGATGGCGGGGCGTCCGGTGTTGCGATATTCCAGTGCGCTGGCGGAATTCGACAGCGTGATCAGAAGGCCGCCGGCGAGAAGCAGGGCGGCCCGGGACGACGGCGGTGTCAGCGGCTTCAATGGGTCTGCGCAGGGGCGGCCTGTTGCTGCTGCGCCTGCTGCTGCGCGAACAGCACTTCGAAATTGACCGGGTTCAGCAGCAGGGGCGGGAAACCCGCGCGGATCACGACGTCGGACACCGTCTCGCGCAGATAGGGGAAGACGATGTTGGGGCAGCCGATGCCGAGCACCATCGGAAGCTGGTCCTGCGGCACGTGCTCGATGCGGAAGATGCCGGCCTGCGTGCACTCGACGAGGAACATCGTCTTGTCGCCGGTCTTCGCGGTGACGGTGACGGTGATGCTGGCGTGGTACAGGTCATCGCCCAGCGCGCGGTTTTCGGTCGACATGTTGACGTCGATCTGCGGCGCTTCGCGCTCCAGATAGACGCCGGGGGCATTGGGGACTTCGACCGACAGATCCTTGACGTAGAGCTTCTCGATATTGAATACGGGTTGTTGTGCGTCGGCCATGATGTCTCGTCTCGGTGAATAAGAAAACCGGAGCATGCGCTCCGGGGACCGGCCTATTTTACACGGGCTTCAAGACCGTTCCATGAATCCGCCGGCCGCGTTACTGGACGCCCTGCGACGCCAGCCAGCGCTTGAGCGCGTGCGCGTCCATCGCGCCCGAGACGCGCGCGGCCTCGGCGCCGTTGCGGAACAGGATGAGGCTGGGGATGCCCTTGATGTGGTGGCGCATCGATATCTGCGGATGCGCTTCGGTGTCGACCTTGGCGAAGCGGACGCGCGTCGCCATCTCGGAAGCGACCTGCTGGAACACCGGCGCCATCATCTTGCAGGGGCCGCACCAGCCGGCCCAGAAGTCGACCAGCACCGGCAGCCCGGCCTTCGCGATGAAGCGGTCGAATGTGTCCGCGTTGAGGTCGACCGGCTTGCCGGGCAGCAGCGGCGTGCCGCATTTGCCGCATTTGGGCGCATTCGCCAGCCGGTCGTCCGGCACGCGGTTGACGGCGAGGCAGTGGGGGCAGGCGAGTTCCATCGGACGATCCTTGAAACGGTGACCGTTTCAAGGTGGAGGCGCGCCGGGCAAATTCAAGCGCCCGGCAAGCGCTCAGGCGCCGGCGAGCAGCGGCACGAGTTTTCCCGCAGCATCGAGCGCGGAGGTGTCGTCGAATCCCCCGACGTGGACGTCGCCGATGAAGACCTGCGGAACGGTGCGGCGTCCGCCGGAACGGGCGATCATTTCCTCCTGCTTCGAGGGATCGAGATCGATGCGGATCTTTTCGATCTCGGTGACGCCGCGGCTCTTGAGCAGGCGCTCGGCGGCGACGCAATAGGGGCACACGGCGGTGCAGTACATGACGACTTTGGGCATGGGAGCGTCCTCGTTGCTTGATTGCTTACTTGGCGACCGGCAGGTTGGCGCGTTCCCACGCGACGATGCCGCCCGCCTGGTTGTACACGGTCTCGAACCCGGCTTTTTTCAGCATGCCGCACGCGCGCGCCGAGCGCTGGCCGGTGCGGCAGGTGACGAGGATGGGCTTGGCCTTGAATTTTTCCAGTTCCTGGAGCCGGCCGGACAACTGCCCGAGCGGGATGTGCTTGGCCTTGGGAATATGGCCGGCGGCAAATTCCTTGTCCTCGCGCACGTCGAGGACCAGCGCGTCGTCGTTGAAAAGACGGGTCGCCTTCAGCGTGTCGGCCTCCTCGATGCCGGAGAGCTTGCTGCCGACGAAGGACCACAGCAGCATGATCCCCGATATCGTCACCGCGGCGACCAGCATCCAGTTCTGTTGCAGGAATTGAACGTCCATCGCGCCCTCCTTACAGGCCGCAGCCGGATTTGACGCCGGCTTTTTTCAGCATGAGGTCCATCGGGCAGAAGCGGGTGATGCCCGACTGGAAGAGGTTGAAGCCGACGAAGGCGGTGAACCACAGCCACGACACGTGGCTCATGTCGACGCTGCCCGTGATGTGGGCGAGCGCCAGCGACAGCATGATGAAAAATCCGGCGATGATGCGGACAAGGCGTTCAACGGTCATGGGCGATTCCTGAAATCGAAAATGAACAATTATAGGCGTCCCCGTTTTTATCAAGACGGGGATTCGCTGCGCTTCTGCCAGATGTAGTAGAGCAGCGGGATGACGATCAACGTCAGCGCGGTGGAGGCGAAGGTGCCGAAGATCAGCGATACCGCGAGGCCGCCGAACACCGGGTCGGTGATCATGATCGCCGATCCGAGGATGATCGCGAGCGCGGTCAGCAGGATCGGGCGCAGCCGCACCGCGCCGGCCTCGATCACGGCTTCCTTGAGCCCGTAGCCCTGCGCGCGGTAATCGACGATGAAATCGATCAGCAGCAGCGAATTGCGCACCACGATGCCGGCGAGCGCGATGACGCCGATCATCGAGGTGGCGGTGAAGGCCTGGCTGGTCGCCCAGTGGCCGGGGAAGACGCCGACCAGCGTCAGCGGAATGGCGCCCATCACGATCATCGGCATGATGAAGGATTTGTAGTAGCCGACCAGCAGCAGGTAGATGAACACGAGCGCGATGATGAACGCCGAGCCGAGGTCGCGGAACACGTCGAGCGTCAGGCGCATTTCGCCGCCCCACAGCAGGTGGTAGCGCGTCACGTTGTCCGCCGTCGCCTGGCTGAAGCCGAGGTTGCCGGTCCTGAAGCGCACGCCGTTGGACAGCAGCGTGCCGTCCAGCATCTTGTCCAGCGCCAGCACCGCGTAGACCGGGCTCGACGTGATCATTTCGCCGCCGACCATCACCATCGGATACTGGTCGCGATCGTAGATCGGCTTGGCGTAGGGAATGGTTTCGACGCGGGCGATCGCGCCCAGCGGCACCTGCTGGCCCATCGCGTTGGTGAGGCGGATCGTCATCAGCGACTCGGGTGACTGCCGTTCGGCGCGCGGCAGCCGTACCACGATGTTGATCGGATCACGCGCCGAATCCACGTGCACCGCGCCGATCGACAGGCCCGACACGTAATCGCGCAGGAGCTTGCCCACCTGGCCGGCGACGATGCCCGAGAGCGCGGCTTTCTCGCGGTCGACCTGGACCGAGAACGATTGCATGGTGGCGGTCACCGAGTCGTCGGTGTTGATCATGCCGTAGACGGACTCGAACGCGCGCCGCACGTCGGGCGAGGCGCCGCGCAGCTTGTCGTAGTCGGGCCCGTACAGTTCGGCGAGCACCTGCGCCTGCACCGGCGGGCCGGGCGGCGTTTCGTAGAGCTTGATGCGCGCCTGCGGGAACGCCTGGCGCAGCGGCTTGAGGCTGTCGTTGAGCGCCTGCACGATCTGGTGCGACGTGTCCGAGCGGTCATGCTTGTCGACCAGGTTGACCCGGATCTGCGCCAGGTTGTCGCCGCGTTTGATGGGGTCGCCGCGCACCAGGGCGGCGAAATCGATCGGCGCGGTCATGCCGAGGAAAGTCTGATAGTCGGTGACGTAGCGGTTTTGCGCCAGCACCTCGCCGACGGCGCGCGCGACGCGGTCGGTTCCTTCGAGCGTGGTGCCGGCGGGGGTGTCGATTTCCAGCAGGAAGGTGTTGGTGTTGTCGTTGGGCAGCATCTTGAGCTCGACGCCGAGCGCCGACAGCGGCCCGTTCATGCCGGAAGGGCGAATGAACTGCCAGGCCGGCATGAGCATCGCCAGCACCAGCAGGACCAGCACCGCGAGGAACAGCAGGTTGCGGCGTCCGCGGTGCTCGATGAAGGGCGTGATCGACTTCACGTACGTGCGGTGCAGGCGGTCGGTCTTGTGCGCGCCCGTCTCCTCCAGGCTTTCGCGGCGCGCGAGCTCGCTCTGCGCGGCCTTCTTCCTGAGCCACAGGTTGGTCGCCCACGGCACCACGATGTAGGCGATCAGCAGCGAGGCGATCATGGCCACCGGCACGTTGAACGGGATGGGGCGCATGAAGGGGCCCATCATGCCGGTGACGAAAGCCATGGGAATGAAGGCCAGGATCACCGCGATGGTGGCGATATTGGTCGGGTTGCCGATTTCGTTGGTCGCCTGGATGACGACGTCCCTGAAGTCGCGCTCGCCGATGCCGTGATGCAGATGCCGGTGGATGTTTTCGACCACGACGATCGCGGCGTCCACCAGCAGGCCTAGCGAGAGGATTAGCGCGAACAGCGTGATGCGGTTGATGGTCTGGCCGGCGAACAGCCCGATGGTCAGCACCACGAACAGGATCAGCGGCACCGTGAGCGTGACGATGCCCGCTTCGCGCCAGCCCAGGAAGAACACCAGAATGATGACCACGGAGCCGATGGCGATGCCGAGGTGCTCGACCAGCGTGTTGACGGCGTCGTTGGCGCGCGCGCCGTCGTCGCGAGTGACCGCGACCCTGATGTCGGCGGGAATCGCCTGGCGCTTGAGCTGGTCGAGTTTTGCCAGTACGGCGTTGGCCACGACGACAGCGTTGGTGCCGGCCTTCTTGGCGATCGCCAGCGTCACCGCGGGCGCCTCGCCGCGGGGAGCGTGGGCGCCGGCGGCGGGCCCGTAGGCGAAGCGTGTGCTTTCGTCCGTTTCCTGCGGACCGTCGACGACGGTGGCGACGTCTTTGAGGAACACCGGCCGCCCGTTGGGCGCCCCGATGACGATGTCGCCCACCTCGCGGGCACTGCCCAGGAAGCCGCGCACCTGCAAGGGGGCGACCCGGTTGTCGTTTACCACGTTGCCGGACGGCACCGAGACGTTCTGCCCCTGCAACATCTTGTCGACCTGGTCGAGCGCGATGCCCGCCGCAGCGAGCCTGGCGGGCGAGATCCAGACATTGACCGCACGCGACGAACCACCCATGAGCTGGGTGAACGAGACCCCGGGCACGTTGCGCAACTGCTCGAGGATGCGGCTCGCCACCTGGCGGATCTGCATGTCGTCGAGCCGGGCGGAGGAAAGCGTCAGCGTCATGATCGGCACGTCGTCGACGTTGACCGGCTTGACCACCGGCTGCATGGCGCCGGGCGGCATGCGATCGAGGTTCTGCATCAGTTGGTTGTAGAGCTTGACCAGGCTTCTTTCCTGGTCTTCGCCCACCTTGAACTGCACGGTCACGAGGCCGAAATCCGGCGCGGCGTAGCCATAGGTGTGATCGACGCCCGACTGGGCGTTCATGATGGCTTCCAGCGGCTTGACCACCAGGTTCTGGATTTCCTCGGGCGAGGCCCCCGGCTTGGCAACGATGATGTTGGCCGCCGGCACCACGATCTGCGGGTTGTATTCGCGCGGGGTGACGAACAGCGCCATCATCCCCGCCAGCGCCACCGCCAGCATGATCATGGCGGTGATCTTGGATTCGATGAAAAGGCGGGCCAGCTTGCCGGCGATATTGAGCGGGGCGGAACGCTCAGTCATGGGCAGCCCCGTTCACCTTGTCGCCGTTCTCGAGTTGGTCGACGCTGGAGACGACTACCCGCTCGCCCGGGTTCAGCCCCGAGAGGATTTCCACCTCGCCCGCTTCCGCTGCGCCGGTTCGCACCATGCGATAGCGCGCGATGCCCTGCGCGTCGACCACGAAGACGCCGGTGATGCCGGCGCGCTCGGCGAGCGCTGCCGCCGGAACGCGGATCCCGCTGCGGCTTCCGACGGAGAATCCGGCGCGCACGAAGCTGCCGCTCGACAGGCCGCTGTCCGCGGGCAGATCGATCTTCACCAGGTGCGAGTGGCTCGCCGGATCGGCCGCCGGCACGACCTGCGCGATCACGCCGACGATCGGCGCCTGCGTCGCGTCGTCGTCGTCGCGCACGATGCTGACCTTGTCGCCGACCCGGATCCGGGCGTACACGTCGCTGCCGACCTGGGTGCGTACCTGGAGCTTCTTCAGGCTTTCGATGACCAGCACCGGCCGGCCCGGGGTCGCGAGATCCCCGGCGTTGGCCATCTTCTGCGTGACGACGCCGTTGATCGGCGCCACGACGGAGGCATAGCGCATCTGGCCGGTGGCCATGCCGAGCCCTGCGCGCGCGGCTGCGACCTGTTGCTGGGCGACCTGATACTGGAGACGGATCTTGTCCCACTGCGCCTTCGGTATGGCCTCCTCCTTGTACAGCGCGCCGAAGCGTTCGTAGTCGAGCTTCGCGTCCGCCAGCGCGGCTTCCGCCTGGGCCAATCCGGCTCGCGCCTCGTTCGCCTGGGCCTGGATGTCGCTCGGGTCGACCACGAAGAGCAGCTGGCCGGCCTTGACCGTCTGCCCTTCCTGAACCTTGATCTCGCGGATGTAACCCATCAGCCGCGACGCCACCTGGATCTGATCCTGCGACACCACCGAACCCGGCGCCTCCGCGCGCACGTTCAGCGGCGCCTGTTTGACCACCTGCACCTCGGCGCTGACGGTACGGCCGGCCGGTGCCGCCTGCGTTTCGGAGGATTCGTGCTTGCCGCAGCCGTTCATCAGACTCGCGGCGAGGCCGAGCAGCGCGGCGCGCAGGAAGAGGGATTTAGCCATGGGGATCATCTCGGATTGCTCACAGTTGGTCCGGTTGCAGGTTGCCCGCCACGAGGCGGGCATTGGCGCGTTGTACCTTGAGGTCGTAGCGGGCGGCGACCAGATCCGCGCGGGCCTTGTCCAGCTGTGCCTGGGCGGCCAGCAGCTCGGTGATCGTCGTTACCCCGTTGGCGTATCGCTTTTCCACCAGGCGCCGGGCTTCCTCGGCCTGGCTCGCCGCCAGTTCGCGCGCGGTGACCCGCTGCTGCGCCTCGTCCGCCCGGCGCCAGGCCTCGGCCATCTGGTAGGCGATGCCGTTTTCGGCCTGGTTGAGCTTGGCGGCGAGTTCGTCGCGGCCGGCTTGCGCGCGCTGGATCGCCCCGCTCGTGACGCCGCCGTCGAAGACCTGCCACGACACCTGGCCGCCGAGCGTATACGAGTGCGCATCGAAACCGACATGGTTGTCGTTGGTGTCGAAGCGGGCCAGCAGGCCCGCCTGCGGATATCTGCCGGCGCGTGCCACCTTGACGGCTGCCTGCGCCGCGTCGAGCTGGTTGCGCAGCGCGGCGAGGCCGGGGTTGGACTTGAGTGCCTCGGCCTGATAGTCGCTCAGCTTGCCCGGCAACGGCCGCACCTCCACGCTGCCCGCCACGTCGAGCGGCGCCGTGAGCGGCATGCCCAGCAGCAGATGGAGCTGGTCGAGCGCCTGCTGCACGGCGTTCTGCGCTTGCGCCTGCTGTACCTTGACGTCCTCCAGGTGGACCTTGGCGGACAAGAGGTCGCTCTTCACGACCACGCCGCCCTTGAGCAGGCTCTCGATGGTCTTGACGTAGGACTCAGCGGCGTTGCGTCCCAGCTCGGCGACGTCTTCATAGGCGCGCGCGGTGTGCACGCCCTCGTAGGCGCGCAGTACGTCGAAAATCACCTTTTGGCGCGCGAGTATGTCGCCCTGGCGGGCCGCGCGCAGATAGGCCTTGGCCTGTTGGTTGTAGCCCGTGATCATGCCGCCCGTGTAGAGCGGCAATTGCGCTTCCAGGCGGGCGTTGAAATTGTTGACGGGGTCGGGGTAGTTGAGATTGTGCGGCGCGACGTCAAGAACGCCCGGATTCGCAGGATTGAATTCACCCGCGCCGAAATCATTGAAGGTGGCGTTGCGCTGCGACAGCTTGAGGCCGAAGGCGTTGAGCGCGTCGTTCGTGCGCGTGACGTTCACCGACGCCGTCACCTTCGGCATCCGCGCACCTTCGCTCTGCTTGACCGCGGCCTGCGCCTGGCCGATCTGCGTGCCGGCGACGACGATGTCCGGGTTCTGGGAGAGCGCACGCTGCACAGCCTCGGCGAAATCCAGCGTTTCCGGCCGGGCAGCGGCGGCGAAAACCATCAAGCCGAGGCCGATCAGCAGTCTCAGCCGGGCGGGTGTCTTATTCGTTGGCTGCATTCATCACCTCGTGTGGGCGGGCCATGCGGTCCGTCGGGGGCGCTTAATATATTAGAAAATAATTATATAGTGATCAGTCGCACGATTCCAAGCGGCACGCTGTTTTTCCGCGCTCGGCCGCCCACTTTAGCGGGTTTTCGACGCGGAATTGTGAAACCGCCAAGTTCTGCGCCGGCGAGAAAACAGGCTCGCCGGCGCCGCTGTGCTTTCATGATGTCCGACAGGCGATAGAAATCAAGCTCGGGCAGCACGGCTTGCCTGTCGCCGCGGAAAGCCTCCTGCGTGGATTGCCTCTGTTATCGGGCCGCAGGGAAGGGGGGCGTCGAACCCGGGGTTCAAAAAGACCGGGGCCCGGCGCGCACCTGCACGACCGGGCCCCGGGGTGGACGGCTTTTACTTCGTGAAGCCGCAGAAAACGTCGCGCATCATGCCGAGGAGCTTCAGGGTGCGCGTGTCGCCCACGCGGTAAAACACCCGGTTGGCGTCCTTGCGCGTGCGCAGCACGCCTTTGTCGCGCAGGATGGCGAGGTGCTGCGAGATGTTGCTTTGCGAGGTGCCGACATGGTCGACGATGTCCTGGACGCTGACTTCCTTGTCGCCCAGGACGCACAGAATTTTCAGGCGTAGCGGATGGGACATGGCTTTCATCGCACGCGAGGCTTGCTCGATGTGCTCATCCTTGTCCATCAGATCCACTGCGTCCCAATCAGCTGCCATGTTCATTCCTCGATCCTTCCGGCCGCGTAACGGCATACGGCGTCAGTCTTGTGCTCAGACGCCCTGCATGCCCCTTGTATAATGCTGCTTCGCGGATTGCCTTATAGATTAGCAATCACGCATATATTAAAATAATTCCACGAAAACGAGTCAGGTTAAATAAACTTTTTCATGAAGACCGTGCCGGTTCTCCTTGTCATCCTCGACGGTTTCGGTTGCCGCGCCGAGCAGGCGGACAACGCCATCGCCCAAGCCCGCAAACCCAATTGGGACCGGCTGTGGAAGTACCACCCCCACACCCTCATCCACGCGTCGGAAACCGAAGTGGGCCTGCCCAAGGGGCAAATGGGCAACTCCGAGGTGGGGCACCTCAATATTGGAGCCGGCCGGGTGGTGTACCAGGAATTCACCCGCATCGACCGCGCCATCGAATCCGGCTATTTCTATACGAATCCGGCACTTCTGAACGCCGTGCACCTCGCGCGCGACAACGACAAGACGCTTCACGTGCTGGGACTGCTCTCCGACGGCGGCGTGCACAGCCATGATGCGCATTTTCATGCATTGCTCGAACTGGCGGCGCGCGAGGGGTTGCACAAGGTATGTCTGCACGTCTTTCTCGACGGTCGCGATACGCCGCCGAAGAGCGCGGAAACCTATTTGCGCCGCCTCGACGAAAAAATCGGGCAGACCGGCGTGGGCCGCATCGCCTCGATGATCGGCCGCTACTACGCGATGGACCGCGACCGGCGCTGGCAGCGCGTCAAATGCGCGTACGACCTTCTCACCCAGGGGCGTGCCGAATACACGGCGGAAAATGCCCTGGCGGGGCTCGAAGCCGCCTACGTGCGCGGCGAGACCGATGAATTCGTCAAGGCGACGGCGATCGTGCCTGCCGGTGGCGCGCCGGTAAAGATGGAAGACGGCGATGCGGTGATTTTTCTCAATTTCCGTTCCGATCGCGCTCGCCAGCTGTCGCGCCCCTTCATCGAGCCCGATTTCGGCGAATTCGAACGCGAGGTGACGCCGCGTCTTGCCACCTACTGCACGCTCACCGGCTACAGCGACGATTTCAAGGTGTCGGTCGCGTTTCCGCCCGAGCGGATCAAGAACGGGCTGGGCGAATACGTCGCCCATCTCGGCATGCGCCAGCTGCGGATCGCCGAGACCGAGAAATATCCGCACGTCACGTTTTTCTTCAACGGCGGCGAGGAGATTTCCTTTCCTGGCGAAGACCGGGTGCTGGTGCCGTCTCCCGACGTCGCGACCTACGATCTCAAGCCCGAGATGAGCGCCGTCGAGGTCACCGACAAGCTGGTCGCGGCGATCGGCGGCGAACAATACGATCTGGTCGTCTGCAACTACGCCAATCCGGACATGGTGGGACATACTGGCGACCTGCAGGCCGCGATTCGCGCGATCGAGACCGTCGACGCGTGTCTCGGGCGCGTCGTCGACGCCCAGGTCGCTCGCGGCGGCGAAGTCCTCGTGACGGCCGACCACGGCAACGCCGAATTGATGCGCGACGCCGAAACCGGCCAGCCGCACACCGCGCATACCTTGAACCTGGTTCCGCTGATTTACGTCGGGCGGCCCCACGCCGCGCTGGCCGAGACCGGTGCGCTCGAAGACATCAGCCCGACGCTGCTGAAAATGATGGGCCTGGCACAGCCTCCCGAAATGACCGGCGAAGCCCTGGTGAAGTTTGAATAAGCCTCTCCGCTTCGGTTAAGCTCGACGGGGTGAATGTCAAATCCCTTTTCGTCGTATTGGCGCTGTGCGGGCCGGTGTGCGCCAGCGCCAACCAGGCGGAGCGCAAGCGGTCCGAACTCGATGCGCTCAAGCAGCGCCTGCAAGCCTTGCAGCAGGAATTCCGCAGCACGCAGACGCATCGGCAGGAAGCCGCCGACGAGCTGCGCCAGTCCGAACGCGCGATCAGCAGTTCGCTGCGCGAGCTGCGCCAACTGGACGGCGAACGCCAGCGCACCGAGAGCGACCTGCAGGCGCTGACGCAACAGGCCGACGCGACCTCGGCGCGCGTGCGCGAACAGCAGGCACGCCTCGCGCAGAGCCTCAAGGGCGCCTACCTCCGCGGCCAGGGCGACGCGCTCAAGCTCATCCTCAATGGCGCGGACCCCAACCAGACCGCGCGCGATCTGCGCTATCTGGCGCGCCTGTCGCGCGCGCAGCAGGCGATGATCGAGACGCTGCGCGCCGACCTGGCACATCTGTCGGCTCTGCAGCAGCAGGCCGCCGAAAAAACGACCGAGCTGGCGCACCTGCGGACCGCTCACGAGGCCGAACAAAAAAAATTGCTGGCCGACAAGCAGGCCCGCCAGCAGGTGCTGCAGAAACTGTCCGCGAAAATCCAGCAGCAGCAGCACGAGATTTCCAGCCTGAAGCGCAATGAACGCAGCCTCACCCGGCTGGTCGAACGCCTCAACCGGCTGATGGCGCAGCGGGCGGAACGCGAGGCCGCGCGCGCCCGGGCCGCTCGCCAGGCGCAACGGAAGCACGAGACTCCGCCATCGGGCAGCGGCTCGCTCGGCATGAATACCCAGACGCCGGTGCCGTTCCGCTCGAGCGAGCCTTTTTCACGCTTGAAGGGTTCCCTGCATTTGCCGGTCGCCGGGGAACTGATGAACCGGTTCGGCGCTCCGAGGGAAGGGGGCGGCCTGAGCTGGAAAGGATTGTTCATCCGGGCCGCCCGGGGCACGGCAGTGAAGGCGATCGCGGCTGGCCAGGTCGTGTTTGCCGAGTGGCTGCGCGGCTTTGGCAACCTCATCATCATCGACCACGGCGACGGGTATATGAGCCTGTACAGCAATAATGAAAGTCTGTATAAGCAGGTGGGCGAACGGGTCCAGCCCGGCGACACGATCGCCGCGGTCGGCAACAGCGGCGGCCAGCCCGATACCGGACTGTATTTCGAAATGCGGCATCAAAGCCGTCCTGTGAATCCCCTCGATTGGGTAAAGTGAAATGACACAAAAGGCAAAATTCATGCTCGTCGGCCTGGCCGGCGTGCTGGCGGGCGCCGCGTTGACGCTCAATCTTCCGGCCATCGCCGACAAGGATACCCAGACCGCGCTGCCGGTCGAGGAACTGCGTGCCTTTACCGATGTGTTTGCTCGCATCAAGAGCGATTATGTCGAGCCGGTGGACGACAAGAAGCTGATCGAATCGGCGATCAACGGCATGGTCAGCGGGCTGGATCCGCATTCCGCCTATCTCGACGCCGAAGGCTTCAAGGATCTGCAGGTGGGCACCCAGGGCGAATTCGGCGGGCTCGGCATCGAGGTCGGCATGGAAGACGGCTTCGTCAAGGTGGTTTCGCCGATCGAGGACACCCCTGCCTTCAAGGCCGGGGTCAAACCTGGCGACCTGATCGTCAAGCTCGACGACGCCCCGGTCAAGGGCATGCCGCTGAACGACGCGGTCAAGCGCATGCGCGGCAAGCCGGGTTCGACCATCCGGCTCACCATCGTTCGCAAGGGAGTCGACAAGCCGATCGTGCTGACGCTGACGCGTGCGGTGATCAAGATCCGCAGCGTCAAGTTCAAGCTGCTGGAAAACGGCTACGGCTACGTGCGCGTGACGCAGTTCCAGGAGCACACCGGCGAGTTGCTGGCCGAAGCATTGAACACGCTCTACAAGGACAACAAGGCGCCGTTGAAGGGCCTGATCCTCGACCTGCGCAACAACCCCGGCGGCCTGCTGAACGGCGCGGTCGCGGTTGCGACGGCCTTCGTCAAGCCGGACAGCCTGGTCGTCTACACCGACGGCCGCACCGAGGACGCGAAGATGCGGTTGACGGCCAGCCGCGAGAATTATCTGCGCCCGATGCAGGCCGATTACCTGAAGAACCTGCCGCAGGGGGTCAAGCAGGTGCCGCTCGTGGTGCTCGTCAACGGCGGTTCGGCGTCGGCTTCCGAAATCGTGGCTGGCGCGCTGCAGGATGACAAGCGTGCCGTCATCATGGGCACGCGGACCTTCGGCAAGGGATCGGTCCAGACCATCCTGCCGATCGGCAACGGCACGGCGATCAAGCTCACTACCGCGCGCTACTTCACGCCCAGCGGGCGTTCGATCCAGGCGAAGGGCATCGAGCCGGATATCGTGGTGGAAGACCCGTCGATGCCGGCCGACGACCAGGGCCTGGGAATACGCGAGTCCGACCTCGAGCACCATCTGAGCAATCCCAACGGCGGCGGCGACGCCGTGCCGGCCGACAAGCCGAGCGACGCCGCGCCGGCGGCCGACAAGCCGAAGTCCGACGAGAAGATCAGACAGCCCGTGCCGCTGAAACCCGGCGAGATCGTGTCGAAGAACGATTTCCAGGTGAACCAGGCATTGAACCTCCTGAAGGGCTTGCAGATTCTGCGCGGCCGCTGATCCCGCGGCGCGGCGCCGTGCGCCGGCTCCCACGGCGCAAGCGGCGCGGTATACTGAATTCGTCCAGCCTGCCGGGAGGTGCCTTGCCATGCGTCCGTGCGACCTCGAGAAAAGCCGTGAAATCGTCTTCCATTCTCTGCCGACCGGTCAGGCCGAGCGCGCCTTTCTGCTGCTCGCCGGCCTCGAAGGGCTGGAGGTGAGCGTCGGGGCGGGCGTCCACACGCTGCAGGTGCGGTATCACATCTGCGAGTACACGCTGGAAGGGCTGGAATCGGCACTCACGAGCCAGGGGTTTCACCTCGACAACAGCCTGCTCAGCAAGCTCAGGCGTTCCCTCGCGTATTTCTGTGAAAGCGTGCAGCGGCGCAACGTCGCCGCGGACGAACCGGACATCAAATCGCAGCAGGCGTTCATGCGCGTCTACGAGCGCCACTTGCACGGCGATTATGACGAGACGCCGGAAGAGTGGCGCAGCTATAAATAGTCCCCGATGGAGTTGAGCGACAACGCGCTGCTGCGCTACAGCCGCCATATCCTCCTGCCCGAGGTCGGCGTGACCGGGCAGACGCGCATCGCTGAAGCGTCGGTCCTGGTCGTGGGCGCGGGCGGATTGGGGTGTCCGGTCGCGCTCTATCTGGGGGCATCCGGCGTCGGGCAGTTGTGGCTGGCGGACGGCGATACGGTCGACCTCACGAACCTGCAGCGCCAGATTGGACATGCCACCGCCGCCATCGGACGGAACAAGGCCGATTCGCTCGCGGACAGCGTGCGCGCCATCAATCCCGGCATCGATGTCGTCCCCTTGCGTGAAGTACTGACCGGCAGCCGGCTCCACGACGCCGTTGCGGCCGCCGACCTGGTGGTCGACGCATCGGACAACTTCGCCACCCGGCACGCGGTCAACCGCGCCTGCGTGCTGCACGGAAAACCGCTCGTATCGGGAGCGGCGATCGGGTTTTCGGGCCAACTCGCGGCTTTCGATTCGCGTCGTGCCGACAGCCCCTGTTACCACTGCCTGTTCCCCGAGACGGCCGACGAACCGGAAATGCGCTGCGCCGATGCCGGGGTCTTCTCCCCGCTGGTCGGCGTGATCGGCGCGATGCAGGCGATGGAGGCGCTGAAATGCCTGACGCAGGTCGGCCAACCGCTCGTGGGCAGGCTGCTGCTCTGGGACGGGCTGCAAGCCGAAGCCCGCACGATGAGAGTGCCGCGCGACCCCAGCTGTCCGGTTTGCAGCCCGTCTGCGCGTCAGACGGGATGAACGTCGAGCAGGCGTGACAGCAGCAGGTCGACGTCGGCGCCTGGAGGACGGGTAAACCCGCTCTTGGCGAACTGGTGCCAGCGGCCCACCACCGCGCACTGCAGCAAATTCGCCAGCGGCCCGCTCAACTCGGCCTGCTTGTCGCCGCAAAAACGCAGGCATTGCCGCAGTTGGGCTTCGATGCGATCGTGCAACTGATTGATGCGTTTTTGCAGGCGTTCGTTTTCATGCACCAGCGCATCGCCGATCAGGACGCGCGTCATGCCGGGGTTCTTTGCTGCAAAGTTCAACAGCATCCTGAGGATCGCTTCGATCTGCGCGGCGGGCGCGGGCGTGTCAGCGGTGATGCGGGCGATCAGCCCGAAGAGCGTCTGCTCGATGAACTCGATCAGGCCCTCGTACATTTGCGCCTTGCTGGAAAAGTGGCGATAGAGCGCCGCTTCGGATACGCCGATCCGTGCCGCCAGGGCCGCCGTGGTGATTTTTTCGGGCTGCGGCTCCTGCAGCATCGCAGCGAGCGTATGCAGAATCTGAACACGGCGCTCGCCGGTTTTCCTCGCTTCCCCTGGCATCAGACACTCCCCGGTCCTGGTTCGGGATGATTATCGCTGATGTCGGGTGATTGGTGGGTCTGCACGGACTTGAACCGTGGACCAAGGGATTATGAGTCCCCTGCTCTAACCAGCTGAGCTACAGACCCGAAAAACGGACGCCCCGGGAGACCGGGGCGCGATTTTTATTGCTCGCCGCTGCCGACGAAGCTTTTCAGCTTTTCGGAACGGGTCGGGTGGCGCAGCTTGCGCAGGGCCTTGGCTTCGATCTGGCGAATGCGCTCGCGCGTCACGTCGAACTGCTTGCCGACTTCTTCAAGCGTGTGGTCGGTGTTCATTTCGATGCCGAAGCGCATGCGCAGCACCTTGGCTTCGCGCGAGGTCAGGCTGTCCAGCACTTCGCGGGTGGCGTCGCGCAGGTTGGCGTAGATCGCGGAATCGTCGGGGGAGAGCGTGCTGGCGTCCTCGATGAAATCCCCCAGGTGCGAATCCTCGTCGTCGCCGATCGGCGTTTCCATCGAGATCGGTTCCTTGGCGATCTTCATGATCTTGCGGATCTTGTCCTCCGGCATCTCCATCTTGATCGCGAGCGTCGCCGGATCGGGCTCGATGCCGGTCTCCTGCAGGATCTGACGGCTGATCCGGTTCATCTTGTTGATGGTCTCGATCATGTGCACGGGAATGCGGATGGTGCGCGCCTGATCGGCGATCGAGCGCGTGATCGCCTGGCGGATCCACCAGGTGGCATAGGTCGAGAACTTGTAGCCGCGGCGGTATTCGAACTTGTCGACCGCCTTCATCAGGCCGATGTTGCCTTCCTGGATCAGGTCGAGGAACTGCAGGCCGCGGTTGGTGTATTTTTTGGCGATCGAGATCACGAGGCGCAGGTTGGCCTCGATCATTTCGCGCTTCGCACGGCGCGCCTTGGCTTCGCCGGTCGACATCTGCTTGTTGATGTCCTTCAGGTTCTTGACCGGAAGACCGACCCGGTCCTGCATCGCGATGAGCGCTTCCTGGTGCGCCTTGACCTCGTACTGCACGCGCGAAAGCGTCGAGCAGTAGGCCTTCTTGGCGGCGATCTCCTTGTCCAGCCACGCCAGGTTGGTTTCGTTGCCGGGGAACGTCTTGATGAAGTGCGGTCGCGGCATGCCGGAACGGGTGACGCAGAACTCCATGATCTTGCGTTCGTGCGAACGCACTTCTTCCACCGCGTTGCGGATCTGCTCGCACAGGTTGTCCACCTGGCGCACCGAGAACCGGATCGCCATCAGCAGTTCGGTGACTTCCGACTGCGCCTTCATGTGCTGCGGGCTGCCAAGGCCATATTTCGCCTGGGCGGTCTGCGCCTTCTTGTAGGCCTTGCGGATGAAATCGAACTGCGCCAGCGCCTCGGCCTTGAGTTGGGCCAGATTGGCGGCGGCGAGCTTCGCGCTGGCCTCCTCGTCGTCTTCCTCGTCCCCGCCCTCGTCGTCGGCCGTCGTTTCTTCCTCTTCGGCGGCGGCCTCGGTTTCCATCTCGACGAAGCCGTCGATGAGTTCGTCGATGCGCAGTTCGTCCTTCTCGACCTGCGTCGCCATGTCGAGGATCTGCTGAATAGTCAGCGGACATGACGAGATTGCCTGCACCATGTGGCGCAGGCCTTCCTCGATCCGCTTGGCGATCTCGATTTCGCCCTCGCGGGTGAGCAGGTCGACCGAGCCCATTTCGCGCATGTACATGCGCACGGGGTCGGTGGTGCGGCCGAACTCGGAATCGACCGTCGTCAGGGCCTGTTCGGCTTCGGCCACCACGTCCTCGTCGGCGACTGCCGGGGCGGCTTCCTGCATCAGCAAGGTTTCCGCATCCGGCGCTTCGTCGTAGACTTGGATGCCCATATCGTTGATCATGCTGATCACGCCTTCGATCTGGTCGGCGTCCAGCACCTCGTCGGGCAGGTGGTCGTTGATCTCGGCATAGGTCAGGAATCCGCGTTCCTTGCCGAGAATGATGAGGTTCTTGAGCTGCGTGCGGCGCGCTTCCGCCTCGACCGGCGTCAGTTCCTTCAGGGGGAGCAGCGCTTCCGGTTTTTTGGCGCTACCGCCCGGTTTTCTTCCACGTACAGCCACAGGTTATTCTCCGCTCAGATTCCGCTCCGCGCTGCGCAAGCCGCGGCGGAAAAAATCGTTCAAAAACCGTTAATTATACCGCAAACCAGCAATTTGTCTCGCCGTTACCGGCAAGCTAGGAACGTGCCAGATCGGTCAATTCCTGCCGTTCGCTGGCACTCAGACTGACAAGCGGGCGGGCAGCCAATTCCTGTTGCCGGCGCCGCCGCCAGTCGGCGTGCAATTGTTTGACGGCGCCATCGAACTCTGCGTTCCAATCCCAGGTTTCATCCTTGTCGAGCAGGTCCGTCATCAGCTCGTCGATCATGGGTGCCAGCACGCTGCCGCGAGCCGCTTCGGCGAGGGCCGGGAGGTTTGGCGGGCCACTGTCCCTGAGCCACGCCATCAGTTCGTTCATCGGGCCGCTCAACGGGTCGGTCGCGTCGAGCCAGCAGGGATCGACCTCGGAGGCGCGCTGTGGATTCATCAGCAGCGTGCGTGCCAGATTGCGCAGACGCGACGGTGCCGGACGGCGCGCCGGACGCGGCGGCGCGCGCAAGGCGATCTTGCCTTTCAATCCCAGGCGGCCGAGCTCGTCGGCGGGCAGATGCGCAAGTTCGGCGACCTGCCTTTGAATCAGGCTGGCCAGCAGCGGCGCTGCAATTTTTTCCAGCAATGGCTTCGCCTCCTTGATCAACGCAGCGCGGCCTTCCTGACTGTCGAGATTGCGGCCGCGTGCCAGTTCGCGCACCAGAAAGGCCGACAGCGGCAGGGTGTCGGTGTCCAGCAGGTGAAGAAAAGCCTCGCGGCCGTGGGTGCGGATGTAGCTGTCGGGGTCTTCCCCTTCGGGCAGGAACAGGAAATGGACTTCCTTGCCGTCCTGCAAGGCTTCCAGGGTGTTTTCGAGTGCGCGCCAGGCCGCCTTCCGGCCTGCGTTGTCACCGTCGAAGGCGTAGATAAGCCGGTCGGTGTGGCGCAGCAGCGTGCGCGCGTGGACCGGCGTGGTCGCGGTGCCGAGCGTGGCGACGGCGAACTCGACCCCGTGCTGCGCCAGCGCGACCACGTCCATGTAGCCTTCGACCACGACGACGCGCCCGGCGGTCTTGATCGCAGCGCGCGCCTCGAACAGGCCGTAGATTTCCGAACCCTTGTGGAAGAGGGGGGTTTCGGGCGAATTGAGGTACTTGGGTTCGCCGTCGCCGAGCACGCGGCCCCCGAAGCCGACGATCTCGCCCTTGCCGTTCTTGATCGGGAACATGATGCGGTCGCGAAAGCGGTCGTAGCGGCCGCGTTCGCCGTCGATGACGAGGCCCGATGCGGCGAGGGCGTTCGCCGTGTAATCGGGAAAGACCTGCTTGAGCGGCGAGCCGTCGGGCGCGTAACCGATGCCGTAGCGTGCGGCGATCGCGCCGGTCAGTCCGCGTCGTTTCAGATAGTCGACCGCACGCGGCGTCTGTCTGAGCTGCTTCCGGTAGAACTGCGCCGCCTGCTCGAGTGCATCGAAAAGCGCGGGAGGCGGTTTCGGACGCTCGGGCGCGCCCGACTCGGGCACCGCGAGGCCCGCGTCCTGCGCGAGTGCGGCGACCGCGTCGGGGAATCCCATGTGCTCGTATTCCATCAGGAAGCCGAGCGCGGTGCCGTGCGCGCCGCAGCCGAAGCAGTGGTAGAACTGCTTGGTGGGGCTTACCGTGAAGGAGGGCGTTTTTTCGCTGTGGAAAGGACAGCAGGCCTGGTAGTTCTGTCCGGCTTTTTTCAGCGGCACGCGCCGATCGATGACGTCGACGATGTCGACGCGGGCGAGCAGGGTGTCGATGAAATCGCGCGGGATCATGATGTCCGCATCATAGACCCGGGAATGTGCCGGGGGGAGGGCTTAGCTTGCGAGGCGGGCCTTGATCAGCGCCGAAACCTGTCCCATGTCGGCGCGGCCGGCGAGGCGCGGCTTCAGCAGCCCCATGACCTTGCCCATGTCGCGGGCAGAGGCGGCACCGGATTCGGCGATGGCGGCGGCGACCGCGGCCTCGACCTCCGCGGCCGAGAGTTGTTCGGGCAGGTAAGCGTGCAGCACGGCGAGTTCGGCCTGCTCCGCGGCGACGAGGTCGTCCCGGCCGGCAGCCTCGAACTGGCTGATCGAATCCTTGCGCTGCTTGATGAGTTTTTCGACGATGCTGCCGACCGCGGCATCGTCCAGTTCGGTGCGGTCGTCGACTTCCTTCTGCTTGATTGCAGCGAGCAGAAGGCGAATCGTGCCGAGGCGGGCCGCTTCCTTGGCGCGTTGCGCCTCATCAGGATTGGCGCGGCCGCGCATGGCGGCTTTCATGTCGTCAGTGATGCGTGCCTTGAGCGACATGCCAGGAAAGATTCCGTCAGCGCGGAATCAATACATCTTGGGGGGGAGTTGCTGGCTGCGCAGGCGCTTGCTCTGGCGCTTGACCGCGGCGGCGAGCTTGCGCTTGCGCTCGGCGGTGGGCTTCTCGTAGAACTCGCGGGCGCGCAGTTCGGTCAAGAGGCCGACTTTTTCGATTGAACGCTTGAAGCGGCGCAA
>JAKADC010000017.1 GCA_021820845.1 Pseudomonadota bacterium
GGACAACGTCAGCATCAAGGTTTCCCTGATTGCCCCCATCGCCATGGACGAAGGCCTGCGTTTCGCGATCCGCGAAGGCGGCCGTACCGTCGGCGCGGGTGTCGTGGCCAAGATCGAAGAGTAAGGCTCAATAATGCAAAACCAGAAAATCCGCATTCGCCTGAAGGCGTTTGACTACAAACTGATCGACCAGTCGGCGCTCGAGATCGTGGAAACGGCCAAGCGCACCGGCGCCGTCGTCAAGGGGCCGGTTCCCTTGCCGACGTCGATCGAGCGCTTTGACGTGCTGCGTTCGCCGCACGTCAACAAATCCTCGCGCGACCAGTTCGAGATCCGCACGCATCGCCGCTTGATGGACATCATGGATCCGACCGACAAGACGGTGGACGCCCTGATGAAGCTGGATCTGCCGGCAGGCGTCGACGTCGAAATCAAGTTGTAAAAAGCGGGCGGCCCGGATATAATGCCGCCCCTTTGGTTGTATCAAATAGCCGCCGGTCAATTGTAATCGGCACCTACAAGCCTTGCCGGCGGAGTTTTGCCGGCTTGAGATAGGAAATACGAAGATGAGTATCGGGCTCGTTGGCCGCAAGGTCGGCATGACCCGCATTTTCACCGAGAACGGCGCGTCCGTTCCGGTGACGGTGCTGGAAATGTCAAACAATCGTGTGACGCAAGTGCGCACGCCAGAAAACGACGGTTATTCGGCCGTGCAGGTTGCCTATGGCAGCCGCCGCAATAGCCGTGTCAACAAATCGGAAGCCGGGCACTACGCCAAGGCGGGCGTGGAAGCGGGCGAGCTGCTGCGCGAGTTCCGCGTGTCGGCGGACGTGGCTTCGCAATATCAGGCCGGCGCGAGTGTCTCGGTCGAGGTGTTCCAGGCCGGCCAGAAGGTCGACGTGACGGGCGTCACGCAGGGCAAGGGCTTCGCGGGCACCATCAAGCGCCACAACTTCAAGTCGCAGCGTGCCAGTCACGGCAACTCGCGTTCGCACAACGTGCCGGGCTCCATCGGCATGGCGCAGGACCCGGGTCGTGTGTTTCCTGGCAAGCGCATGTCCGGCCACATGGGCGCGGTCACCTGCACCAAGCAGAACCTTGAGGTCGTGCGGGTCGATGCGGAGCGGGGGCTGGTGCTGCTCAAAGGCGCGGTTCCGGGTTCCAAGGGCGGTCATGTCGTGGTGCGCCCGGCAGTGAAGGGGGGTGCCTGATGGATTTGACTGTCATTAACGAGCAGGGTCAGCAAGTGACCAGCGTCACCGCGTCCGACGAAACGTTCGGTCGCGAGTACAACGAAGCGCTGGTGCACCAGCTGGTGACCGCATTCCAGGCGAATGCGCGCAGCGGGAACCGTGCGCAGCAGACGCGCGCCGAAGTGACGGCCTCCACGCACAAGCCGTGGCGTCAGAAGGGGACCGGACGTGCGCGTTCCGGTCGCACATCGAGCCCGATCTGGCGCGGGGGTGGCGTGACGTTCCCGAACAAGCCGAACGAGAACTTCACCCACAAGGTGAACCGCAAGATGTATCGCGCCGGTCTGGCGACGATCCTGTCGCAGCTGGCGCGCGAGGGCAAGCTCAAGGTCGTGGAAAGCCTGGGCATCGATTCGCCCAAGACCAAGCTGCTTGCGGGCAAGCTGAAGTCGATGGGCTATGGCAAGGTCATGATCATTGCAGACAGCGTGGACGACAATCTGTGGCTGTCGTCGCGCAACCTGCGCGACGTCTACGTCGTCGAGCCGCATCAGGCCGATCCGTGGAGTCTGGTCAAATTCGGTAACGTGCTGATCACCAAGGCGGCGGTCAAGCAGTTTGAGGAGATGGTGTGATGGGTGCGATCAGTCAGGAGCGTCTGCTCAAAGTCATCCTCGCGCCCGTGATCTCCGAAAAGAGCACGCGCGTGGCCGACAAGCTGAACCAGGTTGTTTTTCGTGTGTTGCCCGACGCGACCAAGCAGGAAATTGGCGCAGCCGTTGCCAGCCTGTTCAAGGTTGAAGTGACGGGTGTGCAGGTGCTGAACGTGAAGGGTAAGGTCAAGCGCTCCGGTCGGGTCATGGGTCGTCGTGACAACTGGAAGAAGGCGTATGTCACCCTGAAGCCGGGTCAGGACATCGACTTCGCGTCCGGCCAGTAAGGGAGAAAATCATGGCATTGATCAAAGTCAAACCCACTTCCGCCGGCCGCCGCGCAGTCGTCAAGGTCGTCACGCCGGGACTGCACAAAGGCAAGCCCCTGGCGGCTCTGGTCGAACCCAAGAAGCGGGGTTCCGGCCGCAACAACAACGGCCATATCACGGTCCGTCACAAGGGTGGCGGCCACAAGCAGCACTACCGCGTGGTCGACTTCCGCCGCAACAAGGATGGCATCCCTGCGAAGGTGGAGCGCCTGGAATACGATCCGAACCGTTCGGCGCATCTGGCCCTGCTGTGCTACGCCGACGGCGAGCGCCGCTACATCATCGCGCCCCGCGGCATCGCGGTCGGTGCGCAGCTGTTGAACGGCGCCGAAGCGCCGATCAAGGCCGGCAACTGCCTGCCGCTTCGCGCTATCCCGGTGGGAAGCACGGTGCACTGCGTCGAGATGATGCCGGGCAAGGGCGCTCAGCTCGCGCGCTCCGCCGGTACCTCGGTGCAACTGCTGGCGCGCGAGGGCAGCTATGCCCAGCTGCGCTTGCGGTCCGGCGAGATCCGCAAGGTGCACGTCGACTGCCGCGCGACGCTCGGCGAGTGCGGTAACGAAGAGCACAGCCTGCGTTCGATCGGCAAGGCCGGCGCGATGCGTTGGCGCGGCGTGCGGCCGACCGTTCGCGGCGTGGTGATGAACCCGGTCGATCACCCGCACGGTGGTGGTGAGGGCCGCACTGCGGCCGGCCGGCATCCGGTCAGCCCGTGGGGTACCCCGACCAAGGGCTATCGCACCCGCAGCAACAAGCGCACCTCCAACATGATCGTCCGCCGCCGTCACGCGCGCTGATTGAGGTAGAAAGATATGGCACGTTCTATTAAAAAAGGCCCGTTCGTCGATGGGCACCTGCTGAAAAAGGTCGAAGCCGTCCGCGGCTCGAACGACAAGCGCCCGATCAAGACCTGGTCGCGCCGTTCCACCGTGCTGCCCGATTTCATCGGCCTGACGATTGCCGTGCATAACGGCCGCCAGCACGTGCCGGTGTTCGTGACCGAAAACATGGTCGGCCACAAGCTCGGCGAGTTTTCCCTGACGCGCACCTTCAAGGGCCACGTCGCGGACAAGAAGGCGAAGAAATAAGGAGCGCATGATGGAAGTTTCTGCAGTTTTGCGTGGTACCCGCCTGTCCGCCCAAAAAGGCCGTCTGGTCGCCGACCAGATCCGCGGCCTGCGCGTGGAGAAGGCGCTCAACATCCTGGCCTTCAGCCCGAAGAAGGGCGCGGGCATCATCAAGAAGGTGCTCGAGTCGGCGATTGCCAACGCCGAGCACAACGAAGGCGCCGACATCGACAGCCTGAAGGTCAAGACGATCTACGTCGACCAGGGGTCGGTGCTGAAACGCTTCACTGCCCGCGCCAAAGGCCGCGGCAACCGTATTAGCAAACCGACCTGTCACATCACCGTGACGGTTGGCGATTAAGGAAGCGCCATGGGACAAAAAATACATCCGATCGGATTCCGTCTTGGTGTTCAGCGCATCTGGACGGCCAAGTGGTACGGGTCGAACCGCAACTTCTCGAGCACGCTGCTCGAGGACATCAAGGTGCGCGACTACCTCAAGAAGAAACTCGCTCACGCGTCGGTTTCCAAGGTGCTGATCGAGCGTCCTGCCAAAAATGCGCGTATCACGATTTTCAGCGGCCGTCCCGGTGTGGTGATCGGCAAGAAAGGCGAAGACATCGAAATTCTGCGCGGCGAACTCGCGCGGATGATGTCGGTGCCCGTCCACGTCAATATCGAAGAAGTTCGCAAGCCTGAAACCGACGCCCAGATCATCGCTGATGGCATCGCCCAGCAGCTCGAAAAGCGAGTCATGTTCCGTCGCGCCATGAAACGCGCAATGCAGAATGCCATGCGCCTCGGCGCCCAGGGCATCAAGATCATGAGCTCGGGTCGCCTGAACGGTGCGGAAATCGCGCGTACGGAATGGTATCGCGAAGGCCGCGTTCCGCTGCATACGCTTCGCGCCGAGATCGATTATGGCTTCGCCGAGGCGAAGACGACCTACGGCATCATCGGCATCAAGGTGTGGGTCTACAAAGGCGACGCGCTGAACCGTGGCGAGCAGCCTGCAGCCGCCGAAACCGAAAAGCGCGGCAAGAAATCGGGAGTGAAACATGCTGCAGCCAGCTAGAAGAAAATTCCGCAAGGAACAGAAAGGCCGTAACACTGGCCTGGCCACCCGGGGCGCCGACGTGAGCTTCGGCGACTTCGGTCTGAAGGCGGTCGGTCGCGGTCGCTTGACAGCCCGCCAGATTGAAGCGGCGCGCCGTGCCATGACGCGCCACATCAAGCGCGGCGGCCGCATCTGGATCCGCATTTTTCCCGACAAGCCGATTTCCCGTAAGCCGGCCGAGGTTCGGATGGGTAACGGCAAGGGCGCGCCGGAGTACTACGTCGCTGAAATCCAGCCGGGCAAGGTGTTGTACGAGATGGACGGCGTGAACGAAACGCTGGCGCGCGAGGCGTTCCGCCTGGCCGCGGCCAAGCTGCCGATCGCGACGACCTTCGTGACCCGCATGATCGGGAGTTGAACGATGAATACGAAAGAAATGCGCGGCAAGAACGCCGCTGAGTTGAAGCAGGAACTGGAATCGCTGTTGCGAGCCCACTTCGCATTGCGCATGCAGGTGGCCACGCAGCAGTCGAGCAAAACTGCCGATTTGGGCAAGCTGCGCCGCGACATTGCCCGGGTCAAGACGATTATGCGCGAGAAGGCGGGTCAAGCATGACTGAAGTCAAAAAGATGGTGCGCACGCTCACCGGGCGTGTGGTGAGCGACAAGATGAACAAGACGGTCACCGTTCTGGTCGAGCGCCGCGTGAAGCATCCGGTCATCGGCAAGGTGATCCGGATGTCGAAGAAATACCATGCCCACGATGAAAACAACGAGTTTCACGAGGGCGATACGGTGCAGATCGAAGAGTCGCGCAAATTGTCGCGTACCAAGGCCTGGAGGGTCAGCAAGCTGGTCGAGCGCGCACGCGTTTAAGGCTTGCAAGCGGCATTCAAACCCGGTATAGTGCCGGGTTTTCCGGTTGGTGGGCCGGCTTTAAACCCGGTTCGCTGGCTCAAGCAATCCTGCGTCGAGCAGGTTTCTCCCGAACGGGTTCCAAAACTGGCCACCGCCGCTCTGAATTAACGGCATGGTGGATAAAGTTGGAGGCAATTAAATGATTCAGATGCAGTCCGTATTGGACGTGGCAGACAACACCGGTGCACGCTCGGTCATGTGCATCAAGGTGCTGGGCGGCAGTCATCGCCGTTATGCGAGTGTGGGCGACATCATCAAGGTCAGCATCAAGGACGCTGCTCCGCGGGGCCGCGTCAAAAAAGGCGACGTCTACAATGCCGTGGTCGTGCGCACGGCCAAGGGCGTGCGGCGTCCGGATGGCTCGCTGGTGCGTTTCGACGGCAACGCGGCCGTGTTGCTGAACAACAAATTAGAGCCGATCGGGACCCGTATCTTCGGGCCGGTCACGCGTGAGTTGCGTACCGAGAAGTTCATGAAGATCGTCTCGCTTGCGCCCGAGGTTCTGTGAGAGGTTAGCCATGGCACGTATTCATAAAAACGATCAGGTGATCGTTCTCGCCGGGAAAGACAAGGGCAAGCGTGGCACCGTGCTGCGCGTGCTGGATGATGGCCACGTGGTCGTCGAGGGTGTGAACCGGGTCAAGAAGCATCAGAAGCCCAATCCCATGCGCAACATCCAGGGCGGAATTGTCGAGAAAGAGATGCCGATCCAGGCTTCCAACGTCGCGTTGTTCAATGTCGGCACGAAGAAGGCGGATCGCGTGGGTTACAAAGTGCTGGAGGATGGCCGCAAGGTGCGTGTCTACAAGTCCAACGGCGAAATGGTTGACGCTCAGGGGTAATCATGGCGCGTTTTCAAGAATTTTATCGCGAGACGGTGGTGCCCAAGCTGGTTGAACAGTTTGGCTACAAGTCCGTCATGGAAGTGCCGCGCATTCAGAAGATCACCCTGAACATGGGTGTTGGCGAGGCGGTGGCCGACAAGAAGGTGATGGACCATGCGGTGTCCGACATGCAGAAGATCGCGGGCCAGAAGCCGGTCGTCACCAAATCCAAGAAGTCGATCGCGGGCTTCAAGATCCGGGAAAATTATCCGGTCGGCTGCATGGTGACCTTGCGCCGCGCGCAGATGTACGAGTTCCTGGACCGTCTGGTGACCGTGGCGATGCCGCGCATCCGCGACTTCCGCGGTATTTCGGGCAAATCCTTCGACGGTCGTGGCAACTACAACATGGGCGTCCGGGAGCAGATCATCTTCCCCGAGATCGAATACGACAAAATCGATGCGTTGCGTGGCATGAACATCACGATCACCACAACCGCCAAGACCGATGATGAAGCGCGCGCACTGCTGGCCGCCTTCAGTTTCCCGTTCAAGAATTGAGGTAGGCATGGCCAAGTTATCCTTGATCAACCGTGAAGAAAAGCGCGCGCGCACGGTGAAGAAGTTCGCCGCCAAGCGGGCCGAGCTCAAAGCCGTGATTGCGGCCGTGGCCACCAGCGACGAAGATCGCGCGGCTGCGTACAAGGCGTTGCAGGCACTGCCGCGCAACGCCAGCCCGGTTCGCCAGCGCAACCGGTGCCAGTTGACCGGACGCCCGCGCGGGGTGTTCAGCAAGTTCGGCCTGGCGCGTGGCAAGCTGCGTGAACATGCGATGCGCGGAGAGATCCCCGGCGTTGTCAAGGCTAGCTGGTAAGAGGTAGACGATATGAGTATGAGTGATCCCATCGCGGACATGCTGACCCGCATCCGCAATGCGCAAGCGGTTGAAAAAGCGGCTGTCACGATGCCTTCCTCGAAGGTCAAAGTGGCGATTGCCAAGGTGCTGAAAGACGAGGGCTATATCGAGGACTTCGCCGTTCGTGGCGAGGCCGGCAAGCCGGAGCTCGAACTTCAGCTGAAATATTACGCCGGACGTCCCGTCATCGAGCGCATCGAGCGGGTCAGCAAACCCGGTTTGCGCATCTACAAGGGTGCCGAGGAGCTGCCGCGCGTCATGAACGGGCTCGGCGTTGCGATCGTCTCCACGTCGAGCGGCGTCATGGCCGACCGGCATGCCCGCGCCAAGGGCGTGGGCGGCGAAGTTCTGTGCGTGGTCGCGTAAGAGGGAACGGATATGTCACGTGTAGCCAATAATCCTATTACGTTGCCGAAGGGTGTCGAAGTCACGCTGGGCGACAGCATTTCCGTCAAGGGGCCGCTGGGCTCGATGAAGCAGGCGGCATCCTCCGATGTGGCGGTCGCGCTCAAGGACGGCGTGGTCACCTTCGCGCCCGTTGGCACGAGCATCCAGGCGAACGCCATGGCGGGAACGCTGCGCGCACTGGTCAACAACATGGTGCAGGGCGTGACCAAGGGCTTCGAGAAGAAGCTGACGCTCGTCGGCGTCGGCTACCGCGCGCAGGCGCAGGGCGACGCGCTCAATCTGACGCTCGGCTTTTCGCACCCTGTCGTGCACAAGATGCCCGCCGGGATCAAGGTCGAGACGCCTTCGCAGACCGAGATCGTGATCAAGGGTATCGATCGTCAGGCTGTTGGACAGGTCGCCGCCGACGTGCGCGCTTACCGTCCGCCGGAGCCCTACAAAGGCAAGGGCGTTCGCTACAGCGACGAAGTGGTCATCAAGAAAGAGACCAAGAAGAAGTAAGGCTTAAGGACAGATAATGAACACCAAGCAATCACGGATTCGCAGAGCGCGCAAAACCCGCGCCAAGATCGCGGCCGTCAAGGCGATCCGCCTGGCCATTCACCGCACCAACAGCCATATCTACGCGCAGATCATCTCGGCGGATGGCGGCACGGTGATGACCAGCGCCTCGTCGAACGACAAGGAACTGCGCGCGCAGGTGCCCAACGGTGGAAACGTAGCCGCGGCGGCAGCCGTAGGCAAGCGCCTGGCCGAGAAGGCCAAGGGCTTGGGCATTGAAAAAGTGGCTTTCGACCGAGCTGGCTTCAAGTTCCATGGGCGAGTGAAAGCCCTGGCCGAAGCAGCCCGCGAAGGCGGTTTGGTATTTTAACGAGGCAGAATCAAGATGGCCCGTACAGCACCTACGAGTAATGAAGAGCGCGGCGACGGCTTGCGCGAGAAGATGATTTCGGTCAACCGCGTCACCAAAGTGGTGAAGGGCGGCCGGATCATGGGTTTTGCCGCGCTGACCGTTGTTGGCGACGGCGACGGCGGCATCGGCATGGGCAAGGGCAAGTCCCGCGAAGTGCCGGTGGCCGTTCAGAAGGCCATGGAAGAGGCGCGTCGCAAGCTGGTCAAGATCAGCCTGAAGAACGGCACCTTCCACCATACGGTGGTGGGCCAGCACGGCGCGTCGCGCGTGCTGATCCAGCCGGCCTCGGAAGGTACCGGGATCATCGCCGGCGGCGCGATGCGCGCCGTATTCGAGGTGATGGGCGTGCAGAACGTGCTGGCCAAATGCCTGGGCTCGACCAACCCCTACAACGTCGTCCGTGCCACCATCGACGGCCTGATGAAAATGTCCACGCCGTCCGACATCGCGGCCAAGCGCGGCAAGTCTGTCGAAGACATCACGGGGTAAGCCATGAGCGAGCAGAAAAAAATCAAGGTGACGCTGATCAAGAGCCTGATCGGCACCAAGGCGCCGCACCGCGCCTGCGTGCGCGGCCTCGGTCTGCGTCGGATGCACCATACGGTTGAAGTGCTGGATACGCCGGAAAACCGCGGGATGATTACCAAGGTCGCCTATCTGGTGAAGTGCGAGGCTTAAATGGAACTGAACAATATCAAACCGGCAGACGGCGCCACGAAGGACAAGCGTCGCGTGGGCCGCGGCATCGGCTCGGGTCTCGGCAAGACGGCGGGGCGCGGCCACAAGGGCCAGAAATCCCGCGCAGGCGGCTTTCACAAGATCGGCTTCGAGGGTGGTCAGATGCCGATGCACCGGCGTCTGCCGAAGCGCGGCTTCGTGTCGCTGACCAAAACCGACACGGCCCGGGTCCGTCTGTACGAACTCGCGGCGCTGGGCGTCGAGGAAATCGATTTGCTGGTTCTGAAGCAGGCGGGCATCGCTAGTGCCGCCGTCAAGTCGGCCCGGGTCTACCTGGCCGGTGAAATCGGCAAGGCGGTCAAGCTGAGCGGCATCGCGGTGACCAAGGGCGCGCGTGCGGCGATCGAAGCGGCCGGCGGCAGCGTCTCCGAATAAGTCAGCGAGGTATCCCTTTGGCCACGCCCAAAACCGGCTTGAACAAATACGGCGATCTCAAGCGCCGCTTGCTGTTTTTGCTCGGCGCCCTGATCGTTTATCGGATCGGCACGTTCATTCCCGTGCCGGGGATCGACCCGCTCGTGCTGGATCAGGTGTTCAAGTCCCAGCAAAGCGGTATCCTGGGCATGTTCAACATGTTCTCGGGCGGCGCGCTGTCGCGCTTCAGCGTGTTCGCGCTGGGGATCATGCCGTACATCTCGGCCTCGATCATCGTGCAGATGATGACGACCGTGTCGCCGCAGCTCGAAGCCCTGAAGAAAGAGGGTGAGGCCGGACGGCGCAAGATCACGCAGTACACGCGCTACGGCACGCTGTTCCTGGCGGTGTTCCAGGCGCTGGGCATCGCCATCGCGCTCGAATCGCAGGCAGGACTCGTGCTTGATCCGGGCCTGGCGTTCCGCGCGATCACGGTGGTCACGTTGACGGCCGGAACGATGTTCCTGATGTGGCTGGGCGAGCAGGTGACCGAACGCGGGCTGGGCAACGGCATCTCGATCATCATCTTTGCCGGTATTGCGGCTGGACTGCCGCATGCGATCGGCGGCACGCTCGAATTGACGCGGACCGGGGCATTTTCGATTCCGCTGGTTCTGATGCTCTTCGTGGCTGTGCTGCTGGTGACGGCGCTGGTGGTGTTCGTCGAGCGCGGGCAGCGCAAGATCCTCGTGAATTACGCCAAGCGTCAGGTCGGCAAGATGGTCGTTGGCGGGCAGAGCTCGCACCTTCCGTTGAAGCTGAACATGGCCGGCGTGATCCCGCCGATTTTCGCGTCCAGCATCATCCTGTTTCCTGCGACGCTGGCGGGTTGGTTCGGCAGCGGCGAACGGATGAGCTGGCTCAAGGATATCGGCGCCACATTGTCGCCGGGACAGCCGGTCTACGTGATTCTGTACGCGATCGCGATCATCTTTTTCTGTTTTTTCTACACCGCCCTTGTGTTCAATTCCAAGGAAACGGCTGACAACCTGAAAAAGAGCGGCGCCTTCGTTCCCGGCATCCGGCCTGGCGACCAGACCGCGCGTTATATCGACAAGATCCTGACGCGTCTGACCCTCGTCGGTGCGATCTACATCACGCTGGTGTGTCTGCTGCCGGAGTTTTTGATCTTGAAATGGAACGTTCCTTTCCACTTCGGCGGAACGTCCTTGCTGATTATTGTGGTGGTGACGATGGATTTCATGGCGCAGGTTCAGGCGTACGTGATGTCGCACCAGTACGAAGGCTTGCTCAAGAAAGCCAATTTCAAGAACAGCTTGGCGGGGCGCTGATGTCTAAGGAAGATGTCATTCAGATGCAGGGCGAAGTGATCGAGAACCTGCCGAACGCCACCTTTCGGGTCAAGCTGGAAAACGGTCATGTACTGTTGGGTCATATCTCGGGAAAGATGCGCATGCATTACATCCGCATCCTTCCGGGCGACAAGGTGACGGTCGAACTCACGCCCTACGATTTGACCAAAGGCCGGATTGTCTTCCGCGCCAAATGATTGTTAACCGCCGGCGGGTGCCGGCGTGTGAATGGAGAAAACCATGAGAGTGCAGGCTTCAGTCAAGAAAATGTGCCGTAAGTGCAAGGTGGTGCGCCGCAAGGGCGTCGTGCGCGTGATCTGTGACGACCCGCGCCACAAGCAGCGCCAGGGTTGACCCCGCGCTGACAGTTTGAAACCGAGTCAACCCAATGGCGGGTTGACGTGTTATAATTTTTTGTTTTGCGTTCGGAGCTCTGCGAATGGCTCGTATTGCTGGGGTTAATATCCCGAATCATCAACACGCGGTTATTGCGCTGACCGCCATTTACGGAATCGGTCGGTCCACGTCCGGTAAGATTTGCGACGCGACGGGTATTGCCCGCACGTCGAAAATCAAGGACCTGTCCGAGGCGGAGATGGAGCGTCTGCGCGAGGGCGTGGCTCAGTTCACGGTCGAGGGCGACCTGCGCCGTGAGGTCACCATGAACATCAAGCGCTTGATGGACCTCGGCTGCTATCGCGGTTTCCGGCATCGCAAGGGCTTGCCGGTTCGCGGTCAGCGCACCCGTACCAATGCACGTACCCGCAAGGGCCCGCGCAAGGCCATCAAAAAGTAAAGGTTAATCATGGCGACTAAAACAGCAGCGCGTGTACGCAAAAAGGTCAAAAAGAATGTCGCGGAAGGCATCGCGCACATTCACGCCTCGTTCAACAACACCATCGTGACCATCACCGATCGCCAGGGCAACGCGTTGTCGTGGGCGACGGCGGGCGGCGCGGGCTTCAAGGGCTCGCGCAAGTCGACGCCGTTCGCGGCGCAGGTCGCGGCGGAGAACGCCGGCAAGATGGCGCAGGAATACGGCGTCAAGAATCTGGAGGTGCGTATCAAGGGCCCCGGCCCTGGGCGCGAATCCACCGTGCGCGCGCTGAATGCGTTGGGTTTCAAGATTGTCGCGATCTCGGACGTGACTCCGATTCCGCACAACGGTTGCCGTCCCTCCAAAAAGCGTCGTATCTAATTACCAGGGAAAATCATGGCTCGTAATCTTGATCCCAAATGCCGTCAGTGTCGCCGCGAGGGCGAAAAGCTCTTCCTGAAAGGCGAGAAGTGTTTCACCGACAAGTGCGCGATTGAGCGCCGCGCGTATGCGCCCGGCCAGCATGGCCAGAAAAGCGGTGCGCGTCTCTCCGGGTACGGCGTGCAGTTGCGCGAGAAGCAAAAAATTCGCCGCATCTACGGCGTTCTGGAAGGCCAGTTCCGTCTGACGTACAAACGCGCGGAAAGCCGCAAGGGTGTCACGGGTGAAAACCTGTTGTCGATGCTCGAGTCGCGCCTGGATTCGGTGTGCTACCGCATGGGGTTCGGCGCATCGCGCACCGAAGCGCGTCAGGTGGTCCGCCACAACGGCATTACCGTGAACGGCCGCCGGGTCAACATCCCGTCGTACCAGGTTCGCGCGGGCGATGTGGTCGAGGTGGTGGACAAGGCGAAAGCCCATCTGCGCATCAAGGCGTCCGCCGAAGCGACCGCGGCGCGCGGCTATCCTGAGTGGGTCGAGGTGGATGCCAAGGCGCTCAAGGGCACCTACAAGGCTTTGCCGCAACGTTCGGAGTTGCCTTCGACCATCAACGAATCGCTGGTCGTCGAGTTGTACTCCAAATAAGTTGAGACGGTCTTAAGGAAACGCACTTTATGCAAAGCGCTACGGAATTTCTCAAGCCGCGTATCGTGGAGGTCGACCGGGCCTCCCCCCTGCACGCCAAGGTCATCATGGAACCCTTCGAGCGTGGCTACGGCCATACGCTCGGGAATGCGCTGCGCCGCATCCTGTTGTCCTCGATGGTCGGATATGCACCGACCGAAGTGGCGATCAGCGGTGTCGTTCACGAATATTCGACGATCGAGGGCGTGCAGGAAGACGTCGTCGACATCCTGCTGAACCTCAAGGGCATCGCTTTCAAGATGCACGGCAAGTCCGAGGCGGTCCTCAAGGTCTCGAAGTCCGGTGAAGGCGTGGTGACGGCCGGCGATATCGAGGTCGGCCACGACATCGAAGTGCTGAATCCGGACCACGTGATCGCCCACCTGACCAAGGGCGGCAAGCTCGACATGGAAATCAAGATCGAGGCCGGCCGTGGCTATCAACCTGCGACGGCGCGCAAGGTTTCGGAAGAAACCCGCGCCGTGGGCTCGATCCTGGTCGATGCCTCGTTCAGCCCGGTGCGGCGCGTGGCCTATGCGGTCGAAAGCGCCCGCGTCGAGCAGCGAACCGATCTCGATCGTCTGGTGATCGACATCGAAACCAACGGCGTCGTCGAGCCCGAAGAAGCCGTTCGCACCGCTGCCCGTATCCTCGTGAACCAGCTGTCCGTATTCGCCGATCTCGAAGGCACGCCCGCCGAGATGGAGTCGCCGCGTTCTCCGCAGGTCGATCCCCTGCTGCTGCGCCCGGTCGACGACCTCGAACTGACGGTGCGTTCGGCCAACTGCCTCAAGGCCGAAAACATCTATTTCATCGGCGACCTCATCCAGCGTTCGGAAACTGAATTGCTGCGCACGCCGAACCTGGGCCGCAAGTCGCTCAACGAGATCAAGGATGTGCTCGCGTCGAAGGGCCTTTCCCTGGGCATGAAACTCGAAAACTGGCCGCCTGTCGGACTCGAGCGGCCCTGATTCACCGATTTGACACGATAAATAAAGTGCGGGTCGCCGTGGCTGGCGGCCTAGCCCAAGAATACTGACTGAAAGGAACTGCCATGCGTCATCGTCAATCCAACCGCAAGCTGAACCGCACCACCAGCCATCGGCTTGCCATGTTCCGCAACATGAGCAACTCGCTCCTGAAGCACGAGATCATCAAGACCACGCTGCCCAAAGCCAAGGAACTGCGCCGCTTCGTCGAGCCGCTGATCACCCTGGGCAAGGATCCCAGCGTCGCAAACCATCGCCTGGCGTTCGACCGTCTGCGCGATCGCGACATGGTCGTCAAGCTGTTCGACGAACTGGGTCCCCGCTACAAGACCCGCCCCGGCGGTTACCTGCGCATCCTGAAGTATGGATTCCGCAACGGCGACAACGCGCCGATGGCGCTGGTCGAACTGGTCGATCGTCCCGACACCGACGCGGAGCCGGTCAACGCGGAGTAAGACCGCCCGTCCTCGCAAGCGAGAAAGCCGGGTGAACCCGGCTTTTTTCACGTCTGAAGGGCGCGTCTGGATGCATGCGGCGCCGGGGCGCGCGGGATGCCTTGCCGCGCGCGGACTTCCTCAGGCATAGTCAAGCCTTCATTCCGCCCGGGACCGGATCGTGATCCTTCTCTTCACCGATTTCGGCGTGCGCGATCCCTACGTGGGTCAGATGAAGGCGCGTCTCGCCGAACACGCCCCCGCCCAGCAGGTGGTGGACCTGCTGCACGAGGTGCCCGACTTCAATCCCCACGCCGGCGCGCACCTGCTCGCCGCGCTGGCCCGAGACTTCCCGCTGGACAGCGTGTTTCTCGCAGTGGTCGATCCCGGCGTCGGAACGCCGCGCGACGCCGTCGTCGTCCTGGCCGGAGGGCGCTGGTTCGTCGGGCCGGACAACGGGCTGCTCTCGGTCGTCGGCGCGCGGCATGCCGACACACGGGTCTGGCGCATTACCTGGCGCCCCGAACGCCAGTCGGCGACTTTCCATGGGCGTGATCTGTTCGCGCCCATCGCGGCCGAGATCGCACGTGGGGCATTCCCAAGCGCCAAGCTCACCCCGGTCGACAAGCTCGCCGTCGAATTCGATTCCGGTGACCTGCCACGCGTCATCTACGCGGACCATTACGGCAACGCCTGGACCGGACTGCGCGCGGTCCCGCAGAATGCACGCGTGAGCGCCGCCGGCCAGGTGTTCAGCCACGGCGAAAGCTTCGGTTTTGTCGGGAAGGGCGAAGGTTTCTGGTTCGTCAACAGCGTCGGCCTGGTGGAGCTTGCGGTCAACCGGGGCAGCGCCGCGGCCACGTTCGGCCTGGCCGTGGGCGATCCGGTCCACGTCCACCTGCCGAATTGATGCTCAATCGATCCCGAGCAGCAGCGCGCGATAGTCGTTGACGTTGGTGCGGGTCGGGCCGGTGACGACCAGGTCGCCAAGTGCCGCGAAAAATCCGTGGCTGTCGTGTGCCGCCAGTCGACCTTTCGCATGCAGGCCCCGTTCGCGGGCGCGCATCAGGGTATCGGGACCCATCAGCGCGCCCGCGTTGTCTTCGCTGCCGTCGATGCCATCGGTGTCGCAGGCGATCGCCCAGGCCGGGACCTCATCCAGCGCGAGCGCCAGAGCCAGCAGATATTCGCTGTTGCGCCCTCCGCGGCCGTGGCGCGGCTGCAGGGCGACGGTGGTTTCGCCGCCCGAGATGAGGGCCAGCGGCCGCGATCCGAGACAGGCGCGCGCCAGCGCCGCATGCTGGCGGGCAGCCGTCTGCGCATCGCCGCTCACACAATCCGAAACCAGCAGCGCCGGGATGCCGTGCCGTTCGAAAAAATGCACCGCCGCCATGAGGCTGTCGTGTGCGCGGGCGACGATGCGATTCTCCATGCGTGAAAAGCAGGCGTCGCCGGGCTTCGGGGTGTCGGCGCGCGCGTCGGCACGGCACGCCTCGAGGTGCTGCCTGACGCCGTGCGGAAGCGCGATCCCGAAATGGGTAAGCCGGTCGAGCGCGTCAGCGCACGTGGTGGGATCGGGCGCGCAGGGGCCGGATGCGACGACGGCCGGGTCGTCGTCGACGACGTCGGAAATGATCAACGCCAGTCCGCGGGCCCGGCGGGCCGCCTGCGCGAGCCGCCCGCCCGACAGTCGAGTGAGGTGCTTGCGCACGACGTTGATGTCATGGATGGTGGCGCCGGCGTGCAGCAGGGCCTTGGTGACGCGGCGCAGTTCCCGCAGCGCCACGCCTTCGACGGGCGCCGCGAGCAGGCTCGATCCGCCACCGGAAATCAGCGCGAGCAGCAGGTCCTCATCACCCAGCTGGGTGGCCATGTCGAGCATGCGCAAGGCCGCAGCTTCGCCGCGTCCGTCGGGCAGGGGATGGCTGGCTTCGACGACCTCGATGCGACGGGTGGGCACGCCGTGCCGGTAGCGCGTGACGACGAGTCCGGCGAGCGGCGCGTCGGCCGGCCAATGCGCCTCGACAGCGGCGGCCATGCTCGCCGCCGCCTTGCCGCCGCCGACCACGAGCGTGCGTCCGCGCGGTGGCGCGGGCAGATGCGGCGGCAGGACCCGCGCGGGATCCGCGGCCGCCACCGCGGCGCGAAACGAGTCAAGGAGCAAGTTGCGCGGATTCATCTGGCGAAAGCGGGAAACGGCATCCGAATTGTAGGACCTGGGCCGCGAGCCGCGTTGGGTCCAGCGCAGCGTCTCCGGATCGGCGCTAAAAGCGCTCGTCCGGCCGCAGATAGCGCCATTGCCCTGGCGGCAGATCGCCGAGCCGGACGCGGCCGATGCGCACGCGCTTCAGGCCCACCACTTTCAGGCCAACCAGTTCGCACATGCGGCGGATCTGGCGCTTGCGGCCTTCTTTCAGCACGAAGCGCAGCTGGTCGGCGTTCTGCCAGCCGACTTTGGCGGGACGCAGCGCGCGGCCGTCGAGCGACAGTCCGTGATTGAGCAAGGCGAGGCCCCGCTCGTCCAGCCGCCCGCTGACCCGCACCAGATATTCCTTTTCGACCTCGGAGTCGTCGCCGATCAACTGTTTGGCGACGCGTCCGTCCTGCGTCAGCACCAGCAGGCCGGTCGAGTCGATGTCGAGTCGCCCGGCGGGCGCCAGGCTTTTCAGATGCGCGGGATGGAACGCCTGCACGGCGCGCCCGTCCCGCCACTGGGTGTCGGGGCGGATGAGGGTCACGGCCGGCTGGTAGCCGGGTTCGGGCTGGCCCGATACATAGCCGACGGGCTTGTGCAGCAGGATGGTCACGCGCTGCTGCTGCCGGGCGGTGGCAGCGTTGTCCAGGCGGATCGCACAGTCGGGGTCGACCTTGGTGCCGAGCTCGCTTATGCGCTTGCCGTCGACGAAGACGAGTCCCTTCTCGATGTAGCTGTCCGCCTCGCGGCGCGAGCACAGCCCACGCTCGGACATCAGCTTCGACAGGCGAACCGGCTCGGCCATCTCAATGTTTCGACAACACCGGCTGCAGGTACTGGCCGGTATGGCTGGCGGGGTTGTCGGCGACCGCCTCCGGCGTGCCTTCGGCGATGATCCGGCCGCCGCCGGCGCCGCCTTCGGGGCCGAGGTCGATCAGCCAGTCGGCGGTCTTGATGACGTCGAGGTTGTGCTCGATGACGACGACGCTGTTGCCCGCGTCGGCGAGCCGCTGCAGGACTTTCAGCAAGAGGTCGATGTCGGCGAAGTGCAGGCCGGTCGTCGGTTCGTCGAGGATGTAAAGCGTGCGTCCGGTGTCGCGCTTGGACAGTTCGAGCGCGAGCTTGACCCGCTGCGCCTCGCCGCCCGACAGGGTGGTCGCGGACTGGCCGAGGCGGATGTAGCCGAGGCCGACGTCGAGCAGGGTCTGCAGTTTCCGTTTCACCACCGGCACCGCCGCAAAGAATTCGTGCGCCTGCTCGATCGTCATTTCGAGGATGTCGCGGATCGTCTTGCCTTTGTACTGGACTTCGAGCGTCTCGCGGTTGTAGCGCGCGCCGTGGCAGACATCGCAGAGCACGTAGATGTCGGGCAGAAAGTGCATCTCGACCTTGATCACGCCGTCGCCCTGGCAGGCCTCGCAGCGCCCGCCCTTGACGTTGAAGCTGAAGCGGCCCGGGCCGTAGCCGCGTGCGCGCGCTTCGGGAACGCCTGCGAAGAGCTCGCGGATCGGCGTGAACAACCCCGTGTAGGTCGCCGGGTTGGAGCGCGGGGTACGGCCGATCGGCGACTGGTCGACGTTGATCACCTTGTCGAAGAACTCCAGCCCGTGGATGTCGTCGTGCGGCGCGGGCTCGGCGGACGAGCCATAGAGGTGGCGTGCCACGGCGGTGTAGAGCGTGTCGTTGATCAGCGTCGATTTGCCCGACCCGGAGACGCCGGTGATGCAGACGAACAGGCCCACCGGCAGGTTGAGCGTGACGTGCTTGAGGTTGTTGCCGCTCGCGTTCGTCACCACCAGCTGGCGCTCGGGATCCGCCCGGCGCCGCTTCTTCGGAATGGCGATGCGGCGACGCCCGGAGAGGTACTGGCCGGTAAGCGAATCCTTGCTGAGCCGGATTTCCTCCGGCGTGCCCTCGGCCACGACTTCGCCGCCGTGCACCCCGGCGCCGGGGCCCATGTCGACCACGTAGTCGGCGGCGCGGATCGCGTCCTCGTCGTGCTCGACCACCAGGACCGAATTGCCGATGTCGCGCAGGTGCTTCAATGTCGCCAGGAGGCGGTCGTTGTCGCGCTGGTGCAGGCCGATCGACGGCTCGTCGAGCACGTACATCACGCCGGTGAGGCCGGAACCGATCTGCGACGCCAGGCGGATGCGCTGCGATTCGCCGCCCGAGAGCGTGTCGGCCGAGCGGTCGAGCGAGAGGTAATCGAGGCCGACGTTGTTGAGGAACCCGACGCGGGCGACGATTTCCTTGACGATCTTGTCGGCGATCTGCGCACGGTGGCCGTCCAGTTTCAGCGTTTCGAAGAAAGCCAGCACCTGCCGCAGCGGCATCGCGCTCACTTCATAGATCGGCACGCCGCCGACCATCACGTGGCGCGCCTCCTCGCGCAGCCGGGTCCCGTGGCATGCCGGGCAGGGGCGGTTGTTCTGGTACTTGGCGAGCTCCTCGCGCACCGCCATCGAGTCGGACTCGTGGTAGCGGCGCTCCATGTTGGCGAGCACCCCCTCGAACGGATAGCTTTTCGTCGTGTAGCCGCCGCGCGGCGCCAGCGTCTGGAAGGCGATCGCCTCCTTGCCGGAGCCGTCGAGGATGACGTCCTGGATGCGCTTCGGGAGCGCGTCCCACGGCTTGTCGAGGTCGAAGCCGTAATGCATCGCCAGGCTCTGCAGCATCATGTAGAAGAACTGGTTGCGCTTGTCCCAGCCCTTGATCGCGCCGCTGGCCAGCGACAGGTGCGGGAAGGCGACCACGCGCGCCGGATCGAAGAAGGTGATCTGGCCGAGGCCGTCGCAGGTGTCGCATGCGCCCATCGGGTTGTTGAACGAGAACAGGCGCGGCTCCAGTTCGGGCAGCGCGTAGCTGCATACCGGGCAGGCGAACTTGGCCGAAAACAGGTGTTCCTTCGCGGAGTCCATTTCCACCGCGAGCGCGCGGCCGTCGGCGTGACGCAGCGCGGTCTCGAAGCTTTCCGCCAGGCGCTGCTTGGCATCCATTCGCACCTTCAGGCGGTCGACCACCACCTCGATGGTGTGCTTCCTGTTCTTGTCGAGCTTGGGAATCGCGTCGATCTCGTGCACCTTGCCGTCGACGCGCACCCGCACGAAGCCCTGCGCGCGCAACTCGGAGAAAAGCTCGACGTTCTCGCCCTTGCGCCCCACGACCAGCGGCGCCAGGATCATCAGCTTGGTGTCCTCCGGCAGCGCCAGCACGGCGTCGACCATCTGCGACACCGTCTGCGCCTCCAGCGTGATGCCATGTTCCGGACACTGGGGATCGCCGACCCGGGCGTACAGCAGGCGCAGGTAGTCGTGGATCTCGGTGACCGTGCCGACGGTCGAGCGCGGGTTGTGGCTGGTCGCCTTCTGCTCGATCGAGATCGCTGGGCTCAAGCCCTCGATCAGATCGACGTCGGGCTTTTCCATCAGTTGCAGGAACTGCCGGGCGTAGGCAGACAACGACTCGACATAGCGGCGCTGGCCCTCGGCGTAGAGCGTGTCGAAGGCGAGCGACGACTTGCCCGAACCCGACAGCCCCGTGATCACCACCAGCTTGTCGCGCGGGAGGTCGAGATTGACGTTCTTCAGGTTGTGGGTGCGGGCGCCGCGGATGCGGATGAATTCCATGAGTCGGAGGCGTGAGGCGTAATTCGCGACCTGCTAATATAACGGACTTCACGAATTCGCCGAATGCTGCCGTGGCTCAAATCGATCTTTCCGAAAGCATGACAAGCGCTGAAAAGCGCGCCGCGTCGGGTCTGGCGGCGATCTTCGGCCTGCGCATGCTGGGCATGTTCCTCATCCTGCCGGTGTTCGCGCTGTATGCGGAGCATCTGCCCGGCGGCAACAGCCACACGCTGGTCGGGCTCACGCTCGGCATGTACGGCCTGACGCAGGCCTTGCTGATGATTCCATTCGGCATGGCGTCCGACCGCATCGGGCGCAAGAAGGTGATCATCTTCGGCCTGATCCTGTTCGCGATCGGCAGCTTCGTGGCGGCCAGCGCGCCCGACATCTACTGGACGATTTTCGGCCGCGCCATCCAGGGCGCCGGGGCGATCTCCGCCGCCATCACCGCCATGCTCGCCGACCTCACGCGCGAGGAACACCGCACCAAGGCGATGGCGATGATCGGCTCGACCATCGGCCTCGTCTTTGCCGCCTCGATGGTGGCGGGGCCCGCGCTCAACCACCTCATCGGCGTACCGGGGATCTTTGCGCTGACCGGCGTGCTGGCGCTTGCTGCCATCTGGGTGGTGAAGGCCTGGGTGCCCGATCCGCTGATCAGTCATTTTCACGCCGACGCCCAGGCCAACCCGGCGCGTCTGAAGGACGTGCTGCGCAGCGGCCAGCTGCTGCGCCTCGATTTCGGCATCTTTTCGCTGCATGCCGCGCAGATGGCGATGTTCGTCGTCGTTCCGGTCGCGCTGAAGAACACGGGGCTGCCTCCCGCCCACCACTGGGCCGTGTACCTGCCGGTGATGGTGGGCTCGTTCGCGCTGATCGTGCCGGCGATCATCTATGGCGAGAAGTACGGCAAGCTCAAACCGGTGTTCGTCGGCGCGGTGGCGCTGATGCTGCTGGCGCAGCTCGGACTCGCCTTCGGCATCAGCCATTTCTGGGGCATCGTGGCCGCGTTGTTCTTCTATTTCGCGGCGTTCAACCTGCTCGAGGCGAGCCTGCCCTCGCTGATTTCCAAGCTCGCCCCGATATCGGCCAAGGGCACCGCGATGGGCGTGTACAACACCGCGCAGGCGCTGGGCCTCTTCTTCGGCGGCGTGTTCGGCGGCTGGCTGGCGCAGCACGTCGGGTTTTACGCCGTATTCCTTTTCTGCGTCGTCCTGATGGCGATCTGGCTGGCGCTGAGCGTGTCGATGACCGCGCCGCCCGCGATCAAGACGCGCATGTTCCGCGTCGGCGCGATGCCCGCGGACCAGGCTGAAATGCTGAAAACCCAGCTCACCGGCGTGGCGGGCGTGGTGGAGGCCATGGTGCTGGCCGAGGAGGGCGTGGCGATGCTCAAGGTGAGCATCAAGGGATGGGACGAAGCCCGCGCGCGCACTCTGCTCGAGAACGCGCCTGCCTGACCGGACGGCCTGATAGAATTCGCAACGTTGCAAGCTCACATCATCCAAGGGAAAACATGGCATCCGTCAACAAAGTGATCCTGGTCGGCAATCTCGGGCGCGATCCCGAAATGCGCTACCTGCCGAGCGGAGAGGCTGTCGCCAACCTTGCCCTGGCCACCACCGACAAATACAAGGACAAGTCCGGCCAGATGGTCGAACAGACCGAATGGCACCGCATCAGCTTTTTCGGGCGCACCGCCGAAGTGTGCGGGCAATATCTGAAGAAGGGCAGCCAGGTCTACGTCGAGGGCTCGATCCGCACCCGGAAGTACACCGACAAGGAAGGCATCGAGCGCTACGCGACCGAGATCCGCGGCGACCGCATGCAGATGCTGGGCGGGCGCAGCGGCGGCGGCACGGCCGACATGGATGATTACAACCAGACGGCGGGGGCCGGTGCTCCGACGGCGCCGCGCGGCCAGTCCCGCGGCAGCGCGCCCGCGGCGCAGCGTCCCGCCAGCAGCGGCTTCGATGATATGGATGACGACATTCCGTTCTGAGGTAAGCGCGCAGACCCGCCGGTTCTTGTTTCCGGCGCGTTCTGCTCGGTTGGCGGAAGGCGGTTGGCATCCGTTGTTCCCATCCGGGTATAATTAGGCAACTTCTTGATTTATCGGAGCGATTTATGCCGATCTATGCCTACAAATGCACCGCCTGCGGTTTTTCCCAGGACGAAATGCAGAAAGTGTCCGATGCGCCGCTGACGGTGTGCCCGTCCTGCGGCGCGTCCGCCTACGCCAAGCAGGTGACGGCGGCCGGTTTTGCCCTCAAGGGCACCGGCTGGTATGCCACCGATTTCAAGGGCGGCGGCAACAAACCTGCAGAAGCGAAGCCCGAAGCGCCCTCGCATGCCTGCGGCACGGGCGCGTGTCCGGCGTGTAACTGACGAAGCGCGGGAAACCGGGGAGCGGGCGGTGCGAGCCGTCCGCTTCTTTGTTTCCGACTGACTTGAACGAATGAAGCGTTATTTCATCACCGGTCTTCTGATCTGGGTTCCGCTGGGAATCACCCTGTGGGTGCTCAATCTGCTCATCGGCACGCTGGACCAGAGCCTGCTCGTGCTGCCTGCCCGCTGGCAGCCGCAGGCGTGGCTCGGAATGCGCGTCCCCGGCCTGGGCGTGATCCTGACGCTGGTGATCATCGTGCTGACCGGCATGTTCGGCGCGAATTTCTTCGGCCAGAAGATCATCGACTTCTGGGAGCGGCAATTGACCCGCATCCCGGTGGTGAAAACCATCTACGGCAGCGTCAAGCAGGTGTCCGACACGATTCTGTCGGGCAGCGGGCACGCCTTCCGCAAGGTGCTGCTGGTGCGCTATCCGCATCCGCAGGCGTGGTCGCTGGCGTTCCAGACCAACATTCCGGACGAGGTGGCGCGCGTGCTGCCGGACGAACACGTCGCCGTGTTCATCCCCACCACGCCGAGCCCGGTCAACGGATTCTATTTTTATGTGAAAAAGAGCGAGGTCGTCGAACTGGATGTGTCGGTCGACCGCGCGTTGAAATACATCGTCTCGATGGGGGTCGCCTCGGGCGAGTCGGGGCGAGGCAGCCACTAGGAAAAGCAAGCATGCGTACTCATTACTGCGGCGGCGTCAGCGCCGCCGACATCGGCCAGACCGTCGTACTGTGCGGCTGGGCACACCGCCGCCGCGACCACGGCGGCGTCATCTTCATCGACCTGCGCGACCGCGAGGGCATGATGCAGGTGGTGATCGACCCGGACACCCCGGAAGCCTTCAGGCTGGCCGAGGACGTGCGTTCGGAATTCGTGCTGAAGATCGAGGGGCTGGTGCGTCCGCGTCCCGCCGGCACCGAAAACCCCAACATGCCGACCGGCATGGTCGAGCTGCTGACGAAGAAACTGGACGTGCTGAACGCCTCGCTGACTCCGCCCTTCCAGCTCGACGACGACAACATCAACGAGAACATCCGCCTGCAGTACCGCTATCTCGATCTGCGTCGCGAGCCGATGCAGCAGAACCTCAAGCTGCGCTACCGCGTGTCGAAGCTCATGCGCGACTACCTGGACGCGCACGGCTTCATGGAAGTCGAAACGCCGATGCTGACCCGCTCCACGCCGGAAGGCGCGCGCGACTACCTGGTGCCCTCCCGGGTTCACGACGGCATGTTCTACGCGTTGCCGCAGTCGCCGCAGCTGTTCAAGCAGTTGCTGATGGTGTCCGGCGTTGACCGCTATTTCCAGATCACCAAGTGCTTCCGCGACGAAGACCTGCGCGCCGATCGCCAGCCCGAATTCACCCAGGTCGACCTGGAAACCTCGTTCATGGGCGAGGAGGCGATCATGGATCTCGTCGAGGGCATGATCCGCGACATGATGAAGAAGGCGCAGGACATCGAACTGCCCGCCGCCTTCCCGCGCATGACCTACGCCGAGGCGATGAATAGATATGGATCAGACAAGCCCGACATGCGCGTGACGCTCGAAATCGTCGATGTCGGCGACGCGATGAAGGACGTCTCCTTCAAGGTGTTCTCCGGTCCGGCGAACGATCCAAAAGGCCGCGTCGCCGCGCTGCGCATTCCCGGCGGCGCCGCGCTGACGCGTAGCGAGATCGACGGCTACACCGAGTTCGTCAAGATCTACGGCGCCAAGGGGCTGGCCTACATCAAGGTCAACGACGTCAGCCAGTTGAACGAAGCCGGCCTGCAGTCGCCCATCGTGAAGAACCTCTCCGAAGCCGCCCTGCGCGCGGTGATGGAGCGCACCGGTGCGCAGAATGGCGACCTGATCTTCTTCGGCGCCGACCGCGCCAAGGTCGTCAACGACGCGCTCGGCGCGCTGCGCCTCAAGATCGGGCACGAGAAGGGCCACGTCGACGGCCGCGCCTGGGCGCCGCTGTGGGTGGTCGATTTCCCGATGTTCGAGTACAACGAGGACGAGCGTCGCTGGGACGCGCTGCATCATCCCTTCACTGCGCCGAAGGACGGCCACGAGGACTGGCTGGCGACCGATCCGGGCCGCTGCCTGTCCAAGGCCTACGACATGGTGCTGAACGGCTGGGAAGTCGGCGGCGGATCGGTGCGTATCCACCGGGAAGACGTGCAGGAAAAGGTCTTTGCCGCGCTCAACATCGGCGAGGAGGAGCGCCGCGAGAAGTTCGGCTTCCTGCTCGACGCGCTGCAATACGGCGCGCCGCCGCACGGCGGCCTCGCGTTCGGTCTGGACCGCCTGGTCACGCTGATGGCCGGCGCCGAATCGATCCGCGACGTCATCGCCTTCCCCAAGACCCAGCGTGCGTCCTGCCTGATGACCAACGCGCCGAACGTGGTCGACGAGAAACAGTTGCGCGAGCTGCACATCCGGCTGCGCAACGCCAATCCGGCCGACAAGGCGGCTTGACCGCCTTTTCATCCGCGGCCCTTCGCGGATAAGGGATTTATCATGAAATTCGCCGACATCCTGAAAACGCTGCCCGAGTTTGCGGGCGACAGGCTCGTTCTGAGCGACGCGGACGGCACCGAGGTGGCGGCGATCGCCAACGCCCCGGGCACCGCCGGCTCGTTCCGGGTTTACGCGCATCTGGCGCAGCGCTACGGCGCGATCAACGCCGAGGCCGCGGCCGAAGGCCTGGCAATTTTTGCCGAACACACCGAGGACGCCAGCGCGCATCCCGGCAAGCATCCCAACATCGATCGCCTGATTGCCGTCCTGGCGACGGGAAGCCCGCTCGACGCCCGCATCGTTTGACCGTGCACAAGATTCCCGTCTCGGTGCTGGTCGTCGTCCATACCGCAGACGGCCAGGTGCTGCTGATGGAGCGCGCCGACGCGCCGGGATTCTGGCAGTCGGTCACCGGTTCGCAGGACGAAGGCGAAACGCTGGAGCAGACCGCGGTTCGCGAGGTGCGCGAGGAGACGGGCCTCGACGCCGCGCAGTTCGAGCTGACGCCGTGGGCCCTCACGAATCGCTACGAGATCTACCCGCGCTGGCGGCACCGCTACGCGCCCGGCGTGACGCACAACACCGAGCACGTATTCGGCCTGCGGCTTCCCGAGCCGTTGCCGGTCACGCTGGCGCCGCGCGAACACCTTCGCTACGCATGGTTGCCGTGGCAAGCCGCCGCCGAACGCTGCTTCTCGCCCAGCAACGCCGAGGCGATTCGGCTGCTGGCGGCGCGCCTATAATGATCGCATGACATCTCCGCTGCACGTCGCCAGCTACAACATCCACAAGGGCCTGTCGCAATTCAACCGGCGGCTCACCGTGCACGACCTGCGCGATCGGCTCGGCACGCTGGGATCGGATATCGTCTTCCTGCAGGAAGTGCAGGGCAGCCACGGCCTGCGCGCGAGCCGTTTCCAGCACTGGCCCAGCCGGCCCCAGCACGAGTTCCTGGCGGGGCAGATCTATACCGATTTCGCCTACGGCAAGAACTGCGTTTACGACACCGGCCACCACGGCAACGCCATCCTGTCGCGCTACAAGATCCTGTCGTGGGAAAACGAGGACATCTCCGCGCATCCGTTCGAGAGCCGCGGCATGCTGCATTGCGAAATCGAGGTACCGGGCCTGGCCACCCCGGTACACTGCATCAACGTGCATCTGGGGCTGACCGAACGCGGACGCAAGCGCCAGTTGGCGATGATCGTGGCGCGGGTCCGCAAGCTGGTGCCGGACGACGCGCCGATGATCCTGGCGGGCGACTTCAACGACTGGCAGATGCGCGCCTGCCACTACTTCAAGGATGAACTCGGGCTGGTCGAGGTGTTCGAGACCCACCACGGCAGGCCGGCGCGCAGCTATCCGTCCATCTTGCCGATGTTCCAGCTCGACCGCATCTACGTGCGGCGCTTCACGATCGAGGCCGCGCAGGTGCACACCGGCAACGCCTGGCACCGCATTTCCGACCACGCCGCCCTGACCGCCCAGCTCAGCCCGGCCTGATGACCGCGCATGGCCGCTCGAACAGCTTGTTCTTTCGGGGCGTGGAGCCGGTCTCCGGCAACCAGCTTCGCCTCCTGCAGAGCGGCGCCGAGTTCTTTCCCGCGCTGATCGCGGCGATCGACGCCGCGCGCGCCGAGGTCCACCTCGAAACCTACATATTCAACGACGACGCGAGCGCCGAAGCCGTTCGCGATGCGCTGATGCGTGCCGCGCAACGCGGTGTGCAGGTGCGCCTGCTGATTGACGGCGTAGGCTCGCGCGATTTTCCGGCCGGCTGGCTCGCCGCACTTCAGGTCAAGGGCGTCAGCGTGATGGTCTACCGGCCGCTGGTGAACAACTGGCGCTCCAATCCCCTCAACCTGCGCCGGCTGCATCGCAAGCTGGCGGTGATCGACGCCCGCGTCGCCTTCATCGGCGGCATGAACCTCATCGATGATCTCGAGCCGCCCGAGCTTCCTGCGCCTCGGCTCGATTTCAGCGTGGAAGTGCGCGGCCCCCTGCTTGTCGCCATTCACCGGAGCGCGTGGCGCCTGTGGCGGCTGGTGGCGTTGACGCAGATGCAGGCCGGCGCCGGCGGGCCGGGGCGGATGGAGCCCTCCTGGCCGACCGATGGCCACACGCGCGCCGCCTACGTAGTACGCGACAACCTCGCCCATCGCCGTGACATCGAGCGCGTCTACCTGGCTGCGCTCGCGCTGGCGCGCGACGAGATCGTCATCGCCAATGCCTATTTCCTGCCTGGCCGCCGCTTCAGAAGACTGCTCAAAAATGCCGCCCAGCGCGGCGTGCAGGTGCACCTGCTGACGCAGGGCCACACCGACCATCCCTTTTTCCAGACCGCCGCGCGCGCACTTTATCGCGACCTGCTCGCCGCCGGCGTGAACATCTACGAATACCCGGCGAGCGAGCTGCATGCCAAGGTGGCCGTGGTCGATAGCCACTGGGCCACGGTGGGTTCCAGCAATATCGATCCGTTCAGCCTGTTGCTGGCGCGCGAGGCGAATATCGTCGTCGACGATGCGGCGTTCGCGCACGACCTGAGGCAGCGCCTGCAGCAGGCCATCGGCCAGTCCGTTCAGCTTGCCCCGGCCGACTGGCAGCGCCGCCCCTGGCCACGGCGCATGATGTCCTGGCTGGCGTATGGCGGAGTGCGGCTGATGGTAGGCCTGGCCGGCGCCGGGCGCTGGGCCTGAGAATCAGGGTTCAGGGGCTGCGAGCGGCGTGGTGGCGGACCTGCCTCGGGTTGAAGCCGTAGAACTTGCCCCGGCTTAAAGCAATAACTTGAATTACCCTGTGATTTCAACCAGGCAACTTCCGGCGCCGAGCGCGGCAATCACGGAAGGCATTTCTTTTTCAAACCACACCAGCAATTTTGCGTTGGGGGCAATTTCCGATTCTGACCCAAACAATCGAGGGCGAAATCTTGCTGACAGACGCACGAATGGCGAAATTCTCATCCTTGGTGACGATGACTGCGCCATTCGACAGGGCATAGTCCCAAATCCGGCTATCGCTGGATTCGAGCAATCCCAAGTCAAGCAAATGTACCGCCTCATGGCCCATGGCCGCAATCTTTCTGGCCAGGGCGAGCGGCAATTGCGCATCGACCAGAAAGCGATGCACGTCAGGCTGCTTTTAATATCGGGTGATCGAATTGCCGTGCCGCATACAACAGGGTTGCGGTGATGTCTTCCGCCTCCAGGTAGGGGTAGTCGGCCAAAATCTGCTCACGGCTTTCGCCCGCTGCCATCAATTCGAGAATATCGCTTACACGGATCCGCATTCCGCGAATGCAGGGCCGCCCGCCGCACTGGGCAGGATCCACGGTGATTCTTTCCAATGCCAGAGTTTCCATTCTGTGCGCACCTGTTTTTGCCGACACAATGTATTGTATAGCCTTACCCGGCCCCGGCCCCGGCCCCGGCCCCGGCCCCGGCCCCGGCCCCGGCCCCGGCCCCGGCCCGGGCGCGGGAACGCGCGAATGGGTATTGCCGCATTTCCCCTACGTCATTCCCTACCGGGTCAAGGAACAACGGGTCAAGATTCTTCACGTGTTTCATGCGTCGCGAAAATGGCCACAGGGATTCGCGCCCGCGTAAACATCCCAATTTGGCGCCTGTTGCGTAAGTGCAACAAAACAACACTTTGCAGTGCGTGTGACGAAAAAAAACAACAGTTTTCCTTGTCGGCAGATGCGGAGTCTGGATAATCGACTGCGTCCACCAAGCACACGTCCGTGCAGGACAGCTCTGCAGAGCTTTCAAAAATTCTGTAAAGGAGATTTGCAATGCAAAAGAAACTGATTGCCCTGGCGATGGCTTCCGCTTTCGCCGCTCCCGCTTTCGCGGCCACCAGCAACGTCGACATCTACGGCGTGTTCAACATGTCCGTCGAGCGTATCGACAGCGGCAGGACGGGTGTCGACAAGAGCACCAGCGTCAACAACAACAACAGCCGCATCGGCTTCAAGGGCACCGAAGATCTGGGCGGCGGCTTGGCGGCCGTGTGGCAGGTCGAGTCCAGCTTTGCTGCTGACCAAGGTGGCGGCACGCTGGCCAGCCGTAACACCTTCGTCGGCCTGAAGGGCGGCTTCGGTACCGTTCTGCTGGGGCAGATCGACACCCCGATGAAGGGCCTCGGTCGCGCAGTCGACAACTTCTTTGACGGCATCGCTGACTCCCGCAACATCCTCGGTAGCAGCTCCAGCACTGGCAAGAGCTTGTGGGATCTGCGCACGAAGAACACCGTCGCCTACGCGACTCCCAACTTCAGCGGTCTGTCGGCTACCCTGGCTTATGTGACCGACTGGAATAACGCTACGGCCACGTCGACCTCCTATCCGAACTGCGTTGTTGGCCTGGACTGCAACAAGTCCGACGCCTGGAGCCTGGCTGCTAACTACAACAACGGCCCGCTGCTGCTGGGTGCAGGTTACGAAAAGCACAACGCCTCGGCCGGTGCAGCTGATATTTCCAGCCACATCTGGCGCGTGATTGCCGGCTACAGCTTCGCCGGTGCCAAGCTGGGCGGCCTGTACGAGAAAGCCTCGGGCGATCTGGCCACGAGCAACGACAACGCTGCCGACCGTAAGGCTTGGGGCCTGTTCGCCAACTACGCCATCGGCGCCGTCACCCTCAAGGCCAACTACCTGAAGGCCGACGAGACCAACAACGTCGCCAACAGCGGCGCCAAGCAGTACACCCTCGGTGCCGACTACGCCCTGTCCAAGCGCACCACCGCGTACGCCTTCTATGCCAAGGTCAAGAACGACTCGGCTGCGTCTTATGGTCTGGGCACCGCCGGTACTAGCAACTATTCCTACGGCACCGCTGGTGTCGATCCCTCGGTGATCGGCGTCGGCATGAAGCACAGCTTCTAATTCAACACCGGGCCTGCCCGGTTTGAAGATGAAATTGAAACGGGCTCCTTCGGGAGCCCGTTTTTTCTTTTTGCGACTGGCGATGTCAACTGTAAGATCGCCATCCTGTTCCCGACCCGTTTCCCAAAACTTGATCTGAGTCGATGATGCTCACCTCGCGCTCGTCCTCCCTACCGCCCGATCTGCAGTACACGATGCAGATGGTGCTCGAATATCGCCAAGGTGGCCGCCCGGCCGAGGCCACGGTACTCTGCCGGCAGATGCTGGGCCGTTATCCACGGCAGCCCGACGTGCTCGGGCTCCTGGGGGAATTGCTGATGAGCCAGGGGGACTGTGACGCGGCGCTTCCCCTGCTAGACGAGGCTCGCCAGATCGCCCCGGGCAATCCACAACACTGGCTCATGCTGACGCAGTGCCTGCTTGCGGTGGACCGGCCGAAAGAGGCCAAGAAGGTGATCTCGGAGGCGATCGCCAAGGGGCTGCGCCATCCGTTGGCCGATGAACTGCTTCGGCTGGCGCGTTCGGGGAAAAAGAAAAGTCCGGAAAAGTCGGTTCCTCTCGGCGAGCTTCTGCGCCAACTCGAAACATTGCTGCAGGCAGGGCATTACCCCGAGGCGGAGAAGCTGGGGCGGGACGTGCAGCGGCATTACGCCAAATCTGCCCAAGCGGGATATTGCGTTGGGATGGCGGTGCTGTTTCAGGGCCGCCCGGCGGAGGCAGCCCCGCTGCTGACGCGTGCGGTGGAACTCGATCCAGCCATGGCGCCGGCGCATTACAACCTCGGCTTTGCGCTGGAAAGCCTGGAGCGCTGGGACGAAGCGCTCGCCGCCTATCGCCGGGCGGTCGCTGTGGCGCCCCAGATGGCGGATGCGCACAACAATCTCGGTAATATGCTGCAGAAACTGGGGCACTATGAGGAGGCGCTGGCGGCGTTCGAACGCGCCTGCGCGCTTCGACAGGAGGACGCGGCGTTCCACATGAACCGGGGCAATGCGTTGGGTAGTCTGGAGTGCCTTGAAGACGCACGGCTCGCCTACGAGACGGCGCTGAAACTCAATCCGGCGCTGCTCGATGGTTACGTCAGACTCGCGCTTGTGCTGTCCCGGCTGGAGCGATATGAGGACATCGTGCCGCTCCTGGGCCGCGCCATCGAGCAGAGCCCTGGGTTGGCCGATGCGCATCAAAGCCTGGGATACGCCTTGCGCAAGCTTCGGCGCTACGATGACGCTGTCAAGGCGTACCGGCATGCCGTGGAACTCCGGCCGGAGGATGCCCAGTTGCACACGGATCTGGGCGTGGCGCTCAAGGAGGCGGGGCAGTATGAGGCGGCACTCGCAGCGCTCCGGCGGGCGCTGGCGCTCCGGCCCGATTTTGAACCGGCACTCAGCTGGATGGGGGGCACCTTGCTGGATATGGGGTACGTCGCCGAGGCAATCGAGACGTACCGTCGAGGGCTGGTGCTGAACCCTGACGCTTTCTATCTCGACAGCGCCTTGCTGTTGTCTTTGAACTATCAGTCGGACACGACGCCAGCCACGCTTCTCGACGCGGCGTGTGCCTTCGGCGAGCGCGCTGCGCGCAAGGCCGTGCCGTTTACACGGCATGCAAACGTTCCGGACCCGGAACGCCGGTTGCGGATCGGTCTGGTTTCCGGCGATCTCGGCGACCATCCGGTGGGCTTCTTCTTGCGGGACGTGCTGGGGCGCCTTGACCCGAATCGGCTGGAGATGTTCGTTTACGAGACCGCCGCGCGCAAGGGCACCCTCAACGCGTTTTTCCGCCGCTCGGTTTCGCATTGGCTTGACGCAAACGTGGTCAGCCAACTTGACGACGAGGCGCTGGCGAACCAGATTCGGGCTGACGGTATCGATGTCCTGGTCGATCTGTCCGGACACACCGCACAGAGCCGGTTGCCCGTGTTTGCCTGGAAGCCCGCGCCGGTTCAGGTCAGCTGGCTGGGCTATCTGGGAACCACCGGGCTCGACGCGATGGACTACGTTCTGGCCGACGGCTGGGCCTTGCCGGCCGGCGAAGAGGTCCAGTTCACCGAAACGCCATGGCGATTGCCCGAAACCTACATCTGCTTCTCTCCGCCGGACCTGCCGGTGGAGTGCAATGCCTTGCCGGCGCTGGACAAGGGATATGTCACGTTCGGCTGTTTCAACAACCTGAACAAGGTCGATGATCGGGTTGTGTCGTGTTGGGCGAAGCTGTTGCACGCGGTGCCCGAGGCACGCCTGTATCTCAAGACCAAAACCTTGGGTGCGTCCGAAGTGCGCGAGCGCTTTCTGGCACGCTTTGCGCGCTGCGGCGTTGCGGCGGATCGCCTGATTCTCGACGGGCAGTTCGCGAACCACGAGGCGCATTTCCGTGCCTACCATCAGGTGGACATTGCCCTGGACCCGTTTCCGTACCCCGGCATCACCACCACGATGGAGGCGCTGTGGATGGGCGTGCCGGTGCTGACGATGAGGGGCGACCGGTTCATCAGCCACCAGGGCGAGACGATCCTGCACAACGCCGGGTTGCCGGAGTGGATTGCGGCTGACGAGGAGGACTACGTCGCGAAGGCGGCGGCCTTCGCCCGCGACGCACAGGCCTTGTCAGCACTGCGTCAAGGCCTTCGCGAGCGCCTGCTGGCATCACCGCTCTGTGACACGCCCCGTTTTGCACGTAACCTGGAGGAAGCATTCAGGGGGATGTGGCTGAAATGGTGCGAGCAGCAGCAAGTGCCGGGGCAGGTCCATTAGGGAAAAGAAAGGGGCGCCTCGGGAGCTTTTTTAGTCCTGTTTTGGGGAACCGCTTGGGGTGGGGCTCAGGCCTCGACGACTTCGAAGTCGTGGGTGATCTCGGCCATCTTGCCGAGCATCACGCTCGCCGAGCAGTATTTTTCGGCCGACAGGTTCACCGCCTGTTCGACCCGCCTGGGGTCGAGGTTCTTGCCGGTGACGGTGAAGTGCAGATGGATCTTCGTGAACACCTTGGGGTCGGTGGTGGCGCGTTCGGCGCTGAGGTCGGCGACGCAGTCGGTGACCTGCTGGCGGGCCTTCCTCAGGATGTGGACGACGTCGAAGGACGAGCAACCGCCCAGCCCGATCAGCAGCATTTCCATTGGCCGGATGCCGAGATTCTTGCCGCCTGAATCGGGCGGGCCGTCCATGACGACGGAATGGCCGGATTCGCTCTGTCCGACGAAACTGACGCCTTCGATGAGTTTGACGCGGGCTTTCATGGGATTCCTTCTGAAGCGGGGCGATCGCTCGCAAGTGCGCGATCAGCCCGGACGGGATGGGGTTAGAGATTCGAGCGGAGTTTGTACCACAAAATGCCCAGCCATTCGTGCAGCGCGAAGGTGCTGTCGCGCAGGCCGGCTGGGGTGGGCATGAGGTCGAGCGGCGAGTCGAGACGCGTGCTGGAGAACTGGATGCCGGCCGGGACGACGGTGAGCCCCTGGGACTCGAACAGGGGCACGGCGCGCCGCAGGTGCCAGGCATGGGTGACGAGGACGATGCGGTGCACGCCGCTGTGTTCGAGCAGCGGCGCCGAGCGGCGGGCATTGTCCCAGGTGGTGAGCGCACCGTCTTCGACCCAGCGCGGTGCGATGCCGTAGTCTTCCTGCAGGATGTGCTGCATGATGCGGCCCTCGGGCTGCGTGCCGCCGCCGGGCTTGCCGCCGGTGACCAGCAGCGGCAAGCCGCTGGCGCGGTGCAGGAAGACGGCGTAGCGCAGGCGTTCCAGGCTGAGGCCGTTGAGAGTGTCGCTGCCATACTCGGCCGCGCCGATCCGCCGCCCGCCGCCCAGCACGACGATGGCGCCGGCGGATTTCAGCGCAGCCGGACTGACCGGCCGGCTGATTTCCAGGCTTTTCTGCAACAGGCCGCCGACCCAGGGGGTGGAGAGGGCGTACAGCGCGGTGGTGGACAGCAGGATCAGCGACATGGCCAGGCGCGGGCGGCGACGGTGAATGATAAGTCCGGCCGCCAGCAGGAGCGCCAGCGACAGCGGCGGCAAGAGCGCCAGGGCGATCAGGTTGGTGGCAAGCCAGGCGGTCATGGCGGGGATTGTATGCCAGCCCGCCAATCTCTTTGCACGCAACGTTTGACTTTGTTCGGGGCTGGAAGTTAAAATGCCCGGCTTTCCGAGATTGTCCTCTGTGCAGAGGTGGGTCATGAAAACCTTTTCCGCTAAAACGCATGAAGTCAAACGCGACTGGTTCGTGGTTGACGCCGATAACAAAGTGCTGGGTCGCCTGGCTTCCGAGATCGCCCGCCGTCTGCGCGGCAAGCACAAGCCCGAGTTCACGCCCCACGTCGACACCGGTGATTACATCGTGGTGGTCAACGCGGGCAAGATGGTCGTGACCGGCAACAAGGGCCTCGACAAGAAATACTATCGCCACTCCGGTTACCCCGGCGGCATCTACGAAACGAACTTCGACAAGATGCAGGAGCGTTTTCCCGGCCGTGCGCTGGAAAAGGCGGTCAAGGGCATGCTGCCCAAGGGCCCGCTCGGCTACGCCATGATCAAGAAAATGAAAATCTACGCGGGCGCGGATCATCCGCACGAGGCTCAGCAGCCCCAGCCCCTGGAAATCAACGCTTAATTAAGGTCATACCATGATCGGTAACTACAACTACGGTACGGGTCGTCGCAAGGAATCGGTTGCGCGCGTGTTCATCAAGGCGGGCAGCGGCAAGATCGTGGTCAACGACAAGCCGGTGGACGAGTATTTCTCCCGCGAGACCGGCCGGATGATCGTGCGCCAGCCGCTGGTGCTGACCGACAACCTGAACAAGTTCGACATCATGGTCAACGTGTCGGGCGGCGGCGAATCCGGCCAGGCGGGTGCTGTCCGTCATGGCATCACCCGTGCGCTGATCGACTTCTCGGCCGAGATGAAGCCCGCACTCAAGGCCGCAGGCCTGGTGACCCGCGATGCCCGCGAAGTCGAACGCAAGAAGGTCGGCTTCCACAAAGCGCGCCGCCGCAAGCAATTCTCCAAGCGCTGATCGTATTTGGGTCGGCCGCCGGTCAAAAAAGCCGCCTGTTTCAGGGCGGCTTTTTTTATGTCCGCGCATCTGCGTGTCTTACAATTAAGTGATTCTTTGCAAGGAAAAGCATCATGATCAAAGTCGGTATCGTCGGCGGCACGGGCTACACCGGAGTCGAATTGCTGCGGTTGCTGGCGCGTCACCCGCACGTGGAATTGAAGGCGATCACGTCCCGCAAGGAAGCGGGAATGCCCGTGGCGGACATGTTTCCCAATCTGCGCGGGCGCGTGAAGCTGGCATTTTCCACGCCGGAGGACGCCGGGCTGGAAAACTGCGACGTGGTGTTCTTTGCCACGCCCAACGGCGTCGCGATGCAGCAGACGCGCGCGCTGCTCGACGCCGGTGTCAAGGTGATCGATCTCGCCGCCGACTTCCGCATCAAGGACATCGCGGTATGGGAAAAATGGTACAAGATGGAGCACGCCTGTCCCGATTTGGTCGCCGAGGCGGTCTACGGCTTGCCTGAGATCAATCGCGACAAGATTCGGGGCGCGCGCCTGATCGCCAACCCGGGCTGTTATCCGACTGCGGTGCAGCTGGGTTTCCTGCCGCTGCTGGAGTCAGGCGTGGTCGATGCGGGATTCCTGGTCGCGGACGCCAAGTCGGGCGTCTCGGGGGCGGGGCGCAAGCCCGAGACCCACATCCTGTTTGCCGAGGCGGCCGACAATTTCAAGGCCTATGCGGTCGGCGGGCATCGCCATTGGCCCGAGATCAAGCAGGGCCTGGAGCAATTCGCCGGCAAACCTGTCGGGTTCACCTTCGTGCCGCACCTGACGCCGCTGATCCGGGGCATCCACGCGACCCTGTACGCCCGCATCAGTGCCGACGTCGACTTGCAGGCTATGTACGAGAAGCGCTACGCGGGCGAGGTCTTCGTCGACGTGATGCCGGCCGGCATGCATCCCGAAACGCGCTCGGTGCGCGGTGCGAACGTCTGCCGCATCGCCGTGCATCGGCCGCAGGGCGGCGACACCGTGGTCGTGCTGTCGGTGATCGACAATCTGGTCAAGGGTGCGGCCGGGCAGGCGGTGCAAAACATGAACATCCTGTTCGATCTGCCGGAGGACACCGCCCTGGCCGATGTGGGCATGCTGCCGTGACGAGCGGAACTCCGCGGCGCGCGCAAGGTCTTTGCTTGACGCCAGTCGGGTGATGCGGATAATCACCCCACACGTTTTCTAGGAGCAACACCATGAATGCAGCAACCGAAATGGAGTCGCCGCTGATCTTCACCGACAGCGCGGCCAGCAAAGTCAAAAGCCTGATCGACGAGGAAGGCAATCCCGACCTGAAACTGCGCGTGTTCGTGTCCGGCGGCGGCTGCTCCGGCTTCCAGTATGGCTTCACCTTCGACGAAGCGCAGAATGCCGACGACACCGTGATGGTGAAGAATGGCGTCACCCTGCTGGTCGATTCGATGAGCTTCCAGTACCTGGTGGGCGCCGAGATCGACTACTCGGAAGGCCTGGAGGGCGCGCAGTTCGTGATCAAGAACCCGAACGCCACCACGACCTGCGGTTGCGGCTCGTCGTTCTCGGCATAAGCCGGCGGGCAATCAGAAAAAAAGCGGCTTCGGCCGCTTTTTTGTTTTTGGCGTCCTCAAGCGGGATAGATCGCGCCCAGGATGCGTTCGCCGCGCGCGCCCGTGACGGCCGGCAGGTTCCCCGGCGCACGATGCAGCGTCTGCCGGGCGAGCCAGGCAAAGGCGAGCGCTTCGACCCAGTCGGGATCGACGCCGAGCGCGGCGGTGGTGTCCACCCGGAGCCCCGGCAGACGGGCGCGGATCCGCTGCATCAACGCGCCGTTGCGCGCGCCCCCGCCGCAGATGTAAATCTCGCGCGCGCCCATGCATTCGCGTGTGACTGCATTGGCAAGACTCGCGGCCGTGAATTCGAGCAGGGTGGCCTGCACGTCGGCTGGATCGATCGCGGCACCCAGGGCTCCCAGAACGGCATCGAGCCAGTCGAGATTGAACTGCTCGCGCCCCGCGCTCTTGGGCGGGGGAAGTTGCAGGTACGCATGCTGCATCAACGCAGATAGCAGCCCGGCGTGGGTCGTTCCGCTGGCCGCCCAGGCGCCGTCATGGTCGTAATGGGTGCCGTTGTGACGGCGAATCCACGCATCCAGCAGCATGTTGCCCGGCCCGGTGTCCCAGCCGCGCACCGGCCCGTTGACGGGCAGATCGGTGATATTGGAGATGCCGCCGATGTTCGCGATGACCCGATGAACGCCCCGATGTCTCAGAATCCGGGCATGGAAGGCTGGAACCAGCGGCGCGCCCTGGCCGCCGGCCGCGATGTCGCGGCTGCGAAAATCGGCAACGACCGTGACGCCGGTGAGTTCGGCCAGCAAGGATGCGTTGCCGATCTGCAGGGTATAGCCATCCGCGGGACGGTGGCGCAGGGTCTGGCCGTGGCAGCCGATGGCGCGGACGGCGACCGACGCGTTGCCATCGAGGAGCGTCCCAACGGCTTGCGCGTAGAGCCGCGCCAGCGCATTGGCGGCACACGCGGCAAGATGGATTTCGTCGGGCTGCGGCGAATGCAGCGCGAGCAACTGCGCGCGCAAGTCGTCCGGGTAGGGAAGGTATTGGGTGTGGAGGAGCCGGATTTGGCCTGCGGGGCCTACTTCGGCGAGAACGGCATCGACACCGTCCAGGCTGGTGCCGGACATGAGGCCGACATAATGTTCGGCCTCATGTGCGGTGGCCATGCTCAATCGAGCGCGGCGAGGTTCGTACCGCGCAACAAGCCCAGCTTGTCGGCCCAGCTTGCGGTCTGCTGCAGGAAGCGCGCACGCTGCCCAGCGGCCAGCGGGGGCGATCCGGGCAGCTTGACCGACAGGGGATTGTAGGGCTTGCCTGCGATCCGGACCTCGTAATGCAGGTGCGGGCCGGTTGCTATGCCGGTGGCACCGACATAGGCAATGACGTCGCCCTGGCTGACGGCACGGCCAGGGCGAATGCCCGGTGCAAAGGCGCTCAGGTGGCCGTAATAGGTTTCGTAGCCATTCTGGTGACGCAGAATGACGAGGTTGCCATAGCCGCCGCGGCGGCCGGCGAATTCAACGACGGCGTCGCCCGTGGCCTTGACGCGGGTCCCGGTCGGCGCACCGAAGTCGACACCGGTATGGGCGCGGGCGTAACCCAGCACGGGATGCATGCGAGAACTGCTGAAATTGGAAGTGACACGCGAGAATTCGAGCGGCGAACGCAGAAAGCCCTTTTTCAGCGACTCGCCCTCGGGCGTGTAATAGCTCTCACGCCCGGACGGATCACGGTAGAGAACAGCACGGTGGACCTTGCCGGCGTTGATGAACTCTGCTGCCAGCAGCTCGCCGGTGGAAACGGGTTCGCCATTGCGATAATTGACCGTGTAGATGACCGAAAACGTGTCGCCACGGCGCAGGTCCTCGCGGAAATCCAGACTGGTCGAGAATGTCTCGGCCATCTTGTCGGCGATCTTGTCGGGAATCCCCGCAGCGTCGGTTGCGCCGTAAAGCGATGACACGATGCGCCCTGAACGCATCACCACGCGGCTTTCGGTCCGGTCACTGCTGTCTTGCGCAACATAGCCGTCACCCTGGCGAAGGACGGTCAGGGCGGGCCCGCCGTGGCGTTCGAAGCGGATGCTGAGCAACTGGCCATCGGCCGTTGTGGTGGCCTGAATGTGCTTGCCGGCCCGTATGTTCGTCGCCAGCTGACGCACCGCATCGGTGGCCAGCAGGCGCTGGATTTCCAGGTCATCGATCTTCAGCCGGCCCAGCGCGCTTGCGACCGTATCGCCCGACTGAATAACGGTGTCGCGCTCGAACGTTCCGGCGCTTCCGGCATCGGCCAGCTCGGGCAGCTCGGGCAGCGCGATGGCTTCGGTGATCGTTTCAGGCTTGATATCGGTGGTGGTGGTGTCGGGTGCCAGGCCAAAGGCGGCGACGACGCCAAAAAGCGGCAGACTGGAGAGGGCAACCAGGGTGCGAAGGCTGAAGCGGCGTTCCGCTCCGGTCATGCGATAGGTTAAGATTCTCAGTTTGGTGAGCGGCATGGACCGTTTCCCTTCCGTAATCGAGCCGGGAGTCTACCATACTTGGGCCCGGTAAAATTTATTGAATCCAAACAGTGGCTTGCGCGCGCCGGATGAATTGGTATTGGTCTTTTACGGCCAGGTCTGAGCAAACTTGACCCGTACAGAGAGGACGTTGATGCAGGAGGCTTTGCAGGAAATCAAGCGGGGCGCCGACGAGTTGCTGGTCGAAGCCGAGCTGGTCGAAAAACTGAAAACCGGTCGGCCGTTGCGGATCAAGGCGGGGTTCGACCCGACTGCGCCCGATCTGCACCTCGGGCATACCGTCCTGCTGAACAAGCTGCGCCAGTTTCAGATGCTGGGGCATAAGATCATTTTCCTGATCGGCGATTTCACCGGCATGATCGGCGATCCGACCGGGAAAAACGCCACACGTCCGCCGCTGACCCGCGAGGCCGTCGCCGAGAACGCCAGGACGTACCAGGAGCAGGTGTTCAAGATCCTCGACCCGGCTGCGACCGAGGTGCGTTTCAATTCGGAGTGGATGGAAAAGCTGGGCTCGGTCGGCATGATCCGGCTGGCTGCGACCCATACCGTAGCGCGCATGCTCGAGCGCGACGATTTTCACAAGCGCTACAACAGCCAGCAGCCGATCGCGATCCACGAATTCCTGTATCCCTTGATTCAGGGCTACGACTCGGTCGAGCTCAAGGCGGACGTCGAACTCGGCGGTACCGACCAGAAATTCAATCTGCTGATGGGCCGGGAACTGCAAAAGCATCACGGCCAGCCCCCTCAGTGCATCCTGACCATGCCGTTGCTAGAGGGAATGGACGGCGTCAACAAGATGTCGAAGTCGCTCGCCAACTACATCGGGATCAACGAGCCGCCGCAGGAGATCTTCGGAAAGCTGATGTCGATCTCCGATGACCTGATGTGGCGCTACATTCAACTCCTGTCGTTCGAGCCCCTTGCAACGATCGAGAACTGGAGGCGGCAGGTCGCCGAGGGCGCCAACCCGCGCGACGTCAAGGTGCGCTTCGCGCAGGAGATCGTGGCGCGCTTCCACAGCCAAACGGCGGCAACCGAGGCGCTGACCGAATTCGAAGCACGTTTCCAGAAGGGCGCGCTGCCGGACGAGATGCCGGAATTCAGCCTCCCCGGCGTCGGAGGCGCGCTGCTCGTCCCCCAGTTGCTGAAGCTGGCGGGGCTCGTGCCGAGCACGTCGGATGCCATCCGCCAGATCGCTGGCGGCGGCGTGCGGCTCGACGGCGAACGTGTTGCAGATAAAGGCATAAGCGTGCCCGTCGGCGCCACCGTGGTGGCCCAGGTCGGCAAGCGGAAATTCGCTCGCGTCACAATTATTGAAAATTAATTTGCCGAAACTGTTGACGGATGGTTTTAGCTCTGTAGAATGCGCACCTTCTCGAAACGCAGTGCGACACGCAAACCGCGAAGAGCAAAGCTAATCGATTGATCTTTAACAATTTACAGCCGATAGGTGTGGGTGTTGGTGCGGTAGTTGTCCTGGTTTTGGCTGGGATGGCAACTAGCATAGATGCTCACACTGAGATGAAGTAATTCATTTGAGTTGAGCGATAGAAGTATTTGAAGTAATTGCAGAGATTGAACTGAAGAGTTTGATCCTGGCTCAGATTGAACGCTGGCGGAATGCTTTACACATGCAAGTCGAACGGCAGCACGGGAGCTTG
>JAKADC010000001.1 GCA_021820845.1 Pseudomonadota bacterium
CCTTTGTCTGACGACCATAGCAGAGTGGAACCACCCCTTCCCATCCCGAACAGGACGGTGAAACGCTCCCGCGCCAATGATAGTAGGCACCTCGCCTGTGAAAGTAGGTCATCGTCAGACTCCTTATCCATGCCCTTGGGTAGCCGTACCAAAGGCATACAGAAACCCCCTCCCAACCAGGAGGGGGTTTTTTATTGCAGGAATTGCACAGCCAGGCCTGTAAAATCCACCCGTGCACACCCGATCTCACAAAGCGCTGTTTCCGCTTCTGCGCCGTCTGTCCGACGGCCGCTTTCATTCGGGCCAGGCCTTGGCGCACGAATTCGGCCTGTCGCGCGCGAGCATCTTCAACCTGCTGACGCAGGCCGAGGCCATGGGCGTGGCGATCCACGCGGTGCGGGGGCGGGGTTACCGTATTCCCGAGGCAATAGAGTGGCTCGACGCGGGCGCGATCATGGGTCATCTGGCGGCGGCGGACGGGACCTACGCGATCCAAGTGCTGGATAGCGCGGGCTCGACGAATACGAGGCTGATGGCCGCAGCGCTGGATGGCGCCGCGGACGGCACCGTGTTTTGCGCGGAACACCAACACGCCGGCCGGGGTCGCCGCGGCCGCGGATGGCATTCGGTGCTCGGAGGAAGCCTCACGTTTTCGGTGCTGTGGCGCTTCGATACGGGTCTGCAATCGCTCGCGGGCTTAAGCCTCGTCGTAGGCCTGGCCATCGCGCGAGCCGTCAATCGTCACAGCCGCCACACCGCGCGCTTGAAGTGGCCGAACGATATTCTCGTGGACTACCGCAAGCTGGCGGGAATTCTTGTCGAGGTCCAGGGCGACATGCATGGTGCCGCTTTCGCCGTTGTCGGCGTCGGGTTGAACGTCAGGTTATCCGAAGCCCAACGCGATGCGGTCGACCAGGCCGTGGTCGACCTGGCCGAAATGGGCGTGATGGTTGGACGCAATCAACTGCTTGCGGATTGCCTGCGGGAACTCGACGCCGCGCTCGGCGTCTTTCGCCAGCATGGCTTCGGGGCCTTGCGCGACGCGTGGCTCGCGCTCGATGCTTATGCAGGCCGGGGCGTCGCGCTGGCGCTGCCGGATGCGCGGCGCGTCCTGGGCATCGCATGCGGCGTGGATGAAAGCGGGGCTTTTCTGCTGCGCGACACGAGCTCGGTATTGAGTCCTTACAGCGGCGGCGAGATCAGCCTCCGTCTGGAGGACGCGTGATGGGCGAGCGCCGCCTGTTGCTCGATGCCGGGAATACCAGCCTGAAATGGGCCGTGGTCGAGAACGGGTCCTGGCGGACGAGCGGTCGCAGCGACTATGCCGAGTGGACGGCCTTGGCCGCGCACCTGAAGGCGGGTACCGATTGTTTCATCGCGAGCGTGGCATCGGCAGGCCACGAACAGCGGATCGCCCGGCTGCTGGAACGCGCCGGCATCACGCCCACCTGGCTTGCCGCGGAGCCGGGCTTCGGGGACGTGAAAAATGCCTATCTCGACCCGGCGCAACTGGGCGTGGACCGCTGGATGGCTCTGATCGCCGCGCGCAAGCATACGCGCGAAGCGGTCCTGGTCGTATCGGCAGGCACGGCGATGACGGTGGACGCGCTGTCGGCTGCGGGCGAGTTTCTCGGGGGCGTGATCGTGCCCGGCGTGCGTCTGATGCGGGAGTCGCTGCAGGCGGGAACGGCGCGAATCGACGGTGCATCGGGCGACTGGCAGGCTTTTCCGCGCACCACGGCCGACGCGGTGCAAAGCGGGATCATCGCCGCGCTGTGCGGCGCGGTCGAGCAGCAGCACGCGCGCCTTGCCGCACGCGAAGGTACGCCGCCGCGTTGTCTCGTGACCGGCGGCGACGCACAAACGCTGCTGCCTTACCTGAATGTGACGGCCAGCCATGTGCCCGCGCTGGTGCTGGAAGGAATCGATTGTGTTGCGCGAGGGGCTATCTCTAGATGAAATGGATTGCATGGACATTGCTGGCGGCCAATCTCGCGGTCGCGGGATTCTTCCTCTCCGGCGCCCAGTGGCCGCAGGGAAGTGGAACCCAGCAGGCCTCGCTGAACGTGGAGCGCCTCAGTCTGCGCAGCCAGTCGACGCCGAGCGTCCCCGACATCGCACCCGCCGCGCCGCCGGCCCTGTGCATCGAATGGCGCGGGCTGAACCCGGACGAGTTCGCGCAGGTGCGTCAGCAACTTAAATCCCTCGTGAGCGAGCGCGTGATGTCGTTCACGGAAGTGCCGTTGAGCACCCGGCAATGGGTCATCTTCCCACCCTTGCCGAGCGCCGAGGCGGCGTCAGCGAAGTTGAACGAACTGATGGCGGCAGGCCTGAAAGACGCCTTCGTGGTCAAGTCGGGCGCGTGGCGCAACGCCATTTCGCTCGGCCTTTTCGCCGACGCCGACGCGGCTCAGCGGCGCGTTCTCGAAGCGGAGAGCAAGGGCGTGCTCGGTACGCGCGTCGAAGTGCTGCCCCGGAAGGGCACGGATTTCTACTTCGTGATCCGGAGCGAGGATCCCGACGCCCTCAAAAGCCTGAGCGGGATCAAGCAGGCCTATCCCAACAGTCGCCAGTCGCGCGTAGCCTGTCCATCATAAGTTGCGCAGCGCGAAGTCGCTCGCGATGCCGCCGAACACGGCGGCGCCGAACCAGGTATTGTGCAGAAAGGCGCGGAAGCACTGCCTCGGATCGCGCCCCCGGATCAGATACATGTGGTAGAGCGCAACCGCCGCCGCCGCCGCCAACCCGCCGTAATAGGCCGCGCCCATCCCCCGCAGCCAGCCCACCCAGGCAAGCAACCCCAGCGTTGCAACGTAGCACAGGGCGATGGCGACGAGGTCGTAGCGGCCGAAGGTGATGGCAGACGTCTTGATCCCGATCTTGAGATCATCCGCGCGGTCGACGAGCGCATACTCGGTGTCGTAGGCGATCGCCCAGAAGACGTTGGCGGCCAGCAGCATCCATCCTTCAAAGGGAACGTCGCCCCGCAGCGCGGCGTAGCTCATCGGGATGCCGAAGCCGAACGCGATCCCGAGATACGCCTGCGGGATCGCGAAAAAACGCTTGGTGAACGGATAACTCGCGGCCAGAAACAGGGCGACGACCGACAACTTCAGCACCAGCGTGTTGAGCGGAAGGATCAGCAGGAACGCCAGCAGCGACAACCCGGCCGCCAGCAGCAGTGCTTCCTTGGGCGACACTTTGCCGGAAGCCAGCGGGCGTTCGCGCGTGCGCGCCACATGGGGGTCGAAATCGCGGTCGGCGTAATCGTTGATGACGCAGCCCGCCGAGCGCATCAGCACCACGCCGATCACGAAAATCCACAGGATCAGCCAGTTCGGACTGCCGTTGGCGGCGAGCCACTGTGCCCAAAGCGTCGGCCACATCAGCAGCAGGATGCCGATCGGCTTGTCGAGGCGCATCAGTTTTTCGTAAAGGGAGAGACGTTCGATCAGGGTCATGGCGCGTAGGCGTCGGGCAGGAAAACCTCGGTCACGAGGAGCGGATGACGGTTGAGACAGAAAATGGAGCGGCGCGCCCACAGGGCGTCGGCCTCCGCGCGCGGCCCGATCGCGGCGCGGTACAGCGGATGTTCGCGCCGCACCCGGCGGTAAGCCAGAGACTGACGCTCGACACGATGGTCGCTGAACAGGACTTCGCCGAGAGAGCGGCTGCCGAGCCGGGTGACGCGGTTCCAGCCGCCGCGCAGGCCGCCCGTCGGCAGCACGCTGTGAGCGAACACCACCGGCACCTCGTTGCACAGCAGCAGAACCTCGCGCACATAGACGCGGGTCTCCGGCGCGACGCCCAGCAGTGCGTACTCGTCCGGATTGGCGCGCGCCTGGCCCGTTGCGAGCGGCAGCACGCGAAACGACGCGCAGCACGATTTCAGGTGCTGCGTGAGCGAGCCGTGGTCGCTGAGCAAAGGGCGCAATGCGCGCGGAAGCGAGAAGGGATGGGCAAGCCATCCCCGCCGGAAATCGGTCACGGCACGAAGCAGGATGCGGAAAACGGCATTATGCCGCAGCCGCGCGGCGAACGCGCCCTAGATCGACGTCAGCGCCTGGCGCGGGCCGATCCAGCGCTCCATGTGGCGTGCGGCGACGTCGGGATGGTCGACGAGACAGCGTCGCGCGAGGTCGCGTGCCGCCTCCAGCAGCGCGACGTCGCGTTCGAGGTCGGCGAAGCGGAGCATCGGCAGCCCGCTCTGGCGGTGCCCGAGCAGTTCGCCCGGCCCGCGCAGCAGAAGGTCCTGGCGCGCGATCTCGAACCCGTCGGTGAGCTCGAAGATCACCTTGAGGCGCGCGCGCGCGAGGTCCGACAGCGGCGTCTCGTACAGCAGCACGCACACCGACTCGCGGCTGCCGCGCCCGACCCGTCCGCGCAGCTGATGCAACTGCGCGAGGCCCATGCGTTCGGCGTGCTCGATCACCATCAGCGCAGCGTTCGGCACGTCGACGCCGACCTCGATCACGGTGGTGGCGACCAGCAGGTCGATTTCGTGTGCCTGGAAAGCGGCCATCACCGCCTGTTTCTCGTCCGGCTTCAGCCGGCCGTGCACGAGGCCGATGCGAAGCTCGGACAACTGCTCGGACAGGGCCGCCCAGGTATCCTGCGCGGTCTGCAACTGCAGCTTTTCCGATTCCTCAATCAGGGGGCACACCCAGTACGCCTGGCCACCCGCCAGGCACGCCTCGCGCACCCGCGCCAGCACGTCGTCGCGGCGCGCGGCGCCCACGAGCTTCGTCACGATCGGGGTGCGGCCGGGCGGCAATTCGTCGATCACCGAAACATCGAGGTCGGCCAGAAAGCTCATCGCGAGCGTGCGTGGAATCGGCGTCGCGCTCATCATCAACTGATGCGGCTCGGCGCCCTTCTGCATCAGCGCCAGCCGTTGCCCGACGCCGAAGCGGTGCTGCTCGTCGACGACCACGAGCCCCAGCGCACGAAAACTGCCGGCCTCCTGGAACAGCGCATGGGTGCCGAACGCGAGGTCGGCTTCGCCGCCTGCGATCGCCTCCCATGCCGCCGCGCGTTCCGCCTTGCGCTGGCCGCCCGATACCCAGGCGCAGCGAATGCCGAGGGCAGACAGGCCTGGCGCGAGCTTGCGGTAGTGCTGTTCGGCGAGGATCTCGGTCGGCGCCATGAAGGCGGCCTGGAAACCGTTTTCGATCGCCTGCAGGCAGGCCAGCGCCGCCACCACGGTCTTGCCGCTCCCGACGTCGCCCTGCAGCAGGCGGCGCATCGGGTGCGGCAGCGCGAGATCGCTGCTGATCTCCTGCCACGCGCGCGCCTGTGCCGGGGTCAGCGCAAACGGCAGCGCACGCGCGAACGCCGTGGTCAGACGCGCGCGCGGCGACAGCGGCGGGCTCCGGCGCGACGTACGCTGCCGGCGCGCGGCGGCGAGCGAAAGCTGCTGCGCGAGCAGTTCGTCGAAGGCGAGGCGCTGCCACGCCGGATGGCGACGCGACTCGAGTTCACTTAGCGCGCATTCGAGCGGCGGGCGGTGCAGCAGGCGGATGCTGGGTTCGAGTTCCGGCAGGTCCAGCTCGGCCAGCCACTCGGCGGGCAGGGTGTCGGCGATCGGGGCCGCCAGCGCACGGTCGACCAGCTTGCGCAGCGTGGCCTGGCCGAGTCCGGCCGTGGTGGGATAGACCGGCGTCAGTTGAGTCGGCAGGGGCGTCTCGTCATCCGCCTTGACGAAGCGCGGATGCACCATTTCCAGTCCCAGAAACCCGCCGCGCACCTCGCCGCTGAAGCGGAGGCTCGCGCCCGGCTGGAACAGCTTGACGTGGCTGGGATAGAAATTCAGGAAGCGGATCCCGAGTACGCCGCTCGCGTCCTCGACCGTCACCGTGAGCATGCGACGCGGGCGGTAGGCGACGCTCGCTTCCGTCACCACCGCCTGCACCTGGGCGGTCTCGCCGGGCAGCAGGTCGCGGATCGGCGTAATGCGGGTTTCGTCCTCCCAGCGCAGCGGCAGGTGCAGCACCAGGTCGGCGTCGCGGGTGAGGCCGAGTTTGGCGAGTTTGGCGGCGAGTGCCGGACTGACCGGGAAGGAAAACGGCGACGCCGATTTCAAATGGCTAGTCCAGCGCCATCACCGCGTCGGCCTCGACGAGCGCGCCGCGCGGCAGCGCCGCGACGCCTACCGCGGCGCGCGCAGGATAGGGCTCGCTGAAGTAGCCCGCCATGATCTCGTTGACCCGGGGGAAGTGGGCGAGATCGGTGAGGAACACGTTCAGCTTGACCACGTCGGCCAGCGAGCCGCCGGCAGCGGCGGCGACTGCGGAGAGGTTCTTGAACACCTGGTGGATCTGCGCGTCAATGCCGTCGACGAGCTGCATCGAGGCGGGGTCGAGGCCGATCTGGCCGGACAGGTAGACGGTGTGGCCGACCCGCACGGCCTGCGAATAGGTGCCGATTGCGGCGGGCGCGTCGGCGGTCTGGATGATGCGTTTGTTCATGCTGGAGTCCTGGTGCGTGATTATTGGGCTTGCGGCGCGCGGCCGTCCTTCCTGCCCTTGATGCGGAAGATCCGGATCACGTCGGACAGCGCGCGCAGGCCGCGCATGACGCGCGCGAGATGCATGCGGTTTTCCACCTGGACGGTGAAGAACAGCACGGTGTACGGGCTGCCGTCTTCCTCTTCCATCGAGACGTTGCCGATATTGGAGCCCTGTTCGGCGATCGCCGCCGCGACCTTGGCGAGCACGCCGCGCTGGTTGCCGACGACGACCTTGATCGAGACGTCGAACATGTGCCCGGGCTCGGCCTCCCATTCGACGTCCAGCCATTTGTCGGGATCGGTGCGGAAGGCGCGGATCGACGGGCAATCGTGGGTGTGGATGATGAGGCCGCGATCCTTGTGGATGAAGCCGAGAATGGGGTCGCCGGGAATCGGGTGGCAGCATTGCGCCAGTTCCACCGCGATGCCTTCGGTGCCGCGGATGCTGATGGCGTGGGGATGCGCCGGCTCGCCGGTCTTTTCGCCGCGAACGTGCAACAGCTGATGGGCCACCACCAGCGGCAGCTTCCTTCCGAGCCCGATTCCGGAGAGCAGTTCCTGGCGGGTCTGCAGGCCGTAGTCCTTGACCACGCGTTCCCACACCGCTTCGTCGGGCTCGGTGGCCTCGGGATTGAGCGCGGCGATGGCGTTGTTGAGCAGGCGCTCGCCCAGCGCGGCGGCTTCTTCCACGCGGGTGTTGCGCAGGTAGTTGCGGATATGCGAGCGTGCCTTGCCGGTGACGACGAAATTGAGCCAGGCCGCGTTGGGGCTGGCGGTGGCCGACGTGAGAATCTCGACGTGGTCGCCGTTGCGGAGCTGGGTGCGCAGCGGCATCAGCTCGTAATTGATCTTCACCGCGATGCAGTGGCGGCCCACGTCGGTGTGCACGGCAAAGGCGAAGTCCACCGCGGTCGCCCCGCGGGGCAGCGCCATGATCTTGCCCTTGGGCGTGAAGACGTAGACCTCGTCGGGAAAGAGGTCGACCTTGATGTGTTCGAGGAATTCGGGCGAATCGCCGTGGTCGGCCTGGATGTCGAGGAGCGATTGCAGCCAGCGGTGCGTGCGCGTCTGGACGTCGTTCAGTGCCGCGTCGGCCGATTTGTACATCCAGTGCGAGGCGACGCCGGATTCGGCCAGCCGGTTCATGTCGGTGGTGCGGATCTGGACCTCGATCGGCGTGCCGTTGGGGCCGAACAGGATCGAATGCAGCGACTGGTAGCCGTTGGCCTTGGGAATCGCGATGTAGTCCTTGAACTTGCCGGGAATCGGCTTGTACAGCGCGTGCAGCGCACCCAGCGCCAGGTAGCAGTTCGGCTGGTCGCGCACCACCACGCGGAATCCGTAGATGTCGAACACCTCGGAGAAGGCGAGGTTCTTTTCCTGCATCTTGCGGTAGATGCTGTAGAGGTGTTTTTCGCGGCCGGTGATGGTCGCTTCGATCTTGCACTGGTCGAGCTTCTCCTGCAGCGCAATCCGGATCTTGTCGACCAGCTCGCGGCGGTTGCCGCGCGCGGCCTTCACCGCCTTGGCGAATACCTGGTAGCGGTTGGGATGGCTGTAGCGGAAGCCGAGATCCTCCAGTTCCTGGTAGACCGAGTGCAGTCCCAGGCGGTTGGCGATCGGCGCATAGATCTCCAGCGTCTCGACGGCGATGCGGCGCCGCTTGTCGGGCGGCATCGCGCCCATGGTGTGCATGTTGTGCAGGCGGTCGGCGAGCTTGACCAGGATGACCCGCACGTCCTGCGCCATCGCCAGCAGCATCTTGCGGAAGTTTTCGGCCTGCGCGTGCTGTTCCGAGGCGAACGCCAGGCGGTCGAGCTTGGAGACGCCCTCGACCAGCAGCGCGACGGGCTTGCCGAAGCGCGCCTCGAGTTCGCTCGCCGTGGCGGGGGTGTCCTCCACCACGTCGTGCAGCAGGGCGGCGCACAGGGTCTGCGCGTCGAGATGCCAGCCGGCGAGGATGCCGGCTACGGCGAGCGGATGGGAGATGTAAGGTTCGCCGCTCTTGCGGAACTGGCCCTCGTGGGCGCGGCGGCTGAATTCGTAGGCGTCTGCGACGGTGCCGATTTCATCGGGCGTCAGATAGGACAGGGCCGGACGCAGCGATTCGAACTCGTGCGTCATCGACGGCGGGCGTCGCGCCTGCGCCGTCTCGTGCTCGTGCGAGGGCTCAGGCACGGCCCCGGTTGAGGATCTCACGGCCGACCTTGCCGGCGGCGATCTCGCGCAGCGCGGTAACGATCGATTTGTCTCTCGATTCGACCATCGGCTGCGAGCCCTGGGCGAGCTGGCGCGCGCGGTAGGTCACGGCGAGGGTCAGCTCGAAGCGGTTCGGGAACATGTCGATGCAATCATCAACGGTGATGCGGGCCATGCGAATACTCCTGCGTCGGGGTGTCAAATACGTCGGAATTCCTCGAACAGCGCGGCATGTCGCCTGACCTGGCGCGCCGCTGCGAGGCGAATGCTGCGGGTGATGGCGACCAGGTCCTGCAGCGCGTGGTCGAAATCATCATTGACAATTATATAGTCGAACGCATCGGCATGAGCGACGTCGTGGGCGGCGGCGGCGAGACGGCGCTCGATCACCTCGTCGCTGTCCTGACCGCGCCCGGCCAGGCGGGTGCGCAGCGCGGCGAACGAGGGCGGCAGAACGAAGATCGAGGCGGCGTCCGGAAAGTGCCGCCGCACCTGCTCGGCGCCCTGCCAGTCGATCTCCAGCAGGACGTCGCGGCCGGCGTTCAGGTCGCGGGCGATCGTGCCTTTCGACGTGCCGTAGAAATTCCCGTACACCTCGGCATGCTCGAGGAACTCGCCTTCGGACAGCATGATCTCGAAGCGCTCGCGGTTGACGAAATGGTAGTCGCGGCCTTCGCTCTCGCCCGGGCGCGGCGGCCGGGTCGTATAGGACACCGACACGTGGATGGCCGGATCGGATTTCAGCAAGGCCTTGACCAGGCTCGTCTTGCCGGCACCGGACGGTGCGCTGACGATGTAAAGCACGCCTTCGCTGGGGGGTGGGGTCATGGTCGCTCCGGGTTTGTCATGAAAAGCCTGTTCCTGGCGGATTATTCGATATTCTGCACCTGTTCGCGCATCTGCTCGATCAGCACCTTGAGTTCGAGCGACGCGCGCGAGGTCTCGGCCGCGACGGATTTCGAACCCAGCGTATTCGCTTCGCGGTGCAACTCCTGCATCAGGAAATCCAGTCGCTTCCCGACCGAGCCGTTCTGGTCCAGCACCCGGCGCACCTCGGCGAAATGCGCGACCAGCCGCGACAGTTCCTCGTCGACGTCGGCTTTCTGCGCCGCCAGGGCGATCTCCTGCGCCAGCCGTTCGTGGCCGGCCTCGCCGAGCGCGTCGCGCAGGCGTTCCGCAAGCTTTTCGCGCTGCGCGGCGGCCAGCGCGGGCAGCAGCGGCAGAAGGCCGGATACGTGCGCTTCGGCGGCGGCGAGGCGGTCGAGGATGTGCTGTTTCAGCTTGGCCCCTTCGCGGCGGCGGCTTTCCAGCAGTTCGTCCAGCGCGGCGCGCGCGCCGGCCAGCGCCGCCTCGTTGAGCGTGTCGGGCGGCAGCGTCGCGCTCTGCACGGCGCCGGGCCAGCGCAGGATATCGTTGACGGACAGCGGCGCCGCGCCCGGAAGCTGTTCGAGCACGTCGTCCTGCCAGTGCGCGAGCCGCTCAAGAATATTCGGATTCAGGCCGTTATCCAGCGAGGCAGCGGGGGCGAGGGTGAGACCGATGCGGCACTCCACCTTCCCGCGCGCCAGGCGTTGCTGGATCAGTTCGCGCAGCTGCGGCTCCAGGGCACGAAATTCATCCGCGAGGCGAAAATGCAGTTCAAGGTAGCGCTGGTTGACGCTTCGCAGGTCGATGCTGATGCCGGCATGGTCGAGGTTGAGGCTGTGGGCGGCGAACCCGGTCATGCTGGAGGTCATGAAGGATGGTCAGGCAGGTCGTTGAGAAGGGTGCCGGCGTGCGGCCGGCGGCAGGTTTGGCCGGCAGGCCTGGCTAGGAAAAGATAATAGACGTTCGATTATGGCGACTCAACCCAACCAGGCGCTTCCAAACGGATACCGGCTGAACGAATACACCATCGTGCGCAAGATCGGCGGCGGCGGCTTCAGCATGGTCTATCTGGCGCGCGACGACAGCAACCGCTCGGTGGCGATCAAGGAGTACCTGCCGGGCGCGCTGGTGCTGCGCACCGAGGGGTCGGTCATCGTGCAGGCCAACTCGACCGAAAACAACAACATCTTCCGCCACGGCATGAAGTGTTTCTTCGAGGAGGGCCGGGCGCTCGCGCTCATCGACCATCCGAACGTCGTGCGCGTCGTCAACTTCTTTCGCGCCAACGACACCGTATACATGGTCATGCGCTTCGAGCGCGGCAAGACCTTGCAGCAGCACATCCAGGCCAACCGTGGCACCATCGGCGAAAGCTTCATCCGCCGCGTGTTCGCGCAGCTCCTGAACGGGCTGCGCGAGGTGCACACGCACAAGCTGCTGCATCTCGACATCAAGCCGTCGAATCTCTACATCCGCCTGGACGGCTCGCCCGTTCTGATCGACTTCGGCGCGGCGCGACAGACGTTGACGCAGGAGGAAACCCGGCTTCAGCCCATGTACACCCCGGGATTCGCCGCGCCCGAGCAGTATCACAACCGCGAGCGGCTGGGGCCGTGGACCGATATCTACAGCGTGGGCGCCAGCCTGTACGCCTGTCTGGCCGGCTATCCTCCGCAGGCCGCCGACGCGCGGCTGCTCAACGACAAGCTCGTTCCCGCGACGGTGCACTGGCGCGGCACCTACTCGGACCAGCTGCTGGAAACCGTCGACCAGTGTCTGAAGCTCAATTACATGGAGCGCCCGCAGAGCGTCTTCAGCCTGCAGAAAGTGCTGATGGACCGCAGCGCGATGACCTCGCCGCGCGCTTCCTTGCTGTCCAGCATCAAGCGTTCGCTGAACCGCGAGTTGTTCTGACGATGGCACCCGGACTGAAATGAAATTCACCATCTACCAGGCGTCGCGCCAGGGCGGCCGCAAGAACAACCAGGACAGGGTCGCCTATTCCTACAGCCGGGAGGCGCTGCTGATGGTCGTGGCGGACGGCATGGGCGGCCACCTGCACGGCGAGCTCGCCGCGCAGATCACGGTCCAGACGCTGACCGACCAGTTCCAGAAAATGGCGCGGCCCCGCCTCGACGACCCGATGGCGTTCCTCGCCGACACGACGACGCGCGCGCATTTCGCCATCAACGATTACGCGGTCGACGAGGATCTGCTCGAGATTCCCCACACGACGGTGGTCGCGGCCATCGTGCAGGACAACGTCGCCTACTGGGCGCACGTGGGCGATTCCCGCCTGTATCTGTTCAGCGACGGCCAGCTGATCGCGCGCACCGAAGACCACACGGCGGTCGCGCAACTGGTGCGCGACGGCATCATCAGCGAGGAAGAGGCCGGCCACCACCCGGAACGCAACAGGGTGTCCAACTGCCTGGGCGGCTATGTGACGCCGCAGGTGGAATGCAGCGCGCCGATCCCGCTGCACGACGCCGACACCATGCTGCTGTGCACCGACGGCATCTGGGGCATGATCAACATCCCGGAAGTGTCGGCGCTGCTGCATGCGTACACGCTGGAAGACGCGGTGCGCCATCTGATGGACCACGCCGAATTCCGCGGCGGCGAGCACGGCGACAACCTCAGCCTCATCGCCATGACGTGGGGCGAGGCGCGCATGCCGAGCAAGGATTCGATCTCCACGCTCGCGCTGCCGGACGGCGGCGTCACCACGCAGATCAACGCGCTGCGCCCCATGCACGGCGCGCCGGCGGTGTCCGACGACGAGATCGAGCGCGCCATCGCCGAAATCCAGCAGGCGATCCAGAAGATTTCCCGCAAATGATGCGGGCGCGGAGGGCGCCGGGCGGCAAAACCCGTCCGGCAGGCGGGACGCGGTAAAATCGCGTTTTCCGTTTCCATCCCGTTTCGCCATGTCCGATCTGAACGTCCCGCCCGGCACCCGGCCGAGCGGCCGCGCGCCCGACGCGCTGCGCCCGCTGTCTTTCACCCGCGGCTTTACCAAGCACGCCGAAGGCTCGGTCCTCGTCGCCATGGGCGATACCCGCGTGCTGTGCACCGCCAGCGTGCTCGACAGGATTCCGCCGCACAAGAAGGGCAGCGGCGAAGGCTGGGTCACCGCCGAATACGGCATGCTGCCGCGATCGACCCATACCCGCAGCGACCGCGAAGCCGCGCGCGGCAAGCAGTCCGGCCGCACGCAGGAAATCCAGCGCCTGATCGGGCGCAGCCTGCGCGCCGTGGTCGACCTCAAGAAGCTCGGCGAACGCACGCTGCACATCGACTGCGACGTGCTGCAGGCCGACGGCGGCACCCGCTGCGCCAGCATCTGCGGCGCCTACGTCGCGGTGGCCGACGCCGTCGCCTGGCTCGTGCGCGAAGGCGCGCTCGCCGAAACCCCGCTCGTCGACAGCGTCGCCGCCGTCTCGGTCGGCGTCTTCCGGGGGCGGCCGGTGCTCGACCTCGATTACGTCGAAGATTCCGACTGCGATACCGACATGAACGTGGTGATGACCGGCAGCGGCGGCATCGTCGAAGTGCAGGGCACCGCCGAGGGCGCGCCGTTTTCGCGCGCCACGCTCGAAGCGCTGCTCGATCTGGCCGCCGCGGGCATCCAGCGGATCGCCGCGGCTCAGCGCGAGGCACTGCAATCATGAGCAAGCTCGTCATCGCCTCCGGCAACGCCGGCAAGCTGCGCGAGATCGCGCGCATCCTCGCCCCGCTCGAAATCGAAGCGGTGCCGCAGTCCGAGTTCAGCGTTCCCGACTGCCCCGAGCCGCACGTCACCTTCGTCGAGAACTGCCTCGCCAAGGCGCGTCACGCCAGCGCCCACAGCGGCCTGCCCGCGCTGGCGGACGATTCGGGCATCTGCGTCGAGGCCCTCGACGGCGCGCCGGGCGTCTATTCCGCGCGCTACGCGGGCGAGCCGAAATCGGACGCGCGCAACAACGAGAAGCTCGTCGCCGCACTGAAGGGCGTGGCCAACCGCCGCGCGCACTACACCTGCGTCATGGTCTACGTGCGCCATCCCGACGACCCCGAGCCGGTAATCGCCGAGGGCCGCTGGTACGGCGAGATCATCGACACGCCGCGCGGCCATAACGGCTTCGGCTACGATCCCTATTTCCTCGACACCGAGTTCGGCAAGACCGGCGCCGAGCTCGACGAGGACACCAAGAACGCCGTCAGCCATCGCGGCCAGGCGCTGCGCGATCTGGTCGATAAACTGAAGCGGCTCCGGCGGCTTGGCTGAGGCAGTCATCCGCTTCGGCGGTCGCGGCCTCGACGTCCCGCCGCCGCTGTCGCTCTACGTCCACCTGCCGTGGTGCGTGAAGAAGTGCCCGTACTGCGATTTCAATTCGCATGCCGCGCAGCGCATCCCCGAAGCCGCCTACATCGACGCGCTGCTCGCCGACCTGGAGCGCGCGCTGCCCGACATCCGGGGACGCAAAGTCCACACGGTGTTTTTCGGCGGCGGCACGCCCAGCCTGTTTTCGGCGGAGGGGATCGACCGCATCCTGGCCGGCGTGCGCGCGTTGACCTCGCTCGCGCCCGGCGCGGAAATCACGCTGGAAGCCAACCCCGGCACGGTCGAGGCGGCCCGGTTCGCCGGCTTTCGCGAAGCCGGCGTGACGCGCGTTTCGCTCGGCATCCAGAGCTTCAATTCGCGCCACCTGCAGGCGCTCGGCCGCATCCACGACGACGGCGAAGCGCGCCGCGCCGCCGAACTCGCCGCCACGCACTTCGAAACCTTCAACCTCGACCTGATGTTCGCCCTGCCTGGGCAGACGCTGGCCGAGGCGCTGGCCGACATCGACACCGCGCTGACTTTTCAGCCGCCGCATCTGTCGGCCTACCACCTGACGCTGGAACCCAACACGCCCTTCGGCCACACCGCACCGGCGAATCTGCCCGACGACGACCTCGCCGCCGACATGCAACTGGCGATCGAAGCGCGGCTGGGCGAGGCCGGCATGCAGCACTACGAAACCTCGGCGTACGCGCGGCCCGGCCATGCCAGCCGCCACAACCTCAATTACTGGCAGTTCGGCGACTACCTCGGCATCGGCTCCGGCGCGCACAGCAAGCTGTCGTTCCACGACCGCATCGTGCGCCAGATGCGGACCAAGCATCCGCAGCAATACATGGATGCGGTGAAGCAGGGCACGCATGTCGCCGACACGCGCATCCTCTCGCGTCACGACCTGCCGTTCGAATTCGTGATGAACGCCTTGCGCCTCAACGAGGGCGTGCCGGCGGCACTGTTCGAGGAACGCACCGGCCTGCCGCTGAGCGTCTGCGCGTCGGCGCTCGAACGGGCGCGTGAGCGCGGCCTGCTGGAAACCGATTTCACCCGCCTCGAGCCGACGCAGCGGGGCCAGCGCTTCCTGAACGACTTGCTGGAACTCTTCTTGCCGGAATGATCCGCGACCGCGATCGCCGTCACGACCGGCGGCTAAGCTGAAAGCCCGTTGCCGGTGAAGCCGCGATCGCGCGCGGTTGTGACTGGCGCCGGCGACGCGGTATGCTTTCGAACCGTCCTGCCCCCGACCCCGGAGACGCTTATGAAAACTGCAGTTGCCTTGTCGTTGTTCCTCTTCAGTTCGTCCGCCCTTGCCGCCGTGGTCGTCAAGGACGTCACCTACAAGGCGGGCGACACCGCCATGAAGGGATTCCTGGCGTATGACGATGCGGCCAAGGCCAGGCGGGCCGGCGTGCTGGTCGTGCCCGAGTGGTGGGGCGCCAACGCGTATGCCCGCAAGCGCGCGCACATGCTGGCAAGCGAAGGCTACGTCGCGCTCGTCGTCGATATGTACGGCAACGGCCGGACGACCGACGATCCCAAGGTGGCGGGCGCGCTGTCGGAGGGCGTGAACAAGAATCCGGCCCAGCGGCTGGCGCGTTTCCGCGCGGCAGAAAGTTTTCTCGCTGCGCAGCCCAACGTCAAAAAAGGCGAGATCGCCGCGCTTGGCTACTGCTTCGGCGGGGGCGTGGTGCTCAACATGGCACGTGCGGGCGAGCCGCTCAAGGCGGTGATCACCTACCACGGCGTGCTGGCCACCGACACGCCGGCGAAGCCGGGGGACATCAAGGCGAAGCTCGCCATCTTCCACGGCGAAGCCGATCCCATCGTGCCGGCGGCGCAGCTCGCGGCGTTCAAGGCCGAGATGGACAACGCCCAGGTCGATTACATGCTGGTGACCTATCCCGGCGCCAAGCATGCCTTCACCAACCGCGAAGCCGACAGCTACGCGGCCGAGTACGGCCTGCCGGTCAAATACGACCCGGCGGCCGACAAGGATTCCTGGACACGGACGCTCGAGTTCCTGCGGGCGACGCTCGACAATGACTGACGCCTGCGATCACGACGACTGCCATGCGCCGCCCGGCCCCGGCAGCCTCGGCATTCCGCAGGTCGGGCCATTCGACCCCGCCGCGTTCGAACGCGCGGTGAACGACATGCTCGTGGCCTGCGGTGTGGCGCCCGATTCGGTGCATACCGGACGCACCGCGCAGCGGGTGCGCGAGCTGTGGCAGCGCCGCCTGCTCGGCGGCTATGCGATCTCGCCCGCCGAGGCGCTGGGCGAGGGCTTTGCCGATGCGCGCGACGACATGGTGGTGGTGCGCGGGATCGCGGTGCACGGCGTGTGCCCGCACCACCTCGTGCCGTTCCGCGGCGTCGCCCACGTCGCCTACATCCCCGGCGGGCGATTGCACGGCTTCGGGCGCATCGCGCGCATGGTCGACGCGATCGGGCACCGCTTCACGTACCAGGAGTGGATGACGCGCGACATCGCTGAAGCACTGGTGACGCACGGGCACGCCCGGGGCGCCGCATGCATCGTCGAAGCCGAGCAGTTGTGCCTGCTCCTGGGCGAGGACCGGCGCGGCGACGAGCGCGTGGTCACGCAGGCCTTCACGGGCTGCTTCAGGACGAGCGACCAGCAGCGGAACGAATTTCTGCGTGCCGTGGCGCAATCCGATTTGCGCTGAGGGTGGGATGCGCGGGCCGGGCAGCTCCGGCTGCGCCGGGGTGCGCCGATGGGGAAGGGTGCGGCCAGAAACCGGACGCACTCCCGTGCTGAGGTAAGTTTCAGGGCTTGACACATACCAACCGGTATGTATGATTCGGCCATGAACGTCACAGGCAAAACCCCCGACCGCACCCGGCAAAGACTGCTGGAGGCCGCGTTCGCAGAAATCCATCGCAACGGCTTCCAGGCGGCGTCCATCACGCAGATTCTGGCGGACACCGGACTCACCAAAGGCGCGCTGTACCACCATTTCCCGGACAAGAAGGCGCTTGGCCTGGCCGTCGTCGACGAGATGATCCGGCCTGCGATCGCCGCAATGATGTTCACGCCGCTGGCGGACACGCGGCAACCTTTGGCCGCGTTGCAGGCGCTGCTCGCTGCCAAGGCGGCGGAGACGGACCCCGAGGTCCTCACCCTGGGCTGCCCGCTCAACAACCTGATCCAGGAGATGAGTCCGGTCGACGAGAGCTTCCGCCTGCGGCTGAACGCCGTCTTCCAGGCCTGGGTCGAAGTGGTGGCCACGGCACTCGAGCGCGGCAAGGCGAGCGGCGAGGTGCGCACCGACATCGACGCGGCAGCCGCGGGGTTCTTCATCGTGTCGGCGCTCGAAGGCTGCGTCGGCATGAGCAAGAACACGCAATCCGTCGCGGCCTACCGCAGCTGCCTGGCGCAGCTCGGCAGTTTTCTGGACACGCTGAAACGCTGAGGAAACACCATGCATCCAGTCAGCGAGGCCATCGCGGCCGGACGCTTCGCAGAGGAGGCACGATGAAGGACGAATTGCGGCGTCCCCGCACCCTGATCCTGCCGCCCGCACCCTATGCCGCGGCGATATTCGCCGGCTGGTGGCTGGACCGCACGCAACGCCCGCTGCCGCTGGATCTCGGCACGGCGACGCGCCCGCTGGGCTGGCTCGCGGTCGCCGCCGGGCTGGCGCTTTTCGCGTGGACCGTGCGGACTTTCGCGCGGCACCGCACGACGGTCAATCCCTATGGAGGCGCATCCAGCCTCTGCACGAGCGGCCCGTTCCGCTTCAGCCGCAACCCGATCTATCTCGGCGACTGGTTCCTTCTCGCCGGCGTGACGCTCCTGCTCGGCACGTTCTGGCCGCTCGCGTTCGCACCGCTCATCTGGATCATGATTCGCTTCGGCGTGATCCGGCACGAAGAAGCCCACCTCGAAGCGAAATTCGGCGACGCCTACCGCGACTACAAGACCCGCGTCCGGCGTTGGATCTAAACGCAACTGGAGTCCTTCATGAGCATTCTGCAGACCGTCAAGCCCGAGGCCGCAACCGGCGAAGTCGCCGAAATCTACGCGCAGATTCAAAAAGCCTGGGGACACGTGCCAGCCGCGATCCAGGTGTTCAGCGCCAACCCTTTCCTGCTGAGGCACCAGTGGGAGTACTACGGCAGCGTCATGCAGCATCCGACGCTTTCGCTGGCGCTGACGGCGTGCATCCGGATGCTGGTGTCGCAGGCCGGCCATTGCGACTACTGCATCGACATGAACGCTGGCTTGCTGATCAACGCGGCCGGGTGGACGCCGGAGCAGGTCGCCGCCACCCGCGCCGACTTCAACGCCAGCCCCCTGAGCGCGGCAGAGAAGACGCTGCTGGCCCTCGTGCTGAAGGCGACGCGCGATTCCAGCACCGTGACCGAGGCGGATCTGCGGGGCGCCCGCGCCGCCGGCTGGTCGGACGGCGACATCCTGGACGCCGTCAATCACGGTGCGCGCATGGTTGCGGGCGACATCGTCATCAACGGCTTCAAGGTCGAACGCGATTTCTGAGGCGTCGGCCGGCGCCCAGGCGCGCCGGCCTGCACGGACCGTGCCGCTGGCGTAGGGGGCAGGGACACCCGGGCGGAGGATTCCCCGCTGGCTAACGTCAACTCCGAACGAAAAGCCTTACCCAAGCCCGTGCTCATCCAAGGATTGGTGGGCGTGCGGGACCGGCGCCGCCGCTTCGTTAACGGCCGATTTCGGACGCTTTTCTGGATGTTGTTTATCCGGCGGGCTACGGACTTTATTTTGACTTCGGCGGGAACAAGGCACACCATGGCCCGCCAATATGAATAAAGTTGACGATTCTTTACAATCCGCGCGCCTTGAATTGGGGCAATCCCACATCAGGGTATTCGTCGCGTTGCCCATCCTGATCGGCTGGTACCTGTTCTGGAATCAGCACTCGCCGAGCACCGAAGCAAAGACCGGCCTGACAGGCCTGGTTGTGTTCTATGCCTTCTCGCTGTTGCAATGGGCTCACGTGAAACGCTATCCGGGCGTCTACCCCCTGCGCCGGGTCGTGACGATCACGATGGACCAGATGGGCTGCTTCATGGCAATGCTGCTCACCCGGGAGTTGGGTGCGGTCGTCGTTTTTTTGAATCTTTGGATATCGCTCGGCAACGGGATCCGCTTCGGCGTGAAATGGATGGCCCTGTCCGCAGCCCTCGCGAATATCGGTCTGATCGTCCTGAGCATGATGTCGGATTACTGGAGCCGTTATCCCATCTGGCTTACGAGCCTCTTGTTGCTGAACACGGCGATTCCGGCCTACATGGCGACCCTGATCCGGGGCTTTCACCACGGTCGGGCCCGGCTCGCCGAGTACGCCGACCACATGGAAAAAATGGCGTTGAAGGATGCGCTCACCGGTTTGCCGAACCGGTCGGCGCTGTTCGAGGCGTTCGAGCGGGCCGTTTCCTTTGCCCAGCGAGAGAACTCGGCCATCGCCGTCCTGTACTTCGATCTCGATGGATTCAAGGGGGTCAACGATACGCTTGGCCACGCGCAGGGCGACATGCTGCTCAAGGAGACGGCAATTCGCGTGGGCTCGGTCCTGAGAAGCGGGGAGGTGCTGGCCCGGTTCGGCGGCGATGAGTTCGTCGCGCTGCTGCAGGTGCGCGACTCGGGTAAACAGGCCCGCAGGGTTGCGGAGCGGATTCGGGAAACCGTCGCTTCCATCGAGTCCATCGACGGCAACCGGGTCGAGATCACCGCCTCGGTCGGGATCGTGGTCGTGGATGGTCAGGATGCGGCCCGGATGGGAGCCGAACGGATCGTGCACGAAGCCGACCTGAACATGTATGCGGCCAAGAAGGACGGCAAGAACCAGATCGTGCTGACCGCGTTGTCGAACGACATCACCCTGGGTGCGCGGCGGGCTTAGGCCCGCCCCGGCGAAGCGCTTCCTGCGCGAGGAAGCGCTTCGCCGGCCAGGCCGAGCACCGCGCGCGCATTGCGCGTGGTCGCCTCGGCCACTTCTTCCACGCTGATGCCGCGCAATTCGGCGAGTACCTGCGCGACGCGCGGCAATTCGCCCGGCGCGTTGCGGCCGCGCCCGATCCACGCGGGCGGAATGTCGGGGCTGTCGGTTTCCAGCACGATGGCTTCCAGCGGCAGCCCGGTTGCCAGCCGCCGCAGGTTATTGGCGCGCGGCCAGGTGAAGGCGCCGCCGAAACCCAGCTTGAATCCCAGCCTGACGAATTCGGTCGCCTGTTGAGGGCTGCCGTTGAAGGCGTGGGCGATGCCGCCGCGCATCCCGATCCTGCGCAGGTGCTTCAGCAACTGATCGTTGGCCTTGCGGCAATGCAGCAGCACCGGCAGGTCGAATTCCTGCGCGATCTTCAGTTGTTCGACGAGAAAGAATTCCTGCGTGGCGGGGTCGAGGTCCTTGACGAACAGGTCGAGGCCGATCTCGCCGATGGCGACCGGCCGCTGCGCCGCGATCTGCGCGCGCAGGTCGGCGAGGTGCTCGGGGCGGTGCACATGGATGTACATCGGGTGCAGGCCCCACGCCGGCAGGCAGCCGGGATAGCGCGCGCAGGTGGCGGCCACGGCTGCGAAGTTGTCGCGGCTGACGGCCGGGACGACCTGTATGCCGACGCCGCCGGCGATCGCGCGTGCGTATTCGGCGTCGCGGTCGGCGTCGAACTCGGCCGCGTCGAGATGGCAGTGGGTGTCGATAAAAAACGGCGCCCCTGAAGACGCCGTTTCGCTTGCCGAGGCCATCAAGGCTCAGTCGTTGCTGGCGAAGCCCAGCAGTTGCAGCAGGCTGGTGAACAGGTTGAAAATCGCGACGAACAGCGTCACCGTCGCCATGATGTAGTTGGTCTCGCCGCCGTGGATGATGTTGCTGGTCTCGTACAGGATGAGGCCGGACATCAGCAGCACGAACATCGCCGACACCGCCAGCGACAGGCCGGGCATATGGAAGAAGATCGCGCCCAGGCCCGCGAGGAAGGCGACCAGGATGCCGACCATGAGGAAGCCGCCCATGAAGCTGAAGTCCTTGCGGGTGGTCATCACGTAGGCCGACAGGCCGAGGAAGATCGCGGCGGTGCCGCCCATCGCCATCATCACCACCTGGCCGCCATTGGGCAGCGCGAGATACGCGCTGACGATCGGCCCGAGCGTATAGCCCATGAAGCCGGTGAGGCCGAACACGAAGGCGATGCCGAGCCCGCTGTCGCGGAATTTGGTGGTCAGGAACAGCAGGCCGTAATAGCCGACCAGGGTGAGGATGATGCCGGGATGCGGCAGGTGCAGCGCCATCGCCGCGCCTGCCGTCAACGCGGAAAACGCCAGCGTCATCGACAGCAGCATGTAGGTGTTGCGCACGACCTTGTTGGCGGACAGCGCGGCAGACTGGCTGCGGCCCAGGGTGGTGACTTGTTGGTTCATTTAACCTCCGCGAACTTATTCAAAACAAGGTAACAACTCAGAGTCGACCTGATTGGTACGAGTTCCCGGGCGTGCCCGGGATCAAGGGTGAGCATACCGTGATGCGGGGCAGGTTGCCACCCGCGACCTTGCACGCCAGGGTTTTCGGGGCAGTGCGCGCTATTCGCCCGGTTTCATGCCGCGCTGCAGCATGTTCAGCAGGTCGCCCGGCGGAAAGACGATGGTGTTCGTCTTGTCGTTCGCGATGTCGGAGACCGTCTGCAGATAGCGCAGCAGCATGGCCTGCGGCCTTGCGGAGAGGACGTCCGCGGCCGCCAGCAGCTTCTCGGAAGCCTGCAGTTCGCCTTCGGCATGGATCACCTTGGCGCGCCGCTCGCGTTCGGCCTCGGCCTGGCGGGCGATGGCGCGCACCATCGTTTCGTCGATGTCGACGTGCTTGATCTCGACGTTCGAGACCTTGATGCCCCAGGCGTCGGTCTGCGTATCCAGCAATTGCTGGATGTCCTGGTTCAGGCGTTCGCGCTCGGCCAGCATTTCGTCGAGTTCATGCTTGCCCAGCACCGCGCGCAAGGTGGTCTGCGCCAGCTGGCTGGTGGCGTTCATGAAATCCTCCACCTGCAGGATGCATTTGGCCGGGTCGATGACGCGGAAATACACGACCGCGTTGACCTTCACCGAGACGTTGTCGCGCGAGATCACGTCCTGGCTCGGCACGTCGAACACCATCGTCCGCAGGTCCACCCGCGCCATCTGCTGGATGCCGGGCAGGACGACGACCAGGCCCGGCCCCTTCACCCGCCAGAAGCGCCCGAGCATGAACACCACACCGCGCTCGTATTCGCGCAGGATGCGCAGGCTCGATACGGCCAGCACGATGACCACAAACACGATGGTGATGCCGCTGAATTCAAACATGGTCGTTCTCCTTGTCCGGTTCCACGTCCAGGATCAGGTCGTGCCGCGCGAGCACCCGCACCGGACTGCCGCGCTTCAGCGGCACGCTGCTGCGCACGCGCCATTGCTCGCTGTGGACGCGCGCCCAGCCCTCGTGTTCCATGTCCTCGATGATTTCGCCGGGCGCGCCGATCAGCTCCTCGGTCCCGGTCACGACCGGCCGCCGGCGCGCGCGCAGCGCCATGCTCGCAACGAAAAAGCTGAACAGCGCGCTGGCGGCCGCCACGGGAACGATGAGTGCCCACGGCAGCCCGTAGCCCGGCTGGCCGGTGTCGACCAGCATGATCGAGCCGATGATGAAGGCGGCGACGCCGCCCAGGCCGAGCGCGCCGAAGCTCGCCACGAAAGCCTCCGCGATCATGAGGGCGATGCCCAGCAGGATCAGCGCCAGGCCGGCGTAGCTGATCGGCATCACCTGCAGCGCGAACAGCCCGAGCAGCAGGCAGATGCCGCCGACCACGCCCGGAAGCACCATGCCGGGACTGGCGAATTCGTAGATCAGGCCGTAGATGCCGACCAGCATCAGGATGTAGGCGATGCTCGGATCGCCGATCACCGCCAGGAGGCGGCTGCGCCAGTCGGGCATGACGCGCTCGACGGTTGCGTGGGCGGTGTGCAGGGTGACGGTCCGGCCGTTCAGCTCGATGCTGCGGCCGTCGATCTGCCGCAGCAGGTCGTCGAGGTCGGCGGCGATCACGTCGATCACGCCGCGCTTCAGTGCCTCGGACGCCGGCAGGCTGACCGCCTCGCGCACCGCGCGTTCCGCCCAGTCGGCATTGCGCCCCCGCAGCTCGGCGAGGCCGCGGATGTAGGCGGCGGCGTCCTGGACCACCTTGCGCGTCTTGGCGTCGGCGGGCGCGGCGCCGGGCGCGAGTTCCACAGGGGTCGCCGCGCCCAGGTTGGTGGCCGGCGCCATCGCAGCAACGTGGCTCGCGTACAGGATGTAGGTTCCCGCGCTGGCGGCCCGCGCGCCGCGCGGCGAAACGTAGGCGGCGACCGGCACGGGCGAGGCGAGGATGGCTTTGATGATGTCGCGCATCGAGGTATCCAGGCCGCCCGGGGTATCGAGTTCGATGACGACGAGGCCGGCCTTGTCCGCAATCGCCTTGTCGAAGCCGCGCAGCAGATAGTCGGCGGCCGCCGGTCCGATCGCGCCCTGTATCGTCAATACCCGAACGGTGTCCGCCTTTGCGGCGAGAGGCAGGATCAGGCACGCGAACAGCACGAAGCGTGGCAGGGACCGAAGCGCGTTCATTCCACCTACTGTAGACCCTATCCGGAACGCCCGCGGGAGCTGTCCGGCGTCGCTGGGCAGGCTATTTCACCGGCACCGCCTCGGGGTGCCAGCCCAGCACGAGATAAAGCGTGGTGAATCCGAGCACGTAGGCTGCCGGCACGTGCCAGCCCTCGCGCATCCACGCGAGCGTGTCCTTCGCCTGTGGGTAGAGGTTCGACATGGCCACGCCCGCGCTGGACCCGAACCAGATCATCGAGCCGCCGAAGCCGACCGCGAAGGCCAGCATGCCCCAGTCGTAGCCGCCCTGGTACAAGGCCAGCGCGGTGAGCGGGATATTGTCGAAGACGGCGGACACGAAGCCGAGGCCGAAGGTCGTGTGGGCCGAAGGCAAGGGCAGCTCCCGGACCGGCATCAGGCTGGCCGACAGCACCAGCGCAACCAGGAACAGCGCGCCTTTCACCGACTTGCTGACTTCCCGCCAGGGCGTCGGGCGGATGAAGCCGCCGAGGATGATCGCGGCCCACACGCCGGCCGCGGGAAAGTCGAGGCCGATGTTGGCGACGATTGCGCCGCCGATGATGAGCATCACGATCGCCAGCTGGCCCCAGTCCAGGTGCAGGTGCGCAGGCGGATTCTTCATGACCGGGTGGTAGCGCTGCTGCGCCTTGGCCGCGACGATTCCCGAAAAGATCACGGCCACGGTCGACGCGATGAAGGCGTCCGCCACGTGGATCGCCGGCACGCCCGCGATCCACATCATGGTCGTGGTGGTGTCGCCCACCACCGAGCCGGCGCCGCCGGCGTTGCTCGCCGCCACGATTCCCGCCAGGTAGCCGACGCTGACCTTGTGCCTGTAGACGTGTCCCGCGACCACGCCGCCGATGATGGCCGCCGCGATGTTGTCGAGAAAGGTCGATATCAGCGCAACCAGCACGAGCAGCACGAAGCCGCCCTTCCAGTCGTCGGGCAGGAAGCGCGGCAGCCAGTCCGGCACTCTCGACAGTTCGAAGTGCCGCGCCAGGATGGCGAAGCCGAGCAGCAGCCCGAGCAGGTTCAGGACGAGTCTTTCCTCGTGCAGGAAATGCGCGATCAGGTCCATGTCCTGCGCGACCAGTCCCTTGTAGAGCGTGATGGCGACAAGCCCGCCCACCGCGACCTCGAGGTTGCGCCGGTGAAAGACCGCCACGCCCAGCAAGGTGAGGGCGAACAGGAAGAATTCGACGGGTATGTTCAGCAGCGGCATGGCAGAATCAGGTCGGGGCGAGGCGTGAATAATAAGCCTTCAGCAGGAACGGCGGCGCGACCGTGGTGAGTGCGATGACGATCAGCAGCGCGGCGTAGGTCTCGGCGTCGAGGATGCCCTGGTTGAGCCCCAGCTGCGCGAAGATCAGGCCGACCTCGCCGCGCGGAATCATCGACAGGCCGATCGCGGCCTGGCGGAAGCGCGATTCGCGAATGAAAAACCCGGCGGCGAGCTTGCCGGCGAAGGCCACCGCGATCAGCGCGCCGCCCAATTGCCACACGCGCGGCGAACTCCAGTCCACCGTGTTGAGGTTGAGCGACACGCCGACCATCACGAAGAACAGCGGCGCGAAGGTGTGGATCAGCGGCCGCATCTGCTCTTCCAGCCGGTGCGCCATCTGCGGGCTGGGGGCGAACCAGCGGTCGAGCGCGGGCAGGCCGAGGCGGTGCATCACGTTGAAGCGGAAATGCTGCGACAGCGCGATGCCCGCGGCGAAGCCGCCCATGATGAGCGGCGCGCCGACCGCATGCGCCAGCCAGGAAAACAGCAGGATCAACGCGAGCGCCATCGTGATCAGCAGGCCGGGCGTGGCTGCCTTCCGGTCGTAGTGGTCGATGATGCCGCCCGTCAGCTTGGCGACGAGCGGGGAGAGCAGCATGAACAGCACGATGAAGATCGCGACCGTTCCCGTCGCGGCGAGCGAGACCGCGCCCTGGACGGCGAACTGGTAGAGAAAGGCGAGCGCCAGCACACCGAGGATGTCGTCCAGGACCGCCGCGCCGATCACGATCTGGGCCTCGTCGGATTGCCGTCTCCCGAGGTCGTCGAGCACGCGCACGGTGATGCCGATGCTGGTCGCGGTCAGCGTGCCGCCGATGAACAGCGCCACCAGGTTGTCGAGCCCGAATCCCCAGCGGCAGACGGCGTAGCCGAGCACGAAAGGCAGGACAAAGCCGACCGTCGCCACCACGAAGGGCTTGATGCCGGCGCGGGCGAGACGGAACAGGTCGGTGTCCATGCCGACCTCGAACAGCAGCAGGATGATGCCGATTTCCGCCAGCAGCTTCATCGTCTCGTCGGGCGAGATCCAGCCCAGCAGGGACGGCCCGACCAGAAGCCCGGCCAGCAGTTCGCCGATCACCGAGGGAATGCCCTGACGTCCGGCGATCTCGGAGAAGAGACGCGCGGCGATGAGGATGACGGCGAGATAAAGAAAGAATTGGTGAAGTTCCATGCGTGTCCTGTCGGGGTGGGCGCAAGCGGGTGTCTGGTTTGTTGTCGTTCGGGGTTCGCGGGCGATGCCGCTGCGCCTATCTTAACGTGCGGGGCGGATTGCCAGGCTTGCGCGCCGCAATGATTTTGTGCAAACATAAAAACGGCCGGCTCGGCCCGGTGCCAACAACCTGACCGGGGAGGGCGCAGGCCGGAACGCGTTGGCGCGAGCAGCCAGGCAAGCGCCGTTCCCGGTGTTTTTCTTCCCGGCGACGGCCCGGCCGGCGCCTTCCCGGCCCGAGCGGGCGCGATTTCAGCGGCATGTGCGAGTTTTCCGCGGCAAAGCGCCATCCCCCGGAAAGCTTCGGCCAGCTGCCCCGCCAGCCAATATTATTGTGCAATATATATGTGAGGTTCAGCATGGACACGCCGATCGAGGCGACCACAAGGCGTCCCCACGCGGCGCTCCGCTCCGAAGACCCGGTGGTGATCACCTTTGGCGAAACCCTGGTGGACGCGTTTCACGACCGTGAAGTGCTCGGCGGCGCGCCCTTCAACGTGACGTGCCACCTCGGCGCGCTCGGGGCGCATCCCGTCCTGGTGACGCGGGCTGGCAACGACCTGCCGGGCGAGCGACTGCTGCGGGCGATGCGCGAGCGCGGCCTCGACGTACGCGGCGTCCAGCGCGACCCGGCGCGTCCGACGGGCCGCGTGACCGTGAGCGAGACGCCCGCCGGCCATACGTTCGACATCTTGCCCGACCGCGCCTACGACCACATTCAGCCCCTTCCGGCGCGCAAGCTCGGCCGCACGCTGCATCCGCGGATGGTCTACTTCGGCACGCTGGCTCAGCGCGGCGACTCCCGCCGCGCCCTGCATGCGCTGCTCGGCGCGGTCGACGCGTGCCTGTTCCTCGACGTCAACCTGCGCGATCCCTGGGTCGACACCGAAACGCTGCTCTGGTCGCTTCGGCAGGCGGACGTGATCAAGCTCAACGAGGACGAACTGTCGCGGATCGGCGACCTTCTCAGGCTGGCGGGCGCGACGCCGCACGCGCGTGCCGCTGCGCTGATGACCCGCTTCGGACTTGATCGCGTGGTCGTGACCTGCGGTGCCGCCGGCGCCTGGGCGCTCGATGGTTCGGGCCGCGTCGAATCGGTCGCGGGCGCGCCGCTGCCGCGGACGGTCGACGCCGTCGGCGCGGGCGACGGCTTCGCCGCGGTGTTCATGCTCGGCATGCTGCGCGGCTGGACCGTCGCCGAGCAGTTGCAGCGCGCCGACGCCTTCGGCCGCGCGCTCTGCGGGATCCGCGGCGCGGTGCCGGCCACGTCCGCTTTCTACGAACCCTTCATCCACGACTGGAAACTCGAAACGGAGGTGGCGCGTGCGTGACCTATACGTGCTGATGCTGAGCGTGCACGGGCTGTTGCGCGGACATGACCTGGAACTGGGGCGCGACGCCGACACCGGCGGCCAGACCCTGTATGTGATCGAACTGGCCCGCGCGCTCGGGCGCCACGCGCGCGTCGAGCAGGTCGACGTGCTGACGCGCCTCGTCGACGACCCCGCCGTCTCGCCCGACTATGCGACGCCGGGCGAGACGCTCGGCGAGCGTGCGCGGCTCGTGAGGCTGCCGTGCGGTCCCCGGCGCTACCTGCGCAAGGAAAGCCTGTGGAACCACCTCGACCAGTTCGTCGACCGCACCATCAGCTACCTGCGCCAGCAGCCGCGCCTGCCGGACGTGATTCACAGTCACTATGCCGACGCCGGTTACGTCGGCGTGCAGTTGTCGCAACTGCTCGGGATTCCGCTGGTGCACACCGGCCATTCGCTGGGGCGCTGCAAGCGCCAGCGCCTGCTCGATCACGGCCGCAAGGCGCAGACGATCGACCGCCAGTTCAATTTCGCCCGCCGCATCGCCGCCGAGGAAAGCGTGCTCGAACACGCCGCGCTCGTGGTGACGAGCACCGTGCAGGAAAGCAGCGAGCAGTACGCTCGCTACGATAACCATCAGCCGGCGCGCATGATGGTGATCGCGCCGGGCACCGACACTTCGCGTTTCGCGCCGCCGGGGCGCGCGCCGGTCCCGCCGCACGTGCCCGCGCTCGTCGACCGCTTTTTCGCGCAGCCGAAAAAGCCGCTCATCCTCGCCATCTGCCGCCCCGAAATACGCAAGAACCTGCGGCGGCTCGTCGCCGCGTTCGGAGAAACCCCGGAACTGCGCGCGCGGGCGAATCTCGCGATCGTCGCCGGCCATCGCGGCGACATCCGCAGCATGGACGAGAGCCAGGCCGCCGTGCTGAGCGATCTGCTGCTCGATGTCGACCGCTACGATCTCTGGGGCAGCGTGGCGCTGCCCAAGCAGCATCAGCAGGACGATGTCCCCGCGCTCTATCGGCTCGCGGCGCAGCGGCGCGGCGTGTTCGTCAATCCGGCGCTGACCGAGCCGTTCGGCCTCACCCTGATCGAAGCGGCGGCGAGCGGCCTGCCCGTCGTCGCGACGCACGACGGCGGCCCGCGCGACATTCTCGCGCACTGCGAAAACGGCGTGCTGGTCGATCCGCTCGACAGCGGCGACCTCGCGCGCGGTCTGCTTTCCGTGATCGCGGACGCCCGCACCTGGCAGCGCTACGCCCGGCGCGGCATCAGCGGCGTCGCGCGCCATTACACGTGGGACGCGCACGTCGAGAAATACCTGAAGGCGGTCCAGCGCGTGGTCCATCGCACCCGCAAGCAGGTCCGGCGCGAACGGGTGGTGCAGCGACCGGCGCGCAACCCCATGCCCTACGTGCATCGCATGCTGGTGAGCGACATCGACAACACGCTGCTCGGCGACCGCCAGGGACTCGCCGCGCTGCTCCGCCTGCTGCGCGAAAGGCCGCGCGGATTCGGTTTCGGCGTGGCGACCGGGCGCTGCCTGCCGAGCGCGCTCGAGGTCCTGCGGCAGGCGCGGGTGCCGCTGCCCGACGTCTTCATCACCGCCGTCGGCAGCGAAATCCATTACGGCCCCGACATGCGCCCGGACACCGGCTGGCAGCGCCACATCCAGCACCTGTGGCGGCGCGATGCGCTGGCCGCGCTGTTCGACGGGGTGCCGGGGCTGACGCTGCAGTCGCCCGACCAGCAAAGCGAATTCAAGCTGAGCTTCAACCTCGATCGCGAGACCGCGCCGGGCCTGCGCGAGCTCGAGGTGCGCGTGCGCCAGGCGCGGCTGCACGCCAACCTCATCTATTCGCACGACGCCTATCTCGACGTGCTGCCGATTCGCGCATCCAAGGGCCAGGCCATCCGCTACCTCGCCTATAAATGGGGCCTGCCGCTGCGCGCCTTCCTCGTCGCGGGCGATTCGGGCAACGATCTCGAAATGCTGGTCGGGGACACGCAGGCCGTGGTGGTCTCCAACCACAGCGCCGAACTCGAGAAACTGCGCGGTCTCGAACAGGTCTATTTCGCGGAGTCGTCCCATGCGTCGGGGATTCTCGAGGGCATGGCGCACTACGGCTTCGAGTGGAAACCCGCGTCGGCCTTGCAGCGCGAGGCCGCCTGAGCGACGCACGGCAGGACGAACGCCGGACGCGCGAGGGCGTCGACGCGGCACGGAATTTCCTGTCTGAGGAGAGTTCATGATCGAGACATTGAAAGTATGGACGGCGGAGCATCGCGACCCGGTGGACGCCTTCCTGCGCCGCTGCTTCGCCGAGAACCGGGTGCTGCTGCTGCAAAGCGATCTCTGCCGCGTGCTCGACGCCCTGGTCGCCGAGTCCGCCAGCGCGCTCGCCGGCACGCCGCTGCAGCGCGCCGTGCAACGTTTCCAGGAAGGCGTGTTCCAGCGTCCGTGGGCCTATTTCGCCTTGCGCGAAGGCGCGGGGCGCTGGCAATACGTGCGCATGCACCAGGAACAGCTCGTTCCAGAAACCGTGTCGGTGAGCGAATTTCTCGCCTCCAAGGAGCAGGTCGTGAAACCGCCGGCCGACGGCGAAAGCGTGCTGGAGATCGACTTCGAGCCCTTCGGCCGGCATGTGCCGCGGCTGCAGGAAACGCGCTCGATCGGACAGGGCGTGCTGCATCTCAACCGGCACCTGGCGAGCGCCATGTTCACGCGGCCCGAGGTCGGCCACGTCCGGATGCTCAATTTCCTGCGCAAGCACACGATCGACGGCCGCCACCTGATGCTCGCGCCGCGCATCCGCGACGTCGCCGCCCTGCGCGACGCCCTGCGCCAGGCGCTGGCGCACGTCGACACGCTCGACCCCGCGACGCCGTGGGCGGCGATCGCGGAGCCGCTCGGTGCCCTGGGGTTCGAGCCAGGGTGGGGCGCCACCGCCGAGCGGGTGAGCGAAACCATGGGCATGCTCGTCGACATCCTGGAAGCGCCGTCCCCCGGCGTGCTCGAAGCCTTCCTGGCCCGCATTCCCATGATCTCGCGCCTGCTCATCCTGTCGCCGCACGGCTACTTCGGCCAGGACGACGTGCTCGGGCGGCCCGACACCGGCGGCCAGGTGGTGTACATCCTCGACCAGGTGCGCGCGCTCGAGCACGAGATGCGCGAGCGGATGGCGGTCCAGGGCGTCCACGTCGACCCGCGGATCATCGTCGTGACGCGCCTGATTCCCGATTCGGAAGGCACGACGTGCAACCAGCCGCTCGAGAAGATCCAGGGGACGGACCACGCCTGCATCGTCCGCGTGCCGTTCCATCATCCGAACGGCGAGATCGTTCGGCAGTGGGTGTCGCGCTTCGAGATCTGGCCGTATCTCGAATCGTTCGCGGTCCACGTCGAGCGCGAAGCGCTTGCCCAGCTCGGCGGCCGGCCCGATCTCATCATCGGCAACTACTCCGACGGCAACCTCGTCGCGAGCCTGCTGTCGGAGCGTCTCGGCGTGACCCAGTGCAACATCGCGCACGCCCTGGAACAGACCAAATACCTGCACTCGGCGCTCTACTGGGAGGACAACGACCCGACGTATCACTTCGCCTGCCAGTACACCGCGGATCTGATCGGCATGAACCGCGCCGATTTCATCATCACCAGCACCTACCAGGAAATCGCCGGCACGCCGCAGAGCATCGGCCAGTACGAGAGCTACCGCGCGTACACGCTGCCGGGGCTGTATCGCGTGGTCAACGGCATCGACCTGTTCGACCCCAAGTTCAACATCGTCTCGCCGGGCGCCGACGCGGATATCTATTTTCCCTACACAGACACGTCGAGGCGCCTTCACTCGCTGATGCCGGAGATCGAACGCCTGCTCTACGCGCCCGACCCCGGCGTGCCGCATCGCGGCCGGTTCGACGACCCCGACCGCCCGCTGATCTTCACGATGGCGCGGCTCGACCGCATCAAGAACCTGTCCGGCCTGACCGAATGGTTCGGCGCCAGCGAACGCCTCGCCGGGATGGCCAACCTGCTGGTGATCGGCGGCCACGTCGACGCCGCCGCCTCGTCCGACGAGGAGGAGAAGTCCGAGATCGCGCGCATGCACGCGCTGATGGACGGCGCCGGCCTCGACGGCAGAATGCGCTGGCTCGGCGCGCGGCTCGACAAGAACCTGGCGGGCGAGCTCTATCGCCACGTCGCCGACCGCCGCGGCATCTTCGTCCAGCCGGCGCTGTTCGAAGCGTTCGGTCTCACCCTGATCGAGGCGATGGCATCCGGCCTGCCGGTCTTCGCCACGCGCTACGGCGGCCCGCTCGAAATCATCCAGAACGGGATCTCGGGCTTCCACATCGACCCCAACGACGGCGCGGCCGCCGCCGACGCGATCGCCGATTTCCTGGAGCAGTGCGCCGCCGATCCGGCACGCTGGCAGCGTATCTCCGAGGGCGCGCTCGCGCGCGTGGCGGCGCGGTATACGTGGCGGCTGTATGCCGAGCGGATGATGACGCTGTCGCGCATCTACGGCTTCTGGAAATTCGTCAGCGACCTCGAACGCGAGGAGGCCGCGCGTTACCTGCAGCTGTTTCATCACCTGCAATATCGTCCGCTGGCGCGGGCGATCGGGGGAGGCTGAACCGATGCTTGCGGATGCCCTGAATACGATGGGAACCTATCTCGGCGAATGGCGTGCCGTGGTCTCGAGCGCGCTGCACGTCGTGCTGGTGCTGGCGCTCGCGTGGGCCGCGCTGCGCGTGTCGCACAACGCAATCGCGCGGCTGCGGGCCCACCTTCAGCGCGACCTCGACGATCCGGAGCGGATCAAGCGGCTCAACACGCTGGAGCAGGTCTTCCGCTACACCGTCGGCGTGACCGTCACGCTGGTCGCCGCGATGCTCGTGCTGAGCGAAGTCGGCATCTCGATCGCTCCCATTCTCGCCGCCGCCGGCGTGCTCGGCATCGCGGTCGGCTTCGGCGCGCAAAGCCTGGTGAAGGACTACTTCACCGGGCTGTTCCTTCTGCTCGAAAACCAGGTGCGCCAGGGCGACGTCGTCGAAGTCGCCGGCAAGGGCGGACTGGTCGAGGAAATGACGCTGCGCTACATCCGGCTGCGCGATTACGAGGGCAGCGTGCATTACATTCCCAACGGCCACGTCGATACCGTGACCAACCGCAGCCGCGGTTTCGCCTACGCGGTGATCAACGTCGGTGTCGCCTACCGCGAGGACATCGACGAGGTGTACGTCCTGATGCGCAAGGTCGCCGCCGAGCTGCGCGCCGATCCGGTGCTCGCCGACAAGATCGTGGACGACATGGAGATCGCCGGCGTCGACCAGTGGGCGGAGTCGTCGGTCGTGATCGTCTGCCGCTTCAAGGTGATGCCGCTCGAGCAGTGGGGCGTGCGGCGGGAGTTCCTGTACCGCCTGAAAAAGGCGTTCGACGCCGCCGGCGTCGAGATCCCCTACCCGCATCTCACCGTCTACGCCGGCCAGGACAAGGACGGCGGCGCGCCGCCGCTGCGTCTGCTGCATGAACGCAGTGCCGCGGGGATGCCGGACGAGGGGCTTGCAGAGGCAGCCGTCATCCGCAGGCGGGCGGCGTCCTGACGACGGTCGCGGCCCGGCGCCGTCGGCGCAACGCTTCTTCGAAACGCGCGTATCGGCTACATTTTTGGCGTGGCGCCGTGCCCCGATTCCTGGAGTCGCATTTCCCGCACCCATGCAGGACCTCGCCGTCATCTGGCTTTCCCTGGCCGCCTGCCTCGCCGCGATCGGCGTGGCGGGCGTCAGGCTCTCGCGCTACGGTGACGTCATTGCCGAAAAAAGCGGCCTCAGCCGGGGCTGGCTCGGGCTCGTCCTGCTGGCCACGGTCACGTCGCTGCCGGAACTCGTCACCGGGCTGTCGTCGGTCACGGTCGCCCGGGTTCCGGACATCGCCGTCGGCGACATCATGGGCAGCTGCGTGTTCAATCTGCTCATCATCGTGCTGCTCGATTTTCTGTCGCGCGGCGAATCCGTCTACACGCGCGCACGGCAGGGCAACGTGCTGTCCGCCAGCTTCGGTGTCGCGCTGATCGGCTTCACCGGCTTCAACCTGCTGCTCTACCGCGCCGGCGCGGTTCCGTCGTTCGGCCACGTCGGCCTTTACACGCCGGTCATCCTGCTGCTCTATCTGCTGGCCATGCGCGCGCTCTACCGCTACGAGCAGGCGCAAGTCAGCGAGTACGTGGAAGACCGCGTCGAGCGCTATCCCGGGACGAGCCTCAAGCGGGCGATTCAGGGCTATGCCGTGGCCTCGGTCGTCGTCGTCGCGGCCGGCGTCTGGCTGCCCTTCATCGCCAAAGATCTCGCGGGGGCGATGGCCTGGGAGCAGAGCTTCGTCGGCACGCTGTTCGTCGCGGCGGTGACGTCCGCCCCCGAGGTCGTGGTCACGGTCGCGGCCCTGCGCATCGGCGCGGTCGATCTCGCCATCGGCAACCTCTTCGGCAGCAACCTGTTCAATATCGCCATCCTCGCCATCGACGACCTCGCCTACCTGCCCGGGCCGTTGCTCGCCGACGTGTCGCTCACCCATGCCGCGTCGGCGTTCTCGGCGATGATGATGAGCGGGCTCGCAGTGGTCGGGCTGGTGCTGCGGCCCGCTTCGCGCGTGTTCCGGTCGATCAGCTGGATCAGCCTGCTGTTGCTCGTCGTCTATCTGCTGAATTCCCTGTTCCTCTATCTTCATGGCCACTGACCCGGACGCGCGCCCCTGGCATTGCCTCGACACGCGCGTGGCCGCCGCGCGGCTCGGCAGCGACGTCGATGCCGGCCTGAGCGCCGAGGCCGCTGCCCTGCTGCTCGAGCGGCACGGGCCCAACCGGCTCGGCGAGGCCGCCCGGCGCTCGCCGCTCGTCATGCTCGCGTCGCAGTTCAGCGATTTCATGATCCTGGTGCTGATCGCCGCCGCGATCGTCGCCGGCGTCATTGGCGAGCCGCAGGACGCCATCGCCATCGTCGTGATCGTGTTCCTCAACGGGATCATCGGCTTCGTGCAGGAATACCGTGCCGAGCGCGCGATGGCGGCACTGAAGAAGATGTCGAGTCCCCGGGCGCGCGTGATCCGCGACGGCCGCAGTGCCTCGATCGACGCCGCGGCGCTGGTGCCGGGCGATCTGGTGGAACTCGAAGCCGGCAACGTCCTGCCGGCCGATCTCCGCCTGACCGAGCTGGCCTCGCTGAAGGTCGACGAATCCGCGCTGACCGGGGAATCGCAGCCGGTCGAAAAGCGGACGGCAAGGCTCGACGACGTCGAGCTCCCGCTGGGCGACCGCGTCAACCTCGCCTACAAGGGCACGATCGCCACCTACGGGCGCGCGCGCGGCCTGGTCGTCGCGACCGGCATGCAGACCGAACTGGGAAAGATCGCCACGCTGCTGTCGGGCGAATCCGGCAAGACGCCGCTGCAAAAGCGCCTGGCCCGTTTCGGCCAGCATCTCGCGCTGGTCGTGCTGGCGATCTGCGCGATCATCTTCGTCGCCGGCTGGCTGCGCGGCGAGCCGCCGCTCGCGATGCTGCTCACCGCCGTCAGCCTGGCCGTCGCCGCCATTCCCGAGGCGCTGCCCGCCGTGGTCACCATCTCGCTGGCGCTGGGCGCCGCGCGCATGGTGCGGCAGAACGCGCTGATCCGCCGCCTGCCCGCGGTGGAAACGCTCGGTTCGGTCACCTTCATCTGCTCCGACAAGACGGGCACGCTGACGCAGAACCGCATGCAGGTCGACCGCCTGCTCGCGGCCGAGGAAGCGCTGCCGCGCCTGCCGCGCGACGCGGCTTCGCCGTGGCGCGAGCTGGGCCTGGCGATGGCCCTGTGCAACGACGCCGAGCTGGACGCGGACGGCCGCGCCACCGGCGATCCCACCGAGACCGCGCTGCTCGACGCTGCCCGTTCCGCCGGCTTCGACAAGCCGGCAATGCAGGCATCCCGGCCGCGCCTGGCGGAAATTCCCTTCGATTCCGAGCGCGCGCGCATGAGCACGCTGCATCGCGAAGGCGACGGCGTGCTCGTGCTGGTGAAGGGCGCCCCCGAGGGCGTGCTGGCGCTGTGCGCCGACCGGCTGGACGCGGGCGGCGTCGCGGCGATCGACCGGGCGGCGCTGCAGGACACCGCCGAAGGCATGGCCGCAGAGGGACTGCGCGTGCTCGCGTTCGCGCTGAAACGCCTGCCGCATCTTCCGGAAACGCTCGACGCGGCGACAATGGAGGCGGATCTCACCTTCGTCGGGCTGGCCGGCCTGATCGATCCGCCGCGTGCCGAGGCAGCGGACGCGGTCGCCGCGTGCAAGGCCGCGGGCATCGTCCCGGTGATGATCACCGGCGACCATCCCGCCACCGCGCGGGCCGTCGCGACCCGGCTCGGCATCGTCGAGGATGGCGGCAAGGTCCTCACCGGCGGCGAGCTGGCGCGGCTCTCGCTGGCGGAATTCGAGCGCGAGGTGGAGTCGGTGCGGGTCTACGCGCGCATCAACCCGGAGCAGAAGATCAGGATCGTGCAGGCGCTGCAGGACAAGGGCGAGTTCGTCGCGATGACCGGCGACGGCGTGAACGATGCGCCGGCGCTGAAGCGCGCCGACATCGGCGTCGCGATGGGGAAGGGCGGCACCGACGTCGCGCGGGAGGCGGCGCACATGACCCTGCTCGACGACAACTTCGCCACCATCGTCCACGCCGTGCGCGAAGGCCGCCGCATCTTCGACAACATCCGCAAGTTCGTCAAATACACGATGACGAGCAATTCGGGCGAGATCTGGACGATTTTCCTCGCCCCCTTTCTCGGCCTGCCGATTCCGCTCTTGCCGATCCACATCCTGTGGATCAACCTCGTCACCGACGGCCTCCCGGGGCTTGCGCTCGCGGGCGAAGGGGCCGAGCGCGACATCATGCGGCGGCCGCCGCGTCCGCCGCGGGAAAGCATCTTCGCCCGCGGCATGTGGCAGCACATCCTGTGGGTGGGCTTGCTGATGGGCGGCGTGTCGCTGCTGACCCAGGCGTGGGCGATCCACGTCGGCACGGCGCACTGGCAGAGTATGGTGTTCACCGTGCTCACGCTGTCGCAGTTGGGGCACGTGCTGGCGATCCGGTCCGAGCGCGAATCGCTTTTTACGCAGGGCGTGCTGTCCAACGCTGCACTCGCCGGCGCGCTGCTGCTGACTTTCTTCCTGCAGATGGCCGTCCTCTACGTCCCCTGGCTCAATCCCGTCTTCAAGACCGCGCCCTTGAGCCTGGCCGAGCTCGCCGCGTGCCTGGCCCTGTCGTCGGTCGTGTTCGCCGGCGTGGAGCTCGAGAAGGCGCTGGTGCGGCGCGGCTGGCTGTACGCGGCCGCCTAGGGCGGAAAACCGGAAGGCGCGGCCGGGTCAGATTTCCGACAGGGGCTTTTGCGCGTCGCGCGTGTCGACTTTGCCCATGTGCGCGATCAGCGTCGCGAGGTCCTGGTTGAGGCGGGACAGGGCATCGTCCGAAAGCTGCCCCAGGGCATGGGTCAGGATGCCGGTCAGCGGTTGCGGCGCTTTGCCCAGCGCCTTTTCCCCGGCCTCGGTGAGATACAGGCGCACGACGCGCTGATCCGCGCTGTTGCGTTCGCGCCGGATCAGCCCGGCGTTTTCGATCTTGTCGAGCAGGTTGCTCGCGGTGGACGCGTGGATCGACAAGGCCTGGGCCAGCTCGGACACCTTCATGCCCGGCGTCTGGCGCAGCGCCGCCAGGGCCCAGATCTGTGCCCCGCTCACGCCGCAGGCTTTTTCAACGGCCTGGAAGTGCTGGCGAACGGCGCCGAAGATCACGCGAAACTGGCGCAAGGCTTCGCGGGCGGCGATGGCGTTGGGGCTCAAGATGACTCTCCGGATACGGCAATGCGCTAATCATGGCAGGAATTTCAGGCGTCCGCGCCCATGACGTGCGTCCACAGCCTGCCGACCGTCTCGCGCACCTGCTCCAGCGCCGGTGCCGGCACGCGGGCGTATTCCGACCCGCTGAGCTTGATCGCGTGCTGCTGCCGGCGCAGCTCGCGGTAGGCATCCACCGCGGCAAGCGCGAGGTCGGCGGGGACGAGTCCAGCCGTGCCGGCGCGCTGCAGCAGCGCGATGTTGCCGACGTTGTCGGCGAGCTCGGGGTGGGCGGCGCAATGCCGCAGCACGAGGTACTGCACGCAGAACTCGACGTCGACGATGCCGCCGCGATCGTGCTTCAGGTCGAACAGGCCGCTTGCGTTGACGTGGCCGGCGTGCATTTTTTCGCGCATCGCCAGAACGTCGGCGCGCAGTTTCGCCGGGTCGCGCGCCGCGCTCAGCACCTCGCGGCGCAGCCCTTCGAAGACTTCGCCGATCGCCGCGTCGCCGCACACGAAGCGGGCGCGCGTCAGCGCCTGGTGCTCCCATACCCAGGCGTGATGCAACTGGTAGTCGCGGAAGGCGTCGGTCGAGCTCACCAGCAGGCCGGAGGCCCCGTCGGGGCGCAGGCGCAGGTCGGTCTCGTAGAGGATGCCGGCCGGGGTGAGGGTGCCGAGCCAGGTGTTGATGCGCTGCGCGAGTCGCGCGTAGATTTCCTGCGCGTGCTCGTCGGGGTCGTCGTAGAGGAAGACCAGATCGAGGTCGGAGGCGTAGCCCAGCTCCTTGCCGCCGAGCTTGCCGTAGCCGACGATGGCGAAGCGCGGGACGTCGCGGTGCCGCGTCTTCAGCCCCGCCCAGCAGCGCGCCAGGGTTTCCGCGAGCAGCGTGTCGGCCAGGTACGACAGGTGATCGGACAGCGCTTCGAGCGTCAGCCGGCCCGCCACGTCCTGCGCCAGCAGGTGCAGTGTCTGCACCTGCTTGAAGCGGCGCAGCGCATCCATCTGCGCCTCGGTGTCGCCCGGATGCGCGTCGAGCTCCCCGCGCAACTGGGCTGCGAGTTGCGCCCAGTCGGGCAGGCGCATCAGATGCTGCGGCGCGATCAGTTCGTCCAGCAGTTGCGGCTGCCGCGTGATCAGCTGCGCGGCCCAGGGACTCGCCGCCAGCAGGCGCACGAGTTGGCGCAGCGCCGCGGGATATTCGGCGAGCAGCGCGAGATAGGTCGCGCGGCGGGCGACGGCCTGGACGAGCGCGGCGAACCGCTCGAGCGTCGCCACGGGATCGGCCTGGCCGCCGATGATTTCGAGCGCGGGCGGCAGCAGGGCGCTGAGCCTGAGCTGGGTCGACTCGGGCAGGCGCGCCGCGTTGTGGCGCAGCGCGTCGAGCGTCGCGAGCACGCGCGACGGATCGGCGTAGCCGGCGTTTTCCAGCAGCGCGCCGGTCGTCGCGGCGTCCGCGGTTCCGTTGCTCACGGCGGCGAGCGGGTGCCCCATCTGGTCGGTCTGCGGCGCGGCGAACACCTGCTCGAAATGGCGGGTGACCTTGTGGCGATGCCGGTCGAGCGCGGCGAGAAGCGCCGCGTGGTCGGGAAAATCCATCGCGTCGGCGAGCATGGCCTGCGACTCGGCGTCGTCGGGCAGCAGCTGGGTCTGGGCGTCGTCGAGATACTGGATGCGGTGTTCCAGCCGTCGCAGGAAATCGTAGGCCGCGGCGAGTTCCTGCTGCGCGTCGGCCGTCATCAGACCGGCCTTCGCCAGTTCGGCCAGCACGACGAGCGTCGGCCGCTGCTGCAACGCGGCGATCTGGCCGCCGCGGATGAGCTGGAACACCTGCGCGGTGAATTCGATTTCGCGGATGCCGCCCGGTCCCAGCTTGACGTTGTGGGCCATGTCGCGGCGCGCGACCTCGCGGCGGATCTGCACGTGCAGGTCGCGGATCGCGGCGAAGGCCCCGAAATCGAGATATTTGCGGAACACGAAAGGCCGCACGATCTGCATCAGTTCGTCGTGGCGGCTTCCAGTGAGCGGACGCGCCTTGATCCAGGCGTAGCGTTCCCACGGGCGCCCCTGCGCCACCAGGTAGTCCTCGAGCATCGCGTAGCCCATCGCGAACGGACCGGATTCGCCCCACGGCCGCAGCCGCAGGTCGACGCGGAAGACGTAGCCGTCGGCGGTGTTTTCCCCCAGCGCGGCGGTGAGCCTGCGGCCCAGGCGTACGAAGAATTCATGGTTGCTGATCGGCTTGACCGCGGGGTCGTCCGGGGCGGTCTCGCCTTCCTCGGGGTAGAGGTAGATGAGGTCGATGTCCGACGAGACGTTGAGCTCGCCGCCGCCGAGCTTGCCCATGCCGACCACGACCATCCGCTGCGGCATGCCGTGTTCGCCGCGCGGCTCGCCGTGCCGCGCGGCGAGGGCGGCATGATGGAAATCGAGTGCGGCGGCGATGCAGACCTCGGCGAGCGTGCTCCAGGTGGCGACGACCTCGGCGACGCCGGCCTCGCCGGAAAGGTCGCGTGCGGTCGCGACCAGCCAGACGCGCTGGCGCAATTGCCGCAGCCGCTGGTGCAGCGCGGCCTCGTCGGCGCACGGCGGCTCGGCGAGGAAGGCCTGCATCGCCGCTCGGTCGAAAGGCCGTTCGAACGCGTTCGCGAGCGTTTCGGCGAGCTGCGGCTGCGCCGAGAGCAGGCGCCGGCCATAACGGGAGCAGCGGGCGAGGCGCGCGAGTGCGGGAGGGCTCATGGCTGGATTAGAATGGCGGTTTATCGCAACACTCTATCAGCGGAGAGACTGTATGGCAGCGATCGAGTCGATTCTGACCGAAACCCGTGTATTTCCGCCTGCGGACGCCTTCGTCGAACAGGCGAACGTGTCCGGCATGGACGCATACCACGCGCTGTGCCGCCAGGCGGAGGCCGATTATGAGGGCTTCTGGGCCGAGCTGGCCCGCCGCCACATCGGCTGGAACACGCCGTTCACCTATACGCTCGACGAATCGAACGCGCCGTTCTACAAGTGGTTCGCCGACGGCGAACTCAACGTGTCGTACAACTGCTTGGATCGCCATCTCGCGACGCGCGGCGACAAGACGGCGCTGATCTTCGAGGCCGACGACGGCGCGGTCACCCGGGTCAGCTACAAGGAACTGCACGCCCGCGTGTGCCAGTTCGCCAACGGCCTCAAGTCGCTTGGCGTCGAAAAGGGCGACCGCGTGATCGTCTACATGCCGATGAGCGTCGAGGCGGTGGTCGCGATGCAGGCGTGCGCGCGGATCGGCGCCATCCATTCCGTGGTGTTCGGCGGCTTTTCCGCGAAGAGCCTGTTCGAGCGCATCGAGGATGCGCGCGCCAAGGTGGTCGTCACCGCCGACGAATCGCTGCGCGGCGGCAAGGCGGTGCCGCTGAAGCGCGCGGTGGACGAGGCGCTGGCGATGGGCGACACCTCCTGCGTCGAGCGCGTGGTGGTCTATCGCCGCTCCGGCGGGGCGGTGAACTGGGGCGTGCGCGACCTGTGGTGGCACGAACTGGTGCAGACGCAGGCCGAAACCTGCGAGCCCGTGTGGGTGTCCGCCGAGCATCCGCTCTTCATCCTCTACACCTCGGGCTCGACCGGCAAGCCCAAGGGCGTGCAGCATTCCACCGGCGGCTACCTGCTGGGCGCCATCCTCACCATGCTGTGGGTGTTCGACGCCAAGCCCGAGAACGACGTCTACTGGTGCACCGCCGACGTCGGCTGGATCACCGGCCACACCTACGTCGCCTACGGCCCGCTGGCGCTCGGCATGACCGAGGTCATCTTCGAGGGCATCCCCACCTTCCCGCACGCCGGGCGTTTCTGGGAAACGATCGCGAGGCACAAGGTCACCACTTTCTACACGGCGCCGACGGCGATCCGCAGCCTGATCAAGCTCGGCCACGAGCTGCCGGCGCAGTACGACCTCTCCTCGCTGCGCCTCCTCGGCACGGTGGGCGAGCCGATCAATCCGGAAGCCTGGATGTGGTACCACGAAGTGATCGGCGGCGGCCGCTGCCCGATCGTCGACACCTGGTGGCAGACCGAGACCGGCTGCCACATGATCTCGCCGCTGCCGGGCGCGGTGCCGACCAAGCCCGGTTCGTGCACGCTGCCGCTTCCCGGCATCATGGCCGCGATCACCGACGAGCACGGCCACCCGGTCGAGCGGGGGCAGGGCGGCTATCTGGTGATCCGGCGCCCCTTCCCGTCGCAGCTGCGCACTCTGTGGGGCGACCCCGACCGGTTCAGGAAGACCTACTTCCCCGAAGAACTGGGCGGCAAGATCTATCTGGCCGGCGATTCGGCGCACCGCGACGCCGACGGATATTTCTGGATCATGGGCCGCATCGACGACGTGCTGAACGTGTCGGGGCACCGTCTGGGGACAATGGAAATCGAGTCCGCGCTGGTTTCCAACCTGCGCGTCGCCGAGGCCGCCGTGGTCGGCCGCCCGCACGACATCAAGGGCGAGGCGGTGGTCGCCTACGTCGTGCTGAAGGGCACGCGGCCGACGGGTGAGGACGCGAAAAAGATCGCCGCCGAATTGCGCGACTGGGTCGGCAAGGAAATCGGCCCGATCGCCAAGCCGGACGAAATCCGCTTCGGCGACAACCTGCCCAAGACCCGGTCCGGCAAGATCATGCGGCGCCTGCTGCGCGCGGTCGCCAAGGGCGAGGAAATCACGCAGGACGTTTCCACCCTCGAGAATCCGGCGATCCTCGACCAGTTGAAGGAAGCGGTCCGCTAAGGCCGCGCCCGCTTCGCCCGGCCCCGATTTCGATCAGTCATTGATTCATTACCCGAAAGGAAGCTTATGTCGCACTACCACGCAGTCGTCTGGCTCGACCACAACGAAGCCCGCGTCATGCACGTCAGCCCGGACGATGTCGAGAAATCGGTCGTGCATCCGGCGAACCCGCCGCGCCACCTGCAGCGCAAGCGCGGCTCGGTCAGCGGCGGCCGCCAGCCGGAAGACCAGCAGTACTACCATGAAGTCGTGGAAGCGCTCGCCGGCGCCGCCGAGATCCTCATCGTCGGCCCCGGCCACGCCAAGCTCGAACTGATCAAGCATATCCACGCGCACGATCACGGCGTCGTGGACAAGGTGGTCGGCGTCGAGACCGTCGATCATCCCGGCGACGGCCAACTGGTCGCCTTCGCCCGCAAGTATTTTGCCGCCAAGGACAGAATGCTCGCGCAGTGAGCGTCCGCGCATGCAGGTTCGCAAGCACCCTTCGGGGTGCTTTTTTTATCCCTGCTTCAGCGCGGCGGTGGCCTTGACCAGTTCCAGCATCAGCGCGTGCAGGCGCGCGGGGGACTTCAGCGCGCCGGTTTCCGCGTCGAAGGCGGTCTCGGCGTGCGGCAGCGAAAACTGGCCGGGCAGCACGAGCACGCCCAGGGCATTCAGGATCTGGCGCAGGTGCGGCAGCATGCGCATGCCGCCGAACGTGCCAGGCGAGGCGGATGCGATCGCGGCGACCTTGCCGTGGTAGGGGACCAGGCCCGATTCGCCCTGCCATTCGCGCGACACCCAGTCGATCGTGTTTTTCAGGAGCGGGGGCATCGAGCTGTTGTACTCGGGGCTCGCGATCAGCAGCGCGTCGTGTTCCTTGAACAGGGCCTTGAGCCGCTGCGCGTTGTCGGGCACGCCGTCGCGTTCCTCGAGGTCGCCGTCGTAGAGCGGCAGCGGGTAGTCCGCCAGGTCGATCAGGCTGACGTCGCCGCCGGCGGCGCGCGCGGCGTCCGCGGCGGACTGGATGAGCTTGCGATTCCAGGAGTCGCGTCGGGTGCTGCCGGAAAAGGCGAGAATCTTGGGCATGGGGCGTCCTTGCATGAAGTGAGAAAAGGGCGTGGCCGCGCCGGAACGCGGCCGCGCGGATTCAGGGGAGATCGAAACCGACGAGCTCGCTGGGTTCCAGCGCCTCGATCTCGACCGAGGATTCGAAGCGGATCGCCAGCGCGTCGCCGGCTTCGAGCGGATAGCCCCGGACCGTGACGCGGCCGGTCGCGACGTGCAGCCACGCGCGCCGCCCGGGCGCCAGATCCAGGGTGACGCGGTCGCCCGCCGCGAGCCGGCCGGCGCGAACCGTCGCGTCCTGATGGATCGTCACCGAGCCGTCGCGTCCGTCGTTCGACGCGATCAGCCGCAAGCGGCCCGCCAGGGCGTCGGGGGCGAAGGCGACCTGTTCGTAGCCCGGCTCCAGGCCGTAGGCGTCCGGCTCGATCCAGATTTGCAGAAAGTGCACCGGCTCGGTCGTCGAGGCGTTGTATTCGCTATGGGTGATGCCGTGCCCGGCCCGCATGCGCTGCAGTTCGCCGGGGCGGATCACGCCGCCGTTGCCGAGCGAATCCTTGTGCTCGAGCGCACCCGCGAGCACCCAGCTGATGATCTCCATGTCCTCGTGGCTGTGGGCGGGGAAGCCCGCGCCGGGCGCGACGCGGTCCTCGTTGATCACGCGCAGCGGACCGAAGCCCATCCAGTCCGGATTGCGGTAGCCGGCAAACGAGAAGGTGTGATAACTGTCGAGCCAGCCATGGTCGGCGTGGCCGCGTTCGGACGATTTGCGTACGGTCAGCATGGGGTCTCTGCCTTTTGATGTTCAATCGATGGGGTGAATATAGGCCTGGCTCCGCCCGAGAAAAATGGGCACAATTCGATTGAGTCATTCAATATTTTCGAACATGCCGCTGACCCTGGAGGCGCTGACGGTTCTCGACGCGATCGACCGCAGAGGTTCGTTCGCGCGCGCCGCCGAGGAACTCGGACGCGCGCCCTCGTCGCTGACCTATACCGTGCAGCAGATCGAAGCCGAACTGGACGTGCTGCTGTTCGATCGCTCGGGTCACCGCGCGCGCTTCACGCCGGCGGGCCGCCTGCTGCTGGACGAGGGACGGGCGCTGCTGGGCGCCGCGCAGGCACTGGAAAACAGGGCGCGGGAGGTGGCAGGCGGATGGGAGCTGCGCTTTACCCTCGCCCTGGAAGGCATCCTGCCGCTTGCCCCGCTGCTCCCCGTGCTCGACGCGTTTTACCGCACCGGGCGGACGACCGAGATCAAGCTGCGCCACGAGGTGCTGGCGGGCAGCTGGGACGCGCTCGCTTCCGGATGCGCCGATCTTGCGATCGCGGGCGGCGACGCGCCCGCCGGCGCCGGCATCCGCACCCGCGCGCTGGGAAGCGTCGAATTCGTGTTCTGCGTGGCGCCGCAACACCCGCTCGCGCGCCTCGAGCGGCCGCTTGGCCAGGCGGACCTGGCGGCGCACCGCGCCGTCGTGATTGCCGATACCGCGCGCAATCTGCCGCTGCGCAGCGCGGGCTGGCTGCAGCAGCAGGCGCGCCTGACGGTCGCCGACCTGCCGAGCAAGCTCGCCGCCCAGCAAGCCGGCCTCGGGGTCGGTTCGCTGCCGCGCTGGCTCGCCGAGCCGGAGGTGGCGGCCGGCCGCCTCGTGCGTTGCGCCTGGGCGGGCGGCAATCCGCGGGAAACCCTGCATCTGGCCTGGCGCAGCGGCGAATCGGGGCGGGCGCTCGAGTGGTTCGTCCGGGCTTTGACGAGGCCCGGGGTGTTCGAGGGGGTGATCGATGCCGGCTGACAGGACCCCACTCGAGCGGATGCGGCTCGACAAATGGCTGTGGGCCGCGCGCTTTTTCAAGACCCGCAGCCTGGCCACGCAGGCGATCGACAATGGGCGCGTCAAGCTCAACGGCGAGCGCGTCAAGCCCGCGCGCGACGTGAAGCCCGGCGACCGGCTCGAGCTTCGCATCGGCGAGGCCGACTGGGTGCTCACGGTGCGGGCCCTGGCGCTGCAGCGCGGGCCGGCCCCGGTGGCGCAGGCGCTGTACGAGGAAGACGCCGCGAGCCGCGCACGCCGCGAGCAGCAGGCAAGCGACCGCAGGCTGACCGCCGATCTCGCTGCCGCAGGCAAGGGGCGGCCCACCAAGCGCGACCGGAGACAGATCCATCGCTTCACGGGGGACTGAAAGCCGGAATTTAGCTGTGCGCCGGCGACGCAAGATGCGGGTAAACGCATAGAATCTGCGGTTCCGAGAACCGTACCCTATGACCGTTTCCCCCGCCCTGATCCTGATTCTGCGCCGGGCCTCCCGCTGGCTCGCGGCATTGCTGGCGCTGGCGGCCGTGGGTTTTGCGACGGTGGCGTCGCTGATGTTTTTCTGGGTGTTGCCGAACATCGCCGATCACCGCGACACGGTGGCGAGCCTGATGTCGCGCGCGCTGGGGCAGCGGGTGACGCTCGAGGCGGTCTCGGGTGCATGGCACCAGACGCACCCCGACTTCCGTCTCACCGGGGTGCGCCTGTACGACCAGCAGGGACATCCTGCCCTGTATCTGCCCGATCTCGAGGCGACCTTCGCCTGGCGTTCGCTGCTGTTCCTGGAGCCCCGCTTCACGCGGATCGAACTGCAGGGATTGGTGCTCGAGGTGCGGCGCGCCCGCGACGGGCATTTCTACGTCGGCGGCATCCCGGTCAACCCGGCCGAACCCGGCAGCGGATTTTCGAACTGGCTGCTGCGGCAGAGGCAGGTGCACGCGGGCAGCGTCACGCTCACCTGGCTCGACGAAGTCCGCAACGCCCCGCCGCTCACGCTGACGGCGGTCGAATTGTCGCTCGCGAACGTGCGCCGCGCGCATCGCCTCCAGCTGCGGGCCGTCCCGCCACCGAGCCTGGCGCGGCCGCTCGAAGTCGTGGCGAAGCTGCGCGCGCGCCGTGTCGACGACGTCAAGAGCTGGGACGGGACCATCGATGCGAGCGTGCCGGGCGTGTCGTTTCCGCGTCTTGCCACCTGGCTTTCGCTGCCGTATCAGCCGCAAGAGGGCTGGGGCGCGCTGAACATGCAGTTCGAGATGGCGCGCGGCGCGCTCGTCAGCGCCGGGGCCGCATTCGAGCTGCACGACGTGGCCGCGTCGCTCGGCGAGGCGCTGCCGCCCTTGCGGCTGGCGCAGGCGCGCGGCCGCGCGCTGTGGCAGCGCAGTCCCGCCGGCCAGCGCGTTTCATTCGAGAACCTGCGCGTGGCGCGTCCCGGCGCCGCGCTCGGCGCGCCGTTCAGCGCCGGCCTGTCGTGGGGCGGCGCGTCGCGCGAGATCACGGCCCAGGCGTTCAGTCTGGGTGGGTGGCAGTCGCTGCTGCCGAGCCTGCCGATGGACGCGGCGCTGCGTGCGCGCCTGCAAACCCTGCAGCCGCAGGGGCGATTCGACCAGTTGCGGCTCGGCTGGAGCGGCGCCCAGCCCGGGCTGGACAATTTCAGCGTGGCCGCGCGCTTCAGCGGCGTTGGCGTCGCGTCGGTCGGCAACCAGCCGGGGCTCACCAACCTCAGCGGACGCATCGAAGGGGACGCGCGGGCCGGCGCGTTCGAGATCGATGCGCAGCGGATGAAGCTGAGCCTGCCCGAGCTGTTCCGCGATCCCGAATTCGAGATCGACAGCCTGCACGCGCTCGGCAAGTGGCAAAAAACCGCGCATGGCCACCGCCTCGCGCTCGACGACATGACGTTCGCGAACGCGGACATGGCCGGAACGGCGAAGGGCGCCTACGAGTTCATTCCGGGACAGCGCGGCATCATCGATCTGACCGCGCACCTGAGCCGCGCCGACGGAACGGCGGTCTATCGCTACCTGCCGACGACGGTCGGCGATGCTACGGTCGAGTGGGTGAAGCGGGCCGTTGTGGCCGGGCATTCGGACAACGTGCAATTGAACCTGAAGGGCGATCTGGCGCACTTTCCGTTCGACCAGGGCAATGGCGTATTCCGCGTCGACGCGCAGGTGAAGGACGGCGTGCTCGACTACGTGCCGGGCTGGCCGCGCATCGACGGCATCGACGCGCGGCTGCTGTTCCAGGGCAGGGCGATGGAAGTGACCGCCAACGAGGCGCGCATCTACGAGACCGCGCTGTCGCAGGTCGACGCCTCGATTCCCGACCTGCTGCACCACGACGAACGGCTGCACATCGACGGCCAGGCCAGCGGCCCGGTCCGGAACTTCATTCAATTTGCCAATGCCAGCCCGGTCGGCACACGGCTGCGCGGCTTCACCGAGGGCGTGGACGGCAACGGGCCGATGAAGCTCGCGCTGAGCCTCGAGGTGCCGCTGCGTCGGAGCCATGAGACGACCGTCGCCGGCCGCCTGTCGTTTCAGGGGGATACGCTGCTGCCGTCCGGTTGGCCGCGTCTCGAGCAGGTGAGCGGCGACGTCGATTTCACCCGCGACAGCCTGGAAGCGAAGAAAGTCGCCGCACAGTTTCTCGGCGGCCCGCTGCAAGTGAGCCTCGAGACGCGGTCCGGCCAGGTCCAGGCGCTGGTCCAAGGGCGCGCGACGGCGGCGAACCTGACGGCCTGGATCGGCGGCGGGTGGCGGGACCGGCTGTCGGGACAGACGAACTGGCGCGGGCAGATCGACATCATGCCGGCGGGAGAACGCATCCGCATCGAATCCGATCTGGTCGGGCTCGGCAGCAGCCTGCCTGCGCCGCTGGCAAAAACGGCCGCGCAGCCGCTGCCGCTGGTGGCGACCAGCCAGCCGCTCAGCGGCGGTTTTTTGCACGAGGTGCAACTCGGCCAGGTCGTGGGCGCGATCTGGCGCAGCACCGCGGACGAAGGTTTCGGGCGCGGCGAAATCCATTTCGGCGGACGGGCCGTGTTGCCCCGCGAACCGGGACTGCGCCTCGCGGGCAGCGGGCGCGGGCTGGATATCTCCGGCTGGCTGGGCCTGTTGCCCGGCGGCAAAAGCGGCGTGGCGCTGCCGCTGTCGTCGATCGATCTTGGCTTCGATTCGTTTGATTTGATGGGGCGCCGCTACGCCGATGTGCACGTGCGCGGGCGCGGCCAGGACGGCCTGCTTCGTGCCCAGGTGAGCGGTCGCGGCGTGAACGGCGTTCTCACCTATCGCGCCGCCGGCGACCAGCCCGCGAAGGTGTCGGCGCAATTCAAGGAGCTGACGATTCCTGCGCGGCTGGCTGCCGCGGCCAACGTGACGGGCATCAACCTGAAGGCCTCGGATTTTCCGATGCTCGACGTGGCGGTGAACGATTTTCGCCTGGAGGACCGGCCGCTCGGCCGGCTCGACGCCACCGCGCACGGGGCGCCGCAAGGGCTGGTGATCGACAGGCTGCAACTGACGCATCCCGACAGCGTGTTTCGCATGAGCGGCCTGTGGCGCGACGGCGGCGCGAGCGAGACCCGCGCCGACATCAGCCTCAACGTGCGCGACGCGGGCAAGCTGCTGGCGCGCTTCGGCTATCCCGACGCGCTGAGGCGCGGCACCGCGGACATCCAGGGCACGGCCACGTGGGAAGGCTCGCCCGCCGATTTCGCGCTGGCCTCGCTCGCCGGCCAGATGGATTTCAAGGCGCGCGGCGGGCAGTTTCTCAAGATCGACCCCGGTGCCGGCAAGCTGCTCGGGGTGCTGAGCCTGCAATCCTTGCCGCGCCGGCTCAACTTCGATTTCCGTGATATCTTCAATCAAGGCTATGCATTCGATGACATCGCGGCGACGCTGCGGATCGCGCGCGGCGTGGTCTACAGCGACGATTTCAAGATGCGGGGGCCGGCAGCCAAGGTCAACATGTCGGGCCTGGCAGACCTCAACCAGGAATCCGTGCAGCTGCGGGTGAAGGTGATCCCGAAACTGTCCGAAGGCGTGGCGGTGGCGGGCGCGCTCCTGGGGGGGCCGCTGGCGGGGGTGGGCGCGCTGGCCGCGCAGAAGCTGCTGCGCGACCCGATCGAGGAGGTCATCAGCCAGGAATACATGGTGACCGGACCGTGGCAGGCGCCCGATGTCCATCGACTGCCGAAGGCAAAAGCCAATACTGAAAACACAGTGCCCGAACCCTGATGGTGAATTCGAACGTGACGACAAAAAAACCCGTTAAAACAACCACCGTGGCGCGCTCCAAGGGCGCGCAAGTCAAGAAGCCGGCCCCGCAGGCGGGCACCGTACGCGTGGCGGCCATCCAGATGGCGTCCGGCCCGAACGTTTCGGCGAATCTGGCCGAGACCGAACGCCTGATCGAGCTGGCCGTCGAGGCGGGGGCGCGGCTGGTCGTGCTGCCCGAGTTTTTCTGCATCATGGGCATGAAGGACGCCGACGTGGTGAAGGTGCGCGAGGCCGAAGGCGACGGCCCGATCCAGGCGTTCCTCGCACGCATGGCGAAGAAGCACCGCATCTGGCTGGTCGGCGGCTCGGTGCCGCTGAAAGCCGGCGCGGCGAACAAGGTGCGCAACAGCTGCCTCGTCTACGACGAACGCGGCAAGCAGGTGGCCCGCTACGACAAGATCCACCTGTTCGGCCTCGACCTCGGCAACGAGCGCTACCAGGAATCCAAGCTGATCGAGCCGGGCGACAAGGTCGTCGTCGTCAACAGCCCGTTCGGCCGCATCGGCCTGTCGATCTGCTACGACCTGCGCTTCCCCGAGCTGTATCGCGCCATGCCCGACGCCGACATCATCGTGGTGCCGTCGGCGTTCACCGCGACCACCGGCCGCGCGCATTTCGAGACGCTGATCCGCGCGCGCGCGATCGAGAACCTCGCCTACGTGATCGCCCCGGCGCAGGGCGGCTACCATCTGTCCGGCCGCGAAACCCACGGCGACAGCATGATCGTCGATCCCTGGGGCGTCGTGCTCGACCGCCTGCCGCGCGGTTCCGGCGTGGTCATCGCCAACATCAATCCGGCCTACCAGGCCAGCCTGCGCAAGAGCCTGCCGGCGCTGCAGCACCGCTTCATCCGTTGCCAGCAGATCGACGTCGACGTGATCGAGCGCCGCGCGGTGGCGAAGCGTGAACCCGGCAAGTAAATCCGTGTCCATACAGGATATCGCCATGAACCCCACTGACGCCTTCGTTCCCATCCAGACCGCCGAGCAGCTGTTCCAGTCCGCCGAAGCCACGCTGCTGACGCCGAACGGCCTCGACGCCAGCAAGCTCGCTCCGGTGTTCGGCCGGCTGCTGACGCACGACGTCGACTATGCCGACCTGTATTTCCAGTACTCGCGCTCGGAAGGCTGGAGTCTCGAGGAAGGCCGGGTCAAATCGGGCAGCTTCAACATCGACCAGGGCGTCGGCGTACGCGCGGTGTGCGGCGAGAAGACCGCATTCGCCTATTCCGACGACATCAGCCTCGAAGCGCTCGGCACCGCCGCCGATGCCACCCGCGCGATCGCGCGCGCCGGGCAGAACCGCAGCTTCGGCGTGGCGCGGCGCGGCGAGGGGCGCGTGCTGTACAACGCGGTCGATCCGCTGGCCTCGCTGGCAGACGCCGACAAGGTCGCGCTGCTCGAGCGCCTGGAGAAGAAGGCGCGCGCGATGGACCCGCGCGTCATCCAGGTGATGGCGAGCCTCGCTTCCGAATACGAGGTGATCTTCGTCGCCCGTTCCGACGGCCACCTCGCGGCCGACGTGCGCCCGCTGGTGCGCCTGTCGCTGCAGGTCATCGCCGAAAAGGACGGCCGCCGCGAGCAAGGCAGCGGCGGCGGGGGCGGCCGCTTCGACTACAGTTACTTCACCGACGACATCCTCGAAAAATACGCCCGCCAGGCCGTCCACCAGGCGATCGTGAACCTCGACGCCCGCCCCGCGCCGGCCGGCACCATGACCGTCGTGCTCGGCGCCGGCTGGCCCGGCATCCTGCTGCACGAAGCGATCGGCCACGGCCTCGAAGGCGACTTCAACCGCAAGGGCAGTTCGGCGTTCTCGGGCCGCATCGGCGAGCGCGTCGCGGCGCCCGGCGTCACGGTCATCGACGACGGCACGATCCCGCTGCGCCGCGGATCGCTCAACGTCGACGACGAAGGCAATCCGACCCAGCGCACGACGCTGATCGAAGACGGCATCCTCACCGGCTACATGCAGGACATGATGAACGCGCGCCTGATGGGCATGCCGATCACCGGCAACGCGAGGCGCGAATCGTATGCGCACCTCACCATGCCGCGCATGACCAACACCCTCATGCTCGGCGGCGACAAGCCTCCGCACGAGATCATCGCCTCGGTGAAGAACGGGCTCTACGCCGTCAACTTCGGCGGCGGCCAGGTCGACATCACCAGCGGCAAGTTCGTCTTCTCCGCCGCCGAGGCATACAGGATCGAAGACGGCAAGATCACCTATCCCGTCAAGGGCGCGACCCTCATCGGCAACGGCCCCGACGCGCTCACGCGCGTCTCCATGATCGGCAACGACATGGAAATGGACTCGGGCGTGGGGACCTGCGGCAAGGAAGGGCAGAGCGTGCCGGTCGGCGTCGGCCAGCCGACGCTGCGGATCGATGGCCTCACCGTGGGCGGCACGGCCTGAGGGTCGAAAACACCGCGCTTCGCCTCGAGCAAACGCCACCGTCGAGGTGGCGTTTTTGCATCGCGAGCCGGATCTCCTTCGGTCGCGGTGAAGCCGGCGGATTTTCCGCCGCGCCGCCAATCGTGAAAACATCCGGCCCATGGTCAGCGCCACTTTCCGCTTCCACGACGAACTGAACGACTTTCTCGCGCCCTTCCGCCGCGGGCACGAATTCACGGTGCCGTGCGCGGAGGCTGCGACGACCAAGCACATGATCGAGGCGCTGGGCGTGCCGCACACCGAGGTGGCGCGGATCCTGGTGAACGGCGAGCCGGCGGGTTTCGACCGCCTGCTGCGTGAAGGCGACCGCGTGACGGTGCATCCCCGCGCCGGGGCGATGGACGCGCCGCTGCTGCACGGGCACGCCACGCGCGATCCCCGCTTCGTCGCCGACGCGCATCTGGGCGGACTGGCGCGCATGCTGCGCATGCTGGGATTCGACACGCTGTACGACAACCACGCTCATGATGACGCCATCGTGGAAATCTGCGAGCGCGACGGCCGCATCGTGCTGACGCGCGATCGCGAATTGCTGAAGCGGCGTGCGGTGGCGCGCGGCTGCTACGTGCATGCGCTGAAGTCGGAAGATCAGTTGCGCGAGATCGTCGAACGGCTCGACCTCGCGCGCAGCGCCCGGCCGTTCACGCGGTGCCTGCACTGCAACGTGCCGCTGCGGCCAGTCGACAAGGCGAGCGTGCTGGATCGCCTGCCGCCCAGGGTGCGCGAGCACTACGCGCATTTTTCCACCTGCGACGCGTGCGGGCGGGTCTACTGGGAAGGCTCGCACTGGCGCAACATGCGGCGCATGCTGGACGGCCTGCTGAATAACGAAGACACTTGAGGGCCGCGGCGAAGTCCTGCCGCGCCGAAAGAATCCCGATGCCTGACTTGAAACCGCGAGCGCTTGCGCTCATGCTCGCCGGGCTGATGCTGACCGCCTGCGACAAGACGCCTTCCGGCGGGGACGCCGGCGGCGCTGCGCCGCTCGTTCCCAGACCGGACCCGGCCCAGGTGGCGCGCGGCCGGATCGTCTATACGAAGCATTGCCTGGAATGCCACGGCGTCGCGGGCAAGGGACCGCCGGGCGACTGGCGCATCCGCGATGCGGATGGCTACTTCCCGCCGCCTCCGCTGGACGACAGCGCCCATGCCTGGCATCACCCCACCGCCGCGCTGCTGGCAACGATCCGCGACGGCAGCCCGCAGGGGCAGGGCAGGATGCCGGCCTGGAAGGGCAAGCTCTCCGAGCAGGAGATGCAGGACGTCGTGGCCTACATCAAGTCGCTGTGGTCCGAGCCGGTCTACGGGCTGTGGTCGAAAATGGAGCAACAATCGCTGGAACCCTGAGCGGGCTGTGGGCTCTCTCTTGTCGGGGCGGCTAAAATTCCGCCAGTGAAATCATTTCAACCGGGAGCAACAAACATGAGCGAATACGGATTCGATACCCAGATCAGCGGCCCCTTCAACGCAGCCGTGGAGAAGGTCACCGCCGCACTCAAGAGCGAAGGCTTCGGCGTGCTGACCGACATCGACGTGCAGGCCACCATGAAGGCCAAGCTCAACGTCGAGGGCCGCCCTTACCGCATCCTCGGCGCGTGCAACCCGCCGCTCGCGCATCAGGCCATCACGGCGGAGCCCGACGTCGGCATGCTGCTGCCCTGCAACGTCGTCGTGCGCGAGGAAGCCGACGGCAAGGTGACCGTGTCCTTCCTCGATCCCGGCATCATGGTCAAGCTGGTGAGCAACACCGCCGTGCACGGCGTCGCGAGCGAAGCGCGCGCGCGCCTGATGCGCGTGAAGGACGCGCTGGCCGCCTGAGCCGCCCGACCGCCGCGACGAGGCCCGCGCTTGCGCGGGCCTCGTCGTTTCTGCGGTCAAGAAAAACTTCACGTGGATGTCACCGGAATGTCTTTGCGCCGGACTAGGGTATCCGGGCAGCCTGCTGCATCGTCCCCGCACATCGTCTACGGGGACCGGCCGGGCAGAGGCCGCGCCCCGACAGGATGAGGACGGGAGCACACAGCGATTCGCTCGCCCGGAAATCGAGTTGTTCCCACACAACCCACGCAAAGGACATCAAGCATGCACCCGAACACCCTGCCCCGGCTGTCCCTGATGGCGCTGAGCATCGCCCTCATCGGCCATGTTCCGCCGCTCCATGCCGCCGACGCGACTCCGGAACACCGCCCGCACACGCTCACGCCGATCGAACACGTCATCGTGATCATGGGCGAGAACCACACCTTCGACAACGTGTACGGCGGCTACCGCCCGCCGCGGGGCGAGTCGGTCAGAAACCTGCTGTCGGAGGGCATCATCAACGCCGACGGCAGCCCCGGCCCCAACTTTTCCAAGGCCGCGCAGCAACAGGCCAGCAATCCGAACCTCTACAGCCTCGATCCCTCGCAGACCGGCGCCTACGCCACGCTGCCGCAGCCGAACACCACCTACGCCACCGGCCAGACGCCGGGCGTGCCGGACCCGCGCTTTCCGGCCGACCTTCCGAACGGGCCGTTCCAGATCACGAAGTACGTGAGCTACGACGCGCACGTGGGGGATCCGGTGCACCGCTTCTTCCAGATGTGGCAACAGCACGACAAGGGTAGGAACGACCTGTTTCCCTGGGTCGCCGAAACGGTCGGCATCGGTCCCCAGAACGATCCGCCTCTCACGCCCGCCAACACCTATCAGGGCGGCGTCTCGATGGGCTTCTACAACATGAGCACCGGCGACGCGCCCTATTTCAAGGCGCTCGCCGAGCGCTACGCGATGAGCGACAACTACCACCAGTCGATCATGGGGGGGACGGGCGCGAACTTCATCGCGATCGTCACCGGCGACGTGGCCTACCACAACACGAACGGCGTCGCCGACATGCCGCCGGCGAACCAGATCGAGAATCCGAACCCGCAAGCCGGGACCAACAATTTCTACCAGCAGGACGGCTACCGCGGCGGCTCCTACGTCAATTGCGCCGATGCGAGCCAGCCCGGCGTGAGCGCGATCATGGACTACATCAACGGCCTGCCGGGCGAAGCGTTCCGCGGCGGCAACTGCGCGCCGGGCCACTATTACCTCCTCAACAACTACGGCCTCGGCTACACGGCGACGGGACAGGCCAAGCCGCTCGGGGCGGAACTCTTCACGCTGCCGCCGCAGACCCTGCCGACGATCGCGGACGCGCTGTCCGCCAGGGCCGTTTCCTGGAAGTGGTACAGCGGCGGCCGCAACAACGGCAACCCGACGGACGAGTATTGTTCGATCTGCGACCCGCTGACCGGCTTCAAGTCGGTCATGACCACGTCGCTCAAGGACAACCTGCAGGACGTGACCCAGTTCTACCAGGACGTGCGCGACGAGAAGCGCATGCCGGCGGTCGCCTTCATCCGTCCCTTCGAAAGCGCGGCCGGCCATCCGGCCAACTCGACGATGGCGGGCTACGAGAATTTCGTGAAGGACATCATCAGCCGCGTGAAAAGCAACAAGAAGCTCTGGGCGAGGACGGCGATTCTCATCACGATGGATGAAGGCGGCGGCTACTATGACAGTGGCTATGTCCAGCCCGTCGACTTCTTCGGGGACGGCACGCGCATTCCGATGGTTGTCGTCTCGCCGTTCGCGAAGAAAGGCCACGTGGACCACAGCTACAGCGACCACGCCTCGATCCTGAAATTCATCGAGAAGAACTGGCGCCTGCAGCCGTTGTCGGCGCGCAGCCGCGACAACCTGCCCGACCCCGTCGCGAGCGCCCAGGATCCCTATGTGCCGCTCAACCGGCCGGCGACCGGCGACCTGATGGGCATGTTCTCGTTCGAGCATGCCGCCGACGCGTCGCGCGATCAGGCCGGCAACGACGACGACTGACGGCGATTCGTCGCCTGGGTAGCGGGACAGCCGGAGCGGGAGTTCCGGCTGTTTTTACTTCGAACCCAGTTCCTTCAGTACTTCCTGCACCAGCACCCACGGCGCCACCACCACGGCCCAGAACATCGGCTGGCGCGCGTGCCAGTCCTCGGCGTCGGCGAGGTCGGCGCGGGCGATGCGCCCGTCGGCGAGCCAGGCCTGCACCGAAGCGCTGTCGTTTTCGGCGACGCGCAGCGCGACATCGACCAGATCCAGGCCGGGGGCAACCTTGATGACGTCGCCGCGTGCGAAGTGGCGTTCGAGTTCGGGCCACGCGAGCTGGGCGGTTTCGAGGTTGAGCTTGGCGCGGAGGAGGTCGCTGGGCGTCATGTCGGTGGCAGGTTATGCGCAGGAATCAGCGCGACTTGCCGCCGCCGCGGCGCTGGCTCAGGGGATGCCTGGGCACCTGCGGCGGACGGCCGCGGTCGGCGGGCGCGGGCTTGCCGGGGGCCGGCTTGGCGGCGGCGCCCTCCGCGCCCGCCTTGGTCTGTGCGGGTTTGGCCGAACCGGGTTTGCCGGACGCCGAGCGCGTCCGCCCGCAGCCGCCGCGCGGCGCGCGCGTGCCTTCCGGCTGCCTGCCGGTGCCGGCGGGCTGGTACGAGGGAATGAGGTGCTTCTTGCTGTTGCCGATGAGATCCTCGCGCCCCATTTCCTTCAGCGCCTCGCGCAGGAGCGGCCAGTTGTCGGGGTCGTGGTAGCGCAGGAAGGCCTTGTGCAGCCGCCGCGTGCGGCCCTGCCTGACGACAGGCACCGCTTCGGCCTTGCCGCCGAGCACCTTCTTCAGCGGGTTCTTTTCCGTGTGGTACATCGCCGTCGCCAGCGCCATCGGCGTCGGCAGGAAGGTCTGCACCTGGTCGAGGCGGAAATCGTGCTTCTTCAGCCACAGCGCGAGATTGAGCATGTCCTCGTCGGTGGTTCCCGGGTGCGCGGCGATGAAGTAGGGGATGAGGTACTGCTTCTTGCCGACCGCCTTCGACGCCGCCTCGAACATGTCCTTGAAGCGGTCGTAGGCGCCCATGCCGGGCTTCATCATCTTGGACAGCGGCCCCGCCTCGGTGTGCTCGGGCGCGATCTTGAGATAGCCGCCGACGTGGTGCTGCACGAGTTCCTTCACGTACTCGGGCGAGCGCACCGCGAGGTCGTAGCGCAGCCCGGAGCTGATCTGGATTTTCTTGATGCCGGGAATGGCGCGCGCACGGCGGTACATGTGGATGAGCGGCGTGTGGTCGGTGACCATGTTGTCGCAGATGTCCGGGAACACGCACGACAGCCGGCGGCACGACTGCTCGATCGTCTTCGACCTGCACGCCATGCGGTACATGTTCGCGGTCGGTCCGCCGAGGTCGGAGATGACGCCGGTGAAGCCGGGGGTCTTGTCGCGGATCGCCTCGATCTCGCGGATCACCGAGTCTTCGGAGCGGCTCTGGATGATGCGGCCCTCGTGCTCGGTGATCGAACAGAAGGTGCAGCCGCCGAAGCAGCCGCGCATGATGTTGATCGAGAAGCGGATCATCTCCCACGCCGGGATCTTCGCGTCGCCGTAGCTCGGGTGTGGCGCGCGCGCGTACGGCAGGTCGTAGACCGCGTCGATCTCGGGCGTGACGAGCGGGATCGGCGGCGGGTTGAGCCAGACGTCGCGCTCGCCATGTCCCTGGCGCAGGGCGCGCGCGTTGCCCGGGTTGGATTCGAGGTGGAACACGCGCGAGGCATGCGCGTACAGCACCGGGTTGTTCTTCACCTGGTCGTAGTCGGGCAGGCGGATGACGGTGCGTGCGCGCAGTTCCTGCCGCGCGGCGAGGCGCTCGGCCTTCGGCACGATGCGCACCGGCGCCGTGCCTTCCGGCGTCTGCGCGGTGGGTCCCGTCGGCGTCATCGCGTACGGATCGACGTGGGCGTCGATCACGCCGGGCGTGTCGAGCTCGGTCGAGAGGATCTCGATCCAGTTTTCCGCGGGCTTCCAGTCCTGCGGCACCATGAAGCCGGTGCCGCGCACGTCGCGGATGTCGCCGATCTTCTCGCCGCGGCCCAGGCGATGCGCGATCTCGAGCAGCGCGCGCTCGGCGTTGCCGTAGATCAAAAGATCGGCCTTGGAGTCGGGCAGCACCGAGCGGCGCACCGTGTCGGACCAGTAGTCGTAGTGCGCGATGCGGCGCAGGCTCGCCTCGATCGAGCCGATGATGATCGGCGTCCCGGCGTAGGCCTCGCGGCAGCGCTGGGCGTAGACGGTGACCGCGCGATCGGGCCGCTTGTTCGGCTCGGCGTTGGCCGTGTAGGCGTCGTCGGAGCGGATTTTCCGGTCGGAGGTGTAGCGGTTGACCATCGAATCCATGTTGCCGGCGGTGACACCGAAAAACAGCGTCGGCTGGCCGAGCGCGCGGAAGGGGTCGGCCGAATGCCAGTCGGGCTGGCTGATGATGCCGACCCGGTAGCCCTGCGCCTCCAGCACCCGGCCGACGAGCGCCATGCCGAAGCTCGGATGGTCGATGTAGGCGTCGCCGGTGACGAGGATCACGTCGCACGCGTCCCAGCCGAGCGCGGCCATCTCGGCGCGCGACATCGGCAGGAAGGGGGCGGTGCCAAGGCGGGCCGCCCAGTGCTTGCGGTGGGAGAACAGGGGCTGGGTCATGGGAACTCCGCGGACTGCGGAGCGCGGCTCAGTTGACGCCCAGGAGCTCGACTTCGAACACCAGCGTCGCGTTCGGCGGAATCACGCCGCCGGCGCCGCGCGCGCCGTAGCCCAGCTCGGGCGGAATCGTCAGCTTGCGCTTGCCGCCGACCTGCATGCCGGCCACGCCCTCGTCCCAGCCGCGGATGACCTGGCCCGTGCCGAGGCGGAATTCGAAGGGATCGTTGCGGTCGAGGCTGGAATCGAACTTCTGGCCGTTGGTGAGCCAGCCGGTGTAGTGCACCGACACGTACTGGCCGGCCTTCGCGGTGTCGCCGCTTCCGGTGACGAGGTCTTCGATGATGAGTTCGCTCATGGGTTCAGTCCTGAAAGGTGAGGTTGCGATGGGCGCGCACGGGCAGGCGATGCGCGAAGCCGCTCATTTTCTCACGTTTCGGGATCAGCGCCACTCGGCCGGCAGGTAGCCCGTATCGGGGTCGACGTCGAGGGGAATGTCGGTGACGCTGCTCGTTTCCGGCGGCGCGTTGCGCAGCACGACCTGCGGAAAGCCCAGCACGACGACGACCATGATCAGCTGGATCAGCAGGAAGGGAATCGCGCCGCGGTAGATGTCGCCGGTGCGGACGGATTTGGGCGCGACGCTCCTCAGGTAGAACAGCGCGAAGCCGAAGGGCGGGTGCATGAACGCCGTCTGCATGTTGACCGCGAGCATGACGCCGAACCAGATCGGGTCGATGCCGAGCTTGGCGGCGATGGGGCCGACCAGCGGCACCACGATGAAGGCGATCTCGAAGAAATCGAGAAAGAAAGCCAGCACGAACACCAGCAGGTTGACCGCGACGAGGAAGCCGAGTGCGCCGCCCGGCAGCTGCGTGAACAGATGCTCGACCCACACGTCGCCGTCCAGTCCGCGGAACACGAGGGTGAAGATCGTCGAACCGATGAGGATGAAGATGACGAAGGTGGTGAGCCGCGTGGTGCTGTCCATCGCCTGGGTCAGCTGCAGACGGGAGAGCCGTTTGCGCGAGAGCGCGAGCAGCAGGGCGCCCGCCGCGCCCATCGCGCCGCCTTCGGTGGGCGTGGCGACACCGAGGAAGATGGTGCCGAGCACGAGAAAGATCAGCACGAGCGGCGGGGCCAGCGTCGTCGCCACGCGCAGCAGCAGCGCCGCGCCGCGGAGCATACGCGCCGCGGCCGGCATCGCGGGGGCGGCGTTCGGCCGCGCCAGCGTCGTGCCGAACACGTAGAGCAGATAGAGTCCGACCAGCGCCGAGCCGGGCAGCAGCGCGCCCTTGTACATATCGCCGACGGGCGCGCCCAGCTGGTCGGCCAGCACGATCAGGACGAGCGAGGGTGGAATGATCTGCGCGAGCGTGCCCGAGGCGGCGATCACGCCGGCGGCGAGTCGCCTGTCGTAGCCGTAGCGCAGCATCACCGGCATCGAGATCAGCCCCATGGCGATGACCGAGGCGGCAACCACCCCGGTGGTGGCCGCGAGCAGCGCGCCGACGAGGATCACGGCGTAGGCCAGCCCGCCGCGCAGCGATCCGAACAGCTGGCCGATGGTGTCGAGCAGGTCCTCGGCCATGCCGGAGCGCTCCAGGATCAGCCCCATGAAGGCGAAGAAGGGGATGGCCAGCAGCGTGGGGTTGGCGACGATGCCGTAGACGCGCTCGGGCAGCGCCTGCAGCAGCGAGGCGTCGAACAGGCCGGCGGCGACACCGATCCCGGCGAACAGCAGGCCGTTGGCGGCGAGCGCGAACGCCACCGGATAGCCCGAAAGCAGGAACACGACCAGGCCGAGGAACATCAGCGGCGCCATGTTGGCCAGCAGTGCAGCCTCCATCACACTTCTTCTTCCGGCGCCTCGCGCGGGAGCACCAGATGGCCGCCCAGCACGCCGAGCCGCTTGATGATTTCGGCCACGCCCTGCAGCGCGAGCAGGGCGAAACCCGCGGGCAGCAGGAGCTTGACCGGCCAGCGCAGCAGGCCGCCGGCGTCCGGCGAGCGCTCGTGCGTGGCCCAGGCCTCGTGGAACATCGGCCACGCCAGCCAGGCGAGCAGCACGGCCATCGGCAGCAGGAACAGCAGGCCGCCGACGAGATCGATCCAGGCCTGCCCGCGCGGACCCAGGCGGCTGTAGAAAACGTCGATGCGCACGTGGCCGTTGTGCTTCAGCGTGTAGCCCGCGGCCAGCAGGAAGATCGCGCCGAACAGATACCACTGGATTTCCAGCCAGGCGTTCGAGCTTTCGCCCAGCGCGTAGCGGGCGAGCGCGTTGCCGGCCGAAATCAGCGTGGCGACGAGTACCAGCCAGATGACGAGACGGCCGATGCGTTCGTTCAGCGCGTCGATGGCGTGTGCGAATGCGAGCAGCGTCTTCACAGCGCCCCGGCCTCGTGCAGGAATCCGTTCAGCCGTTCGGCGACGACGCGATAGCCTGCGGCGTTCGCGTGGATGGGATCGGATTTGAGGCGGTTGTCCCTCAGCACCTGGTTGAAAACGTCGTCTTCCAGCGGCAGCTTCATGTCCTCGGCGACGCGGGCGTAGAAAGCGGGCGCGCCGCCGAAGAGCCGCGGCTCGGGCACGCCGATCAGCACGACCTCGGCGCCGCTGGCGCGGATCGTCTGCACCAGCAGGCGCAGGTTGTTCTCGATCATGGAGGCGGGCACCTGGCGCAGCATGTCGTTGCCGCCCAGGCACAGCAGCACCAGGCGCGGCCTGTATTCGGCCAGCACGCCGGGAAGTCGCTGCAATCCGCTCGCCGTGGTGTCGCCGGGCACTCCCGCGTTGACGATGGTATGGCCGGTAAGCGACGCCAGGACGGCGGGGTAGGCCGTCTCCTCGCTCGCTCCCGTGCCGCGGGTGAGGCTGTCGCCGAAGGCGACGATGACGTCATGCGGGCCGAGCTTTGGCAGCGTCGGCGCGCGGCCGCACGCGGCGAGAACGAGGACGGCAACGAGCGCAAATAAATAGCGCTGCGCTGCCTGCATTCAGTTGCCCGCCACCGTCATGTGGTCGATCAGGATGGAGCCGACCTGCTTGGAGCTGCGCCGCTCGATGTCCTTGCCGATGGCGACGATGCCCTTGAACATCTCGGCCAGGTTGCCGGCGATGGTGATTTCCTCGACCGGGTACCGGATCTCGCCGTTTTCCACCCAGAAGCCGGCCGCGCCGCGCGAGTAGTCGCCGGTGACCATGTTGGCACCCTGGCCGAGCAGTTCGGTGACCAGGAGCCCGGTCCCCATCTGCTTCAGCAGGCCGTCGAGGTCGTGCTCGCCGGGCGTGACGATGAGGTTGTGGCTGCCGCCGGCGTTGCCGGTGGTCTGCATGCCCAGCTTTCTCGCGGAGTAGGTCGACAGGAAGTAACCCTGCAGCACGCCGTCCCTGACGATGTCGCGGTCGAGACAGGCGACGCCTTCGCTGTCGAAAGGCGCGCTGCCGAGGCCGGACGGCAGGAAGGGCTGCTCGCGGATGTTGACCAGCGGCGCGAACACCTGCCGGCCCAGGCTGTCGGGCAGGAAGGACGACTTGCGGTAGAGGCTGCCGCCCGACACGGCGGCGACGAAATTGCCGATGAGACCGGTGGCGATCGGTGCCTCGAACAGCACCGGGCAGGTGCGGGTGTCGAGCTTGCGGCCGTTCAGGCGGCGCACGGTGCGGGAGCCGGCGATCCGCCCGACGGTCTCGGGCGAATCGAGATCGTTGGCATTGCGGGCGCTGGTGTACCAGTAGTCGCGCTGCATGGCGCCCTTGTCTTCGCCGATGACCGCGACGGACATGCCGTGGCGGGAGCCCGCGTAGCCGTTGCAGAAGCCGAGGCTGTTGGCGTAGACGAACTGCGAGGCATGGAGGCTGACGCCGGCGCCTTCCGAGTTGGTCAGCCGCTTGTCCATCGCCAGCGCCGCCGCCTCGCAGGCCTTGGCGCGCTCGGCCGCTTCTTCGACGGTGAGCGCCCACGGGTGGTAGAGGTCGAGGTCGGGCACGTCGCGCGCGAGCCGCTCGGCGTCGGGCAGGCCGGCCGCGTCGTCCTCGGCGGTGTAGCGCGCGATGGTCAGCGCCTTGTCCACCGCGCTCTTCAATGCGGCTTCCGACAGGTCCGAGGTCGAGGCGTGGCCGCGCCGCTGGCCGATGTAGACGGTGACGCCGGCGCCCTTGTCCTTGTTGTATTCGATGGTCTCGATTTCGCCCTGGCGGACGCTGACGTTCTGGCCGACGCCCTCGGAGATCTCGGTATCGGCGGCGGTGGCGCCCTGTCTGGCGGCGTGTTCGATGACGACCCGGGAGAGGGCCATGAGCTGGTCGCGGGTGTAGCTGAATTGGGAGCGGGACATGTCGGGCTCTGGAAAGGAATAAGGATGCGAACGGTTCGAATCGGCGCGCTTTGTCCGGGCGCAAACTACAATGACGATGATAACAGTAACCGGAAGCCCTACCGTGCGCCTGATCGACCCCGATGCCGAGCTGGAGTTCGACCCCGACGAGGTCTACGACGGCCCCAGCAAAAGCCAGAAGAAACGCGACGTCGAGGCGCTGCAGGCGCTGGGCGAGATCCTCGTGAAGCTCCCCGACGCGCAGTTCAAGCGCATCGAGCTGCCGGAAGACCTGCGCGCCGCCGTCGCGGACTGCCGCAGGATCACGCAGAACGGCGCGCTGCGCCGGCAGAAGCAGTACATCGGCAAGCTGATGCGGTCGATCGACCCGGCGCCGATCCAGGCGCAGATCGACGCCTTCAACGGCGCCTCGGCCGCCGAAAACGCGAGGCTGCACCAGGCCGAGAAATGGCGCGAGAAGCTGATCGCCGACAACGAAGCGCTGACGCTTTTCCTCAACAACTATCCCGACAGCGACGCCACGCATCTGCGCCAGCTCATACGCAATGCGCGCGACGAAGCGGCGCGCAACAAACCGCCGAAAGCCTTCCGCGAAATCTTCCGCGTGATCCGCGAGGCCTTGCAAGCAAACTAGACCAGGAGCCGCAGCATGTGGGGACGCGTCGTCAAAATTGCGCTCAGCCTGCCATTTCTGATCGTCGCGGGCCTGTTCGCGCTCTATCTCGTCTTCGGCTTTTTCCTGGTCGACCCGCTCGCGCAGAAGCTGCTGCCCTGGATCGGCGAGAACCAGCTCGCCAGCCACCTGAGCGCGCGACAGGTCAAGTTCAATCCGCTCACGCTGGAGGCGACGGTGGACGGCCTCACGCTGACCGAAAAAAGCGGAGCGCCGCTGGCGAGCTTCGAGCGGCTCTACGTCAACCTGGACGCCGTCGGCCTCTTCCGCCTTGCCTGGCGCATCCGCGACATCGAGCTCGACAAGCCGCACGCGACGCTTGAAATCCGCCGCGGCGGCACGCTGAACTGGGCCGCGCTCATCGCCAAGCTCAACGAGGACAAGAAGCCGCCGTCCGACACGCTCCCGCGGGTGCTGATCGACCACATCGGAATCACCGGCGGACACATCGTTTACACCGACGCCAATCGCCCGGGCAAGCCGTTCAATGCCGTGCTGGAACCGCTCGCCCTCGAACTCGACGGGCTTTCGACGCTGCCGGAGGATCGCGGCGACTACCTGCTCGCCGCCAAGCTGCCCGAACAGGGCGGCACGCTCAAGTGGAAAGGCGACGTCGGGCTCAATCCGCTCGCGTCGAGCGGCGAGATCGGGCTGGAAGGCGTGCGGTTGGGGAGGCTGTTGCGGGTGATCAAGAGCCAGCGCGCCTTCGATCTGCCGTCGGGCACGCTGGCCGCCGGCCTGCACTACCGCTTCGCCATGGTTCAAGACAAGGCGGGTGAGGACGTGCCCTGGGTACGGGTCGATGGCGCCAACCTGGTCGTGCAGAACCTGGCGCTTGCGCCGCTCGGCAAGGGCGCCGCAAAGGGCGCCGGCCCGGGCGCGACCGCACAATCGAACGCCCCCGTTCTGCAGCTTGCCGAGGCGAGGATCGGCAACGCGAATTTCGACCTCGGCACGCGCACGCTCGACATCGCGAGCGTGAATCTCAGCGGCGCGAGGCTCGCCGCCACCCGGAACGTCAAGGGGATGCTGGATTGGCAGACGCTGTTCGGCGCAGAAGGGGCGGCCGCCCCGCCGGCCGCAGCGCCGCCCGCCGCCGGCGCCGGCCCGACGGCGACCTGGAAGGTCGGCGTCCGTCAAATCAAGCTGGCCGACTGGGCCGCGCGTTTCACCGATGAGGGCTTTGCCACGCCGCTGGTCGTGAGCGCCGACGGCTTCGGCCTGACCGCGACGCTGGCTGGCGAGGTGGGCGCGAAAACGGCGATCGACGTCGCGCCGGTGAATGCCGCGCTGGGCCCGCTCCGCGTGCAGTCGGGGTCGGAACAGGTGGCGGAGCTGCAGCATGCCACCCTGGTCAACGCGGCGATGCGGCTGGCGGAAAACCGCCTCGATATCGAGGCGCTGGAACTGAACGGCGCCCGAACCACCGTTGTGCTCGACAAGAAGAAAAACCTGAACTGGGCCGAAATCCTCAAGAAGGCGGCAGGCACGCCGGCCGCGCCTGCCGCGGCTGCCGACACGACCGCTGCCCCGCGCGCTTCGCCCTTCGCCGTACAGCTCGGGCGCCTCAGCCTCGACGACCTCGAAGTCGCGATCGTCGACCATTCGCCTCCCAAGCCCGTCAGCCTCGACGTCGCCAAGGGCTTCGTCACCCTCAAGGATCTGAGCCTCGATCTCCACAAACCCGTGCCGCTCGAGGCGGGCTTCGCGCTCAAGCAGGGCGGGCGCGTCGATGCCGGCGGCACCGTCGTCCCCGGACAGGCGTCGGGCCGCCTCGACGTCAAGGTCGCGGCGCTGTCGCTGAAGCCCCTGGCGCCCTACGTCAACCAGTTCGCCCGGCTCAACCTGCGTTCCGGCACGGCGTCGACGCACGGCAAGCTGACGTTCGCGCAGGCGAAGTCGGGCATGAAACTGGATTTCCGCGGCGGATTTGCGGTGAACGACCTGGCGGTCACGGAGGAGGAGACGGAGGAACCCTTCGTCGGCTGGAAGAAGTTGTCGTCCAACAGCCTCGACGTCAGTCTCAAGCCAAACCGCCTGCACATGAACGAACTGCTGGCCTTGAACGCATTCGGCAAGGTGATCATTTTCGAAGACAAGTCGCTCAACCTCAAGCGCATCCTGCGCAAGCCGGCGTCCACCACGGCCGCCCCCGCGCCGGCAAGCGCCGCCAAGGCGAATGGCCAGGCGGATACGTTTCCGGTGTCCGTCGGGCGCCTGCGCATCGTCGGCGCGAATGCCGAGTTCGCCGATCTTTCGCTGACGCCGCAGTTCGGCACGCGCATGCACGACCTCGACGGCGTCGTCACGGGGCTCTCGACCGATCCCGCGACCACCGCGCAGGTCGAACTCGACGGCAAGGTGGACGAATACGGCTCGGCGCGCATCCGCGGCTCGATCCAGCCATTCCACGCGACCGACTTCACCGACCTGACGCTCAGCTTCCGCAACCTGGAAATGACCCGGATGACGCCGTATTCCGGCAAGTTCGCCGGGCGCAAGATCGATTCCGGCAGGCTCTCGGCCGATCTCGAATACAAGGTCAAGGACCGCCAGCTCACCGGCCAGAACAAGTTCATCGTCAACACGCTCAAGCTCGGCGAACGCGTCGACAGTCCCGATGCCGTCCATCTTCCGCTCGACCTCGCCATCGCGCTGCTGGAGGACAGCAACGGCGTCATCGACCTCGACCTTCCGGTGTCGGGCAACCTTGACGATCCGCAGTTCAGCTACGGCAGGATCATCTGGAAAGCCATCGTCAATGTGCTGACCAAGATCGCCACCGCGCCTTTCCGCGTGCTGGGCAAGCTGCTGGGAATCAAGTCGGAGAAGCTCGAAGCGATCGACTTCGATCCGGGCAGCAGCGCGCTGTTGCCGCCTGAACGGGAGAAGCTCAAGACGCTGGTCGACGCGCTCGCCAAGCGTCCCGCGCTGACCCTCACCCTGGAGCCCGGCTACGACCCCGAGGCCGACCGGCGCGCCCTGCAGGAGCAGGCGATGCGCAGGGAAGCCGTCGCGGCCGCCGGGATCAAGCTTGCACCCGGCGAAGCGCCCGGCCCAGTGGACGTGAACAACTACAGCATCCAGACCTGGCTCGAAGACCAGTACGCCAAGAGCGCGGGCAAGGCCGAGTACGAGAAGCTCCGGGCGAGCTTCCAGGACAAGAACGCGAGCGCCACGCAGCGCGTCATGCAAAGCGAACTCGTCGAGCGGCTCGGCCGCCGCTTCAAGACCCGCGACACCGGTCCGCTCTCGCCTTTCCACTCCGAATTGCTGGAGCGCCTGACCCGGCAGGTGAAGATCGACGATGCCGCACTCGTCACGCTCGCGAAGGCGCGTGGGCAGGCGATGCGCGATGCGCTCATCAAGCTCGGGCTCGACGCCGGCCGCGTGGACGTCGCCGCCCCCTTGAAACAGGCGGCCAAGGACAAGCAGGTCGGCAGCAAGATGAGCCTGGGCACCGCGAAACCGGTCGCTCCGCCCGCGCCCGCTGCCCCGTCCGCGCCGGTGCCCGCCGCGCCGCCTGCCCCCGCCGCGCCTTGATCCCGCTTCAAGCCGGACCGGGGGGTGCCGTTAAGGGCAGGACTCTTTCCTTGCGCGGGCTGCCATGACGTTTCGCCGAATTCGCATTCTCATTCTGCTGGGCCTGCTCGCCGCGGCGGGCGGCCTGACCTGGCTGGAACAGACCATGGTGCGCGCGTGGCGCGCGCCGCTCGACATCGCGGTGATTCCGATCAACGGCGACGGCTCGGAACAGGCGGCCCGGACGATACGCGCGCTGCAGGCGCGCGACTTCGACGACATCGGTGCTTTTCTCGAACGCGAGGCCGCGCGCTACGGCGGCAAGCTTACGCCCGCCGCGCAGATCGCCCTGCTGCCGGAACTGCACGAACAGCCGCCGGCGCCGCCACGCGAGGCCAGCGTGCTGAAGACCGTGTGGTGGAGCCTCAAGCTGCGCTGGTGGGTGTACCGGCAGTCGGGCGAATGGCTGCCCCAGCTCGGCAGGATCAAGCTGTTCGTGCTCTACCACGCGCCGGACGAAGGGGTTCCGCTGGCGCATTCGCTCGGCATCCAGAAGGGGCTCATCGGCGTGGTGCACGCCTTCGCTGACCCCGGCCAGACACGCCAGAACAACATCGTCATCGCGCACGAGCTGCTGCATACGCTCGGCGCGACCGACAAGTACGGTCCCGGCGGCTGGCCGGTCTACCCGCAGGGCTACGCCGAACCGGAATTGCCGCAGCAGGCGCCCCGCCACCGGGCCGAGATCATGGCGGGCCGGCTGGTGGATGCGGCCGGCCGGCTGGTGATGCCGCCCAGCCTGGACCAATGCGTGATCGGGCCGATGACGGCGCACGAGATCAATCTCGACGCGGCCTTCGAGCGGCGCTTCGCGTCAGGCGGCTGAGGCCTGGCGCAACCGCTGCAGGCGAGCCAGCCCGAAGTGAATGAATGCCAGCGCGGCGAACACCGGACCCAGCAGGTTCAAGAGCGGCACGAACTGCACCAGCCCGGTGAGTACGCCCAGTCCCCACCAGCCCGAGCGTTCGTTCCGGAACAGCGTCGCCATTTCAGCCGCGCTCGCGTGCTCGGCGATGGCGTCGTAGCGGAACAGGCGCTGGTTCAGGTAGGCGGCGGCCGCGAACGGCACGACGATGCCGGCGCCGAGCAGCCACAGCGGCAGCGTCACGACCCACAGCGCGAAAAACACGAAGAGGGCGACGACGGCGTTCCACAGGCTGCCGGCGATGCCGCCGCCCTGCTCGCGCACGAGCGCCGGGTAACTGCGCGCGGCGACGATGCGGATCAGCGCGGACGTGCCGAAAAGCGCCGTGATGAGGAGCGCCGTGAGATAGACCAGTGGCACGTAGAACAGGACATGCAGCAGCGCCTGGATGCCGTTGGCGATCCAGGTCGGTTCCAGGCCGGTCAGCCAGGCCTCGATGCCGATCTTGTCGAGGCCGAGCGCGATCCAGCCGGAGAACGTGCTCCAGAACGTCACGGCGAGCACCAGCCACAGCAGACCGGCCGCCAGCATCGGCCAGACCACCACCCACAGCACGCGCGGGTGGAAGAGGTCGCGGAGCGCGCGCGCCAGCGCGTCGAGCACGGCCGTCATGGCGTGGTCCGCAGCGCGGACTTCGGGCGGAACACCGCGATCGTTTCCGGGCGCGCTTCGAGATACGGCCCGCCGATGAGGTCGATGCAGTAGGGCACCGCGGCGAAGACGCCGTCGAGCGTTTCCTTGATCGCCTTGGGCTGGCCCGGCAGGTTGAGGATCAGGCTGCTCCCGCGCGTCACGCCGACCTGGCGCGACAGGATTGCGGTCGGCACGTAGCGCAGCGACACCGCGCGCATCGCCTCGCCGAAGCCGGGCAGCACCTTGTGCGCGACGGCGAGCGTGGCTTCGGGCGTGACATCGCGCGGCGCGGGACCGGTGCCGCCGGTGGTGAGGATGAGCGAGCATTTTTCCGTGTCGGCCAGCTCGATCAGCGTCGCCTCGATCAGCGCCTGCTCGTCGGGGATCAGCCGGGTGACGAATTCGGCCGGATTGGCGAGCGTCTCGCCGAACCAGGCTTCGAGCGCCGGCAGGCCTTGGTCTTCGTAGACGCCGCTGCTGGCGCGGTCGCTGATCGACACCAGGCCGATGCGGACGGGATCGTGGGTCATGTGGTCATAAAAGAGGGTTGTGCGGGTTTCCGAATTTATCAGAATGCAGGAACCAAGCCGATATTCCTGTATTTCGGGCGCTACGGCTGCGCCTGGTGCGAGCACACCAACAAGGTGAGCTTTTCCGATCCGGCGCTGAAAAAGCTCTACACCGACAACTACGAGCTGGTGTACGTCGACGCAGAGTCGGGCAAGCGGCTGACGCTGCCGTCCGGCGAGCGCATCACCGAGGCGGAGCTGGGCCGCGCCTGCAGGCGTTTGCCACCCCGCTGTTCGTGTACCTGACCCCGCAGGGCGACAAGATCATGCCGGTTCCTGGTTTCAAGACCGGACGAACAGGCCGGCACGCGCGTCCGCTATGCGCGTGCCGAGTGGAAGTAGGGCCTAGATCCAGCCGCGCCGCTTGAGCCGCCGATACAGCGCCAGAACAGCCGCACCGGTCGTCAGCAGCAGGACCGGATAGGCCCAGCGCCACTTGAGTTCGGGCATGTCGACGAAGTTCATGCCGTACAGGCTGAACACGACCGTCGGCAACGCCAGCAGCGCGCCCCAGCCGGCCAGCTTCTGCACCGATTCGTTCTGCTTCACCGACAGGGACGCGAGATGGAACTGCATCGCGTCCGACGTCGCTGCGCGCAGGCGGTCGATCGCGGCCGACACCCGCACCGCGTGATCGTGGATGTCGCGGTAGTAGGCCTTGAGTTCCTTGGTGGACAGCTCCGGGTGCAGGCGAAACAGGTTCAGCGAGATTTCCTGCATCGGCTCGGTGGCGTCGCGCAGTGCGGTCAGGTCGCGCTTCATCTCGTAGAGCTGTTCCAGCATGTCGCGCCCCGATTCGACGCCGCCCATCAACTGGCTTTCCAGCGAATGGAAGCGGTCCTGCATGCCTTCGATGACCGGCCTGAACTGGTCGACGATGAGGTCGAGCACGAGGTACAGCGCGTAGGGCGTGGCCGCCTTGATATTGCCCGGCGGCCGCTGCAGGCGGTCGCTCACCCGGGTGTAGCCGCTGCCGCTGTCGTGGCGGATGGCGATGACGTAGTTGCCGCCCACGAACAAATGCGTTTCGCCGAGTTCCAGGCGCGCTTCCCAAAGCTGCGCGGTGCGCACGGCGATGAATATGTGGCCTTCGTAATCCTCCAGCTTGGGCCGCTGGTGGGTCGAAATCGCGTCTTCCAGCGCGAGCGCGTGCAGACCGAGTTCCTGGCCCAGACGATTGATGGTCTGGCTGTCGGGGGATTTCAGCTCGACCCAGATGAAGCGATCCGGTTGTCCGACGTGATCGCTGATATCGTCGAACGGGATGGACTGGGCCTTGTTTCCGGTGAAGAGCAGGCAGTCGATGGCGGTCTCCAGCTGCGAGGCGAAAGGTTTAAGGATTCTAGTCCATGCGGTCCGCGTCGCCGGCATAGGAGCCGCCGTTCACGGTTACCGCGCAGGCTGGCGGGCTATCGGGCGGCGCCGGTTCGATTCATCAACTCGGCATAGAGCGCCGTGTACGCCGACACGATCGCCGCCTCGGAATAATGCCGCGTCACTTCCGCATGCCCGGCGTCGATCAGGCGCGCCCTGTGCGCGTCGTCGAGTGCCAGCGCCGTCTGCAGGACGTCGGCCAGGCCGGCTGCGTCGCCGAGCGGGGCGAGGAGACCGTTGACGTCGTCCCGCATCAGTTCCAGCGGGCCCTGTGCGCGGGTCGACACGATCAGCGTGCGGTTGGCCCAGGCTTCCAGGATGACATTGCCGAGCGGCTCGTGCACCGACGCGCAGACGAATACGTCGGCGAGCTGGTAGTACGGCGCAGGATCGTTCTGCCAGCCGGTCCAGTGGACGCGCGCCGCGATGCCGAGACGCTCGGCGCGTCGTTCCAGCTCGTCGCGCAGCGGCCCGTCGCCGACCATCACCAGATGCAGCGGCGCGCCTTGCGACGATACCGGCAGGCGTGCAAAGGCATCGAGCAGATCGGCCCAGCCCTTGTTCGGGTGCAGCCGGCCAAGTCCGACGAGGACGCGGCAGCCCTCGACGCCGAGGTTGTGCCGCAGCGCGTCGAGCGCGTCGGCCGGCACGGGGGGCGGCGTGTCGACGAAATTGCCGATGCAGCGCACGCGGTCGGCGGGCAGGCCGTGGGTTGCGAGGTAATCGCGGATGCCGCGGGTATTGCCCACCCAGGCGTGCGCGTGACGGTAGCCCTTGAGGTTGTAGTAGCCGCCCAGCCGCGCGATGTGCACCGGCGGCGTACGGTGCACGTGCACGATGCGGGTCGCCCGCCCCATGTAGGTCTGCACGACGTCGGCGCGGAAATCGGCGACCGCGCGGCGGATTTTACGGCGTGAATAGAGGTCCCACACGCCCAGCATCGGCGCGTGGTATTGCCGTACCGCCGGATCGATGGCGCGCGCGATCTCGCCGTCCGCCACGGTTACTGCGGCGACCGGCTGCCCGTTCCGGGCCAGCGCGTTCACCAGCCGGATGAAGAAGCGCTCGGCGCCGCCCAGCCCCTTGCCGCCGATGACGTGCAGGCTGCGCGGTGCGTTGTCCGGCTTCAAAACGGCAGCGCGAGACCGGGCGCCGCCTGGTGGATCACGCGCCGGAAGTCGGCCTGGATCCGCTTCAGCGCCTCGGCGTTGTCGGCCTCGAAGCGGAGCACGATGACCGGCGTCGTGTTGGACGGGCGGGCGAGGCCGAAGCCGTCGGCGTACTCGACTCTGAGGCCGTCGAGCGTGATCACCTCCTGGGCGTCGGGGAAATGCGCGGTTTTCTGGAGCCGTTCCATCAGCGCGTAATGCTCGCCTTCGGCCATCTTGATGTTGAGCTCGGGCGTGTTCACCGTGTCGGGCAGGCTGTGCAGGGTCGCGTCGATATCGGCCTGCCTGGAGAGATATTCGAGCAGGCGCGCGCCGGCGTAGAGGCCGTCGTCGAAGCCGTACCAGCGTTCCTTGAAGAACACGTGCCCCGACATCTCGCCGGCGAGCAGCGCACCGGTTTCCTTCATCTTGGCCTTGATGAAGCTGTGTCCGGTTTTCCACAGCAGCGGGCGGCCGCCACGGTCCTTGATCCATCCGAACAGCTTGCGCGTGGATTTCACGTCGAAAATGATTTCGGCGCCTGGATTGCGCGAGAGCACGTCGTCGGCGAACAGCATCAGCTGGCGGTCGGGGAAGATGATCGTGCCGTCCTTGGTGACGACGCCGAGACGGTCGCCGTCGCCGTCGAACGCCAGTCCGATCTCGGCGTCGCCGCTTTTCAGGTGCGCGATCAGATCCTGCAGATTCTTGGGCTGCGACGGGTCGGGATGGTGGTTGGGAAAGTTGCCGTCGACCTCGCAGAAGAGCTCCTCGACCTCGCAGCCCATGTCGCGGTAGAGCTTGGGCGCGAATGCGCCGGGCACGCCGTTGCCGCAGTCGATGACGATCTTCATCGGCCGTGCGAGCTTGACGTCGGAAACGATGCGCGCGAGGTATTCGGGCGCGATGTCGTGCTGGCGGTAGCCGCCGTCGCCGTGGGTCAGGTCGCCGTTGACGAGCCGCTCGCGCAGCTTCTGGATGGCAGCGCCCGACAGGGTTTCGCCGCCGAGCACCATCTTGAGGCCGTTGTAGTCGGGGGGGTTGTGGCTGCCGGTGACCATCACCGCGCTGTTGGTGCCGAGCTGATACGCGGCGAAATACGTCATCGGCGTGGCGACCATGCCGAGGTCGACGACGCCGATGCCGGCCTTGCGGATGCCGCGCGCAAGCGCAGCGGCGAGATCGGGGCCCGAGAGGCGGCCGTCGCGGCCGATGCAGATTTCCTTCTGGCTGCGCGCGGCGGCTTCCGATCCGATCGCGTGGCCGATGGCCTCGACGATCTCCGGGGTGAACGTCTTGCCGACGATGCCGCGGATGTCGTAGGCCTTGAAGATTTCCTTGGGATAGTCCAAAACGCGCTCCTGTGAATGAGTGGGACGATTCTACCTGAGGGCGCTAACGTGCCCCGGCGCCGAAATGCCGCAGCAGCCGGCGCGGCAGCCAGTCGATGTTGCCGGGGAAGGGCCCCGACGGAAAGGCCACGTGGCCCCCGGTATCGGGCTGTTCGAGCGTGACTGCGGACGATACGTTCCCGGCAGCGGGCAGCGCCGAGGCAGGCAGGAAGGGGTCGTTTTTCGCGTTGATGACGAGCGTGGGCAGTGCGATCGTTTTCAGCAGCGGCTTGGACGAGACCCGTCGCCAGTAATCCTCGGCGTCGCGAAATCCGTGCAGCCGCGCCGTGACGAGCGTGTCGAATTCACGGAAAGTGGTGGCGCCGGCGATCGCTTCGGCATCGAGCATCCCCGGAAAGCGGGCGGCCTTGCGCAGGGCCTTGGCTTTCAGTGTGAGGAGAAAATGCGCGGTGTAGACGCGGCGCTGGAATCCGCGGTCGAGCGTGTGGCCGGCTGCGGACAGATCGAGCGGCGCCGAAACGGCGGCGGCGGCATCGACCAGCGCGCGCGCCGACTCGCCCTGTTCGCCGAGCCACTTCAGCAGCGCGTTGCCGCCGAGCGAGACGCCGGCGGCGTAGAGCGGCGCCGCGGGATGCTGCGATTTGACGTGGCGCAGGATGCGCTCGACGTCCTCGCTGTCGCCGGCGAAGTAGGCGCGCGGCAGCCGGTTGTCCTCGCCCGAGCAGCCGCGGAAATGCGCCACCGTACCATGCCAGCCGCATGCCCGGACCTGCGCCATGAGACGGCGCGCGTAAGGACTGCCGGCGCCGCCTTCCAGGCCGTGGAACAGCACGACGACGGGCGCGCCGGCCCGGCCGTCGACCCAGTCGAAATCGAGGAAATCGCCGTCCGGCAGCTCCAGCCGTTCGCGCCGGCAGGCCACCGGAGCCACGCGGATGAACAGGCTGGCGTAGAGGGTCTGCAGGTGACCGCCGGGCAGCCAGGCCGGCGCGCGATACGGCGCGTCGCCAGGGAAATGCCCGGCGCGGCGCGCTTCCCTCAATGCAGCACGACGGGCGGGGTACGCGAGGGCGGGGTGCCGCCCACCCGCAGCGGCGAAGCGTGGTGCAGCACCATGCGCCAGCCGCCGGCCTCCTTGCGGTAAATGTTGGTGGCGAGGATGGGCGGGCGCGGTTCGGTTTCCTCGCCGATGGCGAGGTACTCGCGGACGATGCGGATCACCTGTTCGGCCGTCCGTATTTCCTGCGCGAATTCGACCTGGACGCGGAACTGGCCGGCGGCCTCGAACATGCTGCGCCATCCCGCGGCGATCGCGGCGCGGCCATCCAGCGGCGCCGCCATGGGGTGAATGCAGGCGATGGCGTCGTCGCCGGCCCAGACCGCCATCATGGCGTCGAGCGAGCGGGCTTCGAAGGCGGCGTAGAACGCGGCCTCGACGGCTTCCGGAGTGGAGAATGCGGAATCGGACATGGTTTTTTCGAATGCGCGCGATACCACGCATTGTAGCCGTGCCGGCGGCCGGTGCCGGGCCGGCGAGCGCCCTCGGCGCGGCGACGGGGGCTAGTGGCGGCCGCCGCTCGGCCTGCCCTTGAGGCGGTAGAGCGTTCCGCAATACGGACAGAGCACTTCGCCCCGCGCCTCGATGGACAGATAGACGCGCGGATGCGCGTTCCAGTCGGACTGGTCATCCATCGGGCAGTGCAGCGGAAGATCGCTATCGCTGATCTCGATGACGCGCTCGGTGTTGTCGTGCAACTCGCTCATGTCGTGCCGCTCAGACCAGCGTGAGCCATTCGGTGTGCGCCGCGGAACGGCCGTGCACGCAGTCGAAATACAGGGCCTGCAGCTTCGCCGTGACCGGGCCGCGCGAGCCTTCGCCGATCGTGCGGTTGTCGAGTTCGCGGATCGGCGTGACCTCGGCGGCGGTGCCGGTGAAGAAGGCTTCGTCCGCGATGTAGACCTCGTCGCGGGTGATGCGCTTTTCGATCACCTCGAGGCCGTTTTCCTGCGCCAGCTGGATGATGGTGTCACGGGTGAGGCCGACCAGGGCGGAACTCGGGTCGGGCGTGTAGAGCTTGCCGTCGCGGACGATGAAGATGTTCTCGCCCGAGCCTTCGGACACGAAGCCGTCGACGTCGAGCAGCAGCGCCTCGTCGTAGCCGTCCATCTCGGCTTCCTTGTGCGCGAGGATGGAGTTCATGTAGTTGCCGTTCGCCTTGGCCTTGCACATGGTGACGTTGGAATGATGGCGCGAGAACGAGCTCGTCTTGACCCGGATGCCGTGCTCCAGCGCTTCCTGGCCGAGATACGCGCCCCACGGCCAGGCGGCGACGATGACGTGAACCGACAGGTTCTTCGCCGAGATGCCCATGGCCTCGGAGCCGAAGAAGGCCATCGGGCGCAGGTAGCCGGATTCGAGTCCGTTTTCGCGCACGACCGCGCGCTGCGCTTCGGAAATCGTCGCCCGGTCGAACGGCAGCTTCATGCCCAGGATGTGGGCCGAATTGAACAGCCGCTTGGTGTGCTCCTCGAGGCGGAAAATCGCCGTGCCCTGTTCGGCCTTGTAGGCGCGCACGCCTTCGAATACGCCCATCCCGTAGTGCAGCGTATGGGTCAGGACGTGGGTGGTGGCGTCGCGCCAGGGGACGAGTTTGCCGTCGTACCAGATGACGCCGTCGCGGTCGGCCATGGACATGGTGAAAAATCTCTCAGCGGATGGAAAACGCCAATCTTACCGGAATCCGGCCGCGCCCGGCGGGTGGTTCGACGTCGTCAAGCCGGGGGAGAGCGGCGCGCCCGAAGGCGGCGCGTCCATGCGCCCGCGCACATGCAAGCCAGGGTTTTTGGCGCTCCTCCGCCGGCCGCCCGGCGGGGACTCAGAGGTAGGCTTTGGCCTCCTCGCCGGGGTTGGGCAGACCCGCCAGGCGCCAGGCCTCGCGCGGGTTGGGGAACAGATGTTGCATGCAATCGGCATCCTGCCCGACGAGGTGGCAGACATGGCTGAGTGCCGTCACGTTGCCGTTCCTCATGAATTCCTCGCGCAGCGCGTGCAGCACGCCGAACTGCATGTCGTTGAGCGGAGTCAGGCCGTCCGCGCTGGCAATGCGGTCGGCCAGGCCTTCGCTCCAGATGTCGGGATTGATCAGAAACCCGTCGCGATCGAAAACGGCTGCGCCGGGCACGTCGAATGTCGTGTTCATGTCGCTCTCCTGATGCTGTTGGACCGTGAGCATTCGGTATAGCACTTGAGCGTTTCGACAATGTCCGCCGGTGGATGTTTCCGCCCCGGACGCGGCGCTGCGTCCGGTCAGGGACGCACGAGCTGCCCGACCAGCGTGCGCACCGGGGCGGGCAGGGCGGCGTCGAGCGCATCCGCCGGGGAGAGCCATAGGTGGCCGGGAAGGGTTTTTTCGCGCGGCGCGAGGTGGAAACGCACGGGCCGGATGTGCAGCCTGAAGTGCGTGAAATCATGGGTGAATTGCGGCAAGACCTGCTGCTCCAGCGCGGTGAAGCCGAGCTCGTTCCGGCAGTGGCCCGCCGCGTCCACGTCGGGCGGCAGTTCGGGCAGGCTCCAGAGCCCCCCCCATATCCCTTGCGGCGGCCGCTTTTCCAGCATCAGCTCGCCGCGGTCGAGCAGCAGCAGCACCTGCACCTGTTTTTCGGGACGCACTTTTTGGGGGCGCGGCGTCGGCAGTTCGGCGGTGCGCTGCTGAACATGCGCGACGCAATCCGCATTGACCGGGCAGACCGCGCAGTCAGGCCGGCTGCGGGTGCAGACGAGTGCGCCCAGGTCCATCATGCCTTGCGTGTAGGCCTCGATGCCGGCGCGGGGGAGCAGCGACTCGGCCAGCGCCCACAGTCCGGTCTCGACCCTTTTGTCGCCCGGCCAGCCCGCGACGCCGCCGTGGCGCGCGAGGACGCGCTTGACGTTGCCATCGAGGATGGCGCAGCGCTCGCCGAATGCCAGCGCGGCAATGGCCGCGGCGGTCGAACGCCCGATCCCGGGCAGCTGCGCGATGCGCGCCGGGTCGGCGGGGAAGGCGCCGCCGCATTCGGCCACGAGGCTGCGCGCGGCGGCGTGCAGGTTGCGCGCGCGGCTGTAGTAGCCGAGCCCGCTCCACAAGGCGAGGACGTCGTCCTCGCGCGCTGCGGCCAGGGCCCGCAGATCGGGGAAGCGGGCGACAAAGCGTTCGAAATAGGGAACGACCGTGGAGACCTGCGTCTGTTGCAGCATGATCTCCGACAGCCAGACGCGATAGGGATCGCGCGTCGCCTGCCAGGGCAGGGTGTGGCGGCCGTGGCGCCGCTGCCAGTCGATGATGCGGGAGGCGAAGGATTTCACCCCGGCAGGGTAGCCGGGCTTGCGAAACCGATCAACGGAAAACGGCGGTCCGGCGGCAGGCGACGGCCCGTGCGTGCAAAAGGCTGCCGCTCGCCTGCGTTCAGGCGTATCCCAGCTTCTGGCGGAACAGGTGCATCAGCTTGCCGAACGCCGAGTCGGTGAGCGATTTGCGCTCGACCAGTACGGCCTCGCCGCGGCGCAGCTTGTCGGCCAGCCGACGCGGGTCGATGGAAAAGCTGTTCATGCCGTCCTGGTCCGAGAACAGGTAGGTGCTCTTGACGCTGCTGACCCAGCCGAGGCGCGCCCAGCGGAAGGTGCCGTCGTCGTAGTGGAATTCCACCCAGTCGCCCTTGCTGAGACGGCGGGCGCGCTCGCTGAACTCGTCTTCCACCTCGGGAGCGGCCGGCGCGGCCTTGGCTTTGGCGTGCTTCGCGGCCGGAGCGTGGGCGTGCTGCACGCGTTCTGTCGCTTCTTCCGGCGCGATGTCGGGCAGCGGGACCGGCTGCGCGTTGGGGCGCACCGCGTTGGCATGCAGGATGACCAGAGTGGCGAAGAAACGGTCGGAGACCTTCTGGGGCAGGTCTATTTGCGCGGTGCCTTCGCGCAGGCGCTTCAGCAGCCCGGGCAGGATTCGAACCAGCATCAGGCGGGCGTCCATGTCCGTCTTGGGCTGTACGCTCCAGATCAGCTCGCGCATCGTTTCGACGTGGCTGTTGAAATGCGCGCCGTCCTCGCCCTCGTTGATGTAATCGAGCGTGAGCACCTGCGCCCAGTCGCGGCGCAGAAACTCGTGCACCGCGTCCGCCCCCGGCTGGTCTTTCAGCGCGCGGTTGATGAAATCGTCCACAATCAACGGCGCGAGTTCGGCGCGCTCGGACTGCTTGATCTGCGCGATACCCGGCTGCAGGCTCGCGTCCAGCGTTTCGGCGAGCGTTTCTTCCAGCGTCGTGCCCATGGCCTCCAGCTCGGCAGCGGCGGTCTCGAAGACGGCGATGTCCTTTTCGAAGCTCTCCAGCACCCGACTCACCACGTGCGAGATCGCCTCGAGGCGCGCGTTGCCCGTCTCGTTGTCGGGCAGGTGGACGGCGAGCGTGGCGATCGCGTCCAGCATGCGCCGCACCGGATGATTGGATTGCGAGAAGAAGTTCCGGTCCAGCATCGCGGCCTTGAGCACGGGGATCTGCAGCCGCGCGATCTGGGCCTTGAGGCGATCAGGGATCGAAGCCTCCTCGAACACCACGTCGAACAGCATCGCCACCGCGTCCACCAGTACCGCGTCGAGCGGGCTCGCGGACAGCATCACCGGGCTCTGTTGCAGCGCGCGCAACACGTTGCTGACCGTCGCGGCTTCGAGGAGCGGCAGCTCGAGGTGTCCGCCGCCGGGCAGCATCAGGGCGCCGGACTGGAACTGGCTGAGCGAATCGAGCAGGGTGTGGCCGCCCAGCGTCGGCGCGCCGTGGCCTGCGGCGGGACTGATCCCTTGGGCGAGCTGCTCGAACAGGCGGAACATGTCGGCGCCCGCCTGGGCCTGAACGGCCGAAGCGGTGGCCGCCGGCGTTTGCGCCCGGGTTTTCGATCCGATCTTGAGGTCGGGCAGGACGCCGCGATCGATCAGGCGGCGATTGAGCGTCTGGTAGATCTGCGGGAGCTCGGTCGTCAGCACCAGGTCGAACTGGTTCAGCAGCACGATCCGCACGTCCTGATCCGCCTGCAGGCGGACCATGCCGTCGAGGATGGCATCGCACAGCACGCGCGGCCCGAGCGGGTTGTCGTTTTCGGAGAGGTCGCTGCGGCCCAGAAGATGTGCGATCCGGGCATCCAGCGCGACGAGTTCCTCGGCGCTGTTGTACCGCAGGCGCGAGGTGGCCTTGTCGACCGCGAGCGTGATTTCGAAATCGTGATCGTCGACCAGAGACAGTTCGAGCAGGCCGCCGTCCGCGGGTTTTTCACGGCCATGGGTGAAATCGCCGAAGGCCTGGCGGTACGCGTCCTTGCAGGCGCTCAGCAATTCATTGGCCTGGCGGTTGAGGATTCTCTGCGCGCTGTAGTAGGTGTTGCGCGTTTCCAGCAGCGGCGCGCGGTCGGCCATCGCGAGCAGGGTGTTTTCCATTGCTTCGGCCTGCCGGGTCAGCACGCGGGTCGCCCCCTCGATCAGCAGGTCGCGGCAGTCGTGCAGAACGGAAAGCGCTTCAGGGGAGATCTGCGTGCGGCGGGATCGCTCGAACTGGCTGAGGTTTACTACGACGGATTTGTCTGGCATCTCGCGCTCCATGATGATTGCCTCGCGGTGGTGGCGGTTGTGCCGGGAGCAGGGCGGCGAATATACGGCCGGTGGTGACCCGCCTCGTGTGCGATTCGAGGCGATTGCCCTGTTCGGCGGTCGTCGATTGTGTCGAAAAGTCAACGCAAAACCGCATAGCCGCTCTATCGGACGAAGCCGGGCGAAACTTGAGCGCGTGGGGTGTGAAAAATTCTGGTCTGTCGGGCTTCCGGGCGCGTTTCGAGCCAGGCCGGGTTCTGGCGCGTTAGCAACTGCTCACCGGCGGGGATCCGGCATGGATTTTTGCCGGCGGAAGCGAAAAAGAATCCGGTGTTTTACGTTGTCAGGCGGGAGACGACATCTCCGCAAAGTGGCGGGCGACCGCCCGGAGCGGCGTGAGTGGAGCGGGCGAAGGGAATCGAACCCTCCTCATGAGCTTGGGAAGCTCAGGTAATGCCACTATACGACGCCCGCGCTGCGCCTGAGGCCCTTCGGGTCCTTGGGGCCTTCGGGGTAGAATCGCCAATTCTACTGAATAGTCCTGCCGGATAGAAGTTGTGATTGAACTTGTCGTCAACGGCGAACCCCGTACTTTCAGCGCCCCGCTTACCGTTGCCCAGCTCGTCGAGTCGCTCGACCTGACGGGCAAGCGCATTGCCGTCGAAAGGAACGGGGAGATCGTCCCGCGCAGCCGGCACGCCGACACCCGTCTCGCCGGGGGCGATCGCCTGGAAATCGTCGTCGCGGTCGGCGGCGGCTGATCCGGCTTCCCACCTTTCTAATTGCTGAATCTATGAACCCTCTCGTCATCGCCGGACAATCCTATGCTTCCCGCCTGCTGGTCGGCACCGGCAAATACAAGGATTTCGAACAGACGCGTCTCGCCGTCGAGGCCTCGGGCGCGGAAATCGTCACGGTCGCGATCCGCCGCACCAACATCGGCCAGGACGCCAGCCAGCCCTCCCTGCTCGACGCGCTGCCGCCGTCGAAGTACACCTACCTGCCCAACACCGCCGGCTGCTATTCCGCGGACGACGCCATCCGTACCCTGCGCCTGGCGCGCGAACTGCTGGACGGGCATTCGCTGGTCAAGCTCGAGGTGCTGGGCGACGCCGAATCGCTTTATCCCAACGTCGCCGAAACGATCAAGGCCGCCGAGGTGCTGGTGAAGGACGGCTTCCAGGTGATGGTCTACACGTCGGACGACCCGATCGCCGCCAAGCAGCTCGAAGACATCGGCTGCGTCGCGGTGATGCCGCTGGCGAGCCTGATCGGCTCGGGCATGGGCATCCTCAATCCCTGGAACCTGCAAATCATCATCGATCGTCTTTCGGTGCCCGTGATCGTCGACGCCGGCGTCGGCACCGCGAGCGACGCCGCGATCGCGATGGAGCTCGGCTGCGACGCCGTGCTGATGAACACCGCGATCGCAGGCGCGGGCAATCCGGTGCTGATGGCCTCGGCGATGAAGAAGGCCGTCGAGGCCGGGCGCGAGGCCTTCCTCGCCGGCCGCATGCCGAAGAAGATCTACCGGGCCAGCCCGAGTTCGCCGACCAGCGGCCTCATCGCCGGAAGCAAATAGCGCATGGCAGGCGAAGCCGGCGCGCATCCGCGCATCCGCTCCTATGTCTTGCGCGCCGGCCGCGTCGGCTCCGGCCAGGCACGTGCGCTGGCGGAGATCGGGCCGCGATTCATGCTGCCGTACCGCGCTGACGTGCTCGATCTCGACGCCGCGTTCGGCCGCGCGCATCCGGCGCCGCGCATCCTCGAGATCGGGTTCGGCATGGGCGAGGGGCTGGCCGAGACGGCCGCCGCGCATCCGGACAACGACTATCTCGGCGTCGAGGTCCACACCCCCGGCGTCGGCGCGCTCCTGAAGCAGATCGGCGAGCGCGGCCTCGAAAACGTGCGCGTGATCCAGCACGATGCCGTCGAGGTGCTGACGCAGATGCTGGCGCCGGCGAGCCTTGCGGGCATCCATGTCTTCTTTCCCGACCCCTGGCACAAGAAGCGCCATCACAAGCGCCGCCTGATCCAGCCCGCGCTGGTGACGCTGCTCGCGAGCCGGCTCCAGCCAGGCGGTTATCTTCATCTCGCCACCGACTGGCAGGACTACGCCGAGCAGATGCTGGCGGTGCTCTCGGCCGAACCGCTGCTCGCCAATACCGCGTCGGACTACGCGCCGCGTCCCGAAAGCCGGCCGCTCACCAAATTCGAGCAGCGCGGCATCCGCCTGGGGCACGGCGTGTGGGACCTCGTGTTTCGCCGCACGTAGCGGTCTCTCGCGCCGTGCGGCTATGATGCCCGCATGGACATTCTCGAACTCGCCAAGGCGGCGCTTGCGCTTTTCGCCATTGTCGACCCGGTCGGCGTCATCCCGATTTTTCTCCTCGCCACGCATAGCTACACGCTCGCGCAGAGCCGCGCCGCCGCGCGAATCGCCGCATTGACCGTGCTGGGGGTGCTGACGCTGTTCACGTTTGCCGGCGAACCGCTCCTGGAATTTTTCGGCGTTCGTCTAGCGGCATTCTCGGTGGCCGGCGGCTTGTTGCTGTTGCTGCTGGCGCTGTCGATGGTGCAGGCGCATGTCAGCCCGCAACGGCAGACGAGCGACGAGGCCGCCGAGGCGGAGGAACGCGACGCGGTGGGCGTGGTTCCCCTGGGCATCCCGCTGCTCGCAGGGCCGGGCGCCATCACCCACGTGATCGTGGCGGCGTCGGCGGCCCGCGGCGCGGTCCTGCATCAGATCGCGCTCCTGATACCCGTGGCGCTGGTGGCCTTTTCCGTATGGCTGGCGTTCCGCGCCGCGCCCCTGATTTCGGGGCGCCTCGGGAAAACCGGGATCCACGTCGTCACGCGCCTGATGGGCCTCATCATCGCCGCGATCTCGGTCGAGATGATCGCGGGCGGGCTGGGCAAGCTGTTCCCCGGGCTGCTCGGCTGACCGCGAGCCTCCATCGGGAAAGCGCGCCGCGGCAACTTGCGCGTCACTCAGGCGTCCTATCATGCATTGACGCGTGCGCGATCGACGCGCGCACTCATTTCGATCAAGGAGCGAGGTATGGAATTCGGACTCGTCGGACTCGGCCGCATGGGCGGCAACATGGCGCGGCGACTGGCGCGAAAGGGCATCAGGATCGCGGTCAACAACCGCAGCCATGACGTCAGCACGGCCATCGCGGAAGAAACCGGCCACCTCGCCTGCGCGTCGATTGAGGAAATGGTGACGGCGTTGCAGGCGCCCCGCATCGTGTGGCTGATGCTGCCGGCGGGCGAGGCGACCGAGACGGCCCTGGCCACGCTGGCTCCCCTGCTTTCCGCGGGCGACCTCGTCGTCGACGGCGGCAACGCCTACTACAAGGACGATCTGCGCCGCGCCGGCTCGCTCGCGGCGCAAAAGGTCGAGTTCGCCGATGCCGGCGTATCCGGCGGCGTGTGGGGCCTGGAGAACGGCTACTGCATCATGTTCGGCGGCAGCGGCGCGGCCGCGGCGCGGCTCAAGCCCTACATGGAGGCACTCGCGCCGACGCCGACGGACGGCTGGCTGCACACCGGGCCGGTCGGTTCCGGCCATTTCGTGAAGATGGTTCACAACGGCATCGAGTACGGGATGATGCAGGCCTTCGCCGAGGGTTTCGCGCTGATGAAGAGCAGGGCGGACTTCGACCTCGACCTCGGCGAGATCGCCGAACTGTGGCGCCATGGCAGCGTAGTGCGTTCGTGGCTGCTCGACCTGTCGGCCGATTTCCTGGCCCGGGATCAGACGCTCGAGTCCATCGAACCCTTCGTCGCCGATTCGGGCGAGGGGCGCTGGACCGCACTCGAATCGGTGGAGCAGGGCGTCCCCACGCCGGTGATGTCGCTGGCCCTGATGATGCGCTTCGCGACCCAGGGCAAGAACGATTACGCCGCGAAAATGCTGGCGAAGATGCGTCAGGGGTTCGGCGGCCATGCGGTGAAGGAGGCCTGACATGAACCTTGCCAAGAACTCGAGTCCCGACGATCTTCCGTGCTCGTTCGTCATTTTCGGCGCGACCGGCAATCTCGCGTCGAACAAGCTGCTGCCCGCGCTGTATCACCTGGAGGCGGCCGCCCGGCTGGCCGAATCGCTCACCATCATCGCGTTCTCGCGGCGCGACTGGACGATCGAAAACTGGCGCGACCACATGCGCGAAGTGCTGCGGGACAAGATCAAGGGCTCGCTCGACACGCCCGTGTTCCAGCGCTTCCTGGCCCGCTTCGCGTACCACAAGGGCGACCTCAACGATCGCGAGTCCTTCCGCTCGCTGGCGGACCGGTTGCCGCCGGAGTCGGCCTGCTCGAGCACCGTGTTCTACCTCGCAATCAAACCCGCCGAATTCGGCGCGGTGATCCAGAATCTCGAAGCGGTGGGGCTCAACAAGCCGCGCGGGCTGAACCGGGTGGTGATCGAAAAGCCCTTCGGCGAGGACCTCGAATCGGCGCAGATGCTGAACCGCCTGCTGCACCAGTATTTCGACGAGGAACAGGTCTACCGCATCGACCATTTCCTGGGCAAGGAAACGGTGCAGAACCTGCTGGTTTTCCGGTTCGCCAACACGCTGATCGAGCCTCTGTGGAACCGCAATTTCATCGACCATGTGCAGATCACGGTGGCCGAGTCGATCGGCATCGAGCAGCGCGCCGACTACTACGACCGCGCGGGCGCACTGCGCGACATGCTGCAGAACCACCTGATGCAACTGCTCACGGTCGTGGCGATGGAGCCGCCGCCCGCGCTCGAAGCCGACGCGCTGCGCGACGAAAAGGTCAAGGTGCTGCGTTCGATCCGCCCCATCGCCAAGCGCGCGGTCCACGCCCACGCGGTGCGCGCGCAGTACGCACGCGGCAGCGTGGACGGGCAACTGGCGCAGGGCTATCAGCAGGAGAACGGCGTCGAGCCGAATTCGATCACCGAGACCTTCGTCGCGGCCAAGTTCTACATCGACAACTGGCGCTGGCGCGGCGTGCCCTTTTATCTGCGCACCGGCAAGCGCATGGCACGACAGACGTCGGTGATCGCGATCCGCTTCCGCCATCCGCCGCAGCAGTTGTTCCGCGAGACGCCGCTCGAGTCGATCGCGCCGAACTGGGTGCTGCTCTCCATCCAGCCCGAGGAGTCGATGCACATGGAAATCCACGTCAAGCAGCCCGGCCTCGATATGGACACGCGGGTGATGCAGATGAACGCGAGCTTCCTGAAGACCGACGAGCAGACGCTCGATGCCTACGAGACGCTGCTGCTCGACGTGATCGAGGGCGACCGCTCGCTGTTCATCAGGTTCGACGAGGTCGAATGGGCCTGGCAGGTGGTCGATCCCATCCTCAAGAACTGGACGGTCGAGCGCGAGTTCATCCCGACCTATCCCGCCGGCTCCTGGGGTCCGGCCGAGGCGAATAGGCTGTTCGACAGCGACGACCAGACCTGGCGCAACGAGGTATGAGCCTGCCCGAATGGCGGGTGTTTGACGACGCCGACGGCCTGGTCGCCGCCCTGGCCGATGCGCTGTGCGGCGAGGCCGACGCCGCCATCGCCGCGCGCGGTGCGTTCCATCTGGTGCTGGCGGGCGGCAGCACGCCGCGCGCCCTGTATCGTGCGCTGGCCGAGCGGCAGGCTGGCGATGCGCACTGGTGGATATGGTACGGCGACGAGCGTTGCCTGCCCCCCGATCATCCCGAGCGCAACAGCGCAATGGCGGAAGCGGCCTGGCTCGCGGCGTCGCGCATCCCACCTGCCAACCGTCGTCCCGTCCCGGCCGAACGCGGCGCGCGCGAGGCGGCGCAGCTGTATGGCGAGCGGCTGAACGAGACGGGCGATTTCGATGTCGTGCTGCTCGGAATCGGCGAGGACGGCCACACGGCGAGCCTGTTCCCGGCGCACGACTGGGGCGTGGCCGACGACAGCCCGGATGCGCTCGCCGTGCTCGACGCGCCGAAGCCGCCGCCCGAGCGGGTGAGCCTGTCGGCCGCGCGACTGAGCCGCAGCCGGCAGGTGTGGTTCGTCGTCACCGGCTCGGGCAAGCGCGGGGCGATCGCGCGCTGGAAGCGCGGCGAACCCTTGCCTGTGTCCGCCGTGTGCGGCAGGGAGCAAACCGCGGTCTGGCTGGACTCGCAGGCCTGGCCGGCGTGATCACGCCGTTGCGTCGGGTTCGGCTGCGGGCGTTTTTTGGGGTTTGCTGGCCGCTTCCGCCAGCATCGCGCGGCGCGAGACGGGCGTTTCGAGGCTGATGCGGCCGAGCGTGCCGCTGCGGTAATCGGTCAGCAGGATCATCGCGGCTTTCTCCAGGTCCAGTTCGCCGCCTCGCCCTCTCAGGATGCAGCCGCGCTTCTTCGCCACAGCCTCGAGCACGCCGGTCGCGTCGAGCGCTTCCAGGGAAAAACCATAGCGCGCCTTGAGCAGGCCCGGATAGCGGTCGAGCAGGATACCTGCGAGAAACACCGCCACCTCCTCGTCGATCACCGCATTGCGGCCGATCGCGTGGCTCGCCGCCAGCATGAAGCCGTCGGCATCGTGCTCGATCTTCGGCCAGGTCATCCCCGGCGTGTCGACCAGGATCAGGCGCGGCGAGAGGTTGATGCGCTGTTGCGACTTGGTCACCGCCGGCTCGTCGCCCACTGCGGCCACCTTGCGCTTGACCCAGGTATTCATCAGCGTCGACTTGCCGACGTTGGGGATGCCCATGATCATCAGCCGCAGCGGCTTGAAGGCGTCGTCGCGGTGCGGCGCGAGCTTCTGCGCGAGGCCAGCGAGTTTGGCCACGTCGCCGGGCTTCTTGGCCGAGATCGCCACCGCCATCACGCCGGGCTGCCTGTTGTAGTAGTCGAGCCAGGCTCGCGTCGCCTCGGGGTCCGCCAGGTCGACCTTGTTGAGGATCTTGAGGCAGGGCCGCTGGCGGAACTGCCGCAGCTCGTGGATCATCGGGTTGCTACCCGCTTCCGGCAGGCGCGCGTCGAGCACTTCGACCACCACGTCGATCTGCGCCATCGTCTCCGCGGCCTTCCTGCGCGCGGTGGTCATGTGACCGGGGAACCACTGGATCGCCATGGGGGAGGGGTGTCGGCTAAAGGGGCGTGATTATCGCATCACGGCGAAATCAGCCGCCGCCCCCGCCGCTGCCGATGCCATGCGCGGCGGCAAGCACCAGCGCGTCGAAATCGGCCGCGCTCATGAGGCCGCGCTCGGCGACGATGTCGCGCACGGGACGGCCGGACTTCTCCGATTCCTTGGCGACTTCTGCGGCCTGGTTGTAACCGATCCTCGTATTGAGCAGGGTGGCGAGCGCGACGCTCTGGTGGATGAAGAAGGCGCATCTTTCGCGATTCACGACGATGCCCTTGAGGTTCTTCTCGGTCGCGGCGTTCATCGCGTTGGTGAGCCAGTCCATGGCGTCGAACAGCGCGCTGCCGAGCGCCGGCATCATCACGTTGAGCTCCATCTGCCCCGCCTGCACCATGTAGGACACCGCTGCGTCCTGCCCCAGCACCTGGAAGCACACCTGGTTCAGCATCTCGAACATCACCGGGTTGACCTTGCCGGGCATGATGGACGACCCCGGCTGCACCGGCGGCAGCTGGATTTCGCCGAGACCGGTGCGCGGGCCGGAGGCCAGAAGGCGCAGGTCGTTGGAGATGCGGGTGAGTTCGAGCGCGAGGTTGCGGATTTCACCCGACAGGCGCGCCAGGTCGTTCATCGACTGCATCTGCGCGACCAGGTCGCCGACGCGGATCGGTTCGCCGGTGAGTTTTGCCAGTTCTGCGGCGACGCGCGCCGGGTAATCGGGCGAGGTGTTCAGACCGGTGCCGGCGGCGGAACCGCCCAGGCCGATCTCGCACAGCGCCGGCCGCACCGCGTCGAGCGCCGCAGCGCAGCGGCGGAGTGTCCAGGCATAGCCTGCGAATTCCTGGCCCAGCGTGGTCGGCACCGCGTCCTGCAGATGGGTGCGGCCGGATTTCACCGTATCCTTCTCGCGCTCGGCCAGGCGGGAAAACTCCGCTGCCATCGCATCGACTGCGGCGACGAGACGCGGCAGCTTGGCCAGCACCGCCAGCCGGATCGCGGTGGGAATGGTGTCGTTGGTCGACTGCCCCATGTTGACGTCGTCGTTGGGATTGACCGGCTTGTAGCTGCCCTTTTCGCCCCCCAGCGCGACGTTGGCGAGATTGGCGATGACCTCGTTGCTGTTCATGTTGTGGCTGGTGCCGGCGCCGGCCTGGAAACGGTCGACCACGAACTGATCCGCGTATTCGCCCGCGAGAATCTTTTCGCAGGCGGCGGCGATGGCGTCGCGCTTTTCCACGGGGAGCCAGCCCGGCTGGCAGTTGGCGTGCGCGGCGGCGAGCTTGATTCGTACGTGCGCTAGTACGAAATCCTTATCCGGAAAACGGCCCGAAATGGGAAAATTGGCAACAGCACGCGCGGTTTGCGCGCCATACCACGCATCCTCGGGAACCCTGACTTCGCCAAGCGAGTCCTTCTCAGTGCGAAATCCATTCGCGACGAATTCATTCATGATGGCAAAACCCATGCAGACGTTACAAAGTAGTCGATTTTATCCGATGTGGCTGGCGGGGCTGTTGCTTGCGCTGTTCGCCTCATGGGCCCAGGCGAGCGGATTCCGGTTGACCGACACCGAAGGGAAGGCGCACACCCTCGATGGTTACAAAGGGAAATGGGTGCTGGTGAATTTCTGGGCGACCTGGTGCCCGCCGTGCCAGGAGGAAATTCCCGACCTGATCGCCTTGCACGGCGACAAGAAAAACAATCTGGTCGTCATCGGCATCGCGATGGATTATCGGAATGCCAAGCAGGTGACCGATTTTGCAGACGGGCTCCTGGTCGATTACCCGATCGTGCTGGGTGATGCCCGGGTCACAAGCCAGATCGGGCCGGTGCAGGGGTTGCCGACTACCTATCTATACAACCCTGAAGGTAAAATGGTTGCCCAGCAGGTAGGTGCGATCACGCGCGAATCAGTGGAAAGCTTCATCGCCAAAAGAGGTGCCCGCGCCAAAAAATAAGCCGGCATGCCGGCGGAGGAGACATCGTGCGTCAACTATTCGTCGCGTTCTTCATGTTGTTCGCCGCAACCGCTCACGCCGAGACGCGGGATCCGGCCAGCCATTTCTTTCAGCCCAAGTTCGGCGATTTCAAGGCCGAACTCCAGGCCGCCAGGGAACAGGGCAAAAAAGGCGTTTTCCTGTTCTTTGAAATGGACGACTGTCCGTTTTGCGCACGCATGAAAAGCACGGTCCTCAACCAGACGGACGTCCAGGACGCCTATCGCACGCAGTTTCTGCTCTACCCGGTCGACGTCAACGGCGATACGCAGATGACCGACTTCCAGGGCAGGCAAACCACTGAAAAGGCGTTCGCGCTCGCGAACCGCGTGCGCGCCACGCCCGCGATGCTGTTTTTCGATCTCGACGGCAAGCTGGTCACGCGTTACGTCGGTCCCACCAAGGACAAGGCCGAATTCCTGCTGCTTGGCAAGTATGTGGCTGAAGGCAGCTATGCGAAGGAACCCTTCACCCGATACAAGCAAGGCAAATGAGTCGCGCGGCGTGGCTCGCGTTGCTGGCGTACGCGCTGTCCGCTGCGGCATCTGCCGAGCCACTGACGCTGGAGGAGGCACTGGCGAGTGTGGCGGCAGCGCATCCCGACCGGCGCATCGCGGAAAGCGACCTGGCGCTGGCGCGCGCCAACCGCGAGGAGGCGGCCAGCCGCAGGGATTTCAGCCTGTTTCTGGATGGCGCGCTGCGCACGGGGCGCCAGCCGGGCGGCGACTGGCAACCGGACAATATCGGCCGCATCGTGGCGCGCAAGCCGTTGTTCGATTTCGGCCGCAGCCGCCGGGCCATCGCCGCGGCGGATGAAGAGATCACCGCCCGGCAGCAGGCGCTCTACACGGCGGAAAGCCTTCGACGTATCGACGTCATGGCGCGTTACTTCGATGTGCTGATGGCCGACAGGCAGTATGCCGCCGACAACGAATTCATGGCGGTCGCCTATGTCGCGTGGGACAACGCGAAGGACCGGTTCAAGGTGGGCCAGATCAGCCAGCCTGATTTGCTGAAACTGGAAACCGAGTACCAGGATATCCGTGAACGCCGGAATGCCGGCGAGCAGCGCATGCGCAGCAGTCGGCAGCGGCTTGCGCAGGCCATCTATCGGCCCGACCGGCTGCCCGAAGAGCTGGTCGAGCCCGAACTCAGGGACAATGCCCGCCCGGTTCCGGACTACGAAACCCTGTTGCCCTGGGTCATGGCGAAGAACCCGCGCTTGCTTGCGCTGCAGGCGCAGCTGGCGGCGTCGAATGCGCGGCTGGCGGCGATACGCGCGGAGCGCAATCCGACCCTCGACGCGGAGGTGATCGGCGGCGGCTACAGCCGGGAGTCCGTCACCCGCGACGAGGTAAGTGCCGGCCTGGTGTTCGCGATCCCCCTTTACCAGGGCGGCCGCGTGGATGCCAGGATTGCACGCGAACTGGCGCAAAAGGAACGGATCGGCGCGGAGCTGGAAAAGCTCGGGTTCGATCTGTCCGACACCCTGCTTGCGACCCTGCAGGAAATCGAATGGCTGCGCGACAGCAGCCGCGCCGCCGCCGACAAGCAGATCGAATACCGCGACTGGGCGCTGGAGCGGGCGCGCGCGGAATACGAACTGGAGATGAAAACCAACCTGGGCACCAGCATGGCCGAAACCCAGATGGCGCAAATACGGCGCAAGCAGGTGGAATACCGTCTGGCGCTGGCGCTGGCGCGTCTGCAGGCGTTGGCCGGCGGCGGCCTGCCGGCTGTTGAGGGAACACGGAAATGAATCAGCGCAGCATGGCAGCGATCGCACTGGCCGGGCTGAGCCTGGCGGGCACGAGTCCGCTGTGGGCGGCAGACAAGCTTGAACTCACGACGCGTGTGTCCGGCGTGGTGGAGGTGGTGCTGGTCAAATCGGGACAGCGCGTAAAAAAGGGCGCCGTTCTGCTGCGCCTGGACAGGACCGTCCTGCAGGCGCGCCTCGAGGAAGCCCTGGCGGATCAGGCGCGCGCGCAGGCGGACGAGGCGGAAGCCAAGCGCGAGCAGGGACGGGCGCAGGAACTGTACGATCGCACGGTTTCATCGACCAGCGAACTGGAAACCGCTCAACTGCGCTATGCACGCGCCAAGGCTGCCCTGGCAGCCACCCGTGCACGCCGCACGATCGCGCAAAAGAATCTCGCGGACGCCGAGCTCAGGGCGCCGTTCGACGGCGTGGTGAATGCGATACCGGGCGGACCCGGAACGGTCGTGGCGGCGGATTGCCAACCCCAACCGCTGGTCATCCTGAATCCAGACCGGCGCTGAAGCGGCCGGCGCCTGGCATACCGGGCGGCCCGGCCGCTCACCTGGCCAGGCGTTTGGCCACTTCGGCTTCCAATTCCGCCGCCTGGTGCGGCGATGCGACGGCGGCGATGACCTTGTAGCACATCGGCAGGATGGCCTTGAAACCGGCCAGATCTTGCACTTCGCTCATTTTCCGGTAGGCCGGGGACTTGGTTCCCACGAGCGCGGTCAGGAATTCCAGCGCGTAGCTGCGGGCATGTTCCAGATTCGCCGCAGATTGCGCAGGCGCCGCGGCCGGGCCGGCTGCCGCAACGGGGGCAGCGGACCGTGGCGCCGCCATGTTGCGCACGGCCTGGATGAACCCGCTTTGCAGCAAGTCGTTCACCATGGCTTCCAGTTCGGCGCAGTGCGGCATTTTTTCGCAGAGTTCGCCAAACGAAATGCCGTTTCCGACGGTGAAGAGGATTTGTCGGTGTCTGGGCCGCAAGGTATGACCGAGATTGAAGATTTCTTCCTGTCCCTTAACCGTACGGGACAATTGCATTGCCACGTCCATGGTCGCCTCCGTTGTGATACCAGGCGGTTCGCCTATGTCAGGCTTCCTGCATAGCGCGTGCCAGGAACGCGGATAATCCGGAAACCCTTGATTGACGTGGCCTCGGGCGCGATGGGCCAAGACGTGCGGAGACGGGAGTGACAGCAAAAACGTCGACCGCGTGACGGCTGATTGAAATTTCGTCAGGGACGGGAGTGGCGGGGCGCATGCCGCGACGCAGCTTCAGGCGTCACATGGCCTTCGTTTGAGCTGCAACGGCGGGACTTCAGCTGCGCGGGTCGGGAATCGTGCGGTTGTCGGCCGCCTTGGCGCGGGGCGTGTAGTCCCAGTTACGTTTCCATGCATTGACGACGAGATAGGGATAGTCCGGCTGGCCCAGGCTGCCGTTGTAGCGGCCCAGCGCGCGATAAAGATCACCCTGCTCGATATCGATGTAGTGACGCAGGATGACCGCGCCGTACCTCAGGTTGGTGCGCAACTGGAACAGGTCCTGGTCCGGACTGCCGATCAGCTTGATCCAGAAGGGCATGATCTGGGTGTAGCCGCGCGCACCGACCGGCGACACGGCGTATTTGCGGAATCCACTCTCGACCTGGATCAGCCCCAGCATCAATTGGGGATCGATGCCGGCGCGTGACGCTTCCCAGTGCAGCGTCGTCAGGAATTCGAGCCGTTCGGTCTCGTCGGGCATGCGCTTGGCCAGGCGGGCTGACATTTCCTTGAGCCAGGCGGCCTCGTCGGCCGGGTCGCGGAACGCGGTGCGGGTCACCGCGGTGTCCGCCAGCGAGCGCTGCAGCGAGGCGCGCATGCTTGCGGAAAGCTTTTCCTCGCGCTGGGCGCCCGCGTGCGCGGGCTGCGCCAGCAGCAAGGCGGCGATCAGCAGGCCGATGTGCGTCCTCGTCTTCATGTCAGCGTTCAAGCACTCCTGTCAAGAATTCCCTTGCCTCGACGAGCGCAATGTTTCGCGCCTCGCCGCCCTGGCCCGACCCCGCGTGGCGCGGCTGGTATTCGATCACGCCATCCTTCAGCCCGCGCTCACCCACCGTGACGCGGTGCGGGATGCCGATCAGCTCTGCATCGGCGAACATCACGCCGGGGCGCTCGTCGCGGTCGTCCAGCAGCACGTCGAACCCGGCGGCGAGCAGTTCGGCATGCAGCGCATCGGCGGCAGTCCGAACCGTCTCGCTCTTGCCGTAGCCGATCGCGACGATCACCAGCGAGAACGGCGCCATCGCCTTTGGCCAGACGATGCCGCGATCGTCGTGGTGCTGCTCGATGGCCGCGGCCACGATGCGCGACACGCCGATGCCGTAGCAGCCCATTTCCATCACCTGCGCGCGGCCGGCCTCATCCAGGTAGGTAGCGTTCATCGCCTGCGAATACTTGCTGCCGAGCTGGAACACGTGGCCGACCTCGATGCCGCGGCACAGCGCGAGCGCGCCTTTGCCGTCCGGGCTGGCGTCGCCGGTAACGACATTCCGTATATCGGCCACAACATCCGGTTCCTGTAGGTCGCGGCCAAAATTGACCCCGGCGAGGTGGAGTTTGGGCTTGTTGGCGCCACACACGAAATCGCTCATCGTCGCGACCGTGCGGTCCGCGATGACCCTGATCCTGGAGCGGTCGATCCCGACCGGCCCCAGAAAACCCGGGGGGCAGCCGAAGGACGCGCGAATTTCGGCTTCGTTCGCCAGCCGGAAATCGGCCAGGCCCTCAAGCTTGCCGAGCTTGACCTCGTTCAGCGCATGGTCGCCGCGCAGCAGCAAAACGACCATTTTCTCGTCCGCCATCACGGCGATGAGCTTCACGGTGCGACCCAGCGGAATGCCGAGCAGGGCGGCGACGTCCTCGCACGTGGTCTGCTTCGGCGTATTCACCTCGCGCATCGCCTCCTGCGGCGCCGCGCGCGGTGCGGCCGGGGCGAGCGCCTCGGCCAGTTCGACGTTGGCGGCATAGTCGGAGTCCGGGCAAAAGGCGATCAGGTCCTCGCCAGAGTCGGCGAGCACGTGGAACTCGTGCGAGGCGGAGCCGCCGATTGCGCCAGTGTCGGCGGACACGGCGCGGAAAGTGAGGCCCAGCCGGCTGAAGACGCGCGTATAGGCGTCGTACATCGTCTGGTAGGTGGCGGCCAGGCTGTCACGGCTGGCATGGAAGGAATAGGCGTCCTTCATCAGGAATTCGCGTGCGCGCATGACACCGAAGCGCGGCCGGATCTCGTCGCGGAACTTCATCTGGATCTGGTAGAAGTTGAGCGGCAACTGACGGTAGCTCTTGATTTCGCGCCGCGCGATGTCGGTGATGACTTCCTCGTGGGTGGGGCCGAAACAGAAATCGCGCTGGTGGCGGTCCTTGATCTTCAGCATCTGCGGGCCGAACACCGCCCAGCGTCCGGTTTCCTCCCAGAGTTCGGCCGGCTGCACCGCCGGCATCAAGAGCTCGATCGCGCCGGCCCGGTTCATTTCCTCGCGCACGACCGCCTCCACCCGGCGCAATGCGCGCAGCCCCATCGGCATCCAGGTATAGAGCCCCGATCCCAGGCGCTTGATGAGGCCCGCACGCAGCATCAGCTTGTGGCTGACGAGTTCGGCCTCGGACGGGGCTTCCTTGGTGGTCGAGATAAAGAACTGGGTGGCGCGCATGGTGGAATAATCAGGACGAAAACGCGCATTTTAGCGTGCGGGCGAGTAATCTTTCGCCCTCGATTTTGGGACGGAATGGGCAATGCGCCTGAAATTTGGCAAACGCCGGGCAAGCGACGACGGACTCGAAGTGACCGAGGAACGCGGCATGCGCGTCCTGCATCTGGGCAGCCGCGCGATCCAGAGCGCGATGCGGCTGACCCGTCCGTGGGACCTGGAACTCGCCTACACGCGCGCGATGATGGGCTTTCTGATGTTCAAGCCGGTCCCGCAGGACGTGCTGATGATCGGCCTGGGTGGCGGCTCGCTCGCCAAGTTCATCCGCAAGCAGCGGCCGCAGACGCGCGTCACGGCGGTCGAGATCGACCCGCGGGTGATCGCCGCTGCCCGCTCGCATTTCGAAGTGCCGCCGGACGATGACACCTTCAGCGTGATCGAGGCCGACGGCGCGCTCTACGTGCGCCAGCAGCCCGCGAGCGCCGACGTCATCCTGCTTGACGGCTTCGACGCCGGCAACCAGGTCGAGGCGCTGGCGACGCAGACGTTCTATGCCGCGTGCCGGCGCGCGCTCCGACCGGGTGGCGTGCTCGTGGTGAACCTGTGGGGCCACGACGGCCAGTTCGCCGAATATTTCGCGCGGCTGACGCGCGCCTTCGACGGCGAGGTCGGGTGGATTTCGGTGCAGAACAAGACCAACGTCATCGTGTTCGCGTTCGCGGAGCCGGGCGCGCCGGGCCGGCTCGAGGCCGCACGGCCCGGCCTGGCCGATCTGTCGAAGCGCTACGGCCTCGACTTCCGCGGGTTCGCACGTGATTTTCAATGGGCCGAAGGAATCGCGCCGCTGCTCAAATAGGCGCCCCCGGCCGCCCGCGCGGCGCGCCGGCGGATGCGGTGGTCTCGCGGGAAATCCAATCAAAACAATGACTAACGGTTCGTTTCCGGCTGCGGAAGGTTTGCAATTTCCGGCGGGTGTGAAAGAATGCAGTTAATCGAATTACCAAATGGTGGCGGCCATGATCGACCGAGAAGGGTACCGCCCGAACGTAGGCATCATATTGTGCAACGCGCGCAACCAGGTCTTCTGGGGCAAGCGCGTCAACCAGCACGCCTGGCAGTTTCCGCAGGGCGGCATCAACGCCGGCGAAACGCCGGAACAGGCCATGTTCCGGGAATTGGAAGAGGAAGTAGGGCTGCAGTCGGCGCACGTGCGCATTCTTGGCCGCACTCGCGAATGGTTGCGTTATGACGTGCCAGCGCACTGGACGCGGCGCGACAACCGCGGCCTCTACCGCGGCCAGAAGCAGATCTGGTTTTTGCTGCGCCTGACCGGGCGCGACTGCGACGTTTCGCTGCGCGCCAGCAGCCATCCCGAATTCGACGCCTGGCGCTGGAACGAGTACTGGGTGCCGATGGAAGCGGTGGTCGACTTCAAGCGCGAGGTCTATCGCATGGCGCTCGAGGAGCTTGAGCGCTATTTGCACAAGGACGTACGGCAGCTGCGCCAACGCGCGCCACGGGCGTACGACCGACAGGGCGCGCCAGAGGACCTGGTGCTGAAGTCCTGATCGACGACGGGGGGCGTGATGAAGATACGAATCCATGCTTCAACCACGCTGACGAAAATCGCCGCGCCCGGCCTGCCGTTGTGGCAGGTCGCTCCGACCCGCGATGGCGCGGGACGCCGACTGACCGATTTCATGATGCTGATTCCGCGGCTGCGCAATCGCCCGGACGCCGAGATCGAGCGGGCCTCGCGCGACATCCAGGCGGTCCTCGCGCTGCACCAGGACGTCGTCTTTGCGGACCTGAACCTCAAGCTGAATCTGCTCTGGGTGTCGTTGCGCCCCCGCCCCGGCGCGATCAGCGAACTGGTCGCGGCGATCCGCCTGCGGGTGCCGGAGGCGGTGCTGGTGGCGCACCCCGCCCAGTCCGGTTGAGCGTCCAACGCGGAGTCGTTGCGCAACGATTCTGCACTCGGGCGACGTCCCTGACGGCCCCGGAATGTCCCTGCAAATATCATGGAATCCCGCGCCGTTTCTGCGTTTCCGCTCACCCAAAGCGACAGAATTCGTTAAAATGAGCGATTGCTAATTAACCTGCTGGAGCAAACATGGCCGTTTCCGAACTTCAGGTGCAGACCGCACTGAAAGAGTTGGTCGATCCCAACACCCACAAGGACTACGTCTCCACCAAATCCGCCCGCAACATCAAGATCGACGGCAATGCAGTGTCCGTCGACATTCAACTGGGCTACCCGGCGCAGAGCCAGCTGGCCGGTATCAAGCAGCAGATCGAGGACAAGCTCAAGACCCTCGACGGCGTAACGGCCGCCACCGCCAACGTCAGCTTCAAGATCGTCTCGCACAGCGTGCAGCGCGGCGTCAAGCTGATCCCGAACGTGAAGAACATCATCGCCGTGGCGTCCGGCAAGGGCGGCGTCGGCAAATCGACCACGGCCGTCAACCTGGCGCTGGCGCTGGCCGCCGAAGGCGCGCGCGTCGGCATGCTCGACGCCGACATCTACGGTCCGTCGCAGCCGACCATGCTGGGCATCACCGACAAGCCCGAGTCCAACGACGGCAAGAACCTCGAGCCGCTGATGGGGCATGGCATCCAGGCGATGTCGATCGGCTTCCTGATCGACGTCGAAACCCCCATGGTGTGGCGCGGCCCGATGGTGACGCAGGCGCTGGAGCAGCTGCTGAACAACACCAACTGGAGCGACCTCGACTACCTCGTGGTTGACCTCCCGCCCGGCACCGGCGACATCCAGCTGACGCTGGCGCAGCGCGTGCCGGTGACCGGCGCCGTGATCGTCACCACGCCGCAGGACATCGCGCTGATCGACGCGCGCAAGGGTCTCAAGATGTTCGAGAAGGTCGGCATCCCCATCATCGGCGTGGTCGAGAACATGAGCCTGCACATCTGCTCGAACTGCGGCCACGAAGAGCGCATCTTCGGCGAGGGCGGCGGCGAGCGCATGTGCAAGGACTACAACGTGGAATTCCTCGGCGCGCTCCCGTTGGACAGCGCCATCCGCGCCGACACCGATTCGGGCAAGCCGTCGGTGGTGTCCGATCCCAACGGCCGCGTGACCGAAATTTACAAGCAGATTGCGCGCCGCGTTGCTGTTAAGATTGGCGAAACCGGGGTGGACCATTCCGCCAAGTTCCCCAACATCGTCATTTCCAACACCTGATGAGCATCAAGTCCGACCGATGGATCCGCCGCATGGCGGCCGAGCATGGCATGATCGAACCGTTCGAAGCGGGGCAGATCAAGCAGGTCGCCGGCAAATCCATCGTGTCGTACGGCACGTCGAGCTACGGCTATGATGTGCGCTGCGCCAGCGAATTCAAGCTGTTCACCGACATCAACACCACGATCGTCGACCCCAAGGCGTTCGATCCGAACTCCTTCGTCGAGGTCAAGGGCGATTCCTGCATCATTCCGCCCAATTCGTTCGCGCTGGCGCGCACGGTGGAATACTTCCGCATTCCCCGCAGCGTGCTCACCATCTGCCTCGGCAAGAGCACCTACGCGCGCTGCGGCATCATCGTCAACGTGACGCCGCTCGAACCCGAGTGGGAAGGACACGTGACGCTCGAGTTTTCCAACACCACGCCGCTGCCCGCGCGCATCTACGCCAACGAAGGCGTGGCGCAGATGCTCTTCCTCGAATCCGATGAGGTGTGCGAAACCTCGTACAAGGACCGCGGCGGGAAGTACCAGGGCCAGGTCGGCGTGACGCTGCCGAAAATTTAATTTCCCGGCTCCCCGGGATTCGTATAATCCGGCTTTTCAATCCGCCCCACGGCTTCCCTCTGGAGCAGGCCATGCGCTTCCGCTTTCCCGTTGTCATCATCGACGAAGACTTCCGTTCCGAGAACGCATCGGGCCTGGGCATCCGCACGCTCGCCGAGGCGATCGAAAAGGAAGGCATGGAGGTGCTCGGCGTCACCAACTACGGCGACCTGACCTCGTTTGCCCAGCAGCAGGCACGCGCTTCCGCCTTCGTGCTGTCGATCGACGACGAGGAACTGGCGGGGTCGGCGGAGGATGCCAACGCGGCGCTGCAGAAACTGCGCGCCTTCGTCGAGGAAGTGCGCTTCCGCAACGGCGAAATCCCGATTTTCCTGCACGGTGAAACGCGCACCGCGCGCCACATCCCGAACGACATCCTGCGCGAGTTGAACGGCTTCATCCACATGCTGGAAGACACGCCGGAGTTTCTTGCGCGCTACATCGGCCGCGAAGCGCGCGCCTACCTCGATTCCCTGGTGCCGCCGTTCTTCCGCGCGCTGACCCATTACGCGGCCGACGGCTCGTACTCGTGGCATTGCCCGGGCCACTCCGGCGGGGTGGCCTTCCTGAAGGCGCCCATCGGCCAGATGTTCCACCAGTTCTTCGGTGAGAACCTGCTGCGCGCCGACGTGTGCAACGCCGTGGACGAACTCGGGCAACTGCTCGACCACACCGGTCCGGTGGGGGCATCGGAGCGCAACGCGGCGCGCATCTTCAACTGCGACCACCTGTTTTTCGTCACCAACGGCACCTCGTCGTCCAACAAGATGGTGTGGCACGCGACGGTGGCGCCGGGCGACATCGTGGTGGTCGACCGCAACTGCCACAAGTCGATCCTGCACGCGATCGTGATGTGCGGCGCGATCCCCATTTTCCTCACGCCGACGCGCAATCATTACGGCATCATCGGCCCCATTCCGCTCGACGAATTCCGCCCCGAGAACATCCGGAAGAAGATCGAAGCGCACCCGTTCGCCAAGGACGTCAAACGCAAGCCGCGCATTCTCACGATCACCCAGTCGACCTACGACGGCATTCTCTACAACGTCGACATGATCAAGGATCTGCTGGGCGATTACATCGATACCCTGCATTTCGACGAAGCCTGGCTGCCGCACGCAACCTTCCACGATTTCTATCGCGGGATGCATGCCATCGGCAAGGACCGCCCGCGGGCGAAGGATGCACTCGTGTTCGCCACGCAGTCGACGCACAAGCTGCTGGCCGGCTTGTCGCAGGCCTCCCAGATCCTCGTCCAGGACTCGGAGACGCGCCGGCTCGATTTCCACCGCTTCAACGAGGCGTACCTGATGCACACCTCGACCTCGCCGCAATACGCCATCATCGCCTCGTGCGACGTGGCGGCGGCGATGATGGAGCCGCCCGGCGGCACCGCGCTGGTCGAGGAATCGATCCGCGAGGCGCTCGATTTCCGGCGCGCCATGCGCAAGGTCGACGAGGAATTCGGGGATTCCTGGTGGTTCAAGGTATGGGGGCCGCAGAAGCTGGCCGAGGAGGGCGTCGGCGACCGCGAGGACTGGATGCTCGAAACCGGCGCGCGCTGGCACGAGTTCGGCAAGATCGCACCCGGCTTCAACATGCTCGACCCGATCAAGGCCACCATCATCACGCCGGGCCTGGATCTCGACGGCGCCTTCGCCGACTGGGGCATTCCCGCCGCGATCGTCACGAAATACCTCGCCGAGCACGGCGTCATCGTCGAGAAGACCGGGCTGTATTCCTTCTTCATCATGTTCACGATCGGCATCACCAAGGGCCGCTGGAACACCCTGGTGACCGCGCTGCAGCAGTTCAAGACCGACTACGACGAGAACCAGCCGCTGTGGCGCGTGCTGCCCGAGTTCATCGAGAAGCACCCGCGCTACGAGAAGACGGGCCTCAAGGATCTGTGCGACCAGATCCATGCCATCTACAAGGCCAAGGACGTGGCGCGCCTGACGACCGAGATGTACCTGTCGGAAATGGCGCCGGCGATGAAGCCGGCCGATGCCTTCGCCAAGATGGCGCACCGCGAGATCGAGCGGGTCGAGATCGACAAGCTCGAGGGCCGCATCACCGCCATGCTGGTGACGCCGTATCCCCCCGGGATTCCCCTGCTGATTCCGGGCGAGCGGTTCAACGCGACGATCGTGCGTTACCTCCAGTTCACCCGCGAGTTCAACGAGAAATTCCCCGGCTTCGAGACCGACGTCCACGGCCTGGTCGAGGACGTGGTCGACGGCAAGGCGCGCTACTTCGTCGATTGCGTGAGCTGATCGCGTCGCACGCGTCGCTTAGCGCTTGATTTGCCTGGCAAAAGGCGTATGATTCGCAGTCCCCGGTTTGCCGGGGATTGTTTTTTGACTCGACCACCTTGCTCCACCGCACCGCAGCGGGGGGCTGAACCGAAAGGAACAAGATGCGGCATTACGAAATCGTGTTTATCGTCCATCCCGATCAGAGCGAGCAGGTGCCCGCGATGATCGAGCGCTACCGTGCCAACATCACCACGCGCGGCGGCAGCGTCCACCGTCTCGAAGATTGGGGCCGCCGCCAGATGGCCTACCCGATCCAGAAGGTCCACAAGGCCCACTACGTGCTGATGAATATCGAGTGCGACCAGGAAACCCTGGAAGAACTCGAACATGGCTTCAAGTTCAACGACGCCGTGCTGCGCCATCTCACCATCAAGCGCGACGCTGCCGTGACCACGGCTTCTCCGATGATGAAGGAGGAAAAGGCGCGTGATCTGCTGGAGAGCGCCAAGCCGGCCGTGGCAGCCGAGGCGCCCGCCGCAGCCTGAGTGAGTGAACCGGCTGCTCATCAGCGGCGCCCTCATCCAGGTTGACCCCTTGCGTTACAGTCCGGCCGGTGTGCCGATCGCCGAAGCGGTGATTCAGCACCGAGGGAGCCAGACCGTCGCTGGCCAGACAAGGCAGATGGAGTGCGAGTTGACGGTGCAGGCAAGCGGACCGCTCGCCGCCCGGCTGGCCCAACTGGCGAGTGGAACGCAGGTTGAGGTGGAAGGCGCGCTGAACCGACGCAGCGTGAACAGCCGGCAGCTGATCCTGATATTGAATCGAATCGAAAAGGAATGAATCATGGCACGTCCCATGGGTGGTAAATCCGGCGGCAAGTTCGCCAACAAGCGCCGCGACAGCGGCAACCGGGGTCTCTTCAAGCGCCGCAAGTTCTGCCGCTTCACCGCCGAGAAGGTGGTCGAGGTGGATTACAAGGACATCGACGTGCTGAAGGAATTCATCGCCGAGAACGGCCGCATCATCCCCGCCCGCATCACCGGCACCAAGGCGCACTACCAGCGCCAGCTGGGCACCGCGATCAAGCGTGCGCGCTTCCTGGCGCTCATGCCCTACACCGATCTGCATTGAGGAGACGACCATGCAAGTGATTCTGATGGACAAAGTCGTCAACCTGGGCAACCTGGGTGACGTGGTCAAGGTGAAAGACGGCTACGCCCGCAACTTCCTGATCCCCACCGGCCGCGCGCGCCGCGCCACGCAAGCCAACATGGAAGCGTTTGCCGCGCAGAAGGCCGAACTGGAACGCGTCGCTGCCGAGAAGCTCGCCGACGCTCAGCGTCGTGGCGAAAAGCTCGAAGGCGTCAGCGTGACGATCAGCCACAAGGCGGGCGTCGACGGCCGTCTGTTCGGCTCGGTGACCAATGCCGAAATCGCGGACGCGCTGAAGGCCCAGGGCCATGACGTCACGAAGGCGGAGATCCGCCTGCCCGAAGGCCCGTTCAAGGCCATCGGCGAATACCCGGTCATGGTGGCACTGCATACCGACGTGACCGCCAACGTGACGGTGGTGGTTGCCGCCGAGCAGTAATCCGGCCGCACTCGAAGAAGGGAGCCGCCGGCTCCCTTTTTTGTTTTTCATCCTCGAAACAATTCCCGGCTGTTCACCCCTTGTCCACAGCTTTTCCCTTGGTCGGGCCGGGGCCGAAGACTAGAATCCTGCCATGGCCGCCGTCCACCCGCTGAGCGCAAATTCCGATCCCCAACTGGCGCAGATGCGCCTGCCGCCGCACTCGCTGGAAGCCGAGCAGGCGGTGCTGGGTGGTCTGTTGCTGGACAACGGCGCATGGGACCGCATCGGCGATGTCGTCGCAGAGGGCGATTTCTACCGCCAGGACCATCGCCAGATCCTGCGTGCGATCGTGCGGCAGATCGCGGAAAACCGTCCGGCCGACGCCGTGACCGTTTCCGAGGCGCTGCAGTCGCTGGGGCAGCTCGAAAGCGTCGGCGGCCTCGCCTACGTCGTCGCGCTGGCGAGCAACACGCCGTCGGCCGCCAACATCCGCCGTTATGCCGAAATCGTGCGCGAGCGCTCGGTGATGCGCCGCCTCGCCGAGGTGGCGACCGGGATCGCCGACACCGCCTACGCCCCGGCCGGGCGCAGCGCCTCGCAGCTGCTCGATGAGGCCGAGGCCAAGGTGTTCGAGATCGCCGAGTCCGGCAGCCGGGGACAGGCGGGGTTCACCGAAATCAAGCCGCTCCTGAAGGAAGTCGTCGAGCGCATCGACGAGCTGTATCACCGCGACAACGACTCCGGCGTCACGGGCGTGCCGACCGGCTTTCACGATCTCGACCAGAAGACATCGGGCCTGCAGCCGGGCGACCTCGTCATCGTCGCCGGCCGGCCGTCGATGGGCAAGACCGCGTTCTCGATCAACATCGCCGAAAACGTCGCGCTCGACACCGGCCTGCCGGTGGCGGTGTTCTCGATGGAAATGGGCGGCGCCCAGCTGGTGATGCGGATGATCGGCTCGGTCGGCAAGCTCGACCAGCACCGCCTGCGCACCGGCAAGCTGGGCGAGGACGACTGGCAGCGCCTCACCTATGCGCTCGGCAAGCTCAACGAGGCACCGGTCTTCATCGACGAGACGCCGGGGCTCAACGTGCTCGAACTGCGCGCGCGTGCGCGCCGTCTCATGCGCCAGTGCGGCAAGCTCGGCCTCATCGTGATCGACTACCTGCAGCTGATGTCGGCCAGCAGCACGGGCGAGAACCGCGCCACCGAAATTTCCGAGATTTCGCGCGCGCTGAAGGGGCTGGCGAAGGAATTGCACGTACCGGTGATAGCGCTCTCGCAGTTGAACCGGGGTCTGGAGCAGCGCCCCAACAAACGCCCGGTGATGTCGGATCTGCGCGAATCGGGCGCCATCGAACAGGATGCCGACGTCATCCTGTTCATCTACCGCGACGAGGTCTACAACCCCGACACGCAGGACAAGGGGACGGCGGAAATCATCATCAGCAAGCAGCGCAACGGTCCCATCGGCACGGTGCGGCTCGCCTTCCTCGGCGAGTACACGCGGTTCGAAACGCTGGCGCAGCCGGGATCCTACTGAGCCCGATGCGGCCCATCCAGGCGCGGATCTCGATCGGTGCGATGGCGCACAACCTGCGCGTGGCGCGCAGCCATGCGGGAGACGCGCGCCTGTTCGCGGTGGTCAAGGCCAACGCCTACGGCCACGGCCTGTCGCGCGCCCGTCGGGCGCTGGCTGCCGCCGACGGCTTTGCCGTTCTGACGCTGGAAGAGGCCGCGAATCTGCGGCTGATGGGGGTGGAGCAACCCATCGTGCTCCTCGAAGGCCTGTTCGGCGCCGACGAGATCGCCGCCTGCGTCGAACTCGACCTGTGGCCGGTGCTGCACCGGCCCGCGCAACTCGACTGGCTGCAGCAGCAGCCGCCCGCCCGGCCCCTCCAGGTCTTTCTCAAGTTCGACACCGGCATGCACCGGCTCGGATTTCCGCTGGCCGACCATGCGGCGGTCGTCGCCCGCACGAAGCGCCTGGCCGGCGTGGCGGGCATCACCCTGATGACGCACTTTGCGCAGGCGGATGAGGCCGCCGGCGTGGCCTGGCAGTTGCGGCCGTTCCTGGAAGAATTGTCGGCCCACGGCCTGCCGTGGAGCAGCGCCAACTCGGCCGCGCTGCTGCGCTATCCGGAAAGTCGGGGCGCCTGGGCGCGGCCGGGGCTGATGCTGTACGGCGCGTCGCCTTTTGCCGAAACGACGGCGGACCAGCTCGGACTGCGGCCGGCCATGACGCTGCGCTCGGAGATTATCGGCGTGCAGCAGCTGCGGGCGGGCGAGGGGGTGGGGTACGGCCAGCTATTTCGTGCCGACCGGCCGACGGCGGTGGGAGTGGTCGCCTGCGGCTACGCCGACGGCTATCCGCGGCACGCCCCCACCGGCACGCCGGTCCTGGTGGACGGACGCGTCAGTCGCACCCTCGGGCGCGTGTCGATGGACATGCTGTGCGTGGATTTGAGCGACTGCCCCGGAGCCGGCGTCGGCAGCCCCGTCGTGCTGTGGGGCGAGGGCATGCCGGTGGATGCCGTGGCAACGGCGGCGGGCACCAGCAGTTATGAACTGTTGTGCGCGCTGGCCGCGCGTGTTCCCGTCGAAGAGACCGACTAGGATCGGCGACGAGACCGCGCCGAGCAACCCGCCCTAGTGCGTCGAGCCGAACGAGGGATCGCGCGTGCCGGGCGGCAGCGGCAGGCCGGCGTAGCGGCTGGCCTGCGCGATCGGTCCCCGGGGAAACAGCTTGTAAAGAAACTTGTATCCGCCCAGTCCACCGTATTCGTCTTGCAGCGCCTTCACCAGCATGCGTGCGGTGACGGCGTCGCCGTGGACGGCGTAGCACTCGCGCAGATAACGAATGATCGACAGATGACCGTCGGTCAGTTCCAGTCCGTCCTGGCGCGCCATCGCGATGGCCTGTTCCTCGCTCCACGGTGCGAGTTCGACGAGGTGGCCGCGCGGTCCCGTGTGTTCCTGCGCCATCATCTTGTTGATGTCCAGCATGACGCTCTCCTTGTCTGCGACGGATGTCCTGTTTATAGGTTGAGCGTGCGAAAAACGAAACGCGCTTCGCGTTGCCGACGCGGGGCGACGAGAAGATTCAGCCGGGCGGGGCGGGATGTGCGGACGCGACGCGGGGCGCCAGCGAAAAACATTCGAGGTGCCGCTCGCCCTGGATGAATGCCGCACAGCCGAGCTCACTGACGGCCACGTCGAGAGCGGCCGAAAACGCGGCGTAGCCGGCGATGTCCTCATAGACTTCCATCCACAGGGCCGGATCGTCGCAGCGGCGGAAACGGCGGGGCGCGGTGCCGCAGTGGGCCGCCATCATCGTCAGCAGGGCGTCGATCCTTTCCGCGGCTGCGGCTTCCTGGTCGGGATCGATGCGGTAATAGGCGTAGGCGTGCTTCACCTATTCGGGCAGCGCATAGGGGAGCGGCTTCAGGGCCAGGGCCGGACCGTCGGCCGCCTTCAGATGCAGCGTTTGCGTGTTCGCGCTCTCGACCTGGGCGACGGCGAGGACATCGAAGCCGCCGTCGGGGGCCGGCGCCACGTTGACCACGGTGCCGGTCGCCTGCCCGTCGATGTCGGCGCTGTACAGGCTGTCGCCGGGCGCGGCTTCCGCTTCCACGTGCGCGAGGAACATGCGGCGCTTGAGCTTGCCGAGATACTGGCTGCGCGCGACGATTTCCTGGCCCGGGTAGCAGCCCTTGCGGAAGCTGACGCCGCCGATGACTTCGAGATTGACCATCTGCGGAACGAACTCCTCCTGGGTGGCGGCGACGATCATGGGAATGCCTGCGCTGAGGCGCAGCCAGTCCCAGACGGGCGCGCCGACCGGCACGGCCGACTGCCGCAACGCTTCCCACACAGCCGCCGCACGCGCTGGCGCGACCGACAGGACGAACTTGTCGGCGCCGAGGCGGATTACCTGCCCGGCCTCGGCCGAAACGCTGCGCAGCGCCGCGTCAGGAATTGCGCCCATGGCGCGGGCCACGGCCGCGCTTGCGAGCGGGCCGGCGACCACCAGCCGCACCGTCTCGTCGCTCGCGTCGCGTGCCTGCACCTTGGCGCGCAGGATGAACATGGACAGACGCTTCAGCACCCCGGCGAGGATGTCCCGCGAGAGTTGCAGGCAGTAATCCTCGCCCTGCCGCCATACGAGGAAATTGCCCAGCAGCCGGCCCTTCGGGTTGCAATAGCCGTTCCATTGTGCGGCGTCCGTTCCCAGCGCAAGCACGTCGTTGGTCAGCTGGCCCTGCAGGAATGCGGCTGTGTCCTCGCCGCGGAACGCGATCACGCCGAGCTGCGACAAATCCGCGACAATGGTGCCGTCGACCGCGGCCGTGCGCTCGGCGACGGGATCTCCATAGCGCAGCACGGCGTCACCGTCGATCGCGGCGCCTTGGGCTTGCAGAAACGTTTTCCAGGTATCGATCACGATGCGGTCCAGTCAGAGAGGGATGCGATGAAGGCCAAAAGTGTACACGCTCATGCGCGAGATTGAGCTCAAACCCTCGCGGTTGTTGGGGCTGTTGCTGCTGGGCGGGGGAGGGCTGGTGCTGGCCGCCATCTCGATGGCGGACCTGCCGGCCGGCATCGCGCTCGTGCTTGCGGGGGCGGCAATCGGCCTGGGCGCGTGGTGCTGGCGCCGGACCCTGCGGACGGCAAGCCTGCGGATCGCACCGGACGGTCGCCTGCAATGCCTGGATGACGCGGCCGGGTGGCACGACGCCGAGGTGCTCGGCGACAGTTTCGTGTCGGCCGCGCTGATCGTGCTGCGCTACCGGCTGACGGGCCCGCGGGTGCGCAGCCTGACGCTGCTGCCTGACAGTGCGGAGCCGGAAGACCTGCGTCGGCTCAGGGTATGGCTTCGGTGGGGACGCCGCACACGCTCGGACACAGGGTTCCCGGGCGCGGGTTGAGCACGGTATTGCCGGCGATCGGCAGGGTCTCGGGATAGTCGCGGCTGAAATGCAGGCCGCGGCTTTCCTGCCGCAACTGCGCCGAGCGGACGATGAGGTCGGCGCTTTGCACCAGGTTGCGCAGCTCGATCAGGTCGTTGGATACGCGGAAGTTGCGATAGAACTCGTCGATCTCGGCCCGCAGCAGGCGGATGCGGTGCGACGCCCGCGCCAGCCGCTTGTTGGTGCGCACGATGCCGACGTAATCCCACATGAAGCGGCGCAGCTCGTCCCAGTTATGCGAGATCACCACCTCCTCGTCGGGATCGGTGACGCGCGACGCATCCCACGGCGGCAGGCTGAGCGACGGGGCCGGCGGGGTGGCGAGAATGTCGCGCGCCGCGGCATGGCCGAACACGAGGCATTCCAGCAGCGAGTTCGACGCCAGCCGGTTGGCGCCATGCAGGCCCGTGAAGGTGACTTCGCCGACGGCGTGCAGGTTGCACAGGTCGGTGCGCGCATCGATGTCGGTGACGACGCCGCCGCAGGTGTAGTGCGCGGCCGGCACCACCGGGATCGGCTGGCGCGTGATGTCGATGCCGAGTTCGAGACAGCGGCCGTAGATCGTCGGGAAATGCTCGCGCACGAAATCGGCTGGCTTGTGGCTGATGTCGAGGTAGACGCAGTCGATGCCGCGCTTCTTCATCTCGAAGTCGATCGCGCGCGCCACCACGTCGCGCGGCGCCAGTTCACCACGTTCGTCGTGGAACTGCATGAAACGGCTGCCGTCCGGCAGCAGCAGGCGGCCGCCTTCGCCGCGCACCGCCTCGGAAATGAGGAAGGACTTGGCGTGCGGGTGGTACAGGCAGGTCGGGTGGAACTGCACGAATTCGAGGTTGGCGACCCGGCAGCCGGCACGCCAGGCCATGGCGATGCCGTCGCCGGTCGAGGTGTCGGGATTGGTCGTATACAGGTAGACCTTGCCGGCGCCGCCCGTGGCGAGCACGGTATGGCCGGCGGCGAAGGTTTCGACCTCGCCGGTGCCCTTGTTCAGCGCATAGGCGCCGTGGATCTGATGCTCCTCGCCGCCGGCACGCTTGCCGTTGATGAGGTCGATGGCGACGTGCTGCTCGAAGGTCTCGATGTTGGGATGGGCGCGTACCCGGTCGAGCAGGCTGGTCTGCACTGCGTGGCCGGTGGCGTCGGCCGCATGCACCACCCGGCGCTTGGAATGGCCGCCCTCGCGGGTCAGGTGCAGGCCGCCGGGGGTCTGCAGGTCGGGGGTGAAGGCGACGCCGTTCGCGGTCAGCCACGCGATCATGTCGCGAGCCTGGCTGGCGACGAGCCGGGTGACCGCCTCGTCGCACAGGCCGGCACCGGCCACCAGGGTGTCGTGGACGTGCGCCTCGATCGAGTCGCCGCTGTCGACCGCGGCCGCGATCCCGCCCTGCGCCCAGTCACTGGCCCCGTCGGTCATCTCGCGCTTGGTGACGATGGCGACCCGCCGCTGGTCGGCAAGCTTGAGCGCCGTGGTCAGCGCCGCAAGGCCGCTTCCGAGGATGAGGACATCGTGTCTGTGCATGGTGACTGGCGATGATAGCAGGCTTGGGGCGGGGCCTGATAACCCCCGGGAAAGTGAACTTTTCGGACCTGATACGATCACACAGTGCGGAAGATGCGGTCACGTATACTTTCACCATAAACATAAAGCAGCAGGGAGATATGTCGGACCGCGAACTGGATCAGGTACTGGTCGAACGCGCCCAGCAGGGTGACAAGCGCGCTTTCGAGCTGTTGGTGAGCAAGTATCACCGCAAGCTCGGGCGGCTGTTGTCGCGCATGGTGCGGGACGCGGCGGAGGTGGAAGATATTACGCAGGAAGCGTTCATCAAGGCGTATCGCGCTTTGCCGGGGTTTCGCGGCGAAAGCGCCTTTTACACCTGGCTCTACCGCATCGCAGTCAACACGGCCAAAAACTATCTGGTTGCGCACAAGCGCATGCCGGTTTCGAGCGACGTCCTGTCGGAGGATGCGGAGAATTACGAGGATGGCGACCTGTTGCGCGATATTGCGACGCCCGACGCGGAACTCCAGACCAAACAGATCGCCCAAGCGGTCAATGAGGCAGTCGATGCGCTGCCCGAGGAACTCAGGACAGCCATCACGCTGCGCGAAATCGAAGGCATGAGCTACGAGGAAATCGCCCAGATGATGGACTGCCCGATCGGCACCGTGCGCTCGCGGATATTCAGGGCGCGCGAGGCGATTGCCGAAAAGATACGCCCGATGCTGGGCACCAGTCAGGACAAAAGGTGGTAACCATGTCAGCACTTCTCAGATCCAACCCCCTTCCCCAGCCCGAGCAGGCAGACGACCCGCACCTTCTGTTGTCCGCCGTGCTGGACGGCGAGACGGCGCGCGCGGAAACGGAGGCCTGCATCACGGCCCTGAAACGCGACGGGGCGTTGCGAAAGAGCTGGTCGGACTATCACCTGATCGGCGATCTGATGCGGGGCGAGGCGCCCGCGCAGGAAGGCTTCATGGCGCGCTTCTCGGCGCAGCTCGCAAACGAGCCGACGGTGCTCGCGCCGCGCCGGAGCGCCTGGCCACACCGGGCCGCGGTGGCGTCGTTTGCGTCGCTCGCGGTGTGGGGCGTGATCTCGCTGACGCGAATGCTGTCGGACGAGCCCGCGGCGCTGCCGGTGGCCATGGCGCCGGGCTTCCAGCAGGCGTCGCTGTCGTCCGAAACGGCGAGCGAGGACGCCCGTCTTGCACCGTATCTGACGGCGCATCAGGAATTTGCGCCGATGACGGCCGTCTCCCCCTATCAGCCCGCGGTGGCCGTTGCGGTGGAGCCGCGCTGATGTGGGCATGGGCTGTCTGGAGGCAAGGGTGGCTGATCATGGGGCTTGCCGGACTGATGGCGCTGTCCGGCGAGGTGCGGGCCGACGCGGCGGCTGACTGGCTCGACCGCGCCGCGACCGCGGCCAGGCAGCAGAATTACAGCGGCGTCTATGTCTATCACCACGGCGAGCACGTCGAGGTATTGCGCGTGCTGCACAGCGCCGGCCCGAATGGCGAGCGGGCAAAAATCGAAATCATGGACGGCTCGTCGCGCCAGTTCCTGCGCGTCAACAACGATGTGTACTGCCACCTGCCGGACGGAAAGCACGTCCAGCTGGAGCGCAACGCGCTGCGGCGTTTCTTCCCTGACTTGCTTCCCACGCAGCCGGCCAGCCTGCTCGACTTCTACGAGGCCCGCCTGGGCGGGACCGAGCGCATCGCCGGGCGGCCGTGCCAGGTGGTCTCGCTCGCTCCCCGCGACGGCTACCGCTATGCCTACGACCTGTGGCTGGACAAGGGCACCGGGCTGCCGCTCAAGGCCCGTGTCGTCAACGACAACGGAAGCGTGATCTCGATGTTCGTTTTCTCGGAAGTCCAGATCGGCAAGGCGCCGGAGATCCGCAATGACATGGCCGGAAAGATCGTCCAGCGAATCCAGGCGGACAAGCCGGTTGTGAGCGCGTGGAGCGTGACGCCGCCACCCGGATACGAGCAGGTGCAGGAGGCCGTGCGCGCATTGCCCGGCAAGTCCGCACCCGTGACGCATATGGTGTTTTCCGACGGCTTGAGCGTGCTGTCGATGTTCGTCGAGCCGGCGGATCCGCGCGTCCAGACCCTGCACGGCCTGTCGGCCGAGGGCGCGATCGGCATCTACGCGCGTCAGGTCGACGGCTACGTCGTGACGACCCTGGGCGAGGTGCCGAACATGGCACTCATCGAAACCGGCAACTCGGCGACGCGGAAGTAGCGCGGCCATGCTCGAGCAAACAGCAGAAGTCGTCCGCACCGCGCCCGATGGCGTGTGGGTGCGCGCCGTCGAGCCTTCCGGCTGCGGAACCTGCGGCGGAAACGGGTGTTCGTCGCGCCGCATCGCCGAACTCTTCCAGCGCAAGCCGCGAAATTTCCTGGTCGACTGCGACCTGTCGCTGACGCCGGGGGACATCGTCGTGGTCGGCGTCGCGGACGGCAGCGTGTTGAAGAGCGCACTGCGGGCCTACGGCCTTCCCCTGGTGCTGATGATGGCCGGCGCGCTGCTCGGGCAGGCCTTCGGTCAGCCGGGCGATGGGGCCGCGCTTGCCGGTCTGCTGACCGGTGGCGCCGTGGGCTGGCTGATCGCTCGAGGCGGCCGGGCCGCCCGTCCTGCCGTGCTCCGGCGTGAACACAGAATCCTCTTTTAGGTGATGAAAGGGCAGCCCTCGATGAGAAAAGCTCTGGCGGTGATCGCGCTGTTGTTTACCGTATCGGTACCGGCGCTGGCGAAGGAAGTCATGGATGTGGCCGACCTGGTCCAGAAAGAAGGGCCGGCGGTCGTCAACATCAGCACGACGAAGCTCGTGAAGCGCGGGCAGGAAGGCATGCCGTTCGGCGACAAGGATATGCAGGAATTCTTCCGCCGCTTCTTTCCGGGCATGCCGCCGCCCGAGATCCAGGGTGGATCGGGGCCGATGCAGGAAATCCCGACGCGGGGCGAAGGCTCCGGATTCGTCGTCAGCAACGACGGCTACATCCTGACCAACGCGCACGTGGTCAAGGGCGCCGACGAGGTGGTCGTCAAGCTGACCGACAAGCGCACGTATACCGCCAAGGTCGTGGGAACGGACCCGCGGACGGACGTGGCGGTCATCAAGATCACCGCGAAAAACCTGCCCGTCGTGACGCTGGGCGACCCGACCAAGCTGCGCGTCGGCGAAGCGGTGGCCGCCATCGGATCGCCCTTCGGGTTCGAAAACTCGGTCACCGCCGGCATCGTCTCCGCCAAGGACCGCTCGCTGCCCTCGGAAACCTATGTGCCCTTCATCCAGACCGATGTGCCGATCAATCCCGGCAACTCGGGCGGCCCGCTGTTCAACATGAAAGGCGAGGTTGTCGGCATCAACTCGCAGATTTACAGCCGCAGCGGCGGCTACATGGGCGTGTCGTTCGCGATTCCGATCGACGTGGCGATGGAGGTCGCGAAACAGCTCGAGAGCGGCGGCAAGATCTCGCGCGGCTGGCTGGGCGTGGTGATCCAGGAGGTGACGGCCGACCTGGCCGATTCCTTCGGGCTCGATCGCCCGCGCGGCGCGCTGGTGTCCGAGGTCCAGGCAGGCAGCCCGGCGCAGAAGGCTGGCTTGCAGTCGGCCGACGTCATCCTCGAATTCAACGGCAAGCCGGTGGAGAACTCCAGCGACCTGCCGCGCATCGTCGGCATGTCGAAGCCGGGAACGAAAATTCCGCTGCAGATCTGGCGCAATGGAAAAGCCCGGCAATTGAGTGTGGTGCTGGGTGAATTGCCCGGCGAGAATCAGCACGCCGCCAGCGACTCCAAGCCGAGCAAGGCCATTTTGCGCGGCGGGGTCGTCCTGTCGGAACTGAGCGCGGATCAGCGGCGGGCGCTGGACCTGAAGTACGGGGTTCTCGTCGCGGACGCGACCGGAGATGCGGCGCGCGCCGGCATTCAGACGGGCGACGTCATTCTGGCGGTCAACAACACCAAGATCGCCAGCGTCGCGGTCTACCGCAAGGCCGTCGCCGACGTCCCCGCCGGCAAGACCGTCGCCCTTCTGGTGCGACGCGGCGACGGCTCGCTCTACGTTCCGCTGAGAATTTCGGGTGGCTAAGACGCTCACGCTGTACACGCGCCAGGACTGTCCGCTTTGCGACGAGCTGGCAGAAGGCCTTCACGCCGTGCTCGGGACCAGCGGGCACGCCGTCGCGCCGGTGGACGTGGATGCCGATCCCTCGCTGAAGGCGAAATACGGCTGGGACGTTCCCCTGCTGTTCGATGGCGGCGCCGAGATATGCAGGCACGAACTCGACCTGCCCGCCATTCAGGAATGGCTGCGCGCCAATCCGTAGGACCGGCTGACGCAATCGCAGGGGACGGGTCGATTCGGGCGCACACCTTCGTCGCGGACCGCTTGCGGTGAGCGGCATCGCCGCATGTCCCGCTTCGCGGCCCGCCTCCCGGACCGGCCTTGCCATAGGCGCAAAATTGGTGTCAACAGGGCCTGACTCCGTTAAAATTCCGAAAGTTATCGCATCCCTTGCCGGGCACGGAAACGTGCCCGTTTTGCTGTGTCCCAGAACCTGATCCGCAATTTTTCCATCATCGCGCACATCGACCATGGCAAGTCCACGCTTGCCGACAGGCTGATCCAGCAGTGCGGCGGCCTGTCGGAGCGCGAGATGGAGGCGCAGGTGCTCGATTCGATGGACCTGGAAAAAGAGCGCGGGATCACCATCAAGGCGCAGACCGCCGCGCTGACGTACAAGGCGCAGGACGGCAACATCTACCGCCTCAACCTGATCGACACGCCGGGCCACGTGGACTTTTCCTACGAGGTCAGCCGCTCGCTCTCGGCATGCGAGGGCGCGCTGCTGGTGGTCGACGCGTCGCAAGGCGTCGAGGCGCAGACGGTGGCCAACTGCTACACGGCGATCGACCTGGGCGTCGAGGTCATCCCGGTGCTGAACAAGATCGACCTGCCGGCGGCCGACCCCGACCGGGTGGCGGAGGAAATCGAAGACATCGTCGGGCTGGATGCCAGCGAGGCCGTGCGCGCCTCGGCCAAGACCGGCATCGGCATTCCGGAAATCCTCGAGGTGGTGGTGAAGCAGGTGCCGCCCCCGCGCGGCGACGCGGACGCACCGCTGAAGGCGCTGATCATCGACTCGTGGTTCGACAACTACGTCGGGGTGGTGATGCTGGTGCGCGTCGTCGACGGCGTGCTGCGGCCCAAGGACAAGATTCGCTTCATGGCGACCGGCGCGCAGCACCTCACCGAGCACGTCGGCGTGTTCACCCCCAAATCGATCGACCGGCCGCAGCTGTCGGCGGGCGAAGTGGGCTTCGTCATAGCCGGCATCAAGGAACTCAAGTCCGCGCAGGTGGGCGACACCATCACGCTGGTCGACAGGCCCGCGAGCGAGCCGCTGCCCGGCTTCAAGAAAGTCCAATCCCAGGTCTTCGCCGGGCTGTATCCGGTCGAGTCGCATGATTTCGAGGCGCTGCGCGACGCGCTGACCAAGCTGCAATTGAACGACGCCGCACTGCAGTTCGAGCCCGAAGTCTCGCAGGCGCTCGGCTTCGGCTTCCGCTGCGGCTTTCTCGGCCTGCTGCACATGGACATCGTGCAGGAGCGGCTCGAGCGCGAGTACGACATGGACCTCATCACGACGGCGCCGACCGTCGTGTACGAGGTGCAGCTGAAGGACGGCACGACGATCAACGTCGAGAACCCGTCCAAGCTGCCGGAGCTGTCGAAGATCGAGGAAATCCGCGAACCCATCATCACCGCGACGATCTTCGTGCCGGAGGAGTTCGTCGGCAACGTCATCACGCTGTGCAACCAGAAGCGCGGCGTGCAGATCGACATGCAGTACCACGGCCGGCAGGTCATGCTGCGCTACGACCTGCCGATGAACGAGGTGGTGATGGACTTCTTCGACAAGCTCAAGTCCACCAGCCGCGGCTACGCGTCGCTCGACTACGAGTTCAAGGAATTCCGCGCCGGCGACCTGGTGAAGCTCGACATCCTGGTCAACAGCGAGAAGGTCGACGCGCTGTCGCTCATCGTGCACCGCGCGACGAGCGTCTATCGCGGGCGCGAACTCGCGGCCAAGATGCGCGAGTTGATTCCGCGCCAGATGTTCGACGTGGCGGTGCAGGCCGCGATCGGCGCGAACATCATCGCGCGGGAGAACGTCAAGGCGATGCGCAAGAACGTGCTCGCCAAGTGCTACGGCGGCGACATCACGCGCAAGAAGAAGCTGCTCGAAAAACAGAAGGCCGGCAAGCGCCGCATGAAGCAGGTCGGCAACGTCGAAATCCCGCAGGAAGCCTTTCTTGCCATCCTCCAGGTCTCGGATAAATAAACATGGACTTTGCCCTCATTCTTTTCGTCGCGCTCGTCGTCACCGGCGCCATCTGGCTGCTCGATCTGGCGGTCCTGAGACGCGGCCGCGCGCCCGACGTCAAGGAGCCGATGCTGGTCGAATACGCCAAGAGCTTCTTCCCGGTCATCCTGGTGGTATTTGCGCTGCGCTCGTTCCTGGTCGAGCCGTTCAAGATTCCGTCCGGCTCGATGATGCCCACGCTTCTCGTCGGTGATTTCATTCTGGTCAACAAATTCACCTACGGCATCCGCTTGCCCGTGATCAACAAGAAGGTGATCGAACTGAACGATCCCAAGCGGGGCGACGTCATGGTGTTCCGCTACCCGGGCGACCCCAGCCTCGATTACATCAAGCGCGTGATCGGCGTGCCGGGCGACGTGGTCGAATACCGCGACAAGAAGCTGACCATCAACGGCAAGCCCGTGCCCGCCGTCAATACCGGCACCTACAGCTACGTGGGCAACGGCCTGAACTACATCACGGCGATGGTGTACAAGGAGCAGCTCAGCGACGCCAGCCACACCATGATGACCGAGCCCGACAAGCCCTCCGTCTACCCGACGCAGGTCGTCGACTTTCCCTACCGCGAGAACTGCTCATACAATGCCGAGGGGCAGGGATTCGTCTGCAAGGTGCCAAAGGGACAGTATTTCATGATGGGAGACAACCGCGACGCGAGCAATGACGGGCGCTACTGGGGATTCGTCCCGGATGCCAACATCGTCGGCAAGGCCTTCCTCATCTGGATGAATTTTGACGAGCTCCACCGCATCGGTACGATCATTCGATAAAACAAAGAGGAAAGCACATGAATCGCACTCACTCCCTGGAATCGCGGCAGCGCGGCCTCAGCATGGTCGGCTTCCTGTTCGTCGCCGTCGTGCTGGTCGCGGTGGCCATGCTGGCGATGAAAGTGGTGCCCGCCTACATCGAATATTTTTCCGTGAAAAAGATTCTCGCCACGATGGGGCAGGAATCCGATCTCCGATCCAAGAGCAACAAGGATATCCGCGACGACTTCGCCCGGCGCGCCGACGTGGGCTATGTCACGGTGGTCAAGCCGGACGATATCGCGATCGACCGCCACAGCGGCGTTCCGGTCATTTCCACCGATTACACCTTCCGCACGCGGCTCGTCGGCAACGTCAGCCTGGTCATCGACTTCAGTGCCAGTTCCGACCCCAGCACCGCAGCCCCCAACGTTGAATAACGCCTTGCTGAACCAGCGCCTGCAACAGGCGCTGGGTTACACCTTCGCCCGCCCCGATCTTCTGACCCAGGCGCTGACGCACCGCAGCTACGGCGCGCTCAACAACGAGCGGCTCGAGTTTCTCGGCGACTCGGTGTTGAACTGCGTCGTCGCCCGCGCCCTGTACGACGCATTTCCCGATCTGCCGGAAGGCAGCCTCTCGCGCCTGCGCGCCAATCTGGTGCGGCAGGAAACGCTCGCGGAGATCGCCGTCACGCTGAAGCTGGGCGACAGTTTGCGCCTGGGCGAAGGCGAACTCAAAAGCGGCGGATTTCGCCGGCCGTCGATCCTGGCCGACGCCCTCGAATCGCTGTTTGGCGCGGTCTTCCTGGATTCCGGTTTCGACGCCGCGCAGCGCGTGGTGCGCGGGCTGTTCGACCCGCTGGTGGCGAAAATCGACCCCAGGGCCTCTGGCAAGGATCCCAAGACCGAACTGCAGGAAATTCTCCAGTCGCGCAGGCTTCCGCTGCCGGAATACCGCCTGATCGGCACCGACGGCGAGGCGCACGACCAGAGCTTCGTCGTCGAGTGCGTGCTCGCAAAGCCGCCGCTGAGCACCCGCGGCGTCGGCAAGAGCCGACGTGCGGCCGAACAGGAAGCCGCGCGCGAGGCGCGCGCGGCATTGCAGAAATGAAAAGGCCGCGGCAATGAGCGAATTCAAGTGCGGCCTCATCGCGATCGTCGGACGGCCCAACGTCGGCAAGTCGACCTTGCTCAATCGCATTGTCGGCCAGAAGATCAGCATCACGTCGCGCAAGGCGCAGACCACGCGCCATCGCGTGATGGGCATCCACACGACCGGCGAGGCGCAGTTCGTCTTTGTCGACACGCCGGGATTCCAGACCCGGCACGCGAGCGCGATGAACCGGGCGATGAACAAGCGCGTGCGCGAAACGCTGTCGGATACCGACGTGGTCATGATGCTGGTGGAAGCCGGGCGGCTGACGCGCGAGGATCGCCAGGTCATGGATCTTCTGCCCGACGACCGCCCGCTGATCCTGGTGGTGAACAAGATCGACTACGCGAAGGACCGCGCCGCGCTGATGGCGTATCTGCAGGAAGTCGCTGCCGCGCATGCATTCACCGAGATCGTCCCGGTGTCGGCCAAGCAGGGCAGCAATCTCGACGAGCTCCTGAAGGCCCTGCAATCGCATCTGCCGGAGAACCCGCCGCTGTTCGACGAGGACGATGTCACCGACCAGACCGAGCGCCAGCTGGCGGCGGAACTGATCCGCGAGAAGGTGTTCCGCCTCTGCGGCGAGGAAATCCCGTATGCGGTGGCGGTCACCATCGACAAGTTCGAGGAGGAGGGGAAGCTGCGCCGCATCTTCGCCACCATCCTGGTCGACCGCGACAGCCACAAGGCCATCGTCATCGGCAAGGGCGGCGAAAAGCTCAAGGCGATCTCCACTCAGGCGCGCCTCGACATGGAGCGCGCCTTCGACAGCAAGGTGTATCTGGAGGTCTGGGTCAAGGTCAAGGGCGGCTGGGCCGACGACGTGCGGATGCTGAAATCGCTGGGGATCGATTAGCTTTCGCCGACCGGGGCGACGCACGCCGAATCGTCACCCCTGGATGTGCGGCGGCTGACGGCGCATAAAATGATCGTGTCCGTATCCTGGCCTGTCCTGGTTTCGCTTCGCGCATAGCGTTCTCATGTCCACCGACGCCCGCATCAACAACGAACCCGGCTTCGTCCTCCACACCTATCCCTTCAAGGAGACGAGCGTGGTGGCCGAGGTGTTCACCCGCAGCCACGGTCGCCTGGCCCTGATCGCGCGCGGCGCGCGGCGCCCCGCGTCTGCCCTGCGCGGACTGATGCAGCCTTTCAGCCCGCTGCTGCTGTCGTGGTTCGGCAAGGCGGACCTGAAAACCCTGCACGCCGTCGAATGGCAGGGGGGGATGCCGGCGCCGCAGGGGCGCGCGCTGATGTGCGGCTTTTATCTCAACGAACTGCTGTTGCGCCTGCTCGCGCGCGCCGACGCGCACGAGGCGCTGTACGACCGCTACGTCGCCACGCTCGAGCAACTCGCCGGGGAGCCGGGCGCAGGCGACGACGAACGCGGCGTTTACCTGGAGCGCATCCTGCGGCGCTTCGAGAAGACGCTGCTGAGCGAAATCGGCTACGGTGCGACGTTCGACGTCGATGCCGAAAGCGGGGCCGGCATCGACCCCGCCGCGCGCTACGTCTTTCAGCCCGAACGGGGCGCGATGCGTTCCGTGGGGCAGCCCGGCTGCCCGGTATCGGGCCAGACGCTCGTCGACCTCGCGGCCGATCGCTTCGATAGGCCAGCGACGCTGGCCGAGGCGAAGGCGCTGATGCGCACGCTGATCAACCATACCCTGGGCGCCAAGCCGCTTTATACTCGACAGCTGTTACGCGAACTCACCGAACTGACACAATGAGCATCTTCCTCGGCGTCAACATCGACCATATCGCCACGCTGCGCCAGGCCCGCAAGACCCGCTACCCCAGCCCCGTCGAAGCCGCGCTCGCGGCGGAAACCGCCGGTGCCGATTCGATCACCCTGCACTTGCGCGAAGACCGTCGCCACATCCAGGATGCCGACGTCGCGATCCTGCGCCAGGTGCTGAAAACCAAGATGAATCTGGAAATGGCGGTGACCGAGGAAATGCTCGCCATCGCCGTCGCCACGCAGCCGCAGGACGTCTGCCTGGTGCCGGAAAAACGCGAGGAGCTCACCACCGAGGGCGGTCTCGACGTGGCGGGCCAGTTGCCCAAAATGCAGGCCGCTTGCGCGCGTCTGGCGAAGGCGGGCATTCGCGTGTCGCTGTTCATCGACGCCGATTTTGCCCAGATCGAGGCGGCGCACGCGGCAGGCGCGCCGGTGGTCGAGATCCATACCGGGCATTATGCCGATGCCGCGACCCATGCCGCGCGCATTGTGGAGTTCGAGCGCGTCCGCAAAGCCGTCGCCTATGGTTGCAGCCTCGGCCTCACGGTCAATGCGGGCCACGGCCTCACCTACCACAACGTGCAGCCGGTCGCGGCGCTGCCTGGCATCCACGAACTCAACATCGGCCACGCGATCGTCGCGCAGGCGCTGTTCGTCGGCTGGCGGGACGCCGTGGCGGAGATGAAGCGCTTGATGGTCGAAGCCGCGGGCTGAACACAGCGCCGGATTCGACGTGCTCAGATTTCGAGCTGGGCGCCGAGCTCGACGACGCGGTTGGCGGGAATCCGGAAGAAGGTCATCGGGCTCGCCGCGTTGCGCGCCATCGTCGCGAACAGGTGCTCGCGCCACAGCATCATGCCTTCTCCCCCGGTCGGGATGAGGTTCTCGCGGCTGAAGAAGAACGTCGTGTCCATCAGCTCGAACTGCATGCCGCAGGGGCATTCGGCCAGGGCCTTGGGGATGTCGATATCGTCCATGAAGCCGTAGCGGATAACGACATGGTAGAAGCCCTCGGCCAGCTTGCTCATCTCAAGGCGCCGTTCCGGCGGCACGAAGGGAACCTCGGCGTAGCGCACGTTCAGGATCACCACGCGTTCGTGGAGCACCTTGTTGTGCTTGAGGTTGTGGAGCAACGCGGATGGGGCGCCGCGGGCGTCGGCGGTCATGAAAACCGCGGTGCCCGGCACCCTGAACGGTGGGTGTGCGAGCAGCATCTCCACGAAGGGCGCGAGCGGCTGCGCGGTTTCCTGCAACCGCTGCAGCACGATTTCGCGCCCCCGCTTCCAGGTCACGAGGAGGGTGAACACCACCAGCGCCACGAGCAGCGGGAACCATCCGCCGTCGGGGATCTTGACCGCGTTGGCGGCAAAAAAAGCGAGGTCGATCACGAGGAAGACAACCACGCCGGCGAGCGTCAGCGTGCGTCCGAGATCCCAGCGCACGCGCATGACCATTCCCACCAGTATGGTGTCGATGGCGAAGGTGCCAGTGACGGCGATGCCGTAGGCGGCAGCGAGGTTGCTTGAACTCTTGAAGCCTAGAACCAGCAGCGCAATACCGGTCGCCAGGGTCCAGTTCACGAAGGGAATGTAGATCTGGCCGGCCTCGCTCGCCGAGGTGTGGCGGATGATCAGGCGCGGGGCATAGCCCATCTGGATCACCTGGCGCGTCACCGAGAACGCGCCCGAGATGACGGCTTGCGAGGCAATCACTGTCGCCGCGGTGGCGAGCCCCACCATCGGGTAGAGCGCCCACTCCGGCGCGAGCAGGAAGAACGGGTTGCGCAGGGCGCCCGGGTCGGCGAGCAGCAGCGCGCCCTGGCCGAAGTAGTTGAGCACCAGCGCCGGCAGCACATAGGCGAACCAGACCATCTGGATCGGGCGGCGCCCGAAGTGGCCCATATCGGCGTACAGCGCCTCCGCGCCGGTGATCGCCAGCACCACCGCGCCGAGAATGAGGAAGCTGGCGGTGCCGTGCGCCGTGAAGAACCGTACCGCATGGATGGGCATGAGGGCGGAGAGGATCTGCGGGTTCTGTGCAACGCTCAGCGCCCCGAGGAGGCCCAGCACGCCGAACCAAACCAGCATGATCGGGCCGAACAGTCTGCCGATCGCCGTGGTGCCGTGACGCTGGATCATGAACAGTCCGATCAGGATGCCGAGTGCGAGCGGCACGATGAAAGGATCCAGCGCCGGCGTGCCCATTTCAAGGCCCTCGATCGCGGAAAGCACGGAAATGGCCGGCGTGATCAGGCTGTCGCCGAAGAACAGGGATGCCCCGAGAAAGCCCAGCGCAATGAGCACCATCCGGCTGCGCGACGCAACCGGGGCCTGGCCCTGCACCAGCGAAAGCAGGGCCAGAATGCCGCCCTCGCCCTTGTTGTCGGCGCGCATCATGACGCTGACATACTTGAGCGAGACCACCAGCATCAGCGACCAGAACACCAGCGACAGGATGCCAAGCACGTTGTCCTGGACGAGCGGCAGATGATGCCCGCCGAACACCTCCTTCATGGTGTAGAGGGGGCTGGTGCCGATGTCGCCGAACACGACGCCGAGGGCGCCAAGCGCGAGCGCGCGCGCGTTGCGATGCGCCTGGTGAGGCTGATCCATGTGTCTGAGCGTCAGCGGCGGCTCATCCGAACTTGTAGAGGATGCCGAATCCGCCGCGCGGGTAGTCCCAGTCGACGTTGTTGAACTGGTCGCAGATGATACGGCAGGTGCCGCATTCGAGACAGCCGTCGGTGATCAGGCTGACCCGGCCCGATTCGCTGCTCCAGCAGCCGGCGGGACAGCACACCACGCATTGCTGGGCTTCGCAGCGGCTCGCGCAGACGTCGGCATCCTTGATCCGGATGTGCGGGCGGCCGGCATCGACGCGATAGCGGTTGAGGTAAAGCTTCTTTTCTATCTGGGCCTGGACGGTGGGCGTCATGCAACTCTCCTTATCGGGTGGCCCGCCAGAGGCGGAAGGCGTCGCCCAGCAGGCCCAGCAGCGAGCGCCGTTCGCGGAAGGCATCGAGGATCTCCTTCTCCTTGCGGCGCTTGTCCACGCCATCGACGCGGATCATGGTGTGGGCGGCCTGGTTGAGCAGGGCCGGGTAATCGGCCAGGAACTGCCGGTGGCGCTCGAGCGTGCCCGGCAGGCGGCGGTATTTCTTCAGGTCCTTCATGACGAAACTGGCGTCGAGCCGGCTGCGATAGCGTGCCAGGTTGGCTGCGGTCGCCGGCTGCTTGTCGCGGAAGAGCTCGATCAGCGTCTCCGCCGCGAGCTGGCCGGTCGTCATCGCCAGATTCGAGCCTTCGCGGTGCATGGCGTTGACGAAGCCGGCGGAATCGCCGACCAGCATCCAGCCGTCGCCGTACAACTGCGGCAGCGCGTCGTAGCCGCCCTCGGGAATGAGGTGGGCGGCATACTCGCGCGGCTCGCCGCCGGCGATCAGCGGCGCAATCGCGGGGTGCGCCTTCATCCCTTCCAGCAGTTCCACCGGCGACAGGCGCTGGCGCTTGAGGTCGGACAGCATGCAGCCGATGCCGATCGAGATCGAATCCTTGTTGGTGTAGAGGAAGCCGGTGCCGAGCATGCGGTGCGTGATGCCGCCAACCATCTCGATGACGGCGCCTTCCTGGCCCGTCAGGTTGAAGCGCGCGTCGATCGCTTCCCTGGGCAGGAAGATGACCTCCTTGACCGCCAGCGCGGCGTGCTCCGCCCGGATGTCCTCGCGCAGCCCTGCGCGCGTCGCCACCAGCGAATTGGCGCCGTCGGCGAGGACGACCGCGTCGGCGTAGATGCGACCCTCGTCGCGTTCCACCTCGACGCCGATGACCTTGCCCTGCGCGTCGCGCAGCAGCGCCTTCACCGTCGTCTCGCACAGCAGCAGCGCGCCGGCCTTCTGCACCTGGTCGGAGAACCACTTGTCGAAGCGGGCCCGGACGATGGTGTAGCGGTTGTGGGGCGGCCGCGCGAACTCCGCGGAGCGGTAATGCCCGCCGATATAGGATTCCTCGTCGAGCACCCACATGCGCTGCTCGACGATGTGGCGCTCCAGCGGCGCGCTCTCGCGGAAGTCGGGGATCAGACGCTCGAGCGCATCGGCGTACAGGATCGCGCCCTGCACGTTCTTCGACCCCGGATATTCACCGCGCTCGATCTGCAGGACGCTGAGGCCCGCCCTGGCGAGGGTGTAGGCGGCTGCGTTGCCGGCCGGGCCCGCGCCGACCACGATGACGTCGAACTTCTCGCTCATGCGATTTCCTTGACGGGTTTGCCGAGATGGCGGGCGAAGGCCCGGGTGAGCGCGGGCAGCACCTGAACGCAGTCGCCCACGATGCCGTAATGCGCAAAATCGAAGATCGGCGCGTTCGGGTCGCTGTTGATCGCGATGATGCAGTCCGACGCCTCCATGCCGACGCGGTGCTGGATGGCGCCGGAGATGCCCGCCGCGATATAGAGCGCCGGGCGTACGGTCTTGCCGGTCTGCCCGACCTGGCGGTCGGCACTGATCCACCCCGCGTGGATCGCGGCGCGAGTGGCGCCGACCTCGGCGCCCAGCACGTCGGCAAGCGCCCATACCAGGCGGAAGTTCTCCGCCTTGCCGAGTCCCTTGCCGCCGGAGACGACGATCTCGGCGTAAGGCAGGTGCGGCGTGTTGTCCTGTGAATCGGGCAAAAATTCGAGCAGCCGGGTGACGACATTGTCCTCGACGAGGCCGGGGTCGAAGTCGACGATGAGGCCGCGCCGCTCCGGCTGCGGCTCGGGCATCGGCATGACGCGATGGCGCACCGTGGCCATCTGCGGGCGGTAGTTGAGCGTGACGATGGTGCACAGCAGGCTGCCGCCGAAGGTGGGGCGGGTGGACAGGAGGCAGCGGTCCTCCGGGTCGATTGCCAGTTCGGTGCAGTCGGCGGTCAGGCCGGTTTTCAGCGTGGTCGCCACCGAGCCCGCGAGATCGCGGCCGAGTGCCGTGGCGCCCAGGAGCAGGATCTCCGGCTTGTGCGCATTGACCAAGCCGGTCAGTGCCTGCGTGAAGGGCTCGTTGCGGTAAAGCCGCAGCACGGGGCTGGCGACGCGGTAGCACCGGTCGGCGCCGTAGTGGAACGCGGATTCGCAGAGGGCGTCGAGCTCCGCGCCAGGCGCCCCCATGACCACGGCGCACAGCTCGACCTGCAGCTGCTCGGCGAGCTGGCGTCCCTGGCCCATGAGTTCCCAGGACACCGGATGGACGTGTCCGCGTTCGTTCTCGATGAAGACCCAGACACCGCGATAGGCGAGCAGGTGTTCGTCGAGTTTGATCTTGCGTTTCTTGATCGGCTTGGCGGGGGGCGTGGCGGTCATGGCGGCTGGGTGCGGGTCAGGAGGGCGAGCGGCGTTGCTCGAGTTCCTTGCGGACTTTCGGCACGTCGGCGAGAAGCTGCTCGAGCAGGCTGGCGGCGGTGCTGTCCGGGTCGGCGGGATCGAACGGGACCTGTCTGGCTTTCTCGGCGCGCGGCGTCGGCCCGAAGACGCGGCTGACGATGGTCGGGCTGCCCTTCAGGCCGACCTGCTTGATGTCTTCGATGCCGGCGTCGTTGCGGTCCCAGTGGCGGACCGTCGCGCGCACCGCCCGGAACATGTCGGGCGTCGAGGCAAAGCGGACTTCGTTGCTGCCCTCGAGCATCGTCACCAGGGCGGGCAACGCGGTCTGCAGGACCTGCACGCCGCCTTCGGCGCGGCGCTCGACGACGATGCTCCGTTTGGCAGGATCGACCTCGACGATGCGCGACACATAGGTCAGCAGCTGCATGTCCAGGCGCCTGGCGATGCCGGGGCCGACCTGGGCGGTGTCGCCGTCGATCGTCTGCTTGCCGGTGAACACCAGGTCGACCGGCCGTTCCTGGCCCAGCGTGCGAATGGCGCTGGCCAGCACATAGGACGTGGCCAGCGTGTCGGCGCCGGCAAAGACGCGGTCGGTGACCAGGATGGCGTCGTCGCAGCCGAGCGAGATCGCCTTGCGCAACGCCGGTTCGGCCTGGGTCGGCCCCATGCTCATCACGGTGACGTGGCCGCCGAGCCGGTCCTTGAGACGCAGCGCCGCCTCGATCGCGAAGAGGTCGTAGGGGTTGATGATCGCCGGCACGCCCTGGCGCATGATGGTATTGGTGACGGGGTGTACCCGGATGTGCGCGCTGTCGGGAACCTGCTTGATGCAAACGACGATGTGCATGATGACGCGATGAGGAGTTCAGGGTTGGAAGCGGTAGCCGACGCCGGTTTCGGTGAGGATGTGGCGGGGCTGGGTAGGGTCGGTCTCGATCTTCTGGCGCAGGTGGCCGACGTAGACGCGCAGGTACTGGTGGCTTTCCACCGCCTGGGCGCCCCAGACCTGGGCGAGCAGCTGGCGGTGCGTCATCACCCGACCGGGATGGGTGGCGAGGCACAACAGCAGGCGGTATTCGATCTGGGTCAGATGCAGCGCCTCGCCGCGTCGCCGGACCACGCGGTTGACGCAGTCGATCTCGAAGTCGCCGAAGCGGATCAGCGGCGGATCCTGCTCGCTGTCCTGGGTGCGGCGCCGCAGCTGGGCGCGCACGCGCGCCAGGAGTTCCGACACGCCGAAGGGCTTGCTCAGGTAGTCGTCGGCGCCGGCGTCGAGCGCCACGACCTTTTCGGTCTCCAGCGAGCGGGCGGAGAGCACGAGGATGGGCACGGCCGACCAGCCCCGAAAATCGCGGATGAACTGGACGCCGTCGCCGTCGGGCAGGCCGAGGTCGAGCACGATCAGGTCGGGCGATCGCGCGCCCAGCTCGACGCCGGCCTGGCGCAGGGAGCCGGCCGCTGCCACCTGGTAGCCCTCGCTTTCGAGCGCCGATGCGACAAATTGCCGGATATTGCGGTCGTCCTCGACGACCAGGATCCGGATGTCTTCGCTCATGCCGGGGCCTCCAGTTCCGCCACCCGCGGCGGCTCGCCGACCGGCAGGCGCAGGCTGAAGCATGCCCCGCCGCCGCTGCGGTCGGCGGCGTCGACGCTGCCGCCATGCGCCTCGACGATATTGCGGACGATGGCGAGGCCGAGGCCGACGCCCGGGATGTTCGATTCGCGCTGGCCGCGGCGGAAAAGCCCGAACAGTTCGGCCCGCTCGGCGTCGGGCAGGCCGGGACCGCGATCGCATACGCTGATTTCCAGCCGGTTGCCCGCCTGCGTCGCGGACAGCGTGATCTCGCTTTCCGGCGGGCTGTACTTTGCCGCGTTTTCCAGCAGGTTGCACAGCGCGCGCTCCATCAGCACGGCGTCGAATTCGAGCGGCGGCAGCGCCGGCGTGATCTCCACCTTGACCGGATGCTGCGCGAGCTGGAGCCGCATCTGCTGGAGGCTGGCGCCGACCACCTCTTCGACCGGCTGCCAGGCCTTGTTGAGCGTGACCTCGCCCGATTGCAGGCGCGCCATTTCGAGCAGGTTGCTGACCAGGCGGTTGATGGTGAGGGCCTGGTCGCGGATCGCGACGATCATGGCCTGCTGGTCCCCAGGGTGGGCCGTGCGTCCCTCGGCGACCGTGTCCGCCATCCCGACCAGGGCGGTGAGCGGCGTGCGCAGGTCATGCGAAAGGGCGGAGAGAATCGTGTTGCGCAGGCTTTCGGACGCCATTCGCACGCCCGTCGCGCGGGCGAGGTCGGCGTAATGGATGCGCTCAAGCGCGACCGCGACGACCGACGCCATGGTTTCCAGCAGTTCGCGCACCTGGGCCGTCAGGGTATCCGCGTCGTCGAGAGCGAAGACGAGGACGCCCTGAAGGCCCTTCGATACGCGCAGCGGCACCGCCGTCACGGTCCGCCCGCGGCCCGCAGCCGCAAGCGTGGCCAGGGTCCGGCTGGCGACGATGTCCGCCAGGCCGGCGGGCGTGAGGGGCTCGGGCAATGGCTCGGACGTACCCGGTGCAAGGATGCGCAGGTCGTCCACGCGGAACAGCGTGGCGAGGAAATGCCCGCTGATTCCGAGTACGTCCGCGCGCGTCTGCGCGGCCGTCAGCTGGCTTGCCAGCAGGTAAAGCGCACGCGAATGCTGCTCGCGCAATTCCGCATTCTCGACGTGGCTTTTCAGCCTCGATGTCAGGTGCCCGACCAGCAGGGCGACCCCCAGCATGATGGCGGCGCTGATCAGATGCTGCGCCTGCGTGATGGCGAGCGAAAACTGCGGGGGGACAAAAACATAGGCGAACGCCAGCGAAGCCAGCAGGGCGGTGACGACCGCCGGGCTGCGCCCCGACCGGACGGCCATGCCGACCACCAGCAGGACATAGAGCAGGGCGACATTGGACAGGTCTATGGCCGCCCGCAGAGGCGCGATCAGCAACGTGAGCGCGATGCAGCCAAGAATTCCAAGCCCGTATGGCTTGATGCGCACGATCGGAAGAGGTGAGGCCCGAACACAGGGAGCAGGGACGTCATGCTACCCGCGGCCGGATAAAAAAGTTGTAAAAACGGCGGGTTGGCGCGGACGGCGCCTGCCGTGAAGGCCTGTGAATCGAGGGTCAGTGCGCGCTCAGTGGCGGCGCTGCCACCAGACGTAGCCGCCGATGATGAGCGCGACGAAGGCGATGACGCCGACCGTGATGAAGTGCTGGTATTCGCGGATGAGGGCTTCGTTGCCGCCGAGGAGGTAGCCGAACAGTGTGAGGACCAGCGACCACAGGCCGGCGCCGAGACAGGTGTAGAGCGCGAAGCTCGCCAGCCGCATGCGGGCGAGGCCGGCGGGAATCGAGATCAGGTGTCGAATGCCGGGGATGAGGCGCCCGGTGAAGGTGGACACGGCGCCGTGCCGGGCGAAGAAGGCGTCGGTCTTGTGCAGCAGTTCGGCTCGCACGAAGAAATAGCGTCCCCACCGTTCGAGGAAAGGGCGCCCGACCCATAGCGCGGCGTAATAGTTGATCGAGGCGCCGACCAGGCAACCCGCCGTCGATGCCAGCATGATCAGGCCGAAGCTCATGTGGCCCTGGTGCGCCAGATAGCCGGCGGGAATCAGCACGAGTTCGCTCGGGATGGGCAGCACCGTCGACTCCAGCGCCATCAGGATGAAGATGCCGGTGTAGCCCCAGTCGTGGACGGTGGCAAGAATCCAGGTGATGAAGTTTTGGAGCATGTGGATGAGCAGTAGCGTTGGGCGCGAGCGGCGACGGGCGAACCGTGAGCGGGTCAACCGCTCACGGATTTCCGCTTGTGCTCAGACCACCGCTTCCTGTTTCTTCTCGACCTGCTTGATGAAGTGCTCGCGCTTGACGCCGAACATCAGCAGCAGCGGCGACGCCACCAGGACCGACGAATAGATGCCGAACAGGATGCCGATGGTCAGCGCGAGCGCGAAGTTGTGCAGCGCCTCGCCGCCGAAGAGCAGCATCGACAGCACCATGATCTGGGTCGAGCCATGCGTGATGATGGTGCGGCTCATGGTGCGGGTGATGGCGTCGTCGATGATCTCGGGAATGGTCGCACCGCGCATCTTGCGGATGTTTTCGCGGATCCGGTCGAACACCACCACCGATTCGTTGACCGAGTAGCCGAGGATCGCGAGCACGCCGGCCAGCACCGTGAGGGTGAATTCCCAGCGGAAGAATGCGAACACGCCGAGGATGATCACGATGTCGTGCATGTTGGCGATCATTCCCGCGAGCGCGAAGCGCCATTCGAAGCGGATCGCGAGGTAGGCCATGATGCCGCCGGCGACGACGAGCAGCGCCAGCGCCCCGTTGTCGTAGAGTTCTTTTCCGACCTGCGGGCCGACGAAGTCGACGCGCTTGAGCTCGATTCCAGAACTCATGCCCTTGAGCGCGGCCATCACGCGGTTGCTGGTTTCGGCGGCGTTGCCGTCGCCCTTGCCCGGCAGGCGGATCAGGACGTCCTGGCTGGTGCCGAACGTCTGCACGGATATTTCGGTCAGCCCGGTCTTCTCGAGCGCGGTCCGCATGGCCTGCAGATCGGCCGGCTGGCTGGTGTGCAGTTCCATCACGGTGCCGCCGGTGAAGTCGACACCCAGGTTCAGGCCCTTGTCCCACAAGGCCCAGATGGCGAAGAGGAAGGTGAGCAGCGAAATCGACGTCGTCACCTTCCCCCAGCTCATGAAGGGGATGTTTTTCTTGAACGGGAAAAATTCCAGCATGACCTGACCCTTAGATCGATACCTTGGCGAGCCGCGGCTGGCGGCCGTAGGTGAGGTTGACCATGGCGCGCGACACGGTGACGGCGCTGAACATGGAGGTGAGGATGCCCAGACACAGCACCACCGCGAAGCCGCGCACCGGGCCGGAGCCCAGCCAGAACAGCGCGACGCCGGCGATCAGCGTGGTGAGGTTGGAGTCGAGGATGGTGGCCCAGGCGCGTTCGTAGCCGGCGTGGATCGCCGCCTGCGGCGTCGCGCCGTTGCGCAGCTCCTCGCGGATCCGTTCGTTGATCAGCACGTTGGCGTCGATCGCCATGCCGAGCGTGAGCGCGATGCCGGCGAGGCCGGGCAGCGTTAGCGTGGCCTGCAGCATCGACAGCAGCGCGACCAGGAAGAAGCCGTTGATGGCGAGCGCGATCGAGGAGAACAAGCCGAACACGCGGTAGTAGATCACCATGAACAGCGTGACGGCGAGAAAGCCCCACAGGTTGGAATGGAAGCCCTTGCTGATGTTTTCGGCGCCCATGCTGGGGCCGACGGTGCGTTCCTCGACGATCTGCATCGGCGCGGCGAGCGCGCCGGCGCGCAGCAGCAGGGCGATGTCGGAGGCCTCCTGGGCCGACTCCATGCCGGTGATCTGCACCCGGCCGCCGCCGATCTCCTCGCGGATCACCGGCGCGGTGATGGCTTCGGCCACGTTCTTCTCGATGAGCAGGATCGCCATGCGCTTGCCGACGTTCTCGCGCGTGACGTCCTTGAAGACGCGTGCGCCCTTGCTGTCCAGATTGACGTGGACGGCGGCCTGGCCGCTGGTGCTGTCAAAGCCGGGCGAGGCGTCGGTGATCGAGTCGCCGGTCAGCACGACGTCCTTCTTCACCGCGATCTTCCCGCCGTCGCGGCTGGCCACGATGTCGTCGCCGAAGGGAGCCTGGCCCTGCTGGATCGCCGTCGGGTCGGCCTGTTCGTCGACCATGCGGATTTCCAGCGTGGCGGTTCGCCCGAGAATGTCCTTCGCCTTGGCCGTGTCCTGCACGCCGGGCAGTTGCACCACGACGCGGCTGGCGCCTTGCTGCTGGATCACCGGCTCGGCCACGCCGAGCTCGTTGACGCGGTTTCTGAGGGTGGTGATGTTCTGCTGCAGCGCAAACTCCTGAACCTGGGTCTGGGCTTGCGGTTTCAGGCGCGCGGTCAGCGTGAAGCCCTCGGCCTGGTCCTCGGGGGTGAATGCGAGGTCGGTGAACGCGGTGCCGAGCTTGTCGAGGGCCGCGTCACGCTGGTCGCGCGTGGCGAAGTGGACGGTGACCGTATCGCCCTCGCGCTTGATGGCGCCGTAACGGATCTTGTCGCCGCGCAACTCGGTGCGGAAATCGTTCTGGTAGCGGATGGCCGCCTTTTCCAGCGCGGCTTTCATGTCGACTTCCAGCAGGAAGTGCACGCCACCGCGCAGGTCCAGGCCGAGATACATCGGCAGCGCGTGGACCGACGAGAGCCAGGCGGGCGAGGCCGACACCAGGTTGAGCGCGACGGTGTAGCGCTCTCCGAGGCTGTTCTGCAGCACGTCCTTGGCCTTGATCTGCAAGTCGGTGCTCGCGAGGCGCACCTTGACGCTGTTCCCCGCGAGTTCCACGCCCTGATAGCCGAGGCCGGCCGTCTTCATCGCAGATTCCACCCGGCCGAGCAGGGCGGAGTCGGCCTTTTCGGTGGTATGAACGGGAGAAATCTGCACCGCGGGCACTTCGCCAAAAAAATTGGGCAGGGCGTACAGGAAGGCGATCACCAGTGTGATGCCGATGAGCACGTATTTCCAGAGCGGGAAGCGGTTCATGGGGTAGTCAGTAAAGGGGGAGGGGTAGAGGGTGAAGGGTGCGGAGGTCGGGCTTGAACCCTTCCTTGAGCGCCGCAGGGGCGATTCCTTCCCCCTTCACAATCACAGGCCTTTGATCGTGCCCTTGGGCAGCAGCGTCTGCACCGATTGCTTCTGCACGTGGGTGATGACGCCGTCGGCGATCTCCAGCGACACGTACTGGTCGCCGATTTTCACGATCTTGCCGAGCTGCCCGCTGGCGGTGACGACTTCGTCGCCCTTGGCGAGTTCGGTCAGCATTTTCTTCTGCTCCTTGGCGCGCTTCATCTGCGGCCGGATCAGCATGAACCAGAACAGGACGAAGATGATGATGAGCGGAAGAAACTGCTCGAATCCCGGGTTGGCCGCCGCGGCGGCCTGTGCGTGGGCAAGGGAAATCATGGGTAAACGCTCCGAATCAAGGCGGTCCAGTTGAAACCAGGGGATTCTAGCATGCAGGGTGCGATGGCTTCAGGCGCACGCGCCGGGCACAAGAAAAGGATGGATCCGATCCGTCGTGCCGGGATGACTGGACAGCAGGTTGACCGTGTCCGGCGGGCCATTGTCGAGCCGCTGGAGAATGTCGGCAAAGCGCCGCCGGGGAATGCAGCGCGCATCCAGCCAGTGCAGCGCGTAGCTGTCGGCTTCGCGTTCCATGTCGCGCGAATAGCCGCTTCGCAGCAAGAGGCTGGGCAGGCCGGCGGCGAAATCGGAAACGTTGCCGAGGTCACCGGTGACCGCGACCAGGATCGCGCCCGCTCCCAGGCTTTGCAGCGCGAGCCGCAGGCTGTGGCGATATGTGACGTGCCCCAGTTCGTGGGCGATGACCGCCAGAACTTCCTCGTCATCGCGGGACAACTTGACGAGGTCGTCGGTCACCACGATCGCGCCGCCCGGCAACGCCATGGCGTTGGCGCCGAAGAGCGGGCTGTTCCGGAACAGCAGGCGGTGGGGCGGGCACGCCTGCCTGGCACATTCCAATGCGAGTTCCCGCGCGAGGGTTTGCCGGCGCGCGGCTGGCAGCTTGCTTGGCGCCAGGCTGACTTTCTCCATCAACGCCAGCGCCTGCTCGCCGATGCTCCGATCCACGCCCGCAGGCAGGGCACGGGAGGCCAGCAGGGCCGCCGCGGGAATGCCCCAGCGCAGGCCGGCGAACATGACGAGGACCGAGATCGCCAGCGCGGCGAGCGCGTAGACGGCGCGGCTTTCCAGATGGCGCGCCCATCGCTCGGGATGATTGCGTCGCGCGAGGGCTGCAAGTTCGGCGAGCGCCGCCTGATTCGTGCTGTGCAGCTCGCGTGCGCCGGGCAAGCGCACCACGCCGCGTGCCGCGCCGACAGGCGGCGCGACGTCGATCTGTCCGAGCGGGATGCTGAGCGCGATTCCGTCGCCCTCGATGGCGAGGTGGCCGGCCTCGATCGAGGCCACGACGGGGTGGGCGCGCGACGTCAGGCCGTCGAACAGATCGCCCGGGAACCGCGTCACGTCAGCGCGATATTGAGATCGAACAGATCAGCCATCTCGGCGCCTGTCGCGGTGCTGCTCTGCTGCTGGCCGGCGGCAAATTGGCCCAGGTCGGCGGGTCCGACGACGGTCAGGCGCCCAGCGCGGTAGCGCGCCAACCGCACTTTCGCCCACGGGATGAAGATGCCGAGCGTCAGTGCAATCAGGACGAGATTCGACAGGTAAATCCAGATCAGGTCGCGGGCGCGCTGGCCGCTGGCAAAACCAACGGGGCCAAGCTCGGTTGCGTTGTAGAGGAGGTTGGCGGTGCGCGCCATGACCACGGCGCTGATGACCGGAATCATCAGATAGAACAGGATCATACCGGCCAGCATGAAACCGCCGAGCGCGGCCGTCGCTGCTTCGGGCGGGACGCCGGCCGCCCGCATGACGTACATCTGGTAGGCGCCGTACGCGATGACCGCGATCGGAAGCAGGATCAGGACGAAGCTCAGCAGATAGACGCCCACGAATGGCCGGGCCGTGCCCCGGTAGCGCGCGGCGGTCTGGCCGTACACCGTATGGCTGGCGATGAATTTGACCTGCCTGTAGGCGAGATACGGCAGGATCAGGCCGAGCGTCGGGATGAGCAGGAGCTGCAAGCCGATATAGATGCGGGCGGCTTCGCCGACGGTGCCGGTGAAGTCGAAGCGCAATCCGCGATAGGCGCTCATTCTTGCGTGGAAGCGCAGGCTGGATACGACGATCCACGGCAGGGCGATGAAGAATGCGATCAGCAGCAGCCCCGCCAGGCTTGGCGCGAAATAGGACGTGGCGTAGTACGTCACCAGCGCGGCCAGCGCGATCAGCCGTCCCTTGAGAACCTGGATCGGCGACGCGAGATAGGAAAACGCCCGATCGTCGAGCAGCGTGTGCCCGTAGAACCAGCGCAGCGTGCGTACTTTGGCCCAGGCCGAATAAATGCCCAGCGTGAGCAACGTGAGCGCGATGTTGACGATCCAGATGACGAAATATTCGCCGCCGGTCCCGGTGAACTGCATCGGATAACGCTTGGTGTCTGACATGTTTCCCCCTGAGTTATTGAAATGGTTCTTGTCATGTATCGGCACTGCGTCGGGGATTCTACACGGCGAACGTTTCGGATTTCATCTCACCATCCCTGCCCCTGCATTTCGTGGAAGCGTGCCGTGAAGTCGGCAAAGCGCTGCGCCTCGATTGCCGCGCGCATCCCGGCCATCAGCCGGTGGTAGTAGTGGAGGTTGTGGATCGTGGCGAGCCGCGCGCCAAGGATCTCGCCGGCGCGGATCAGGTGGTGCAGGTAGGCGCGCGAGAAATGCGTGCAGGTGTGGCAGTCGCACTGTTCGTCGATCGGCGCGGTGTCGGTTTTCCAGCGCGCGTTGCGGATGCGCAGCTCGCCGCGCCGGGTGAACAGGATGCCGTGGCGCGCATTGCGCGTCGGCAGCACGCAGTCGAACTGGTCGATGCCCTGCGCGACCGCCGCCACGAGGTCGGATGGCGTGCCGACGCCCATCAGGTAGCGCGGCTTGTGTGACGGCAGCTGCGGCGCGGTATGCGCAAGGATGCGCGCCATGTCCTCCTTCGGCTCGCCCACCGAAAGGCCGCCGATGGCGTAGCCGTCGAAGTCCATGTCGATGAGATGACGCGCCGATTCGTCGCGCAGCGTCTCGTACATGCCGCCCTGCACGATGCCATAGAGCGCGTTGGGATTGCCGGCGTGCGCGGCCTTCGAGCGCGCCGCCCACCTGAGGCTCATCCGCATCGAGTCGGCGGCCTCGCGCTCGGTCGCGGGATAGGGCGTGCACTCGTCGAAGATCATCACGATGTCGGAATTCAGCGTGCGCTGGATCTGCATCGAGATTTCCGGCGTGAGGAAGAGCCTGTCGCCGTTGATTGGCGAGGCGAACTTCACGCCGTCCTCGGTGATCTTCCGCAGCTTGCCGAGGCTGAACACCTGGAAGCCGCCCGAATCGGTGAGGATGGGTTTGTCCCAGCCCATGAAACGGTGCAGCCCGCCGAACGTCTCGATCACCTCGAGCCCGGGCCGCAGCCACAGATGGAAGGTGTTCGAGAGCACCATCTCGAAGCCAATCTCGGTGAGCTCGGCAGGCGACATCGCCTTGACCGTGCCGTAGGTGCCGACCGGCATGAAGACCGGCGTCTGCACGGTGCCGTGCGCGAGGTGGAGCTGGCCGCGGCGGGCGGCGCCGTCGGTGGCGAGAAGTTCGAATTTCATTCGGACGGGGATTCCAGGAACATCGCGTCGCCGTAGCTGAAGAAGCGATAGCGCTCGGCGACGGCGTGGGCGTAGGCAGCGCGGATGACGTCGACGCCGGCGAACGCCGAGACCAGCATCAGGAGCGTCGAACGCGGCAGGTGAAAGTTGGTGATCAGCGCGTCGACCACGCGGAAGCGGTAGCCGGGCGTGATGAAGATGTCGGTTTCATTGGGACCGGCGTGCAGCCGACCCGATTGAGCCGCGGCTTCGAGCGCGCGCAGGCTGGTGGTGCCGACCGCCACGACGCGGCCGCCGCGCGCGCGCGTTTCGTGGATCGCGTCGACGGTTGGCTGGGGAATCGTGTAGCGCTCGCTGTGCATCCTGTGGTCGGCCACGTCGTCGACCCGCACCGGCTGGAAGGTGCCGGCGCCGACGTGCAGGGTGACCCTCGCCGTGCGGATGCCCTGTGCTTTCAGCGCATCCAGCATCGCGTCGTCGAAATGCAGCCCGGCGGTCGGCGCCGCGACGGCGCCCGGCGCGTCGGCATACACGGTCTGGTAGCGCGCCTCGTCGTCTGCAGTCGGCGAATGTTCGATGTAGGGCGGAAGCGGCAATCGGCCGACTTCGTCCAGGACGTCGAGAACCGGGCGTGGAAAGCGCAGCCGTGTCAGGTCGTCCTGCCGTGCCAGCACGTCGAGAGCGATGTCGCCGGAAAGACGAATACGCGAACCGGGCTTGGGGGCATGGCTCGCGCGGATGAAGGCCAGCGCCTCGAATTCGCCCAGTACCCGCTCGACCAGCAGCTCGACCTTGCCGCCGGATTCCTTCTGGCCGAACAGCCGCGCCTTGATCACGCGCGTGTCGTTCATCACCAGCAGGTCGTCCGGCCGGAGCAGCATGGGCAACTCGCTGAACCGGCGGTCATGCAGCGTGCCCGTCGCGTCGACGTGCAGCAGCCGGCTGCCGCCGCGCGTCGCGGGCGGAAATTGCGCGATCAGGTCGGCGGGGAGGTCGAAATCGAAATCGGCGACACGCATGGGGCGCGATTATAGCGAGCACTTGTTTATAGGCTGCCCCGCAAGGGGCTCAACCTTCAGGATGGGGCGTGGGGTTAGCCCCATCCTGAAGGTTGTAGCTCCCTCTCTCACCCCGGAAAGCTACAATCATGGTGAAGGTTGATGAGAACGGGTTTCAGTTGTAGCTCCCTCTCTCACCCCGGAAAGCTACAATGCTTGCCAGTTCGTATCTGTCCATCAGGTAGTTGTAGCTCCCTCTCTCACCCCGGAAAGCTACAATCCATCAGCTTTTCGCCGGAACCCTTCTCGAGTTGTAGCTCCCTCTCTCACCCCGGAAAGCTACAATTGGTTGGCGCGGCAACCCGCAACATGGCCTGTTGTAGCTCCCTCTCTCACCCCGGAAAGCTACAATTCCGAAGCCACAAACCCGCTCAGAGCTTGTCTCTGAGCGGGTTTGTGGCTTCTTTTTTTGCGTTCAGAACAGCAAAATCTGCTGGGCGTTGACGGTTTTTTCCTGAAACAGCGGCAGGCCGACCAGGAGTTTCATGCTGGCGAACTGTTTTTCGGTGACGGTCAATACGCGCACGGAACCTGCGGGCGGCAGGTTGTCCACCAAGCGTTTCATGTGCTTGGTTTCCGCGTCGGTGCCGTTGAGAATCCGCCCGTAAACAGAAAACTGGATCATGTCATAACCGTCGTTGAGCAGAAAACGGCGGAATACGGTGTAGGCGCGGCGTTCAGCCTTGGTGACGACGGGCAAGTCGAAGAACACCAGAATCCGCATGAATCGCCTCGTCTCAACACTCATGCTGGTGTAATGCTAGTCCGATGAGTTGCGGCAGTTCCAGCAGTATCTCGCTCCCGCCTTCGTATAACCGGGCCAGGGATTCAACCGCCTGTTCGATCGAGGTCAGCGCAGACATGGTGCCGCGCGGCATGGCCATGTCCACATTCAGCAGGCTGACCAGCGGCACTTTGTCGGCAGGCAGGAGGTCATCGACGCCGTGGCCGAGGTAGTGTTGGATGACATGTAGGTCAACCAGCGGGCGATAGGGTTCGATCAGGTCGTCTGCCAAATTGAATGCGTTTTGTTCGCTGGCGTGGAACAGCCCCAAGGCAGGCAGAAATCCATGCGCCACCAGCCCGCGCGCGATGGCGGCGCGGAAGACGGCGTAGCCGTAATCCAGCGCGGCGTTGACCCAGCGCGGCTGTCCACGATGAAAGTCGTTGCCGAACAGCGCGCGGAAATACACCGCACTGGCCTGCGATTCGAGATTGTCCGGATCACCCGAGCGCACCCGCCGCGCCAGCGATTCCAGTTTGTCCACACCGGGCTTGTCCGCAAGTTTCAGGCAGTCAGCCTGATTCTGAATCTTGGCCTGGATGATGGTCTGCCAGGCGCGCTTGGAGGCTGGCCGCCCCAGCCCGAGTTGCAGGCGCAACATGCGCGTGGCGCGGCTATGTGGCAGAAATGGCAAGAACACGCCGTTGGGATGGTGTGTTGGCCCGGTAGAAAAAAGGCCGATGCCGTATTCGCCGCAGGCCGACAGCACCGAATGCGTCAGCGTAATTTCGTGATGATTGAGGACGATGATAGCGATGTCCTCGAAGGGTATGCGCGCGTCCTGTTCCTGTTCGATCAGCAGGGTGAACTTGTCCCGCCGCAGGGTGGCCGGGCGGGAAATCATCACGCTACGCCAAGTCACGGCGTTTCTCCGGCGGTGCAGAGTAGAGGTTACCTAGAATATCAACGTGGTATTTTTCTATTTGCGTTGCGCTGGTGACACCCTTGCGGAAGTATTCCTTGTCGGACTTAGGCTGGTCGTGTGCCCGCAATGTCATGCGGCCGTCACTTTCATACATAACGAAATAGCCTTCGTGACAGATGTCGCCCAACGTGACCCTGACGTAGTCGTTCTTGGTCAGGTAAAACAGGAATTCTGCATCGTCCGGGATACATGAAGAAGCAACGCGAATTTCTTTGTTGGCGGCATAGACTGGTTCGATCAGGTGCTTCCTTGCATGCCGGTAGACCGCCACATGAAGCATGTCACCCAGATCCGCGACGCCGCCTCGGACATGCATCCCACTTTTTTGGGTGGAAGCTAATTTGACAGTTCGTATCTGGGGCGCTTTCTTTCCTGGCGCCGATGGTTTGTAAATCGGTTCAGCGAATGCCTTCTTTCCATCCCCGTTGTGTTCGTCTAGCCGCATGCGTAACAATTCAATAAGCGTGGAATTTCGTGGGTCGCTGGCACCGACGATATTGTCTAGGTCGGACGTTTTAAGTTTTTGTAACTGAACGCTGACGTGGCTTTGGCCTTTATTGAGCAGTCTGGCGGATCGAATGGTGTCTTGATGCAGCGCACCACCCCGTCTCCGCTGAACTGCGCGCGAGACGAACAATGGCCTTAGCGCATCGAGCGCGTTCTGTGAGTAGGTGCCCAAGCCTTCAACTGCAATACGCAATTGCGCCGGGTCGTCTTTGAACAACCGCGCTTCCAGTTCGTCGCGGAAATCAGGCCAAGGATCGGGGAAGTGTTCCTTCAGTTGCCGGTGCATGGCGTGGCTCACGATCTCGCCGGTTGCAAGATCGACGAAGCCGTCACGAACTGCTTCTAGTTCTTTTCGACGGGAATAGTCGGACAGCCGCTTGACCATGTTGTGGCTGCACACGGCGACGACGACCGCATCCAATGCATGGTGCCGGTCGCTGTCGGAACGGATTTTCATCAGCCCCCAGCGGGCGCGTAGAAATGCAGTGAGCTGGCCGGAAAGCACGACGCAGCGTTTCGACTCGCCGTCGTCGGCGAGCTTCAGATAACGCTCGATGTAGTTTTTGAAGAATTTGCAGATGTAGCGGGTGTCGTTGAGGTTGCGCTCGCTGAAGTCCTTGGCTTCCTCCGTGCCGAAGTTCTTGCGCAGCAGCCGGGTGCGCTTGGCGAGGCGGTAGGTCTTATTGCCTTCGACCCAGGCCCCAAACTGCCGCCAGCGTTCGCTGTCGTTCGCGCCGTCCAGATATTCGTAGGGTGTGGCGTTGCCCTTGTTGCGGTTTTCGCGCGCCAGCACCAGCACCTTGTTGTTCTTGCTGTCGTCGAAGCTGCGCGAATAAGGCAATGCGTGATCGACTTCGGCGTACCCGATGTCGTGGAGCACCCTGTTCAAATCGAGCGGTTCAAGCGAATACGCGCATTTGCCTTGCTGTTCACGGTAAAGCTGGAATTTCTCGAACTCGCGGCTCTTGGCGGGGATACCGTATTCCGCCGCGAAGGCTGCCTTGTCCTTGTCGTTCTTATCCCGGTATTCATCCTGTAGTTTCTTGATTTTGCTGCGTTCATCCATTGGGCGGGACAAATCGCGTGCCATTTCGATATGCACCGACGCGGGCGAGCCGTATTCACGAATCAGCGCGTTCATCACCTTGCGCGCCTGATTGAGCGCGCGTAGAACCACGGGGTTGCGGGGGATGTCCATGTCGTCGTTAAACACCATGCGCCCGTTTTTGTCGCGGCCCGAGTAGAACGGCGGCAGATACCGTTCGTCGCCTTCGCCCAGCTTGAACAACTGGCTGTGGTGGTACCCCGCCGATTCGCAGGCTTCGTCGTAACGCAGGCCGGTTTCCATGTGCGGTACGATCTGGCGCAATGCCTTGAGCGAGAGATTGCTGAATTTGTCGAAATGGACTTCACCCAGTGCGTCGATCATGGCCTGGCCACCCGGCGGGTTAAGCTTGCCAAGCTCGCGTTCAACCTCGACGTCGTCCTTGTAAACCGACAACACCCATGCCATCGAATCAAGTAATTCCGGGTTGCCTGCCAGCGCCGCGCCCGCCATGCCTTGCCATTCAGTTTCCAGTCCCTTGTCTTTCAGCAACTTGTGCAGTTCCTGCCACGCGGGGAGTTTGACCAGCACGGCGGACTCCGGGTCTTTGGCCTTGCCGTCTGCGCTTTGTGCGTAGGGGAATTTGGCGAAGCGGAAGGATTCGTCCAGCACGCCCGTCTTGACCAATGCCGCTCGCAATTGTTTGTGCGTCAGGTCGCCCGCCTGGTTGTAGGGCAGGGGTAGCGCAATATGGCGCTCCTGATCATTGAGCGGGCGCGTTTCGCCATCGACCACGATGCGCAGGTTGTTGAGCCGGGTCAGCCACACATGCCGTTCGGCGGTGAAGCTGGCCTTGGGGGCACGGTATTCGGTTTTCTCAAAAGTGCAGCGCCCGAGCATCTTGAGCAGGTTGTCACCGGAGAGCGCGGGTTTTTGCAGCCAGAACAACCCGCTCTTGCGGTCGCCGCTACCCAGAATGGCCGTTTGGAAAGCCTCGCTGGTATGCAGATTACCCAACGCGCGTTGGCGCTGAAAAAGGATGGCTATTTCTTCGGCCAACAAAGCGCGCGACAGCGCCTTGCCGTAATCGCCGTGTTTGTTGCGTTGGGCGTCCGGAAACTCGGCCAAAACCATTTCGGCAGCGGTGCGATAGCCCTTCTCGTGCATCATCCGCCCGGTGGCAGCGAGGCCTTGTTTGACTTTGCCACCCTCGCCCTTGGTGTCCTCTCCTACTTTCTTCTCCTCGGCGCGGCTAATCCAGTGAAATCCCCGGTGTTTACACAGGTGATAAATGACCCGTGCCCACTCTTCGGGCGTGAGCAGGCGGTCAAGTCCGTCAACGCGCAACTGCCAGGGCGCTACGGGAGTAATGCGCTGGTTGTGGAAAAGCTGAGCATCTGAGATCAAGCCTTCACGCTTGAGCAAGCGTGCCACTTTGGTTTGCCGCCAGGCGCGGCGATACAAACGACGGCGCATCAAACGCGCAGATCGACGCGCAAGATTGAGCGATTCACCTTCCTTGGAGGTTTCGGCTTTATCGAACGCCCTGACCCCGAGCGCCACAATCCGGTTGGGGGCGAGAACCGCCCAGCCAACCGAAGCGATGCCGATGTCGAAACCGAATGTCAGATTCTGGGTGTTGCTTTCCACCGTACCCTCCTTGTATATTGTTTTCAGTTGTAGCTTTCCGGGGTGAGAGCCGTTGCTGCAATAAGGTTATCCTGAAAAGGATGAACCGAATCCAAAAGACCCGAGGTTCGCCCCGGGTCTTTTTCATTTTGTTCGGTTGAATATTGCTGAGCATAGGGATCGAACTGGTCGCCTTGCCATGTTTGGCGCGGTTCGGCGATAATGCGCGGCTTCTGTCGCCGCGCCGCATTCGCGTCCGGCACCCTTGCCGGGATGGCGGAATCGGTAGACGCAGCGGATTCAAAATCCGCCGCCCGTGAGGGTGTGGGGGTTCGAGTCCCCCTCCCGGCACCAGCGCAGTATCCGAGCAGTTCCGATAACTTCCGCAATACCCTGTATTTACAAGGCTTTATGTAGGTCGCTCGTCCGTAGGCGTCCTATAATATCCGCTAGAAGCTACCCCCAACCGGGGATAGAAGCGGGGGTATCTGCCCCCGGGCACTCTGGAGGATACCCCCATGTCTTTGACTGACACTTTCCTTCGCACCGCGAAGCCTGCGGAGAGGGCAATCCGCAAGTTCGACGGCAGCGGCCTATACGTCGAAATCACCCCTTCTGGCGGGAAGCTCTGGCGACTCAAGTATCGCTTTGAAGGGAAGGAAAAACTGCTGGCCCTCGGGCGCTACCCCGAGGTGAGCCTGAAGGATGCGCGAGAGCGCCGCGACGAAGCGCGCAAGCTGCTCGCGAATGACATTGACCCTGCGGCGAATAAGAAGGCGGCGAGGGCTGCGAAGCTCGCCCAAGCGGAAAACAGCTTTGAGGCTGTAGCCCGCGCGTGGTACGCGAAAGCCTACGCAGATAAGGCAGAAAGCACCCGGCTGAAAACGATCACGCGGCTGGAGCAGGACGTTTTCCCCTACATCGGCGGAATGCCGGTTGCTTCGATTACGGCGGGCGATGTGCGCGGTGTAATCGAGCGTATCGAGAAACGCAGCGCGCTCGATATCGCAAAGCGCGTCTTCAACTACATCGGCCGCACCCTGCGCTACGCCGACAGCCTTGGGATGGTGGAGCGTGACGTATCGGCGTCAATCGACTTGGCGCTGCTGCTCCCGAACCGCAAGACAAAGCACCACGCCGCGCTGACTGATCCTGCGGCTGTCGGAGGGCTTATGCGCGCCATCGACGGCTTCACCGGCAGCTATGTGACGGTGCGCGCTTTGAAACTCGCCGCGCTGACCTTCGTTCGCCCTGGCGAACTGCGGCATGCCGAATGGTCCGAGTTCGACCTCGACGGCGCGACCTGGACTGTCCCTGCCGGGAAAATGAAAATGAAGATCGAGCATATTGTGCCGCTGTCCGCGCAGGCTGTCGCGGCTCTGCGCGAATTGCGCGCCGTGACGGGGACGGGGAGCAATGTGCGGTACGTTTTTCCTTCGGAGCGCGGCGGCTCGCGCCCCATGAGCGAGAACACGTTGAACGCCGCGCTGCGCCGCATGGGCTTCACCCAGGAAGAGATGACCTCCCACGGCTTCCGGGCGATGGCTCGGACGATTCTGGATGAAGTGCTCGGCTTTCGCCCCGACTTCATCGAGCATCAGTTGGCACACGCTGTGAAGGACGCGAATGACCGAGCGTATAACCGCACCAAGTTTCTCCCCGAGCGCCGCGCGATGATGCAGGCGTGGGCTGACTATCTCGACGGGTTGAAGGCATGAGGCCGAAAAAGACTACCGGGCGCGGCTTCGGAGTCGGCGCGCTTGTTGAGGAGCTAGCGCCGTTTGAGGATTTTGAGGAAATCGGCGCTGAGTTTTCTGTTGATGCGGAAGGACTGCGCCGCGCAGTTGCGGAGTATATGGCCCGCCGAGATGCGCCCCTCGCAGTGATGGCCGAAGTGAAGCAAACGCTCGAAGCATTGAAGAATCGTGGCGCGAAACCGGAGCAGTTAGATGATGTCGACCCCATCACAGAAGGCCTGCTGATCGCTGGACGGAAAGATTTAGCGCGGCTTCCTCTCGAAAGCTGGACGGCTGACGAACTCGCCGACGCCGCGACGAAGGCATTGAGGCTCGTCACTACCAAGGGCGGTAGGCCGAAAAACGAGGCTGCTCGCATGTTCGTTGACGAGTTGTTGGGCCTTTGGCTCGCGGCTGGAAATGCCTTTCCGCCTAATCCGTCAGCTTCAAGCGAGCTATCGCAGAAGCCCGATTTCCATCAATTCGTTCAGCGCTCTGCGGAACTCGCAGGCTGCGAGGCTACGCACCATCAAATAAGCGAAGCCATCAAGGCTAGAACCCAATAAATACGCCCATCTTCGCGGGGTGGTTTTCCTACTAGTTCGCCCCGTCTCGCGTCTCTAAATTTCCTCCTTAACGGCTCGGGCAATTCCGGGCAGAACCGATAAGGAGCGAATTATGAATAGCAAAGCAGAAACCTTCATGCGCCGCGAGCAAGTCGAAGCGGCCACTGGCCTTGCCCGTTCGACAATTTATGAGCTGATGGACAAAGGCGATTTTCCGAAGTCGGTAAAAATCGGAGCGCGTGCTGTCGGCTGGCGCGGTTCGGAAATCCAAGAGTGGATTTACAACAAGATCAAACAATCGCGCGGGGCGGCGTGATGGACGCCCAAAAAAATGGGCCGCGCTGGAGGACGCGGCCAATAGCATTCAAGCTCCTTCTACTTTACTCCACGCGAGGAGGAGCGGCATGAACGGCATTCACGTTCTTGAACATCCGTTGGGGAGATTCGACCCTACCAGACGCAGCAGCAGAACGCTGAACGCGCTGGAAGCGGCGCTCAAGTATGCCGCGCGCGGCTGGTATGTTTACGCGCCTGATGCCACCACGGACGAGGCGCGCATTCGCGAACACTACAAAAATCTGGAGGCGAACACAGTCAAGATCAACGTGGAACTGTCCGGCCTTGTCGCGCTTGAATTTGAGGAGGGAGTTGACCTGGCCCTCCTTGGAATACCGGCTGAAATCGAGACATTGCGCACCACGTCGCCGATGCTGCTCTTCAGCGCGCCCACAACAGTGAAGCTGCCGACTGGGAAAGTGACTTCCAACGCGGCGCTGCTCAAGGAAGCCTATCTGCCGCCAACCTGCGGGAGCACGTGGGTCAATGGGTTTGATGAATTGGCCCCCGTGCCTGATCCGATTAAATTGATCGAGGCGCGTGTTCAGTACAAGAAGGAAGAAGCCCGCATCACGAATGAATGGCCGGAGCCGCTGGACTTGGCAGCGCTGTCGCAGCGTGCCCCGGAGCCGCCAAAGTTCATTATTGATGATTGGCTGCCCTGCGGCTATGCGACGTTGTTTGCCGGGCACGGCGGCGTCGGCAAGTCGGGCATCGCACTCCATCTCGCTGTATGCATCGCTTCTGGGCTTCCCTTCTTCGGCTCTCCTGTGGCGCAGCGCCGTGTGCTCTATCTGTCGTGTGAGGATAGGGAAAACGTCCTACATTGGCGGCTCGCTCGCATCTGCTCATTCCTGCATATCGAACTTGCGAGCTTGGTCGGGCGGCTGGATGTGCTCGATTTGGTCGGCCAGCCGACTGTCTTGTGGGAGCGCGACCCCTACACCGGAGCTTCCTTCACAGGAGCCCACGGCAATCTGAACGCGCGCATCAAGGCAAGCGGATCAGAAGTGGTTGTTGTTGATGGTATCGCTGACACCTTCGGCGGCAATGAAAACGCCCGCACTGAAGTTAAGGCATTCGTGAATTCATTGCTGGCGTTGGTGCCGGTTGATGCCGGGGCTGTTCTGCTGGTAGGGCATATCTCGAAACCGAGCGCATCCAACGGAGTATCCGCTGAGGGCTACTCTGGCTCGACGGGTTGGCACAATTCCGTGCGGGCGCGCTGGTATCTCTACCCGGACAAGAACACCGACACGCTGCGGCTTGAGCTTCAAAAGTCGAACCTGGGGCCGAGCGACCGCGCAATGGAATTCCGCTGGGACGCCGAGCGCCACCTGTTTGTTGGCTCGGCAATAACTGAAGTCGAAGGCCAGCAGCGGGACGAGGAAGAGCGCGCCGGGATTCTCGCCGCCATGAAGGGTTGCCCGGTGCCAATCCCCACCGCCAGCAGCGGCATCAGCACGACGTTCCATGTCTTGAGCATCCGGCCTGAATTTCCATCGACTTTGACGGACAGCCGGGATGGCAAGAAGCGGTTCATGAAACATATCCAGACCCTTCACCAAATGGGAGCGATTGCCGAGGGAGCGATCACGACGACCAGCCGCAACAGGAGGGGCGTCTGGGAGGTGCAGGATGAGAAATTCTGAGCCGCGTGAGTTATCGCCGCGAAATCCTTAGAGCCGCAGGGGAACGCGTACGTTCTCGCCGCGAAATCCTTAGAGCAGCGAGGGGAACGCGTCAGTTATCGCCGCAGCCGCCGACGCGAACTGACGCGAGGAGAAGAGGCGAATTCGCTGAATCCCTTGCCGCGCGTGTGTTTCGGGGGGCGCGTGGGTTATCGAGAAGGCCGCGTGGGTTCTGTTACGCGCCTAAATACGTCCTCCCTTTGCGGGGAACGCGTAGGTTCCCGCTAAGGGTATATAGGGAACGAACGAACGTACGCCATCCCCTCGCGGCTCTAAAACCCTTACCGGGCGTGGGTTTCTGGGATTTTTGGGATTGGTGGGCGCGTAGGTTCCCGAAAACGAGAACTCACGCAGGCTCCCCCGGCGGCCTACGACAAGATTTTCAACGGGGTATGGGCCGACCTACATACCCACGAGTTTAAACAGTGCCGCGGCCCCATTCCGGCCTGCGGCGATAGATCGAGGAGTCTGAGATGGACCGACCTTTATATTGGCCCCTTCGCCGCCCCCCGGAGGCGACCTTTGAGGGCATCCACGTCGCGCTCGGCGGCGACTGGGCGAAATACGCCGACGCAACGCCCGAAGGCTTCGCGCCTATCGGCGTCGTGCGCCTACCCGAGAAGAAGCGCGCCGCGCTCTTCGTCCAGGGCGATAGATTCGTCACGGCGCGGCGCGGCGACGTTGTCGAGATGACCGGACTCGATGCCCTCTTCACCCGCTTGGCGATTCGGAAGGCTGTCGAGAAGGCAGAGAGCTACGCCGAAGGGTGCCGCTGGAAGAAAACGAAGGCAATGACCGGCCTCGCCAACGAGGCGCGCCTGATCGAGCGAAACCAGAAGCGCCTCCAAGCGGAAGCACCGCCGATCTACGCCGAGCAGTTCGACCGGGCGCGCGAATTGAGCAGGAAGTTTCCCACGCCGAGCCGCACGGCGGAACTCGCGGCAATCATCGCTGAGATGAACATCTCCACGCTCCTCATGTTCCTCGGCCACATTGGGCTTTTCGGCGAGCGTATGGAGACGGCCGTCAGCGACCGCCTCATCGCCATCCGCAACGAACTTCTCGCATCAATCGACAAAGGAGAGCAGCAATGACTATCGCCACCTACACACTGACCGAGGCGGAAATCATGGAGGCAATCGAAAAAATGGACGAAGACACGCTGCTGGAAATCGGCATGGTTGGACGCATCGCGACGATGAGCAACGAGGAGATTGGCGCCTTCATCACCGACCTCGAAAACAACAACGCCTGCGGAACGCCGCGAATCGTTGAGGCCGTGCGCAATCGCCTGTACACGCTCCGCGCCGAGTTGGTTGCGCAGTTGCCCGACGAACTGAAGCCGAAGGTGCATTGACCATGAACGAGCTCTTCAAGAATCACGCGGCATCCAGCAAGGCGCTCGCCAAGCACATGATCGACGGCCTGACGGTCGAAGGCGCGGAGGAGTTGACGCGGCGACTCGCGGACGGATGGGCGCTCGCGCTGACGACAACACTGACCACGCCGCCGACGATCTTCTGCACGATATCGAAGCCGGGACACCCCTTGGAGGAGGTTTTCCGCGTCACTGTAGCGCAGTAGCGACCCGATACGACTGGCGTAGGATAAAGAGGCCGCCATCGCGCGCGGCACCTTACCCATACAGGCAAGAGCCACCAAACGGCTCGGCCTCAAACGACAGGAGTAGTAATCATGAACATCAACATCAACTCACCGCAGGCATTGCGCGAACATCGCGCAGACCTCGTTCAAAAGGCCCGCACTTTCCTCGACGCGAACAAGGCCAATTGGGGCGCCACGCACGACGAGCAGTACAACAAGTTTCTCGCCGAAATCGACGAAACCGACAAGCACCTGAAGGCCATCGACGACAACCACGCCGAGATGCTCGGGCAGCTCAACTCGGGAAAGGTACTGCGCACCAAGGCAGACTTTGAGCGCCATTTCAGCACCCGCAACGACTTCGGCGGCGACTTCGATATTGGCGATTATCTGCGCGGCATCGCCAACATGCGCACCACGCCGAGCGTCAAGAACGCAATGAGCGTCGGCACCGACTCGGCTGGTGGCTACGCTGTCCCCGGCGTTCTGATGCCTGGCATTCTCGCGGCGATGGTCCCGGTATCGAGCCTCCTCACCGCAGGCGCAGGTATCGTGCCGCTGGACGAGGGCGCGAAGACGTACACGACAGCCGCAGTCGATTCGATTCCGACCGCCGCATGGCGGAGCGAAGCGGGCACACTCGCGACGAGTGACCCCACCTTCCGTGGCGTGGTTGCTACGCCGCGCAGCCTGTCGTTTCAGTTCAAGGTGTCGCGTGAACTGCTCGCTGACGCTGTTGGGCTGACCGAGGCGCTGAACCTCGCGATTGCGCAAGCGTTCGCGAAGGAACTCGACCGCGCTGGCCTTCGTGGCTCCGGCACCGCACCCGAGCCGCGCGGCCTCCTCAACACGACCGGCATTCAGGCGGTCGACAACGGCACGAACGGCGCATCGCCCACGGATTACGCCAACTTCTTCTCAGCGGTCACGGCCATCCTCGCGGCCAACGGCCCGATGCCCACTGCTGCGATTATGTCGCCGCGCTCGCTCGTGAAGTTTGGTGGCCTTGCGGACTCGACGGGTCAGCCGCTGCGCGTACCCGACATGCTCACGCCGCTCAAGCAGGTCGCCACGAGCCAAATTCCGAACGACCTCACTGTGGGAACTTCCACGGACTGCTCGGAACTTTACATCGGTGAGTTCTCGCGCATGTACTTCGCGATGCGTGAGGCGGTGAGCATTCAGCTTCTCAACGAACTGTACGCAGGCACTGGTGAGATCGGATTCGCCTGCCATGTTCGCGCCGATGTGGTCGTCACCTATCCTGCTGCGTTCGCCGTTGTGACGGGCGTGAAGGCGTAATCGGGGAGGGGGGCGCGAAAAGTTTAGCTGTTTGGGCTTCTTGCCTCCCGTGCCCCGTTTTTTTATTGGGAACTCTGATTTTGGAAGGCAATCATGAAACGCAATCCATCCAACACCATCACCGAGCAAGCCAAGACGTTCAGCGACGTTCGCCGCAAGCTGGTCCCGCCCAGCACCTTGTCGAAAGCCGCTCTGCCTTTCTGGGAAAGCATCGCCGCGACTCGCGCACCTGGGGAATGGGCGCCCGCCGACATTCCCATTGCGGCGCAACTCGCTGAAGATTACGCGCTCCTCGCTTCGCTGCGGGAGCGGCTCGACGCTGAGGGCTGGTTCGCTAAAGGGAAGCTGCGGCCTGAGGCGGCGCTGCTCGATACCGTATCGCGCCGGGCATTCAGCGCGAGCCGTCTACTCCAACTCCACCCCCGAGGCCGCACCGGGCAACAATCCCGGTCAGTGGTCGCCAAGCGCCGCGCGGCTCAAAACGCAGCGATGTCGCAGGAGGAGTTTGAGGACGATTACCTCATTCCGACGCATTGATGGGCCGCTAGACAAGCCCGTTAGCTAGCGAGTACGCGGCCCATCCGACGAAGCCCATTTGCCCTAGTACGAGGAATGCTTGGGCCTGCGTGAGCTTTACGACTAGCCGCCCAGGCGCTGCGAAATCGCCTGCTAGGATTTTCTTATTGGTCCACCGCAGGAAAATCCGCGCAGGCCAGAAGATCGATCTTTCAATTTCGTTCACTACCCGAGAAAAATCCAGAGTCACACCAGCAGGGGCGGCGCTTTCAGCCTCTTTGCTTGCCGCCTCACTCCCGGAAACGATAGCGCCCAGATACCGCTGTAGGACGTGCAAAGAAACAGCGATCAGAAAAATCTTTATAGATAGCCCGATACACGCTGCGGGCAGCAATGTAGTGACTGTGTCGATCTTTGATAAGAGCAAGCCGAGAATCGCCGCGAAACTGCCAATGAGCCAACTTGAGAAAGTTGTAAGGCTCTCAGTCGTGCGCCCTGCCATAATTGTTAACAGGCGCCCTGCCAATATTGATTCGTGCATATCCGCACCGCTGTCCAACTTCAACCCTGCGCAGCGAGTCTTGAGAAATCGTGAGCGACGTAGCGCAAAAATCGCTCTTTGACATACTCGATTTTCTCGCCTGTCTTCTTGTTCGTGCGCGTGCCGTTGAACCAAATGGCGCGCAGGCCGGCATTCTTTCCAGTTTTGTTTTGCACCGCTTCGGTGATGAACTCCTCGGAGGTCATGAGCCAGATCGTATCGAGCCGCTCTGAATAGAACACAAACCAGTAGTCTGCCCGGCTTTCATGGAGGATGGCCGCAAAGAGCGCGGCATCGCCAGAGATTACTGTTTTCGAGCGTGCCTTAATCTGTACGAGCGCAATCGTTCCATCCTTGCGGCGCACGATTGCATCAACAGCATGATCGTCAACGAGGGGAACATAAACGTCCATCCCTTCTTTCAGCATGAGGCCGATGATCCAATATTCGATTCGCTTTCCGAATCCTGCGGAGTGGCGGAACGGTGTGGTCATCTGGTTTTTCCCGAAGGCCAAGCAGGTTGCTAATGTAACGCAATCCAGGCGCATTTTCAGCGGGGTGGTTTTCCTACTATCAGCAACTCCTCATCCTGCACAGACTAACGCTGTGGAAATCATCCACAGCCGATGCCGCGCGGCTTCATCGCGGCGGGAGATCAAACATGGAAGTGCGCATTGTGAAAACCGACGATGGAAAATTCTTTATTGGCGACATGGCTGGCCCGTTCGATACCGAAGAGGAGGTTGTCCGTTACTGCGGTGTCGATGCCTCGGCGATGAAGATGTACGCCGAAGCAGGCATTGAGGTCAGCGAGGAGTTGGCCCGCGCTATGTATCGCAAGGAGGTATTGACCGAGAAGATCGCCGCGCTGATCACGGAGCTACGCTTCGCAGAACAGCGCCTCGCCATACTCTAATAGCAACCAACCCGGCCTCGCGCCGGGTTTTTTACTTCAGCGGCGCGACCAAAGCGGATAGGGGTAGAAACGGGGGTATTAAACAAGATAGCCGCCATGAATCGCACTTAATTACTGGCTAGGAGCGATATTTTCGAGTCCCCCTCCCGCACCAGTCAGAGCCCACGCACGGGCGGCGCGATCACCTCATTCGAGAAGCGCTTTTCATCAGGGATTTGGATAGGCAGCCAGGGTGTCTGCCACGAACTGCGCGATCAGCCCGTGTACCGCCTTGGTCGGGTGAATCCCGTCCCAGAAGAAATAATCGTCAGGCAGCTGACAGGTATACGGCGGCGTTTTCGGGGTGGCGCAAGGATCCGTGACGTCGACCAGGCTGAAGCTTGCCGGGGATTGGATGATCGCCGTCATCCGGCCGGCGATATCCAGTTGGACGATCTGGATGGCGGGCAGCCCCCCGAGGGCCGACGGTGCCAGGACGTTCTGGGCCAGCCCCTGGTTGAAGCCGTCCACCAGGCTGCCGGCCACGGTCATCGCGCCCGGCCCCAGGGCCCTCACCGCGGGGACGAGGTCGATCCTCGGCGCATTCCAGACCAGGAACTTCCTCGCGCCGGCGCTGTAAAGCGTCTGGATGCTCTGGGCGATGCCGTTCAGGGCGCCGGCCACGATGGCATTCGCCGCGGACGCCGCGCGGGTCGGGCTGCCCGTCATCAGGTAGGTGGTGAGATACGCGACCAGGGCGTCGCGCAGGTCGTTGCTGCCGATCTCGATGACGTACAGCGCATCCGGCGCCGCCGTCTGGCCGCTGTGTGCCAGGAAAAACTGCACCTGCTGCGGCAGGTTGACCCGGTCCGGATAGGCGGTGGCGCGCGCCCCGCCCACCGCATAGTTGCGCGCCTTGCTGGCGTCGCTCTGGAACGCCGGGGCGACGTCCGCCTCCAGGCCCCGGTCCTGGGCGAACTGCTCGATCCAGGTCGCACCGTTGCTGAAGTGGTGCCCGCCCCTTGCATAGGGCGCGCTCGGGACCAGGAACTCGTCGAGCGCGTCGTAGGGCGGCGTGTTCTGGCTGACGTTGCCCTGGAGCGCGAGACCGGCGACCGGGTGGGCCAGAAGGGTGAAGGCGTTGCCGGGGTCGGACAGGCTGGTGCCGAACACCACGATGCCGCTGAAGGTCATCTGGGCGAGCGCCAGCCCGGGAAGCCCGAAGGCGATTGCGGCCACGAGAAGCCGCATCCATCTTTGCATCCGTTCACGGATCATGTTGTTCCCCCCCTTTGATGGGCTTCGCGTCCGGCATCGGCGGAAAGACCGTCGCTGCGCGCGGACGGTGCCGGCCGGTTCCGTGAATATAGGCGCTCGACGGCGGCCTACAAGCTGCAGCAGGCCCGTGGTGCCGAGCGCCTTGGTCAGCGGCACGCGGCCAGTCGGGCTCGGGGGGCTAGCGCACGTTTCCGTCGCCGGCGTCGGGCAGCCGGCTTTGATAGTCCGGCGCCTCGGCCTGCTTCGTCGCGTCGGCTGACGTGAGCGGCGGGCTCGTCCCGCCATCCCAGGTCGCGTTCAGGGGCAGTTCGTTTCGGACCCGCAGCGCGTCCGCGAGATATTGATCCAGCGTGAGATCGGGGGTTGATATGGGGACGGCGATGGCCCTCGGTTTCTTCGTGATTTCGGCCACCAGCGCCTCGTTGACTGCCACGCCGCCGCGCGCGGATGTCCGTGCCGCCTTCTTGCGTGCGAGGCTGATGAGCTGGTCGGGGCGGTGTTTGCGTTTGTCGTCCTCGAGCACCGAGTAGGTCTGCATGACGAGCGTATCGCCTTGCCAGCCCACCAGGAACGGTTGATTGACGACCGTGACGCGCGTGCCGACCGGTATCGCGTCGTAGATCGAAACGATATCCTCGGGATAGAGACGCAGACAGCCGTGCGTGCCGCGCAGGCCGATGCTCGGCGGCTTGTCGGTGCCGTGGATCGCATATTCGGGCCAGCCGAGCTTCATGGCGCGGCTTCCCATCGGATTGTCCGGGCCGGGCGGCACTACTTCCGGCAGGGGGTCACCATTGGCCGCGTGCTCCTTGCGGATCGCAGGAGTAGGCGTCCAGGTCGGCGCGGCGGTCTTGGAGACGATCCGGGTGCTGCCTTCCGGCGTACGCCAGCCGACGCGGCCGATGCCGATAGGATGCGTGATCACCTTCTGCGGCTCGCCCGGTTTCGTCTTCGGGAAATAGAACAGGCGCATCGCTGCGACGTTGATCACGATGCCCTGCCGCTTCGCGTCCGGCAGCACAAACTCGGTGGGAATGACGACTTCGGTGCCCGCCTTGGGCACCCACGGGTCGACGCCGGGATTGGCGGCGACGATTTCCTCGTACCCGACGTTGAAGCGCCGCGCGATATCGGACAGCGTGTCGTCCTCGCGCGCCTTCACGACCTGTATTTCGCCGATCACGTCGTCCCCGGGCTTGACGCTGAATTCGTGCATCGCCACCGGCGCCGGCAAAGTCGGCGTCGCATGGACTGCCGGTGGCGCGTTCGCTTCCGGTCTGCCAAGCGACTGGCAGCCGCTGAGGAGGCCCAGGCCCGCGAGCGCGGCGCAAAGGATGAGTGACGACGTTCCGGGCCGCATGGGCTTGCCCCTTTCCAACTGGTCTTGATCAACTAAAAGGAGACATAAAGCGAGGTTATATGGTTCCGGAGCGTCCGCGGGCGCCGGGTATGGCGCGGGTCGCAGCCGTGGCGCCCGGCTCCGGGACCGGTCCCGTTTCGCAGGTCTGCATGCGGCGGTGCGGCAAGGCCGCGCGTCGATTCAGCGTCTTGACGCCGCGCGTCGCAGGACCCGACGGACGGTGAAATAGGCTGGTTTCGCGCCGGCGTCCGCGTCGAAGAGCAGGGCTGCCCCCTGGCCGGGGAAGAATTCGGGTATCCACGAATAGCGGTCGCTCTCGCCCCAGGTGGAAAAGCTGCGGCATTGCGGCACGGCCAGGCAGGCCCCGAGCATCTCCCCATACAGCTTCGCCTGCTGCACGAGCGCCGCTCGGTTTGCCGGCAGCGTCAGCATCACGTCCATCTCCGTGATATCGGTCTGCAGCCCGAGCGCGGCCAGGCGCGCCATGTTGGCACGCACATCGTCGGCCTGCGGCGCATCCTTGAGGCTCACGTGCATCTGCAGCCCCACGGCGTCGATCGGTACCTGTTGCTGGCGCAACTCGGCCATCAGCGCGTAGATGCCGTCGGACTTGATCCCGTCGCCCTCGCCTCCGTAATCGTTGTAGCGCAGCCGCGCGTGCGGATCGGCCTCGTGCGCCCAGCGGAAGGCCAGCGCCAGATAATCCGGGCCGATTCCGCGCGACCAGAACGTCTCGCGCGGCTTGCCGTCTTCTCCGACCGCTTCGGCCGCAACGTCCCATGTCGCGATCCGGCCGCGATAGCGTCCGACCAGCGTTTGAATGTGCTCGCGCAGGATGGCCTTGAGTTCGTCCGGGCCGAAATGCCCATGCGCCAGCCAGTCGGGCAATTGCTGGTCCCATACCAGGACGTGCCCGTTGACCTGCATGCCGTGCGCTTCGGCGAAATCGACCAGCGCGTCGGCCTGGGTGAAGTCGAAATGGCCGCGTTCAGGCTGCACGACGGAAAATTTCAATGCGTTCTCGGGCGTGACGAGGTCGAACTCGTGCGCCAGCAGCCGCGCGTAGGTCGCATCGGTTTGCAGGGCCTTGACGTCGACGGCGGTGCCGAAACGGAGGCCCGCCGCCTGCGCGAGCGCGCGGAGGGTCTCGGCGGCCGCAGCCGGCGGCGTGACCGCAAGCGCGGCCACGAACACAGCGAGAGTCACGAAACCGCGCGGCTGCATCTCAATAGCCCTTGAGCGAGGCCGTCCCCGCCCATTGCGTGACGAAACCCGGAATCGGCGGCTCGGCGGGCGGACGCAGGCCGGCCTCGCGTGCCCAGCCCTGAAGCCAGGATTCGCCCTCGAGCGTGCTCGACCCGAGGGGCGATGCGTAAGCGCTGTCCCGCAGCGCGTCGTCGAGCGAAATGAAGCGGTAGCCGCGTTGCTTGAGCATGGCGGCGAGCGCGGCGAAATGATCCGCGTTGAGCGTGTTGGCGTGGAGCACCATCACCTGCGAGATCGGGCGGCCGAACAGATCGAGCGCCAGTTGCTCGGCCTGCGCGAGCACGGCCTGCATGTATGGCACATAGGCTGCACCGATGCGACGCGCCGCGTCCTCGTCGCCCTCGCTGAGTGCGTGCGCGTACGCCGCCGCGAATATCCACTCGCCGCCGTTCACCGTGACCGGCGCTACCGTATAACCGTGCGCGGCCAGAAACGCCTGGAATTGCCGACGCACTTCGGGGGTCGTTCCCCGGTGCAGGAAGGGATGCCGGAACCAGCGCAGCGTCTTGCCCGTGCTCTGCATGAGCAGGCGCGTGACGATCTCGCCCTGCAGCAGGTCGGCCTCGAAGGCATCGAGGCCGCTGCGGTCGAGCGAGAGGTGGGAATAGGTGTGGTTTCCCAGTTCGAAGCCGGCGGCGAGCCAGCGCCGCAGGAGGCCGACCCGCTTCGGATCGAGCGTGCCTTCGCGGTACAGCTTCGCTTCGTTGACGAATCCGACCGCGGGCACCTGCTCCGACTGCAGGCCGTGCAGCAGGCGCTCGGTCATGGCCTCGAGCTGCGCGTCATCCTCCGACGGCACCGCCGCGTAGGGCAGGTCGTCGAAGGTGATCGCGACCGCGTGCGGCGGTTCCGCAGCGGCCGTCGCGGCAAGGGAAAGACACAAGAACAGGAACAGGAGGCGGCGTGCCATGTGCCCATGCCCGTGTGCCGGCGCGTGCCGGCGGTTGCGGGTCCTAGAAGCGGCGGGTCAGGCTGACTTCGAACAGCCGCGAACGGTAGCCCGAGGTGGTGCCGCCGCCATAGCTGGATACGCCGGCCTTCACGTCGAGAAACCAGTCGCGGTAAAGGCCGAAGTAGCCTTCCGCCGAGATGTCGCCGCCGTTGCGGAAGCCGGACATGGTGTTGTCCTTGTAAGGCCCGTAGGCGAAGGCGACGCCGACGCCATCGTCGTCGCTGATCTTCCAGTAGGTGAAGGCGGTCAGCGCGTAGCGCTCGTAGTGCGAGGGCGCGTAGTAGCCGTTGCCGGGATCGTGGTCGAAGCCGAACCAGCGGCCGCTGACGCCGAGATCGAGGTTCAGGCGTTGCGTCCTCAGGATGGCCCGGCGCGGTCCGACTTCGGCTTCCCAGCGATCGTTGCCGTCGGAGAGGGTGTCGTAGCCGACGCGGCCGACGACGGTGTAGCGCAGGTCGGGCGTCCAGGTCGCGTCGAGCGTGTTCGCGCGGCGTTCGATCCCGAGCTTGGCCGCGCGGGGCGACACGGCAAACAGGTCCTGCCGGCGCCACAGGCGCAGGGCCAATTCGTCGGTGGGCTGCATGTCGGCCCCGACCTCATAGATGAAGTTGCTGTCGCCGCCCGCGCTGCCGCCGCCGATCTGTGCATCGAGCGACAGTTTGGGCGAGGTACGGTGCTGGATGCCGAGCCAGGCGCGGTTGTAGCCGATGGAAGTGCCGCCGTCCGGCCGGACATAGGCGCTGCCGGCTTTCGCCCGGATCATCTGCCGGTCGGTGCCGCCGAACAGGCGCGTCTCCGGGTTGATCACGTATTCGCCGCGCAGCCCGAGATGGCGGATCGTGATGTCGTCGGAGGCCGAAGTGTAGCCAAAATCGACGGTGGCGTTGGAGCGCAGCGGGGTGAGAATGAAGCGCGTGAGATCCAGGACCTCCTTGCTGCCCGGACGCAGCAGCGCGACGTCGGCGAGGCTCGCCAGCGCTTCGCGCGGACGATGCGCATGGTGCAGGGCGACCGTGCGGGTGTAGCCCAGCTCGTAGTCCTTGGGCAACGTCGGCGCCAGGCCGTCGACGAGGGCGAGCGAGGGCGTCGGCCGCTCGGCCCACGCCAGCACGCGCGCCTTCTGCTTGCGATAGGCGACGTTGTCGCCGAAGCGCGCGCGGTAGTTTTCCAGCAGTTCCATCGCGCGCGCGTAGTCGCCCAGCTCGGTGACGACGACGATGTATTCCATCCATGCGGACGCGACGCCGGGCTGCCGCTCCAGATAATCGCGATAGTCGCACTTGGCCTGATCGAGCTGGCCGCGCCAGTAATGCACGCGGGCGATGCCCAGCCGCGCGCCCGGATCGTCCGGTGCGATCGCGAGGATGCGATGGTAGCTGTCCAGCGCGGTGTCGTAGTCGTTGCGCCAGGCGGCGATATCGGCGCGGCTGCGCAGGTACTCGAGATTCTTCGGGTCGAGCGCCACGGCATGTTCGATGGCGTCCGCCGCGGCGTCGGCTTCCTTGTCGGTGGAATAGCTCTGTGCCAGCCGATGGAACAGCGCCTGATCCTGGGGCGCGAGGCGAATCGCTTCCTTGAGCGCCGCGGACGAGTCCTCGGAGTCGTTGGCCAGCGCGTACAGATTGGACATCCTCAGCCAGTATTCCTTGCTGGCCCCGAAGCGCTTGCGGTAGAGCGCGTCATATTCCTTGACCGCCTTGACATCGCCGCGCTCGGCCTCGAGCTCCATGTACTCGAGCATCACGTCCTTTTCCTGCGGACGCTGCGCCAGATAGGACCGGTAATGCGGGACGGCCGCGTCCTTCTTGCCGCCGCGCGCCTCGGCGCGGGCGAGCCCGAGCATCGCGTCGGCATCCTTGGGAGCCCCGGCGAGGACGCGTTCGTAGCTGTTGGCCGCCACCGCGAAATAGCCCGTCCACAGGGCGATTTCGCCCCGGGCGCGCAAATACGTCGGATTGGCAGGCTCGAGGTCGACCGCCTGGGCGATCGCGGCCATCGCGCTCGGTCCTTTCCGGGCGGCGGCGTAGGCCTGCGAAAGCTTGTATTGCAGGCGGGCGTCCCGGGGCGCGTATTTCGTCGCTTCGCGCAAGGCTTCGGCGGCGCCTTCAGGGTCTTTCAGCTGCGTGGCGCGAATGTCGGCGATGCGTTCCCACAAGTTCGCCTGGGCCGGGCTCGCGTCAAGCGCCTGCTGGTAGATTTTGATGGCGTCGGCCCACTGGCCCTTCATCTCGGCCCGCAGGCCGGCGTCGGGGATGGGGCCTGCGGAAGCGGGCAGCGAGGCCGCGAGAAAAGCCAGGGCAAGGATCGAATGCAGTTTCATTTGCGCCACCGCCGGTTACGGAAGATCCACAAGTCGGCGGCGAAGCGGCCGATGGTAACAAGATCGAACAGCAGGACGCCGTAGCGCAACGGCGTCACCAGCAGCCCCTTGAAGAAATATTCCAGCCGATGTCCCTTGGAGATGCTGGTCAGGATGGCCGTCGCGACCGCGGTTTCAGCCACGACGGTGATCGCCAGCGGTTCCCACAGCTGCAGCAGGATCATGATCAGCAGGGCGGTCGGAAACGCCACTTTTTCAAACGCCGACATGAACAGCACCCAGCCGATGGGACGCCCGTACTTGACCGTGTAGTCGATGCCGAAAGGCTGGCGGTACTTTTCGTGATGGACGCGCTTTTCCGCGAGGCCGGCCGCCATTTCGGCCTGCTCCTGCTTCTTGCGGCGCCGTCGCCTGAGGGCCTTGAAGGGGCTCCGCATCAACTCGTCGAAGTAGTAGCAGCTTTGCAGGAAGGAAGACGACCACAGGTAGATCTGCCCCGGCACGCGGCCGACCTCAGGTTCCTGCGAGCGCGCGTAGACGTCGGTGAGCTGGATGTTGCGATAACCGTTGTCGTTCATCGCAAAGCCGATGAAGATGTCTTCCGAATTGGTGAGGTCGTCGCCCAGCAGCGGCTCGTAGCGGTCGAATACGATGGTCTTCAGCACGTCCCGGCGATACGCGACCGCACAGCCGACGGGATTGAGGATGCTGCCGAAGAAGGTCATCTGCCCCGCGTACACGAATTTCTGCAGATAAAAGTAGAGCACGTCCCGGTACATGTCGGTGACGCCGCGCTGCAGGTGATGGAACCAGCCCACCTTGGGATAGATGGTCGCCTCGGGGTGGGCGCCCAGGAATTTCTTCAGCGCTTCGGCGTCGAGCATGGCGCGGCGGTCGCGGTCGCGCAGCGGCAGCACCGTGCCGCAGGCGCTGGCGATGCCGGCGCCCTGGTAGAGTTCTTCGACGACGCGGTCGATGTAGTTCTCCGACTCGAGCACGGTGTCGCCGTCGAGGATGAACTCGACGTCCGAATCGAACTCGCGCGACTGGCGCTTCAGCGTCGGCGTCTTGCCGATGGAACGGGCGCGCCGGATCGCGATCAGCTCCATGCCGTTGAGATCGCAGAATGCCTTGGCGTACTCGACGGTGCGGTCGCCGCTGCCGTCATCGATCAGGATGATGCGCGTCGGCTTGCGGGTCTGGCGCGCCAGCGCGGCCAGGCACAATGGAATGTTGCTTTCCTCGTTGAACGCGGGGATCACCACGTCGACCGTGGCTTCGCGCCAATCTTGTGCCGGATTTGGAATGGTTTTGTCCGGCCCGTGGATCAGACCGATGATGCTCAGCACCGTGTTGGGGCTGAGAATGAAATACGGGGTAGTCGCCATGAGTCGTTATTCTAGTGCTCCCGATGAGAGCTATTCTAGGCCACGCGGCGATTTTTTGCGCGTTCTCGTTCGATCAGGTCGTCCAGGGTGTCGTTTAGGGCCCATTCCGGCGAAAAACCGGTCAGGGCGCGCAGTTTGTTGAGAACCGGACGCCGGTGCGTGACGTCCTCGAACTCCTCGCCGTAGGCTTCCTTGTACGACATGAAATGAAGCGGCGAGTCGCTCTGGGCGCGCCGGACGACCAGCTCGGCCAGGTCGCGGATCGAGATTTCCTGGTCGTTGCCGACGTTCACCACCTCGCCCCACGCCTCCGGGCAGCCCGCCAGCCGATCGAGTGCCACGACCGTGTCGCGCACGTCGCAGAATGAACGCGTCTGGCTGCCTTCGCCGTAGACGGTGATCGGCTCGTTGCTGACCGCCTGCCTGACGAAAGTGGGCGCCACCATCCCGTAGTGGCCCACCTGGTTCGGCCCGATGGTGTTGAACAGGCGCACCACCACGATCTTCAGACCGTATTGGCGCGCATAGGAAAAGGCGAGGAACTCGTCCGCCAGCTTGGTTACCGCGTAGGCCCAGCGCAGGCGGCCCGCCGACGGCAGCACGATGTAATCGATCTCGGCGAAGCTTCCGCTGGTGTTGAAGCCGTACACTTCCGAGGTCGAGGCGATGATGACCTGCGGGTTCCATCCGCTCTGCCGGATGGCGGCCAGGAGGCGCTCGGTGCCGGTCATGTTGGTCTCCATCACCGCCACCGGGTCTTCCAGCACCTTCTTCACGCCGACCACGGCAGCCATGTGATAGATGCGGTCCGCCCACGCGACGGCGTTGTCGAGGCCCTTCCAGTCGAGAATGTTGGCCTCGGCGAAACGGAACGCCGGATTGCCGCGGAAGGAGTCGATGTTGGCGAGCACGCCCGTGCTCAGGTCGTCCACCACGTAGACCTGGTCGCCCAGGGCCAGGTGGTGTTGGGCCAGATGCGAGCCGATGAATCCCGCCCCGCCAGTGATCAAGACATGCATGCCTCGTCCCCTTTTCAAGTTTCGCCAGTTCTGCCGAACGCTCAACAGCCCGGCTTGAGGTCAGAATAAAAACTCATTGAAAACAGTCTGTTGATCGTTGTTTCTGGACTTTCTGGCCTCTCTCATCCGGAGAACAGCAAGCGGCATGCCATTTCGCCCGGAACCGCGCCGGGCAGCCGCCGGGCACCTTTTGGGGAGATTTCCCTCTCTAAAAGGGAGGCCGGGAAATCGGACGGGGCAGGATGAATGCCGGCTCGTGTCATCGTCCCATCACCAAATTTTCCTATGGTTAATCAATCATGTCTTTTTCGTCGCATGGCGGCCGCATGCCTTGCTTCGGGCGCCGTCCCGGGGCGCTGCCGTCGCGACGCCGTCCGATAGGGAGAAATGCCGCATGGCTTCGTCGGTATCTGCGAAACGGAAACAGGAAGGCGTCCGCGGCCCCTTGCACAGCCCGGTGTGCCGCGATCTGAGGGCCCATCAGGCGGCGCTTGCCGGGGTGCACATGCGCGACCTGTTCGCCGCGGATCCGGCGCGGTTCGAACGTTTTTCGCTGCAGGTGGGCGAACTGCTGCTCGACTACTCGAAAAATCGCATCACCGACGAGACCATGGGCCTCCTGGTCCGGCTCGCCGAGGAGGCGGACGTCGCGGGCTGGCGCGAGCGCATGTTCCACGGCGACAAGATCAACAACACCGAGAACCGCGCGGTGCTGCACGTGGCGCTGCGCAACCGCGGCAACCACCCGGTGTTCGTCGACGGCGACGACGTGATGCCCAAGATCAACGCCGTCATCGAGCGCATGGGCGTGTTCGCCGAAAGGGTCAGGAGCGGCGAGTGGCGCGGCTACACCGGCGAGCGCATCACCGACGTGGTGAACATCGGCATCGGCGGCTCCGACCTCGGCCCGCAGATGGTGTACCAGGCGCTCAAGCCGTACCGCCATCCGCGGCTGAAAGTGCACTTCATTTCCAATGTCGACGGTGCCCACGTGAAGGAGACGCTGGAGGCCCTGAACCCGGAGACGACGCTGTTCATCGTGTCGTCGAAGACCTTCACCACGCAGGAGACGATGACCAATGCGCACTACGCGCGCGAGTGGTTCCTGGCGCAGTCGCAGGCGGAAAAGCACGTCGCCAGGCATTTCGTCGCGGTATCGACCAACCGCGAGGCGGTCGCCGCGTTCGGCATCGATCCCGCCAACAAGTTCGAGTTCTGGGACTGGGTGGGCGGCCGCTATTCGCTGTGGTCGGCGATCGGCCTGTCCATCGTGCTGGCGGTCGGAGCGGAGCGCTTCATCGAGCTGCTGGAGGGCGCGCATGCGATGGACGAGCATTTCCGTCATGCGCCGCTCGCGCGGAACATGCCGGTCATCCTGGCGCTGCTGGGTGTCTGGTACAACAACTTCTTCGGCGCCGAGTCGCATGCCATCCTGCCCTACGACCACTACCTGAGAAGCCTGCCGGCGTATCTCGAGCAGGCCGACATGGAGTCGAACGGCAAGTCGGTCGACCGCGACGGCAACGCGGTCGACTATCCCACCGGCGCGATCGTCTGGGGAGCCATCGGCATCAACGGCCAGCATGCGTTCTACCAGCTGCTGCACCAGGGCACCAAGATGATCCCGGCCGACTTCATCGTGTCGATCGAGCCGCACACCGAACTGCAGGAACACCACGACATCCTGATCGCCAATTTCCTGGCCCAGACCGAGGCGCTGATGCGCGGCCGCACCCGCGAGGAAACACGGCGCGAAATGGGCCTGTCCGAAGGGGGCGCGGCGCAGGACGGCGAACTCGTCCCGCACAAGGTGTTCGACGGCAACCATCCCAGCAACGCAATTTTGCTGCAGAAACTGACGCCGCGCGCGCTCGGCATGCTGATCGCGCTCTACGAGCACAAGATCTTCGTCGAGGGCGTGATCTGGAATCTCAATTCCTACGATCAGTGGGGCGTCGAGCTCGGCAAGCAGCTCGCCAGCCGCATCCTGCCCGAGCTGCACGCCGACGCTCCGGTGGGCGGGCATGACGCATCGACCAACGCACTGATCAATTACTATCGCCGCATGAGCCAACCCCGCACTGGCCTATAGTTTGACAATGGAGTTGATCGCGGGCGACATCGGTGGGACCAAGAGCTGGCTGGCCTGGGTGGCGGATATGCCCCCGGGAACCCGGCAACTGCGCTTCGAGTACGTCTACGCGAGCGCCGATTTCGCCACCGCAGACGACCTGATCCGCCGGTTCGTCGCCGACGCCGGGCAGACGGTGATGCCCGATTCCCTGCTGCTGGCGCTGCCCGGACCGGTGCAGGCGCAACACACCACACTCACCAATCTCGACTGGACGCTTGACGCCGCCGCGATGGCAATCGCGCTCGGCATTCCCAGCGTGCGGTTCATCAACGATTTCGAGGCCGCGGCGGCAGGCGTGGCGACGCTCGCCCCAGGCGACGTGGTCCCGCTCAACCCGGCGGCGACGGCGGCGGAGCCGGACGGCGTTCGCGCCATCACCGGCGCCGGCACCGGGCTCGGGCTCGCCTTCATGCTCGCCGACGCCGACGGTTATTACCGGACTTTCGCCACCGAAGGCGGGCATACCGATTTCGCGCCGGCCAACGTGATGCAGGCGCGGCTGCTGAAAAAGCTGCGGACCGAATACGGCCACGTGTCGTGGGAGCGCACGGTCTCGGGTTCGGCGCTGAACGACCTCTACCGCTTCTGCTGCGTCGAGCACCGGCAGCCGCCGCCCGACGAACCGGTGGAAGGCCCGGCGCTGGCCGGACTCGCGGCGGCGGGCGATCCGGCCGCCACCGCGGCGCTCGACCTCTTCGTCGACCTGTACGGCGCGTGGGTGGGCAACGTCGCCTTGCTCTACCGCCCGCGCGGCGGCCTTTATATCGCGGGCGGCGTGGCAAGCCACATGATCACGCGGCTGCAGTCGCCGCGCTTCATGGCCGCCGCCGTCGAGAAGGGCCGCATGCGCGGCCTCGTCGAGCGCACGCCGATCTTTCTGGTCACCTCGGGCAGGCTCGGCGTGCAGGGCGCGATCGCGAGCGCGTTCGTCCGGCCCTGCCAGGTCGCAGCTTGATTCCACCATGGCAGCCATCAGGAGCGAGGCATGACGATTTCAAAAGAAGAACAGGAACGGCTCTATCGCTATTACACCGAGCCGAAGATGGTGACCGACATCACTCGCAAAACGCTGGCGCTGGTGCTGGCCGGGGGCGAAGGATCGAGGCTGAAGGACCTGACGGCCTGGCGCGCGAAGCCGGCGGTGCCCATCGGCGGCAAGTACCGCATCATCGATTTCCCGCTCTCCAACTGCGTCAATTCCGGGATCCGGCGCATCGGCGTCCTCACGCAGTACAAGTCGCACTCGCTGATCCGCCACCTGCAGCGGGCCTGGGGCTTCATGCGCGCCGAGATCGGCGAGTTCGTGGAAATCCTCCCCGCGCAGCAGCGCACGGACAAGAAAGAGTGGTACCAGGGCACGGCCGACGCGCTGTTCCAGAACCTCGACATCATGCAGCGCCATCATCCCGAATACGTGCTGGTACTCGGCGGCGACCACGTCTACACGATGGATTACGCCGAGATGCTGCTGTACCACGTGCAGACAGGCGCAGACGTCACGGTCGGGAGCATCGAGGTTCCCGCCGCCGAGGCGAGCGCGTTCGGCGTGATGTCCGTGGACGAGGACATGCGCATCACCCACTTCACCGAAAAGCCGAAGCATCCGGACTGCATTCCGGGCAAGCCCGGCACGGTGCTGGTGTCGATGGGGATCTATATCTTCTCCAAGGACTTTCTCTACAAGACGCTGATCGACGACGCGGGCAAGGCGCACTCCTCGCACGACTTCGGCCACGACGTCATCCCCGCCAGCATCGCCGAGGCCCGCGCGATGGCCTTTCCCTTTCGCAACCACGAGGGCAGGCCGGCCTACTGGCGCGACGTCGGGACGCTGTTTTCCTACTGGCAGGCCAACATGGAACTGTGTTCGGTGGAACCCGAACTCAATCTCTACGACCGTGACTGGCCGATTTGGACCTACCAGCCGCAATACCCCCCGGCCAAGTTCATCTTCGACGACGAGGGGCGGCGCGGCGAGGCGATCGACTCGCTCATCGCGGGCGGCTGCATCCTGTCGGGCGCGCGGGTCAAGCGCTCGGTGCTCTTCTTCGCCACCACCGCGGAAAGCCACAGCCTGATCAAGGACAGCGTGATCCTGCCCAAGGTGAACATAGGGCGCGATTGCCGCATCACGCGGACGATCATCGACAAGGGGTGCGTCATCCCGGACGGCACGGTCATCGGCGAAGACCCGCTCGAGGACGCCAAGCGCTTCCATGTCACGCCCGAAGGGATCGTGCTGGTGACCCCCGCGATGCTCGGTCAGAACCTGTATTCGAGGCTGCAAAACGACTATGACGGCTAAACCGCTCAACGTGGTGCTCTGCTGGCACATGCACCAGCCGTATTACCGCGAAGGCCTCAAGGGCGCCTACCACCTCCCCTGGGTCTATCTGCACGGCATCAAGGATTACAGCGACATGGCGGCCCACCTCGAGCGGCATCCGGGGATGCGGGCGGTGGTGAACTTCGCGCCGGTGCTGCTGGAGCAGCTGGACGACTACGCGCAGCAGCTCGACGCGCTGCTGAAGCAGGGAAAGCCCACGCAGGACCACATGCTCAATCTGCTCTCCGGCGTCGAGCGCGTCCCGTCGGACGCGGCGAGCCGGCTGCGCATCGTGCAGGACTGCCAGCGCTGCAACCCGACGCGCATGATCCAGCCATATCCGGCCTTCCATCGCCTGCTGACCATGATCGGAATCAGCGGCGAGGCGGACGGCGACAGCGCCGGGCTGCCGCGGCTGATGGGCTATCTTTCCGAGCAATATTTTCTCGACCTGATGACCTGGTATCACCTCGCCTGGCTGGGGCATGCGCTCAGGCAACTGCCGCTGGTCCAGCGGCTGACGGCGCAGGAACGGGATTATTCCGCGGCCGACCGCCACGAGCTGCTGCATCTCATGCAGCACTGCCTGGCCGGGCTGATTCCGCGCTATCGCGCCCTCGCCGCGCGCGGCCAGATCGAACTCTCGATGACGCCCTACGGTCACCCCATCGTGCCGCTGCTGAACGATTTTTCCAACCTGCGCGACGCCATGCCCGACGCGCCCATGCCCGACGCTGCCGCCTACCCGGGGGGCGCGGAGCGGTCGCGCTGGCATCTGCAGCACGGCGTCGAGGTGTTCGAGCATTATTTCGGCACGAAGCCGGCCGGCGTCTGGCTCTCCGAAGGCGGGGTCAGCGAGGATGCGCTGGCCCAGCTCGACGAGATGGGGTTCGCATGGACGGCGTCGGGCGAGGGCGTCTGGCGCAACAGCTGCGCCAAATCGGGCTGCCCCGCGGAGCAGACGGAAACCAAGCGCGCGCTGTTTTCGCCGGCGCGGATCGACGGCTTCGGGGCCCGGGTGTTCTTTCGCGACGACGGCCTGTCGGATCTGATCGGCTTCAAGTACAGCGACTGGCATGCCGACGACGCGGTGGGCGACTTCGTCCACCATCTCGAAAACATCGCCAGCTTCTTCGGCAAGGATGCGAACCGCCACGTGGTGTCGGTCATTCTCGACGGCGAGAACGCTTGGGAGTATTACCCCGATAACGGCCATTATTTTCTCGACGGCCTTTACGCGGCGCTGTCCAGCCACGCCACCCTCAAGACCGGCACCTTCGCCGAGCAGCTCGCCCATCTGCCGGCCGCGCCGCTGGCGCGTCTTGCGGCGGGCAGCTGGGTATACGGAAGCTTCTCGACCTGGATCGGGTCGGACGACAAGAACCGCGGCTGGGATTATCTGGTCGCGGCCAAGCAGGCCTACGACAGCGCCGTCGCGGCGGGCACGCTGAACGCCGATCAGCTGGCGCTGGCCACCCGGCAGCTCGCCGTGTGCGAAGGATCGGACTGGTTCTGGTGGTTCGGCGACTACAATCCCGCCAGCAGCGTCAGCGATTTCGAGCAGCTCTACCGCGCCCAACTGCGCGAGCTTTATCGCCTGCTCGGCATCGCGCCGCCGGCGCTGCTCGACGTGCCGCTGTCGAGCGGCGGCGGCTGGGCTGAAAACGCCGGCACCATGCGCAGGAACGCCGGATGAATTTCGACGTTCGCCGCGCAGGCCTGCTGCTGCATCCCACGTCGCTGCCGTCCGGCACGCTCGCCGATGCCGAGCGCTGGCTCGACTTCATGCACGCCGCGGGTTTTTGCGTGTGGCAGATGCTGCCGCTCGGCCTGCCGCTCGTCGGCCTCTCGCCTTATCAGTGCGCATCGGCGTTCGCGGTCAACCCGGCGCTGTTTCCGCCGGGCGACAAGAACGCGCCGCGCGTCGACATGCGCCGCTTCGCCGGCTGGCACGCGGCGCAGCGTCACTGGCTGGACGATTACGCGCGCTTCGTCGTCATCAAGCAGGAGCAGGGCGGCGCCGCCTGGACCGACTGGCCGCAGCCGCTGCGCGACCGCGATCCGGCGGCGCTGGCCCGCTTCGACGCCAGCCACCGCGACGCGCTGAAACGGGTGGAGGTCGAACAGTACCGCGCGGCGCTCCGCTGGCGGCGCATCCGCAAGGCCGCGGCGGCGCGCGGAATCCAGTTGTTCGGCGACATGCCGATTTTCGTTGCGCACGACAGCGCCGACGTATGGGCCCATCGCGCGCTGTTCCTGCTCGACGCGACGGGCCACCCGACCGTGGTCGCGGGCGTGCCGCCCGACTATTTCTCCGAGACCGGACAGCGGTGGGGCAATCCGCATTACAACTGGGACGCGATGCAGGCCGACGGATTCGCCTGGTGGCGGGCCCGGCTCCGCGCGCATTTCGAATGGTTCGACCTGGTTCGCATCGATCATTTTCGCGGCCTGGCGGAAGCGTGGGCGATCCCCGCGAGCGAGGCGACCGCGGTGCACGGCGAGTGGCGCGCGAGCCCCGGCGCGGCCCTGCTTGAAGCGGTCGGTGCCGAGATGCGGTCGCTGCCGCTGGTGGCCGAGGATCTCGGTCTCATCACGCCCGACGTGACCGCGCTGCGCCACCAGTTCGCCCTGCCGGGGATGGCGGTGCTGCAATTCGCGTTTGACGACCATGCCGACAATCCGCACAAGCCGGAAAACGTGCACCCCGACACCGTCTATTACACCGGCACGCACGACAACGACACGACGCTGGGCTGGTGGCGCACGCTGCCGGATCACGCGCGGCATCAGGTGATGCAGCAGTTGGGCGTGGCCGACCCCGACGCGGTGCCTGATGCGATGATCGCCGTCGTGCTGGAAAGCCGCGCCGCGGTGGCGGTGCTGCCGCTCCAGGACGTGCTGCATCTCGGCAGCGAAGCACGCATGAACACGCCCGGAACGGACAACGGCAACTGGGGCTGGCGTTTCCGCTGGGATGCGCTGACGCCCGGTCTGGCCGCACGCCTGCTGCAACAATTACGGAAAGCCCATCGATGCGAAAGTCGCGCCACACCATGAACGCACCCCTCCAAGCTTCGCCCGCCCTCATGCCCCTCGCAGTCAGCGCGCCGATGCAGCGCCTGCAGGCGGGGACGCATCACGATCCGTTCGAGGTGCTGGGGATGCACACCGGACCCGACGGCGAGAGGCTCATCCGCGTCTTCCTGCCCGCCGCCGAGGTCGTCGAGCTCGCGGCGACCGGCGAACGCATGACGCGCGTGTCCGGCACGGACTGCTTCGAACTGGGCCTGCCGCCCGGCGGCGCGACCGACGCGCACCCGTTGCTGCGCTGGCAGGACAAGCGGCGCGGCGAGTGGCACGTCACCCGGTCGCCTTATACCTTCGGCCCGCAACTGGGCGAGCTCGACCTGCACCTGCTAGGCGAAGGGCGCCATTTCGAAGCCTGGAAAGTGCTCGGCGCGCACCTGAAAACCATCGACGGCGTGACCGGGTGCCTCTTCGCCGTATGGGCGCCTGCGGTGCAGCGGGTCAGCATCGTCGGCGACTTCAACGAATGGGATGGCCGCCGCCATCCGATGCGCTGCCGCGGCACCTCCGGCATCTGGGAGCTCTTCGTTCCCGGGATCGCGGCCGGGCACGCCTACAAATACGAGATCCTCGGCCGCCACGGCCAGCTCGCCAGGAAGACCGATCCCTACGCGCGGCAGATGTTCATGCGTCCGGAAACGACGAGTTGCGTGCCCGACGACAGGACATACGCCTGGCAGGATCACGACTGGATCGCGGCGCGCGCGCGTTTCGACTGGCAGCACCGCCCGCTCGGCATCTATGAACTGCATCCCGGATCCTGGCGGCGGCACGCCGACGGCAGCTTTTACACCTGGGGCGAACTCGCTGCGGAGCTGATTCCCTACGTGCTGGATCTCGGCTACACGCACATCGAGCTGATGCCGGTGTCCGAGCATCCGCTCGATGCGTCATGGGGCTACCAGGTGTCCGGCTATTACGCGCCGACCGCGCGCTACGGCTCGTCCAACGACTTCCGCGCGTTTGTCGACGCCTGCCACCGCGCCGGCATCGGCGTGCTGCTGGATTGGGTTCCCGCGCATTTTCCCAAAGACGATTTCGCGCTGGCGCGCTTTACCGGAGAGCCGCTGTACGAGCATGCCGATCCGCGCCGCGGCGAGCACCAGGAATGGGGCACGCTCGTGTTCGACTTCGGCCGCAACGAGGTGCGCAATTTCCTGGTGGCCAATGCGCTGTACTGGCTCGAAGAGTTCCACATCGACGGCCTGCGCGTCGACGCCGTCGCGTCGATGCTGTACCTCGACTATTCGCGGAGCGACGGCGCGTGGGTGCCGAACCAGTACGGCGGCCGCGAGAACATCGAGGCGATTCACTTCCTGCGCGAGATGAACACCGAAGTGCACGGCCGCTTTCCCGGCGTGCTCACCGTCGCCGAGGAATCGACCGCGTGGCCGGCGGTGTCCCGGCCGGTCGAACTCGGCGGGCTCGGCTTCTCGATGAAGTGGAACATGGGGTGGATGAACGACAGCCTCGACTACATCGAGAAGGAACCCGTCTACCGCAAGTATCTGCACAACCAGCTGACCTTCAGCCAGATGTACGCGTGGACCGAGAATTTCGTGCTGCCGCTGTCGCACGACGAAGTGGTGCACGGAAAGCGAAGCATGCTCGACAAGATGCCGGGCGACGTCTGGCAGCGGTTTGCCAACCTGCGACTGTTCTATGCCTGGCACTACGCGCATCCCGGCAAGAAGCTCCTGTTCATGGGCGGGGAGTTCGGCCAGTGGAACGAGTGGAAGGAAGCCGGCCAGCTCGACTGGACGCTGCTCGCGTTTCCCGCGCACGACAGCATCCGCACCTTGCTGCGCGACCTCAACCGCCTGTACCGCAACGAGCCCGCGCTGCACGAGTTCGATTTCGATCCGCGCGGGTTTCGCTGGATCGACTGCCACGACGCCGACCAGTCGGTGCTGAGCCTCGTGCGCCACGGACAGGACCCGTCCGCGTACATGGTGGTGCTGCTCAACTTCACGCCGGTGCCGCGCCACGGCTACCGCATCGGCGTGCCGACGGGTGCGGCGCTCTGCGAGGTGTTGAACACCGACTCGATGTATTACGGTGGCAGCAACCTTGGCAACGGCCAGCCGCTGCTGCCGCAGAATGTGCCCTGGATGGGGTTCGAGCATTCGATCGAGGTGGTGTTGCCGCCGCTGGGCGCCATTTTTCTCAAGCCTTGCGGCTGATCTGTCAAACGAAGTACGGAAAAAATAATGAAATGCGGAGCGATGAAGATTCTGTTTGTGGCCAGCGAAGCCTATCCGCTGGTGAAAACCGGTGGACTGGGTGACGTGCTGAACAGCCTGCCGCATGCGCTGCACGGGCGCGGCGCCGACATCCGGCTCGTTCTGCCGGGCTATCGCGACCTGCTGCGGCAGCTCGGAGAGGTGCGCATTCTCGGCTGGCTCGACGTGCGCGGCGCCGAGGGCACGGTCGGAACGCGCGTTCTTGAAACGCGCCACCCCGATTTCGATTTCCCGCTCTGGGTCGTCGATTGTCCCGCCCTGTATGACCGCCCGGGCAATCCTTACCTCCAGGCCGGCGGCCAGGACTGGCCGGACAACGCCGAACGCTTCGCGGTGTTCGCGCGGGTCGCGGCCCTGCTCGCGCAGGATGCGCTCGAGCTTGGCTGGCAGCCCGCGGTGGTGCACACGCACGACTGGCAGACGGGTCTCGTCTCGGCGTTCCTGGCCGATCAGCCGGCGCGCCCGAAAACCGTGTTCACGATCCACAACCTCGCCTACGGCGGCCATTTCTCGCACACCGACTTCGTTCGCCTGCAACTGCCCAGCCATTGGTGGACGCCGGAGGGCGTGGAATTCCACGGCGGCTTTTCCATGCTGAAGGCAGGCATCGTCTACGCCGACGCCGTCACGACGGTCAGCCCGACGTATGCGGCCGAGATATGCACCCCGGCTTTCGGCCACGGGCTCGACGGCCTGCTGCTTTCCAGGCAACACAAGCTGCACGGCATTCTCAACGGGATCGATACGCGGCTGTGGAATCCGTCGACCGACGCGAACCTCCCCGCGCATTATTCGGCGGGCCGCGTCCAGCCGGGCAAACGGCGGAACAAGCAGGCGCTGCTCGATCGCTTCCTGCCGCAGGCCGGCGAAGCCGCGATGCGGGCGCCGCTGCTCGGCCTGGTGGGGCGGCTGGTCGAGCAGAAGGGCATCGACTGGGTGCTGGCGGCGATTCCCGTGCTGCTTGCCGAATCGGATGCGCGTTTCGTGCTGCTCGGCAGCGGCCAACCCGTGTACGAGCAGAAACTCGCGCGGCTGGCGCGCCAGTTTCCCGATCGCGTCTTCGTCGTGATCGGTTACGACGAAGCGCTGGCGCACCAGATCGAGGCGGGCGTCGACGTGTTCCTCATGCCGTCGCGCTTCGAGCCGTGCGGACTCAACCAGATGTACAGCCTGCGCTACGGCACGCCGCCGGTCGTCTTCAAGACCGGCGGACTCGCCGACACGGTCGTCGACGCGGATGCGGAGGCGCTGGCGGAGGGCAGCGCGACCGGCTTCGTGTTCGATGTCCCGGGGGTCGCGGCTTTCCTGGAGGCGATCCGGCGCGCGCTCGACCTGTACCGCCAGCCCGCCGCATGGCGGCGCCTGCAGCAGGCGGGCATGCGCCAGTCGTTCGACTGGGCGGACAGCGCCGCGCATTACCTCGACCTCTATTCTTCATGACTTACGGGAGTTCCGATGTCCGACGAGAAACATGACGCCCCGGGTCTGATCGCGCTCAAGCGCCTGCCCGACAGCGGCGCGGCGTTGACCGACGATTTCCAGCGCTACCAGTTCTATCACCTGGGCCGTTTTCACGGTTGTCCGACCGTCTATACGTATCAGGCGCTGGCGTGGACGCTGCGCGACCACCTCATGCCGGACTGGATGAACACCTATGCGGCGCGCGACCAGCCGGGCAGGCGGCGCGCTTACTACCTGTCGCTGGAGTTCCTGATCGGCCGTGCGCTGTCCAATCATGTGCTCAATCTCGGCCTGGACGAGGCGTCGCGCGAGGCGCTGCAAAGTTTCGGCCAGACGCTGGAGACGGTGGCCGAGGAGGAGCCCGACGCCGGCCTGGGAAACGGCGGCCTCGGACGCCTCGCCGCGTGCTTCATGGACAGTTGCGCGACGCTCAATCTGCCCGTGATGGGCTATGGCATCCGTTACGAATACGGCATGTTCCGCCAGCACATCGAAAACGGCTACCAGGTCGAGGAGCCCGATCACTGGCTGCGCGACGACAACCCCTGGGAGATCGAGCGCTCCGAATTCACCTGCCGCGTACAGTTCGGGGGGCGCACCGAGCACTTCCAGGACAAGACCGGAATGCCGCAAACGCGCTGGATGGACACCAGCGACGTGCTCGCGATCCCCTACGACATGCCGATCTCGGGCTACCGCAACCACGTCGTGAACACCTTGCGCCTGTGGAAGTCGACCGCGACCGACGTGTTCGATTTCAACGAGTTCAATGCAGGCAGCTATTCGGAGGCCGTCCAGGCCAAGAACCACGCCGAGCATATCTCGATGGTGCTGTATCCCAACGATGCCAGCGAGAACGGCAAGGAGCTTCGCCTGCGCCAGCAGTATTTCCTCGCCTCGGCCAGCCTCCAGGACGCGCTGCGCCAGTGGCGCGCGGCCGGCAACACCGACGTGTCGAAATTCGCGGACCACAACGTCTTCCAGATGAACGACACCCACCCGACCATCGCCGTGGCCGAACTGATGCGGCTGCTGCTCGACGAGGAACGGCTGCGGTGGGACGAGGCCTGGTCGATCACCCGGCGCTGCATGGCCTACACCAATCACACCCTGCTGCCCGAGGCGCTCGAGCGCTGGCCGGTGGCGCTGTTCGAGCGCCTGTTGCCGCGGCCGCTGGAAATCATCTACGAGATCAACGCGCGGTTCCTGCGCGAAGTGTCGCTGAAGTGGCCGGGCGACATCGACCGCCAGCGCCGCATGTCGATCATCGAGGAGGAGCCGGTGCGCCAGGTGCGCATGGCGTGGCTCGCGATCGTCGGAAGCTTCTCGGTCAACGGCGTCGCGGCGCTGCACTCGCACCTGCTCAAGGAGGGACTGTTCCGCGATTTTGTCGAGCTCTGGCCGAGCAAATTCAACAACAAGACCAACGGCGTCACCCCCCGTCGCTGGGTGGCGAACGCCAACCCCGGCATGACGGCGCTGATCAGCTCCAGGATCGGCGAGGGCTGGATCGCCGACCTGTCGCAGCTGGCGCGGCTGAAACCCCTCGCGGACGGCGGCAACGACGCGTTCCACGCCGAGTGGCGCGCCGCGAAGCGCGCCAACAAGGCGCGGCTTGCCGCGCTGGTCGAGGACGAGTGTGGCGTGACGTTCGATCCGTCGGCGCTGTTCGACGTGCAGGTCAAGCGCATCCATGAATACAAGCGGCAGCTGCTCAACGTGCTGCACGTGATTCATCTGTACAACCGCATCAAGCACGGCCAGGTCGAGGGCTGGGTCGACCGCTGCGTGCTGATCGGCGGCAAGGCCGCACCAGGCTACGCGATGGCAAAGCGCATCATCAAGCTGATCAGCAACGTGGCCGGCGTGGTCAACAGCGATCCCGACGTCAACGGCCGGCTGAAGGTCGCGTTCCTCCCCAATTACCGGGTGAGCAGCATGGAGATCATCGCGCCCGCCACCGACCTGTCGGAGCAGATTTCCACCGCGGGCAAGGAGGCATCGGGAACGGGCAACATGAAATTCATGATGAACGGCGCCGTCACCATCGGCACCTACGACGGCGCCAACATCGAAATCCTCGACGCCGTGGGAGAGGACAATTTCTTCCTGTTCGGCTTGCGCGCCGACGAAGTCGAGGCGCTGCGCAGCCAGTATCAGCCGCTCGCCTACATGGAGCGCGACACCGCATTGCGCCAGGTGATCGACCTGCTCATGTCCGGCCATTTCAACCCGTGCGAGCCCGGCATCTTCGACACGATCCTCGCCGCGATGATGAATCCGAACGATCCCTGGATGGTGCTCGCCGATTTCAGCGCCTACGTCGACGCGCAGGAGCGCGTCGCGCACGCCTGGCGGGACGAGGCCCGCTGGACGCGCATGAGCATCCTCAACACGGCGTCGAGCGGATTTTTCTCGACCGACCGCACGATGCAGGAATACAACGCCGGCATCTGGAGGCTGACGTAGGACGGGCAAGCCGGTCGACCCGCGAGAGCGCGGCTGAGTGCGGTCTACCGGTTCGAATGCGAAAGCGCAGAGCCCGGAAAAGGTCTTTTTCTGGCGCGTTGCGGACGCCGGATGTCTCATTCCGGCAAGCCCGGAAGCATATCCGCAGTGATGCCGATACAAAAAGGCCGGGACGTCCCGGCCTTTTTCATTCGGATCCGATTCGCTTTACGCGGCCTGCACCGGAATCGCCTGGCGCGTATCCATGATGCGGTTGTCGGCATCCACGTAGACCAGTTCCGGCGCGTAGCGCGCGAGCTCCAGCTCGTTGTAGGCCGCATAGGTCGCGATGATCACGAGGTCGCCCGGATTCGCCTTGTGCGCCGCGGCGCCATTCACCGAAATGATTCCGGAACCGCGCGCGGCGCGAATGGCGTAGGTCGTGAAGCGCTCGCCGTTGGTGACGTTGTAGATATGGATCTGCTCGTACTCGTGGATGTTGGCCGCGTCCAGCAGGGTTTCGTCGATCGCGCAGGAGCCTTCGTAATGCAGCTCGGAATGCGTGACGGTCGCCCGGTGCAGCTTGGACTTGAGCATCGTTCTTTGCATGACGGTGCCCCCAGGAACATTGGAAAGGGGACGTATTATACCCCCGGAGCCGGAAGGGCCCAAAGGAGGGCGGCGTTTGCGTCAGGCCGGACCGTCCAGGCCGAAATCGAGATTGTCGATCAGGCGGGTCGAACCCAGCCAGGCCGCGCCCAGCACGACGAGCCGGGTGCTGGCGCGCGTCGCCGCCAGCAGCGTTTCGGCGTCGCGCAGCGCCACATAATCGACCCGCCACCCCGCCATTTTCAGGCGACGGCCCGCGGCGTCGCAGAGCGCCTCGAAATCCCGTTCGCCTGCGCGGACGGCAGCCGCGACGGCGGCGAGTTCGCGCTGGAGCATGGGTGCCTGGAGGCGCTCGGGCGCGCCGAGGTAGGCGTTGCGCGAGCTCATCGCCAATCCGTCGGCCTCGCGCAGGGTTTCTCCCGCCTCGATGTCGATCGGCAGGTTGAACTGGCGCACCAGTTCCCGAATCACCCGCAACTGCTGGAAATCCTTCTTGCCGAAGACGGCCACGCGCGGCTGCACCAGATTGAAGAGCTTCAGCACCACGGTCGCGACGCCGCTGAAATGGCCGGGGCGGAACGCGCCGCACAGATCGTTCGCCAGGCTGTCCGGCGGTTGCACGGTGAACGTCTGCGGCACCGGATACATCTCGGCGACGTCGGGCGCAAACACGATGTCGCAGCCGGCGCCGGCGAGCTTTTCGCAGTCGGCGGCGAGGGTGCGCGGATAGCGTTCGAAGTCCTCGCCCGGGCCGAATTGCAGCGGGTTGACGAAAATGCTCGCGACGACCGGGCTGCCGTGCCGCTTCGCCAATTCGACGAGCGAGATGTGGCCGGCGTGGAGATTGCCCATCGTGGGCACCAGCGCCGTGCCGGCCTGCCCGGCCAGCGCGGTGCGCAGTTCTGCGACGGTGTGGACGGCCTGCATCAGAACGCGTGGTCGGCGGCGGGGAAGCTGCCGTCCTTGACCGCGGCGACGTAGGCGCGCGCGGCCGCCTCGATGCTGCCGCGGCCTTCGAGAAAATTCTTCGAGAATTTCGGCGCGCGCGGGTAAAGGCCGAGCATGTCGTACAGCACCAGCACCTGGCCCGAGCAGGCACCGCCCGCGCCGATGCCGATGGTGGGAATCGAAACCGCTTCGGTGACGGCGCGGGCGAGCGCGGCGGGGACCATTTCGAGCACGATCAGGCCCGCGCCCGCGCCTTCGAGCGCGCGCGCGTCGGCGACGAGCTGCGCTGCCGCGGCCTCCTCGCGTCCCTGCACCTTGTAGCCGCCGAGCTGGTTGACCGACTGCGGCAGCAGGCCGACGTGCGCGCACACCGGAATGCCGCGCTGCGTCAGGAAAGCGACGGTCTCGACCATGACGGCGCCGCCTTCCAGCTTGACCATGTGCGCACCCGCCGCCATCAGCCTGGCCGCCGCCGCGAAGGCCCGCTCGGGCGAGGGCTGGTAGCTGCCGAACGGGAGATCGGCGACGATGAAGGCACGCTCCGTGCCGGCGGCGACGCAGCGCGTGTGGTAGGCCATTTCGGCGAGCTTCACCGGCAGGGTCGAGGCGTGGCCCTGCACCACCATGCCCAGCGAATCGCCGACCAGCAGCACCTCGACGCCGGCCGCATCGAGCACGCGCGCGAAGCCGGCGTCGTAGCAGGTCAGCACGGCGATCTTCTCGCCGCGTTCGCGCATCGCCTTGAGGGTGGAGAGCGTCACGCCCACCGTCAGGCTGCCCGGTTGAAGAATTCGCGCGGGCCGCGCATCTTGTCGATGCGCTCCAGCAGCAGCTCGAAGTCGGCTTCGCTGTCCGCGAAGTTGAGGTTGCCGGTGTTGACGATCAGCAGGGGCGCCGCTTCGTAGCGATGGAAGAATTCGCTGTAGCTGTTGGCCAGGCGCTGCAGATAATCCGCGTCCATGCCGCGCTCGAACTCCACGCCGCGGCGCCTGACGCGCTCCTGCAGCGTATTGACCGGCGCCTGCAGGTAGATCACGAGATCGGGGGCCGGCACCTGCGGCGCCAGGTCGGCATACACCTTCTGGTACAGCTCGAACTCGTCGTCGTCGAGGTTCAGGCGCGCGAACAGCATGTCCTTCTCGATCAGGAAGTCCGATACCGTGCCGCTGCGGAACAGATCGCCCTGCGCGAGGTCGCGCAGCTGGCGTGCCCGGTCGAACAGGAAATGCAATTGGGTCGGCAGCGCGTAGCGCCGGGGCTCCTGATAGAAGCGCGACAGGAACGGATTGTCGCCGGCGTTTTCCAGCAGCGTGTCGGCGCCCATGCGTTCGGCCAGCTTGTAGGTCAGACTGGTCTTGCCGGCGCCGATCGGGCCTTCGACGACGAGGTAACGGTAACGGGAAAGGCTCATTCGTTGACAGCCGCGGCGTGGGGCGGAAGGACGGTTACGTTCTGGTCGGCGCAGTCGGCGAGCCAGTCCGCTGCCCGGCCGCGGCCGGGAATCACGGCGGCCGGGGCGATTTCCAGCAGTGGCCGCAGGACGAAGGCGCGCGCGTGCATGCGCGGATGCGGCAGCGTCAGGCCGTCTTCGTGGAAATGCGCGCCGCCGTAGAGCAGCAGGTCGAGGTCGAGCGTGCGCGGCGCGTTGCGAAAGCTGCGCGCGCGGCCGTGGCGATGCTCGACCTCCAGCAAGGCGGCAAGCAGCGCGCGCGGCGCCAGCGTGGTTTCGACCTGCGCCACGGCGTTGATGAAATCGGGCTGGTCGACGTAGCCCACCGGCGCCGAGGCATACAGCGAGGAGCGGGCGAGCAGCCGCGTGTCGGGCAGGCGGTCGAGTTCCGCAAGCGCGTATTCTACCTGCGCCGCCGGGTCGTTGAGGTTGGCGCCGAGGCCGATGGTGGCGATCACGCTCATGCGGGCCGGGCCTCGCCGGATGAAGCGTCACCGGGCTTCCTGCGCTTGCGCTTGCGGCGCGGCCTGGGCGAACTGTCGGCCTGCAGCATGGCGGCGCGCTCGTCTTCCCCGACTTCCTGGAAGCGCGTCCACCAGTCGCCGAGCTCGGCGTCGACCTCGCCGGATTCGGCGCGCAGCAGCAGGAAATCGTAGGCGGCGCGGAAGCGCGGATGTTCGAGCAGGCGGTAAGGGCGTTGCCCGCCGCGCTGTTCGAAGCGCGGCTGCAGCGCCCAGATTTCCTTCATCATGCCGTCGTAGCGGCGCGGAATCGCCAGCCGGCTGCGCTGCGCGTCGAGCACCTCGTCCATCGCCACGAACAGCGCCGGCTGCGGCCTTTCGCCGGCGGCCTCGAGTGCGCGCCAGCGCTGCAGCACCTGCGGCCACAACAGCGTGCCGAACAGGAAGGCCGGCGAGGCCGGCCTGTCCTCGGCGATGCGGGTATCGGTGGTCTTCAGCGCCGCGTTGATGAAACGCTCGCCGGTGGGGTCGTCGAGGATGGTGTCGAGCAGCGGTAGCATGCCGTGGTGCAGGCCTTCCGCGCGCAGCTGGTGGACGCCGCGCAGGGCGTGGCCGGACAGCAGCAGCTTGAGCGCCTCGTCGAAAATGCGCGCGCGCGGGATGTTGGCCAGCAGCGGCGCCAGCGCCGCGACCGGCTTGCGCGTGTCGGGATCGATGTGGAAGTCGAGCTTGGCGGCGAAGCGCGCGGCGCGCAGCATGCGCACCGGATCTTCGCGAAAGCGCGCCTCCGGGTCGCCGATCATGCGCAGCACGCGTTTCTTGCAGTCCGCCACGCCGCCGAAATAATCGTGGACTTCCTCGCGCGCGGGGTCGTAGTACAGCGCGTTGACGGTGAAGTCGCGCCGCGCGGCGTCGTCCGCCATGCTGCCGAACACGTTGTCCGACAGCAGGCGGCCGTGCTCGTCGGTGACGCGCGCGGGCTCCGCGTGCGGCCTGTCCGCGGGCGCGTGCTCGTCCTCGTCGCCCGTCTCCTGCTGGCCGTTGGAGCGGAAGGTGGTGACTTCGATGGTCTCGCGCCCGCACATCACGTGCACGATCTGGAAACGCCGCCCGATGATGCGCGAGCGGCGGAAGAGCCGCCGCACTTCCTCCGGCGTCGCGTCGGTCGCCACGTCGAAATCCTTGGGCGTCCTGCCCAGGAGCAGATCGCGCACCGCGCCGCCCACGAGGTAGCCCTTGTAGCCCGCCTGCGCCAGGGTTTCGCAGACCTTGAGCGCGCAGTCGTCGAGTTGGTCGCGGCGAATGCCGTGGGCGGCGAGTGGCAGGATCTGCGCCCGGGAAGCGGCGGTGCGCGGCTTGCGGCCGAATACCTTGTTGATGATGCGACGAATCATGAGGGGCGCGAAGGCGGGGAAATGCTGAGCAAAAGGCGATTATACAGGCTCGCTCAAGCCGTTCTTCCGCCACAGCGCGGCCGTGCCGGGGCCATACAGCGCCTCGAGGGCGGTCGACGTGAGCAGATCCGCGGGCGGGCCGAGCTTCCAGCCGCCGTCGCCGTGCAGGAACAGCAGGCGGTTGCATTGGCGGGCCGCCCAGCCGGGGTCGTGCAGCGTCAGTGCCACCGCTTTTTTGGCATCGGCTTCGCTGCGCGCCCATTCGAGCAGGCGCGCCTGGTGCGCCGGGTCGAGGTGGGTGAGCGGCTCGTCGAGCAGCACGATGCGCGCTCGCTGTGCGGACAGTTGCGCCAGCCGCGCGCGCTGGCGCTCGCCGCCGGAGAGGGTGGCGAGCGGACGGTGCGCGAGATCGGCCAGTTCCCACGCGGCGAGCGACGTCGCCAGCCAGGATTCCTTGCCGAAGGGCTTGTCCTGGGCGGTGTCGAAGGGCTTGTCCTGGGCGGTGTCGAAGGGCTTGTCCTGGGCGGTGGCGAAGGGCTTGTCCTGGGCGGTGGCGAAGGGCTTGTCCTGGGCGGTGGCGAAGGGCTTGTCCTGGGCGGTGGCGAAGGGCTTGTCCTGAGTCGCGGCGAAGGGAAAGTGGCCGAGGGCGACGAAGTCGGCGACGCTGCCGAAGAACGTGTCCTCGTCGCCCTGCGGCAGCAGGCCGATGTGCTGGGCGCGCGTGAGCGGCGGGAGGTCGGCCACGGCCTGGCCGTCGAGCGTGACGTCTCCCCGGGCAGGCAGCGCGAGGCCGGCCAGCACCGTCAGCAGCGTCGACTTGCCGGCACCGTTGGGGCCGAGAATGCCGAGCACCTCGCCGGGTTCGAGGACGAGGTCGAGCGAATCGACCAGCGTGCGGCGCCCCGCGCGCAGGCCGAGCCGATGCGCGGCGAGGCTCATGGCCGGCGCAGCAGCCACAGCATGACGGGCACGCCGAGCAGCGCGGTCAGCACGCCCACCGGCAGTTCGCGCGGTGCGATCACGGTGCGCGCGAGCGCGTCCGCCAGCACCAGCAGGCTGCCACCCGCCAGGGCTGCGGCCGGGAGCAGGAGGCGATGCGCGGAAAAGCCGAGCTTTCTGAGCGCGTGCGGAACCATGAGGCCGACGAAGCCGATGCTGCCGGCCTGGGCCACGACCAGCGCGGTGCAGGCGCCGGCGAGTCCGAACAGCATCCAGCGCGTCGGCGCGACCGCGACGCCCAGCGAGGCGGCCTTGAGCGGCGACAGCTGCAGCACATCGAGCCGCCTGGACAGGCCGAGCGCGGCGGCGGTCGCCAGCAGCAGCGCCGTCCACAGCAATGCGGGCCGGTCGGTCCACGCGAGATCGCCCATCAGGAAGAAGAGCATGCCGGGGAGGCGCTCGGCCGGCGCCACGCTCAAGGCGAGGGCGATCAGGGCGCCGAAGCCCGCCGCGAGCATGACGCCGGCGAGCAGCAGCGGCGTGTGGTCGCGCGCCAGCAGGCGGCCGCCGAGCGCGGCGGCGAGCGCGAGCGCCAGCGCGCTGCCGGCGAAGGCGAGCGCCGAGATCCACGGCCATGCCAGCCCCGCCGCCATGCCGAGCAGGGCGAGCAGGCCCGCGCCGCCGGAGACGCCGAGCAGATAGGGCTCGGCGAGCGGGTTGCGGAACAGCGTCTGCATGAGCGCGCCCGCCAGCGCCAGGAGGCCGCCGCAGGCGAACGCGGCGGCCACGCGCGGGCCGCGCAACTCGGTGAGGATCTGCATCGCCAGCGCGTGGTCGGCGGGCAACGCGCCGGCCGCCAGCGCCAGCGCGATTGCGGCCGGCGCGATGCAGCCGAGCAGCAGCAGTTTGCGTGTCGCGGTCAGGGCGTGCCTATCGTTTCTGGCCTTCGGCGGATCCCGGCCGCGCCGCCGCGGGCAGCAGGGTGACGCGCTTCATCACCACCGGTTCGACGGGAACGTCCTGGTAGGGACCGCGGTCGCCGCGCGGGGTCGCGGCAATGGCGTCGACCACGTTCATGCCGTCGACCACCTGGCCGAACACCGCGTAGCCCCAGGTGTCGTAGCTCGTGCCGCGATGGTCGAGAAAGGGGTTGTTCTTCACGTTGATGAAGAACTGCGACGCGGCCGAGTCGGGCGCTTCCATGCGCGCCATCGCGAACGTGCCGCGCAGGTTCTTCAGGCCGTTGTCGGCCTCGTTGGGAATCGACGCGCCCTTGGGCTTCTCGGCCATGTCCGGCGTCATCCCGCCGCCCTGGATCATGAAGCCGGGGATCACGCGATGGAAGATGGTGCCGTCGTAGAAGCCGCTTTTCACGTAGCCGAGGAAATTCGCCACCGTCTTCGGCGCGTTGGCGCCGAAGAGTTCGACCGTGATGTTGCCCTTGCTGGTTTCGATCAGCACGCGCGGGTTGGCCGGCTGGCCGGCCGGCGGGGTCGTCGAGACGATCTGCCTGTCGGGCTCGCTGGCGCCGCACCCGGAGATGCCGAGGACCAGCGCGCCGAGGACCAGCGCGGCGGGAAAGAGGGAAAGGCGGATCATCGGAACGGACTCCTTGGTCGAAAAGGACGATTCTAGCGGCGGACGCGCTCTCAGGCTTCAGACGTGAGGCAGCGTCTCGATCACCGGGGAAAATCCGCGGCACCGTGAGCACACCGGATCGGCGAAATACCACAGGATGGGGCGCTGCATCTCGGGGAACCTGCCGTGAAAGAAGGTCTTCAGCATAGGCGATGGGCGCCGGGCGACCTATGCCGGCGCGAATCGTGACGCTTCACGTCTTGGGCGCGTCGTCCCTGTCGTGCGGCGTGTCGTCGTCCATGATGATGCTGTGCCCCGGGCCTTCGAGGTCGTCGAACTGGCCGTTCTTGGCAGCCCACAGCAGGACCCAGGCGATGACGCCGACGAGGACGAGACTGAGCGGGATGAGCAGGATGAGGATGTCCATCTCAGGCGCGCGCCTCCTGCGCGTTGCGGCCGCCGGCCGTTCTGGCGGTCTGCTTGAAATCCGCGAGCCGCAGCGCGTTCAGCACCACGAGCAGCGAACTCGCCGACATGCCGATGCCCGCGAGCCACGGCGTGACGTGGCCGAGCGCCGCGGCGGGGATGGCGACGAGGTTGTAGGCGAGCGCCCAGCCGAGGTTCTCGCGGATGATGCGCTGCGTCTTGCGCGCCAGCGCGACGCCGTCGGCGAGCGTGCCGAGGCGGCTGCCTAGCATCACCATGTCGGCGGCCGCCTGCGCCACGTCGGCGCCTTCGCCCATGGCGATCGAAACCTGCGCGCCGGCGAGCACCGGCGCGTCGTTGATGCCGTCGCCCACCATGGCGACGATGCGTCCGCGCTGCTGCATGGATTTGACGTAGGTGAGCTTGTCTTCGGGCAGCGCGCCCGCGCGCCAGTCGTCGATGCCGAGTTCTTCGGCCGTCCGCATCACGGCGGTCTCGGCGTCGCCGGACAGCAGATGCAGGCGCAGGCCCAGCTTCCGCAGCGCGGCCAATGCGGCGGCCGCGTCCGCGCGCGGCGTATCGGCCAGCGCAATCCAGGCGATCGGTCCCGATTCGTCGGCGAGTACCACCCAGCTCTCGTGCCCTTGAGGGTACTTGTGCCCTTGAGGGTACTCGTGCCCTTCAGGGGATGAATACCCGGAGCCCGGCAGCGGTGGCGGCACGGCGTCGGCAGCGGCGAAAGCCGGCGCTCCCAAGCGGTAGACGCGGCCCTCGATCATGCCCTCGACGCCGCGTCCGGGCGTGTTGCGGATCTGGCTCGCGGTCGCGCCCGGCGTCGCGGCCTCGCGCAACGCCCTGGCGATGGGGTGCTCCGAGCCGGCTTCGAGCGCGGCGGCCAGCATGCAGACTTCGCTTTCGCTGCGTCCGCCCAGGGGCAGCACGCGGCGCACGGAGAGGCGGCCGTGGGTGAGGGTGCCGGTCTTGTCGAATACCAGGTCGGTGGCGCGCGCCAGGGTTTCCAGCGCATGCCCGCGCGTGGTGAGCATGCCGAGACGCGTCAGCCTGCCGGTCGCGGTGGTGAGCGCCGCCGGCGTCGCCAGGCCCAGCGCGCACGGGCAGGTGACGACGAGCACCGACACGACGATCCACAGCGCTTTCGACGGATCGATGAGCATCCACGCCACGCCGACCGCGACCGTGATCAGCAGCAAGAGGGCGACGAACCAGGCGGCGGCGCGGTCGGCGAGCCGGCCGATGCGCGGCTTCTCGCTTTGCGCGCGGTCGAGCAGGCGCACGATGGAGGCGAGCCGCGTGTCGGCGCCGAGCCGCTCGACGCGCACCACGAGCGGGCTCGCCTGATTGAGGCTGCCGCCGACCACGTTCGCATTCACGGTTTTCGGCAGCGGCAGCGATTCGCCGGTGAGCATGGCCTCGCTCACCGCGCTGGCGCCATCGACGACGACGCCGTCGGCGGGCAGCGTCTCGCCGGGCCGCACCAGCACGTGGTCGCCCACGACCAGCCGGGCGACCGGCACCTGCTCCTCGTCGCGTGCGGGCCAGCGGGGCAGTCGCGTCGTGGCGGCGGGGATGAGCTTGACGAGCTCTTCGACGGCGGCGCCGGCGCGGCGGCGCGCGTTCATCTCGAGGAAGCGCCCCGTCAGCAGCAGGAAGATGAACATCGCGACCGAGTCGTAATAGACCTCGCCGTGTCCGGAAAACGTGCTGTAGACGCTGGCGGCGAAGGCGGTGCCGACGCCGAGCGCCACCGGGACGTCCATGCCCAGCGTGCGCCGCCTGAGGTCGCGCCAGGCGCCGAGGAAGAACGGCCACGCCGAATAGCCGACCACCGGGATGGTGAGGATCAGGCTCGCCCAGCGCATCAGCAGCCGGATGTCTGGGCTCATGTCGGTGGCCGTGTAGCCGGGCAGCGCGTACATCATCACCTGCATCATGCCGAGGCCGGCGATGGCGAGACGCTTGATCGCGGCGTTGCGCTCGCGCTTGTAGAGATCGTCCGAGCGGCCCGGATCGAAGGGGTGGGCGATGTAGCCGATGTCGGAGACGGCCTTCAGGATCGCGGACAGCTGGATGCGGCTGTTGTCCCAGCGCACGCGCGCGCGGCGGGTGGCGTAGTTGATGTCGACCGAGAGCACGCCGGGCAGCCCCGCGATGTGGCGTTCGTTCAGCCAGATGCAGGCGGCGCAGACGATGTTTTCCAGGATCAGCGCGGCCTCGCGGACGTTTTCCGATTCGGTCCGCACGAAGCTTTCCTGGATTTCCGGCAGGTCGTAGAGGCCCAGTTGCGCCAGCTCGGCCTCGGCCTGCTGCGGCGTGGCCGGCATCGAGGTGCGATGCAGGTAGTAGGCGCCCTGGCCGCTGTCGATGATGGTCTGCGCGACCGCCTGGCAGCCGCGACAGCAGGCCTCTTTGGTCTCGCCCTCGAATTCGATCGGATAGTGGGCGCCGTCCGGCACCGGCAGGCCGCAGTGGAAGCAGCCCGAAAAAGACGGGGCGTCCGTGAGCCCAGGAGAGTAGGTCACGAATCGCCCCCAAGAAAGACGTTCAGCGGCAAGACCGGGAGAGACGGGCGGGTCGCTGGCGTCTGGCCCAACCGGATATCAAAAAATCCCGCTGCCGACGCGCCCCCCCGCCGGGTTGACGGGGGATTCGGCGATATCGGCGCCGGGGCTTGTGGCCTCGGTGCCGATCCAGATTCTTTTGACGTCCAGGTTGCTATAGCCATTCTTCTCTACTGCGATGTGCGCCCGGGTTCGAAGTCCAAGCTGTCGCTTCGACCCCGCCGCCGGCAAGCCGACCATTATAGGAGCCGGCGGGCTTGCGCCCTACTTGCGTGTGCGCCTTCGGTCTGGTGTGGACAGGGAAGGTTCCGTGGCTGGCCTTCCGGGGGCCGGGACGGGCACCGCAATATTGAAGATAAAGGTATCATAATATAGTCACATGGCGGCGGCAACCGGAATTTGAATCCGCTACCATGGCGGCATGAGCATGCGCTTGCAGGGCACGTCCTTCTTTCCGCCGGTCGAAACCGCGCTGCGCGAGCCCAACGGCCTGCTCGCCATGGGCGGCGGCCTGTCCGAGGCCCGCCTGCTGGACGCCTATCGTCACGGAATCTTTCCCTGGTTCAACCCCGGCGAACCCGTCCTCTGGTGGAGCCCCGATCCCCGCATGGTCCTGGCGCCGGGCGAGGTCCGTGTGACGCGCTCGTTGGCCAGGCGGATTCGCAACGGCGGCTTCGAGGTGCGGGTCGACACGGTCTTCTCCGAGGTGATGCGCGCCTGCGCCGAACCGCGCAAGGGGGCGGGCGGCACCTGGATTTCGCCGATGATGATCGCAGCCTATGCGCGCCTCTTCGACGCCGGCTACGCGCATTCGGTGGAAACGTGGCGCGACGGCCGCCTGGTCGGGGGCCTCTACGGGGTCGCGATCGGCCGCATGTTCTACGGCGAATCGATGTTCAGCCGCGAACCCGACGCCTCCAAGGTCGCGCTGGTGCGCCTGGCGCGGCAGTTGCAGGCGTGGGGATTCGGGCTCATCGACTGCCAGATGGAGACGGCGCATCTCGCCAGCCTGGGCGCGCGCACGATGCCGCGTGCGGCGTTTATGAAACGCTTGACCGAGTTGGTAAACTTGCCTCATCGCCCCGGCCCGTGGCATTTCGATGCACCCGACTGAACCCCCCTTCCAGCGCATCCAGTTCTACCTGACCGCGCACTATGACTGCAGCTACCTGCCGGGGCGGCGCGCGCGCTCGCAGGTCGCGACGCCCACCCACCTGATCGACCGGCATGCCTACAGCGCGCTGATCCGCGCGGGTTTCCGTCGCAGCGGCCAGTTCACCTATCGCCCGCACTGCGAGCAATGCCAGGCCTGCGTACCGGTACGCGTCGAGGTGGCCGGCTTCGTGCCCAACCGCACCCAGCGCCGCTGCCTCAAGCGCAACCGCCATCTGGCCGCGCGCTTTTTGCCGCTCGACTTCAAGGACGAGCATTACGACCTCTACCGGCGCTACCTCGGCAGCCGCCACTCGGGCGGCGGCATGGATCGCGACGGGCCGGACCAGTACACGCAATTCCTGCTGTCGTCGAACGTTGACAGCGTGATGGTCGAATTCCGCGACGGCAACGACCTGGTGATGATCGCGCTGATCGACCAGATCGACGACGGCATCTCGGCCGTTTACACCTTCTTCGACCCCGCGCGCGAGCAGCAAAGCCTCGGCGTCTACGGCGTGCTGTGGCAGATCGAGCTCGCCAGGCGGCTTGAACTGCCCTATCTCTACCTGGGCTACTGGATCGCCGAGAGCCGCAAGATGGCGTACAAGAAGCAGTATCCGCCGCTCGAGGGACTGGTCGACGGCCGCTGGACGCTTCTCGATCCTGAAAACGGCAGGCCGCCGAGCGCCGATGCCACCGATTGAACGATAATGGCCTCGTCCAGGCCGCATCCGCGCAACCTTAACGCCGCTTCACGATGAAACCCTACCTCGACCTGATGCGCCATGTGCTCGAGCATGGCACCCGAAAAGACGACCGCACCGGCACCGGCACGCTGTCGGTGTTCGGCTGGCAGATGCGCTTCAACCTCGCCGACGGCTTTCCGCTCGTCACCACCAAGAAGTGCCATCTGCGCTCCATCATCCATGAGCTCCTGTGGTTTCTGCGCGGCGACACCAACATCGCGTACCTCAAGGAAAACGGCGTCAGCATCTGGGACGAATGGGCCGACGAAAACGGCGACCTCGGCCCCGTGTACGGCCATCAATGGCGAAGCTGGCCCAAGCCGGGCGGCGGAACGATCGACCAGATCGGCGAGGCGGTGAGGACGCTCCAGACCAACCCCGACTCGCGCCGCATCATCGTCTCGGCATGGAACGTCGCCGACCTCGACAAGATGGCGCTGGCGCCATGCCACGCGTTTTTCCAGTTCTACGTCGCCGACGGCAGGCTCTCGTGCCAGCTCTACCAGCGCAGCGCCGACATCTTCCTCGGCGTGCCGTTCAACATCGCCAGCTACGCCTTGCTGACGCTGATGATGGCGCAGGTTACGGGCCTCGCGCCCGGCGACTTCGTCCACACGCTCGGCGACGCGCATCTCTACCTCAATCACCTGGACCAGGCGCGCGAGCAGTTGTCGCGCGAGCCGCGCGTCCTGCCGACGATGACGCTGAATCCCGTGGTGCGCGACATCTTCGCCTTCCGCTTCGAGGACTTCACCCTGAGCGGCTACGATCCGCATCCGGCAATCAAGGCGCCGGTCGCGGTATGAACGTGATGAAAAAGCCGCGTATCAGCGTCATCGCCGCGCTCGCGAAAAACCGCGTCATCGGCATTGAAAACCGCCTGCCGTGGCGCCTGCCGGAAGACCTCGCACGCTTCAAGGCGCTCACCCTCGGGCACCCTATACTGATGGGCCGCAAGACCTTCGAGTCGCTCGGCCGCCCGCTGCCCGGACGCACCAACATCGTCATCACGCGCAACGCGAACTACCGACCGGAGGGTTGCCTCGTCGCCGGCTCGATCCCCGCCGCGATCGCCCTGTGCGAGGATGCGGACGAGGTCTTCTTCATCGGCGGCGCCGACCTCTACGCCCAGGCCATGCCGATCGCCGACCGGCTGTATCTCACCGAGGTCGACGTCGAAGCCGACGGCGACGCGCGGTTTCCGGATTATGATGAAAGTGCATTCGGCGAAGTCTCGCGCGAACCGCATACCGGCGGAAAGGGCGATGCGCTGCGGTTCGATTTCGTCGTGTACGAACGGAACTAGGCGAACCGACGGCCGGCGCTCTGCTCGGTGCGCCGTTCGACGGGGCGTGTGAACAGGAGAGAGCGTATGTCCGATCTGAGCCCGCTCGAAGAAAAATTTCCGCGGCTGGCACAAAAGATAGTCGCGTCCTGGGGAACCTACGCCTGCTTCGACGAGTTGCAGGACCTGCTGCTCGACAGGCGGGGCGGGCGGCAGGGCTTTCCCCCGGACGTGTACGCGGATTTGTTCTTGCTGCAGCTTCTGGTTCCGCACCCGAAGGTGCATCACGACGTCTGGAGCGACGCAGTCAAAGGAAAAAAATGAAGCTGAAAGACAGTCGATCGACCGTACAGCGAGGTGCGGCATGAGCGGTTTGCCCGCATGTCCCCGCTGCGCTTCGGCGTATGCCTACGAAGACGGCGCCCTGCTCGTATGCCCGGAATGCGGTCACGAGTGGCCGAAAGACGCGGCGCCGGCTGCGGACGAGACGCGCGTCGTGCGCGATGCCCACGGCAACGTGCTCGCCGACGGCGACACGGTGACGGTGATCAAGGACCTCAAGGTCAAGGGCGCGTCGCTGGTCGTGAAGGTGGGCACCAAGGTGAAGAACATCCGCCTCGTCGACGGCGACCACGACATCGACTGCAGGATCGATGGCATCGGGGCGATGCAGCTGAAGTCGTCGTTCGTGAAGAAAGCCTAGCCGCCGCGGGCGCGACGGGCGGCTAGTGCTCGATGCGCTCGACCAGCTTTTCGAGCTGCCGCGCCAGGTTGTCCCAGACGATCATCGGTCCCTCGTTTTCGAATTCCGCCTCTGACCACTGTTCCGGCGAGCGCTGCCTGTATTCCTCGACCCGGCTCGAGAGCGTGTCGCGCGTCGCGCGGGCCTGCGCCAGTTCCGCCGCCGCGTCGCCGCCTGCTTTGCCGATGCCTTGCTGGGCGCGGCCGAGCAGGCTGTCGACGTGCTTCAGCCGCATCTCGTGTTCAAGGATGTGCTGCTGGATCAGATGATCGATTTTCGGCGTTTCGGCCATGTCCGATTCTCCCGAAAAAACGCTGTGACGGCTTTTACGATAGCCGTCGATGCGGCGCCCGACAACCGCGGTCCCGGACGCGTGGGGCGGGGTCGTTCGCGCCTAGCTGCGCGCGCCCATCGCCAGCGCCCGGTTCTTGCTGGCATGGCGCGCCTGTTCGTCGGCGTCGCGGTCCCAGGTTTCGCTGACCCACCCGCCCAGGTTTTCGAGCGCGATGCGGCCGAGTGCGTCGATCCAGTGCGGGTGTTCGTTGAGCGCGGGGATGTAGTGGAATGCCTTGCCGCCGGCGGCGAGGAACGTGGCGCGCCCTTCCATCGCCAGTTCTTCCAGCGTTTCGAGGCAGTCGGCGGCGAAGCCGGGCGCGACGACATCGACGCGGGCGACGCCGGCGCGGCCGAGTTCGGTCAAGGTCTTGTCGGTGTAGGGCTTGATCCATTCGGCGCGGCCGAAGCGCGACTGAAAGGTGAGGCGAACCTGTTTCGGTTCGAGTCCCAGCGCTTCGGCGAGCAGGCGCCCCGTTTTCTGGCATTCGCAGTGGTAGGGGTCGCCTTTTTCCAGGGCATAGCGCGGCACGCCGTGAAAGCTCATCAGCAGCATGTCCGGGCGTCCGTGCGTCTGCCAGTAGTCGCGGATGTTGGCGGCGAGCGCGCGGATGTAGCCGGGGTGGTCGTGGTAATGCTGGACCGTGCGCAGCGCCGGCTGCGTGCGCGTCCGCCGCAGCCAGTCGAACGCGGCGTCGAAGGCGCTGGCGGTGCTGGAGGCGGCGTACTGGGGGTAGGCGGGCAGAATGAGGATGCGGTCGCAGCCGGCCGCCTTCATTTTGGCGAGGGTGCCGGGGATGCCAGGATTGCCGTAGCGCATCGCCCATTCGACCATGAACGGCGAGGCGATGCGCGCACCCAGCCAGCCCTTCAGCAGCTTGGCCTGCTTCTCCGTATGGATCTTCAGCGGCGAGCCGTCCGGCGTCCAGATCGCGGCGTATTTCGCGGCCGATTTTTTCGGCCGGGTATTGAGGATGATGCCGTTGAGGATCAGCCACCACAGGGCGCGCGGGATCTCGACGACGCGCGGGTCGGACAGGAATTCCTTGAGGTAGCGCCTCAGCGCCTGCGGCGTCGGCGCATCGGGGGTGCCGAGGTTGACCAGCAGGATGCCGGTCTTCGCCTGCCGGCCGTGGCCGTATTCGGGTTCTTTCAGATAGCTCATCAGTGATGATGCGAGAGGGCGCTCGACAGGAGCTTGGCGGTGACGTCGACGATGGGCACCACCCGCTCGTAGGCCATGCGCGTCGGCCCGACGACGCCGAGCGTTCCCACGACCTGCCCGTCGACCGAATAGGGCGCGGTGACGAGGCTGCATTCGTCGAGCGGCAGCAGATCGGATTCGCCGCCGATGAAGATCTGGACGCCGGTGGCGTTGCGCGACTGGTCGAGCAGTTGAAGCAGGCCGGTTTTCTTTTCGAAGGCGTCGAACAGGCGGCGCAGGCTGGTCATGTTGCTCGACAGATCCTGCACGTCGAGCAGCCTGCGGCTGCCGGACACCACCACGTTCTCCTGGCTGGCGTCGAGCGCCTGGCTGCCGGCGTCGACAGCGGCCGCCATCAGCCGCGTGATGTCCTCGCGCATGCGCCCGAGTTCGTCGCGCAGCTTCGCGCGTACCTGGTCGAAGCTGTGCCCGGCAAAATTCTGGTTGAAGAAGTTGGCCGCTTCGGTCAGTTGCGAGGCGCTGTAAGGCTGGCTCGTGACGATGATGCGGTTCTCGACCTCGCCTTCCATGGTGACGAGGATGAGCAGGATGCGCTTCTCCGACAGACTGAGGAATTCCACCTGGCGGAACGCCGGGTTGCGGCGCGGCGTCATCACGAGCCCGGCAAACTGGCTGAGATCGGACAGCAGCGTGGAGGCGGCGGTCATGAGCCGCTGCGGGTCGGCAGCGGCGAGGCTGTTCTCGAGCTGGCTGACCTCGATCTGCGCCAGCGGCCGTACCGTCAGCAGCGTGTCGACGAAGAAGCGGTAGCCGCGCGGCGTGGGCACGCGCCCCGCCGAGGTATGCGGGCTGGCGACGAAACCCATCTCCTCGAGATCGGCCATGATGTTGCGGATGCTGGCGGGCGACAGGTCCAGGCCAGCGTGCTTCGAGAGGGTGCGCGAGCCGACGGGTTCCCCTTCGCTGATATAGCGTTCCACCAGGGTTTTCAGCAGGATACGGGCACGGTCGTTGAGCATGGGCTCATTATAAGGGGCGAGGAGCCGGGATTCGGGATTACCGGATGAACGGCGGAACGCCGCGAACGAAAACGCGCCGTCCCCGGAATCCTGACCTCCGACCCCTATATAATCGCCCTTCATGCAAACCCCTTTCCACACGGTCGGCCTGGTCGGCAAGTACGACAATCAGGGCATGGAAGCGTCGGTGCGCGCGCTGGGCGAGTTCCTCCGCGGGCGTGGGCACGATGTCCTGCTGGCGTCGCAGACTGCGGAGCGTTTGGGGATCCGGGATTTTCCCACGCGCAATCTGCACGATCTGGCGGCCGGAAGCGACGTCGTCGTGGTGCTCGGCGGCGACGGCACGATGCTGTCGATCGCGCGCGAACTGGCGCCCAACGGCGTGCCGCTCATCGGGATCAACCAGGGGCGCCTCGGCTTCCTCACCGATGTCATGGCCTACGAGATGCGCGACGCCATCGCCGAGATTCTCAGCGGCCAGTACGTGGCGGAAGAACGCATCCTGCTGAACGGGCAGATCCGCCGGGGCGGGGAACGCGTGTACGAGTCCACGGCCTTCAACGACGTGGTGGTCGGAAAGGGCGGCTCGGGTCGCCTGATCGACCTCGAGATCGCGATCAACAGCGAGTTCGTCTACAGCCAGCGCGCCGACGGCCTCGTGGTCACCAGCCCGACCGGCACCACCGCCTACGCGCTGTCGGCGGGCGGGCCCATCGTGCATCCGACGCTCGAAGCCGTCGCGCTGGTGCCGATCTGCCCGCACACGCTGTCGGCGCGCCCCATCGTGGTGAGCAGCCATTCGCGCATCGAGCTGCATCTCACCTACGCCGACGACGCGCGCGTGCATTTCGACGGCCAGCAACATTTCGACCTGGTGAGCGGCGACCATGTGTGGATCACCCGCGCCAGCCGCCCCGTCACCCTGCTGCACCCGCATTCGTACAGCTACTACGACACCCTGCGGCAGAAGCTGCATTGGGGCAAGAAACTCTAGCGCAGCACGCTCACATGCTGTCGCATCTGTGCATCCGCAACTACCTGCTGGTCGAGTCGGTCGAGCTCGATTTCGCGCCGGGCCTGACCGTGCTCACCGGCGAGACCGGCGCGGGCAAATCCATCCTGGTCGACGCGCTGGCGCTGGCGCTGGGCGACCGCGCCGAGGCCGGCGTGGTACGCCAGGGCGCGTCGCGGGCGGAAATCACCGCCGAGTTCTCGATCGACGGCCTCCCTGCGCTCGCGGCCTGGCTCGACGAGGCCGGCATCGCCTCGAACGACGGGACGCTGATCCTGCGCCGCGTGATCGATACCGGCGGCCGCTCGCGCGCCTTCATCAACGGCACCCCCGCGCCGCTCGCGCAAATGAAGGACGCGGCCGATTTCCTGCTCGACATTCATGGCCAGCACGCGCATCACGCCCTGCTGCGGCCGCAGGCGCAGCGCGAGGCGCTCGACGCCTTCGCCGGTGCGCAGCCGCTCGCGGCGGCGGTGAGCGCGGCGTGGCATGCCTGGCAGGCGGCGCGGTCGCGGCGGCTGGAGGCCGAAACCCATAGTCAGGCACGGCAGATCGAACGCGAAGGCCTGCGGCTGGCGGTCGAGGAACTGAGCGCGCTGGGAAGCGACCTCGCGCGCTGGGACGAGATCCAGGCCGAGCATGCGCGGCTCGCGCACGTCGGCACGCTGGCGGAGGGCGGACACGCGCTGATCCAGGGGCTGGACGAAGGGGAGGACGCGCTGTCGAGCCGGCTCGGCGAGATGTGTGCGCGGCTCGACGCCATGCAGGCGGTGGACGGCAGCCTCGCCGAGATCGCGGCGCTGCTGAATTCGGCCAGCGCCGACCTGGCCGAGGCCGGCCACGCCTTGCGCCGTTATGCCGACCACCTCAATCTCGATCCCGAGCGGCTCGCCGAACTCGATCGCGTGCTCGGCGACATGCACGGCCTGGCGCGCAAGCATCGCGTGCAACCGGAGGCGCTCGCCGGCCTGCTCGACGGCTATCGGGCACGCCTGGGCGAACTCGCCGCCTGCGACGACGTCGACGCGCTGCAGGCGGCCGAGGACGCCGCTTTCGCGCAATACCTCGCGGACGCGAAGCTGCTCGGCGGGCTGCGCCGCAAGGCGGCCGCCGCGCTGTCGAAGCAGGTGACGGCGGCGATGCACGAGCTCGCGCTCGCCGGCGGCCATCTCGAGGTCGCTCTGCACGTGGCCGGCGAGCCCCGCGCGCACGGGCTCGAAGACGTGAGCTTCCTCGTCGCCAGCCATCCCGGCCTGCCGCCGGGGCCGCTCGGCAAGGTGGCGTCGGGCGGCGAGCTGTCGCGGATCAGCCTGGCGGTCCAGACCGCGCTCTCGGGCGTCGCCGGCGTGCCGACGCTGATTTTCGACGAGGTCGACGTCGGCATCGGCGGCAGCGTCGCCGAAGCGGTGGGCCGCCGGCTGGCGAAGCTGGGCGAGACCCGCCAGGTGCTGGTCATCACCCATCTGCCGCAGGTGGCGGCGCGCGGCGTGCAGCACCTGCGCGTGACCAAGCAGGCGAACGGCAGCTTCGTCTCGTCCAATATCGAGTCGCTCGATGCGGACGCGCGCGTCGAGGAGATCGCGCGCATGCTGGGCGGCCTCAGGATCACGGCCACGACGCGGAAGCATGCCGCCGAAATGCTAGCCGGGTGATGCGCGGATTGGCGCGATTGTTGCGCGGACACATGCGGATACGCCTCAAGGGACACGCGCTGGGCGCCGTGCTGGCGTTGTGCCTGCCGGCGCTTGTGTCGGCGCTCCCCGCGCCGGCGGCCGCGGAAACGCTCCACGGCGTCGTCATTGCGGTGATCGATGGCGACACCGTGTTGTTCAGGCCCGACGCCAGCTCGCCCTCCCGCCGCGCCTTCATGAAAATCCGCCTGGCCGACATCGACGCGCCGGAGCACGACCAGCCCTATGGCGACGCGGCGACACGCGCGCTGGCGGCGATGATCCTCAAGCGATGCGTCGCGGTCGATACGGTGGCCACCGACGTCTACGGCCGCACCATCGGACGCATCAGGGTGGGCGCGGGCGAAGCGGTCGGCCTGGATCTGGTCCGGCGCGGCCTGGCATGGCCGGCGGCGCGTTCGCGGCGGGCTGCCGCGGCGAGGGCGTTGCAGCACGAGGCACGCCATGAACGCCGGGGGCTGTGGCGGGACGCGGCGCCGGTGCCGCCGTGGGTGTGGCGGCGGACCCATCCGCCGGAAGCGCGGCCGGCAGACCGTTCGACGGCGCGGCGCGCATCCGGCGCCCCGCGTCGAAGTTCAGAAGAATATTAGGAGATAACGTTATAACTCTTTGTCATAAAAGGATTTTTTAGATGCCTGGCCGCCATCGGCCCGGCCGGGCAGTTTTATAATCGGCGCAAGCCCTGCGTCAGACGGGGAACCCAACGACAACCCAACCAGAGAGAGCGAGGATGATGAAACTCACCACGATGACGCTGTGCGCGTCCGTGCTCCTGGTGTTGGCCGTGCCGGTTCAGGCAGCGGGCGACCCCAAGGCCGGGCAACTCAAGAACTCGATGTGCGCCGGTTGTCACGGCATCCCCGGCTGGCGAACCGCGTATCCCTATGTGTACAGCGTTCCCATGCTGGGCGGGCAGCACGCGGAATACATCGTTGCCGCGCTCAAGGCCTACAAGGACGGCGAACGCAACCATCCCGGCATGAAGAGCATCGCGAGCAGCCTGTCCGAGCAGGACATGGAAGATCTCGCGGCGTATTACGAGTCGTCGTACAGCGGCCCGGCCCATTGAGGAGAGACATCATGAAGACAATGCCGCTCATCCTCGCGACCGCAGCGCTCGCCGCCTCGCTCCCGGTTCTTGCCGCCACGGGCAGTTACGACGCCGGCAAGGCCAAGTCCACCACCTGCGCCGCCTGCCATGGCTACGACGGAAACAGCACCATGCCGAGCTTTCCGAGACTCGCCGGGCAACACCGCGACTACCTGCTCCAGGCGCTGCACGAGTACAAGACCGGCAAGCGCACCAATCCCATCATGGGCGGCCAGGTGAAGGCCCTGTCCGACGCCGACATGGAGAATCTGGCGACGTACTTTTCCGAGCAGAAGGGCCTGACGCTGAAGTATTGATCCAAAGGAATGAAAAAACGGGCGCCGCGATAACGGGCGCCCGTTTTTCATTGCGAGCCGTGCGCCGGAACCGGCGCCGGCTTCACGGCTTCTTCGCCTGGCTTGCCCTGAGTTCGGCGATCGCGTCGCGCTGCAACTGCTGGAGCTTGGGCAGCAAGGCCACCATGCGTCCCTGCATCGCCTGCATGCTGTTCCGCATCACGAGGGGCATCTTCGCGATGACCGCCTGCCCCGGTTCCGAACGGTAGAAGTCGAGCATGCCGTCGACCTCCTTCTGCGTGAAAGACCGCTTGTAGATGTCGACGAACATGGGCTCCAGCGTCTCCCATTTCATGTCTTCCTTGAACAGGGCGATCATCTTCGCGCGCATGTCGTCGATGATCTTCTGCTGGTCGGCGGTGAGCGTCTGACCGCCAAGCGCCTGCTTCATGGAATTCTGCATCATCGAATCGATCTGCCCCATCGTGCTGTCGACCAGCTTTTCGGACTGCGTGACGGTGAGCAATTCGCGGATGGAGGCCTCGCTCGCGGGGACGTCTGCGGCGATGGCGGGCGCCGCGGCCAGGCAGGCGAGCAGGATGATGGCGCGTAGATTGATCATGATTTTCCTCGTGATGGGGTGATGTGCCGGAAATGCACCCGGTTGGCGAGAGGGTAAAGCAAACCGCGCGCGCGGTCACTCAGCGTTCGAGCGCGATGACGAGCGCCTGGATCTTGCCGTCGACCGGCCCGGGCCCGAATCGCTCGGCGATCGCCGCCGCGGCGGCGTCGGTCGCTTCGGCGAGCCGGGCGGCGTCGCGCGCCTCGATTTCGTTGCGCAAGGGCGTGCCCTGGCAGTAGGCGAATGCCGGGATGCGTGCGGACGCCGCCGTGCTCCGCGCCGCGACAGTGTCGACGCGCGGAGGCGCGGCAAAGCCGCCTTCGCGAAGATCGCGTTCGATTTCCGCACGCTCGTGGTAGCCATGCGGCGTGCGGGCCAGGAAGCGCGGCGGGTCCTCGGGGAAAAGCGATGCCGGCGCCGTCGTCACCGTATCCGCGAATTCGTTCTCCTCGATCCGGTCCCAGACGTTGAACATCAAAGTGCCGCCCGGCCTCAGCACGCGGCGCGCCTCCGCGAACACGCCTGGCCTGTCGGGAAAGAACATGACGCCGAACTGGCAGATCACGGCGTCGAACTGCGCGTCGCCGAAAGGCAGGTGCAGGGCGTTCGCCTGGTGCCACTCGACCGGGCGGCGCGTGCCGATCCGGACGGCCATGTCGAGCATCGGCCGGTTCAGGTCCATCGCGACGATCGCGGCGGCTTCCGGCAGCGCGGAGGCCAGGCACCGGGTCACGACGCCCGTGCCGGCGGCAATCTCGAGCACGCGCGAAACGGGACGCGCCGCCAGCCGGCCGGCAAGGTCGTCGGCATACGGCTGGAAGATGAGCGGGACGAGATGCGCCTCGTAGAGCGCCGGAATCGAGCCGGCAAAATGCGTGTCGGATAGAGGGCGGTTCATCGGCGTTTCCTGGCTGGCGGCGAAGGCGGGACCTAAAGCTGCGCCAGCGTTTTGATGTGCGCGGCTGCGCTGCGTCCGAGCGAACTCAGATCGTAACCGCCTTCGAGCACCGAGACGATGCGCCCGCCGGCGTGACGCGCGGCGACGACCATGACCTGTTCGGTGATCCAGACGTAGTCCGCCTCCACCAGGCCGAACTGGGCCATGTCGTCCTCGCGGTGGCCGTCGAAGCCGGCGGAGAAAAACAGCATCTGCGGGCGGAACGCCTCCAGCGCGGGGAGGATGCGTACCGCGAAGGCGTCGCGGTACGCGGCGCCTGCGGTCCCGGCGGGCAGCGGCACGTTGACGATGCGTTCGCTGACGGTCTCGGCGCCGCAGAAGGGATAGTAGGGATGCTGGAAGGTGGAGCACAGCATCAGCCGCGGCTCGTCGCGGAAGATGTCCTCGGTGCCGTTGCCGTGATGGACATCGAAATCCACGATGGCGACGCGTTCCAGCCCGTGCCGGTCGAGCGCGTGGGCGGCCGCCACGGCGATGTTGTTGAAGATGCAGAAGCCCATCGCGCGGTTGCGGGTCGCATGGTGGCCGGGCGGGCGACAGGCGACGAAGGCGTTGGCCGCGTCGCCCGCCATCACGAGGTCGACGGCCACCGCCGCACCGCCGGCGGCATGCCAGGCGGCGTCCAGCGTGTGCGGATTCATGCTGGTATCCGGATCGAGTTCGCGCAGCCCTTCCCGCGGTGAGGCCGCCTCGATGAAGTCGATGTAGGCCGCGTCGTGCACCCGCAGCAACTGGGCCCGCTGCGCGCGCGGCGCTTCAAGGTGGCTCAGGTGGTCGAACAGTCGCGCCGCGTGCAGCCGGTCGTCGATCGCGCGCAGGCGGGCCGGGCTTTCGGGATGCCCGTTGCCCATGTCGTGCAGCAGGCAGCTGGGATGGGTGATGTAGGCGGTGTGCATGGCTCGGCGGCGTGGCAATGGACGAACTATAGTCCGGCCGGTTGGCGGCGTGACGGGGGATGGCCTAGGATAGGCTGTCCTCGCCCCGAACGGATCCCCTTCAGAGCAGCCATGCCCCAACATTATCTGCATCCGCTTTTCAACGCCCGTTCGGTCGCCGTCTTCGGCGCCAGCGAACGCGAGGAGTCGGTCGCCGGCACCCTGTTCCGCAACCTGCGCCACGCCGGCTACAAGGGCGAGGTCTACCCGGTCAATCCCAGGCACGCGACGGTGTTCGGCGAGCGCTGCTACGCCACGGCCGCCGAATTGCCGGCCGCGCCGGAGCTCGCGCTCATCGCCACGCCGGCGCCGACCGTCGCGCAGATCATGGAGGACTGCGGGCAGCGCGGCATTCGTCACGCCATCGTGCTGTCCGCCGGCTTTCGCGAGGTGGGCCCCCAGGGCGCGGCGCTCGAAGCGGCGCTGCTGGCGGTGGCGAAGACGCACGGCATCCGTTTCATCGGCCCCAACTGCCTCGGCATCCAGCGCCCGTCGATCGGACTCAACGCCACCTTCAGCCAGGGCGTGACCCAGGCCGGCGACCTCGCGCTGGTCTCGCAGTCCGGCGCGCTGTGCACGGCGATGCTGGACTGGGCGGAAGCCAACGGCGTCGGCTTTTCGAGCGTGATTTCCACCGGCGCGTCGGCCGACCTCGATTTCGGCGAGATCCTCGACTACCTTGCCGTCGACACGCAGACCAAGGGGATCCTGCTGTACATCGAAGGCATACGCGACGCACGCCGCTTCATGAGCGCGCTGCGCGCGACCGCCCGCTTCAAGCCGGTCGTCATGGTCAAGGTCGGGCGCCACGCGACGGGTGCCCGCGCGGTGCTGTCGCACACCGGCGCACTCGTCGGTTCGGATGCGGTGTTCGACGCGCTGGTGCGGCGCGCCGGCGTGGTGCGGGTCAATACCATCCTGCAGCTGTTCGCGTCGGCGCGCGCGCTCGCCACCCACATCCGACCCACCGGCAACCGGCTCGCCATCGTCACCAACGGCGGCGGCCCCGGCGTCATGGCGACCGATCTCGCGGTGGACATGGGCGTGCGCATGGCCGAGCTGTCGCCGGAGACGATCGCGGCGCTCAACGCCGTGCTGCCTCCCAACTGGTCGCAGGCCAATCCGCTCGACATCATCGGCGACGCCACCGCCGAGCGGTATCGCGCGGCGGTGGCCGCCTGCCTCGCCGACGACAACGTCGACGGCGTGCTGGCGATGCTGACGCCGCAGGCGATGACCCGGCCGACCGAGGCGGCGCGCGCCGTGGTCGACGTGACGAAGACCTCGCGCAAGCCGGTGCTGAGCTGCTGGATGGGGGAGGCGCAGGTACGCGAAGGCCGCCACCTGTTCAAGCAGGCCGGCATCCCGTATTTCACCACGCCGGAACCGGCGGTCGAGGTGTTCTCCTTCCTCTCGGCCTTCTACGAGAACCAGCGGCTCCTGATGCAGACGCCGGGGCCGCTGTCGCACCAGGCCGAGCCCGACGTCGAAGGCGCGCGCCTGATCATCGAGAGCGCGCTCGCGCGCGGCCGCCATCTGCTGAACGAAGTGGAGTCGAAGGCGCTGCTGTCGGCGTTCCACATTCCGATCGCGCAGACCCTGATCGCGCGCGACCCCATGGAGGCGATGCTGATGGCGCAGCAGCTCGGCTTCCCGGTCGCGATGAAGATCAACTCGCCGGACATCTCCCACAAATCCGACGTCAACGGCGTGCGCCTTGGCCTGGGCAGCGGCCAGGCGGTGCGCTCCGCCTTCGGCGAGATGCTCGCCGACATCAAGCGGCTGCGTCCCGACGCCACCCTCGACGGCATCGTCATCGAGCCGATGGCGTCGCGCCCGCACGCGCGGGAGGTGCTGCTGGGCATGATCTCGGACCCGGTGCTGGGGCCGGTGATCGCGTTCGGCGCCGGCGGCGTGGACGTCGAGGCGTTTCAGGATCGCGCCGTGACCCTGCCGCCGCTCAACCGCTACCTCGCGCGCGACCTCATCCAGCGGACCCGCATCGCGGCCTTGCTCGGCCCGTTCCGCAGCCGGCCTCCGGTCGACATGGACGCGCTGGAGAACGTGTTGCTGCGGCTGTCCGAAATGGTCTGCGAGCTGCCGTGGCTGGCCGAAGTCGACATCAATCCCCTGCTGGTGGACGAGCGCGGCGCGCTTGCGCTGGACGCGCGCATCGTCATCGCGCCGCGCGTGCCGACCGCCGACCGCTACGGCCACATGGCGATTCATCCCTATCCGGCGCACCTGGCGACGCGCTGGCAGCTGCCCGGCGGAAACGACGTGCTGATCCGTCCGATCCGCCCCGAGGACGCCGAGCTGACGCAGCGCTTCGTGCGCAGCCTGTCCGAGGAATCCCGCTATTTCCGCTTCATGGACGCCGTGCGCGAACTGTCCCCCGCCACGCTGGCGCGGCTGACCCAGATCGACTACACGCGGGAAATGGCGCTGCTCGCGCTGACCGAGGTCGACGGCAGGGAAACGGAACTGGGTGTGGCGCGCTATGCCATCAATCCGGACGGCGAATCGTGCGAATTCGCCCTCGTGGTCGACGACCATTGGCAGAAGCAGGGGATCGGCCACAAGCTCATGGACGTGCTGATGGACGTGGCGCGCACCAAGGGCATCAAGGTGATGGAAGGCGAGGTGCTGAAGGCCAACCATCCCATGCTGAAGCTCGTGGAAGCCCTCGGTTTTCGCGTCGAGCCTCACCCCGAGGATGCGACGGTGCGCAGGATTTCACGCGCGTTGTAGCCTGCCCCGGCGGCGAGGCGATCGTTCAGGCGTCGCCGAGTGCGCGATCGAGGCAGCGCAGGTAGCCTGCCGAATCGAAGGCCGTCCCGTTGCGCTGGACCTGCCAGATCATTTCGCCGAGGCAGTCCATGACGGCGTGCTGCGCGTCCATCGGCTCGCCGTGCCGGTCGAGAAGCCGCTGATAGCGCGCGCGGATTCCCGGCGGCTGGTCGACCGACAACTGTTCGGAGACCGCCAGATGCAGGGAGAGATGCAGAAACGGGTTGGTCTCGCCGTGCTCCGGAAGGTAATCCCGCTCCCTGTAGCGCTCGGGCTGGTCGAGCAGCGCATGGTATTCGGGGTGCGTCAGCACGGCGTCGAGCGCGGGCCGCTCCGCGCCCTCGAGCGGCTGCCCGGCGCGGTATTTTGCCCACACGTCGAAGAAGAACTGGCGAACCTGGTCGCGGCTGGGATTGAACATGATCGGCCCGCTCAGCGCCCGCTCCGTCTTCCGCGGACGGGCCGGGACGAGGGCGCGCGGCTCACTTGTTCGGGCGCGGTTTCTGCCGCGGGCCAGGTCTTGCGCTTGTATTCGCACAGGTCCGCGATGATGCACTCGCCGCATTTCGGCTTGCGCGCCTGGCACACGTAGCGGCCGTGCAGGATCAGCCAGTGATGCGCGTCGATGCGGAATTCGGCGGGGACGGTCTTGAGCAGTTTCTTCTCCACCTCCAGAACGGTCTTGCCCGGGGCGAGGCCGGTTCGGTTGGCGACGCGGAAGATGTGGGTGTCGACCGCCATCGTCGGCTGGCCGAACGCCGTATTGAGGATCACGTTGGCTGTCTTGCGCCCCACGCCGGGCAGCGCTTCGAGGGCCGCGCGCTCGGCCGGCACCGCGCCGGCGTGCTCGTCGATCAGCATCCGGCAGGCGGCGATGAGGTGCTTCGCCTTGCTCTTGTACAGGCCGATGGTCTTGACGTATTCGGCAAGCCCGGCCTCGCCCAGCGCAAAGATCGCCTCGGGCGTGCTGGCGACCGGAAACAGCCTGCGCGTCGCGAGGTTCACGCCCTTGTCGGTGGCCTGCGCCGACAGCACCACCGCGACCAGCAGTTCGAACGGCGTCTTGTATTCGAGTTCGGTGGTGGGGTGGGGATTGGCGGCGCGCAGGCGGCTGAAGATTTCGTGGCGCTTGGCGCTGTTCATCGTGCGCGGATGCTCATTCCGGCCTTCGCGGCGGCGTCATGCAGCAGCCGGCACGGCATGGCGGACGCGCCGCGCGACCCGCGCCTTGTTCCAGTTGTTGGCGGCGATCAGCATACCCAGCGCGAGGAAGGCGCCGGGCGGCAGGATCGCGAGCAGGAAGCCGCGATAGTTGGGGAGCACGTGCAGCACCCAGCCCTTGGCCGCCTCGCCGAACACGAGATCGATGCCCGAGAGCAGCGTGCCCTTCCCGGCAAGCTCGCGGATCGCGCCCAGCACGATCAGCACCAGGGTGAGGCCCAGCCCCATCGCGACGGCGTCGACCACGCTGTGCAGCGGGTGATTCTTGGCCGCGAACGCGTCGGCGCGCGCGAGCACGATGCAGTTGGTCGTGATGAGCGGAATGAAAATCCCCAGCACCAGATAGAGCGGGTGCACGAACGCATTCATCGACAGGTCGATCACCGTCACCAGCGCGGCGATGATCAGGACGAACACGGGAATGCGGATTTCGTTCGGGACGAAATTGCGCACGCTCGATACCGCTCCGCTCGACGCCGCCATCACCATCGTCGTCGCCAGCCCCAGCGACAGCGCGTTGACGACGTTGTTGCTGATCGCCAGCAGCGGGCACAGCCCGAGCAGTTGCACGAGGCCGGTGTTCTGCTTGATGAGGCCGTTGTGGAACAGGCTGCGGAATTCGCTCATCGTCATCATGCTTTCTTCTCCTTCACGGATGGGGGCGCGGCGGCAAAGGCCGCGCGGTGCCGTGCAAAGTAATCGAGCGCGCTCTTCACGGCCTTGACCACCGCGCGCGGGGTGATGGTCGCGCCCGCGCGGGCGTCGAACGCGCCGCCGTCCTTGGCGACCCGCCAGTCCTTGGGCTCCGGATTGGTCAGCGACCTGCCGGAAAACTGGTCGATCCACGCGCTCTTCGCGCGCTCGATGTAGTCGCCGAGCCCCGGCGTCTCGTGATGGGCCGTGACGCGCACGCCCGTGATGCGGCCGGCCGCGTCGATCCCGATCAGCAGGTTGATGTCGCCGCCATAGCCGTCGGGCGCGACGGCCTCGAGTGCCGCGCCGCTGAATTGCCCCTGGCGCCGTGCCAGCCAGAGCGACGAGGGCTGGCGCGTGCCCAGCAGATCGTCGGGCGGCACGCTTTGCTCGGCTGTCAGCAGATCGTTGTCGTACAGCGCCGCGGGCAGCACCTGCCCGAGCAGCGCGCGTTTTGCCGCCAGCTGGCCGCGGGCGATCGTCGGCTCGGTGCGATCGTGCGTGAACGCCAGCAAGGCCGTGCCGATCGTCGCGAATACGAACAGAACCGTCGCGGTGCGCGCGGCGTTCTTGAGCGCCGCCTGAAGCTGCGGGGTCATGCGGCCGGTTCCTTGGCCTTGCGCGTGCTGCCGCCATAGACCGGCGGCTGGGTGTACTGGTCGATCAGCGGCACGGCCAGGTTCATCAGGAGGATGGCGAATGCGACGCCGTCCGGAAAGCCGCCCCAGGTGCGGATGACCAGCGTCAGGAAACCGGCGCCGAGGCCGAAGATCAGCTTGCCGCGCGGCGTGGTCGCGCCCGTCACCGGATCGGTGGCGATGAAGAAGGCGCCCAGCATCACCGACGGGGCGAACAGGTGGAACCACGGCGGGCCGAAGCGGCCGGGGTCGTAGAAATGCAGGAAGCCGGCGGTGAGCCAGACCCCGGCCAGGAAGGTCAGCGGCACGTGCCAGCTGATGATGCGCAAGGCCCACAGCAGCAGGCCTCCGAGCGCGAACGCCGCCGCCAGCCACTCGAAGCCGGTGCCGCCGAAGCGTCCGAAAATCGGCTCGGTCATGACCTCGTCCACCGTCAGTTGCCGCAGCAGGCCGGTGCGCAGCGAATCGAGGGGCGTCGCCATGGTGACGGCGTCGACCGTCGCCATGGGCACGTCGCCACCGAAGATCACCGCGCTGCTCTGCGCGAGCGTGAGATGGGTGGAGGTCAGTTCGAGGGGGGCCGCCCAGTGCGTCATCTGCACCGGGAACGAGACGATCAGCACGGCGTAGCCCACCATCGCCGGATTGAAGATGTTCTGCCCGAGTCCGCCATACAGGTGCTTGGCGACCACGATGGCGAACAGCGTCCCGGTGACGATCAGCCACCACGGTGCCAGCGAAGGCAGGGACAGCGCGAGCAGCCACGCCGTGACGATGGCGGACAGGTCGACGAGGAAAGGCCGCAGCGGGTAGCCGCGCGCCTTCAGCATCGCCGCTTCGGCTCCCACTGCGGTGAGGGTGGCGATCGACAGCGTGACGAGGATGCCCGGCCCGAACAGCCACACGTAGGTCGCGATGGCAGGTACGAGCGCCGCCAGGACCCAGGCCATGATCTGCGTGACGCTGGTGCGGTCGAGTATGAAAGGGGAGGGCATCAGGTGTTCTTCTCTTCGGATTCCAGCGGCTGGCGCGCCAGTTCGCGGATTTTAGCCCTGCGCGTCTCGATCTCGTCGATCTGCCGGCGTTGCGCGGGGGGCAGGTCGTCGACGTTCTTTGGCGCGGCGTCGGGCTTCTTCGCCTGCGCGCGCGCCAGGGCCGCGGCGATCAGCGCCTTCTTCGCGTCGGGGTCGGCCGGCGCGGCGGCTGCCGGGGCGGGCGCGGGCTCCGTCGCGAGTTCGGCGCGCCGCACTTGATCCTGCGCGGCTTGCGCCCGCGCGGCCTGCGCCTTCGCGGCGAGCTTCTCGGCTTTTTCCTTCTTCTCGCGGTCCTGGCGGAACTGGCGGAATTCGTGGCGCTCGCGCGCGAGGTCGGCGGCGCGCTTGTCCTTTTCGTGCGCCCAGATTTCGCTCTTGGCGTAGCGGTAGAAATCGACCAGCGGGATATGGCTCGGGCAGACGTAGCTGCAGCAGCCGCATTCGATGCAATCGAACAGGTGGTATTCCTGGGCACGGCCGAAATCGCCCGCCTTGGCGAAGCGGAACAGCTCCTGCGGCTGCAATTCCGCCGGACAGGCGTCGGCGCAGCGGGTGCAGCGGATGCACGGCAGCGCCTTCGGCAGCGGCGGGAACAGCTCCCTCGACTGCACGAGGAGGCAATTGGTCGCCTTGACCACCGGCGCCTCCAGGTCGGGCACCGGCATCCCCATCATCGGTCCGCCCATCAGCACGCCGGTGGTGCCGTCGCGCTCGCCCGCGAGGCTGATCAGCGTTTGCATCGGCGTGCCGATCAGCACTTCGAAATTCTGCGGCCGCAGCACGTGGCCGGTCACGGTGACGAGTCGCGAAATCAGCGGCTCGCCGTGGTGCACGGCGCGGGCGACCGCGTAGGCGGTGCCGACGTTGAATACCTGCAGGCCGATGTCGGTCGAGCGCTTGCCGGAGGGAACCTGCTTGCCGGTCAGGATCTCCGTCATCTGCTTGGCGCCGCCGCTGGGATAAAGCGTCGGCACCGCGACGACTTCGACCGGGAAGTCGAGGGCGGCCGCGGCGGCCCGCATCGCGGCGATCGCTTCCGGCTTGTTGTCCTCGATGCCGACGAGGATTTCGGTGCTGCCCATGAGATGGCGCATCACCGCCACGCCCTGCAGGATTTCATCGGCGCGATGACGCATCAGCACGTCGTCGCAGGTGATCCACGGCTCGCACTCGCCGCCGTTGATGATCAGCGTGGGGCAGTGCTGCGTCGCGCCCGGATCGAGCTTGACGCCGGTCGGGAAGACCGCACCGCCGAGGCCCGCCAGGCCCATGTCGCGCAGCTTCCCGCGCAGTTCGGCCGGCGCCATCGTGCGGTAGTCGAGCGGCGCGTGGTCGATCCATTCGTCGCGGCCGTCGGTTTCGATCATGATGCACAGGTCGGGCAGGCCGGAGACGTGGGGAACCGGCTGCGGCTCGATCGCGGTGACGGTGCCCGAACTGGACGCATGGACCGCGGCCGAGATCGCGCCTTCCGCCGCGGCGATCATCTGGCCTTTTTTCACGTGATCGCCGACCTCGACGATCGGCTTGGCCGCGTTGCCGATGTGCTGGCGCAGCGGAAAGACCAGTTTCCGGGGCAGCGGCGCGGCGTGGATCGGCCGGCCGCTCGACTCGGCCTTGTGCTCGGGCGGGTGCACCCCGCCCTTGAATGTGTGGAGTTCGCGGGTCATCGGTTGTTTCAGGCGACGCGCTTCAGTTCGATCACCGGATGCTTCCATTTCCAGTGCGGGAGGTCTTCGGCGATCGGCACCATCGAGATGCAGTCGACCGGGCAGGGCGCCACGCACAATTCGCAGCCGGTGCATTCGGAGGCGACGACCGTGTGCAGCTGCTTGGCCGCGCCGGAAATGGCGTCGACCGGGCAGGCCTGGATGCAGAGGGTGCAGCCGATGCAGACCTGCTCGTCGATGAACGCGACCGATTTAGGCTTGGGCGTGCCGTGGGCTTCGTCCAGCGACTTGGGCTCGATTCCCAGCAGGTCGGCGAGCTTTTTCACCCCCTCCTCGCCGCCGGGGGGGCAACGGTTGATGTCGGCCTCGCCCTTGGCGATCGCCTCGGCATAGGGGCGGCAGCCCGGAAAGCCGCACTGGCCGCACTGCGTCTGCGGCAGGATGGCGTCGATCTTCTCGGCAAGGGGATTGCCTTCCACCTTGAAGCGAATCGCCGACCAGCCGAGCACCAGCCCGGTCACGACCCCGATGAGGACCATCACCAGAATGGCGGCAAGCATTATTTCACCAGTCCGGAGAAGCCCATGAAGGCCAGCGACATGAGACCGGCGGTGATCATGGCGATGCTCGTCCCCTTGAACGGCGCCGGAACGTCGGTGGTTTCCAGCCGTTCGCGGATGCCGGCGAACAGGATCAGGACCAGGGTGAAGCCGAAGGCGCCGCCCGCGCCGAAAAACAGCGACTCGACGAAATTGTGCTGCGCCTGCGCATTGAGGAGCGGAATCCCGAGCACCGCGCAATTGGTGGTGATGAGCGGCAGGTAGATCCCCAGCACCTGGTACAGGACCGGGCTGGTCTTATGGATGAACATCTCGGTGAACTGGACGATGCCGGCGATCACGACGATGAACGACAGCGTGCGCAGGTAGACGAGTTCGGGTCCGAGGAGATAGTGGTTGACGAGGTAGCTCGCGCCGGACGCCAGGGTCAGCACGAAGGTCGTCGCCAGGCCCATGCCGATGGCGGCTTCCAGTTTTTTGGATACGCCCATGAACGGGCACAGGCCGAGAATCTTGGCCATCACGATGTTGTTCACGAACACCGTGGAAATAAGAATGAGGAGGTAGGTTTCCAAAGCAGGCAACTCGACGCGATGGGGCATTATCCGCCGCGGATGGGTCGATATTCAAGCGTGTGGGGCCAATCATGCGGAAGAATGCGTCTTCCCGGCCGGCAACCCGTTGCGCGGATGCCAGAAGCGGCCCGACCCGCCCGGACATCACGTGTCACGGACGGGTCGGACCGCTTCTGCTCCGATCGAAGGATCAGTCTTCGGACGGTTGTGCCACTGCAGCCATGAGCGGCGCCGTCTGGGTACGTTTTCCTCCCGTCAGGAGCTTGACGGCGAAGACGGCCAGGAAGAACACGCCGATGGAGAACACGACGTCACCCGGCACGCGGAGCCAGACGAGCGACTCCATGAGCGTCGAGTGGACCACTTCGGGCGACCGGGCGAACCAGACGCCGTGGGTGATGCTGGCCCAGGCCTGGTAGATGCCGGCCGGCACCAGCGACATGAACACCATCATGGCCAGGCCGATGTTGAGCGCCCAGAACATCGGCTTCAGCAGCGCGTCGGACCATGCGAGGCGATCGGTCAGGCCGCGCAGGCAGAACAGCATCAGGCCGATGCCCAGCATGCCGTACACACCGAACAGGGCGGCATGGCCGTGGGCCGCCGTCATGTTCATGCCCTGCATGAAGTACAGCGAGATGGGCGTGTTGATGGAGAAGCCCAGCAGGCCGGCGCCGACCACGTTCCAGAATCCAACCGCCATGAAGCTCAGGATCGCCCACTTGTACGACTGGACCCAGGGCGCCGCTTGCGAACGCTTGTAATTGCGGTAGGCCTCGGTGCCGATCATGGCGAGCGGGACCACTTCCAGCGCGGAGAACATGGCGCCGATGGCGATCACGACGGTGGTGGTGCCGGTGAAGTACAGGTGATGCAGCGTGCCCAGGATGCCGCCGAACAGGAACACGATGGTCTCCAGCACGATCGCGCTGTGGGCGGTCGCGGCACGGATCAGGCCGAGGCGGGTGAACAGCAGGGCGATGACCGCGGTGGCGAACACTTCGAAGAAGCCCTCGACCCACAGATGGACGAGCCACCAGCGCCAGTACTCGATCATCGAATAGTGGGTATGCTGACCCCAGGCCAGGGACGTGGAGTAGAAGCCGCCGATGCAGACCGCGGACAGGAAGACCATGGCGATCAGGCCGCGGCTATCCGACGGCGTCTTCAGGGCGGGCCACAGACCGCGGCCGAGCAGCAGGGCCCAGAACAGGAGGCCGATGAACAGCAGGATCTGCCAGACGCGGCCCATGCTGGTGAATTCCAGGCCCTGGTTGCCGAGCCAGAAGCTGAAGCTCGTTCCGATGTTTTCGAGCGAACCGACCCAGCCCGTGATCGTGGAACCCACCACGATGAACAGCAGGGCATAGAACAGCACGTTCACGCCGAGCTTCTGGAACCGCGGCTCATGACCGGAGATGGCCGGCGCGATATAGAGGCCGGTGGCGAGCCAGGCGGTCGCGATCCACAGGACGGCGAACTGCGTATGAATCGTGCGGCTGATCGTGAACGGCAGGATTTCGGCGATGGGAATGCCGAAGAAGCTGTTGCCTTCGACCGCGTAGTGCGCGGTCAGGATGCCCATCCCCACCTGCGCGAGGATCAGGCCGATGACCACGAAGAAGTACTTCTTCGTCGCCTTCATCGAGGGCGTGGGCTTCAGGTCGAAGAGCGGATCGGACTTGGGTGGAACCGGGTCGTCTTCTTCCTTGTGCTTGCTGTGGTAGAAGATCATGCCGGCGATGCCGGCGATCATCAGGATCACGCTGGCGATCGACCAGATGCCGATGGCTGCGGTGGGCGTGTTGTCGACCAGCGGCTCGTGCGGCCAGTTGTTCGTGTAGCTGAGGTCGGTTTCGCCGGGACGATCGGTTGCGGCCGCCCAGGCGCTCCAGAAGAAGAAGGCGGTCAGCGCCTGACGGTCGGACGGCCTGCGCAGCGAATCGGTCGCCATCGCATACTGCGTGCGCAGGGCGTCAAACGCCTTGTCGTCTCCGAACAGGCCGCGGTAGTGCGCTTCCACCTGGCGGATCGCCGTGGCGCGGTCGTTCGACACGGTAACCGTGCCGCTGGCCGCGTCGTAGGTGTTGTGCCGCATTTCAGGCTTCAGCAGGGCGTTCACCTGCGCCTGCTGGCTCGCATTCAGTTGTGCGAATGGCATCCCATAATCCCGTTGCGCCCAGATTTCGCGCACCGCCAGCGCTTCCCGGTGCAGCCAGTCGGCCGACCAGTCCGGCGCCAGATAGCTGCCGTGGCCCCAGACCGTGCCCATCTGCTGTCCGCCCGCGGACAGCCAGGCCTCCTGGCCCTTCTGGATATCGTCGGCGGTGAACAGCACATCGCCGTTCGCGCTGACTACTTTCTTCGGTATCGGCGGGGCCTTGAGGTAAATATCCGTGCCGACCCATCCGAGTGCGGCGAATGACAGCACACAGATGATGGCCAGCCAGGTCCAGAGCTTGCGTGTGGCGTGCATGGCAAATTTCCTTTCTTGGGAAGGGGCTAAAAAGAACAACGGGATTGCTAAAGCGGTATATTACATACATGATTACAGTATGCAAATAAAAATATCTTGAGGTCGTTTATCTGAGGCATTCATGCAACATTGGGCTGTCCCGGCTGTCAGGACGTGAACCGATATAATTTGTGCATGATTTGTCGCGTACGGACCGCCCGATAGCGGATTTACTTAGCACAGGACGTTGCCATGAGACTGACCGCCTATACCGACTACGCGCTACGCACGCTGATCTATCTCGCCACCCACCGCGACAGGCTGGTGACGATTTCGGAGATCGCCGACGTGCACGGGATCTCGAAAAACCATCTGATGAAGGTGGTGCACCAGCTCGGGCTGACCGGCATGGTCGAGACGGTGCGCGGCCGCAACGGCGGCCTGCTTCTGAAGCGCGAGCCGGTCGACATCAACATTGGCACGGTCGTGCGCAACACTGAGACCGATTTCAACATGGCCGAGTGCTTCGATCCCTCCGGAAACCAGTGCCTCTATTCGCCGGCGTGCGCGCTCAAGGACGTGCTGCAAACCGCGACCACCGCGTATCTCGGCGAGCTGGACAAGGTGACGCTGGCCTCGCTGGTCGGGGAGCCCCGCCCCGACAAGAAGAAAGCCTTATCGCCGATACGGGTGCATCCGCGCACCAGGAAGGAACCGACGGCCGCGTGACGCCGCGGCAGGTCCGGATTCTCGCGGCTCAGCCGGCGGCTTCGCCGATTCCGCCCTTGCCGCTCGCCCAGAAATCGTAGCCCTTGCTCAGGAACTCGTCCCACGGCAGGTAATGCGAGCCGTCGCACGAGAACGTGAGGCCGACCATGCCGTTGAAGATGTTGAGCGATCCCGCGCGCAGATAGAAGGTCTCGTCCATGAAGCGGAGCGCGCGCAGGCTGTCGAGAACCGGCCGGATCTTGTCCTTGGGGACGACCGCATCCGGCGGATAGGGATGGCGCGGGTAGATCAGGCAGGTGTCCGGGTCGGTCAGGGCGTGGATGTCGAGCAGCCGGTAGCGATAGGGATCGTCGACCAGCCAGACCGTCGCGCGGCTGCTGGAAAAATGCAGCTTGCCGTGGAAGATGCCGCGCTCGGCCATGAGTTCTTCCATCACGCCGAGCACGGTGTCGAGGTTGAGGTCCATCTGGCTGTCGCTGCGGGTCTGATGGAATACCGCGCCACGGATCGCGGGGTCGCCCTTGATCTGCCGCCAGTAGGTGGGCTCGTCGTACAGCTTGGCGGTGATCGGCAGGTCGCGCAGGTCGAAATCGGCGCCGACGAAGCCCAGCACCCGGCCCTCTTCGTCGCGCACGATCTGGATCGCGGTGAGCGATGGCCGCTTGGCGCGCAGGCTGATGTAGGCCTGCGACAGCAGGAAACCCTGGTTCGGCACCGCTTCGTTCATGTAGGGCCGGTCGAACCGGTCGCGGCCGTAGTCGGTCTCGATCAGGCCTTCATGGCTGATGTTGTCGGAGACCTGGATCGCCCGCGTGTCGAGCGCGTACATGTACTTGCACGCCGGCAGCGCGTTCAGCGCGTGCGTCAGCGCGGCGTTGAGCCCGGCGCGGTTCGGCCACACCCGGCTGCACGCCTCGGCGGCGAGCGCCAGCGGCTCGCGCAGCAGGTTGGCCAGCATCTCGCGCTGGTGGGCGACGCTCTCCGCGAGCGTGGTGGGCGCCGGCTTGGGCGCGAGATTCTGGATGGCGAAGTGCATCAGCGGCTTCCTTCCTCGGCGGGTTCGCGCAGCGAGATGACTTGCCAGTTCCTGGCCTCGGCGTGCGCGCGCAAGATGGGATCGGGGTCGACGGCGATCGGATGCCGGACTTTTTCCAGCAGCGGCAGGTCGTTGTGCGAGTCGCTGTAGAACCAGCTCGTGCCGAGCTGATCCAGGCGGGTGCCGTGCGCTTCCAGGAAGCGTTCGAGACGGACGACCTTGCCTTCGCGGAAGCACGGCACGCCGGCGACCCGGCCGGTGAAGCGGCCGTCGATTTCCTCGGGCTCGGTCGCGATCAGATTCGGAATGCCGAAAGCCGCGGCGATCGGCCGGGTCACGAAGCTGTTGGTGGCCGTGATGACGGCGACCAGATCGCCGTCGTTCCGGTGTCTGTCGACGAGATCGCGCGCCGCCTGGGTGATCATCGGCCTGACGCGCGTTTCCATGTATTCGGCATGCCAGGCGTCGAGCTGTTCGCGCGTGTGGGTCGCGAGCGGGTGCAGGGCAAAGGCAAGGAAGGCGTAGATGTCGAGCCGGCCGGCCTTGTAGTCCTCGTAGAAGGCGCGGTTCTTCGCTTCGTAGTCCGGGCCGTCGACGACGCCCTTGGCGATGAGGAACTGCCCCCACTCGTAGTCGGAGTCGCCCGCAAGCAGGGTGTTGTCGAGATCGAAAAGGACGAGATTCATCGGGGCAGCCTAAGGGAATCAGGTTACAGAAAATCGGCGCGTCGACGCGTCCTACCCGCGCAGCGCCTGCCCGCGGTCGAGCCAGAACTCGCGCAGTTCGTAGGCGCCCCAGAGGGCGAGCGCGACGTGGTCTTCGCGGCGCACGCTGCGCTCTTCGGGCGTCAGCTCGTGCAGCGGCGCGGCCAGCACGTAGAACGGGTCGAGCACCTCGTCGACGAAGGCTTCGTCCTTGCTGTCCGCGGGCAGCCGCCAGTCGTCCTCCCAGTGCTCCACCGCCAGCAGGAAGCCGGCGGCCCACAACTGTGCGTAGGGCGGGATGCCCGCCGCCTTCAGTTGCCGGGCCTCGTCCGGCGGCAACTCCGCGAGAAGGCCGTTCCAGTCGAGGATCAGCGGCGACAGCGCCCGGGGGTCGGTGAGGTCTTCGATCGGCGCGGCCAGCGCGCGCGCGATCTCGTTGCGGCGGCGCTCGAACAGCGCCAGAAAGCGCGCCGCGTCCGCGTCGTCGTCGAATGCCGTCGCCAGCCCGTCGTCGCGGTCGAGCAGCACCGGAAAGTATTCCTCGGGCGGAATGGCGCGCGGCCCGCAGAGCAGCGCGGTCACGAAGCCGTCGAGGCCCTCGAGCGACACCGGCACGTCGGTGCGCTCGTCGATGATGTCGACGAGGTCGGCCAGGGCGTCGATCTCGTCGTCGCTGAGCGGGGCGTTCGGGGAGCGGGATGGGGAGGACATGTCGGAGCCTCGATCTAAGGGCGCGGACCGCGCATCGCGTAAAATTGGCATATGAATTTTACCGCGCTGGGCTTGCCGGCATCACTGTTGCCCGCATCCTTTTCTCTTGCCGGCTGGCTGGGCCTTGCCTTTCTGTTCTGGCGCTGGCTGATGTCCGGCGACTGGCGACGGCTGGGCGACCAGAAGGCGCTCAACCTATTTCTCGGCGCCACGGTGGCCGTGCTGGCGCTGTGGCAGATCCATGCGGGCGTGAGGCCGGGGCTGGCCTTCCATCTCTACGGACTGGCGGGGCTGACGCTGATGTTCGGCTTCTGGCGCGCCACCTTCGCCGGGGTGCTGATCCTGCTGGCGAATGCGGCTTTCGGGCACGCGAGCTGGTCGGCGCTGGGCATCGACGCGCTGCTGATGGCGGCGCTGCCCGCGGCGGTGAGCTGGCGCATCTACCGCTTCATCGGCCGCCGTCTCCCGAATCACTTCTTCATCTACGTCCTCGGCAACGGTTTTTTCGGCGCGGCCTTGTCGGTGGTGGCGATCGGGCTCGCGACCACGGCGCTGATGGTGTTCGCCGGCGCGTATTCGCTGGATTACCTGCTGGGCCAATACACGCCGTATGCCCTGCTGCTCAGTTGGGGCGAGGCGTTCTCGACCGGCATGGCGGTGACGATGATGGCGGTGTACCGCCCGGCCTGGCTCGAAACCTTCGATGACACCAAATACATCCAGAACAAGTAGTCCCTTGCCGATCCAGTACCCCGACCTGCCGGTTTCCGCGCGCCGCGAAGACATCCTCGCGGCGCTGAAAAAGCATCGCGTGCTCATCCTGTGCGGCGAGACCGGCTCGGGCAAGACCACGCAGATTCCGAAGATGTGCCTGGAGGCGGGCGTGCGGCCCGGCAAGCTGGTCGGCTGCACCCAGCCGCGCCGCATTGCCGCGCGCTCGGTGGCGGCGCGCATCGCGCAGGAACTGGGCTCGGAACTGGGCGCGCTCGTCGGCTACAAGGTGCGTTTCACCGACAAGGTGCGCCACGACACCGCGATCAAGGTGATGACCGACGGCATCCTGCTCGCCGAAAGCCAGGGCGACCCGCTGCTTTCGCGCTACGACACGATCATCATCGACGAGGCGCACGAGCGCGGCCTCAACATCGATTTCCTGCTCGGCTATCTGAAGACGCTGCTGGAGATGCGCGCCGATCTCAGGGTCGTCATCACCTCCGCCACCATCGACGCCGAGCGCTTTTCCAGGCACTTCGGCGACGCGCCGGTGATCGAGGTATCGGGGCGGCTGTATCCGGTGGAGATTCGATGGCGACCCGTAGAACGGAGCGAGCGGGATGCGCCCGGCAAGGGCGAGAAGAAGGACAAGGACGCACCCGACCTCATCGCCGCCATCCTCGACGCCACCGACGAACTGGCGCGGCTCGGTCCCGGCGACATCCTGGTGTTCCTGCCCGGCGAGCGCGAAATCCGTGACGCCGCCGAGGCGCTGAGAAAGCACCATCCGCCGGGCACCGAGATCCTGCCGCTGTTCTCCCGGCTGTCGGTCGCCGAGCAGGATGCGATCTTCAGGCCGACCTCGGCGGCGCGCCGCATCGTGCTGGCGACCAACGTGGCGGAAACCTCGCTCACCGTGCCCGGCATCCGCTACGTGATCGACCCCGGCACCGCGCGCGTGAAGCGCTACTCCGCGCGCAACAAGGTCGAGCAGTTGCTGATCGAGAAGATTTCGCAGGCCTCGGCCAACCAGCGCGCCGGCCGCTGCGGGCGCGTCGCCGACGGCGTCTGCATCCGCCTCTACGACGAGGCCGATTTCGCCAACCGGCCGCGCTTCACCGATCCCGAGCTGCTGCGCTCGTCGCTCGCCGGCGTGATCCTGCGGATGAAGTCGCTGGGGCTCGGCGACGTCGTGGGCTTTCCCTTCATCGATCCCCCGAGCAACCGGCTCGTCACCGACGGCTACCAACTCCTGGCCGAGCTGCATGCGCTCGACGAGCAGGGGCGCCTCACGCAGATCGGCAAGCAGCTTGCCAGGCTGCCGCTCGACCCGCGCATCGCCCGCATGCTGCTGGCGGCCGAGCAGCAGCGCTGCGTCGACGAAGTGCTGATCATCGCGAGCGCCCTGTCGGTGCAGGATCCGCGCGACCGCCCGATGGAGCGCGCGCAGGCCGCCGACGAGAAGCACAGGCTCTTCCAGGACGAGCGTTCCGATTTCGTGGGCTGGATCAAGCTGTGGCGCTGGTACGAGGAGCAGGTGCAGCACAAGAAGACCAACCGCCAGTTGCAGGTCCTGCTTACGGACCATTTCCTGTCGCCGCGGAGGATGCGCGAGTGGCGCGACATCCACGGGCAGCTGCACGCGCAGGTCGCCGAGCTCGGACTGCGCGGAAACGACAAGCCAGCCGGCTACGACGCGATCCATCAGGCGCTCCTGACGGGGCTCCTCGGCAACATCGGCTTCAAGTCGGACGACGCGAAAGGCCGGCCGAAGCCGGGCGAAGGCAACTACCAGGGGGCGCGCGGGATCAAGCTGTCGATCCACCCCGGCTCGGCGCTGGCGAAGAAGGGGCCGAAGTGGATCATGGCCGCCGAGCTGACCGATACCGGCCGCCTGCTCGCGCGCACCGTCGCCGAGGTGCGGCCGGAATGGATCGAGGCGGCGGGCCGCCATTTGCTCACGCGCATGCACATCGAGCCGCACTGGGAGAAGGACGGCGCGCGCGTGGTGGCGTTCGAGCGCGTGAGCCTGTACGGCATCACGCTGGTGCCGCGGCGCAAGATCCACTACGGTCCCGTCGACCCGGTGCTGTCGCGCGAGCTCTTCATCCGCGGCGCGCTCGTGGCGGGCGACTATGACACCCGGGCGCCATGGTTCGCGCACAACCGCGCGCTGATCAAGGAGATCGAGGACCTCGAGCACAAGGCGCGCAAGTCCGGCGTGTGGCTCGACGAGGAACGCATCTTTCGGGTGTTCGACGCGCGCATCCCGGCCGGCCTGCACAACGGTGCGGCGTTCGAGGCCTGGCGCGCCGAGGCCGAGGCCGCCGACCCGAAGGTGCTGTTCCTGCGTCGCGATGACATCCTCGGCGAGGGCCTCGGCGCCGACCACACGCTGTTTCCCGAGACGATGACGGTCGACGGCGTCGCGTGCAAGCTCAAGTACCGCTTCGAGCCCGGGCACCCGCTCGACGGCGTGACGCTCAGGCTGCCGCTGTATCTGCTCAACCGCATCGAGCCGGCGCAGCTCGACTGGCTCGTGCCCGGCCTGATCCGGGAAAAACTGACCGCGCTGCTGAAGTTCCTGCCCAAGGACCGCCGCCGTCCGCTGATCCCGCTGCCCGATACGGTGACGGCGTTTCTCGGCGCGGCGAAGCCGGGCGAGCGCGTTCTGACCGAGGCGCTCGCCGACTTCATCCGCCGCAAAACGGGCGCCGACGTCCACCCCGACGAATGGAAGGGCGAGCTTCCGGCGCACCTCAGGATGAATCTGAGCGTCGTCGACGACAGCGGCCAGGAACTCGCCGGCGGGCGCGATCTCGCCGCGCTGCGCCAGCAGCTCGGCGGCGCGGCGCGCATCACCTACGGCGGCGGCGCGGAGGATACCGAGTTCGAGCGCACGGGACTCGTCGAGTGGGATTTCGGCGACCTGCCGGCGCAGGTGAAATTCAGGCGCGGCGGGCGCGAGCTGACCGGTTATCCGGCGCTTGTCGACAACGGCGAGAGCGTCGACCTGCGCCTGCTCGACGCCGGCGACGTGGCCGAGCGGGAGATCCGCCGCGGCGTGGTGCGGCTGCTGCGCATCGCGCTGGCCGCGCAGTTCAAGCAGCTCGACAAGGACCTCGCGCGCGAAACCGCGCTGGCGCTGAAGTTTCGCAGCTTCGGCAGTCCCGAAAAACTGCGTGCAGCGCTCATCGACGCGATCGCCGCCCGCGCGCTGCTGGGCGACGACGACACGCCGCGCGGCAAGAAGGCGTTCGGCGCGCAGAAGGAGCGCGCCAAGCCGAGAATTGCGGTGGTGAAGCAGGCGCTCCTGCGCGACGTCGCGGATATTCTCGACCTGCACGCGCAGGTGGCGTCGCGATTGAACGCCAAGCCGCAGTTCGCCGGGCCGATGCGCGACGAGCACGCGCACCTGGCGGCGCTGCTGTCCGCCGACTTCGTCACCGCGACGCCCTGGCAGCACATGAAGGACCTGCCGCGCTACCTGCGCGGCATCCTGAAGCGGCTGGAAAAACTGCCTGCCGCCGAGCAGCGCGACGCCCGCGCCATGGCCGGCGTGCTGACGCTGCAGAACAAGTATCTGGCGCGGCGCGCGGCGGTGAAAGGCGAAGTGCCGGCGGCGCTGGACGCCTTCCGCTGGCAACTGGAGGAGCTGCGGATATCGCTCTTCGCCCAGGAGCTGAAGACGCCTTATCCGGTTTCGGTGAAAAGGCTCGACAAGCTGTGGGACGAGCTTGCCAGGCAGCCCCTGAATTGAGTACGGTTGCGGTATCGCGCGAGCGTTTTCTTCTGGCGGGCAGGCCTGACCCGCCCGGTGGACGCAGACTTGCCTGACCGGACTGCCGCATGAACGAACGGGTATTCAACCTGCCGAACGTCGTCACCCTGCTGCGCCTGGCCGCCGTGCCGGGGGTGGGGTGGCTGATCCTGCATCAGCGCTGGGAGGCCGCCTGCTGGCTGTTCGTGGCGGCGGCGGTGTCGGACGGAGTCGACGGCATGCTGGCGCGCTGGCTCGACCAGTTGACCCAGTTGGGCGCGGCGCTCGACTCCGTGGCCGACAAGGCGCTGGGGCTGGTCACGCTGGTGATGTTGACGCAGGTCGGGGCCATCCCCCTGTGGGTGACGCTGCCGATCCTGTTGCGCGACACCGTCATCGTCCTGGGCGCGCTCAGCTACCGCGGCCTGGCGGGACACCTCGAAATCCGGCCGACCTGGCTCGGCAAGACGCACATGTTCGCGGAACTGTCGCTGCTGGCGCTGGTGCTCGGGACGCTGGCGGGCCTGCTGACGCCCGACGGCTGGCTGCAGCCGCTCTTCGTCGGCGTGTTCGTCATCGCCGTGACCTCGGGCGTGCAGTACGTGTGGATATGGAGCGCCAAGGCGCGGCGCGAGCGCGAATCGGGCCGCCTCAATCCGCGCTGATCCGCGCTACTGGAATGGCAGGCAGCGCTGACGTTCCGGCTCGCAGCCGGATTTGACCCGGTACATCGCCGCGTCGGCCGCGCGCATCAGGCCGTCTTCGTCGCCGCCGTCGTCGGGAAAGAGCGCCTGGCCGATGCTCACGTCGATCTCGAGACAGGGCGCGCCAGACTTTGCTCGATCTTGATCGCCGCGGCGACGCAGTCCTGCCGTCGCGCCACGCCTTCGAGCAACACCGCGAATTCGTCTCCCCCCAGACGCGCCACCGAGTCCGAATCGCGCACGCAGGCGAGCAGCCGTTGCCCCACCTCGAGCAGAACGGCGTCGCCGGTGTGGTGGCCATGCCGGTCGTTGATATCCTTGAAGCGGTCCATGTCCACGTACAGGATGCCGACCTTGCCGCCGTAGCGGACGGCGCGACGGATCGCCTGCTGCAGCCGGTCGTAGAAGAGCCGCCGGTTGGCCAGCCCGGTCAGAGGATCGTGGGTGGCTTCCTCGTGCAGCGCGGCGCGCGAGCGTTCGAGTTCGGCCATCTGTTCCCGTATGCGCCGCGAATTCCGGCTGATCTTGCACGTCGTGTACCACGCGATCAGCAGCGCCAGCGCAACGGCCGCGACGCCGAACGCCAGCATCAGAAAAAATGCGTGCCGGTAGGTCTGCTGCGCCTGCCGCTGGGCGGCCTCGTTGGCGCGCTCGTAGGCGTTGCGCATGTCGGCCAGCTGCCGGTTGAACGCTTCCTGAATCGGGATCGCTTCGCGCGTCAACAACGCCTGCGCCTCGGCGCGGCGATCGGCATCGAGCAGTTCGATCACGCGTCCCTGCACCGCCTGGATGCGCCCGACCAGGTCGGTCTGCGCGTCGAAATAGCGTTGCTCGGCAGCCGTGAACCCGAGTCCGCGCAAGGCATTGCGCCCCTCTCCGACGAGAAATCCCGCGTGGTTGAAGCTCAGGAAAAGTGCGTCGCGCTCGAACGGGTCGTCCGTCATGACCATGCGGAACAGGTTGTCGGTGCGGATGTACGCCGCCACCTGGGTTTGCGTGATGATGTTGATCTTGCGGTTGTGATGCTCGACCACGATGTCGAGTTGATCGCCCAGCGCCTGGAACTGCAGCAGGCCGTTGAGCACGAGACCGCAGATCAGCGCGATCAGCGCGACAAAAGCCGATACGACGAGGGGGGAAATCCCCCTTTGTGCGGGTCCGGGATTCGCGGGAGGCGGCTCAGTCACGGCCTGGCTGCGGAAAGGATCGTGCGTCGCCGGAACGTCGAAGCGCCAGCAGCCTGTCCCTGACTTCTTCGGCGTGCCGCGCGGGATCGACGCGCTCGAAGCGCGCCGCGATACGCCCGTCCGGCGCGATGATGAACGTGCGGCGGCGTGCGAAGCGCACGATTCCCAGATCGAGCAGGCTGCCGTAGGCGGCGGCCGTCCGTCCGTCCCGGTCCGCCAGCAACGGGAAGGGCAGGCCATGCTTTCTGGAAAACGCGGCATGCGACCGCACGCTGTCCACACTGACGCCCACGACGGCCGCGTCGAGCTTGCCTAGCGTGTCGATGTCGTCGCGAAAACGGCAGGCTTCCCGGGTGCATCCCGGGGTGTCGTCGCGGGGGTAGAAATACAGCACCAGCCAGCGCCCGGCATAGTCACCCAGACGGTGGATCCGGCCGTTCTGGTCAGGCAAGGCGAAATCCGGCGCGGCGCTGCCTTCGGTTCGCTGCGTGCCCGGCCGCAGCATCCAGAACGCCGCGCTCGCGGCCAGCAACAGCACGGCCAGGCCGCCCATTATCATTTTGAACATACGCTCCCCCTGTCCGCATGATAGACCGCCGACGCGCCGCCGATGTTCGCGCGGCTCGTTAATCCACGCGCCATTCGGTAGAATGCGCGCCACGCCCCGGTAGCTCAGTGGATAGAGCAACCCCCTCCTAAGGGGTAGGTCGGACGTTCGATTCGTCTTCGGGGCGCCAATTACAAGAATAAATACAACAAGTTAACTCTACAGTGCTTTGCTTGGGTTTTCTTTGAAATTCTCTTGTTGTCACCCGCCCGGGTGACAGGCGGGTGACATGGGTTCCGCATCCATTGATGGCCATGAGATTCCGGCTGCAGTCAAAGAAAGCTAGTGTCATCATTGGCTTGACAGTGTCCGACATGGTGATATTCTTTTATTTATCTAGCGGGCCATATGAGCTTACGTTGGGGCTGGAATGCATGTGAGGCGCCAGAACTGACGGAAGGGGTGTGGGACGCCCCGTTAGATCGTGCCTGGACGCACATCGTTATGGATGTGTCTGCTTGCGAGCCTGATCGCAAGTAGCGAGAGCCGGGGGCAACACGTAAGGGCGAGCCAGCGGGCAAGCTAAGCAAAAGGCGGTGTAACGGAAGGCCGTCAGTACCTCACGATTTTTTCTTCCGCGATCAGGCGCGCGGTTAGGAAAAATCGTGCGCGAATCAAGAGTTACCTCCAACCCCCACGTCGTTTTGGCCGGGTCGGCCAACCTCCAATCATTTCCGCCAGCCTTCCAGGCTGACGTCTTGTCGCTGATCCTCGGTAAGTCAGTCGCGGCGATACTGGCTGACCGATCGCGTGCGCCGCATAGGCTTCCCCCCGCCTGCTCGCCACCTGGCACTCGTCGCCCAACTTGGCTCTTGTCGGATGTCCTAGCGTGGCTCGCAGAACACAGGGAGGCGCCAGCTTCTGCTCCGGAACGTGCCCCGGCTAAGCCCCCGGTCGAGCCTCGACGTAGTGGGCGTCCGACGAAGGTCGAGCAGACGGAGGCGAAGAAACTAGGCATTAGCGTTCGCGAACTTCGCGCACGTTGCGTTGAAGGGGCCCAGTAATGAGCGCCTTCCAGTTTCGCCCCTGTACTCGAACCGTCCGGCGACTGGTGCATCTAGGCGCTTTGCCAGCTGGCATCCCACATACCGCCCGAGAGATCCAGATTGCACGCGATCGCATTGCGTGCGGAATCGCAAGCCTCGTTGAACGTGGTTACTTCAAGGGGCAGCATCGGCGCCCCTCGAATAAGGAGGGCTGGTACGAATGGCTGCGCCTTCAGGCTTCTGCTCGCTATAACGCAACGAGCGGGTCGGCGGCTGTCTTTGGGGGGCTTTGAAATGGGGACCATTGAGGTGGTTCCCGATCCCGGGCCGCAACACTCACTAGGTGATGCGTTTTCCAGGATGCAGCAGCGCGCCGCCGAGGCGGCGGCTCGCAAAGAGCGGAGAGGCGAGACGCCGCCCACGCAGAAGCTTTTCCTGCCTGGTTTGGCCGAGTTCCTGCGAGCGATGCCCAACCATGTCGCCAGGTCCTCGCTGTTCGCTCCGATTGCTAGAGGCCGTCGCAAGTTTCATCATGAGACACCGCTTGTGACTCGCGCCGATGCGGTCATGCGATATACCGGGGAACAGTTGGACGAAGCCGATGCAGATTTGGCCTTGCAGCTGATTTACGAGGCCATCCAGTTTCCTTTGGGCATTCCCGTAACACTCAATCGCGCACGATTGCTGCGGGCGATGGGACGCAGCACGGGCAGGCATGACTATGAATGGCTGCACCGACGCATGAAGGCCCTGACTGTTGCGACGCTCTTCATAGAGGCGAGGAGGCCGGATGGATCCGTCAAATTTCGGGTAGGCCATCTTGAGGCATTCCATATCGTTCAGAGCTTCCGCTACGACGACGCATTAGAAACGTACTCTTTCATGCTGGATCCACGTTGGGCGCAACTGTTCAGCAATCGCGAGTTCGCGTTGATTGACTGGGCCAAGCGGCTCGAAATTCGGCGCGGCCAGGACATGGCGAAAGCATTTCAGCGCCTTGTCGCCACGTCATCAAATCCGGTGCAGCGATACGCGTTGGATTGGCTCAAAGACAAGATGCAGTACGCGGGGCGAATCCGTGATTTTCGTGAGGCGCTGGATCGGGCGATGCGCGAACTGCAGCGGTTAGAGCTTATCGCTTCGTGGGACATTGAGCGAAGCAAGAGGGGAAAAGAGCAGCTTGTCATGTGGATTTGACGTCGGGATAGCATCGCGCTGCAGTCGGGATGACGTCGCTCCAAAACGGGACAGCATCGCGTCTGGTCGGGATGGCGTCGCCCGTGCGCTCCTGTAATCCCATATGGCGCGGGGCTTTCAGCGGCGTCGATTGCCTTTTACCTTCTCTTTATCTTTCTTCTACAGCGGGCACCTGTGGGTAAATCGGCGGCGTAAGAACGAGTTTGGGTAAGGAACCTTCCAGGTTCCCCCGCCCCCAGGGGCGGGGCCCCCGCCGCAAAAACCGGGTCTACAAGTCTGGGTGGCATGCCGCCCTGTTCCGCCTGTCGGCGGCAGGCAACTAATCGCACCGACACGGACATAAAACACCAATAAACCGCGATAGCTAGCTGCGTGGGCCACCATGCCTCCATGTTTTTTTTTGGAGGCAGAAAATGACGCGGTTCTCTAAATACGCCGGCGCGGCGGTGTTTGTAATCCTCACGTTGGCTGTTTTGATTTCGCTGCTAGTCGTCTTCCTTCCTTCGCCAACGGCGGAGGAGAGAGCGGCGTTTGAACGCTGGCAGGCGGACCAGGTGAGCCGTGCAAGCGAGACCGGGGGAGAGAAAAAGAAATGAGGCGATTGCGCTGTGACTGTCCAACCGATTCTTGCCCCCGCATTCGTCGCTGGTCGGCGCGTCTAAGCCGTTGGATCTGGGTTTGCGAGTGCGGAAGAGCGTTCCCCGAAAACTCCGACGGCTCAACTTCGGAGTTGCCGTTGCGAGGCGATGTCGATCCCAGGATTACGTGCCCAGACTGCCACGCTCCCATGGTGCTCGTCTGCGGGTCCCGGAATGGAGATTTCTACAGCTGTTCGCGGTATCCGGCTTGCCGCGGCACGCGCCCCGTAGCGCACACAAACGACGGAGGGGCGGAATGAGCGCGAAACATACCCTTTCTGCACGTCTGCGTGACCTTCGAATCGAGTTCGAGTTATGGGTCGCCGCCTGGCTTGTCACGTCGGCGGTCCTGGCAGCATCCGTCTATCTATACTTGCAGCCCACAGTAAATGCGGGATTGTGGCGCAATTACCTGCTGGCCCGTGTTCTTGAAATCGTTGGCCTGGGAGCGGTCTCCATCCCGGGCTGGCACACACCGTACCTCGTCATTCAATTTGTTCGAGAGGAGCTGCCGCTCGGCCTAGTGACGATCTGGGAGCGTGATCTTGTTCTGCTCCTGCAAACGCCGGTTTTCGCGCTTGTCGCATTGCCGTTGGCTTTTCTGGTCTTTTTCGACAAGAAGGCGTGACATGGAAAGCATGATCATTGGTGCGTCGATTGCCGTTGGGTTGTTTGGTCTGCTGCTATGGCGCCTTCTGGCTTCTAACTCAAAACTGCACGATGGGAGCGCTCGCCGTATCGTCTTGTCTGGCGTGGTTGGCGCCGCCACGGCAAGCTTGCTGGCGCCAGCTAGTCTGTGGCCCGGGTTTGCGGGTGGTGCTGTATTCGGACTGTGGCTGTCCTACAAGCGCTCGATCAGTCAGGTGCAGGGATGCGCTGCAGACGTCATGAACGACGCCGGAAAAATGCGCAGGCTTGCAGCCCCCTTTGATCCCGATCTGTTTATCCGAACTGTGCGCAAGGCAGGACGCGACGAAATTTTCATGGGGCTAGACCAGAACCGGAAGCCCATCTTGGTCCCGCGCACGAAGCTCGGAAAAAACCACGTCGAGATACTTGGTGAAAGTGGTGTCGGCAAATCCTCTTTGGCCGGTGTGTTGCTGACGCAGTTCGCTGCGGCTGGCGAATGCGTAATTGTGATTGATCCGAAAGCCGATCGCATGCTGCCGGGTGTACTCGCCCGTGCAGGCCGTGAATACGGATTCCCGGTCACGAACATTGACCTGCGATTCGGCAGACCTCCGCAGCTGAACCCATTCCTGAATGCGCGGCGTGACCAGGTCGAAGAACTACTGCAAGTCGCCCTGGAGCTCGGAAAGACGGGTTCTGGAGCGGTAGATTTCTATCGTGGAAAAGATCGCGAGGCCACGGGTTTTATGGCCGAGGCTTTCGCAGATGGCGAAACCTCGATGCCAGAATTGCTCGAAAGAGCTGCCGAGGATGAGCGCGTCACAGTGAACGAGAATCTCTGGCGTGAATTCCGGCAAATTGCGCGCGTGCCCGCGTTCAACGTGCACCAGGGACAGGGCGGACTCGACCTCGAAAGACTCATTCAGCACAGCGGCGTGATTTACGTTACAGGCTCGACGACTCGACTGGAGGTTCAAGCCGGACAGAAGCTTCTTTTGCAGCGCGTCATGCAAATCCTCGACGAACGCCGTGACCAGTCTCGGCCTGTCACGATATTCCTCGATGAACTGAAGTACATCCTGTCGCCAGCAGCCTTGCGAGCGGCTGGAACGATTCGGGACCGCAATGTTCACCTGCTCTTTGCCCATCAATCCATTGGCGACTTGTCGGACTGCCCCGGACTGGACCCCAAGGTCGTGCGAGGGGCGATCTGGGGCAACTCCGGCATCAAAATCGCGTACAAGATGCTCGATGCAGAGACGGCACGCGAACTGTCCCTTATCTCAGGCGACCGTGCGGTTTTGGAGACACGAACGACCGAAAATGACGATGGCATGAGCGTCGCACAGAGCATCGGCAAGGCTAGCCACATGCCAGCACATATCTTCACGCACCTGCCGAAGCCGGCGGGAGAAGAAGCGAGTGTTGGTGTCGTCATTGGTGACGGCCCGGCGTATTTTCTATCTACGCGCTGGCTGAAAGCTGGACCGCCACCTGAGCCCATCCCGGCGCCGCCTCTTTTCACTGAGCCCGCGGTCGCTGTGCCAGTTGAAACCTCATACGCGGCCGTGGACCCTGCACCAGCTGACGTCGGGGAGAGCCGCACCCGCGAAGCCGACTTTGGCGACCTTCTAAGGTGAGGTGGCGTAGACATGCCTCTCATTCCACACTCCCATGCCGAACGTCTCGCCGCCCAGGCAACGAAACGCCGACGCCTGCTGGCTTGGCTGCGGATGGAGCTCTGGACGCCGATTGACATTGCAGGTGACGTCATGGGCGTGCGCGACCGCCGCACCATCCGGACAACACTCGCTGCAATGGCCCGCGACGGCCTGGTGACGCTCGACAGCATCGAAATCCCGTTCGGTAGTCTCCGATTGGTTGGCATCACGATGGACGGGCAAAGCGCCGCCGCCGGCACAGAACGCGCACTAATCGGCAAGGCCTATGAGCGCGGACGGATCGGCCTGACTGTGCTCGACCATAGCATCGACCTGCAACGCCTGAAGCTTGCTTGTCTTCGAGCGGGATGGAAAAACTGGACGCGGCCCGATCTTGAAAAATGGGGTAAGCACCACCGACCGGATGCAATCGCCGTCATGCCGGACGGTACGCCTGTGGCCATTGAATGCGAACGCACAATGAAGACGATCAAGCGATACAAAGCCGTCGTTGCGAATCATCTGGGTGCGTTGAAGAAAAATGCATACCGGCATGTGATTTACACCAGTCCAACGCCGGAAAAGGCATGCAACGTCGAGCGCCTGTTACGCAGCCTGCCGCCGCTCGTTGTTGCCGGAGAAAAGGTCTTGCCTACCCCGGTGATCGACTCCAGTTTTTCGTTCGTCACATTCGAACACCTGCCCACACTGATACTGAAAGGAAGCTGACCAGCATGATCACCGTGCAAAAACTCAACGACCTGGCGAAGAAGATGAAATCTGCGCCAAGGGTCGAAAACCAAAACCGCAGGGTTGCCAAAGACGAAGCCCTGCAAAAGCTCCTACCCGGCATGAAAACCATGCACGCGAACGGCTACGACGCCGAGCAGATCGCCGCCACCCTCGCCGACGCCGGCCTGAAGGTTTCCGCGCGTACCGTTGCACGCATGCTGCGCGGCAAATCCGAATCCCGCCGACAGGCGGAACAAGGCGCATAGCGCCGCATTTGCCAGCTTGCGCGCGCAGCTCGCCGACAGGCGGGCGCACACCACCGTAGCTGGTTCCTGGAACCGCTGTGGCGTTCTTTTTGCGCCCAATGCGCTGAAAAATGGTGGCCTTGTTTGCCCTTATGAATTGCGCAGCGCGATTGTGTTTGCGCGTGCGGCAATCGATGGGGGCAATCTCGGCGGCAGCGTGCCCGTGGTTCTTCGGTGGGCTTGCCCACCTGCGCACCCCTCAACGCACCGTCCGGGGCCGCTTCGCGGGCGGCTAGGGCCGCAACCCCAGACTTGCCGGGCTGGACGCCCGGCATGCCTTGTGGGGCTTGCCTTCGCGGCTGGTCCGCTCCGCGCTCCCTGCGGTCGCTTGGGGGTCGGCTTGCCCGCCTGCGGCGCGCGCCCCCCCGCTTCGCGTGGGCTCCCTTCGGGAGGCCAGGCGGGCGGCCTGCGGCCCCCCTTGCCGGCGTGCCGGCACTGTCCTCCCTCGGTCGGCCTCACCTCCGTTCGGCTCTCACCGCCACCACGTCACGGCCACTCCGCTGCGCTTCGTGACCGTGCCGCGTCGGGGTTCGACTCGCTGCGCTCCCTGCACGCAGCTGTCGCTGCGTTTCGGTCCCTCCGCGACCCCGCTTGGGCGGGGCCTGCACAGCGGGGGGGCGCGCGCCTTGGGCGCTTGCCGACCGGGCTCCGCCCCCGCTCGGGGTCGGGCGCTGGGGCGCCCTAAAACCGACGACGCTGCGCTGTCGGTTTTCCCCCGGCGGCTCCCCCGTCCGAAGCCGGCCCTGCGGGCGCGTCTTCGGAGGCTGCGTCGAGACGCTCGCTTCGCTCACTTCGACTTGCCCCGCGCGCGTCCTGGCTGTCACGCCCTTCGGCCGTTCGGCCACGACGGCGCGGCTCCCCTCTGGGGCGCCGCCTCGCGTCGCCGCAATCCGCCATCGAATCCTGCGGACTCAGGCGACAAGGCGCGTTGCTTGTAGCATGCGTTGTGAAGCCCATATCCACACTGTATATTGCAGTACATTTGCAGTGTCTTCTGGAGAAGGGCATGGCCAACAGCAAAACTGCCACTCTGACCTTTCGGATCGACCCGACATTAAAGGACGCATTGCGCATTGCTGCGCACGCGGAGCATCGCTCCATTGCGAACATGATCGAGGTCTTGATTCGCGACCACTGCGAGCAGCACGGCATCGCCATTCCTGCCCCCGAACAAGTCGAAAACAATAAGGAAGAACACACATGAGCGAGACGGTGAACCCGGCCGGCGGCAATGAAGGGGAGGGTAAATAATGCTTGGACTGACTCTACGCGAAGAATTTCGAGGTAAACGCCTCAAAGGGACAGCCATTGAGCTCTCCAACGACACGAATACCGGCGCGACCCAGATCGCCGCTAAGGAATTCCTGGAGATCACCTATCCGACCCATGACCTGTTGAAAGGGATCGAGGCGGTCGGTCCCAACCAGGGGCGTCCAGTGGTCGTGATTGGCGAGCGCGGCTTGGGTAAGTCGCACTTGATGGCGGCGCTTTACCACACGGTGAACGACGCGGCCTCAACCGGCGCCTGGCTCAATTCCTGGTCGACCACGCTGGGCGATCCCAGCATCGGCAAGATCGCCCTGCGCGACGGGATGCTCGTGATTGGCGAGAGTCTCCATCGCCAGCGCTACAAGTTCCTGTGGGATCTGCTGTTCGAGCGCCATCCGCATGGCACCTACATCAAGGGCAAGTGGGAGGGCATGGGCGCGGCCAAGACCGACATCCCATCCGACAAGCTCATCATCGAGCTGCTGGAGAACACGCCCACGATGCTGCTGCTGGACGAGTTCCAGACCTGGTACGACGGCCTCACCAACACCAAGCAGTACCCTTGGAAGAACTGGGCCTTCAACTTCATCCAGATTCTTTCGGAAATCGCAAAGGAACGGCCTGATCTGCTGGTGCTGGTGATCTCGGTGCGTAACGGCGGCAGCGACGCCTACCAGCAGGTACACCGCGTCAATCCAGTCGCCATCGACTTCAAGGCGGGCGGCAACGCAGAGCGCATCCAGCAGGATCGCCGCCGGATGCTGCTGCACCGCTTGTTCGACAACCGTCTGCAGATCGCAAGCGGCACGATTGAAGCGCTGGTTGCGCAGCACGTTTCCGAATACTTCCGCCTGCTTGATGTTCCGCCGGCCGAGCAGGATCGCAAGCGGAAGGAGTTCACCGAGTCCTGGCCCTACGCGCCGCATCTGCTGCGCCTTCTCGAAGAGCAGGTGCTCATCGCCACCGATGCCCAGGAAACGCGCGACATGATCCGCATCCTGGCGAACCTGTACAAGAGCCGAGGAGAAGTGGCCCCGGTGCTCACGGCCGCCGACTTCCGGCTTGACGACGATGCATCCGGCATCGGCGCCCTGTTGGATTCCGTCTCCAACGAGCATCACCGCACCCTGCGCGAGAAAGCCCAGCAGAACATCATTTCGGTCACCGAGGCGGTCTACGACCATGCCAATCTCGCCCCACACCTGCAGGAGATCGTCGGCGCGTTGTGGTTGCGGTCTATTGCCGTCGGCAACTTGGCAGGTGCCGAACCCGCCACGCTGCAGGTTGACATCACGCGCAATAAAGCCGTCGACGACAACGCCTTCCAGGTTGAACTGGCGACCATTGTGGAGAACAGCTTCAATATCCACCAGGACGGCCCCCGGCTGGTATTCCGCGAGGAAGAAAACCCGCGCGCCAAGCTGATGGCCTGCGCCCGCAACGACAAGCTGTTCACGGATGGTTCGGATCAGGCCCAGCTTGCCAAGCAGGTTCGCTACGTCATCGGCGGCGCCGACGAGGTTGCCAAGACATTCCGCGTGATCGCACTGCCGAAGTCTTGGCAGACCGATCCGTGGTCGTCACTCGACGAAGCCGAACAACCTGATCGATGGGACGATCGCCTTCCCATCTTGGTGCTGCCCGAGGAGCCGGATAACGTCGACCAGCGCCTTGGCCGCTGGCTGAAAGACCATTTGCAGAAGCGCCGCAACACCGTCCGCTTCCTGCTGCCCCGGTCCGGCTCGACCAACGCATTTTTGGACCGAGACTTGCTAATCCTGGCTCGCGCCGAGATGAAAGCCCAGGAGTGGAGTGGCCAGAACCCGGAATACAAGAAGCTGCAGAAGGAGTTTGAAGGCTCGCTGCGTGAAAACCTGAAAAAGCGTTTCGACCGCTTCGCCGTGCTGCATCGCTGGAACTTTGCCGATCCGAGCCAGTGCCTGTTCAGCGTCGAAAGCCTGAGGAAGCAAGGCGCGCAGATCCCCGAAGGCATCGAGGAGACGCTGACCAACGATCTCTTCGTCCCTGAAGACTTTGAAGACCTGGTGCTCGAAGCCGCCGCCGACAACACGGCGCTCGGCAAGCTGCTGCGCGAACTGCAGGAGCCCCGCCCCGCAGGACAGGATTGCATCCCCTGGCTGGGCGAGACGGCGATGAAGGAGCGCATCCTGCGCCTGTGCTCGCGTGGGAAAATCGCCATCAACCTGCGCGGTCTTGAATACCTGCAGACCCATGCCGGCGAAGACGAGGACACTGCCTGGAAACGCCTGCGGCCGAAGCTTTCCTACACGGGCCGCCAGCTTGATGAAGTATTCCTGATGGCGCCCTCGGCGGTGCCTACTACGGGTGGAACGACGCCGCTCGCCCCCCAGCCACCGGGCGGGGGGGGCTTGTTCGGTGGTGGCACGACACCCAATCCACCAATCGTCTCCGAGCCCACGGCAGGTGGTCAGCCCACACCTGTTCCGGGTGGTGGTGGAATCTATGGCGGTGGAGCATCCGGCGGGGGCAAGCCTCGTATCCCGCTGAACAACCCGCCTACCTCGCCACTGAACCTGATCGGCAAGCTCGAAGGCTGGGGTATTGGACCGGCCACACCGGTCGCCGAAGTCTCTATTAAGGTGTCGACGGCAACGGGTGCCCAGCTCAAGGAACTGCTCAAGAAACTGCCCGATGGCATGACCTTCGAGCTCAGCCTTGAGAAGGAGGACAACTGATGGCACTGGACGCCGGGGTACTGCACAGCCTGACCAAGGGCTCGGCTGCCGATGCGTGGCGGGTCATCATCGACAAGGCAATCGAGATTGCCTCCAAGCCTTTGGCCACCGGCAACGCCCCGAGTGAGGTCACCAAGCGTGACCGCGAGATCGGCGCCTTGGATCATTTCCTGTCGTCCGGTGGCTGGGATCTCTGGCAGGTGTTTGGGCAGACTGAAATCAGCGGCGTCGAACGCACGTCGGATCGCCTCGCACGCTGGTGGGCCGAGCCCTATAGCGCCAAAGCGGTGTTGATCCTCGACGGCCTTTCGCTGCGCGAACTGCCCTGGCTGCTGCAGGGCGCCAAGGAGCGCGGCTTCACCCTGCACGAGGTGACGGCCAACGCCTCCGAGCTGCCCGGCGAAACCAACGAGTTCGCCCAGGCGCTCGGTTTTGGCAGCCGCAGCCAGTTGCAGAACAACGGCGGAGGTCTGGCCCACAAGCTCCAGCCGGCGCAGACCGAGTGTGTCGATATGCCCTGGAAGGACTGCGAAGGGCTGATCAACAGCGCGCCCGGGGCCAAGAACTGGGTGTTCTGGCACCACTGGCCCGACAGCAAGGTTCACGACGGCGCCGGGGCTGGACAGGGCCTCGACATATTGACCCGCGATGCAGCCGACCAACTCAGCAGCGACGACTTCTGGACCTTCGTCGAGCGCTTGGCCACCGGGCGGCGGCTGGTCATCACCTCCGACCACGGCTACGCCGCCACCGGCTACTTCCCGGATGCCGACGGCGAGGTCGGGCAGTTCCTCAAAAAGACGTTTTCCAGCGGGCGCAGCACAGCCGGCACCGGGGACACGGGTCCCTTCGTGCCGCCAGTCGCCCTGCAGATCAACAGCCCGCACGGTGCCCACCTTCTGGCCCTTGGCCGCTGGAAGTGGAAGAGCCAGGGCGGTTACCCGACACTGACGCACGGGGGGCTGTCTCTACTTGAGGTTCTGTCTCCTTTTGTCGAGCTGACCCGATGAGCCCCGATGAATTGGCAATGCTCAAGCACGATTTCTACGTGATGGCGATGGAAAAAATGTGTAGTGACATGGATTGGGCCGGGCTAGGAGGCAATTGCCTCCCGGCCTGCCGAGCGATCTTTGAAGACGTCAAAGAAAGGTTTCCACAGGCCCGAATTATGGTCGGCTTAGTCGAGACAAATAGCGGGACGTCCAGGTGCTCTATGTCCGATAAGCGCGCAATTCTCGAATTCATTCAGACCGAGCAACCTTTAAAACCGGATTTCCATGCTTGGATTGACCTGGATGGCCGGGATTTTTTCGATCCGGTTGGTCCCTCGTGGCTTAGCGTAACTGCCGTTAATAACTGTAACTATCTGGATGCCAGTCTGGCTGAAGAACGCGGCGTCAAATATCAATCTGTGCTGGATGCCCCCGAAGATGTTGAAGAGTTCTATCGCCGGTTGTTAAGCCTCCAACGAAAGACAAACTAAGCATGGCCACAAAAAAAGAACTACTCGCACAAGAAGTCGCCAAGGCCGTAGGCGCAGGCAAGACAGTCGCGCTCGAAACCGTCGACTTCAACGATCCGAACCGCCCCAAGACTTGCCTGGAGGTGGATTTCCCGATCTTGCCCGTCAATCAGGTGGCAATCATCGAAGGTAACGCGGGCAAGCCGATTTACCAGATGTCGAAGTGGTGGGCGCGGCGGCGTTCCAGCGTGTTCCGTTCCATGCTGATCGCAGCAGCCACCAAGGCCCCGGACGACAAATCGCACGCGGCCAAGCTGGTGTGGGACAACTACTATGCCAACCACCAGAAGAGAGGTGCCTTCAAGTACCTGAAGGTGGCAGACATCTTCATGGGCGGCGGCACCACACTGGTGGAAGGCTCGCGCCTGGGCATGCAGATGGTCGGCAACGACCTCAACCCGGTCGCGTGGTTCGTCGTCAAGCAGGAACTCGCGAACGTTGATCTGGGCGAAGTGAAGAAGCTTCTCGCGGACATCGAGGCCGAGGTCAAGCCGCAGATCATGCCGTACTACTACTGCGACGGCCCGGAAGGTGAGAAAGGTACGTGGACGCACCTTCCGACCAAGAAGGTGATGCCCGCCGATTTCGATCCGCTGACCATCCCGCGGGACGAGCGCAAGGATTACCGCTACGAAGGCCCGGAGATCATCTACACCTTCTGGGCCAAGCATGGCCCTTGTCAGGTGACGGGCTGCGGCCACCGCACGCCGATCATGAGCAGCCCTGTGATGGCGGTGAAGACACTCAGCGTCAAGCATTGGGAGCACACCTGCGGCAAGTGCGGCGGCGAGTTTCATGTCGAGGAAGACGCCGCGCGCATGGCCCCCGATGTGCCGCTGTACGTCGCTCCCTCCGAGTACCCGTTCTCCGTACTCGACCGCAAGAGAGGCGTTGTGTGCCCTCATTGCGGCCACACCGCACTGGTCAATCTTGGCAAAGGCAAGAACAAGAAGGTTGAACTGAGCCTGCTGGTGCATCCGCAATGGCTGGCCGGCGAAGCGAAGCAGGACGCAAACGGTCGGCCCTACGGCGGGTCGGCGCAGGACGACGTTGCCGCGACCACACGCTGGGATGTGGCACGCGCAGCGAATATCCGCTTGCTGGAAGTGCGCGGCACGCTGTCGGATGAAGTGACTGATCCGGAAACGGGCGTAACCTTCGTGCCCGTGAAAGGCACCGTGCCGAAGAAGTCGCACTACGCCTGTTCGGCCTGCGGCACGGTGCAGGATGTGCTGACCACCATCAAGGCCACCGGCAAGACCGGGCCGATGGCCGCTTACGCGGTGCAGGGCTATGCGCCCAAGCGTAATGCGGCGGGCAAGCCATACGGTGGTCGCTTCTTTGCCGCCTACGATGCGGCACACGCCCGGCAGTACGATACTGCGTTCGCGGAATGGGAAGTACGCAAGGATGCCGACCTGAAGGACTACTGGCCGCGCTCCGAGCTTCCCTACGGTTTCATGACCCACCATTTGCAAGGTGGCGTGCCGAACCACGGCTTCACGCATTGGTGGACGATGTTCCATCCACGACAGTTGCTCGTTCACGCGCAATTGCTGAAGGCCATCGTGAATGCTGGGAACCACGACTGGAAAGTGCGCGAGTTTGTTCTTGGCGCATTCCAGAACTACTTGCGCAACCAGAGCGTTCTAGCCTTCTGGCACATTAATAAGGATCACTTTGTTCCAGCGATGTCGAACAACAACTTCCATCCGAAATCAACGTTGGTTGAAGTTGGTGTTTTTTCGCCGATGGGCTACGGCCCTTGGAGTTCTTGTGTGCCCGTTCTCCTTGAGAGCCGCGATTGGGCTATGCAGCCGTGGGAGGCAGTAAGCGCAGAGGGCTTGAAGCGGAAGGATGCCGCGCTTGCAGGCGGTATTAGTGGTAAGAGTGAGAAGGTTTTCCCGGGCGACCCGGTAAACGGCGCAGACGTTTTCTGTGGGTCGTCCACGGAACTGGCGAAGGTCGTCGATGCCAGCCTTGATCTGGTCATCACTGATCCACCTTTCGGCGGCCTGTTGCATTACTCGGAGCTTTCAGACTTCTTCTACGTCTGGCTTCGTCTAGCGCTGAAGGACAAGTACCCGGACTACTTCCGCGCCGAATACACGCCCAAGTCTCTGGAGGCCGTCGCCAACAAAGCCCGTGAGCCGGAAGACCCGGATGGCTTCTACCAGCGCTTGCTCACGCAATGCTGGCGCGAGGCGCATCGCATCCTCAAGCCCAGTGGCATCCTCGCCTTCACTTTCCACCACAGCGAGGACGAACCCTGGGTGGCGGTGCTGGAGTCGTTGTTCGACGCCGGGTACTACCTCGAAGCGACGTATCCGATCCGCTCCGACGAGACCAAGGGCGAAGGCGAGTTCGGCTCCAAGACCATCGAATACGACATCATCCACGTCTGCCGCAAGCGCACGGAAGAACCCAAGCCAGTGAGCTGGGGCCGGATGCGCCGCGAGGTGATGGCCGATGTGCGTCAGTTGCAGGCCATGCTGGAGAACCATGCCAAGGAAGGCCTGCCCGCCGCCGACATCCAGGTGATCCGGCGCGGCAAGGCACTGGAATACTTCTCCCGCCACTACGGCAAGGTCTACGTGGACGAAGGTCGCACGATCTCGGTCAAGGACGCGCTGGTCGGTATCAACCAGCTCATCGACGAAGATGCCGACAAGGGCAAAGAGCCGCCGCCGGTCAATGCCGAGCCGATCACGCGCCAGTTCCTGCGCACCTTTGGCAACGCCACCGAGATGAAGCGCGACCAGTTGCAGAAATTCCTCAAGGGTTCGATCACCACGCCCGACGAGTTCGAGCAGCGCGGTTGGTGCACGGAAAGGAGCAAGATCTTCACCCGGGTGAACCCGCTCGACTTCGCGCGCGATTGGTCAGGCAGGCATAAGCGCCGACTGACTTCCGATCTGGATCAGGCGCTGGTACTCATCGGGGCCTGCTTCGATGGCAGTGGCATCAACGCCTCTGACACGCTGAAGAACGAAAACTTCAAGCCGCACGTGGCGCTCAAGCCTTTGCTTGAGTGGTTGCAACGCAATGGCCCGGATCAGGCCACTCGCAACGCAGCCTCGCGTGCCGTTTCGATCTACAACGGTTGGGCAGCCAGCCAGGGCGTGAAGCCCACGCAGGGCACGTTGTTCGAGGAGTATGAGCTATGAGGCAACTGCTCGACACCGTATGGCAGCGTCGCGGCACCAGTTGGATTTGGGACGAGGAAGCACGCAATCAGGTGTGCGCGGCCTCGGAAGTCTGGAGCTTGCGCCAGTTCCTGCAGGCGGTGGGTAACTGGCCCGACGACCTGCCGAGCAATGGCAACCAGACCCTGGTGGTCGCCGGCCTGGAGGGTAGTCTCGATCTTTTGACGCCGGACGATGCGGAAGCATGGCTGGGCGATTCGGTTAAGGCTGCTATCTTGTCGTTCCAGGATCAGTACGCGGGAGAAGCCGCTCTGGTTTTCTGGCTGCCGCTGGGTCACAGCCGCGTTAAAGTACAACCGGCGACCGATGCGGTGACCTGGCTCTGCGAGGCACCGTATCGGGGCAGCCAGCTCGATATTGGCCGCATCCTGTGGGGAGAAGCCAACGAGTATCCGCAAGAAATACTCCTGCGCGAGGGCAGCAAACCTGCTGGTCTGTTCCACCTGCGGATCACCTGAGGCCAGCGCGTGGAAGCAGAGATTCAGTTTCAACCCGGCGAACGGATCACCCATCAGGAATATGGCCAGGGGGTCGTCCTTGACCCGGCGCGCGATGGCTATCTGCGCGCATTCTTCAGCCTCGGCGAGCGGCGGGTGCCGGTTGGCTCGGTTCGCCGCCAGTTATCGCGTACCGAGCGCATTCTCCGTGCCGTCGATGGTGGGGCTGATCGTTCGCGCAAGGCATGGCTGTCCTACGAGGCGCACGCACTGCCGGTGATGGAAAGCGCCTCGGCGCTGACCTCGGCCAAGATCGATCTGCTGCCACACCAGGTGGTGCTGACCCACCGTATCGCCACGGCCTCACCCCGGCGCTACCTGATTGCCGACGAGGTCGGGCTTGGCAAGACCATCGAAACCGCGCTGATCCTGCGCGAGTTGGCCAGCCGGGGCGAGCTGAATCGCGCGCTGATGGTGGTGCCGGCCGGGCTGGTCAACAACTGGCACCGTGAGCTCAATGAGGTGTTCAACCTCGATTTCGAGGTGTTCGGGTCCGAAGGCGACATCACCGACCGTAAGACCAACGCCTTTGCCAAACACGACCGGCTGATTGCCAGTATCGATACGCTCAAGCGCCCGGCCCGCATCAAACGCCTGCTGGAGGCGCCACGCTGGGATCTGGTGGTGTTCGATGAAGCCCATCACCTGACCGCCTACCGGACGGGGGGCAAGGTCAGGAAGACCGAGAACTACAAGCTGGCCGAGGCGTTGAAGGATCACTCACGCGACCTGATGCTGCTTTCGGCGACGCCGCACCAGGGCAACCATTTCCAGTTCTGGATGCTGGTGCAGCTGTTGAATCCGACCTTGTTCAGCGGCCCTGAGGAGATGCTGGAGAACCGTCACCGTCTCAACACCGTGATGTTCCGGCGCACCAAGGCCGACGCCTGCCAGCCCGATGGATCGCCGCTGTTTGCGCGGCGCTGGGTGCATACCGAATCCTTCCTGATGAATCAGGATGAACGACTGTTCTACGAGAAGCTGCGTGAATACCTGGAGGATGGCTTCAATCTGGCACGCCGTCAGGGCAGCAAAGGCCAGGCGCTCGGGTTCCTGATGGCCATTTTTCAGAAGATTGCTGCGTCGAGTTTCGCTGCCGTAAGGCGCACGCTGAAACGGCGACTGCTGATGCTGACGCTGCACGAGGCCTTGCTGCGCGATAAGGACCTCGACATCGAGGGCCGAGAGCGCCTGACGGATGAGGCTCGGGAACTGATTCACGAGGAGTTTGGGCTTTCCCGCGATGCGATTGGCCGCAGCGAAGTGGACCGCGTGCTCGCTGATCTGAAATACCGCCTCGTCAAGAAGCTGGATGAAGAGGCGCTGGAAATGGCTTCTGATCCCTACGCGAGCGAATACGGTGCCGCGCACGCCGAGGAAGCCGCGTCGGCCGTGGTGGAACTGCATCTGCCCGAGGAACGCTTGCGTATCGGCGACCTGCTCGGGATCTTCCCGCAGCAGCGCGAGACCAAGGCCCAGAAGCTGCTCGACGGCCTCGGCACGCTGTGGCAGCAGAACCCGAACGAGAAGATCGTGGTGTTTGCCACCTACCTCGGTACAGTGGACTTGATCGCCCGGGAAATCGACCAGACCTTCCCTGGCCAGGGCGTGGTGGTGCTGCGCGGTGGCGACCACGGCGCCAAGCTGGCTGCAGAACGCCGTTTCCGGCAGAAGGATGGGCCGCGCGTGCTGGTGTGTACCGCAGCGGGACGCGAAGGCATCAACCTGCAGTTCGCACGCATCCTGTTCAATTTCGATCTGCCGTGGAACCCGATGGATATGGAACAGCGTATCGGGCGCATCCACCGCTATGGTCAAAACCACACGGCGCAGGTCTACAACCTGGTGCTGTCGGACACCATCGAGGGCCGTATCTTCCTGCTGCTCGACGAGAAGCTGACCGAGATCGCTCGCACCGTCGGCAAGGTCGATGATCAGGGCAATGTCGCGGAGGATTTGCGGGCACAGATCCTGGGCCAACTGTCCGAGCGGCTCAATTACGACCGGCTATACCAAGAGGCGCTATCAGACCCCGAGCTCAAGCGCACGCAAGTAGAGCTGGAAGCAGCCTTGTCGAATTCCCGCGAAGCCCGACAGGTCGTGTTCGACCTGTTCCAGGATCTCGAAGGATTCAGCCTCGACGACTACAAACCCTTCTCTGACGTGTCACCCAGCCTGGATCGGTTGGTGCGATTCCTTGCGGCTGCGGTCGCGGATCGCCAGCAGAAGCTGATCAAGGTCGACGACGAAGCCTACGACCTCGTGACGGTCGACGGGTCGCGTCGCGCGCGCTTCACGCTGAACCGTGACGCCGCCACCAGCCAGGACGATCTGGAGCTGATGGGCTTGGATCACCCGTTGGTGCAGGAAGAGCTTGGGCGCTGGCGCAGTCTGCCTCCGGAGGACGTAGGCATCGCTGTATCGGGGGATGTGGATGCGCCTGTACTGCTCTCCCTTTGGATGGTCGAGGTGTCCACTGGCAACGGTGAGCGCCGCGTCGTGGTTCAGCCGATCGCCGTCAAACAGGATGGCACGCGAGTTCCTGCGGTTGAGCGGCAATGCGAGCGGTATCTGCAGGCGCCGGCGACGTCACCGAAGTTCGTTCCAGAGCAACGGCTTGAGCTGTTTTCACACGCTATTGAGCCTACCCTGCAGCGCGAACTGAAGCACAAGGGGGCGGCAAACGGAGATGGAAGCTATTCGGCTGAGTTGATCGGCTATGTCGAGATCGTTGTCCAGGGCGTGTAAGGCCGCGGACATCCCCAAAGTCATTTCGTTTATTTCACTTGTTTCGTTTGTTTCGTTTGTGTATAGTGAACTAACGCCGCGACTCCGCCCGAGGAGTCGGCGGCGTTCGAACTGACGAAAAGCGAAGACACACCAGACATCGAATTGACGAACTGAAGACACGATCTGACATCTGACACCGCATAGCAGAATTGAAGAATTTAGAGACGACGATGAATACGAAAGTAAGACCCGACCTTCCAACAGAGGCGGAAGTTTCGCTGGCGAGAGAGAGCAGTAGGCAGCTCTCTCTGTACCTAAGCACGAAGGAAGAATCCCAGGCTATTCGGGTGATCGATCAGGCAGGCGAGCATGAAGCAGTACGTGTTCCGACTGCGGCATTTCGACTCTTGATCGATGTCTTGTCCGAGATGGCCCAAGGAAATGCGGTCAGCATGATTCCCGTGCATGCGGAACTCACAACACAAGAGGCGGCCGACATGCTCAATGTCTCACGCCCGCATTTGGTCAAGCTGCTAGACAGCGGGACGATTCCGTACCACAAGGTGGGTACTCATCGTCGCGTGCGATATCAGGATTTGGTCGATTACAAGGCCAGGATTGATGCGGACAGAATGAAGGCATTGGAGGAGCTGGCGGCCCAGGCGCAAGAATTGAACATGGGCTATTGAATGGCAAATTTTTCTGTTGTGTATGACGCGTGTGTTCTTTATCCGGCACCGCTGCGGGATCTGTTGATGCACTTGGCCCTCACGGATCTGTACCGGGCCAAGTGGACTGACGAGATTCACGAGGAATGGATGAGCAGTCTCCTGGAATTGCGCCAGGATTTGACACGCGCGCAGCTGGAGAGAACGCGGGATCTGATGAATCGCAGTGTTCGTGATGGTCTCGTGGAGGGTTACGACTACCTGATCCCGACCTTGCAACTGCCTGATGCCGATGATCGCCACGTCCTCGCCGCTGCCATCCGCAGTCAGTCGAGCGTGATCCTCACCTTCAATCTCAAGGATTTTCCGGCGGTGGAACTCGACAAGTACGATGTCGAGGCGCTGCACCCGGACGAATTCATTTCCGACCTGATCGATCTCAATGCAGCCCGGGTATTGGAAGCGGTTGCGAGGCACCGCCAATCCTTGAAGAAACCACCCATGACTACGCGCGAATACTTGGACTGCTTGCTGAAACAGGGGTTGCCCGAGACGGTTAAACAGCTGGAGCAGTGGGAAGCCGCTTTCTAGACGCATCTGTTCGTTTTTGGGTAGCTGCCCCCCGCCTACGTGACCTAGCCGAAGTGCCCTCAACGCGCGGGCCTGGCTTTGCCGGGACAGGGCCGTCGCCTTGTCCCCCTAGTCGCAGCGCGCTTCACGCCCTGCGCATTCCTGGCTTTTCCGCTCCGCCCACGCCTGCGGCGACGGCTCCGCTCCACCGTTCCGGCGGCAACAGCGGTTGTCAGCGCCATGCCTACGACATCGCGCTGGCCTGACAACTTTCAACCACGCACCGTCGCAGCCGGTGCCTCCGCGTAATCCACACCATCTTTCGTGAGTTCCTTCGCCCTCAGTTCGCGACCATAGCCCGTCTGCTGAGGGAACGGCGCTATGCGCCTTGCAAGGGGCTTTCGCGGCATAAAACGCCGTCGCCCGCCAAGTCGCGCGGTGCGCGCGGGCGCCGACATTTATTCCACGTCCCCTTGCATCCCTCATCCCCCCTTCTAAACCCGTCGCAAGGGCGAAGGAACTCACGAAAGACGGCAGCGCGGGCAAGCAGAACACCAGCCAGCGCCGGAGCAGAAAAGCCGGGGCTCCAGAATCTTCGAATCCGGCAGTTTTGAAACCCAGATCGCGAGATACCCGCAAGCAACCATCAACCTGAGGAGGTCCACATGAACACGATGAACGAGATTTTCGGTGAAGTGATTTACAGCTACACCCGCAAGCAGGCCATCGAGGACGGTCAGCTGATCTGCGTCGACGAGGTGGCAAGAGAAGTCGGATTCCGCATCCCGGTAGCTGTCACCCGCGCGGTGTGGGCCGATTGCGTGGAGTGGGGTGAGGCGGACAACCGCCGCCAGACCTACCAAGACGAGGCGGGGAGATTGTGGGACGTGCTGTGGATGGCGATGAACGCTGCGCGTCTTGGTGCCGGCGCACAAAGGCTTGTTTTTCAGCTCTATCGCGTACCCCGTGGCGGGCGCGGCGTGAGGCTACGCTTGGTCAAACTGGTCGTGCACATTGGGCCGGGAGACGACGGCGATCCGGTTATCACCATTTTGCTTCCTGGCGAAGATTGAAGGCGCGTGCGTGGACAGAAAACACCAAAAAACCGGCAGCTAGCTAGCCGCCGATCAAACTTGAACTGCGATCGTTAGTTCGTTTGTTTATTCGTTTGTTTGTTTAGGAGGGGAAATTTATGCGTCCAGCGGAATTCACTACAGAGTCGATCATCAGTGCAGGCCAGGAGCTACATGCTGCGGGCCGCGCCGTGACGGGTTTCGCCATTCGCCAGAAAATCGGCGGCGGCAATCCGGCCCGCCTCAAACAGGTGTGGGAGGAGCACGTCAGCAGCCAATCAGTCGCCAAGGCCGAACCGGTTGCAGAACTACCCGTTGAGGTCGCCGAGGAGGTGGCTACTGTGACCAAGGCCCTTACGGAACGCCTGGCGACACTGGCAGTCGAGCTGAACGACAAGGCCGTTAAAACGGCGGAGCGACGCGTTGCAGAAGTCATCCGAACCGCAGGTGAGCAGCGTGAATTCGCCGAGCGCGAATTGGCCGACGCGGCACAAACGGTCGATGACCTGGAAAACCAGCTGGAGGAAGTGAAAACCGCTTCCTCAAGGCTAGAAACGCTTCTGGCCGACGTACAGGCCGTCAGCCAAGCGCAAGCTATTGAGCTGGCCCAGGTGCGGGAGCGTCTTACTCTGACCGAGCAGGCTGCCAAGGCGGCAGCCGAGGGGCATGGTGCCGAGACAGGCCGCCTTAATGCCGGTTTTGATGCCGAGCGTAGCCGTTACCAGAGCGAGTTGGCCGGGCAGAAAAAGGCCTTTCAGGACATTGTCACCGAACGCGACGCGGCATGCGCCGAGTTGGCGTCCGTGAAGGCCAAGGCCGAGGCCGCTGTTCAAATGCACCAGGAGCAGCGCAAGCAGGCAGCGTCCGAGGCGAATCGTGTTGCCGAGAGATTGACCAAGGCACATGCTGAGCGCGATCACGTCCGTAAAGAGGCGGCTAAGGCCCGTGAGGAAGCGGCTCAGCTACGTGGGCAGGTTGAGGCATTGCAGGTACAGGTTGCAGACCTTATGCGAGCCTTGGCGCCTCGCAAGTGAATGAATCTCAGGTTCGTGCCCTGCTTGCAGCAGGGCGACTGCTACAGTCAAAAAGCTGGGCGAGCGGCCGAGTGAAAATCGAGAAGCGGGAAGGTGAGGACTATCCGCAGGCGGTTGCCCGCGTTATTGCTGCGCTCGATAACATCGAGCGCCACAGACTTCGCGAGCTTGTGGTATGGGTGCTGGAATACGAACAGCTCGAAGCTCTCGTGAAATAAGGCAGCGATAAAAACGTGTCGCAATCTGGTGTGGGAAGTGGCATTTTGGGGGGGGCAACCGTGTTGACGGTAAGAACTGGTCTTGAGGCTTAGTGGTTTCCAGTAAACTTTAGATGCTTCACTGGGTTTACCGTGAGGAGCAGCCTGATGAGGAGCAGGTGAGTGATGGCAACTGATAAAAAGAAATGCAGTACACCCCTAAATCTACCAGTAACCAATAACTATCCACTGCGACATGTGTCCGTGCGGGTGCCCTGGCATGACGCCGGCTGGAACGGCACGGTCTGCACTGCGCCGCAACTGAATGGGGCATGCGCGAAACTCAAAGGTATTGCCGGCTCGAAGAAGGACGAGCAGGAAATTACCGTCGCTGGCCGCAAACTCGATGAAATTCCGGTTGAGCAATGGCCCGCCTGCGTAAATGAACGCGGCATGTTCATGGCACCAATGGAGCTGGATGTGATCAAGCGCCACGCGCTGGCCAGCCAGAACCCTAAGAACTACGGGCACTTCCGGCCCACGCCTCAGCGCTACCCCGCTTTCTCCGCAGGTATCGTGCCGTTCCGGTGGCTGATGCGTGACAACCTGGATTACTACGCTGACACGCTGGATCTGGACGTGGACCCCGATCGCGAGCCAGACCTGGGCTATGAAAGCAACTGGGTACATGAGGCGGCAAACCAGACGGCGCTATTGGACGGCTTTGCCGGGCATTTGCGCGAGGAAGACTCGCTGTGTCTCTTCTACGCCAAGCATGTGCCCTTTGTGGAAGGAACCGGCCGAATTTTGGTCGGGGCGGGGCGCATCAAGCAGATAGGCGCGGTTTCCGAGTACAGGCGCGAAGGTGAGGGCCCAGCGGGCATGGTATGGGAGCGCCCCGTCCAGCATTCAATTCGACCCAAGGGCAAAGATGGTTTCTTAATGCCCTATCTCGAGATGCTGTCACGTGCGCAGGAAGACGCATCGCTTGACTTGGAGAGATACACCGCCAAAGCGCCCGATGAACACTGGGACGAGTTCTCATACGGCAGTGAGTTGGTAACGCACGATGGTGCCATCGCTGCCCTGTTATCAATGGAGGCCGCGCTGCAGCGTATGCAGGACGAGTTGGGTATCTCGACTGATTGGCAGCGCGACTGGATTCATACCGAGTTGGTTCGCTTGTGGAAGGTGCGTGGACCCTTCCCAGGGCTTGGTGCTGTCTTGACGGCATTTGGCTTGCAGCGCGGCGTGTTTGTTGCTCATGTGCTGCAGGAAAAGGCGGGTGAAAACATTGATCCCTGGCCGCTGGTTGATACGCTCTTTAAGGACCCGGCAGCTTTGTTGCCGCAAGCGCTTCGTGCAGACGTTAAGGAACTGGCACCTACTTGGAAGGGTTTGCCAAGCGAACGTCGCCAGTTTTTGAAACTCATTAGCCGTTTCGAGTTAACCGTGGAGCAGGCGGAAAACCTGTATGAGGAGGGTTCACGCAAGAAGCAGGGTTGGGGGGGGACCGATAAGGAAATTCTCGCCAATCCCTATCGCATCTTTGAAGTGAGCCGGCACGACCCGGACGGCATCAGGTTGTTGGCGATAGATCGGGGCGTCTTTCCAGACGACGCTGTTCGTCTGAAGCATCCATTGGAGGAACCGTCGCGCCTGGAATCGGCCGTCGATTTGCGGCGGATCAGTGCATTCTGCATTGCGGCACTCGAGACAGCCGCGGCGGCCGGGCACACCTTGCTCTCATCGGATAGGGTAGTGGAAGCCGTGCGTGCCTATCCAGTACGTCCCGAGTGCCATGTGACCGGGGACATGTTGTCAGCCCGGTTGGAGGATATGGCGCCTGAGATCGTGCCGGCGTCGTTACAAGCTGGCACCGGGCTTCAACTTGCGCGGTACAAGACGATTGGGGAATTGGTACGCAAGCAGGTCCTTGGCAGATTGGGTGGTCAGCGGCATAAAGTCGATGTCGACTGGCAGAAAGCGTTGGCAGCAAAGCTGGGCAAACCCATTGATGCAGAGGACAAGCGTGCGCATCAGGAAAAAGTTTCCGGGCTCAAGGAACTGGCGGAGGCACGCTTCAGCGTGCTAGCCGGCCCGGCCGGGGCAGGCAAGACAACGGTTCTGGGCATTCTGTGTGCACAGCGCGAGATTTCGGCGGAGGCCATTTTGTTGTTGGCCCCAACCGGCAAAGCACGCGTACGCATGCAGGAACTCGCCGGGGGAGACGGTGCCCGGGCGCTGACCATCGCGCAGTTCCTCAACCAGCATGGCCGCTATGACGGCAAAGCCGGCCGTTATGTGTTGAGTGATCGTCCCAAAGCCCAAGGGTTTGGAACGGTTATTGTCGACGAATCGTCGATGCTCACCGAAGACATGTTGGGCGCATTGTTGGATGCGCTGCAAGGCGTGAAGCGTTTCATTTTTGTGGGTGACCCCGCGCAGTTACCACCCATTGGCGCGGGACGGCCCTTTGTGGACATCATTGCGAAATTGCGGCCGGCTAACTATGAGTCAATCTTTCCACGAGTCGCTCCCAGCTACGTCGAACTCACAATTGAGCGGCGCCAGGTTGGTTCGGAGCGGGCAGATTTGCGGCTTGCACGTTGGTTCAGCACGGCACCGCCCTCTGCTGGTGAGGATGATATTTTTGTCGCTGGCGACGATGAGCATAAAACGATTTGTTTTGTGGAGTGGAAGAGTCCCGAGGAATTCCAGCATAAGCTTGTCGGCGTCCTAAAAGAGGAACTCAAGCTGGCAGGGCCTGAGGATCAACGGGGATTCAATCAACAGTTGGGGGCAACGCCGAAAGGCGATTATGACTACTTCAATGCAACCCGAAATGGAGAGATTGGGTCAGTCAAAGCCGTCGAGCAGTGGCAGATTCTCAGCCCATTGCGGGGAATGCCATTTGGCGTGGGTGATGTCAATCGACTGATCCACGAACGATACCGCTCGGGGCTGGTGGCATTGGCGACGCGATACCCGCGCTCTATCCCCAAACCATTTGGTGCGGAGCGCATTGTCTATGGCGACAAGGTCATCAACTTGAGAAATCACAAACGCGATGGGAAGCGTGTATATCCTCAAGAGGGTGCACTTGGCTACCTGGCCAATGGGGAGATTGGTATTGCTGTGGGACAGTGGAAGTCGAACGGATTCCCAAAAATACTCAAAGTGGAGTTTTCATCGCAGAAGGGATACACCTACGATTTCTATGGGAGCGACTTCAGTGACGAGGGTGATGCGGCAATGGAGCTGGCCTATGCACTCACCATCCACAAGGCACAGGGTAGCCAATTCAATCTGGTGATTGTGGTATTGCCAGAGGGACACCCCATTCTGTCGCGCGAGCTGATCTATACCGCGTTGACCCGGCACCAGGACCGCGTTGTGGTGATGCACCAGGGGCCGCGCACGATGCTGAAAGACTTCGCCTCACCCTTACGATCTGAGACGGCAAGACGCATGACCAATCTCATGACGGATTGCCGGATGCTTGAGATTCCTCAGGCAAAGGGAAGCGTGTTCCTGCAAGAGGGCTTGATCCACCTGACAAGCAAAGGCGTGGCTGTGAGATCAATGTCCGAGCTGGCAATCGCCGAGGCGCTTACTGCTTCCGGCGTAACGTACGAATACGAAAAGGCCTTGACCCTAGGTGGGCAAACCCGTTATCCCGACTTCACAATTGAAGATGAAATTTCAGGTCGGACGATCTACTGGGAGCATCTCGGAATGCTCGAAAACGAAGGCTATCGCAGTGCTTGGGAAAAGAAGCTGGCTTGGTACAAATCCAACGATGTGCTGCCTGAAAGCGAGGGTGGTGGCTCAAAGGGGATGCTGGTGACCTCGATCGGTTCGGGAATGACCGGGTTTGACCTATCGACGATCAAAGCCGATATAGACCGGTTGTTTGGAGGGTGAGGGCATGAATGATTGGCTGCTTGATGACGCACCGATAGCTGGGGTTGATTGTCATGGATAAAGAATTGCGACCTGGCGACCGGGTCAGGCTAATCGCAAACCCGGGACAGGTTGGAGTGCTGGGCAACGAAACCGATGGCCCGCCTCACCGGCTGCGCGTGCTGGTGACGTTTCTGGATGGCGACGAGCAATTCATCCTCAAGGGCTCGTTGGAGAAGGTTGAAAGAAGGCCCCCAGGCCCTTATGCCGAAATTGCCCGGGGCCGTTATGGGCGGGTTGAAGATCTACGGGGGCTGATGACCTATTACCGCTTGAGTGGGCGGTTGGCCAATCTGATCTATAGCTTGAACACCACCAACACCCAGTTCTTGGCCTATCAGTTCAAGCCGGTTCTGCATTTTCTGGACTCGCCCTGCAACGGTATTCTGATTGCTGATGAAGTTGGCCTGGGCAAGACCATTGAGGCAGGGTTGATCTGGACGGAGTTGCGCGCACGCATGGATGCCAAGCGTTTGCTGGTGGTGTGCCCGGCGATGCTTCGCGAAAAATGGAAGATGGAACTGGCTGACCGTTTTGGCGTGCAGGCTGAACTGGTCGATGCGGGTGAGTTGCGGGCGCGTTTGCAGGCGGTGCGCCAGCGCCCTCAGGACAGCTTTGCGTTGGTGGCAAGCATTCAGGGTTTGCGTCCGCCCAAGGGATGGAACGACAAGAAGGCGCCCAGTCAGTCTACTTCCGCCAAGCTGGGCCGCTTTCTGGATGAGGCTGATCTGGAAGACCCTCTGCTGGATATGGTGGTAATCGATGAGGCTCACTACTTGCGCAATCGGGAAACGCAGAACAACCGTCTGGGTTCATTGCTGCGTCCGGTGACGCAGAATTTGGTGATGCTCTCCGCCACGCCGATCCAGATGCGCAGTACCGATCTGTTTAATCTGTTGCATTTGCTGGATGAGGACGCCTTCCCCTACGAAAACTCCTTTGAACATACCTTGCGTGCCAATGCGCCTATCGTAGCCTTGCGTGACCGGGCACTGAATTCGGTCGTTACCCAGGCAGAGTTCGTCGAGGCTTTGAACGACGCAATCTTGGCGCGCATCTTCGATGACAACGAGCAGATCGAATATCTGCGCAATCATCCGCCATCCGATGATGAGTTGGCTTCACCACAGGGCCGCGCCGAGATCGCTGAGCGCCTGGACCGCATCAACCCGCTTGCGAAGGTAGTGACACGAACCCTAAAACGCGATGTGCAGGAAATGCGCGTGACGAGGGAACCTGTGGCCATCAAAGTCACGATGAGCGCGGTAGAGCAGGCGTTTTATGATGCGGTGACCAGTGAGGTACGGGAGTTCTGCGAAGACATGGACATATCCACTGGCTTCATGCTGACCGTGCCCCAGCGCCAAATGTCGAGCTGCATGGCAGCGGCCTGTAGAGGCTGGCTCGAGAAGATGGGAAAAACCAGTACGGAGGAATTGGATGAGCTGGTGTATGAAAGCTACGGCGATACCGATAACGGTTCATCTGAAACCCCAAAACTGGGGACGCTACTCAAGGAGTTGGTTCGCATTGCCCATCAGGTAGGGAACTTTGAAGCGCTTTCTGGAAGCGACAGCAAATATTCGGAACTGCTCAGAAACCTAAAGAGCTACTGGTCCAACCACCCGGGCAAGAAAGTAGTGCTGTTCTCCTTCTACCGTCCGACGCTGCGCTACTTGTCGGAGCGGCTGGAAAAAGACGGCGTACGCGCGGTCATTGTGCACGGGGGCATGGACAAGCAAGAGGCTTTGCGTCATTTCGCCAGTTTGGACGGGCCGAACATTCTGCTGTCATCCGAGGTGGCATCCGAGGGCGTGGATCTCCAGTTCTCAAGCCTGTTGATCAATTACGACCTTCCATGGAATCCGATGCGGATTGAACAACGCATTGGTCGTATCGACCGGATAGGGCAGGAAGAAGAAAAAATACTGATCTGGAATCTGGTCTACGAAGACACCGTGGACGATAGGGTTTATGTGCGGTTGCTCGAGCGGCTCAACATTTTTCGCCAGGCGCTGGGAAGCATGGAAGCCGTGCTGGGCGATGAAATTCGTGAGCTGGGTTATACCCTTTTGTCTCATAAGCTGACCCCGGAGCAGGAGTTGGACCGTATTAACCGGGCCAGCGTAACGATCGAGGCGAACAATCTTCAGCAGCAAAGGCTTGAATCCGAGGCGACACAGTTGATCGCCCACGGGGAGTTCATCCAGAACAAGGTGCGGGCAGCGCGGGAATTAGGCCGTTACATCCGGGGAGAGGATCTGATGGCCTATGTCGGGGACTTTTTCTATCGGGAGTATCCCGGCACTCGGTTTATCCGGTCCGACCATAATCCTCTGGAAGCCACGTTGGAACTTTCGACAGAGGCTCGGGTGCGGTTCTCAGACTTTCTTGCTGGTCAGCGTCTTCAGGGCCGAACGGCTCTATTGTCGTCGCGATCACCGAGGCTGTTGTTCGAGAATTGCCTGGGCAAGCTCACGCCAGGGTTGGAACGCGTAACCCAGGAACACCCTCTGGTTCGATTTGTGGCTGAGCAACTCAAGTCGGGCGGAAACGGGACTGGTTATGCGCCAGTTTCAGCCATTGAATTGCCTGCCAACACGGTATCGGGTTTCTCTTCAGGCGTTTATGTATATGCCGTGGCCCGCTGGACAGTTTCAGGTGCGCGCGACGTCGAGCGCCTTGAATATGTGGTCATGAATCTCAAAGGGAGCCCCCAGACCACCGGTGAGGCTGCCGAACACCTGGTGAACACTGCCGCAATGTCAGGGCGTGACTGGATATCGGCGATGTCGTCGCTAGACCACGGCGTTGCTGCAGACGTATTCGATCAGTGCAAGGAAACACTTGAAAAGCGGTTCAAATCGTTCCGTGATGACTGCATGCGCGAAGACCGTGACCGTATCAAACTAATGGTCAACATGCTTGAACGCCATCTTGATAACCAGCGTAAGAAGATCACAGAACGTATCGACCATTACCGCCATTTCGGGACGGAGCAGCAGCGAAAATTGATACCAGCGGAGGAAGGTCGTTTGAAAAAGGTTACGGAACGACTCAATAGCCGAATGGAAGAATTGCGACTGAAGGAGCGTGCGTCGGCGTCGGAGAGCTTTGTATCAGGTGGGGTGATCCGACTAGCTTAATAAAAGTAAAAAAAGGAGGGGGCATGGCGGCATCATTGAAAGAAGCGCTGGAAAAAGCCTATGCGGAGAAGGGGCAGGAACTGCCTGAAGTAAAAAGAGGTAGTACCCGGAATCAGAATGCGGGACAGCCAACTGTCACGGTTTCCTATGGGAAGAGCCACGGATGTAGCCATCCGGGAAATGGAAGACAACGGCCGCCGTATTCTGCACACAAGGCAGGAAGGAATAATTCGTCAACCTCCCCGAAAGCTAATCCCATTGTGGTGGGGAAAACGACTGGGCAGGCGAAACACAATTCAACCAGCGCCAGCGCACCCAAACAGATCGGCACCCCGAGATCGATTGCGGTTCCTGTTAAGCCTGCACCCCTGCCCGACTATGTGATTAATATTGCCAGCGGGACTACCCCCACCTGCCTGATAACTTCTGAGCGTGATGACTATGTCTATGTGGCACCGGCTAAATCCGGCATAAGAACCCAGGCGCATGGGGGAACATGGAGCGACGAGCGTGAAGTTGTGATTGGCCTTGATTTCGGCACGTCGAGCATCAAGGTCATTGTTGGTGACAATGCGTTGGGCAAGGCCTTTGCGGTGCCATTCAACGATGCGACAGACATTTTTCGCTATCTCTTACCAAGTCGTCTCTACGAAACGGCCGCCAACTTTTCACTGCAAGAGGGGAGACGTGTATACCGCGACCTGAAGCTGTCGCTACTGGCAGATCCGAATGATCAGGAGGCGCAAGTACGAGTAACAGCGCTATTGGCCCTGGTTATCAGACACGCTCGTGGCTGGCTGCTTTCAGAGCATCGAGATGTTTACAGTCAAACCAACATCCTTTGGAAGCTCGCAGTCGGTTTGCCAGCGGCCCACCATCTCAATGATGAGCATAAGGGACTATTCGAGAGGATGAGCCAGGCTGCGTGGCTGGCGGCCTCGTCCAACAAGCAGGAACTTGGTCGGGACACTGTCACGGCTGCACTTTCTAGGGCGGCGCAGTTGATGTCTGGGGCAGCTACTACTCGGCCAACTGAGGAAATCGAGGTTAGTGTTGTGCCCGAGATTGCAGCCCAGATTTACGGTTATGTGGCATCCAATCGATTCGACAAGCGGGCAAAGAATCTATTTCTGATGGTTGATGTTGGGGCGGGCACTGTCGACTCTTCGCTATTTCACGTCAAAGCTGGAAGAGGAGGGAAGTTTGGTTTCACGTTTTATACCAGCCAGGTTCAGCCTAATGGTGTGATGAATTTGCACCGGTATCGGATGCATTGGTGGGAAGGGGCATTCGTAAAACTAGGCGGACAGTTCAAACCCGATACCAGTAAGTTTCACGAGAGCAAATTTTCTACCGATAGGATGCACAGCATACCGGAGAGCTACACGGGGTATTTCTCCGATATTTCAGTGCAATACAGAGATGGGGTCGAGGATCCGGACCAATACTTCTTGATGAAACGGGTGGTTTCCCAGGTTCGAGGAAAAACAATGTGGAGGACCTGGAAAGACGGTTTTCTGACCCAGCAGGACTTGGATGGGGTTCCGATGTTCCTGTGTGGTGGTGGGACTCGGATGCAGTTCTATCGCAAGCTTGAGCATGAGATGCAGAATATGTCTGGAGCCAGTTGGCTCAAGGCGGAAACCAAGCCGCTCGAGACGCCCAGAAGCCTCATTGCACCAGGATTGTCTGTGCAGGATTACGACCGCCTTTCGGTGGCATTTGGGCTGAGTTTTCTGGAGGTGAGCGAAGTAATAAAAGCTACACCTGATCCAACAATTATCCCTGATCAGGTCACGTCCTGGCGGGACAACTATATAGACAAGGATCAGTGCTGAGCTTGATAAACACGCAGTTCAATAGAACGAATAAACGCCTTTGAGGTTAACCAAGCTTCTTCGCCAGATCCTCAGCCCTTAAGTGCGTATATCTTTTAAGCATGGCGAGGGTCTTGTGCCCCGTGATGCTAGCCACTTCCATGCTGTCGAACACTCCCTTTTCGAACAAACGTGATGTGGCTTCGTGCCGCAAGTCGTGAAATCTTAACCCTTCCACCTTGGCTGTGACGCAAAGCCGTCGCCAAGCCTTGTTAAAAGAGTCGGATCCGGCCCACCACCAAAATGCCCGCCCATCAATGGAAGCGGGGAGTTTCTTAACGTCCTTCAGTGCACGCACCGCCTCGCTGGAAAGTGGAACCACTCGGAACGCATCGGCGTTCTTCGTTCCCCGCCCCTGGATTCCGCGAATGATCATTACCCGTCTCTGGAGATCGATGTCGGGCCACGTGACCGACAGTAGCTCGCCCAGGCGCGCGGCGGATTCAACGGCCACGACAATCAGGGCGCGTAGTTGTTTTTCGTCACCGGTCGCTGCCAGCAAATTTTCGAGCTCCTCGCCCTCAAGGCGGCGTTCCCGTGATTTTCCGGGCGGTGGCCGGCTCACCATCGCACAGGGATTCGCAGGGAGCGGCAGCCCCCACTCTTTGCCGGCCAGATCGATGATGCGGGATAGAAGGTTGATTTCCTTGCGCACCGTATCCCCTGACAGACCGGATGCGAGGCGTTTTTTACGGTAATCCGTGACGATCTTGCTGGACAGAGCTGCGAGCGAGTAAGCACCGAGCTCGGACTCCAGCGTTTTGAGCGCAGGCTTGAAGCCTTTGCCGCGCTTCTTTGGCAGCTCGTCCTCGCGATAGCGCTCAATCAGATCGCGGACCGTAGTCCGTTCGACTTCGCCACGCGAGACGAAGGCGCCGCGATCCATTTCTGACTCAACTGCGCGTGCCCAAGCTTCAGCTTCTTTCCGGGTGTGCCAGGTCTTCGACTGCAAAGGGTAGCCCTTGCGCTTGACGATGGCTTGCCACTGCAGCTCGCCGCGTTTTCGGATCGTCGCCATTTTTTATGTCCGGGTGACAGATGGGTGACAACAATCGTACAGATGAGGCAATAAGTACGCAAATTAAGGCTTAGAGGCCTATAACGTTTCCCTCTCCTAAGGGGTAGGTCGGACGTTCGATTCGTCTTCGGGGCGCCAGATACCAAATTCGATCGGTGCAGCATGCAGGGCACACAAAAGAAAATAGCGGCCAAGGCCGCTATATTTTTAGGTCTGATCTTGAATCTTCATCCGGGAAGACCGGATATCGAGCACCTTACGAGTGTAAGGTGGCGTCCCCACGGGGATTCGAACCCCGGTTACCGCCGTGAAAGGGCGATGTCCTAGGCCTCTAGACGATGGGGACCCGGACGACGGCGTGAACCGTCAACTCTACTGCACGGCTTGCGCCGCTACTTCCTGTCGGAAAGCTGGGTGAGGACAACGCCGAGCATCAAACCGACGAATCCCAATGGTACCAGCGAGAGCCATACCTGCGCGTTCCCGCTGCCACGCAGCATTTCCCAAAAACCAACAATCAATCCGACGGCGCTCAGGATCAGCCCCAGCAGTGTGGTGATGACGCCAAGCTTGTGCATCGCACATCCTGTTAGTTGGTGGAGGTAAGCGGGATCGAACCGCTGACCTCTTGCATGCCATGCAAGCGCTCTCCCAGCTGAGCTATACCCCCAACGAAGCCGCGCATTCTATAGATGCCTCGTACGCTTGTAAAGCCTTTGCGGCGATCTCAGTCAGGAAAAAGTTTGCCCGGATTCATGAGGCCGTGCGGATCGAATTGTCGCTTGATCGCCCGCATCAGTTCGAGCGTCGCGGGCTCGATTTCGCGGTCGATGAAGCGGCGTTTTTCGGTGCCGATGCCATGTTCGCCGGAAAGGGTGCCGCCCAGGGCCAGCGCGCGCAGCAAGATGGCGTCGAGCGCGAGGTGGGCGCGCTCCATTTCGTCGGCGTCGTCCGGATGCACCATCAGATTGACGTGCAGGTTGCCGTTGCCGGCGTGGCCGAACGACACCACGGCGAGCCGGTGCGTGTCGGCCATGTGGTCGATGAAATCGACGAACTCGGCAAGCTGCGACACCGGCACCACGATGTCCTCGTTGATCTTCAGCGGCGCGATTCGCTTGACCGCGTGCGACAGCGACCTGCGCGCCGTCCATAGCCGGGCGATGTCGTCGCGCGCGAAGCCGCTCTTCGTTTCGAGCAGGCCGGCGCCGGCGAGCGCCTGTTCGAGCGCGGCGATCTGGCGCGGCAGGTCTTCCGGCGCGCCGTCGGCCTCGACCATCAGGAGCGCGCGGGTTCCGGGCGGCAGGTCGTCGGCCGCGCCGGTCGGGCGGATGGCGTCGATGGCGCGCCGGTCCATGAATTCGAGCGCGCTCGGAACCACGGCCTGGCGCATGACGCGGCTTACCGCATCGAGCGCATCGCGGTTGCTCGCGAAACACAGGCGCAGCGTGGCGACGGCTTCGGGGGCGGGCAACAGCTTCAGCGTGGCTTCGGTGATCAGCGCCAGCGTGCCGCCGGAGCCCACCAGCAACCGGGTGAGGTCGTAGCCGGTGACGCCCTTGGTCGTGCGGCAGCCGGTGCGGATTTCCTCGCCGCGGCCGGTGACGGCGCGCAGCCCCAGCACGTAGTCGCGGGTGACGCCGTACTTGACGGCGCGCGGTCCCCCCGCGTTCATCGCGAGGTTGCCGCCGATGCGGCAATACGCGCTGCTGCCGGGATCGGGCGGATAGAACAGGCCGGCGCTGCGCGCGATGCGGTCGATTTCGTCGGTCACCACGCCCGGCTCGACGACGATGAGCCGGTTGGCGGGGTCGAATTCGAGCACCCGTCGCATGCATTCGAAGCTGACCACGACGCTGCCGGGCGACGGCAAGGCGCCGCCGACGTTGCCGGAGCCGGCGCCGCGCGGCGTCAGGGCGACGCGATGCTCGAAGGCGACGCGCGCGAGCGCGGCGACATCGGCGTGCGAAGCGGGGAACAGCACCGCGTCGGGCACGACCCGGCGCGGCGTCTCGTCGCAGGCGTAGGCCTCGCAGGCGGCCGCCTCGTCGAAGACGCGGTCGGCGCCGAGGGCGGCGCGGAAAGCGGCGAGTGCGGGCGCGGGGAGCATGAAGTCGGCGGGCAGGACGTCAGGCGCTGTGCTCGGGGGGGAGTTGCGCGACCAGCTGCGCGATCGTGTCGGCGTCGAAGTCCATGCCGATGTCCCAACCCGGGTTCAGCGCGATCGGAACGCCGCCGCCGATGCGGCGCAGCAGCCACGAAAACTCGGTCAGCAGGCCGCCCGAAAAACCGGGGAAATGCTCGACGAAAGGTTTGGCGCGATCGGGGCTGGTGAAAACGACCAGCACGCGCTCGCCGTCCTCGTCCTCGATGATCAGCGGCTCGGCCTGCGTCGAGCGCTGGAAACCCTGGATGGCATCCTTCTCGTCGCGCACGGGCATGAACAACTGCTCGTCGAGCAGCCGCAGCACGAAAGTCTCGGGGGCGAGCGTGCCGGCATGGACGGCGGCGAGCTGCTCTTCGAGGGCGTTGTGGGGAACGAGGTTCATGGCGATTGGGCGGGACGGATCGGGGCAAGGGCCAGTGTACCGTATATGCCGCGCCGCTTGCGCGGGTTCCCCGCGGGCTCTACGGCTCCCAGCGCTCCGGGTGCGCCCAGAAACGGGAATTGAGCCAGTCCGGCACGGTCTTGTAGGTCGTGAGATCGTACTCGTAGATGCGCACGTTTTCCGCGCTGTCGGTCGCGCAGAGCGCGAAGCCGAGGGCGCGGAAAGCGCTTTCGTCCAGCGCGCAGCCGGGCGCGGCGACGATCAGCATGTGGGGCGCGACATAAAGCCGCGTCTGGCTGACGAGGTGCTGCGCCTGCCGCGCGTCCAGGCCGTCGAGCGCGTCGATGCCGAGCGCCAGTGTGCACGGCGGCCCCGGCGGCGCGTCCGGCGCGCGCACGGGCGTGCCGGGCAGCACGTCGCGGGACATTTGATCGGCGCGCGCATCGAGCGCGCAGATGCTCTCAGGCCGGATGTCCAGCAGGCGCGCCCGCAGATGATCGCGCCAGGTCACGCCTTGCGCGGCACGCGCACGAGTCGCGTGCCTGCAATGCGGTCGTGCAGAAACTGCCGGTCGCGGTCGAACAAGGCCCACCAGAAGCCGGCGCCCGCCAGCAGCAAGCCGGCCAGGGCAACGATGAAACGCAGCGCGGACTGGCGAAGCGTGACGCGGCCGCCGCTCTGGTCCACCAGCCGGATGCGCCAGGTCTTCATCGCCAGGGTTTGCCCGCTGCGCATCCAGAAGGTGCTGAAGTAGGCGAACAGAATGGCCGTCAGATAAAGCTGGAAGGCGAAATGGCGCCACCCGGCTTCGGCGCTTCCAACGAGGTAGAGAAACGGAAGCGTGGCGATGAAGAGCACCGCGGCGACCAGCAGCAATTCGTAGATCATCGCCGCGAGGCGGGCCAGAAGGGAGGCGGGGACGAGGGATATTGCGTTGTCTTGCATGGAGGTTCTATATTGCGACTCAAGGTGCGACACTTTGCCACAGCGCGCCGCATATAAATCAAAACCGAGGAGGAGGCCCGATGCACATCGTAAAGCAACTCATGGCTATTCCTGGCGTCATCGCTGCCGGCGAATATGCATACCGTGGCGACAGGTTCTCCTATCAGGGCGCCCTGACCGACGAATTCGCGCGCATGGCGTCCATCCTGTGCCGCGCCAATACCCTGTCGGTCAACATGCAGTGCGAGATCTTCGACTCCTTCGCGGAAAACTGCGGCTGCCGCCCGGTGCAGGGCTGGATTGTCCGCGGCGCGCAGGTGACCGTGTGCGCGGTCGGCAACTATTTTTCCTTCATCGAAAACCGCGACGAACTGTTGAACGACGTGATGACCATCATGCGCGCCAAAGTCGGCGACGTACAGGATGACCTGCTGGCCAGCCTGTACGCGCGGTTGGGAGGCGACACCAAAGAAGCGTTGTACTGAAGTCGGGTATTAATTCCGATATTAGTGTCTGATATCGAAGTCCGATATTAAAGTCCGATTTGCAATAGACAGGGGGCGTTCACATGGATCTACAAGAAATGATGGGCCTGCCGGGCGCGCTCGCCGCGTTCACCTACAGCGACAGGGGCGACCTGCAATCGCACGTGCTGCGCGAGGGCACCGAGCTGACCCCGCAGGTGCTGGACTTGCTGGCGCGTTCGTGCGTCGCCAACCAGGCAATCGCCGAGATGGAGGCGCGCGGATGGGAAGCGCTGACGGGCCAGAGCGGGTTCCAGCCGCTCAAGGGCTTCTCGGTCGTCGGCCTCGAATGGTCGGTGGTGGTCAACGGCAACTGCGGCGTGGTCGTCAGGAATCGCGATGCCGACTACGAAGCCGCGTTCAACGCCCTGCAGGCACCGTGAGGAGGCGCGCATGTCGCTGAGAAAAATTCTGGTGCTCGACGGCGTGACCGCGGTGTGCCGCTTTCGCGACGACGGCGTGGTCATGGAAGCCGAAGGCCTGCTGCCGCAGGACCTGATGGAGCGCCTCGCGAAATTCGCCCAGTGGTACCGCCGCCTGGTGTCGGGCAACACCGACCTGCTGTCGCTGTTCACCCAAATGCGCGGCTGGTCGCCGTCGCAGGGCTGGATCGTGCAGGGCGCCTCGACGACGGTGTGCAGTTGGGGCAACGTCGTCTGCATGTTCCAGAGCGCGGAGGGCTCGCTCAACGAGGTTATGCAGGCCTTGCGCGACGTGGCGAACGAATAGCCGCGCGAGCGGCGCCGGCGCGCCTCGGAAACGCGCATCCACAAAGCCCCTCCCTGTGGAGGGGTTTTTGTTGCCGGGCGGCGCGCATGCCGCCGCGAGCGGAAAAGAGGGCGAAAAACCACTCCGGAGCGTTGGAATGGCGTGGTTTCTTGACCGAAACACGACAAAACGATTACCCTCACAGGTTCACCAACGAATTGATTTTTTGCCAGTTTATGGAAGCCACGGGCGCCGAGATCGTCGTACGTTGTCTGGCCGAAGAGGGGGTCGAGTTCGTGTTCGGCTATCCCGGCGGGGCCGTGCTCAACATCTACGACGAAATCTTCAAGCAGGACAAGTTCAAGCACGTGCTGGTGCGCCATGAACAGGCGGCGGTGCACGCGGCCGACGCCTACGCGCGCTCGACCGGCCGCGTGGGCGTCGCGCTCGTGACTTCGGGTCCGGGCGCGACCAACGCCGTCACCGGCATCGCCACGGCCTACATGGACTCCGTCCCCATCGTCGTCGTCACCGGCCAGGTGCCGACCCCGGCGATCGGCCTGGATGCCTTCCAGGAAGTCGACACGGTCGGCATCACGCGCCCCTGCGTCAAGCACAACTTCCTCGTCAAGGACGTGAAGGACCTGGCCGCGACGATGAAGAAGGCCTTCCACATCGCCGCCACGGGCCGGCCGGGTCCGGTCGTCGTCGACGTGCCCAAGGACATTACCTACCACGCCACGGAGTTCGAATACCCGGCGACGATCGAGATGCGTTCGTACAACCCGGTGGTCAAGGGTCATACGGGCCAGCTGAAGCGCGCGGTGCAGATGCTGCTCGAGGCCAAGCGCCCGATGATCTACACCGGCGGCGGCGTCGTTCTCGGCGACGCCTCGACGCAACTGGCCGAACTCACCCGCCTGCTCGGCTTCCCGGTCACCAACACGCTGATGGGCCTGGGCGGCTATCCCGCGACCGACAGGCAGAACCTCGGCATGCTGGGCATGCACGGCACCTACGAAGCGAACATGGCGATGCAGCACTGCGACGTCCTGCTGGCCGTGGGCGCGCGCTTCGACGACCGCGTGATCGGCAACCCCGCTCACTTTGCCCGCGAGGCGCGCAGCATCATCCATATCGATGTCGACCCCTCGTCGATTTCCAAGCGCGTCAAGGTCGACGTGCCCATCGTCGGCGACGTGAAAAACGTCCTGACCGAGATGCTGGCCCTGCTGAAGCAGGCCAAGGAAAAGCCCGACGCGGCCGCGCTCAATGCCTGGTGGACGCAGATCGAGCTGTGGCGTTCGAAGAACTGCCTCAAGTACAACAAGCAGAGCCCGATCATCAAGCCGCAGTACGTCGTGGAAAAACTGTGGGAGGTGACCAAGGGCGATGCCTTCGTCACCTCCGACGTGGGCCAGCACCAGATGTGGGCCGCGCAGTACTACAAGTTCGACAAGCCGCGCCGCTGGATCAATTCCGGGGGACTGGGCACGATGGGCGTGGGCCTGCCGTACGCGATGGGCGTGCAGCTCGCGCACCCCGACGCGCAGGTCGCGTGCATCACCGGCGAGTCGAGCATCCAGATGAACATCCAGGAGCTGTCGACCTGCAAGCAGTACCGCATCCCGGTCAAGGTCGTCACGCTCAACAACCGCTACATGGGCATGGTGCGGCAGTGGCAGGAGTTCTTCTACGGCAGCCGCTATGCCGAGTCCTACATGGAATCACTGCCCGACTTCGTCAAACTTGCCGAAGCGTACGGCCACGTCGGCATGCGCATCGACAAGCCCGAGGACGTCGAGGCCGCGCTGAAGGAAGCCTTCTCGCCCGCGCTCAAGGAAAGAATGGTGTTCATGGACTTCCAGACCGACCAGACCGAAAACGTCTTCCCCATGGTGGAGGGCGGCAAGGGCCTGTCGGAAATGATCCTGGCGGAGGAGCTGTGATGAGCCGCCGCCACATCATTTCGCTGCTGATGGAAAACGAAGCAGGCGCACTGTCGCGCGTCGCCGGATTGTTCTCCGCGCGCGCCTACAACATCGAGTCGCTGACCGTGGCGCCCACCGAGGACGCGACCATGTCGCGCATGACCATCGTCACGGTCGGCTCGGAGGACGTCATCGAGCAGATCACCAAGCAGTTGAACAAGCTGGTCGACGTGATCAAGGTGATGGATCTCACCGAGGGCCGCCACATCGAGCGCGAGCTCATGCTGGTCAAGGTCAAGGCCGTCGGCGAGGGACGCGAGGAAATGAAGCGCACCGCCGACATCTTCCGCGGCCGCATCATCGACGTCACCGACGCGACTTACACCATCGAGCTGACCGGCACCGGCTCCAAGCTGGACGCCTTCCTCGAAGCGATCGATCCCGCCTTCATCATCGAAACCGTGCGCACCGGCGCGTCCGGCATCGGACGCGGCGAGCGCAGTCTCAAAGCCTGATTTTTTTTCACCGCCGTTTTCATTTTTCGCCCAGGAAATTCAACATGAAAGTTTTTTACGACAAGGACGCCGACCTCTCCCTCATCAAGAAGCGCAAGGTCGCCATCGTCGGCTACGGCTCGCAAGGCCATGCCCACGCCAACAACCTGAAGGATTCGGGGGTCAAGGTCACCGTCGGCCTCCGGAAGGGCGGCGCGTCCTGGGACAAGGCCAAGAAGGCCAAGCTTGACGTCAAGGAAATCGCCGACGCGGTGAAGGCCGCCGACTTCGTCATGATCCTGATCCCCGACGAACTGATGGCCGCGACCTACTACAACGACATCGAACCGAACCTGAAGCAGGGCGCGACGCTCGCCTTCGCCCACGGCTTCAACGTGCACTACAACCAGATCACGCCGCGCGCCGATCTCGACGTCGTGATGATCGCGCCCAAGGGCCCGGGCCACCTCGTGCGTTCGACCTACACGCAGGGCGGCGGCGTACCCTCGCTGATCGCGGTGTACCAGGACAAGTCTGGCAAGGCGCGTGACCTCGCGCTGTCGTACGCGGCGGCCAACGGCGGCACCAAGGGCGGGGTGATCGAAACCACCTTCCGCGAAGAAACCGAAACCGACCTGTTCGGCGAGCAGGCCGTGCTGTGCGGCGGCTGCGTCGACCTCGTGAAGGCCGGCTTCGAGACGCTGACCGAAGCGGGCTATGCGCCGGAAATGGCGTATTTCGAGTGCCTGCACGAACTCAAGCTGATCGTCGACCTCATGTACGAGGGCGGCATCGCCAACATGAACTATTCGATTTCCAACAATGCGGAATACGGCGAATACGTGACCGGCCCCCGGGTCATCAACGCGCAGTCGAAGGCCGCGATGAAGGAATGCCTCGACAACATCCAGAACGGCAATTACGCCAAGCAATTCATCCTCGAAGGCCGCACCAACTACCCGGAGATGACCGCGCGCCGCCGCCTGAACGCCGAGCACCAGATCGAAGTCGTCGGCGCCAAGCTGCGCGCGATGATGCCGTGGATCAGCAAGAACAAGCTGGTCGATCAATCCAAGAACTGATGCGTGCGTGACGCCGGGGGTGAGGCGCGGGGCGTTGGCCCTGTGCCTCACCCCTTTCTACTGGCTCCTGACTGAACTTATGACACATCCCCCCATCGCCCGCGAGGGCTGGCTGGTTCTCCTGGCCGCGTTCGCGGCCGCACTGATCGCGACCTGGATCGTCGGCTGGTGGTCGATACCGTTCTGGATCTGGGCGGTGTTCGCGCTGCAGTTTTTCCGCGACCCCGCGCGCGTGCCGCCGGCCGACCCCGACGCCGTGATCTCGCCGGCCGACGGCCGCATCGTTTCGGTGGAAAAGGTGCGCGACGAATATCTCGACCGCGACGCGCTGAAGATCAGCGTGTTCATGAACGTGTTCAACGTTCATTCGAACAAGAGTCCGGTCGACGGCGAGGTCAAGGGGCGCTGGTACACGCCGGGCAGTTTCGTGAACGCCGACCTCGACAAGGCCTCCGCCGAAAACGAGCGCAACGCCCTCTGGATACGGAGCCCGCGCGGCGACGTTACCTCGGTCCAGATCGCCGGCCTGATCGCACGCCGCATCCTGTGCTACGCGCAGACCGGTGACATGCTCGTACGCGGCCAGCGCTACGGCTTCATCCGCTTCGGTTCGCGTGTCGACGTGTATGTCCCGACCACGGCGCATCCCGAGGTTTCGATTGGGCAAAAAGTCACGGGCGGGCGTACCATACTGGCTCGCTGGTAATTCCGGGCAGGTCGGCGCCGGGTTGCCGCGGGAAAATCCCCCTTAACGCGTTCCCAGGCCCCCATGCTCGAATTCCACCATCGCAGAAGCGGATTGAAACGCCCCCGGATGCGTGACCGCGGCATCTACCTGCTGCCCAACCTGTTCACCACCGGCGCACTGTTCGCCGGGTTCTACGCGGTGGTGCAGGCGATGAACGGGCGCTTCGAGCACGCGGCCGTCGCGATTTTCATCGCGATGGTGCTCGACGGACTCGACGGGCGCGTTGCCCGCATGACCCACACGCAAAGCGCCTTCGGTGCCGAATACGACAGCCTGTCCGACATGGTGTCGTTCGGCGTCGCCCCCGCGCTGGTGATCTACGAGTTCGCCCTGCAGGGCATGGGCAAGTTCGGATGGATCGCCGCCTTCGTCTATTGCGCAGGCGCAGCGCTGCGGCTGGCGCGCTTCAATACCCAGATCGACACCGTCACCGACAAGCGCTTTTTCCAGGGGCTGCCCAGCCCCTCGGCAGCGGCTCTGGTGGCGGGCTTCGTCTGGGTGATGGTCGAATACCGCGTCGACGGACACGACGTGCGCTGGCTCGCTGCGGTGATCGCGCTGTTCGGCGGGCTCACGATGGTCAGCAACCTGCGCTATTACAGCGGCAAGGAAATCAACCTCAGAAGAAGCGTGCCGTTCTTCGTCATCCTGTTGATCGTGCTGGCGTTCATCCTGGTGTCCACGAGTCCCCCCGAAGTGCTGTTCGTCGTGTTCCTGCTCTACGGCCTGTCGGGATATGCCGATATCGCGCTGCGGCGAATCCGCCACAGAAAGGCCTCGGAAGCGGCAGACCCCTTGCAGGGCGGCGAAAATTAGATAGAATTTTCGCCATGTCGAACCAGTCGCATCCGTCCTATCTCCTCTGCCTGTCGAACGTCCTGTTCGGCAGCCTGCTGCTGCGCGTCGCGCGCACATACTGAACCCCCTTCCCCCGCAGTACCCCGCGCCGCCAGCTTCTCGCGGCAACCCCTTTATAATGCGTCGGCCCGAAACGCTATCGGCCCGACTGCCATGGAGCCTGCCATGAACGACCGTTTGTTTATTTTCGACACCACCTTGCGCGACGGCGAGCAAAGCCCGGGCGCGTCGATGACCCGGGACGAGAAAGTCCGCATCGCGCGCCAGCTGGAAAAGCTCGGCGTCGACGTGATCGAGGCGGGGTTCGCCGCCGCCAGCCCGGGCGACGCCGAGGCGATCCGCGCGATCGCCGAAACGATCCAGAATTCGACCGTGTGTTCGCTGGCGCGCGCCAACGAACGCGACATCCACGCGGCGGGCGGCGCCATCAAGCCGGCCAAGTCGGGGCGCATCCACACCTTCATCGCCACCAGCCCGATCCACATGGAGAAGAAGCTGCGCATGCAGCCCGACCAGGTCGTCGAGGCCGCCGTCAAGGCGGTCAAGCTGGCGCGCGAATACACCGACGACGTCGAGTTCTCGGCCGAGGACGCCGTGCGTTCCGACATGGATTTTCTCGTCCGCATCTTCGACGAGGTGATCGCCGCGGGCGCGACGACCATCAACGTGCCCGATACCGTCGGCTACAGCATCCCCGCCCTGTGGGGCGAGCGCATCAGGCAGCTCATCGAGCGCGTGCGGGGCGCGGACAAGGTCGTCTGGTCGACGCACTGCCACAACGACCTCGGCATGGCCGTGGCCAATTCGCTCGCCGCCGTGATGAACGGCGCACGTCAGGTCGAGTGCACGATCAACGGCCTCGGCGAGCGCGCCGGCAACGCGTCGCTGGAAGAGATCGTGATGGCGGTGCGCACCCGCAAGGACGTTTTCCACTGCGATACGCGCATCGACGCGACCCAGATCGTGCCGGCGTCCAAGCTCGTCTCGACCATCACCGGCTACCCGGTGCAGCCGAACAAGGCCATCGTCGGCGCCAACGCCTTCGCGCACGAATCCGGCATCCACCAGGACGGGGTCCTGAAGCACCGCGAGACCTACGAGATCATGCGGGCCGAGGATGTGGGCTGGAACGCCAACCGACTGACGCTCGGCAAGCTGTCGGGCCGCGCCGCGTTCAAGAACAAGCTCGCCGAGCTGGGCATCGTTCTGGAGACCGAGGAGGCGCTCAACACCGCATTCGCCCGCTTCAAGGATCTCGCCGACAAGAAGCGCGAGATCTTCGACGAGGACCTGCAGGCGCTGGTTTCCGACGAGGGCTACGCCGCCGGGCACGAGCGCTTCAAGCTGGTGTCGATGAAAGTGTGTTCCGAGACCGGCGAGACGCCGCACGCCAGGATGGTGTTCACCGACGACGGCGTCGAGAAGCGGGCCGAAGGCGACGGCTCGGGACCGGTCGACGCGACCTTCAAGGCGCTCGAATCGGTGGTCGACAGCGGCGCGACCCTGCTGCTCTATTCGGTCAACAACATCACCAGCGGCACCGACGCGCAGGGCGAGGTGACCGTGCGGCTGGCGCAGGACGGGCGCGTGGTGAACGGGCAGGGCGCCGACACCGATATCGTGGTGGCGTCGGCCAAGGCCTACCTGCACGCGCTGAACAAGCTGCACAGCAAGCGCGAGCGCGCGCATCCTCAGGTATGAGCTTTTCAGCCATGCCTGAATTGACCCGCGTCGCGCCTCCCGGGTAGGCTTGCGCTCCATGAACGTGCAACCCGTCATGGCTTCCGCAAGCCGCTTCAGCAAACGACTGTGGTGGGGCAAACGCGCCCCTTGCCGCAGCTCGCTCCTTTCCTAACGCATATTTTCATTCACGGGGCAGCACTGCGGGTCTGACCGCAGTGCATCCTGTTTGCCGACGACCCGCCGCCCCCTCAGGGTCTCGACATGGCAAATACCCAGCAAGCCGGATTCATCAACCAGGACGCGCTCGTCGGCGTGTTCTTCGCGCTGCTCGCGGCGGTCGGATTTTCGTCCAAGGCCATCCTCGTCAAGCTCGCCTACCTCGACCACGTCGACGCGGTGACGCTGCTGGCCCTGCGCATGGCGTTCTCGGTCCCGTTCTTCATCGGGGTCGCGCTGTGGGCGCGGCGCCGGCACGCCGAGCCGCTCAGCGGACAGGACCGGGCTCTTGTCGTGATCCTGGGACTGATCGGCTACTACCTGTCGAGCCTGCTCGACTTTCTCGGGCTGCAAACGCTCTCCGCCGGGCTGGAACGCTTGATCCTGTTCCTTTACCCGACGATGACGGTGATCCTGTCGGCGCTGCTCACGCGGCGTGCCATCGGCCGAACGGTCCTGGCGGCGATGGCCGTGTGCTACGCCGGGATCGCGCTGGTGTTCTTCCGCGACGTGGGAACGCTGCAGGGCGGAATCATCGTCGGGGCCGCGCTGGTCTTCGTCAGCACTTTGTCCTACTCGGTGTATCTGGTCGGCGCGGGCCACGCGATCGCGCGCATCGGCACGTCGCGCTTCACTGCCTACGCGATGATCGTGGCGACGACGGCCAGCGTGCTGCAGTTCGGGCTCACGCACTCCATCGAAGCCCTTCACGTGACGGCGCGCGTCTACGAGCTCGCCCTGGCGATGGCCGTCTTTTCCACGCTGCTGCCCGTGTTCCTGCTGTCGCACGCCATCCGTCGCATCGGTTCCGGCCATGCGTCGCTGATCGGCTCCATCGGACCGGTCAGCACCATTTTCATGGCCTACGTGTTCCTGCAGGAGCGCCTGTCCATATCGCAGGTCGCGGGCTCCGCGCTGGTGCTGGCCGGCGTCGTCATCGTCGGCATGCACAGCCGGCGCGGCGGGGCATGACGCAGGCCGCGTCCGCGTGCCAGCGTGTCACGCGGCAAGCGGCGAACGCCGGGACTGCGCAGAGCGGGATTCACGCCGCCAGCCGCGACGGTGCGCTGAGCCTCGCGTAGAAGATCGCGGCGAGAAAGAACACCACCGACAGCGCGACTTCGCCGCCGGCGAGCCATGCGGAGAGGCCCGTTTCCGACCAGGCACGCGCGACGCCCTCGGTGAAGTAGGCCAGCACCAGCATCGACGCCCATTGATAGGTATAGCGGCGGCCTTTGAGAACGCCCATCAGCGGCAGCAGCAGCGGCAGCGTCTTGAGCGCCAGCAGCGAGCCGCCCGGACGGATCGGCGCCAGCCACAGTTCCCACGCCAGGCACAGGAAGATCAGCGCGATCAGACTCGCGCTCGCGATGGTCTGGAGGCTTCTCATGCGAGTTTGACCGTGGTTTCGGCGAGGCGCTTGCCCAGGGCGATGCACAGCGTGCGCTCCTCGTCGGTGAGCGGCCTGTCGTCCGCTGCGCCGGCCCAGTGGCTGGGTCCGTAGGGCGTCCCGCCGCTCGCGGTGCTGGTGAGTTCGGGCAGGGTGTAGGGCAGGCCGACGATCAGCATGCCGTGGTGCAGGAGCGGCAGCATCATGCTGACGAGCGTCGTTTCCTGGCCGCCGTGCAGGCTGGCGGTCGAGGTGAACACGGCAGCGGGCTTGCCGGCCAGGCTGCCTTTCGCCCACAGCGCGCCCGTGCCGTCGAGGAAATACTTGGGCGCCGCCGCCATGTTGCCGAAGCGGGTCGGCGAGCCGAGCGCGAGTCCGGCACACTCCTCGAGGTCGGCGAGCTCGGCGTAGGGCGCGCCCTCGTCGGGCACCGGCGGCTCGGCCACCTGGGTCCGCGGCGCGACGGGCGGCACCGTGCGCAGGCGCGCCGAGGCGCCAGGCACCTGGTTGACGCCGCGGGCGACGAGGTGCGCCATCTCGCGCACGCTGCCGCCCACGCTGTAATACAAGACAAGAATTTCGGTCATGGTGTCTACCTGCAAAAAAGGAATGGTTCGGTTCACGGCGCCTGCGTCGGCAGCGGGCTGCGACCGGGAGTGTAGGGGAGCGCCGGGTTTCCGTCCCCCGCGCGCGGGGAATCAGTCGAACACGACGGTCTTGTTAGCGTAGACCAGCACGCGGTTGTCGAGGTGCCATTTCACCGCGCGCGACAGCACCACCTTTTCGAGGTCGGCGCCCTTGTTGATGAGGTCGTCGAGGCTGTCGCGGTGCGAGATGCGCGCGACGTCCTGCTCGATGATGGGGCCGTCGTCGAGCGTCTCGGTCACGTAGTGCGCGGTCGCGCCGATCAGCTTGACGCCGCGCTCGAAGGCCCGGTGGTAGGGCTTCGCGCCGTGGAACGCCGGCAGGAAGGAATGGTGGATGTTGATGATGCGGTTGGGATAGTGGCGGATGAAGTCGGGCGAGAGCACCTGCATGTAGCGCGCGAGCACGATGAAATCGATCTTGCGGTCGCGCAGGATCGCCAGCTGCACCTGCTCGGCCTCGTGCTTGGCGTCCTTGTGCACCATCAGGTGCTGGTAGGGCACGCCGTAGGCGTCGGCGAGCCAGCGCGTGTCCTCGTGGTTGCTGAGGACGATCGGCAGTTCGCAGTGCAGCTCGCCGCTCTGATAGCGGTAGAGCAGGTCGGCCAGGCAGTGGTCGAACTTCGACACGAACACCGCCAGCCGCGGCTTGCGGCTCGATTCGGCGAGCCGCCAGGTCATCCCGAAGCGCTCGGCGATCGGCGCGAACGCGCCGGCAAACGCCGCCAGATCGAGGCTGAAGCCTTCGAGTTCCCATTCCACGCGCATCAGGAACAGCTTCAGCTCCGCGTCCTGATGCTGGTCGGCGTGCAGGATGTTGGCGTTGTGCACCAGCAGGAAATCGGCGATGGCGGCGACCAGTCCCTTCTGGTCGGGACAGGAGATCAGCAGAACGGCGGTGTGGCGCATGGACGGAGCGGAGAATCGTTTTGCACCATCATAACCAATATTCCCCTGATCGCCGCAAGGGAAGCGCGTCGCGGCCGCCCCGCGCGGCCCGTCGCACAAGGATTCAGCAGGATTTGCGCACGGGCCGGCGGCATGCGCACATGCGAATAAGCTGAATTGCGCGCATTCATCGGTCCCAACGGCCGTTTCATCGCGCCAGGCCCTGTCCGGCCGCGCTCCTGTTCAAACTTTGGGCATCCCATCCCGCAAAAACTTTGATTCGGCATGGGATTTTCGGGCGTGCGAAAAATCGCTCCGCGAGGCGCGAGGATTCGGGTTGACACACCGGGCCAGACACCTAGAATTTGTATCCAGCTTCCGCCAACACCACAATATGTTGTGAATAAAACTGTTGGCGAGGGTCGGGCAAGCTGTGTATAAGGTGTGGACTTTCGCGCCCGGCATGGTCGGCCCGTTTTTTCGTTATGCCACCACCAAGGAGAGCTCCCCGATGCTGAACGTCGCCACCGAATCCGCCGCATCCGTGCCCATTCCCCCCGTCGAACCCGCCGACGCGGCGGTCGTCGACGCGCGCTACGCCGATTACAAGATCATCCGCCGCAACGGCGCCGTGGTCGGCTTCGCGCCGAACAAGATCGCGATCGCCGTCACCAAGGCCTTCATCGCGGTGCAGGGCGGACAGGCCGCGGCCTCGGCGCGCATCCGCGAACTGGTCGAGAGCATCACCACGCAGGTCGTGAACGCGCTGATGCGGCGCCAGCCCAACGGCGGCACCTTCCACATCGAGGACGTGCAGGACCAGGTCGAACTCGCGCTGATGCGCTCGGGCGAGCACGAAGTCGCCCGCGCCTACGTGCTCTACCGCGAGAAGCGTGCCCAGGAGCGCGCCGCGCAGAAAGCCGCCGGCGTGCCCGAAATCACGCTGCACGTGATCGAGGACGGCCAGAAGAAGCCGCTCGACACCGCGCGCCTCGCCGCCCTGGTCACCGACGCCTGCGCCGGCCTCGAGAACGTCAAGGCCGAGCCGATCATGCAGACGGTGCTGCGCGACCTCTACGACGGCGTGCCGATGGCCGAGGTCGAGAAGGCGCTGGTGCTCGCCGCGCGCTCGATGATCGAGCAGGACCCCGCGTATTCCTTCGTCACCGCCCGCCTGCTGCTCAATTCGATCCGTCACGAAGTGCTCGGCGAGGCCGTCACGCAGGCGCAGATGGGCGAGCGCTACGCCGAATACTTCCCTGCGTTCATCAAGAAAGGCATCGCCGCCGAGCTGCTGGATGAAAGGCTGGCCCAATACGACCTCGCGCGCCTCGGCAGCCTGCTCGATGCCGGCCGCGACTACCAGTTCGGCTACCTCGGCCTGCAGACCCTGTACGACCGCTACTTCCTGCACATCGAGGAGAGCCGCATCGAGTTGCCGCAGGCCTTCTTCATGCGCGTCGCCATGGGCCTCGCGATCAACGAGATCGACCGCGAGGCGCGCGCAGCCGAGTTCTACCAGGTGCTGTCGTCGTTCGATTTCATGAGCTCGACGCCGACGCTCTTCAACTCCGGCACCCGCCACAGCCAGCTGTCGTCCTGCTACCTCACCACCGTCACCGACGACCTCGACGGCATCTACCAGGCGATCAAGGAAAACGCCATGCTGCAGAAGTACGCCGGGGGGCTGGGCAACGACTGGACCCCGGTGCGTGCGATGGGCGCCCGCATCAAGGGCACGAATGGTAAATCTCAAGGCGTCGTGCCCTTCCTCAAGGTCGTCAACGACACCGCCGTCGCGGTGAACCAGGGCGGCAAGCGCAAGGGCGCGGTGTGCGCCTACCTGGAAACCTGGCACCTCGATATCGAGGAATTCCTCGATCTGCGCAAGAACACCGGCGACGACCGCCGCCGCACGCACGACATGAACACCGCGAACTGGATTCCGGACCTCTTCATGCAGCGCGTGATGGAAGGCGGCGACTGGACGCTCTTCTCGCCCAACGACGTGCCCGACCTGCACGACCTCTACGGCCGCAAGTTCGCCGAGGCGTACACAGAATACGAACGCCGTGCCGACCGCGGCGAGCTCAAGCTCTACAAGCGCATCCCCGCCCTGCAGCTGTGGCGCAAGATGCTGTCGATGCTGTTCGAGACCGGCCACCCCTGGATCACGTTCAAGGACCCGTGCAACATCCGCAGCCCGCAGCAGCATGTCGGCGTCGTGCACTCGTCCAACCTGTGCACCGAGATCACGTTGAACACCAACGACCACGAAGTCGCCGTGTGCAACCTCGGCTCGGTCAACCTGGTGAACCATCTCAAGGACGGCCGCCTCGACCTCGACAAGCTCAAGGCGACGATCCACACCGCGATGCGCATGCTCGACAACGTCGTCGACGTCAACTACTACGCCGTCGGCAAGGCGCGCAACTCCAATCTCAAGCACCGTCCGGTCGGCCTCGGCATCATGGGCTTCCAGGACGCGCTGCAGGAACTGCGCGTCGCCTACGCCTCGAACGAGGCCGTCGAATTCGCCGACCGCTCGATGGAAGCCGTCGCCTACTACGCCTACTGGGCGTCGACGGAATTGGCCCAGGAGCGCGGCCGCTACTCAAGCTACGAGGGTAGCCTGTGGAGTAAAGGCATCCTGCCGCACGATTCGAATCGTCTTTTGTTGGAAGAGCGCGGCGGCTACCTCGAAGTGGACGCGTCGGCCACGCTCGACTGGGACAGCCTGCGCGCCCGCATCGCCCAGTACGGCATGCGCAACTCCAACTGCCTGGCGATCGCGCCGACCGCGACCATCGCCAACATCGTCGGCGTCTCCGCGTCGATCGAGCCGACCTACCAGAACCTCTACGTGAAGTCGAACCTGTCGGGCGAATTCACCGTCGCCAACAAGTACCTCGTCGCCGACCTGAAGAAGCTCGGCATGTGGGACGAGGTCATGGTCGCCGACATCAAGTACTTCGACGGCAGCCTCGCGCGCATCGACCGCATCCCGGCCGACATCCGCGCGCTCTACGCCACCGCGTTCGAGATGGAGCCGCAGTGGCTGGTCGAGTGCGCCAGCCGCCGCCAGAAGTGGATCGACCAGGCGCAGAGCCTCAACATCTACATGGCCGGCGCCTCGGGCAAGAAGCTCGACGACATCTACAAGCTCGCGTGGCTGCGCGGCCTCAAGACGACCTACTACCTGCGCACGCTGGGCGCCACCTCGGCGGAGAAGTCCACCGGCAAGGGCGGCGAGCTGAATGCGGTGTCGGCGCACGTCGGCGGGGGCATGAGCGCAATGGATGCGGCGGCGGCGAACCTGCCGGTGCCGGAGGTCGAGGGCAAGGTGTGCACGATGCGGCCGGGGGATCCGGGGTTCGAGGAGTGTGAGGCTTGTCAGTAAGCCGCTTCTCGCTGGAGTTCGTACCAATGGATGGCGCTGACATGAGCGCGTGTCCGTTGGCCGGGGGTTGCCCGGCGGCGAGTGACTTTCTTTGTCTCGCCGCTGTTTTAATGGGAGTACATGCCAAGGCATGTACTCCAAAGTAACCAAAAGAAGGCGACCCCGCTGCGCCACCCCTGCGGGGCGAGCCTCGACTGAACCGATCCGCCGGGGCGGCTGCGCAACTCGCCCTGCGGGCTCAGACAGTGCTCGCCGAATTCCCCCGCCGGCTCGGTTCAGTCGAGGTGGCGCAGAAGGGGAGCTCTAGAGGAACGAGGCGGGCAGTGCCCGCCGCATGAATAAGTAGTGTGGGCCCAGCCCACTTTGGTGTAACCAAAGGAGAAAAAACGATGCTGAATTTTGAAGAAGATTTCACGCCCGCCCCGCAACTCGCGCCGCGCATGCCCGAGCCTGCCTATGCGCCGGCCGCCGCTGCGGCCGCCGCCCAGCCGGCCGCGACGACCCGTGTGCGCGCCGCCGACAAGCGCGTCATCAACGGCGCCACCGACGTGAACCAGCTCGTTCCCTTCAAGTACAAGTGGGCGTGGGAGAAATACCTCGCCGGCTGCGCCAACCACTGGATGCCGCAGGAAGTGAACATGAGCCGCGACATCGCGCAGTGGAAGGACCCCACCGCGCTGACCGAAGACGAGCGCCGCATCGTCAAGCGCAACCTCGGTTTCTTCGTGACGGCCGACTCGCTGGCCGCCAACAACATCGTGCTCGGTACCTACCGCCACATCACCGCGCCCGAGTGCCGTCAGTACCTGCTGCGGCAGGCCTTCGAGGAGGCGATCCACACCCACGCCTACCAGTACATCGTCGAAAGCCTGGGCCTCGACGAATCGGAAATCTTCAACGCCTATCACGAGATCGAGAGCATCCGCGACAAGGACGATTTCCTGATCCCCTTCATCGACACGCTCACCAACCCCGAATTCAAGACCGGCACGCCGGAGAACGACCAGGCCCTGCTGAAGTCGCTGATCGTCTTCGCCTGCATCATGGAAGGCATCTTCTTCTACGTCGGCTTCGTGCAGATCCTCGCGCTGGGCCGCCAGAACAAGATGACCGGCGCCGCCGAGCAGTACCAGTACATCCTGCGCGACGAGTCCATGCACTGCAACTTCGGCATCGACCTCATTAACACCATCAAGCAGGAAAACCCGCACCTCTGGACCAGCGAGTTCAAGACCGAGATCCGCACCCTGATCCAGAAGGGCGTCGAGCTCGAATTCCGCTATGCCGAGGACACCATGCCGCGCGGCGTGCTGGGCCTCAACTCTGCGCAGTTCAAGGAATACCTGCGCTTCATCGCCAACCGCCGCTGCCAGCAGATCGGCCTGGACGAGCTCTTCCCCGGCGTCACCAACCCTTTCCCCTGGATGGCCGAGATGATCGACCTGAAGAAGGAGAAGAACTTCTTCGAGACGCGCGTCACGGAGTATCAGACAGGCGGGGCGTTGAGCTGGGATTGAGCGCAACACCATGCATTTGATTTGTAAATCTTCGTCCCCGGGTTCGGGTAACTGCAGGCCATGAAAATAATCTCTGTATTCAACAACAAAGGTGGGGTTGGCAAAACGACGCTAACTTTTCATCTTGCCCATGCGCTTGCAGAACTCGGGCATAAGGTTCTGATGATTGATGCGGATCCACAATGCAACCTGACAATCTATGCTGCTGACGCGGAAACGATTGCTGAGATTTGGGCCCCGGAGGATTTGATTATCGATGAGGGAATCGAGATTGCATTGCAAGGCAAGAACAAGAATTCTCTCAAAAAGCTGTTAGGTGAGATTCGCAGCGTGCACTTTCTGTTGAAACCAACAGAGGAGGGCACTGGGGAGTTTGATACGATTTCGCCGCCCCTGAATCTGGGCAAAAATCTCGATCTGATTCCTGGTCGCCTATCGCTTCATGCCTACGAAGAAAAAATTGCTTCCCGTTGGGCGGATGCATATCGCGGTGATCCCCTTGCCATTCGAACACTAACGCGAATGCGCACTCTTGCCGAAGAGTACGCTGATGCCTATGGGTACGAGTATGTGATCGTCGATACGTCGCCGAGCCTTGGGGCTCTGAATAAGGTGATTATTTCAACTGTTGATGGATTCTTTGTCCCGGCCTCGCCGGACCTATTTTCTCTTTACGGAATTCGAAATATTGGCAAGTCACTTACGAAATGGAAGGCTGACTTTGACACCCTATATAAGCTGATTTCTTCTGATAAGCGCAAACAATTCCCTCCTCGTTTTGTTACTTTTCTCGGCTATACGATTTATAACGCCAAGAAATATACGACAGGCTATAAGTGGAACCTAGCCCAAGCGCACCTCAGCTTTGCGGAGAAAATTCCCGCGGCAATTACAAAGTACATCCCGGCGGAGCTACGTAGTCACATTACGGAGAGTGAGTTGCAGGATCCCATCGGAGGTACGTCTGTAATGCATACGCACAATACGTTCCCTGCTCTCGCGCAGCACTACCATGCCCCGATGTGGATGGTGCCGAGGCTAGCGCTAGATCCCGAGCATCAGAATACTGTCCTCGGGGCTTCACAGCGCTTCAAAGATACAAAAGGGGCCTATAAGAGCTTCGCCACTGATCTCTTGAAACGGCTAAAAAAAGTCTGACCCATGGCGACCAAGAGAGAGTTGTCCCAACTTGTTAAGTTGTATCGTGACCACACGCATCTCTTTCAGTATTTTCAGGAAGGCGTCATAAGCGCTCTACGTCTGGACCCAAAACTCAATACGGACCCTCTGCCAATAATTCACTCTATCAAGACTCGGCTTAAAGACCCGGATCACTTGGCAGATAAAATAAAGCGGAAAGAAGCAGAAGGGCGGTTAATAACTAAAGACAATCTTTTTAACGAGATTACTGACCTCGCGGGTGTTCGGATACTGCACCTCCACCAAGCGCAAGCAAAGCCGATCCACGATTTCATAATGGAAAAGGTTAATGGACACGAATGGTATCTCGCCGAAAAACCGGTTGCCTATTCGTGGGATCCAGATTCTACGGATTTCTTTAAAGCGCTTGGTTTGAAAGTAAAACTAAAACCATCGCACTATACGAGTATTCACTATGTGATTAGGCCCAAGAAAGGGGCACAAGCAGCCTGCGAAATCCAGGTGAGAACGCTCTTCGAGGAAATATGGGGTGAGATCGATCACTCGGTAAATTATCCAACGGCCACAAACAATCCTGCGACAAAAGAGCAGCTTCGGGTCTTGTCGAAACTCGTATCTACCGGAACGCGATTGGTCGATTCGATATTTAAGCTACATGGTTAGAGTAGACGGTCGCGCACGCAACGACATCGCAGTAACGCACATTCCCAAATTAGAGGATACGCGGCCAGATCTTGAGAATAAATGTGGTCAGACGCCATGGTCACGCGATGGTTAGCAACCGTGAAAATGACATGCATGCAGATCTGAACGAACGCGTGGCGGTGGCGACGCAAACGGCGCCCTGGCTCGCGACGGCGGACGGTGAGGGCGCCTGCAAGCCGCTCGACAGCCTGGCGGGCGGTGCGGGCACCACCAGCCTGGTGCAGGCGCCGGCGGGTGCGGTGTTCGCGCCGCCTGGTAGTGCGCTGGGCGAGGAAATTCTCGTGCTCGATGGCACGCTGACGGATGCGCGCGGCGTGTGGGGGGGGCGGGAGCTTTCCTGCGCAATCCGCCGGGGTCGGAGGTCTCCCTTCATAGTGAAACGGGGTGCGTGCTGTTCATCAAGCGTTTCGCGTTCGACGCCGAAGATACGGCGGCGGTGCGGCTGAATACGGCGTCCATGCGATGGCTGCCCGGCCTGGTGCCGGGGCTGTCGGTGATGCCCTTGCACGAGCATGCAGGCGAGCATACCGCGCTGGTGCGCTGGCAGCCGGAGACGTTCTTCCAGAGCCACGCGCATTTCGGCGGCGAGGAAATCCTGGTGCTCGATGGCGTGTTCGAGGACGAGTTCGGCCGCTATCCGGCCGGCAGCTGGCTGCGCAGCCCGCACATGAGCAGGCACCAGCCGTTCAGCCGCGAGGGGTGCACGATCTTCGTCAAGGTCGGCCACCTCGGGGCAGGGTGACGAAGCGTCCCATCGGGGTCAGGTGTTCCCTGTTGTCGCCCTATTTTTTCCCCGCAGGCTCGTCGCCCATGCGCCAGATATCGACGTCCTGGCCCCGCTCGCGCAGGCGTTCCGACTTGGCGGACAGGTAGCGCTGGAAGCTCGGCTCTGTTTTATAAGCACCGCTCAGCACGTAGGTCAAAATGCCCTGGGTGTGGAACAGCTTGAAATAGGCTTCGGAGCGGATGATCTCCTTGCCCTTTGCGTCGAACAGCACGATGGAGGGCGCATATTTGATGTCCAGCGCCCTGGCCCATGCGCGCGCCGTGGTGGCTTTGCCCTGCGGGGTGGTCAGCGGCGTGTCCGACCACATGTCGAGCTGGATCGCATCGAACCCGGCGATGATGCTGCGCGTCTGCTTGTCCGACAGGATCCGGCGGTGCAATTCGGCGCAGGCGGGGCAATCGCGTTGCTCGAAGAACACCGCAATCGGCCTGGTCTTGCCGCCCTTGCGCACAAGATTGAAGGGCGGCTTCCTGAAGAAGGGTTCACCGATCATGTCGCCGCCCGTGGCAGGCGGCCGGTGCGCTGCGAGGTAATCGAGGTAGTCGGATTCCTTCCTGCCTCGTGCCGCGAACTGCAGCGCAGTCATGAACCGGGCGGGCGGGATGTAGCCATTGAGCCGCAATACGGTTTTCCCGGCTTCGTCGAAGAACAGGATGGTGGGGGTGAATTGCACCTTGAGGCCGGCGGCAAACTGCTTCTCGGGCATGGACCGGTTGTCGAGCCCCACGACCTCGCGGTCGCCCCACATGTTGATGGCGATCACGTCGAAGTGTTTCCGCAGGTAGGTTTCGATGTCCTTTTGCGAAAGATTGCGCTCGACCAAAGCATGGCAGTAAGGGCAGCCGTCCTGCGTGAACAGGAGCATCACGCGCTTGTTTCTGGATTTGGCTTCCGCAATGTCTTCCCGCAGGTTGAGGAAGCTCGACTTGAACCAGCTCGGGTATTCGGTCTGGACCGCGCCACGGAACGCGCCTTCTTTCCTTTCCGCTGCGTGGGCCAGGGAGGTAAACAGGAGCAGGATGCATGCGAACCATTTCAGGAAATGGGGGCCGTGCGTCGAACGTGGATTCATGTGGTCTCCCTCCGGGTTGAATCGACCCGCGACGCCTTGTTAAGCGGGCCGCCGCGGCGTCAGGGTCATGGCGCATTCTGCCATTCCGATTACAGGCGAACCGACCTGTTTATTTTTTTTCCGCCTTAACCAGGGTCTGCCCGACTAGTCTGCGTCGCCCAATTTGGCATTCGGACCTGGCTCTTTCAGCCATTCCAGAATGTCATCCGAAATTTCCTCGCTGAGCGACGTCAACGTCGAGCAGGCCCGGAACGAGCCGCCGATCGTCTGGCGCCTCGCTTCGAAATTCCCCAGCAGTTTATTGCCCTGCATGAGCTTGCCTTCCAGCGAAAGCCACTTCGGTCCCGTCCAGCCTCCGCCGCCGAGCGTGTGGAGATGCGTGGCGACCAGTACCAGCCTTTTCCCCGTATTCGTGCTGGATTTATTCTCCGCCACGACCACGCGCCCGTTGGACTCCGCTGCCAGATAGCGCGGCATGGTGGTATTCCAGTCGCATTCCTTGCGGACGTCTTCATTCGCGACATCGTCGCTTTGATAGGGGATGAGCGAAGACACTTGCACGACGTCCTCGGCTCGAGCAGATACCGTCGCCAGACAGGCCAAGGACACCGCAAACAATCCATGTATAGCTTTCATGACACTCTCCCTTATTTAATAAAAAAACAAAACAATAGGGGGGGCGCTGCCCCCATCTCACGGTGGATATCCGAAATGAATGTAGGCGTTGTATCGTCCGGTCAGCGCGATCCTTTAGGTGGCTTTTCCATCTGATGCCTCGCTGGCTATTGCCGCCATTTAAGAGTGTCCGCTAAATCTCCGTTAGCTCAGGCTGTAGAAATACATCTGGGCCAAGAGCGAAACGTTGACCCAGGGCCGACGCGAACGCCCAACGATAAAAACACAGGGAGGAGCAACACATGAAAACCCTCGAGGAACGCCTCGCGCAAGTCGAGGCGCGACTGGAGCGCATCGAGCGCCTGTTGCCGGCCGCGCAAGCGGCGGAGCCCGCAGTTGCTGAAATCCCCGCTGCCGCTGCACAGGAAATGCCGCCGGTCTACGCACCGCCCGCGGCGGCACGCCGTGTGGTGGACCCGCAGTTCAACGCCCCCGCGCCCAAGCCGTCCGAGCGCAGCGAGATCCCTGTGACGCAGATCCTCGGCTGGACCGGGGCGACGGCGCTGGTGCTTGCGGTGGCGTATCTGATCCGGCTGGCGCTCGATTCGGGGTGGTTGACGCCCGAGCGGCAACTGGGGCTGGCGGTGCTGTCTGGCCTGGGCCTGATCGGCGCGGGGCTGAAGCTGCGTTCGGCGGACAAGCAGTACGCGAGCCTGCTGCCCGCGGGCGGGCTGGTGGTGCTGTTCCTCGCGATCTATGGCGCGCATCTTTATTACCATCTGATCGGCGTGCCGTTCGCGGCGGGCGCGGTGTTCGTCACGTGTCTGGCCGCGCTGTGGCTGGGGCGGCTGTTCGAGAGCGAGCTCTACGCCCTGTTTGCGGTCGTGGGGTCGTACTCGGCGCCGTTCCTGCTGCACGCGCTCGCCGGTTCGGTGGTCGATCTGGTCGTCTATTTCTCGGCGTGGAGCGTGCTGTTCTGTGTCTACTCGGTCTGGATCGGGCAGCGCCGCACGTATCTGCTCGCGGCGTATCTTGCGCTGCTCGGCTTCCATGCGCTGTGGAACGCGATGGCGCCGACGGAGTGGGGCGCGGCCTTCGCGTTCCAGGTGCTGCAGTTCGCGATCTTCCTCGGCGGCGCGCTGGTGTTCTCGGTGCGTCATCAGCGTCCGATGAGCAGCGAGGAGGCGCTGGCGCATCTGCCGCTGCTTCTGATTTTCTATGCGCTGCAATACTGGCTGCTCCATCGCCACGTGCCGGCATTTGCACCGTGGATCGCGCTCGGCAGCATGGGGGTGCTGCTGCTCGCGCACCTCGCTGCCCGCCACGTCCTCGGCGCGCTGCCGGCGAGCACGATGCTGGTCAGCGCCTATGCGGCGCTGGTCGTGTTTCACGCGGGCTATATGGAACTGCTGCCCGACGCATTCGCGCCCTGGGTCGTTTTGCTGCTGCTGCCGGCGCTCGCCGTTTACATGCGCAGGCGCGACGGGCTCGCTTCCGTGGCCTGGCCGTTCCGCGTGCTGATCGGGATTGTCTTCCTGCTCAACTATGAGCGCGTGGTGATCGGTGCGGGCATGGGCGACGTGCCGGCGCACGATCTGCTCGCGTTGCTGTATGCCGCGGCGTTGTATGCGGCGTATGCGCTGATGCGGCGCACGCCGGCGCTCGCCGATTTCGCGACCGTCGCGCTCTACGTCGGACACGTCGCGATGATGAGCGCCGCGGTGCAGATTTTCGACGGCCGCCTCGCCGTCTCGCTCGCCTGGGGCGTCGTCGCGCTCGCCTGTCTCGCGCTCGCCTTCCGCAGCGGCGACAAGCAGCTCGGCAAGTCCTCGCTTCTCATCTTCGCCGCCTCGGCCGCCAAGGTCATGCTGTTCGATCTTTCCAACGCCGCGCCGCTGGTCCGCATCGGCCTCCTGCTCGTGCTCGGTGTGACGCTCTACGCCGGCGGGTGGATGTACAAGAAGGTCGACCAGCTGGACGCGCGGCCGTGACGCATTCCAGTCGATGCGTGACAATAGGCCGCAGCGCAAGACCCGATCCCGTTTCCGCTCAACTCAATCCACTATGAAACGCATCCCGACTTCTATCCTCTGGCTCGCCATTGCACTCGCCGGCATCGCGCTCGTCGCCAGCAGCTTCATCATGGTGGCGTGGCTGAAGCTCCAGCCCTGCCCGCTGTGCATCGCGCAGCGCACGCTGTTCATGCTGATGGGCGTGGCGGCGCTGGTCGCCTTTTTCACGCATCGAAATCCTGCCGGCCGCATCACCGGCGCGTTGACGGTGCTGGTGGCGGTGTCGGGCGCGGCCGTCGCGGGGTATCAGGTATGGCTGCAGCACCAGCCTGCGAACATGTTCTCCTGCGGGGCGGATACCAATTTCGTCGAGGACATCGTGTACTGGCTGGGCCAGCAGGTTCCAGCCCTGTTCGATGCGCCCGGCGTGTGCCAGGACACGTCGTTTTTGATTCTCGGCTACTCGCTTGCGGTATGGGCGCTGGTCGCGTTTGCAGCGTGTGCGGTGCTGGGGCTGTGGGCGCTGCTGCGTCGGCCCCGCCTTCATCGTCATTTTGCCGGTTGATGCGTCGCGCCCAGCACGGCGCCGATCGTCACCAGCACGACGCCGGCGATCGTCACGGCATCGAGCGATTCCTTCAGCAGGGGCACGGCGGCAACGGCCGAGATGCCGGGGACCATGGCCAGCATGAGGGTGGCGCGCTGCGGCCCGATGTTGTGGATGGCGTAGGCGAAGAGCAGGCCGGCGATCGAGGCGGCGAGGATGCCTTGATACACGCCTTGCCACAGGACGAAGGACAGCGGAACGGTGGTGACGGCTTTGGGCAGGAACGCGAGATACACCGGCGCGTAGCAGGCCATCGAAATCACGGCGATGCCGATCGTCGCGTCGAGCGGCGAGACGTGCCAGTGCTTGAGCAGCAGGCCGAATGACGCATAGCAGGTCGCGGCAAGGAGAAAAAACACGTCGCCGACCCACTGATGCGCGGGCGCGCCGGCAAACCGGCCGAAGCTGTGGAGGCCGATCAGCACGATGCCCAGGGCTGCGATGAGCAGGGCGAGTTCGGACCGCACGCCGGGGCGATGCCCGAGCAGGAGCCAGGCGATCAACGCCGTCGCGAACGGAATGCCGCCATTGACGAGGATGCCCGCGTGCGCGGTCGGCGCGAGCGAAAAGCCCGAGTAGACGAACAAGCCGTAACTCAGGCCGCCGAATCCGGCGAGCACGGCCAGCCGGCCCCACGCGAGGCGCCGCCAGCGGGCCAGCACGAACGGGAGGCACACGATTCCCGAGAAGGCGAAACGAACCGCGGCCATGTCATAGGGCGTCAGCGGGCTGCGCCCGCCGAGCCGGGAGACGATGTTGAACCCCGACCAGATCACGACGACCGCGGTTGCGGCCGCAAACCCCTTGAAGAGGTGGCGGCGGTGGAGCGGCAGGGCGCGGGCGTCGGCTGTCATGCGTCTGGATTCCGAGTGGGCGGAGCCGCTCACCTTACCACCGGCAAACGGTCCCTCGCGTCGAACGCACGCAAGCAGGCGCGGCACGGCGGGATGCAGCCGGCTCGTATCGGTCCGCCGCGCAGGCGGGCCGAGCCGGATCCGGACGACGCATTCTGTTCTTCGCGGCGGGCACGGGGTTACACTTTCCGCTCTGCGGCCTTCCGGCCGGTCTGGGGGAATGACCTGCCATGTCCCGTCAGCATCCCATCGTCACGGTGACCGGCTCGTCGGGCGCCGGCCTGTCCACGATACGCCACGCGTTCAAATTCATCTTCCAGCGCCTCGGCATCAAGGCCGCGATCGTTCACGGCGACGGTTTCCGGCGCTATACCGAGCGGCAGTTCGCCGCGCTGCTCGAGGAAGCGCGAGGCAGCGGCCGCAACATTTCCTGGTTCGGGCCCGAGTGCAACCATTTTCCCGAGCTCGAATCGTTTTTCAGGACTTATGGCGAATGCGGCAGCGGCGTCTACCGCCAGTACGCGCACACCGCGGAGCACGCCGCGGAACTGGGCGTGCGGCGCGGCGAATTCACCGCCTGGTCGCCGCTGCCGGCGGGGAGCGATCTCCTGTTCTACGAAGGACAGCATGGCGGCCTGATGGCCAACACCTGGACCCGCCGCAAGGTCGACTCGCGCCACTTCCCGCCGGGAATCGATCGTCGCGTGGGCCGACCGGGCATCGACGTGGCCCAGTACGTGGACCTCCTGATCGGCGTGGCGCCGGCGATCAACCTGGAATGGATACAGAAGATCCACCGCGACTGCCAGAAGGGCAGATGCCCGCCGGAGGAATCGGTGGAAACCATCCTGCGGCGCATGGACGACTACATCCACTACATCGTGCCGCAATTCGGCCTGACCGACATCAACATCCAGCGCATTCCGCTGGTGGACACCTCCGACCCGTTCATCGCGCGCGACGTGCCGCTGGCCGAGGAATCGCTGTGCGTCATCCACTTCCGCGACCGCGAGCGCCACGATTTTCCCGACATGCTCAAGCGTCTTCCCGACGCCGTCATGTCGCGCCCGACCACGATGCTGATTCCCAGCAAGAGCCTGCGCCTGGCGCTCGGCGTGATCTGCGGCCCGATCCTCTCCGGATTCATGGAGGCGCGCGGCCAGGCAGCGAGCTCGCGATAAGGCCCGGCCCGCCGGGCTCCGGTCGGCGCGCCGAGGTCTGCTTCACGAACGCGGTCTGCCCATCCTCGGACCGGATTCCTTGCTTTACTTTCGCGCAGCCTGCGCCAAAGGGCCGGGTTTGCCCGTCGCGTTCCGCGCGAGGCTTCCCGAGCCTCGATTTCAGGGCACCGGCTCGCGCGGGACCGCAATACGCTTCGTCGCCGGCGGTCACGCCGCGCCGCAGCCTTCCTCAGCCGCCGCCGTGCTACCATCGTCGCCGGCGAGCAATCCGGGCGGAAAACGAGGTCAGGGCCGATCGAGGGATGCGCCAGCGGGTGTTTCAAGCGGGATGCTCAAGTGTTCCCTTGACCCGCCCGTTAAACGGGTTTGGGGCGCAGCATTGAAAACGGCCGCTACGCATCGGGTACCGCTTTGCATCCATTTCCCTCCTGGGTCATCTACAACCTTATTCAAGGTATACAACATGAACATGAAGAAGCTCTTGTCGCTATTTGCAGTCGTTGCGCTACTCGGTGGGTGTGCGGTATACACGCCCGCCGGATCCGTCGTGGTCGATCCCCACGGATCGGATGACGGCGGCGGCTTCTGCCCGCCAGGGCAGGCTAAAAAGGGCAATTGCTGACCGCTCTTTGTCCGAGACCCCTCCGGAGCTGGCCGGTCGCCCTTTTTTGACGGCCGTGCAGACGGACGAAAAGGCCCGCGCCGATGCGGGCCTTTTTTCGTTCAGACCAGGATAAGCGGGAAGGCGCTCCGACCGCCATGAACGGGAGAACCATCGGGGCCAGGTCTTGCGTCAGCTCACGGCCGCGGGCTGCCGGACCGCCCGCAACCGCGTGCTACCATCCGCGCGCCATGCGACTCTCGCAACTCCGTCAACGCCTCCGCGACCTCGGCGCCGCGCCCTGCCACGAAGGCAGGGTATTGCGCGCCTGGGTGCGGGGAAGCTCGCTCGACACGAAGCGGCGGCCGGCCGAGGATTTTTTGCCGCGGGCCGTGCGCGAGGAGCTGCCTCGCCTCTTCGACGAATTGAAGGGTCTCGCGCGCGCGCATTCGGAGCATCCCGGCGAGGATGGCTCGGCTCGATTGCTGGTGGCGCTGGCGGACGGCCAGACCGTGGAGACCGTGCTGCTGCCGCGCGACGGGCTGTGCGTGTCCACCCAGGTCGGCTGCGCGGTGGGCTGTGTGTTCTGCATGACGGGCCGCGCCGGCCTGCTGCGCCAGTTGTCGAGCGCGGAGATCGTCGCGCAGGTGGTGCTGGCGCGCGCCCGCCGAGCGGTGAAGAAGGTCGTGTTCATGGGCATGGGCGAGCCGGCCCACAATCTGGACAACGTGCTGGAGGCCATCGAGCTGCTCGGGCAGGAGGGCGGCATCGGCCACAAGAACCTCGTCTTCTCGACGGTGGGCGACCGTCGCGTGTTCGAACGCCTGCCGCAGTCCGCCGTGAAGCCCGCGCTGGCGCTTTCGCTGCACACCACCGACGCGGACCTGCGCCGGCGACTGCTGCCGAGGGCGCCCGACATCGCGCCGGCCGAACTGGTCGAGCTGGGCGAGGCCTACGCCCGCCGCACCGGCTATCCGATCCAGTACCAATGGACGCTGCTCGAAGGCATCAACGACAGCGAGGCCGAACTGGACGGGATCGTCCGCCTGCTGGCCGGCAAGTACGCCGTCATGAACCTGATCCCCTACAACCCGACCGACGGAGACGGCTTCCGCCGCCCGAGCTGGGAGCAGGCGGCCGCGATGGCGCGCACGCTCCATCGGCGCGGCGTGCTCGCCAAGCTGCGCCATTCTGCGGGGCAGGATGTCGAGGGCGGATGCGGACAACTGCGGGCGCGCGCGCTGGGCGCATGACGCATCATGGCGTCCGTTTCAGGCTGACGAACGCGATTGACCTGTTACCGCTGTCGCGTTCCCCGGCCCTCGGGGACGAGCCCGAAGGCATACCACCAGCCGGTCACGGGCGACCGGCGGAACAGGACGGTGCGCAGCTTGCCGCGGAAGACATAGCGTGCGACGCCTTCCTCCCGGGCCAGCATGTCCCTGAATGCCCGGCTCAGGTCCTGCTGCCCGAGTTTCGTCGGATCCACGAATATCAGGCTCGGATCCCAGTCCAGCCCGACGAGGGGGCGCGCGTCGAAGGAAAAGAAAATCATGGTGTCGTCGAGCTCCATCTCCCGCTCCAGCCGGGCACCAAGCTGGTCGAGATAAACAGAGGCACCGAGGACGCCGACCACGGCCTTGTCGGGCCGTGTCACCGGCACGGCCACGATAGCGACACTCTTGCCGGTGGCCTTGCTCACGACCAGGTCGCCGATGACCGCTTGCCCGGCCAATACCTTCGGAAAATAGGCGCGAGTCGAGAGATTGCCGGCGGCCCTGCCTTCCTGAACGCTCCAGTAAGTGCCGTCGGGCAGGGCGAACCAGTTTAGCGCCGCAACGTTTTGTTCGCCCACCTGCGCAAGCGCTTGCCTGATCTTCGGCCAGTCGGCCGATTGCGCTTCGGGAGTCGCCGCCAGCGTGCGCAGCGAATCAGCCAACTTGAGCAGGTGTCCGTCGCCGAGGGCAACCAGCGACGCCAGGGCCACCTTGCCGTCCACCGTGAATGCCGGGGCAGGCTGTTCCGTGGCGCCGGCATGGCTTTTTGCAGGAACGAAAACGATCAGCGCGAATGCCGCGAAGAGGAACGCGAGCGCTGGATGTCGTGCAGTCATGGGCGGCGGCTCCTCCGGCGTATGTGGCTTGCTGAACGATAACCCACGCCGGGAGCGGGTCGCAATTCGGGTGCGCGAGGTTCCCGGCTTGTTCGTCCATATCGGCTTCTATACTTGGGATCGAGCAGGGAGCCACGGGATGGATGGAGGGACTGGACATGGCCAGATGGATATTCGAGCCCGGACACTTTGCCGCGGAGTTCGCCGTGCGGCACATGATGGTGTCGCACATGCGCGGCGTCTTCAAGAACGTGCAGGGCAGCATCGACTTCGACCCTGACAAGCCCGCGGATACCGCCGTCGTCGAGGCGACGATCCGTGCGGCCGGCATCTGGACCGGGGACGACGAGCGCGATGCGCATCTGCGCGGCCCGGACTTCCTGGATGTGGAGACATACCCGGACATCGTCTTCCGCAGCACCGAGGTCCGCTGCGTCGGTGAAGGCGATTTCAAGGTCGCGGGCGATCTCTCCCTCCGCGGCGTGACCCGCCCCGTCGTGCTTGCTGCCCGGTATCTGGGCCGCTGGCGGTGCCCCTACTGGGAGGGTGACCGGGATCTGGGGCCGACCACCCGCATCGGTTTCGTCGCCACCACGGCGATCGACCGCCATCACTTCGGCGTGAGTTGGAACGCCCCCCTGGACCGGGGCGGCATGGTCGTCGGTGACGAGGTCGCGATCACCGTGGACGTCGAGGCCATCCTCGAATCCGATATGCAGCGGATAGCGGGGATACTGCGAGGGCAGTGAAGTCCGCGGCGGGTTTGTTCCAGTTTTTCCGATCGATGCACATGGGCGGGGCTGCGCGTGGCGACGAAGCCTCGCGTGAGAATCCGTGACGACTACCATGTGAGCTTCAGGCACGCAGACCAAGCGGTTTTTTCGAAAGGAGACGATATGAAAGTTGCCTACGTTTTCGCCACCGACATGGCATCGACCTTCAAGCTGAACACCATGATCCTGCCGCAGCTCGAGGCGGGCAATCACGGCGCGGAAGTGGTAGGGATGATGTTTTTCGACGACAACATCTACACCCTGCGCAGCGGCGATCCCTTTGGCGAAAGACTGGCGAAAGTGGCCCGGGAAAAAGGCATCCTGCTGATGGCGTGCGACCAGTGCGCGGTCCGCCGCGGGCTGGCCGAGGGCGCGTTCGAGCAATGCGGCAGCGGTCAGGTCACGCCGAAGGGACTGATCGAAGGCGCGCGCGTGGGATGCTTTCCTCAACTCTACGCGGCCCTGGCGGAGGTCGCCGGCGTCCAGGTCATTTCGCTTTGATTTCCTGATGTCCCGGGCGCGCGGCGAACGAATACCGGAACGAAAAAAACCGGAATCCGGCCAAACCTTTTCGACGCGTGCGCGGTCCAACCCGCTCTTTCCTTTTCCAGCAGTGCCCGCGCTTCTCCCTTCCTGCCCGACCCATGAACGTCAATCCATGACGCACCCCTATTGCATGGCCTCGCGCTGCGCGCTGGCGGCCGCGTGTGTGCGCCACCCAGCCGGGTCCGACGGGGACCGTGCGGGACGCAGCCATGCCGATTTCAGCGAAGCGCTCGGCCGCGGATCGGACGGCGCAGCGGGCTGCCCGTTCTTCACGGACCGCAGCGACGCCGTGGACGCGCGACCGTCGCCGGGCGGGCTGGCGCACGAGCCGCCGGGCCCGGGAGTCCTGCACGAACCCATCGTGGGCGCGTTCGGGCTGCAGGGCGACCAGCCTTTCGTCAGCATCCGCGGCGATCCGAGCCTGCGCGAGACCGTCCCGCTGCGGCCGCGCCAGAATTCCCGGCTCGACCATGTCGCGGGAGAGGTGCTGGAAACCTGCGCCGAGCTGCTGCGCAATACCGGTGTCTACGCGATCTACGTCGGCTTCAACAGCTCCGAAGTGCGCACGGAATCGATCTTCAATCCTTTTTCCTACGAAGTGCACGACGCCGAGGACCTGGTGAAGCCGGGCTACACCGCGCGACATTTCGTAACGGTTCCGTATGCGGAAAAAATGCGCACCGTCGCGTGGGTGCGCGCGACGCTGCAGACGGGCCCGCTGCGGCGCTACCTGCCGCCGCACTGGCTGACGCTGATGGATGCGGAGCGCACGAGCTGGCGGCCGCTGGCGCAAGACCGCATCGACGCGGTCGTGCAGGGCTTCAACACCCTGCGCGGAATCGAGGCGTATTACCTGCGCAACGCGGCGATTTCACTTCCGGAAGGTGTCGTGCGCGCGTCGTACAACTGCGATGGCACGTATATCGTGCGGGCGGAATACTTTCCCGAGTTCGTGCGCATCAATACGCCGTGACGCGGCGCGCGGCGAAGCCAGCGCGATTCAGGCCTTCTGGGTCCAGAGCACGCACCAGCCGGAAGGGCTGATCTTGCCTTCCACCAGCCTGCACGTATTCGACTCGGCGACGAAATGCATGCAGTCGGCGCACTTCTTCCCGTCCTTGGGCTGATCCTGGTACTGCACGCTGGCCTGCGAGGCCTTGCCCGGCGTGGCGGGCGCCGCCGATTCCGAAGGTGGCGGGGCGGCGGGCTCGGAGGACTGCCCCGGCGGCGGTTCCTCGGGTTGCGCGGGCGTCGGGTTGGCGGGCGCCACCATGTCGGGAGAAGGCGCGGTCGGCTCGGAGCCGGGACTGCCCTCGTCCTTCTTGGAGCAGCCGATCAGCGAGGCCGGGAGCAGCAGTCCGCAGCCGGCGGCGAGGGCGCCGCGCAGCATCGCTCTGCGGGACGGAATGTCAGGTGCATTCGAGGGCAGGTTGTCGGGGATGGCCTCGCTCGCGGGCTGCGTGGAACGGTCCTCGAGGGTTCTCCGGTTCATCTCGGTCTCCTTTCGTAAACTGGCGGATGGACGCCCCGCTGCGAGGACGACCGGCGGGGAAGGGTGCAGCAATTGCCAGAAAAAGCGTTATAGAACGACGTCCGCATTTGTCCAGGCGCGCGAACCCGGCCGCGCCGCGCGATGGCGGGCAATTCGAAGACGGCACCGGAACCGCGGAACATCCGGACCGGTCATGCAAGCGAAGCGGGGAAGCGCATCGCCGACGGCTTCCGCAACGACCGCCGGCGACGCAGAATCCGATCGATGCAAGATCAAAATGAGGCCCATGGACCGATGAAGAAAAATCGTCTCGGAAACAGCGATCTGTTCGTCCCGGCCATCTGCCTGGGCACGATGACGTTCGGCCAGCAGAACAGCGAAGCCGAAGCCCACGCCCAGTTGGACCACGCCCTGGAGCATGACGTCAATTTCATCGACACCGCGGAAATGTACCCCGTGCCCGCGCGGTCCGAGACGAGCGGGCTCACCGAGCGCTACGTAGGCAGCTGGCTGAGGCGCCAGCCGCGCGACCGCGTCATTCTGGCGACCAAGGCGACCGGCCCGGGACGCGGGATGGACTGGATCCGGAAAGGCCGGCTCGGTTTCAGCCGTGCCAGCCTGCAGCAGGCGCTCGACGGGTCGCTCGCGCGCCTGCAGACGGACTACGTCGACCTCTACCAGCTGCATTGGCCGGATCGCAACGTGCCGGTATTCGGGCAGTACCACTTCGACCCCGGGCAGGAGCGCGAGACCGTGCCGCTGCGCGAGACGCTGACGGCAATGGCGGGCTTCATCGAGGCGGGCAAGATCCGCCACTGGGGGCTTTCCAACGAAACGCCGTGGGGCCTCATGACCGTGCTGCGCCTGGCCGACGAGATCGGGCTTCCGCGTCCGGTTTCTGTCCAGAACGCCTACAGCCTCCTGAATCGGACCTGGGAGAAGGGGCTGGCGGAGATCGCCTTCCGCGAAAAGATCAGCCTGCTTGCCTATTCGCCGCTCGGCTTCGGCGTGCTGTCCGCAAAATACCTGCGCGATCCCGGAGCGGCCGGGCGCGTGAACCTGTTCGCGGGTTTCGCCGGCCGCTACGCCAAGCCCAACACGGCGCCCGCCGTTGCGGCGTACGCGGCGGTCGCGGAGCGGCACGGCCTCACGCCCGTCCAGTTGGCGCTGGGGTTCGTCAGCAGCCGCTGGTGCGTGGACAGCACGATCGTCGGCGCCACGACGCTGGCGCAGCTGCAGGAGAACCTGGACGCCGTCGAGGTCACGCTGTCAGCCGAGGTCATTGCAGACATCGAGCGCGTGTACCTGGCGTTTCCCGACCCGGCGCCGTGAGCGCCGGCAGGCAGGCGAGGCGCGCGGGTCAGTCGCGGTCGCCGGGGCCGCGTCCGCGGGGGCCGCGATTCTTGTACCGGATTTCGCGCGGGTAGCGGTCGGGCGGCAGGGCTCTCCAGGGGCCCGCCCGGTCGCGCGAATAGCTCCACCGATTGTCGTGGTAGTAGTAGAAGAAGCCGTCGTGGACGTAGTACGGTTCCACCCCGAGCTCGACCACCATCGGAAGGGCCGGCGCCACCACGTAATCCGGGCCGTACGCGGGCGACACGACGCACCCCGACAGCAGAAGCGCGGCGAACAGCGGACCGTATATCGTCGTTCTAAGCTCGGTCATGTCGTTCTCCTGGTTGTGACTATGCCTGATAGCGGAGCCCGTCGCGCCGTGTCGCGGGCTTGCGCGGGAAACCGCATATCGATCAGTTCTTTATAGCCGTTTCTCCGCTTGCGGGAAGGCCGCGGCGCGTGCGCCAGACCCTCGTCCGGAGCGGCACGACAGTGCCGGAAATCCGCTGGCACGCAAATCGCATTTCATGGGCCAGTCCCTGTTCTCGGAATCGCGCCATGACGACGGCCGGAAAGACGCCAGAACCCGCCCCACAAAGCGATATCGTGGAGCCGGAACTGCTGAACATGCTGCAGACAATGATCGACGCCCGGTGCGGATTGTCGGCAATTCATCAACTGCTTGACGGGGCCACGACGATGGCGGAAATCCGCGAGCGATTCGCCCGCTGGCAGGCGGGGCAGTGCGACGGATAGCCACCGGCATCACCCCGCAAGAAGCAAGGGCTCCGGACGTGGAGTCGGCACCCCGGGCGGCCGGAAGGGCGTGCGCTTCACTTCGTTGCCCTGGCGGTTGCGGTAGACCAGTTCGCGGCTGGCGAAGTCGTATTCCGGATGGAGCGGATCGCTCCACTGGGTGAGGAAGTGCACGTAGAACGCCGAAAACAGGCCCTGGGCGGGCTTGTCGCGGCAGAGCGCGAAGACGTACTCGGGCTGGTCCTTCAGCGCCTGCCCGCCGTGGCAATACTGCACCCACACGTGTTCACCCGTCACGATCAGGTTCCAGAAGGGTGGATCTTCATAGAACTTGAGCGAGACCTGTTTGCCGGCCGCCGCCAGCGCGGCGAGCCGCTCGATCGTGGCCGCGGTCTCGCGGCGGTAGGTCTCGAGCAGCGGAAGCGGGTCGCCGTGGCTTTGCGCGCGGCGCGTCGCGCCCGGGCCGTAAGGATTCATCAGCATCACGCGCAATTCGTAGCTGTGATCGATGACGCCGCGCAGCTTGCGCCGCTCGGAGACGAAGGTGTCGTGGCCCGTCACCGACATCACCGCGACGTCGCGGGTGCCGGTGATGCGATCGAGCAGTTTGCGGTCGTGCCAGCGCATGAGCCAGCCGTCCTCGCCGCGAACGTGCACCAGCGATGCCAGGCGGTTCAGGCGGTGGCTGAGCCGTCCCTGCCGCGCGCTGAGAAAGAGGTTGAACAGCATCACCAGCACGGCGGCGAAGATGATCTCGTTGGCCAGCAGGAGTTGTGAATCGTCTTCCACGCGGGGCCACCACGTGAAGAGGATGAATTTCGCCAGCATCGGAAGCGAGAAGGCGATGCCGACGGCGAGGAGGGTGACGCCGATATGGCTGAAGATGTGCCGCAGCGTTTGAACGATGCTGAAAATATGCGGGGGGCGCACCATGAAGCGTGTCTCCTGTGGAGCAAGAGGGGGCGGACTGATCGTCGTGCCGGTCGCGCGGGGACCGGTGTGCGAGCCGGTATGCGATCGAGAACGGGGAAATGGACAAGCGGGGCGATTGCCCCGTTGATTGGGGGACCGGCCTCGGACGGGAATGTCTCCGTGTCGACGGGCCGGCCCGGCTTTCAGCCCCGGCCGCCTTCCGGCGGCAGGGCATCCGGCGCCTTAGGGCTTGCTTTTGCCCTTGGTGGTGGTCGCGGTGTCGGCCTCGAGGGCGGCGCCGTCCGATTGCGGCAGTTCCGCGCCCTTGGCGTCCTTGCGTTCGCCCGCGCGGTCTGCACCGCGGGTCGCGCCGTTTTGCCATTGCGCGTTGGCGTTCGCGCTGCCGGAGGTGCTCATGTGGCTATCCGCGCTGCCGCCGGCCTGTGCCGCGCCCGGCATCGTCGTGCCGGCGCCCACGTGGGCCCCGCCACCGACTCCCGCAGCGGTGGCCGTTGCGGCGACGCCTGCGCCAGCGACGGCGGCCAGGATGAGGGTCATGAGTCGGATGCGAATCTGTTGCTGTTTCATTTGACTACTCCTTGTGCATCGAGGTTGGATTGAACGGCCTTCATACCGACAAGCCACCCGTCCTACAGCACGTGCCGTGCCAGACATGGATAATCATTGTTTTTCAATGAGTTAGCATGAATTCCGCGTTGCGGAGCGCCCGCCTTTCCGTCGCCCCGCGGCGACACAAAACCGTATCGCATCGGCAAGGTCTTGTAAGGAAAAGACATTTCCTGTCCCCTAATCGTGACAGGCCACGCGAAGGCGGACTGCGCGCAGGGCCGACGGCAAGCAGCCCGCAACGCCGGTTTGTTTTTGTCTGCTGTTGGCCTAGCCTGAAAAAGTCCCGCGCAGCATTGTCCGGCGGGATCGGCCGCGTGTTTCATGGGAGGAGCGGAATGCTGGATCACGCCGTTACATTGTTGATGCGCCAATTCGTCACGCACGACGTGAAGCAGTTCATCGTGAGCAAGCCGGCTGGATTTTCCGTCGTTCCCGGGCAGGGGGTGGAACTGGCGATCGACCGGCCCGGCCTGCGCGAGCTCGCGCGGCCTTTTACGCCGACGGGGCTCGCGGCGGACGGCGTGCTGGAATTCACGATCAAGGCCTACCCCGCCCACACGGGCGTGACCCAGGCGCTCCATCTGCTCGAACCGGGCGCCAGGCTTTTCATGTCCGAACCCTTCGGCACCATCCGCTACCAGGGGCCGGGCGTGTTCATCGCCGGCGGCGCTGGCATCACGCCTTTCCTCGCCATCCTGCGCGACCTGGCGCAAAAAGGCGAAGCCGACGCGCAGACGCTGATATTTTCGAACAAGACGCCGGCCGACGTGATCTGCGAAAAGGAACTGCGGCACATGCTGGGCGACCGTTGCATCCTCACCTGTACTGCGGCGGCGGCGCCTGGCTATGACCATCGACGCGTCGACCGCGCCTACCTGGAAGAAAAAATCGCCGACTTCACGCAGCAGTTCTACGTGTGCGGCCCACCTCCCTTCATCGAGGCCGTCAATCGCGATCTGTCGGACCTCGGCGCGCGCGCCGAGAGCTTGGTATTTGAGCGCTGAGTCCCGCTCCCGAACAAGACATGCGCCGAAGCCCGAAGCCGGAAAAACCGACGCGGCTAAGAGCGGGCGTCGGCCTGCGCGGGCGCGCATCATGAGGCGGTTTCGCCGCATGACGCGTTACCACGCCTTGCTGCTGGGCGTCTTTGCCGCAGTCTGGATATGGGCGGCGATCGACCCCGTCTACCCGCACGACTGGCTGCTGGAAAATTACCTCGTCTTCATCTTCGTGCCGTTCATCCTGCTGACCGCGCGCTATTTCAGGCTGTCCGATCTTTCCTACACGCTGATCACGGTCTTCATGCTCATGCACGTCGTGGGCTCGCATTACACCTACGCCGAGGTGCCGTTCGGCGCGACGCTCCAGCACTGGCTCGGCGCGCAGCGCAACATGTACGACCGGCTGGTGCACTTCAGCTTCGGCCTGCTGCTCGCTTACCCGCTGCGCGAGGTCCTGATGCGCGTGGCGAAAGTGCGCGGACTCTGGTCGTACTGGCTTCCATTCGCGCTGGTGCTGGCGTTCTCGGGTGCTTACGAAATCATCGAGTGGCTCGTGGCGGCCCGCGTCGAACCGTCGGCCGGCCTGGCATTTCTGGGCGCGCAGGGGGACGTGTGGGATGCGCAGAAGGACATGGCCGTGGCCGCGGTGGGGGCCGCGATCAGCCTGTTGGTCGTGGCGGGCATCCACTGGCGTTTCGACCCGGCTTTCCTCAGCGACCTCCGTGCGAGCCTGAAGATCGAGCACGACGACAAGCCGCTGGGCGAACGCGCGGTGCGGGATCTTCTCGCAAGACGGCGCGAGCAAGGCGACTGAGCGCCGCCTCCGGGTCGCCCTCCGCGCGGCCCCTGCTTACATTCGGTTACAGCCCGTTACATCCCCGGCGCTTGCGCGACATCGCGGGGATACAACGACCCGCGAGAATGGGTTCCATGCCGTGCCCGTCCCGGGGCGGCTGAACATTGATCACGTCTCGGAAGGAGATCGCAATGAAATGGATTCCCGGTTCTTTCACCAAACGTGCGCTGATCGCGGGCCTGATTGCGGGCAGCGGCATCGTGGCGGCATCGTCTTTCGCGATGACCCGCGGCGGCCCGGCGGAGTGCGAGGCCCGCCACGGACAGGCAGACCCCGCGAAATGGGAAGCGCGCCGTGCGGCACGCCAGTCCGAACTGAAGGAAAAACTCAAGCTGCGCGCCGACCAGGAGGCGGCGTGGAACGCCTACGTCGATGCCACCGCGCCCGCGACTGCTCGCCCTGGCGCGGACAGGCAGGCGATGCGCGAATCGTTCGAAAAGCTGAAAACGCCGCAAAGGCTGGATAGAATGCTCGCCATGTCGGAGGCGCGCCGGACGAGGATGCTCGAGCGCAGCCGTGCGATCAAGGCCTTCTACGCGCAACTCACGCCTGCGCAGCAGAGCGTGTTCGACGCCGAGTTCAACGCCCGGTGGCCGGAGCACCGCCGCGTCCAGTCGTGAGTCTATGAAGCGGCGCGGAAACGTGGGCGAGCAAGCGCCCACGTTTTTTTTTTTGGAAAGGCGAAAGCGGCGATCCTGCGACAACGACAGCGCGAGGGCGCTTTGCTTCAAATGACATGCCTGTGACGAAGCGGCCCGTGTAGCGGTTGCCGCAAGAGAAAAAAGAACCTCGAGTGAAATGAACAAGTTTCTGCTGATCGCCGCGCTGGCCGGTGCCGCGTATCTCGCGTTTCCCGGGCCCGGCACGCCGGGCGGTCCCGAACGGTCAAGCCATGCCGATGCGCCGCTGCAAGCCGCTGGCGGAAGCGACGCCGTTCTTGAGAATGCGTTCGCGCAGCGCCTTCACGGCCAGCAGGTGACGGGGCGCGGGACAGTGGCGAAAGTGCTGCGTGACGACGTCGACGGCAGCCGGCATCAGCGCTTCATCGTGCGGCTGGATTCCGGCCGCACCGTGCTCGTCGCCCACAACATCGATCTCGCGCCGCGCGTCGACGCGCTGCGCGTCGGCGAACCCGTCGCGTTTCACGGCGAATACGAGTGGAATCCGAAAGGCGGCGTGATCCACTGGACCCATCGCGACCCCCGAGGGCGGCATCCGGCCGGCTGGATCCGCCACGACGGGCAGACCTATCAGTAGCCCGCCGAAGCGCACGGGGCGCGATAATCGCGTCTCGAACGGGCGCCGGGCCCGGACATTCCCGGTTTTCGCACAAGGGACGCCATGAAACGCATGAAATACCTCTGCGGCCTCGCCCTCGCGCTCGGCCTGGCGGCGCCCGCGGCGGCGGCGCCGCAACTCGAGCCTGCGCTGTCGCAACGGACGCTGCTGAACGTCGATCCGCACGCACGCTACAAGGTGGTGTACGACATTCATACCGCCGAGACCGCGGCGGGCATCAGCAAGGGGCTGTTCTACGCGCGAGGCCTGATCGAGGCGTACCGCAAGCAGGGTGTCGCGCCGAAGCAGCTCGACATCCATCTCGTGCTGCACGGCGAGGCCGCCCAGTATCTGCTCGTCGACACGACCTACCGCGACGTCGTCGGCGACCCGTTCGCCGTCAATCTCAATGCGAAGATCACGCAGGATCTGCTCGATCTCGGCGTGAGCGTGGAAATCTGCCATAGCGTGATGAAGTCGAAGGGCTGGACGGCCGACGACGTGCTGCCGGGGGTGACGATCGTGCACGACGGCTATACGCGCATCATCAAGCTCGAGAACGACGGGTACGCGTATATCGGCGGCTTCTGATCCGCAGTCCTTTCCCCCGCGCGCAGGGGCTCTCGATCGGCCGCGTCACCCGCAAGTCGATCGAGTGCGATTAAGACCGGGTTGCGCCGTTAGCGGATTTCCGCGTCGGGACGCGGTCTGCGCGCGGGATCCGCGCCCTGTTTCGGCGAGACATGCGCGCGACAGGCGGGTTAATATTCGGTCGCCATGTCTTTGCCACGCCCCCGTTTTCCCTACGTCCAGAAGCGTCACCGCGTCGGCCTGCTCTCGTTCAGGCTGTGGTTGCGCCACATGCTGTTCTGGGGTGGCGCCGTCGGCGTGGGGCTCGCCGCGACGGGCTTTGCCCTCGGCGGCGACTATGCGCACCGGGTCTTCCAGTCGATGGTCACGATTTCCCCCTGGCTGCCCCTGGCCGTCACGCCGTTGACGCTGGCCGGCGCCGCCGCGCTGACCCAGCGCTATTTCAAAGGAGCCGAAGGTAGCGGCATCCCGCAGACGATCGCCGCGCTACGCATGCCCGAAGGCGGCCCTCGCGACGGCGTGCTGTCGCTGCGGCTTGCCGCCGCGAAGATGCTCCTGACCTGCATCTGCGTCGCCGGCGGCGCGAGCATCGGCCGCGAAGGGCCCACCGTGCAGGTCGGCGCGGCGCTCTTGTACAACCTGCGTTGGCTTGTCCGCTTCCCGCGTCACCTGATGGAGCGCGGCCTGATCCTGGCGGGCGGCGGCGCGGGCGTCGCCGCGGCCTTCAACACGCCGCTCGCGGGCGTCGTGTTCGCCATCGAGGAAATGGCCCGCTCGTTCGAGGAGCGCTCGAGCGGGACCTTGATCACGGCGGTCATCATCGCCGGCCTGGCGGCGGTCTACGTCCAGGGCAACTACACGTATTTCGGCGCGACCAGCGCGACGCTCGAGGGCACGTCCGGCTGGTTCGGCGTGCTGCTGTGCGGCCTCGCCGGCGGCCTGCTCGGCGGCGGATTCAGCCGCCTCGTCCTGGCCTTTTCGGCGCGTGGCCTGCCGGGACGGCTCGGGCCGCTCATGAAAAGCCATCCGGTGGCGTTCGCGGCCGCCTGCGGCCTGGCGCTTGCGCTGATCGGCCTCGCGTCGGGAAGCGCCGTCTACGGCAGCGGCTACGCGGAGGCCAAGCGCCTGCTCGAAGGCACGGGCACGGTTTCGGCGGGATACGGCATATGGAAAATGCTGGCGACATTCGTGTCGTTCATCAGCGGCATTCCCGGCGGCCTGTTCGCGCCCAGCCTCTCGGCAGGCGCGGGAATCGGCCAAAGCGTGGCGGTCCTGCTCGACCAGTCGAATTCCGGCCCGATGATCGTGATCGGCATGGCGGCGTATTTCGCGGGCGTCGTCCAGGCGCCCATCACTGCCTTCGTGATCGTGATGGAAATGACAGACAACCATGCCATGGTGGTCCCCCTGATGCTGGCCACCCTGTTGGCGGCGGCGGTGTCCCGCATCGTGTGCCCGAAGCCGCTGTACAAGGCGCTGGCGAACAATTATCTGGCGCGCGTGCGGCCGGCGGCCCAGCCGCCCGCTGCCACGGCCACGCCTGGAGTGCTTTCATGAAAATCCCGACCGTATTGCTCCTGAGCCTCGTGCTGACGCTCTTCGGCTGCAGCCGGCTCACGCTGGAAAACTACGACAAGATCACCGTCGGCATGTCCTACGACGAGGTCACCCGGCTGATCGGGACGCCGGATCAGTGCGACGACGTGATGGGCGTGCGCAGTTGCCGCTGGGGCGACGAGAAACGCTCGGTTCACGTCAATTTCGTCGCGGACCAGGTGCTGTTGTTCTCGTCCAGCAATCTGAAATAGATCGTTCCGCCAAGTGCGCCCCGCCAGGCCGGGCGGGCCGCGTCCTCGGCGAATTGCGGCCGCAGAATACTTTCGGGCTTCCCATCCAACGAGCATGAATGAATTGATCGAATCCTCCGTTCTGCGCCTGAATCAGCTCTTGCCCCTGAAGGCGCGCCAGGACCGGCTTCCTCCGGCGTTCCAGGCTTTGCATCGCGCCGTGATCACATCCCTGGTCATGCGCGGCCGGCCGCCCACCCGGGCCGAGATCGCCGCCCTGGTGGGCGAGCAGCAGGTCGATCCGGCGCTCGCCCGGCTGGCAGGCGACGATCTGGTCGTGCTGAGTGCGGACCGGCGAGAAATACTCGGGGCCTACCCCGTCACCGCGGAAACCACACCGCATGCACTCGAAGTGAACGGGCACGTGATTCATGCCATGTGTGCGCTCGACGCGCTCGCGGTCAGCCCCCTGTTCGAATGCCCTGCGCGCATCCGCTCGTGTTGCAGGGTCACGGGCGAGGCGATCGCGATCGCGCAGAACGGCGCGCGTATCGTGGACGCGCAGCCGGCGACGACGCGGGTTGGCGTGCGCTGGCAGGCGCCCGCGGACGGGTGCGCCGCGCACAGCCTGTGCATCGAGATGGTGTTTCTGAAGGATGACGACGCCGCCGCCCGATGGCACGAAGGCGATTTGCAGAACCACAGCCTCTATACGCTCGAGGAAGCCGTGGCATTCGGCACGGATTACTTCAGGCCCTTGCTGTAAGCGGCCGGCTGGACGGCGCATACCCTTAAGGACCGTCTGGCGGCGCCGATAGTCACTATTGAGGCGTTCCGGATCGGCTGCATCAGGTAAACGGGCGCATTTCCATTGCCGCCCCGTCGGTTTTTGCGCAGGCCTCACGAGAATGCAGCCGTGCCGGATCGAAGGAGGGACGATGCTGCAGCAACCCGGAAGCCTGATGGATCGGCTCGCATGCCTGGGCGAGGACGAGATTCCGGTGCTGAGGCGCACGGCGCGCGAACTCGCGCGACTGCGCGGCGACGACGCCCTGCCCGATGCGCGCAGCGTCGCCGACGTCGTGACCGACGATCCGCTGATGACCGTCAAGCTGCTGCGATACATGCAGAGGCACAAGCCTCGCAGCCAGGCCTGCGAACTGGTCGACGTGAAGCAGGCGCTGCTGATGATGGGGCTGGATGCGTTTTTTCGCGACGTGCCCCCCGCGCCGATCGTCGAAGAGATGCTGCGGGAACCGCGCGCCGCCGTCCATTTTCTGCATGTCGTCCGGCGCGCTCAGCGGGCGGCCTCCTACGCATTCGACTGGGCATTGCGCCTGCACGACATGCATGCCGAGGAGATCCAGGTGTCTGCGCTGCTCGCCCACCTCGCCGAACTGCTCCTGTGGTGCTTCGATCCCGTGGGGATGCTGGAGGCCCGCCGGCTGCAGGCGGCGGATCACTTGCGCAGTGCCGAGGCGCAGACGCAGGCGCTGGGCTTCGCCAGCCTGGAACTGCAGCGCCGATTGGCCGCGGCCTGGGCGTTGCCGGGACTGCTCGGAAATCTGGAGGCGGCGAACCCGTCGACCAGGGCGCGCATCGTCGTGCTCGCGGTCGATCTGGCGCGCCATTCCGCCGATGGCTGGGACGATGCGGCCCTTCCGGATGATTTCAACGAGATCGCCGCGTTGCTGCACATGGAGCCGTCCAGGGTGATGGCGCTCGTCAAGGCGGGTCCGGCGATCGCCTGAACGCGGCACGTCCGCTTACGCGGCGGCTGGATTCAGTACGAAATGGCCGAGCCGCGCGCCTTTTTCCTCGGCGTTCGCCGAAAGCTCACCGGGCAGGTCGAGAAGCGCCTGATTGCGCCCGTCGGACTTTGCGCGGTAGAGCTGCTGATCCGCGCGCGCGATCCATGCGTCAGGGGTGGAGCGCACCCATTGGGGCGCGTAGGCTCCGCCGATGCTGACGGTCACTTGCAGGCTGACCGCCGGCGTTGCCGCGATCGACAACGCCTCGATCGCACGGCGCACGCGTTCGGCGACCGCATAGCCGCAAGCGGGGCGGCAATTGGGAAGGACCAATGCGAACTCTTCGCCGCCGTAGCGCACGACCGTGTCCATCGGCCGCACGCAGCGGCCCAGCGCGGTCGCCACGGCCTGCAGCACGTGGTCGCCCGCGAGGTGGCCGTGGGCGTCGTTGATGCTCTTGAAATGATCGATATCGAGCAGCAGAAGCAGGACGGAGTCGCCCGACCGCGCCGCCGCTTCGATCGCGCGTTCGAGCGTCGCGATGAAATGCCGGCGGTTGCCCAGGCCCGTCAGGGGATCCTTGAGCGAGAGTTCGCACAGGCCGTCGATGAGCCGCTGCAGGTAGGCAAGCGCAGACTCGTCGATTTCCTGGCCGGCTGTCTGCCCGGCGTGCCTGAGCAACGCGCGCGCGTCGTCCAGCTGCAATGCCTGCAGGTCGATCGCCGGAATTGGGTTCAGGGAAGCCACAAAGCGGGTTCGATGCGGGTGCCGTAACCGGTCAACAAGGTTGAAAAGGGCGGGGAAAACCCCGCTGCGCGTGGGGGGAGTATGTGGCTAGCCGCTTGTTTGATCAAGCGTCCTGCTTCCGCGGTGGGTCTCCGCGGGGTAAGCAGTGAGGGAACGAGTCCGGTCGCCGAACTGCGCGGCGAGCGATTGGCCATGCCGACGCGCTGGCGCGCGCCGCGACGAAGGCGTCAGGCGACGCTGCCGAAGTGGGGGTCGGTCGCGATGTACGGCGCCTTCAGGCCGGCGATGCGGCAGCTTTGCGCGATGGGGCCGCCCGGAAACAGCGTGTACAGGTATTTGAGACCGCCTTGCTGATGGAAGCATTCATCCAGCGCGTCGTGCAGGTCGCGCAGGTTGATCACCGCATCGTCGGCATGGTGCTCGTAGTAGTGTTGCAGGGCCCGGACCACATCCCAGTGCGCGTCGGTGAGCGTCAGCCCTTCGTCGTGCGCGATTTTCGCTGCGTCGCTTTTCGTCCAGTCGGGCGGCGCATACGGAAAGTCGGGGTCGGTTGCGGATTTCTGGATCATCTTGTTGATGTCGGTAGAAACGTGCAGCATGGTCGTCTCCTTCTGACTCGCGTTGTAACGTTTATAAATCTAGGCCACCCCTCCCACCGTTTCAAGGCGGCTGTGCCGCTCGCGCCGGGGCCCCGGCGGCGGGGCGGGAACGGCTGCGCAGAACGAAAAAAAAGGGGCCCCTCGGGGCCCCTTTTCCGGCATGGCGGTGAGATGGAGCGGCGTTCAGCGGCTGCTTCCGCCGTTCGAAGACTGGACGCTGGTCGTGGTGTCCACGTAGCGGTTGACGGTGTCGGCGCCCGCCCCCTCGCTCACGACATCGCTGAACTCGGTTCCGCTGAGCTCGTCTTCGATCTGGATGTTGTGGATGTCGTTCGGCATGTTCGCCCAGCCCGCGCCCATGGGGCTGTTGTGGTCGGCCAGCGCAGACAGCGAGAAGAGGGCGGCGAGGGCGCCGAGAGCCACGGCGGATGCGGTTTGCTTCATGAGTAACTCCTATTCGGATTGGAATGTCCGGCATGCAGGAAACGCATGCGGTGAGTGCATGGTAGGCGGCGTGTGTGGCCGGCCCGTGTCGCGCCCGTTCCAGACTGTGACACTCTGTGACAGCGCCTCCCGACGGACTAAGCTGAAAGCGCCCAGTCCCGCCCGGAGCAGCCATGACGAAACGCGCGTATCCGCTGTCCAAGGTCTACGGCCTGCTCGAGCCGGGCCCGGTCGTGCTTCTCACGACCGCGCGCAAGGAACGCGCCAACATCATGACGATGTCGTGGCACACGATGATGGAATTCGAGCCGCCGCTCATCGGCTGCGTGATAAGCGGGCGCAACGCCTCGTTCGAGACCTTGCGGAAAACGAGGGAATGCGCGATCAACATCCCGACGCTGGCGTTGGCGAAGCAGGTGGTCGGGGTCGGCAACTGCTCGGGGCGCAGCGTGGACAAATTCGCGAAATTCGGACTCACGCCGGTCGAAGCGGCCGAGATACAGGCGCCGCTCATCGCCGAATGCTACGCGAGCCTGGAATGCCGGGTGGCGGACACGCGCCTGGTGAACCGCTACAACTTCTTCGTCCTCGAAGCGGTGCGCGCCTGGGTCGACACGGCGGTGAAGCAGCCGCAGACGCTGCATCACCGCGGCAACGGCCAGTTCGCGGTGGCCGGCGAGACGCTCAGGCTGCGTTCGGCGATGAAGTAAGGGGACCGGTTTTCGAAGTTGGAATCTCGCTGCGAGTTGATACGCTGAACGCTCGTCACCCACTTTTGAACGGGAGGTCTGTCATGAGTATCGCGAAAACCATCGAAATCACGGCAAGCTCGGCACAAGGCTTCGACGATGCGATCAAGCAGGGCATCGCGAAGGCGAACGAGTCGCTGGAGAACATCACCGGCGCCTGGGTGATGGACCAGGAGATGAACGTGAAGGACGGCAAGATCACGGATTACACCGTCAGGATGAAGCTGACCTTCGTTCTGAAGTAGGTCCCGCCGTCCCGGGCCGCAAACGCCGCCAGGCCGGTTTGCGCAGCGTGCGCCACTCCGGCGGCACCCGCCCGCGTTCTTTCGCTTTATGCGGCGCGACCGCGGCCGCATAATGCGCGCTGCGTTTCGCCCGTCCGCGCGGCAATCCCGAGTTCATGTCCGATCTTCCCTACTGGCGCCTGTCCGGTTTCTATTTCTTTTACTTCGCCTTCGTCGGCGCGATGTCGCCGTTCTGGGGGCTGTATCTGCAGTCGCTGTCGTTCAATGCCTTCGAAATCGGCGTGCTGATGTCGCTGCTGCAGGTGATGCGGATCTTCGCGCCCAACATCTGGGGGCATATCGCCGACCGCACCGGCCGCCGCACGCCGATCGTGCAGATCGCGGCGCTGGGCAGCGCGCTGGCGTTCGCGGGCGTGTTCTTCGGCAGCGGCTTCTGGTGGCTGTTCGCGGTGATGGCCGCGCTGAGCTTCTTCTGGAGCGCGTCGCTCCCGCTGGTCGAGGCGATGACGCTGTCCCACCTGCGCGAGCGCACCGACGCCTATGGCCGCATCCGCCTGTGGGGCTCGGTCGGCTTCATCCTCATGGTGGTGGGGCTGGGCTATGCCTTTGATTACGTGGCGATCGCCTGGCTGCCGTGGGCCGTGCTCGCGGTGATGCTGGGCATCGCCGCGTTCGCGCGGGCGATTCCCGAGGCGGAGATCCTGCCGCACGCGGGCGACCACGTTCCGGTGTGGGACGTGCTGAAGCGGCCCGAAGTGGCGTCGCTGCTGGCCGCCTGCCTCCTGATGGCGGCGGCGCACGGTCCGTATTACACGTTCTACTCGATCTATCTCGTCGATCACGGCTACGACAAGTCCACCGTCGGCTGGCTGTGGGCGCTGGGCGTGCTGTGCGAGATCGGGATTTTCCTGGTGATTCCGCGCATTTTTGCGCGGGTCACGCCGCGCCGCCTAATCCTGGCGAGCTTCGCGCTGGCGGCGGTGCGCTTCCTGCTGATCGCCTGGGGCGTCGAGTCGGCCTGGCTGGTCTGGGGGGCCCAGACGCTGCACGCGTTCACCTTCGGCACCTATCACGCGGCGGCGGTGGCGCTGATCCACCGGCATTTCCGTGGGCGCCACCAGGCGCGCGGCCAGGCGTTCTACACCAGCCTGTCCTACGGTATCGGCGGCACGCTGGGCGGGGTGGCGAGCGGGCTGACCTGGGTGTCGCCAGGGCCGGCCTGGACTTTCACCCTGGCCGCCGCGAGCGCAGCGCTGGCCTGGGTGGTCTACGCGCTCTGGGGCGGAACAAAAGCCGTGCCAGCGGCCACCAAGCTATGAAATAATTACCGTTTTACGCGACGTATCGCCTTATTCCGCATGTCCGGCCAAACCTTATTCCAGAAACTGTGGGATGCCCATGTCGTCCACGTCGAAGCCGACGGCACCACGCTGCTCTACATCGACCGCCACCTGGTGCACGAAGTCACCAGCCCGCAGGCGTTCGAGGGGCTGAAGCTCGCGCACCGCAAGCCGCGCCGCGCCGACGCGGCGATCGCCGTGCCCGACCACAACGTGCCGACGACCGACCGCTCGCGCGGCATCGCCGACCCGGTTTCGCGCCTGCAGGTGGAAACGCTCGACGCAAACTGCGCGGAGTTCGGCATCACCGAGTTCCGGATGGATGACGTGCGCCAGGGCATCGTCCACGTGATCGGCCCCGAGGAAGGCCTCACCTTGCCCGGCATGACAGTCGTGTGCGGCGATTCGCACACCTCGACGCACGGCGCATTCGGCGCGCTGGCCTTCGGCATCGGCACCTCCGAGGTCGAGCACGTGCTGGCGACGCAGTGTCTGTGGCAGAAGCCTTCGAAGACCATGCTGGTCAGGGTCGAGGGCATGCTGGGCCGCGGCGTCACCGCGAAGGACATCGCCTTGGCGGTCATCGGCGAGATCGGCACCGCCGGCGGCACCGGCTATGCGATCGAATTCGGCGGGTCGGCGATCCGCGCGCTCTCCATGGAAGGCCGCATGACGCTGTGCAACATGGCGATCGAGGCAGGCGCGCGCGCCGGCATGGTGGCGGTCGATGCGACCACGATCGATTACGTGAAGGGCCGCCCCTACGCGCCCAAGGGCGACGCCTGGGACAAGGCGGTCGCGTGGTGGAACACGCTCCATTCGGATGCCGACGCCCGCTTCGACCGCACGGTCGAGATCGACGCCGCGAAGATCGAGCCGCAGGTCACCTGGGGCACCTCGCCCGAGATGGTGACCACCGTCGGCGGCCGCGTGCCCGACCCGGCCGACGCGCCTAGCGAGACCAAGCGGCACGACTGGGCGCGCGCGCTCGAATACATGGGCCTCGCGGCCGGCACGCCGATCAGCGGGATCGCCGTCGACAAGGTATTCATCGGCTCGTGCACCAACTCCAGGATCGAGGACCTGCGCGAGGCGGCCAGCGTGGCGAAGGGCTGCAAGGTCGCGCCGAACGTCAAGCTGGCGATGGTGGTGCCGGGCTCCGGCCTGGTCAAGCAGCAGGCCGAAGCCGAAGGCCTGGACAGGATCTTTGTCGAAGCCGGCTTCGAGTGGCGCGAACCCGGCTGCTCGATGTGCCTCGCCATGAATGCGGACCGGCTGGAGCCGGGCGAGCGCTGCGCGTCCACGTCCAACCGCAATTTCGAGGGACGCCAGGGGCAGGGCGGCCGCACGCATCTGGTCAGCCCGGCAATGGCCGCTGCCGCGGCGTGCGCCGGGCACTTTGTCGATGTTCGCAAGATGCAAGGAGACAAGTGATGAAGAACGGACCGATTCTGCTTCTGCTGGCCTTGTTCGCGGGGCAGGCGGCGTATGCCGCTGACGAAAGCGTCGCGCAAAAGGCCGGCAACGGCATCAAGAAAGGCGGCGAGGCCGCCGCCCACGGCATCGAGAAAGGCGCGGACGCGACGGGGCGCGGCGTCAAGAAAGGTGCGGACGCGACGGGACGCGGCGTCAAGAAAGCCGTCGAAGCCACGGAGCACGGCGTGAAGCGCGCGGCCGAAGCGACCGAAAAGGGCGTGAAGAAGGGCGCCGAGGCGACCGGCAAGGGCCTGCGCAAGGCAGGCGAGTGGATCGAGGAAAAAGTCGACTCGGGCGACAAGAAGTAGGAAGAGGCGAGCAGGCAATGCAGAAATTTACCGTGCTGGACGGATTGGTTGTGCCGCTGGATCGCGCCAACGTCGACACCGACGCGATCATCCCCAAGCAGTTCCTGAAGTCGATCAAGCGCGCCGGCTTCGGCCCCAACCTGTTCGACGAGTGGCGCTACCTGGACCACGGCGAGCCCGGCATGGATCCCGCCACGCGCAAGCCGAACCCGGACTTCGTGCTGAACTTTCCGCGCTACAAGGGCGCGTCCGTGCTGCTCGCGCGCGACAACTTCGGCTGCGGTTCGAGTCGCGAGCATGCGCCGTGGGCGCTTGAAGACTACGGCATCCGCGCCATCATCGCGCCGAGTTTTGCCGATATCTTCTACAACAACTGCTTCAAGAACGGCGTCCTGCCGATCGTGCTCGACGCCGCGGCAGTCGATCGCCTGTTCCGCGAATGCGAGGCGAGCGAGGGCTATCGCCTCAACATCGACCTCGAAAAGCAGACCGTGACCACGCCCGCCGGCGAGGTGCTGGCATTCGAGGTGGACGCCGGACGCAAGCACCGCCTGCTGAACGGCCTCGACGACATCGGCCTCACGCTGCTGCAGGCCAACAAGATCAAGGCGTATGAAGAGCGGCGCAAGCAGGAAGCGCCGTGGCTGTTTGCGTGATTTTTTGCCCGCGAATGCCGTCCACGGCGTTCACGGAAACAACAAGGTTCGAACATGAAAATTGCAGTCCTGCCGGGTGACGGCATCGGTCCGGAAATCGTCGCACAAGCGGTGAAGGTGCTGGAGGCCCTGCGGGCCGACGGCGCGAAGATCGAAATGGAAACCGCGCCGATCGGCGGCGCCGGCTACGATGCGGCGGGCGATCCGCTGCCCGACGCGACGCTGAGACTCGCACGGAGTGCCGACGCAGTGCTGCTCGGCGCGGTCGGCGGACCGCAGTACGACACGCTCGACCGGCCGCTGCGGCCCGAACGCGGCCTTCTGCGCATCCGCAAGGAACTCAACCTGTTTGCCAACCTGCGCCCGGCGCTGCTGTACCCGGAACTCGCGGGCGCGTCGTCGCTGAAGCCTGACGTGGTGTCCGGGCTCGACCTCATGATCGTGCGCGAACTGACCGGCGACGTGTACTTCGGCCAGCCGCGCGGCATCGAGCTTCGCAATGGCGAAAGAGTCGGTTACAACACCATGCTCTATTCGGAATCGGAAGTGCGCCGCGTCGCCCACGTGGCGTTCGGCATCGCGATGAAGCGCGGCAAGAAGCTCTGCTCGGTCGAGAAGGCCAACGTGCTCGAGTGTTCCGAATTGTGGAAAGAGGTGATGATCGAGGTGGCCAGGGACTACCCCGAAGTCGCGCTCTCGCACATGTACGTCGACAACGCCGCGATGCAGCTGATCCGCGCGCCCAAGCAGTTCGACACCATCGTCACCGGCAACATCTTCGGCGACATCCTGTCCGACGCCGCGTCGATGCTGTCGGGCTCGATCGGCATGCTGCCGTCGGCTTCGCTCGACGAGCACAACAAGGGCATGTACGAGCCGATCCACGGCTCCGCGCCCGACATCGCCGGCAAGAACCTGGCGAATCCGCTGGCGACGATCCTGTCGGTGGCGATGATGTACCGCTACACCTTCGCCGACGCGGCGACCGCCGAGCGCATCGAGAACGCGGTGAAACGGGTGATCGCGCGGGGCCTGCGCACCGGCGACATCTGGACCGAGGGCACGCAGAAGGTGTCGTGCAGCGAAATGGGCGACGCCGTGGTGAAGGCGCTGTAAGTATTTGTCACGGAGGCCACGGCGAGCCTTCGCGACGCAGGTTACCTGGAGACAGACATGATGAAAGTAGGCTTGATCGGCTGGCGCGGCATGGTGGGGTCCGTGCTCATGGGGCGCATGAAGGAAGAGTGCGATTTCGATCACATCGATCCGGTGTTCTTCACCACGTCGAACGTCGGCGGCAGCGGACCCGACATCGGTCGTGACGTGCCGCCGCTCAAGGACGCCAGCAGCATCGACGAGCTGCGTGCCTGCGATGCCCTCATCAGCTGCCAGGGCGGCGACTACACCAAGGAAATCTACCCGCAGCTGCGCGCCGCCGGCTGGAACGGCTACTGGATCGATGCGGCCTCGACGCTGAGGATGAAGGACGAGGCCATCATCATCCTCGACCCGGTCAACAAGAACGTCATCCAGGACGGCATCGCGAAGGGCGTCAAGACCTACGTCGGCGGCAACTGCACCGTGTCGCTGATGCTCATGGCGATGGGCGGACTGTTCGACGCGGGCCTGGTCGAATGGGTGTCGCCGATGACCTACCAGGCCGCTTCCGGCGCCGGCGCGCGCAACATGCGCGAGCTGATTTCGCAGATGGGCGCGGTGCACGCCGAGGTGATGGACCTGATCGGCGACCCGGCATCGGCCATCCTCGAGATCGACCGCAAGGTCGCCGAATTCATCCGCTCCGACCGTTATCCGGTCGACGCGTGGCCGGTGCCGCTCGCCGGCAACCTGATTCCGTGGATCGACGTGGCGCTCGAATCCGGCCAGTCGAAGGAGGAGTGGAAGGCGCAGGTCGAAGCCAACAAGATCATGCGCCGCGAAGACAAGCCCATTCCCATCGACGGCCTGTGCGTCCGGGTCGGCGCGATGCGCTGCCATTCGCAGGCGCTCACCGTCAAGCTCACGAAAGACGTGCCGCTGGCCGACATCCATGACCTCATCGCGGCCCACAACCAGTGGGTGAAGGTCGTGCCGAACGACCGCGAGATCACCATGCGGGAGCTGACGCCGGCCGCCGTGACCGGGACGCTCTCGGTGCCGATCGGCCGCATGCGCAAGCTCAACATGGGCCCGCAATACCTGACGGCATTCACGGTGGGCGACCAGCTCCTGTGGGGCGCCGCCGAGCCCCTGCGCCGCATGCTGCGCATCCTCCTCGAGGCCTGAACGGATCGGGATCGAAGACACGCGCTTCAAGGCTGGAGTGCTTGCCGCACTAAAGATTGCGCCCGACGAGCCGTCAATAGTGCCGTCAAGGATTCAACAGCCCCATCTGGCGGGGCGAACAGGAGATACGGGATGAAATTGAAGCGCTTCACCACCCAACTGGTGGCCGCCGGGCTGATCGCCGTGCCGCTGATGGCGCACGCGGCCGGGTTGGGTAAGCTGTCCGTCACCTCGGCGCTTGGCCAGCCGTTCAAGGCCGAAATCGAGCTGTTCGCCGCCGACAAGGCCGAACTCGACAGCCTGACGGCCAGCCTGGCTTCGGACCAGGCGTTCCGCGACGCGCACGTCGAACTTTCGCCCGTGTTGTCCAACCTGCATTTCAAGGTCGAGAAAAAACCGAACGGCAAGGCGGTTCTGAAAGTCACGTCCACCCGCCCGATGAACGATCCCTTCATCGACATGCTGATCGAACTGAACTGGGGCTCGGGCCGGCTGGTGCGTGAATACACGGTCCTGCTCGACCCGCCCGGCCTGGCTGCGAAGCAAACGGTGACGCCGGCGGCCGTCGCGCCGTCGCAGGCCGCTGCGGCGGCGTCTGCACCGGCTCCGGCACCCGAGGCCAAGGCACCCGCAGCGGCACAGGCGCCGGCTTCGCCTAAAGCCGCCGCGCCCGCGCCTGCCGCGAAGCCTGCTCCGCTGGGCCATGTCACGGTCAGGCGCGGCGACACGCTGAGCGGCATTGCCGGCCGCGTGCGGCCGGAGGGCGTGAGTCTGGAGCAGACCCTGGTGGGGCTTTACCGCCAGAACCCCAGGGCCTTCAACGGCAACATGAATCGCCTGAAGGCGGGCAAGGTGCTCAACGTCCCGCCGGCCGAAAAAATCACTGCCATCCCGCAAAAGGAAGCGACGCAGGAACTGAGGCTGCAGGCGGAAGACTGGCGGGCCTACCGCCAGAAGCTGGCCGCGGCGGTTGACGCCGCCCCGGCGCCGGCGACCGAGACCGGGCCTGGGCAGGCGAGCAGCGGCAAGATCACGCCGAAGGTCGAAGACAAGGCCAAGCCCGCGCCCGAAGCGCAGAAAGACGTGCTGAAGCTGTCGAAGGCGGTGCCTGCGGCGGGAACCGGCAAGGCCGACGAAACTCGCGCGCTGCAGGAAAAACTGCGCGCGCAGGAAGAGGACGCGACCGCCCGCAAGAAGGCGCTGGGCGAATCCCAGGCGCGCGTGGCGATGCTGGAAAAGCAGGTCCAGGACATGCAGCAGTTGATCGCGATGAAGGAAAAAACGCCGGACGTGCAGCCGGCGCCGTCAGCCGCACCTGCACCCGCGCCTGCACCGGAAGCGCCCGCGCCCGAGGCCGCCAAGCCCGCGCCGGCCCCGGCTCCGGCGCCGAAGCCGGTTGTCCCGACGGTCAAGGCCCCGCCGGCGACCCCCCTGCCCATTCCGAACTGGTACGACCCCCTGCTGGCCGACCCCCTGTACTGGGGCGGCGGTCTTGCCGTGCTGGGCCTGGGAGGCATCCTCTGGTGGATGATGGCGGGCGGCGCCCGCCGCCGGAAGACCGGCGTCACGGCCCTCGAAGACAGCGTCATGACCGGCGACGACGTGCGCCCGAACACGGTCATCGGCGCCGCTTCGGGCGGCAGCGTCAATACCGGCGATACCTCGTTTCTGACGGATTTCAGCCAGGCGGGCCTGGGGACCATCGATACCCATGACGTCGATCCCATCGCCGAAGCCGAGGTCTACATGGCCTACGGGCGCGACGCGCAGGCCGAGGAAATCCTCAAGGAAGCCATCGGCAAGAACCCGGACCGGCACGAAATCCGGGTGAAACTGCTCGAAATCTACGCGGCTCGCCACAACGCGGCGGCATTCGAGGCGGCGGCCGGCGAGTTGTATGCGGCGCTCGGCAGCAAGACCAGTCCGCTATGGACCAAGGCCTGCGAACTGGGCCGCAGCATCGATCCGACCAACCCGCTTTACGGCAGCAGCGGGCAGCCGAGCGCCGCGCCTGCGGCGACCGTTGCAGCCACGGCGGCCGTCGCCGGCGGTTCGGTCGCATTCGGTGGCGACGCCGCGCCGCGTGTTCAAACGCCCGAGCCCGCCAAGGTTTCGCCGGCTCCAGCCTCTTCCAAGACTCAACCGGCCGAAGCGGCGCAGCCTGCCGCCGGCGGCTCCCCGCTGGAGTTCGAGTCGGCGGGGCACGTCCTCAATTTCGGGACCCGGCCCAAGCCGGCTGCGGCACCCGAAACCGAGTACGTGGAAATGGACACGCAGGGCTTGAACTTCGATCTGCCCGACCTCGATCTGCCGGCTGCGGATGCCGGCGCCCCGAAGCAGGCGGGTGGCGGCCTGGAAGCGGGCAAGGCTGCCGGGGACAAGTTCGATTTCAGCGGCCTCGAGCTTGACCTGGGCGAGCCGGACGCGGCACCCGAACTCGACGAGGTCGGCACCAAGCTGGATCTCGCCCGTGCCTACGTGGAAATGGGCGACAAGGAAGGCGCGCGCGAAATCCTCAACGAGGTGCTCGGCGAGGGCAGCGACAAGCAGAAGTCGGATGCGCAAGGCATGCTGAGTTCGCTCGGCTAGGCGTGTCCGCCTGCGCTGGGTTTCCCCACCCGGCCGCCCGCATCCTCGTGTGGTGCGGGTGGGCGGTGGCGGTGGAACGCGCCGTCCCGCTCCAGCTTCCCTTCCTGGCCGTTGCGCTCGCAACGGCCGTTCTGTTCGCACCCGTCCGTCACGAAGCCTGGCGCCTGCTGCGCCGCACCCGCTGGCTGATGGCGGTGCTGCTGTTGACCTATGCCTTCACCCTGCCCGGAACGCCGCTATTGCCGCCGCTGGACTGGGCGAGCCCGACGGTCGAGGGGCTTCGGCTGGGCACGCTGCGCGTCGTGCGCCTGGCCATGATGATCGGCGGGTTAGCCGTGCTGCTCTCCACCACGTCGCGTCCCCGCCTGATCTACGGACTGTATGAACTGGCTCGCCCGCTGGCGTGGTTCGGCTTCGATCGCCGCGCCTTCGCGGTGCGGCTGGGGTTGACGCTCGAATACGTCGAGCATGCGCCCAAGCCCGCGCGCTGGCTCGACGCGCTGCGGACGCCGCTGCCGGATCATGCGACGCCCGCCACCTACACCTTGCAGGCCGAACGCTGGCAAGGCTGCGACAGCGCCGTCATACTGGCGGGCCTGCTTGGGGTGTGGATCGTGCTGGCATGAGGCTGGCTGAAGATGAGAATCGTGCTGGGTCTGGAATATTGCGGTGCCGGTTTTTGCGGCTGGCAGTCGCAGCCGCAGGGATGCGGCGTGCAGGACGCGCTGGAGGCGGCGGTATCGGCGATCGCCGGTGAACGGATCGTTGTCACCGCAGCCGGACGGACCGATACCGGCGTGCACGCGGCGCTCCAGGTCGCGCATTTCGACACGTCGGCCCAGCGCCCCCATACAGCCTGGGTGCGCGGCGTCAACAGCCATCTGCCGGCGAGTGTGGCGGTGCAGTGGGCGCGGGAAATCGACGGGAATTTCCATGCGCGCTTTGCCGCCACCGAGCGCGGTTATCGCTACGTGCTGCTCAACCATCCGGTGCGGCCAGGCCTCAGCCACGGGCTGATCGGCTGGCACCATCGTCCGCTCGATGCCGACGCCATGAACCAGGCGGCGACGCATCTGCTCGGCCGGCATGATTTTTCCGCCTTCCGTGCCGCCGGGTGCCAGGCGAGGTCGCCGGTCAAGGAACTGCGGCTGGCGCGAATCGAGCGGCGCGGCGATTACCTGCTGTGCGATTTCCGTGCCGACGGTTTCCTTCACCACATGGTGCGCAACCTGATGGGTTGCCTGATCCAGGTGGGCGCGGGCAGCCAGCCGCCAGAATGGATGGGCGAGATCCTGCGGGGCCGCGACCGCACGCTTGCCGCACCCACTTTCGACGCGGCCGGGCTGTATCTCACCCACATCCGGTATCCTGCGCACTTTGCCTTGCCGGAAAGCTCCGAACGATGGCTGTTCGCGTAAAAATCTGCGGCATCACCCGCTTGCAGGATCTGCGCGCCGCCTGCGACGCAGGCGCGGACGCGCTCGGCTTCGTGTTCTATGAAAAAAGCCCCAGGCACGTCACGATTGAGGCCGCCGCCGCGCTGGTGCGCGCGCTGCCGCCTTTCGTCCAGAGCGTGGGCTTGTTCGTCGACGCCGAGCCGGCCTTCGTCGATGCGGTGCTGGACGCGGTTCCGCTCGACCTGCTGCAGTTCCACGGCGATGAGACGCCCGCGGACTGCGCCCGCTTCAGCCGCCCATTTATCAAGGCGGTTCGGGTAAATCGGGGCACGGATTTGTTAAAATACGCGGCTGACTTCGATGCCGCGCGCGGCTTGCTGCTCGACGCGTTCGTGGCGGGCGTTCCGGGCGGCACCGGCGAACGGTTCGACTGGGGCCTGATTCCGGTGAATCTTCCCAAGCCGGTCATCCTGTCGGGCGGCCTCACGCCGGACAACGTCGCCGAGGCGGTGCAGCGCGTGCGCCCCTGGGCCGTGGATGTGTCCTCCGGCGTGGAGGCCGCCAAGGGCATCAAGGACGCGCACAAGGTTGCGCAATTCATTGCAAAAGCGAAAGCATCATGAAGCTGACTGACCTCCCGGATTCCCGCGGCCACTTCGGCCCCTACGGCGGAATTTTCGTCGCCGAAACCCTGATGGCCGCGCTCGACGAACTGCGCGTCGAGTACGACCGCGCACGCCAGGACCCTGCCTTCATGGCCGAGTTCGAATACGAGCTGAAGCACTACGTCGGCCGCCCCAGCCCGGTGTATCACGCGAAGCGCCTCTCCGAGCAATACGGCGGCGCGCAGATCTACCTCAAGCGCGAGGACCTCAACCACACCGGCGCGCACAAGATCAACAACACCATCGGCCAGGCGCTGCTCGCACGCCGCATGGGCAAGAAGCGCGTCATCGCCGAAACCGGCGCGGGCCAGCACGGCGTGGCCTCGGCCACCGTCGCCGCGCGCTATGGCATGGAGTGCGTCGTCTACATGGGCGCCGAGGACGTCGCGCGCCAGGCCCCCAATGTTTTTCGCATGAAGCTGCTCGGCGCAACCGTGGTGCCGGTCTCCAGCGGCTCGAAGACGCTGAAGGATGCCCTGAACGAAGCGATGCGCGACTGGGTGACCAACGTCGAGTCAACCTTCTACATCCTCGGCACCGCCGCCGGCCCGCATCCGTATCCGATGCTGGTGCGCGATTTCCAGTGCGTGATCGGTCGCGAGTGCATCCAGCAGATGCCGGAGCTGACGGGGCGCCAGCCCGATGCCGTGGTCGCCTGCGTCGGCGGCGGCTCCAATGCGATCGGCGTCTTCCATCCCTACATCCCGTATGAGGACGTGCGCCTCATCGGCGTCGAGGCCGGCGGCTCGGGAATCGGCAGCGGCAAGCATGCGGCGCCGCTCACTGCCGGCACACCCGGCGTGCTGCACGGCTTCCGCAGCTACCTCATGCAGGACGAGAACGGGCAGATCATCGAGACGCACTCCGTGTCCGCAGGCCTCGACTATCCCGGCGTCGGTCCGGAGCACAGCTACCTGAAGGACGCCGGCCGCGCCGAATACGTCGCCATCGACGACGACGAGGCGCTCGCGGCCTTCCATGACCTGTGCCGGCTGGAAGGCATCATTCCCGCGCTCGAATCGAGCCACGCCGTCGCCCACGCGAAGAAGCTCGCGCCGACGATGAGAAAGGACCAGACCATCCTGGTGAATCTTTCCGGGCGCGGCGACAAGGACATCAACACCGTGGCGAAAGTGGCGGGCATCACGCTGTAAGCTCGACCCGCCGCAAATTCAGAAGACATCATCATGAGCCGCATCGGCCAGACCTTTACCGCGCTCAAGGCGCAAAACAAGAAAGCCCTGATTCCCTTCATCACCGCGGGCGACCCCGGCAAGGGGCTGACCGTGCCGCTCATGCACGCCCTGGTCGAATCCGGCGCCGACATCATCGAACTCGGCGTGCCGTTCTCCGACCCGATGGCCGACGGCCCCGTGATCCAGCGCGCGTCCGAGCGCGCACTCGCCAACAAGGTCGGCTTGAAGGACGTGCTGGCGATGGTGGCGGAATTCCGCAAGTCCAACACGACCACGCCGGTGGTGCTGATGGGCTACGCCAATCCGGTCGAGCACATGGGCTACGAAGCTTTCGCGCGGGCGGCGAGCACGGCAGGCGTCGACGGCGTCCTCACCGTCGACATCCCGCCAGAGGAGTCGGCGGGCGTCGCGGACGTCTTCAAGGCGCACGGCCTCGACCCGATCTTCCTGCTGTCGCCGACCACGCCCGAGTCGCGCATCGAGCAGGTCGCGGCCGTCGCCGGGGGATTCATCTATTACGTTTCACTGAAGGGCGTCACCGGCGCCGCCAATCTCGACACCGAGGAAGTGGCGCAAAAGCTCGCGATGGTGCGCAAGCATTGCAGTCTGCCGGTCGGCGTCGGCTTCGGCATTCGCGATGGCGCGACCGCGGAAGCCGTCGCGCGTATCGCCGACGCGGTGGTGGTCGGGAGCCGCATCGTGGGCGAGATCGAGGCTGCGCCGGAAGGCGAGTGCGCCATCCGCGTCAAGCACCTGCTGGCCGACCTGCGCCGGGGCGTCGATGCGGCGTCGAAATAAAGGGAGAAGACAATGAGCTGGTTCCAGAAGATCCTTCCGCCGAAGATCAAGCGGCGCGCGCAATCCGACAAGAAATCCATGCCCGAGGGACTGTGGTCCAAGTGCCCCGCGTGCAACGAGGTGCTCTATCGCGCAGACCTCGAAAGCAATCTGGAGGTGTGCCCGAAGTGCGGTCACCACCATCGCATCGGCGCGCGGCAGCGGCTGGCGATGCTGCTCGACGCGGAAGGCCAGCATGAGATCGGCGCGCACATCACGCCGCTCGACCCGCTCAAGTTCAAGGACAGCAAGAAATATCCCGACCGCCTGAAAGAGGCGCAGACCGGTACCTCGGAAACCGACGCGCTCGTGGTGATCGGCGGCACCATCAAGGCGGTGCCGGTCGTGGCGGCTGCGTTCGAATTCAAGTTCATGGGCGGCTCGATGGGCTCGGTCGTCGGGGAGCGCTTCGTCCAGGGCGTGGAAGCGGCGATCGAATCGAACTCGGCCTTCATCTGCTTTTCGGCCAGCGGCGGCGCGCGCATGCAGGAAGGCCTGTTCTCGCTGATGCAGATGGCCAAGACCTCGGCGGCGCTGACGCAATTGTCGCGCCACCGGCTGCCCTTCGTGTCGGTGCTCACCGATCCGACGATGGGCGGCGTCTCCGCGAGCTTCGCCATGCTGGGCGACCTGATCGTCGCCGAGCCGAACGCGCTGATCGGCTTCGCCGGTCCGCGCGTGATCGAGCAGACCGTGCGCGAAACGCTGCCGGAAGGCTTCCAGCGCGCCGAATTCCTGCAGGAGAAGGGCGCCATCGACCGCATCATCGACCGCCGCCGGATGCGCGGCGAACTGGCCGCGACGCTGGCGATGATGATGGGACGTCCCGCGCTTGCCGCCTAGTTCGCTTGCCGACTGGCTCGCGCGGCTCGAGCGGCTTCACCCGAACACCATCGAACTGGGGCTCGAGCGGGTGCGCCGGGTCAGGGACGCGCTCGGACTGGCCCCGGATTTCCCGATCCTCGTCGTCGGCGGCACCAACGGCAAGGGCTCGACCTGCGCGTATCTCGAAGCCATCCTCGGCGCCGCCGGCTACCGGACCGGCCTCTACACCTCGCCGCACCTGCTGCGCTACAACGAACGCGTCCGGATCGCCGGCCGCGAGGCGGACGACGCCGAACTGGTCGCCGCATTCGAGCGGGTTGACGCAGCCCGCGACGACACCTCGCTGACCTATTTCGAATTCGGCACCCTGGGCGCGATGGTCCAGTTCATCGCCGCCGGCGTCGACGTGGCCATCCTCGAAGTGGGCCTCGGCGGGCGTCTGGACGCGGTGAACGTGTTCGATGCCGACGTCGCGATCGTCACCAGCGTCGACCTCGACCACACGGATTATCTGGGCGACACGCGCGAAAAGATCGGCTACGAGAAGGCGGGCATCTACCGTGCGGGACGTCCCGCGATCTGCGCCGATCCCGCGCCGCCGGCCAGCCTGCTCGAGCACGCCCGCCGGATCGGTGCGGAAATGCATTGCATCGAGCGGGATTTTGCAGCGCAGCGCGAGGGGAATCGCTGGGTTTACCGCGGCCTGCATGTGAATCGGGCGGATCTGCCGTTGCCCGCCATGGTCGGGCCCTGCCAGCTGCGCAACGCCGCGGCCGCGCTGGCGGCGCTGGAAGCCATGCACGCGCGCGTGCCGGTGAGCGATGCGGCGATACGCGAGGGACTCGCCGCGGCGCGCGTGCCCGGGCGCTTCCAGCGCATCGCCCAGGCGCCGGAGATCATCCTGGACGTGGCGCACAATGCCGAGGCTGCGCGGGCGCTTGCCGCTGCCTTGCGCGAACGGCCCGTAGGCGGCCGCACGCTGGCGGTGGTCGGCATGCTGGCGGACAAGGACGCGGCGGCGGTGTTCTCGGCGCTCGCCGGCGAGATCGACGCATGGTGGACCTGCACGCCCGCATCGCCCCGCGCGCAGGACGCGGCGACGCTCGCCGAGGTGCTGCGCGCGGGTGGCGGAGGGGCGCCGGTGACGGTACAGCCGGACGTGAATGCGGCGCTCGCGGCGGCGCGAAGTGCAGCGCATGAAAATGATAGAATCGTCGTCTTCGGTTCGTTCTATACCGTTGCCGCCGTGCTCGATCATGCCGCCACCCAGCAGTGAAAATGACCTCAAACGCCTTGCCCGGCGCCGCCTGATCGGCGCGGTGGCGTTGACCCTGCTGGCGGTGATCGTGCTGCCGCTGCTGCTGGAGGACGAACCGCCGCCGACGAGCTCGCTGGCGATCCATATGCCGCCGCCGCCCGCGCCGGACGAGGCGGGCTCGAGCCAGGGGCTCGGCGCACGGACCGAAGTGCCGGCAGCCTCGGCGGCGCCCCAGGCACCGCTGCCATCCGCACCCGCGGAATCGGCACCCAGGCCCGAATCCCCATCCTCGACCGAGGCTGCGGCCGGCCCGGGAACGAACCCTGAGCCCAAGCCCAAACCCGAATCCAAACCCAGAACCGGGCCGAAACCCGCGGCCGAACCAACCCGGCCCAAACCTGTCGAAGCACATTCCGCTCCGCCGCCCAAGGCCGAGCCGGACAAGCCCGTCGTCGCGCACGCGCCCGAGACTGGAAGCGGCGCGTTCGTGGTACAGCTGGCCGCCCTGTCCGACGGCGCAAAGGCGCGTGAGCTGAAGGCGCGGGCCGCGCTGGCCGGCCTGCCGGTCTACACCGATACGGTCGGCAAGCTGACGCGCGTGCGGGTCGGGCCCTACACGACGCGCGAGGCCGCGGTGGCGGCCGCGGCGAGGCTGAGCGAGAACGGGATGCCGGGGAAGGTGCTCACGCGATGAGCATGCTCGATGTCATCGTGGCGCTGGTGCTGGTGCTGACGGTGGTGCGCGGGTGGATGCGCGGCATGGTCGATACGCTTTTTTCGCTGGCGGCATGGATCCTGGCTTTCTTGCTCGGCAAATGGGGCGCGTTGCTCGTGGCCCCGCTGTTGCCGACCGGGATCGAGAGCCCGGGCATCCGCTATTTTGCAGGTTTTGCGGTGGTGTTCCTGGTGGTGCTGATCGGCGTCCTGCTCCTGGGACATATCCTGTCTTCGCTGGTCAAGGCGGTGGGACTGGGCGGTGCGGACAGGGCGCTGGGCGGCGTGGTCGGATTCGCCAAGGGGCTGGCGATCCTGGCCGGCCTGACGCTCGCGGCCGGCCTGACCTCGCTGCCGCGGACCGAGTTCTGGAAGCAGGCCCGATTGTCGGGCAGCCTGCAGGCAATGGCGCAGCATGCGCTGCCTCTGGTGCCGGCCGACGTCGCGAAATACATTCGCTTTGACTAACTTTATGGACGGGTGCACAGCATGTGCGGGGTAATCGGAGTCGTTTCCAATTCGGCTGCCAATCAGCTTTTGTACGACGGGCTGATGGTGCTGCAGCATCGCGGCCAGGACGCGGCCGGCATCGTGACGGCGGAGGAAAGCCGCTTCCACATGCACAAGGGACAGGGGTTGGCACGCGACGTGTTCCGCACCCGCGACATGCGCAACCTGCTGGGCGACATGGGCGTGGCCCACGTGCGCTATCCCACCGCGGGCTGTGCGTCGTCGTCGGCCGAGTCGCAGCCGTTCTACGTCAATTCGCCCTACGGTATCGTGCTGGGACACAACGGCAACCTGACCAATACCGGCGAACTGAAAGAGTCGCTGTTCCGCGCCGACCTGCGCCACGTCAACACCAATTCGGATTCCGAGGTGCTGCTGAACGTGCTGGCGCACGAACTCCAGGTGCGCGCCGCCGGCCGCGAGCTCAACCTGGACACGATCTTCGGCGCGGTGTCCGGCGTGCACGCGCGCTGCAAGGGTGCCTACGCGGTGACCGCCTTCATCGCGGGTCACGGCCTGCTGGCCTTCCGCGACCCGCACGGCATCCGGCCGCTGGTGATCGGCGTCAACGAGCAGGCGACGCCGCACGAATACATCGTCGCGTCCGAAAGCGTGGCGATCGACACGCTGGGCTTCCGCCTGCTGCGCGACGTGGCGCCGGGCGAAGCGGTGTTCGTCGACTACGAGCGCAAGCTGCACAGCCGCCAATGCAGCGACCGCGCCGTGCTCAATCCCTGCATCTTCGAATACGTCTATCTCGCACGCCCCGACTCGGTGATGGACGGCGTCTCGGTCTACAGCACCCGGCTCGCCATGGGCGTGTCGCTGGCGGAAAAAATCCGGCGCGAATTCTCCCACCTGAAGATCGACGTGGTGATCCCGATCCCGGACACCAGCCGGCCCTCGGCGCTGCAACTGGCGAACCACCTCGACGTTCCGTACCGCGAAGGCTTCATCAAGAACCGCTACATCGGCCGCACCTTCATCATGCCCGGCCAGGCGCTGCGCAAGAAATCGGTCCGGCAGAAGCTCAACGCCATTGGCGAGGAATTCAAGGACAAGAACGTGCTGCTGGTCGACGACTCGATCGTGCGCGGCACCACCAGCCGCGAGATCGTGCAGATGGCACGCGACGCGGGCGCCGCGAAGGTGTACTTCGCCTCGGCGTCGCCGCCGGTGCGCTTTTCCAACGTGTACGGCATCGACATGCCGACGCGCAACGAACTGATCGCCAACGGCCGCACCGACGAGGAGATCGCGCGCGAGATCGGCTGCGATGCCCTGATCTACCAGGACCTCGATGCCATGGTCGAGGCGGTGAGAGCGGGCAACCCGGCGATTCCCGATTTCGACACCTCGTGCTTCGACGGCCGCTACATCACGGGCGACGTCACGCCCGAGTACCTGAACTATGTCGAGGCGCTGCGCAACGGCGAGACCCCGCCGCCGTCGGCGCTTTCCACCCAGCAGCTCGACCTCAACCTGGCGACGAACAACGGTTGACCGTGTTCGGTGCCGGGCGTAAATTGTCGCGTGCGCCGATTTGAACCTCAGCTTGCGGGCGCTTGATAAATCCGGCTAAAGCGTCAACCCCGAACGGGCGCTGCCGTTCGGGGTTTTTCATTTGGATCAGGACATGAGCGAAGACAACGATTACGACATCGAGACGCTGGCGGTACGCGCCGGCACCGTGCGCAGCCAGTTCAACGAACACTCGGAGGCGATGTTCCTCACCTCGAGCTTCATGTTCGGCAGCGCTGCGGAAGCGGCGGCGCGGTTCAAGGGCGAGCAGCCCGGGCCGATCTACGCGCGCTTCGCCAATCCTACCGTCAACATGATGGAAGCGCGGCTCGCCGCGCTCGAAGGCGCCGAGCGCTGCGTCGCATTCTCGTCCGGCATGGCGTCGATCCTGGCGACGGTGATGGGGCTGATGAAGGCGGGCGAGCACGTCGTCGCGTCGCGCTCGATCTTCGGTTCGACGGTGCAGCTCTTTTCCAACATCCTCGGCCGCTTCGGGGTCGAGACGACCTACGTGTCGCCGACCGATCCGGCCGAATGGCGCGCGGCGGTGAAGCCGAACACGAAACTGTTCTTCGTCGAGTCGCCGTCCAATCCGCTCACCGAGGTCAGCGACATCCGCGCGCTCGCCGACATCGCGCACGCAGCCGGCGCCTGGCTCGCCGTCGACAACTGCTTCTGCTCGCCTGCGCTGCAGAAGCCGCTCGAATTCGGCGCCGACATCGTCATCCATTCGGCCACCAAATATCTCGACGGGCAGGGCAGGGTGCTCGGCGGCGCGGTGCTGGGCAGCAAGGACCTGATGGAAGGCGTATTCACCTTCCTGCGCACGGCCGGCCCGACGCTGTCGGCGTTCAACGCCTGGGTGATCCTCAAGGGCATGGAGACCCTCTCGCTGCGCATGGACGCGCATTCGCGGAACGCGCTTGCGCTGGCGCAATGGCTGGAAGCCCAGCCGCAGGTGGCGCGCGTGTGGTATCCCGGCCTGCCGTCGCACCCGCAGCACGAACTCGCGATGCGCCAGCAGAAAACCGGCGGCGGCATCGTCTCGTTCGAGCTCAAGGGCGGCAAGAACGCCGCGTGGAAGCTGATCGACGCGACGAAGCTGCTGTCGATCACCGCCAACCTCGGCGACACCAAGTCCACGATCACGCACCCCGCGTCGACCACGCACAGCCGCATGACGGCGGAGCAGCGCGCGGCGGCGGGCATCGGCGACGGACTCGTTCGCATCGCCGTGGGCCTGGAATCGATGGCCGACATCCAGGCCGATCTCGCGCGCGGCCTGGCGTGAAGCCGCTGCTCGCCCTGCTCGCACTGTGCGCGGGATGCGCGCACGCGGCCGACATGGCGGTGCTGCGCTACACCGACCAGGATCCGGGCGGGCCGCCCTACGCGACGCGCATCCTGGTCACGCCGGCCTTCCTGCGCATGGACGGCGGCGAGGACGAGGGCGATTTCACGCTGCTCGATCGCCGCCGCCGGCTGGTGATCAACGTGTCGCGCGACAACGGTCTCGCGATGGTGTTCGCCGCGGGCACGCTGCCCCCGGCGCCCGGCGGCTGGGACGCCCGCGTCGAAGCCGGCGAGGCGGCGCGCGGCGGCCGCCGTTTCAGGCTGACGGTCAAGGGCGTCGTGTGCAGCGAAGGCATCGCGATCCCGCATGCCATGGACGCGGCACGCGCGATGGCCGAGATGAAATCGGTTCTCGCCGCGACCCAGTACCGCGTGTGGAAAGCCTCCCCGCCCGACCTGCAGCATGACTGCGACCTGGCGAACCAGGTATGGAACGCGGGCGCTACGCTCGCGCTGGGCCTGCCGCTCGAGGAGCGCGAGTTCACCGGACGGACGCGGATCCTCGAGGGCGAAACCGTGCAGCCGGTGAATCCTGCGCTGTTCCGCGTGCCGGCAGGCATGAGGACGGTCGACGCGCCGTCATAGCGGCTCGACGCGGATCGCGCAGCCCGCGGCATCGCACGCGACATAGCCCCAGCGGTCGTACCAGTCCGGCACCACCCAGCGCACGCATTCCCGCCCGTCGACCGCGTGGACGTGCCGGCCGGGGCGGTGGGTGTGCCCGTGGATCAGGCGGCAGGCCCCGTGTTCACGCAACACGCGCACCACCTCGTGTGCGTTCACGTCCATGATCTCGGCGGTCTTGCGCGCCTTGGCCGCGTCGCTTCCGGCGCGCGCCTGGCGCGCCATGCGGATGCGCAGGCTGCGGGGCAGATGGCGCAGCAGCGCGCGCGTCAGCGGGTGGCGGACGCGTCGCCGAAAATTCTGATAGGCCGTGTCGTCGATGCACAGGGTGTCGCCGTGCATCAGCAGCGTCGGCACGCCGTACAGGTCGATGCGAGCGGGGTCGGCGATCAGGCACATGCCGGACTCGGCCGCGTAGCGCTCGGCCAGCAAAAAGTCGCGATTGCCGTGCATGAAATACACCGGCGTGCCCGCCGCGGCGAGGGCTGCGAGGCGCCGCGCCGTTTCGTCCGCGACCGCTTCGTGATGATCGTCGCCGATCCACGCTTCGAACAGGTCACCGAGGATGTAGAGCGCGTCGGCGCCCGCCGCCTCGTCCTCCAGGAAACGAAAAAAACGCCCGGTTGCGGCCGGGCGTTCGTCGGTCAGGTGCAGGTCGGCAACGAAAAAAGTGCGGCCCGCGCCCGGTCGTGAAATCGGGTTCACCGGATCGGTCAGGCGATTTCCGCTTTCGTGATCACAACGTCCTCCAGCGGCACGTCCTGGTGGCCGGCGCGGTTTCCGGTTTTCACTTTCCTGATCGCATCGACCACGTCCATGCCCTCGACCACCTTGCCGAACACGGCGTAGCCGTAACCCTGCGGGGTGGGCGCGGTGAAGTTGAGGAAGCTGTTGTTGGCGACGTTGATGAAGAACTGCGCGGTCGCCGAATTGGGATTGGGCGTGCGCGCCATGGCGATGGTGTAGACGTCGTTCTTGAGGCCGTTGGCCGCTTCGTTTTCGATCGCCTCGCGGGTCGGCTTCTGTGTCATGCCGGGCTCGAAGCCGCCGCCCTGGATCATGAAGCCGTCGATCACGCGGTGGAAGATCGTGCCGTCGAAGAAGCCGTCGCGCACGTATTGCAGGAAGTTGTCCACCGTCTTCGGCGCCTTTTCGGCGTCGAGTTCGAGGGTGATGGTGCCGTGGTTCGTGTGCAGCTTGACCATGTGGAATCCTAAACAGGTTTATGGGGAAGGGTGGGCGAAAGCGATGCTCACGGCGCGCCCGGCTTGGGACTGGCTTCGCCGGCCGGCGCGGCGGGTGCCGACGCTGGCTTGGCCGCCGGCTGGGTCGTCTGCCCTCCGAGCATCGTCTGGAGCAGTTTCAACCGCGTCTGCGCCGTCGCGTTTTTCGCGTCCAGCGAAAGCGCCTTGTCATACTCGATCGCCGCCATCTTGGCATAGATGTCGCCAAGATTTTCGTGGGCGGTGGCGTAGTCGGGGTGGGCGCGGATCGCCATTTCCAGCGCGTCGCGCGCCGCCTCGTAGCGCCCCTGCGACGCATAGAGCACGGCGAGGTTGTTGTAAGGCTCGCGCAATTCCGGGTAGTCCCCGGTCAGCCCCTTGAGCACCTCGATCGCATCGTCGGTCTTGCCCAGGTCGCCGAGGATCAGGCCTTTCAGGAAGCGGGCCCGGGCGTCTTTCGGGTTCTTGGCGAGATAACGGTTGGCGTGGTCGAGCGCCGCGGGGAGATCGCCGTTGCGGAACTGCAGGTTGATGTCCTGGATTTCATCGGCCCGCGCGGGGGGGCCGGCGAGCATGGCGCCGGCAGCGACCGCGACGAGAAAGCGTGACAAGGCCATGTGATATGCTCGGATCATCCTGGGAAGCCGGCATTCTATCAACATCGATCCTGCCAAGACAGTCACCGCGCCGCTTCGGACCGCCTCCTGACCTTTCGCACAGCCCGCTTAGCACCATGCTGCACATCACCAATTCCCTCACCCGCGCCAAGGAAGAATTCGTCCCGCTCGTACCGGGCCGGGTCCGCATGTACGTGTGCGGCATGACCGTGTACGACCTCTGCCATCTGGGTCACGCGCGGGTGTTCGTGGTGTTCGACATGGCGGTGCGCTGGCTGCGCGCCAGCGGCTATCGCGTCGACTACGTCAGGAACATCACCGACATCGACGACAAGATCATCAGGCGCGCGCACGAGAACGGCGAGACGCCGGCCGCGCTGACCGAGCGTTTCATCGCCGCGATGCACGAGGACGAGCGCGCGCTCGGCGTGCTGCCGCCCGACCACGAGCCGCGCGCGACCCGCTACGTCGCGCAGATGCTCGCGATGATCGGGCAGCTCGTGGCCAACGGGCTGGCCTACCCGGCATCCAACGGCGACGTGTATTACAGCGTCCGAGGCTTCCCCACCTACGGCCGGCTGTCGGGCAAGAGCCTCGACGAATTGCGCGCCGGCGAGCGCGTCGACGTCGACCCCAACAAGCGCGACCCGATGGATTTCGTGCTCTGGAAGGCCGCGAAGCCCGGCGAGCCCGCGTGGGATTCGCCGTGGGGACCCGGCCGTCCCGGCTGGCACATCGAATGCTCGGCGATGAGCGCGGAACTGCTCGGCGACCATTTCGACATCCACGGCGGCGGGCAGGATCTGCAGTTCCCCCATCACGAAAACGAAATCGCCCAGTCCGAAGGCGCCCACGGCTGCACCTTCGTGAACTACTGGATGCACAACGGCTTCGTGCGCGTGGACAACGAGAAGATGTCGAAGTCGCTCGGCAATTTCTTCACCATCCGAGAAGTGCTGGCGAAATACGACGCCGAAGTCGTGCGCTTCTTCATCCTGCGCGCACACTACCGCAGCCCGCTGAACTACTCCGACGCCCACCTCGACGACGCGAAAGGCGCGCTGACCCGGCTTTACACGGCGCTGAAAAGCACGCCGGCGACGACGGACGCGCCCGACTGGAGCGCGCCTGCCGCGCAGCGCTTCCGCGCGGCGATGGACGACGACTTCAACACGCCGGAAGCCCTCGCGGTGCTCTTCGATCTGGCGGGCGAAGCCAATCGGGGCGATGCGGCCGCGGCGCGCACGCTGCGCAGCCTGGGCGGCGTGCTCGGCCTGCTGCAGCGCGAGGCGGCGGATTTCCTGCGGGCGGGCGCGGCGGCCGGCGGCCTGTCCGAAGCCGACATCGAGGCGCAGATCGCGGCGCGTCAGGCGGCGCGCCGCGCGAAGAACTTTGCCGAGTCCGACCGCATCCGCGACGAGCTGCTGGCTGCCGGTGTCGTGCTCGAGGACGGCGCGTCCGGGACGACCTGGCGCCGCTCGTGAACGGCTTCCCGGCGTGGCTGCATCCAAAGGGGGCGATGCCGGCGTGACGTCGGGCCTGCTCGTTCTGGTCGGCGCAGTGGGCTGGCGGCACGCGCACTGGCGCGGCGGCTTCTATCCCGCGGAACTCCCGGACGACTGGCTGTTGTCCTATTACAACACCCAGTTCCAGGCGGTCTATCTGCCGGCGGCGGTCTGGCAAGCCGCCTCCGCCGCCGACTGGTCGCGCTGGCTCGAGGATACCCAGGAGAGATTCCGTTTCGTGCTGGAATCCAACGGGGCCGCGGCCGTCCCGCCCGCTCACCCCCGCGTCCTGCTTGCAACGCCGGCGTGGTCGTCGGAGCACGTCTGGTGGCTCGACGAGGCACCCGACATGCGTGCCCTGGCGCGCCGCATCTCCCAGCGGGCAGCGAGCGGCGAACCGCTCTTCGTGTTCAGCCGCGGCGGCGACCTCGCACGCCTCGAGGCGGCGAACACGCTCAGGCAGGTCATGGGCTACTGAATTCGGGACGGCAAGGCCGCGTTCATCGCGGCGCGCCTTGCGTGCGCCCTTCCGGGCGAATAGACTACCCGGTCTACCTGGGCGGGTGGCGAGGCGCTTCGGTAGAATGCTGCCCTCAACGAAAAAAGGCTCGCTTTCTTGCAAAACGACACTCTGGTCGAAATCGAAGATGCCGTGTTCGGCTATGGCGAACGTCCCGTTCTGAAAGGCATCAACCTGACCGCCAAACGCGGCCAGGTCGTCGCCATCATGGGCAGCAGCGGTTGCGGCAAAACCACGCTCCTGCGCCTGATCGGCGGGCAGGTCAAGGCCGGGCAAGGCACCGTGCGCGTGGCGGGAGAATCGCTGGGCGAACTCGACCGGGCGGGGCTGTACCGGCTGCGCCGCAAGATGGGCATGCTGTTCCAGTTCGGCGCGCTGTTCACCGACATGTCGGTATTCGACAACGTCGCCTTCCAGCTGCGCGAGCACACCGACCTGCCGGAAGACGCCATCCGCGATCTGGTCCTGATGAAACTGCATGCCGTGGGCCTGCGCGGTGCCGCGGACCTGATGCCGTCCGAGCTCTCCGGCGGGATGGCGCGGCGGGTCGCGCTGGCCCGCGCAATCGCGCTGGACCCCGCGCTGGTGATGTACGACGAGCCGTTCGCCGGGCTCGATCCGATCTCGCTCGGCGTGACCGGCAACCTGATCCGCCGCCTGACCGACACCCTGGGCCTGACCTCGCTGGTGGTGACGCACGACGTGCAGGAGTCGCTGAAGATCGTCGACTACGTGTATTTCGTGTCGGAAGGCGTGATCGTCGCGGAAGGATCGGCCGAAGAAATCCGTGCCTCGGACCTGCCTTACGTGCACCAGTTCGTGCACGGCGAAGCCGACGGTCCGGTGCCTTTTCATTATCCGGCGCCATCCTATGCCGACGATCTGCAGCTGGGAGGGCAGGGTGCTTAGACAAGCGATCGAAAGACTGGGGAACCGCACCATCCAGGGCGTCTGGCGCATCGGCTACGCGAGCCGTTTCTTCGTCGCGATGCTGCTGCACTCTGGCACCGCGTTCCGCCGCTTCGGGCTGACGATCCGCGAGATGTACTTCAGCGGCGTGCTCTCGCTCATCATCATCCTGGTGTCGGGGCTGTTCGTCGGCATGGTGCTGGGTCTGCAGGGCTACGAAACCCTGCAGCGCTACGGCTCCGAATCGGCGCTGGGAACGCTGGTCGCGCTGTCGCTGGTGCGGGAGCTCGGGCCGGTCCTGGCCGGCCTCCTTTTCGCCAGCCGCGCCGGCTCCGCCATCACCGCGGAGATCGGCCTGATGAAGGCGACCGAGCAGTTGTCGGCGATGGAAATGATGGCGGTCGATCCGATCGCGCGCGTCGTCGCGCCGCGCTTCTGGGCGGGCGTGATTTCGATGCCGCTGCTGGCCGCGCTGTTCTCGGCCATGGGCATCTTCGGCGGCTATCTGGTCGGCGTGAGGCTGATCGGCGTCGACGAAGGCTCGTTCTGGTCGCAGATGCAGGGCGCCGTCGATTTCGAGCAGGACATCCTGAACGGCGTCATCAAGAGCGCGGTCTTCGGCGTCGCCGTCACCACCATCGCGCTGTTCGAAGGCTATGATGCGCCGCCCACCGCCGAAGGCGTGTCGCGCGCCACCACGCGCACCGTCGTGACGTCGAGCCTCGCGGTGCTGGCGCTGGATTTCATCTTGACTGCATTCATGTTCCGGGGACTCAACTAAATGAACAGGACCGTACTCGATCTCTGGGTGGGATCATTCGTCATCGCCGGCATCGGCGCGCTGCTGTTCCTGGCACTCAAGGTCGGCAGCATGACCACCGTCAACGCGACCGACAGCTACGAGGTCGTCGCCGATTTCCAGAACATCGGCGGACTCAAGCCGCGCGCGCCGGTCAAAAGCGCGGGGGTGGTCGTCGGCAGGGTGGCGGACATCCGGTTCGACAATCAAAAATACGAAGCCGTCGTCACGCTTCGTCTGGACAAACGCTATGCTTTTCCTAAGGATACCTCTGCATCCATCATGACCTCGGGCCTGCTGGGCGAACAGTACGTCGGGCTGGAGGCAGGCGGCGACAGCATGAACCTGAAAAACGGCGACCGGATTCTGATCACGCAGGACGCCGTGGTGCTGGAAAATCTGATCGGCCAGTTTTTGTACGGCAAGGCCCAAGAGGGCAAAGCTCAGGAAGGAGCGCCAAAATGACACCGAAAGCACTGACCCGCATACTCCTGGCAGCCGGCGTGCTGCTGACCGCCTTGCCGAGCGTGGCGGACACGATCAACCTCCAGCAGGCCGTGGAAATGAGCCTCGCCGCCGATCCCCGCATCAAGGAGCGCGAGCAGGTGGTCGAGGCCGCCCGTGCGATGGTGAAGGAAGTAGAGGGCAACGCGGGCTGGCGGCTGAGCGCCAATGCCTTCGTCGGCCTGGCGCCCAAGGTCGACGGCGGGTTCTACCAGAACGGCGCCGAGTCGTGCACCGCGTTTCCGTGCACGCCGCGCAGCGACGGTGACCGGATCGACGGCATCTCGGACTGGACCCACCTGGACTTCGCGCTGATCAAGCCGCTCTTTACCTTCGGCAAGATCGAACATTACGGCGACGCCGCGCAGGGCAACGTCGATCTCAAGCAGGGCGAGCTCGCGCAGACGCGCGGCAATACCGTATACGACACGAAGCGCGCGTATTACGGCTATCTGACCGCGCGCGACACCCGGGTTTTCCTGGAGGACATGCAGGATCGCCTGAACCGGGCCATCGGCTCGGTCGAGCGCAACCTCAAGGACGAAAACGGCGAGTCCAAGCAGTCAGACCTGTACGCGCTGCAAACCGCGAAAGGCCTCTTGGGCAAGTACGTCAGCCAGGCGCGCGCGATCGAAAAAATCAGCCTGGACGGTCTGAAGGTCCTGACCGGCGTCGGCCTGAAGGAGAATCTGACGGTCGCGGACGACCGCATCGCGCCGGTGCCCTTCCCGCAGCTCGATCTGGCGGAATACCAGGCGCGCGCGCTGCAGGATCGCCCGGAAATGCGCGAGCTCGAAGCCGGGCTGCGCGCCCGTCGCGCGCTGGTCGCGGCCAAGAAGGCCGACCGCATGCCGGACGTCTACGCCGGCGTGATCGGACAGGCCAACTACGCGTCGCGGCGTGACCGCCTCGACAACCCCTACGTCTACGATCCGTTCAACAACGGCGGCCTCACCCCGGTCGTCGGCGTGAAGTGGGACACCGTCTTCGGCGCCGCCAGCGCGCGCGTCGACCAGGCGCAGGCCGAGCTGGAAGCGCTCAACCACAAGAAGGCGTTTGCCGTGGCGGGCATTCCTTTCGAGGTCGGCGAGGCCTACGTCAACGCCCAGGCCAACTTCAAGGCGCAGCAGGATCTCGCCGATGGCGCAGCCGCGGCGCGGCGCTGGATGGTGGCGTCGCTGGCCGATCTATCCGCCGGGATGGAAAGCGCCGACAAGGTCGCCGACGCGATCAAGAATTACGTGCTGGTGCAGACGGAATACCTGCGCACGGTCAACGACTACAACATGAACGTGGCGCAGCTGGCGCGCCTGACCGGTGAACTCCGCTGACGCGATTCCGTCTATTTCCATAGCCGATTCAAACGGATGCTTTTTTTCGAATAAGGACCATAAGTTATGTTGCGCACGTTTTTCCTGTTTCTGGCACTGGTGCTGGGATTCAACGCGGGCCCGGCGCGGGCCGCGGACACGCCCCCCGACGTGCTGGCACGGACCACCACCCAGGAAGTGCTCGCCATCCTGAAGCAGGACAAGGAAATCCGCAGCGGCGACCTGTCCAAGGCCTATCAGCTGGTCGAAGCCAAGATCCTGCCCAATTTCGACTTCAACCGGATGACGCAGCTGGCGGTCGGCAAGAACTGGCCGCGCGCGACCGCCCAGCAAAAGCAGGCGCTGGTGACGCAGTTCCGCAACCTGCTGGTGCGGACCTATTCCACCTCGCTGACCGCGTTCACCAACCAGACGGTCGAGTTCAAGCCGCTGACGATGAGGCCGGACGACACGGACGTGACGGTGCGCTCCGAAATCCGGCAACCCGGCGGGCAGCCCATTCCGATCGACTACAGCATGTACAAGACGAGCTTCGGCTGGAAGGTCTACGACGTGACGATCGACGGCGTCAGCCTGGTCACCAACTACCGCGCCTCCTTCGCCAGCACCGTTCGGCAGAAGGGGATCGACGGCCTGATCAAGACGCTGGCCGATCAGTCGGCACGCGGCGGCGCGCAGCCCATCCCGCGTTCCGGATCGTGATCGATTGCGACGATGCCGGCTGCCGCATCGCCGGTGCAGTGACGGTCGACAGCGTCGGCGGCCTGCTGCGCGAATTGCAGCCCTGGCTCGCCAAGGGACTTGAAACGCTCGATTTCAGCGGCGTGGAAGCCGCCGATTCGGCCGCGCTCGCGCTCGTCTTCAGCGCCATGCGGCAGGCCCGGCAGGCGGGCCATGCGCTGACCTGCACGGGCCTGCCACCGAGCTTTGCCACCCTGGCCGAACTCTACGGCGTATCCGACCTGCTGCCGGCATGAATCGGGCGACGGCGCCTGCCATCCATCTCGGCAATCTGCGCAAACGCTTCCGCACCACCCAGGCGCTCGACGGCGTCTCGCTCGACATCCAGCCAGGCGAATTTTTCGGCCTGCTGGGCCCCAACGGGGCCGGCAAGACGACGCTCATCTCGATTCTCGCCGGGCTCGCGCGCGCCGATACCGGCGAAGCGGCGATCATGGGCTACGACGTGGTGCGCGACTACCGCCATGCGCGCCGGGCGCTCGGCGTGGTGCCGCAGGAACTCGTCTACGACCCCTTCTTCAACGTGCGCGAAACGCTGCGCATCCAGTCGGGCTATTTCGGGCTGAAGCACAACGACGGCTGGATCGACGAGATCATGCATCATCTCGATCTCACGCCGCACGCCGACAAGAACACGCAGAACCTGTCGGGCGGCATGAAGCGCCGCCTGCTGGTGGCGCAGGCGCTGGTGCACAAGCCGCCGGTCATCGTGCTCGACGAGCCGACCGCGGGCGTTGACGTCGACCTGCGCCGTTCGCTGTGGGAGTTCATCAGCCGCCTCAACCGCGAGGGGCATACCGTTCTCCTGACCACGCATTACCTGGAAGAGGCCGAGGCGCTGTGCGGCCGCATCGCCATGCTGAAGAGCGGGCGCGTCGTGGCCCTCGACGCCACCCGCAACCTGCTGCAGCTGACCAACGAACATTGCGCGCAATTGCGGCTGGATACCGAGACCGTGCCTCTCGAATGGCAGGGCCGCCTGCTTCGCGACGCGGAGGGCTGCTGGCGCGTCAACTTCAGCGACTATGAAGAACTGGAAACGCTGTTGGCGGGCCTGCGCGCGGCCGGCGCCCGCGTGCTCGAATTGCATCTGCGCGAACCCGATCTGGAGGATGTCTTCACCGACATCATGAAGCGCACGTGAACCTTCCCCCCTCGACTCCGCATCGCGACGCTTCCCCCTCGACCGGCGAGCAACGCCTGGGACAGCCCGGCGCGACGCTCGCAAGAGGCGTCTCGGCCCTGTTCTACAAGGAACTTCTGCGCTTCTGGAAAGTGGTGGTGCAGACCGTGGTCGCGCCGGTCGTGACCGCGCTGCTTTACCTGCTGATCTTCTCGCACGTGCTCGAAGCGCACGTCCAGGTCTATCCGGGCGTTTCCTACACGAGCTTCCTGGTGCCGGGGCTGGTGATGATGAGCATGCTGCAGAACGCGTTCTCCAACAGCTCGTCCAGCCTCATCCAGTCGAAAATGCAGGGCAACATCGTGTTCGTGCTGCTGCCGCCGCTGTCGTATCTGGAGTTCTTCCTCGCCTACCTCGGTGCCGCCGTGATCCGCGGCCTCATCGTGGGGCTGGGCGTGTGGGCGGTGACGCTGTGGTACGTTCCGTTCCAGCTGCCGCATCCGCTGTGGATGCTGGCGTATGCGCTGCTCGCCTGCGCCATCATGGGCGCGATCGGCATCGTCGCGGGTATCTGGGCGGAAAAATACGACCAGCTGGCGGCGTTCCAGAACTTCCTCATCCTGCCGCTCACCTTCCTCTCGGGCGTGTTCTACTCGATCCACTCGCTGCCGCCCTTCTGGCAGGCGGTGTCGCGCGGCAACCCGGTGTTCTACCTGATCGACGGCTTCCGCTACGCCTTCGTCGGCCAGTCCGACACCGATCCCGGGCTCGGCCTGCTGGTCGCCGGGGCCTGCTTTGTGGCAATATCCGCCCTCACTCTGGTGCTGCTGAAAAGCGGCTACAAACTCAGGCACTGAGCGTTCCCGCTTGAAGGGGCGCCCGGCTGCAACAAGCGAGGCAAAAAGCATGGTCACCCCCGACGACATCAAAGGCTGGATCACCGAGAAACTGCCGTGCGACTACATCGCGCTGGACGGCGACGGCCAGCATTTCCAGGCGGTCATCGTCAGCCCGTCCTTCGCCGGCAAGAACACGATCCAGCAGCACCGCCTGGTGTACGACGCGCTGGGCAGCCGCATGCATGCGGAGATCCACGCGCTGTCGATGAAGACCTACACGCCGGAAGACTGGGCCGCGCGCTGAATGGATTCCCTGCTGATCCGCGGCGGCAATCCGCTTGCCGGTGAGGTGCGCATTTCCGGCGCCAAGAATGCCGCGCTGCCGATCCTGACGGCCAGCCTGCTGACCGCCGAGCCGCTGAAGTTCGGCAACGTGCCGCACCTCAGGGACATCAGCACCATGCTGGCGCTGCTTGGCCACATGGGCGTGCGCGTCACGCTGGACGACAAGAATCACGTCACCCTGTCGGGCGAATCCATCCCGCACAAGGAAGCGCCCTACGAGATGGTCAAGACCATGCGCGCGGCGATCCTGGTGCTGGGGCCGACGCTCGCGCGTTTCGGCGAGGCGCGCGTGTCGCTGCCCGGCGGCTGCGCGATCGGCTCGCGCCCGGTCGACCTGCACATCAAGGGCCTGCAGGCGATGGGGGCGGAGATCAACATCGAGCACGGCTACATCCACGCGCGCTGCGCCCGCCTCAAGGGCGCGCGCATCATGATGGACGTGGTGACCGTGACCGGCACCGAGAACCTCATGATGGCCGCCGCGCTGGCCGAAGGCACGACCGTGCTGGAAAACGCCGCGCGCGAGCCCGAGGTCGTCGACCTCGCGCGCTGCCTCGAGGCGATGGGCGCGAAAATCGAAGGCGCCGGCAGCGACGTCATCACCGTTCATGGCGTCGACCGGCTGCACGGCGCGGAGTATTCCGTGATGGCCGACCGCATCGAGACCGGCACCTTCCTCGTCGCCGCCGCGATGACCGGCGGCCGCGTGCGCGCCACCCATGCCCAGCCCGACACGCTGGAAGCGGTGATCGCCAAGCTGCGCGAAGCGGGCGCCACGGTGAACGTCGGCGACGACTGGATCGAGGTCGAGTCGGACGGCAAGCTGAAGGCGGTCGATGTGCGCACCGCGCCGCACCCGGCGTTTCCCACCGACATGCAGGCGCAGTTCATGGCGATGAACACCGTCGCCGACGGCGCGGCCAGCGTCACCGAGACCATTTTCGAAAACCGCTTCATGCACGTGCAGGAACTTCGCCGCCTGGGCGCCAACATCGAGGTGTCCGGCCATACCGCCCTGGTGCGGGGCGTGCCGCGTCTCGACGGCGCCATCGTCATGGCGACCGACCTGCGCGCCTCGGCCTGCCTCGTCCTGGCGGGGCTGGTGGCGGCGGGCGAGACCACCATCGAGCGCATCTACCACCTCGACCGCGGCTACGAGCGCATCGAGGAAAAGCTCACCCAGTTGGGCGCGCGCATCAAGCGGGTGCATTGAGGACGGACATGACACATTCCGGCATCACGCTCGCCCTGTCCAAGGGACGCATCTTCGAGGAAACCCTGCCGCTGCTGGCCGCGGCAGGCATCACGCCGACCGAGAACCCCGAGTCCTCGCGCAAGCTCATCATCGGCACCAACCGTGCGGACGTGCGGCTCATCATCGTCCGCGCCAGCGACGTGCCGACCTACGTGCAGTACGGCGCCGCCGACCTCGGCATCGCCGGCAAGGACGTGCTGAACGAGCATGGCGGCAACGGCCTCTACCAGCCGCTCGACCTCCGGATCGCGCGCTGCCGCATGATGGTCGCGGTGCGCGAAGGCTACGACTACGCGGGGACGGTGAAGCAGGGCGCCCGCATCCGCGTCGCCACCAAGTACGTCAATGCCGCGCGCGACCACTTCGCCTCCAAGGGCGTGCACATCGACCTCATCAAGCTCTACGGCTCGATGGAACTGGCGCCGCTGGTCGGGCTGTCCGACGTCATCGTCGACCTCGTCTCCACCGGCGGCACGCTCAAGGCCAACGGCCTCGTTGCCGTCGAGCACATCAGCGACATCAGCTCGCGCCTGGTGGTGAACCAGGCTGCGTTGAAGCTCAAGCGCGGCCTGATCCAGCCGGTGATCGATGCGTTCGCTTCGGCCGTTGCCGCCGGCGGCTCGCGCTGAGGCATTCCGCCGCGTCGTGACGGACGAACCCCGGCGCGCGGCGGGAACCTAGCATGTGCGGGATTGCGGGCGTCGTCTCATCCGGTCCGGTCGAAGCGGCCCTGCTCGACGACATGGCCCGGCGGCTGGCCCACCGCGGCCCGGACGGGCAGGGCCGGCACGTCGCGGGCAACGTGGCCCTGCTGCACACGCGGCTCGCCATCATCGACCTCGAGGGCGGCGCGCAGCCGCTCTACAACGAGGACCGCAGCCTCGCGCTCGTCGCCAACGGCGAAATCTACAACTACCGTGAACTGCGCGCCGAACTGGAAACGCTCGGCCACCGCTTTGCCACGCATTCCGACAGCGAAGCCATTCTGCACGGCTACGAGGCGTGGGGGATCGCCTGCCTCGACCGGCTGCAGGGCATGTTCGCGTTCGCGCTCCACGACGCGCGGCGCGGCGAGCTGATCCTCGCGCGCGACCGGCTCGGCATCAAGCCGCTTTACTACTGCCACGACGCGCGCGGGCTGGCGTTTGGATCCGAGATCAAGGCCCTGCTGCCCTGGCTGGGCAAGCCCGAGGTCAGTGCCGACGGTCTTGCGCAGTTCCTGCAATCCAACTTCACGTGCGCGCCGGAGACGCTGCTGCAAGGGGTGAAGAAACTGCCCCCAGGCCACCTGGCGCGCATCGACACTTGCACGCGGCAACTTGCCCTGCACGCCTACTGGTCGCCGCTGCACGTCACGCCACTCGACGTCGGGCTCGACGAGGCGCTGGAACGCTTCGACGCCCTGATGCGGGACGTCATGGACATCCACATGCGGGCCGACGTGCCGCTGGGGCTGTTCCTGTCCGGCGGAGTCGACTCGTCGCTGCTCGCCGCGCTCCTGGCGCAGCGGGTCGACGAGCCGCTGCGCACCTTCTCGGTGGGCTTCCCGGGCACCTCGGTTCACAACGAGCTCGACGCCGCACGCCGCGTCGCCGACCAATTCCACACGCGCCACAACGTGTTCGAGGTCAGCGCCGACGACATGCTGAACTGCCTGCCGCGCAGCGTGTGGGCGGCCGACGACCTCACCGCGGACTATGCCAACCTGCCGGTTTCGATGCTGGCCGAACACGCAGCTGCTGAACTGAAAGTGGTGTTTTCGGGCGAGGGCGGCGACGAGGTCTTCGCCGGCTACGGCCGCTACCGCGCGCCATGGATCCGGCATGTCATGGCGGCGCTGCGCGCGCCGGGCAGCGGCGGTTTTCGCACCAAGGGCATCTTCGACGGCGCTCGCCCCCGATTGTTCGGGCCGCAACTGGCCGCAGCCATGAACGCGTGGCGGCAGCCGTTCCGGCAGGCGTGGCAGCGCACGCCGCACAACTGGACGCGGCTGCAGCGCATGCAGTACGTCGATATCGAGACCTGGTTGCCGGACGACCTGCTGGTCAAGGCCGACCGCATGCTGATGGCCTGGGGCATCGAAGGCCGCGTGCCTTTCCTCGACCACCGCGTCGTCGAATTCGGACTGGCGCTGCCGGATGCCTGCAAGATCGAGGGCCGAACCGGCAAGCGCTTCCTGCGCCTGTGGGGCGAGCGCCATCTGCCGCGCGATCACCTGTGGGCGCGCAAGAAGGGCTTCACCGTCCCGGTCGACGACTGGCTGCGCGGCGAACGCCTGCAGACGCTAATCAAGGTGCTGCCGGAAGCGGCGGGCATCCGTGCCTGGTGCGATCCCGGCGCGGTGCGCGCGTTGCTCCTGGAACAGCAGCGCGGCGCGAAGCACAGCACGGCCTTGTGGGCGCTGCTCAACTTCGCCGTCTGGCACCGCATCTTTGTCGAAGGCGGCGGCAGCAAGCCGGCCGACCGGGCGGACCCGCTGGCATTCATCGCGTAACGCGAAGGCGGGGGACGTCAGGCATCGAGCCCGAAGTCCCGCAGGATCGATTGCGCGCGATGCGCGCAGGTGTGCTCGGCCTCTACGCGCGCAAGCGCGGCGGCACCGACGCGGCGGGCGAGGGCCGGGTCGCGGCGGACGCGTTCGCAGGTGTCCTGCAATTCCCGCGCGTCGCGGAAGACCAGCACTTCCTTGCCGGGATCGAAGCAGCGCGCGAGGTCAGCCAGATTGTCGTGGATCACCGCCGTGCCGCACGCGGCCGGTTCGAAACTGCGCTGGTTCAGCCCCTCGAACACATTGAGCTCGTTGCGGACATTGAGCACGGCGAGGCTTTCCTGGTAGAGGCGCGGGACACGCCTGCGCGCCAGCCAGCGGTCATGCACCTCGTGAGGTGTTTTGCCCAATGCATTCCAGCGGCGGCCGTACACCGCGATCGGCGTATCCAGTTGCCGCAGGAGTTCCAGCCGATGCGCGGTCGGCACCGCGACGAACGCGATCCGGGCGGTGCGGGGCGCAGCGCCCGGAAAAAACCGGCGCGTGTTGGCGGCATGCGGAAGATAGCTGCCGTTGTCGGGAAACCCGTATTTCCCCGCTTCGGTCAGGAATCCGCTGTCGGTGTAGTACACGCGGTTGAGCCGGCGGGCCTGATCGCCGGCCTGCGATTCGAACCGGTCGCCGACCCAGCCGGCCGCGGGGATGCCGCGGGCCTTGACCGCGTCGATCAATGCGACAGGCGCCCAATAGGCCTGGACGAACACGACCAGATCCGGCTTGCGGGCATTGATCACGGCGTCGAGCCGCGCGGCGAGATGCGCTTCGAGGGCCGCGGGTCCGCGCAGCTTGGCGAGGCGCACGCGCATGGCCGCGGGCGGCGTGCTGCCGTTCAGGGCAAAGACCTCGGCGCGCGCGCCCGCGCCCTCGAATCCGTCGCGGGCGTCTTCCAGCCATTGCACGATGCTTCCCGACTTGCCTATGAGCAGCACGCGCGGCTTCACTGTCCTGTTTCCTGATTGAGCGCGCCCATGGAGGCAAGCCTGTTTTCCTGGAATGAAGCGCGATTCTAGGGGAAATCACGGCCGGCCGGCCGCATCCGGGCGCGGGTGCGGTACTATCCACCCTGCCCGATGCAGGGGCATCCGAAAAAGTCGACGCCTGCTCATGAAATCCTTGTTCCTTCCCGCAACGTGGGCGCCTCCCGTCCTCGCCTGGTCTTTTCTGCTGCTGCTGCCCTTCGGCCGCTCGTCAGAACTGCCGATGTTCATCATGGCCATCCTTGGCGGCATCCTGGTCTGGAGGCACGGCAAGGCCGTCGTGTGGGAAGGCGGCGCCAGGACCTTTACCCTGCTGTCCCTGTGCATCTGGATTCCCATCGTGCTCTCCGTGCCGGATTCGCTGTGGTTCAAGAAATCGCTCAGCACCGCACTCACGCATCCGCGCATCTATCTGGCCGGCATCTACCTGATCTGGATGCTGCGCGAAGAGCTTGCGCGCGAACGCCTGCTCAAGCTGTCCGCCTGGCTGATGATCTTCTGGGTAATCGATGCACTGATCCAGGCCGTCGTGGGCTACGACCTGCTCGGCTATGCCTACCCTGAGCGCCTGAACGGCCTGTTCGGCGAAGGCAACTGGAAGCTCGGCCTCACGCTCGCGATGCTGTCGCCCATCGTATGGGAATACTTCTCCCGACACGGCGCGAAATGGCACCTGGCGCTGGCCTGGATCGGCACTGCGGCGGTCGTCCTGCTCGCAAGCAACCGCGAAAGCTGGATCGTCTTCGCCATCGCCACCCTGATGTGGACCTGGATCTACGCGCGGCGGCTCGGCTTCAGCCCGCTCAGATTGCTGGTTCCCATCGTGCTGATCGGCGCGGTCGCCGGGACGGTCGCCTACGAGGCCAATCCGAAGTTTGCGCAGCGCGTGAACCTGTCGGCGGCCGCACTGGATTTCAGCTACGCCGGCCTCGAAAAAGCGAGCTCCGAGCGGATGCATCTGTGGAGCAACGCCCTGATGGTCGCGGAAAGCCATCCGATCAATGGCGCCGGGGCGCGGGCATTCCGCTATGCCTATCCGCAGTTCGCCAGGCCGGGGGACATCTTCATCAGCCCGGATGGGACTGGGGCGATCTACGCGCACCAGCTTTTGCTGGAAGTGGGGTCGGAGACCGGCCTCATCGGGCTGGCCGGCTTGCTGGCGTTTTTCGTGATCTTTATTCGGGCGGGGAAGGGACTGTCCCTGCACCCGCTGGCGTGGGCGGCGTGGGTGGGATTGTTTGGCTGGTTGTTTCCGCTCAACACCCACACGGCACTTTATTCTGCCTACTGGTCGTTGCTGACTGGCTGGATGATCGCGATTTCTTCTGCTCGTCCGCTGAAAGAACGAGGCGATTGAGAGCTCCGGGCAATTGTTGTTTGGGTGCTCACCGTCGCCGGTCTAAATAGTAGGTTAAGACGTGTGTTAACCTCAGCAAGCATTGAGCACTCCCCAACTTGGCAAATTTTTGGTGCGCTGGACCTTCGTGAAGGCGTGGAGTGTCTCAAAGGCAGTACGAATAACGATTTAGATGCATTGAATTCGGATTAGAGGATGTCATGAATCAGTACGAAAGAAAAATGTTGGACCTACTCAAGCGAGGTAGGGAGGAGCTGGGATATATCGGCGTAAAAGCTGAATTCGAGGCTGAAGGGACGCGTACGGACGAATTATTGAGACTTATCGAGTTGGCACGCAAAGCGGGCCTCAACGTCGGTCTCAAAATTGGGGGCTGCGAGGCGATGCGTGATTTGATGGAGAGCAAGCAATACGGCGTCGAGTACATTATTGCCCCAATGATCGAGAGTGGCTATGCCTTGTCCAAATTCATCGATGCAAAAAACAAGGTTTACAGCAAAGACGAACAACGCGACACGCGGTTTCTCTTCAACATGGAGACGAAGAGCGCATTGGGTTGTATGGACGAATTGGTGCAAATGGCTGCTCAGCCTGACGGGGCGGATGGCATGGTCTTTGGCCGTGTCGACTTTTCCTTGTCGATGGGACTCACGCGTGACGACATCAATGATCCGAAAGTGACATCCTATTGCCTTGAAGCCTCGGAGGCATGCAAGAAAAGCAGCCTCGATTTTGTAGTGGGGGGCGGCGTGTCGATGGATGCACTTCCGATCATGAAGGAGCTGAATTCACGCCATCTCTCCCGATTTGAGACCAGGAAAATCATTTTTGATGCGGCGGCGATGGAGAAAGCAGATATCCATACTGGCCTGCTGCAAGCCGTTCATTTCGAATTGCTCTGGTTGCTGAACAAGCGTGAGTACTACAGTTGCATTCTGAAAGAAGATGCCAAGCGCATAGAAATGCTCGAAAGGCGATGGCAGGTGCTCTCGGCTGATGAGAAGACCCACATCTCGATATGCGTGAACCCACCGAACATTTGACTTTGGCCATGGAAGAGTCGCGTAAAACGATCTTGCTGTTTGGTGCTAGTGGCGCCATCGGATCCACCATTGCGGACACGTTCTTGTCTCGCAACTGGCACGTGGTTGGTGTGACCCGCAGGGAGGATTCCCTCCAAGCCAATGGAATGACGTGGCTGGCTGCTGATCCGTTGTCCAGTGACGTGGCGGCGGACGTTTATGATCAACATGCGCCGTACCATGCCGTGTGCTGGGCCCAGGGAGGAAATGTCAACGACAGCGTCTATGACGTTGATATGGGCGCGCATTTGCAGCTCTATCAGGCCAACTGCGTATACATCCTGTCTTCGTTGAAGCTGCTTTTGCAAAGGAACTTGCTCGCGAAGCCGGCGAGGTTGTGCGTCATCAGCTCGATCTGGCAGGAGATTGCGAGGCAAAACAAGCTGTCCTACGGCATGACGAAATCGGCACTGCGGGGGCTGGTTTTGTCGGCGGCGGCGGACCTCGCGGCTGACGGACATCTTGTCAATGCCATACTGCCGGGGGCGTTGGACACGCCAATGACTCGCAAGAATCTAACCGCCGAGCAGATAGGTGAACTGGCCGGCGCAACGCAATTCAATCGTCTGCCGCAGTTGGAAGATGTTTCTCGGCTCGCTATGTTTCTTTGCTCGGAAGAGAATACGGGCATTACTGGCCAGTTCATAGCTGCTGACTTGGGATTTAGCCGTGTCCGTATCCTTTGATATCCATTCCGAAATCAAGCCCTATCAAGTCAAGATTGGAAAAGATCTGCTCGAGACGACATTCAAGGATGCGGACGACAGCATCTTCCTGTGTGACAGTTTTTTCGCGGGCCGGCTGGCGCCTTCCGGACGCCCTGTCATCGCCGTTGATGCGACCGAGTACGCGAAAAGCCTCGATCGAATGTCCGAGGTGATCATTCGCTTGAGAGAGAGCGGGGCCACGCGCAATACGAACCTGGTCGCGGTCGGGGGGGGGGTCATCCAGGATGTCGCTACGTTTTGCGCTTCGATCTACATGCGGGGGATTTCCTGGAAATATTTGCCGACAACCTTGCTCGGCATGGTCGATTCCTGCATTGGCGGAAAATCCGCTGTCAATGTTGGCCCATACAAGAACATCGTCGGCAACTTCTATCCGCCGGACGAAATCCTGGTTGATCCTGATTTATGCGGAACGCTCGCCATCGAGCAGAAGGTGGCTGGTCTGTGCGAGGCCGCCAAGATATGTTACGCACGCGGTGAAGATGCATTCGCGCGTTACCTGGCGCTGCATCCATCGGCCGACCTGGAAAACGTGGACCTGTCACAGTTGATCGAATTGAGCTTGCGCTCAAAGAAATGGTTCATCGAGGTCGATGAATTCGACCGCAATGAGCGGCTTTTGCTCAATTTTGGCCATACGTTCGGACATGCAATCGAGGGTGCGGCCAAGTTCGCCGTCAGCCACGGCGTGGCAGTGGGTGTCGGCATGCTGGCCGCGATGCACTATGCCCGGCTCGCTACGGGAAACCGGGTGCTTTCGCAGCCGGCGAACACGCTGGCTGCCCATATCCGGGGTTTGCTCGCACATATCGATGGATTGGACGCAGTGCTTGCAGCCACGACCGAGCAGGACTTGTTCGACCGGTTTGCGGCGGACAAGAAACACAGCGCCACCGCATACACGATTGTCGGCATCGACCAGACCGGCCGTCTGCAAAGGCTGGCTTTGCCGCGTTCGCCAGAATCGGAAAGCATCATCAAGGAAACGTTCAGAGCCATACGGCATCGCGGTTTCTTGTCGGCCGCTGAATAACCGGCGGGTGAAGTGATGGCTCTTGAATTTACCCCTGCGGTTTCGTCGGCGCTGAACAATGATCCTCGTGCGTTCCTGATCACCGGCGCAACCGGATGGCTGGGGCGGGCCCTCGCGGAGATGCTTCGCCGCGCCTTGGGGGAGGAATTCGCCGAACGGGTGATTCTCTGTGGGTCACGAGAACAATCAATGGCGCTTGGGGATGGAACGGTTGTCGCCATCCACGAATTGTCCAGGGCCTCGCGCCTGCTGGACGGGCGTCCTGCCTTGCTTTTTCATTTTGCGTTTCTTACCAAGGACCGCGTCGGCTCGCTTTCCGATCAGGAATATGTCGAGCGCAACCGGGAGATCTCGGATATGGTCGCGTCCATTGTCGAGGAGGGAAATGTCTCGGGCGTCATGCTTGCCTCGTCAGGTGCTGTCTATGATCACCTTCATGGCGGGAAGCGGGACGCTGCGGCCAGCCTTTATGGCAGGCTCAAGGCAGAGGATGATTCGCGATTCGAGAAGGTGTGCGGCGCACGCAACGTGAGACTGGTCGCGCCGCGCATCTTCAACCTGAGCGGCCCCTGCATGAACAAGTTTGATGCCTATGCCTTGTCGGCCATCATCGTTGACGTCTTGAAGGGTGGTCCGATACGGCTGAGGGCCGACAAACGGGTTTTGCGGTCGTATTTTTACATCGGCGACCTGTTCGAGCTTTGCATGCGCTGCCTCACCGATGAGTCCATGCAGGGAGCGGCAGTCAGGTTTGACACGGTCGGGAACGAAGCCATCGAAGTCGGCGAGTTGGCGGCGCGGGTTCGCGTCGTGCTCAATCAGCCCTCGATGCCTATCGAGCGCCCTGCGCTCAAGACCGGTTCGGAGGACAGGTATATCGGTGATCCGTCTGGCCTGAATGCCCTGCTCGCGCGCTATGAAATCGCGCCATTGGCGCTCGACGCCCAGATTGCGGAGACCGCAAACTATCTTCGTGATGCTTTGGGGGGCTGCTGATGGACACTGCCATGTTTCAGAATTCGAACTCCGCGTGCGGCGAGCATGCAGGCGTCGACTGGCTGCTGCCGCAGCGCCGTCACCCGTATTACATCGTCACGCCCCGCTATGTAAGAACGTCTGCCGGGATCAAGGTGCTACATCTGCTCTGCCATGCGCTCAATCGGGCAGGCGAGCGCGCCTATCTCATCACGCACCCATACTGTTTGCCACAGTACGCCACGCATCCCGAGTTGATCACGCCGCTCCTCACCAAGGCGACCGTCGAGCATGATTTCGCGACGGGTCTGGCGCCCATCGTTGTCTATCCCGAGATCGTGCGTGGCAATCCTTTCAAGGCGCCCTTCGTGGTGCGTTACGTCCTCAATTTTCCTGGCCTGCTGGGCGGCGACAGCCAATATGGAACGGATGAGTTCTGCATTGCCTATTCGGAGAATCTCGCCCGCTCGATCCCTTCCTCCCGGCTCACGCTGTTCGTGCCCGCGTCCGACCCGCGCACATTCAGCCCCGTTCCGGAGCAGGAGCGCCGTGGCACCTGCTTCTACGCGGGAAAATACAAATATCACCATGGCGGCGAATTGTTCGATATCACGCGGGACAGCACCGAGATCACGCGAGACTTTCCCGATTCGCCTACGCAGCCCCAAATCGCCGATCTCTTTCGCAGGTCCGAACTCTTTTATTGTTATGAGAACAGCGCGCTCGCCATCGAGGCGCTGCTGTGCGGCTGCCCGGTGGTCTTCCTGCCCAACCCGTATTTCGACCGTGTGATCGCGGCGGAGGAGCATGGGTGGGATGGGATTGCGTGGGGCACCGACCCCGACGAGATTGCCCGCGCCAAACGTACTGTCCACCTGGCGCGGGATAATTTTCTGCATTATTTTGACGCTTTCCACGAAGCGCTCGGAGAATTCATCACGCGGACGCAGTCAGAAGCTGACGGACGCAAGTACGAGACCCCCATCACCCTGCCTTATCTGAGCGACGTGAACGCCATCCTCAAGATCGGCAGCGTTCTTGAGATCGTCCGCTCCTTCTACCGGGACAAGGGTGCCATCAAGACAGTTGGCCAACTGCTTAAGCGGACCTGGCAGCGTGGACTCAGTTTTTTTGCCTGATTTGGCCATGAGCAAGATTGAAACAATGTCCGGAGACCATCTTCTTACGATTCTGATTCCCACCCGCAATCGGGCGGCCAAGCTCGGCGATGCCTTGGGCTCACTGGTGCGCGCGATCGAACATGCTGACTGCGCAGGGAAAGTTGTCGTGACCTGCGTGGACAATTATTCCACCGACGCTACCCGAAGCGTGGTGGAGCAGTTCGCGGCAACCCGGGCGTTCGTCGAATACCGTCACCAGGACCGCGAGTGCAGGACCGCCGAGGAAAGCCTGCAAAACGCCCTGCAATACGCGCGTGGGGATTATGTATGGTCGTTCGGCGACGACGATCAGGTGATTGAGGCGGCCTTGATGCGCCTGCTGCCGGTGCTTGAGGGGCAGAACCCGGATTTCATCCTGCTGAACCTGGTTGCGCTGGTGGACGGGGCGACGCACGGGTATTTCGAGGCGCCGTATCCGGCCATCCGCTACGCGCGAGGGCTCGACCTGTTTCGGGATCTCGGTCTCGTCTCGGCCACGACCACGATCTCGTGCCTATGCTTCCGGCGCGCGGCGCTGTCGGTCGCGGAATGGCAGCGCTTGTCCGGTATCTCTCCGATATACAGTCACTCGGTGGCGATGATGCTTGCCTTCCACGACCGGCCTGCGGTGGTGATCCCGAATCCGATCGTGGTGTACACAGCCAACACGCTGTCCGAAGAGTACGGCCGCATCACGCGCGTGGCCACCGAGCGTCGGCAACTGACACGCTATTCGTTCACGATCGGGCTGATCCGTCTGCTGACGGAGGCCTCTTCCAGGCTTGGACTGCCGCTCGAAACGTTCCACACCTTCGAGGAAATCGAGCTGTCGGAAAGCAACTGGCTGGCCAAGAACAGCCTGCTTGGTTTCTTCGTTGCCCGTATGGTTCTGGAGCAGATCCAGCTAGGCCGGAAGAGCGGCCGGACGGAAGAGCGGTTCACCGACGAGCAGCGGCAAACGATCCTGGGCTTCTTCGAGCGGTCTCCGCACCCCATGCTGGCGAACACCATGCAGGTTGCCTTCGGTCTCGATCGCGGGCGGCAGGGTGTCTCGGAGGCCCGTGCGCTAAGGCTGCTTCGTGACCTCAGCGGCAGTCTTGAAGCGGCCGAGAACACCTGGTTCATAGCCGGCCGGTCAACGCCAGACGCGGCAAGACGCGCTGCAATCCTTTTCCCGAAAGGGCGTCCCTTCAAATTTGCGCGCGGCACGCCAGGCGGTTCGGATGGCGAACCGATGAGAATGGAACCGGGGGCGCTCGCGCTCACCATCCTGATCCCGACCTATAACCGGGGTCGGAATTTGGCTCGCCAACTGCGCGGCTTGGCCGAGTCGGCGCTGGGACATGAGCATGACGTCGAGGTGCTGGTTGCGGTGAATGCCTGCACCGATCGTACAGCCGCTGTCCTGCGCGCCGCGAAGCACATGCTGCCCAACTTGCGGGCGCTCGAATACCAGGAATTCGTCGATTCGGCAGAGGAAAACGTCAACCGGGCCATTCCGCAAGCGTGGGGGCGCTATGTCTGGCTGCTGGGTGACGATGACGAAATCGTCGTCCCCACACTTCAACTGCTGCTTAACATGGTGCGTTCCGGCACGGGGGCGGATGCCTATGTGTTCAATCAGTTGAACGCCAAGGAGTATGAGGCCGGCGTGAACCTCCATCGGCACAATCTCATCCATGACTTCGAGTTGCCCGGCGCCATGCGCGAAGAGAGTGCATTGGTGGAGTGCGATTATCGCGACCTGGTTCGGCGCCATGGCCTGACGACGGCCATGGCCCTCCTGTCACGCCATGTCGTGCGCAAGGCCGCGTTCATTGACAGCGCGGACTATATCGCGGTTTCCAAGATCTATTCGCACGTCTTCGGCTTCATGCGCGCGCTTGCGGGGAAGCGCACCGTGTTCGTCAATTATCCTTTGGTGGCGCGTAAAACGTCCGAGGTCACCGAACGATTCCGCAGACTGACACGCAAGGCGAGTCAGCCCATTTACTGGCCCTGGACGACTGGCCTGATCCGGCTCGCCCGCCATGCGGAGAAGGCCGGTGTGGTCGATCCGGGTTTTCTTGTGGGGGTCGTGGAAACCCATCCGGACGGCAGTCACTTTCAACTGGTTGACGAAATGTTTATCCAGATGCTGCGGCAGATGATGCATTACGTCGAAACTGGCGAACCCATGCAGTTGCCAAGCGCGGACGACATGCGCGAATTTCTCGAGTATTTCCAGGAACTGGCACCGAAAGTAGACCTTCCTGTCATGACGATGGCAACCCTGCACGCCCGTCTGGAAGGGGGGCGCCACATGCAGATCGCCAGGCGACTATCCAGCGCGGCCCTTCTGCCGAGGCTGGCGCCTTTTATGCATGAACTCAAGGACGTCAAGCGGTACATGCTGAAAGGAGCCACCATTCAGCCTGATGTTGGCGCGATGGACCGGCTGATTTTTTTCCTGGCCCAGAAGGCTCGTCGGAATCCTTGGCTGTATAGTGTCGGCCGGACGCTGCTGGCGGCCAAGGCATTTGGTCTTGGTGCCCGGATGCAAAAGTCGATCGCTAGCGTGTCTGAGGAGAGGGGGCCGTGGCCTTGAAGGCGCAAGGCATCGGTTTACCATATTTCGTTATCTATCGATGAGAGTACATTTCAGGCCGGCGTGCTTTCAGCCTGATCCCCGTAAATGTTGATTTACAAGATGAGGTTGAAGTGAAAGCAGTGATACTGGCAGGCGGGCTGGGAACCCGGTTGAGCGAAGAGACCGGGGTGCGCCCCAAGCCCATGGTCGAGGTCGGCGGCAAACCGATTCTGTGGCACATCATGAAGCTCTACTCGCACTATGGGATCGACGAGTTCATCGTCTGTCTCGGCTACAAGGGCTACATGATCAAGGAGTATTTCGCGAACTACTTTCTCCACATGTCCGACATCACGTTCGACATGTCCCGGAACGAGATGCAGGTGCATCAGAACAACGCGGAGCCTTGGCGGGTAACCCTGGTGGACACGGGGGACGTTACCCAAACGGGGGGGCGGCTCAGGCGTGTCCGGGAATATCTGGGGGACGACGATTTCTGCATGACTTACGGCGATGGCGTGGGCAATGTGGAGATCGACAAGCTGATGGCGTTCCATCGGGCTCACGGCTGCCTGGCCACCGTGACGGCCACCCAGCCTCCGGGGCGGTTCGGAGCGCTTGATCTGGACGGCAGCAGCGTAATGAGTTTTTGCGAGAAGCCGCATGGCGACGGCGGGTGGATCAACGGCGGCTTTTTCGTCCTGTCACCGAAGGTGATCGATTACATAAATGACGATTCAACCCTCTGGGAACGGGAACCGCTCGAAAGGCTCGCGAGCGAAAGGCAGCTCCAGGCATATTTCCATCATGGTTTCTGGCAGCCAATGGACACCTTGCGCGACAAGCAGCATCTGGAATCGCTCTGGCAGGAGGGCAAGGCGCCGTGGAAGAAATGGTGACCAGCCCGGACTTTTGGCGGGGCAAGCGGGTTTTTGTAACGGGCCATACGGGCTTCAAGGGAAGCTGGCTCTGCCTTTGGCTGCAAAAGTTGGGGGCGGAGGTCACCGGCTATGCGCTTCCCCCGCCGACCAACCCCAGTCTGTTTGAGGCGGCCGGGGTTGCCGAGGGCATGCACTCGCATTTGGGCGACATCCGGCAAGGAGAGGAACTGGCACGGGTGCTGACCGAGGCGCGGCCCGATTTCGTTTTTCATTTGGCGGCCCAGCCCTTGGTTCGCCACAGCTATACTCATCCCGTCGAGACGTATTCCACCAATGTGATGGGCACGGTCCATTTGCTCGAGGCCGTGCGGCAAACCCCGTCGGTGCGGTCGGTGATTGTCGTCACGAGCGACAAATGTTACGAGAATCGCGAGTGGCCTTGGGGGTATCGCGAGATAGACCCGATGGGCGGCTACGATCCCTACAGCAACAGCAAGGGATGCGCGGAGCTTGTGGTCTCCGCCTACCGCAGTTCCTATTTCAACCCCTCAAACTACCAGGAGCATCGTGTCGGCCTGGCATCGGCGCGCGCGGGCAACGTGATCGGCGGCGGCGACTGGGCTGCCGATCGATTGGTGCCCGACGTTGTTCGCGCGGTCAGCGCTGGTCAGGCGGTGCGGATACGCAATCCGCATGCCATTCGCCCGTGGCAGCACGTGCTGGAACCGCTCTCCGGGTATCTGCTGCTCGCGCAGCGCTTATACGAGCAAGGGCCTGCGTTTGCGCAAGGCTGGAATTTTGGTCCTGCCGATGACGATGCGCAGCCGGTTTCCTGGATCGTCGACCGAGTAACCGCTCTTTGGGGGGACGGGGCCCGCTGGGAGCTGGAAGGCGGAGAACATGCGCATGAGGCGAATTACCTCCGGCTCGACTGCTCGAAGGCGCGAGCCGAGTTGCACTGGCAACCAAAATGGAGGCTCGGCCAAGCCCTGGAAAGGACGGTCGAATGGTACCGGGCAGCTGGGTCTGGCGCCGATATGCGGCCGTTCACGCTGGACCAGATCGAAGCCTACCTCTGATAGAACCTATAGAAAGATCACGAAATGGAATCATCTTCCGCAATGTTGAAGGAACAAATCCTTTCTCTCGTAAACCAGTACGCCAACGAGACGATGTCTTCAAAGCCGTTCACGGCGGGCCAATCCGTCATTCCGCCTTCCGGCAAGGTGATCGGCGCGTTGGAACTCCAATACATGACGGAGGCTGCCCTGGACGGCTGGCTGACGACTGGCCGGTTCAACGAGGCATTCGAGCAGGAGCTTGCGAAGTTTCTAGGCGTCAATCACGTCCTTACGACCAACTCCGGCTCGTCGGCCAATCTGCTGGCGCTGGCTGCGCTGACGTCGCCCAAGCTGGGGGACCGGGCATTGCAGCCCGGGGACGAGGTCATTACGGTGGCCGCGGGATTTCCGACTACCGTCAACCCGAGCATCCTGTTTGGCCTGATACCGGTGTTTGTGGACGTGCACATCCCAACCTACAACATCGATCCCGCCAAGATCGAAGCAGCTATCAGCCCGAAAACCCGGGCCATCATGATCGCTCACACCCTGGGCAATCCCTTCGACATCGAAGCCGTTACCCGACTGGCCAAGCAGCATAACCTCTGGCTGATCGAGGATTGTTGCGATGCACTGGGTTCTACCTATGACGGACGCAAGGTCGGCACCTTCGGCGACATCGGCACCCTGAGTTTCTACCCCGCCCATCACATCACCATGGGCGAAGGCGGCGCAGTATTTACCAACGATGGACAACTCAAGACCATTATTGAGTCATTCCGCGACTGGGGCAGGGACTGCTACTGCGCGCCCGGCAAGGACAATACCTGTGGCAAGCGTTTTGGCTGGAAGTTGGGCACGCTTCCTTTTGGCTACGACCACAAATACACCTACTCGCACCTCGGCTTCAATTTGAAGATCACCGACATGCAGGCCGCATGCGGGCTCGCTCAACTGCAGCAGGTGGATCGTTTCATTGAAACGAGAAAGCGAAACTTCGACTACCTCCGGGCACGCCTGAAAAAATCCTGCGAGGAATTCCTGATCCTGCCGGAAGCGACCCCCAAATCGGATCCATCGTGGTTTGGTTTTCCGATCACGCTGCGAGACGACGTCGAGTTCGATCGTGTTGCGCTTCTGAAGTATTTGGACGAACGGAAGATCGGCACGCGACTGCTTTTTGCCGGAAACCTTACTCGCCAGCCCTACATGACCGGGCGGAATTGTCGGCTCGCGGGCAGCTTGGATAATACGGATATTGTGATGAACAACACCTTCTGGGTGGGCATATATCCGGGCTTGACCGAAGAAATGCTGGAGTACATGGCGGTCCAGATCGAGCTGTTTCTGGGAATCGGGTTCTAGATAGCGGTACAGGATCTTCTTCGAGAAATGGCAGACTATTCCAGTATCAGTTTCAGCAGGCGTTTGCGTGATGCCATCTCGGATATGGCCAACAGCCTGGCAGCAGTGTATTTCTGGGGATTTCTGGGGTGGCACGATATCCGGCAACGGTATAGGCGCTCGACCCTTGGACCAATGTGGATCACGGCCAGTACGGGCGTGATGGTCGCTGCGATCGGCCTCCTCTACTCGCAGATTCTCCATACCGATCTCGATCAATACCTGCCCTACCTGGCCATCGGCCTCATCACATGGGGGCTGATCTCCACTATCATCAACGAAAGCTGCACGGTATTCATTGGTGCCGAGGCCGGGATAAAAGGCAATTCGATCCCGCTGACAGCGCATGTGCTTCGTCTTGTCTGGCGTAATGTGATCGTATTTGGCCACAACCTGGTGATCGTGGCAGTGGTCCTCGCGCTTTTCCCGATCAGAATAGGCTGGGAGGTCTTCCTGCTGCTGCCAGCCATCCTGCTGGTTGCGCTGAACGGAGTCTGGATGGGGCTGTTTCTCGGGGTCTTGTGCACCCGTTTCCGGGATGTTGCGCAAATAGTCATCAATGTCATGCAGATTGCGTTCTACGTAACACCAGTGATCTGGCATGCGGATGTGTTGAAAGGGCGCCATTGGGCCGTTGAGTTGAATCCCTTCTACTATCTGCTTGAAACAATGAGAGCACCCATTCTCGGTGGTGGGCAACTCGCCCACGTATTTGGCATGACTGCGCTGATGACATTGGCCGGATTCTCGATCACCCTTCTGTTCTTCGCACGTTTTCGTTCCCGCGTTGCTTATTGGCTCTAACCGTGTCTCATATTCGCGCTACCGATCTCGTTGTAGATTTTCCCATCTACGATGCGTCCCAACGTTCCTTGCGAAAGGCCTTTCTCAGCGCTGCCACGGGTGGCGCGATCAAGCATGAGGGCCAGCACCGAGTTATTATCCGACCGCTTGACCGCATAAGTTTTGATTTCCGCGAGGGTGACCGTGTCGGAGTGGTTGGCCACAACGGCGCGGGTAAGACCACGCTGCTGCGCGTGTTGAACGGCGTCTACGAGCCAGTGGGCGGCAGCCTGGATATATCCGGCCGGCTCGCATCGCTGCTTGACATCACGAACGGGTTTGACCCTGACGCCACGGGGTACGAGAACATCGTCCTGCGTGGCCTGATGATGGGGGTCAAGCCGCGCGAAATTCGGCCAAAGATGGCCGAAATTGCAGAGTTCTCAGGCCTCGGAGAATATCTCGACCTTCCCTTGAGGACATACTCTTCCGGAATGGTCTTGCGCCTGGCGTTCGCTGTGTCCACCTCTGTGGATGCGGACATCCTGCTTATGGACGAGTGGCTGAGCGTGGGGGATGCGGAATTCAATGAGAAGGCCTCGCAGCGGCTCAATGAACTGATCAGCAAGACCGCCATCATCGTCATCGCTTCGCACGACATGGCCATGCTGAGCCGTGTCTGTAACCGGATCATTCGCTTGGAGCACGGCAGGATTTCCGAGGACGGGCAGACGCCGCATCCCTCGCAATAGCGCTGACAGGGACCGCGTTAAGTTTTGATGACTGGAGATATGCATGCGCTATAGCGATGTAATGGCCGACTGGCTGAAAGACATGGGTTTTACACACTGCTTCTTCGTGGCGGGAGGCAACATCATGCATATGGTGGCGAGTGCCAGTAAGCGCTTCAAATGCATCCCCGTTGTGCATGAAGTCGCAGCAGGTATCGCAGCGGAGTATTTCAATGAAAGCAACCGCACTGAGCGCGCCTTCGCTCTTGTTACTGCTGGGCCTGGGCTTACCAACATCGTTACGGCGATCGGTGGGGCGTGGCTCGAGAGTCGCGAGTTGTTGGTCATTGGCGGGCAGGTCAAGACCGACGACCTGAGCCGGAACACCCTGCGCCAGAAGGGCATACAGGAGATCGCGGGCGTGGATATCGTCCGGCCGATCACGCGCCACTCAATCTTGCTGGATGAGGTTGCGGACCGCCAATCGTTCACGCGTTACGTGCAGGACGGGGCCGAAGGCCGGAAAGGCCCCGTATTCATCGAAATTCCATTGGATATTCAAGGGCGCGACGTTGATCCCGAAAAGCTGAGTGAAGTTGAACCGACAATCACCGAAGCGGCGCCGCCTTCTTTGGATGATTCGGCTTTGCTACGCATTGTCGAGGCCATCCGTGCAGCCAAACGTCCCATGCTGTTGCTGGGTGGGGGCGTGCATCGATCAACCACCGAAACGCTCTACGACAGCCTTGCGGACATGGGCGTACCGATCACCACGACATGGAATGGTGCGGATCGCATCGGTGTAGACCATCCGATGTACTTCGGCCGCCCTAATACATGGGGGCAGCGATACAGCAACTTGTTGCTGCAGCAGTCCGATCTGATCGTCGCCTTGGGCAGCCGCTTGGGACTGCAACAGACCGGATTTAACTGGCAGCAATTCGCGCCGAAAGGCCGCGTCGTACAGGTTGACTGTGATGCCGCGGAATTGGAAAAAGGTCATCCAAAGGTTGATATCGCGTGGCGCGCTGATGCAAACATCGTACTGACCTCCCTGTCGGGCCATGAGCTCGGCGACCATTCGGGCTGGGTCGAATACTGCCGCCTGGTGCGCGACAAGTTGCCCATTGTGGAGCAAGGCAATAAAACAGGGGAAGGCTATATCTCGCCGTATGTCTTTGTACAGCAGCTGTCGCATATGAGTAGTGCGCGCGACGTCGTGATTCCGTGCAGCAGCGGTGGCGCTTTTACGGTAATGATGCAGGCTTTCGATCAGAAACGCGGACAGGTCATCATTAGCGACAAGGGACTGGCCTCGATGGGCTACGGTCTCAGCGGGGCCATCGGAGCGGCCTTTGCACACCCCGACAGACGCGTGACTCTCGTAGAGGGCGATGGAGGATTTGCCCAGAATTTGCAGGAGTTGGGCACGGCAGCGATTAACAAGCTGAACTTGAAGATATTCATTTTCGAGGATGGCGGGTATGCCTCCATCCGTATGACTCAGCGGAATTATTTCGGAGGACATTACGTTGGTTGTGACCGTATGACGGGACTGGGACTGCCTAATTGGGAGGCCCTTTTTGCGGCCTACGGGATACCCTGCATGCGTGTTGGCCCTGGTTTCGAGAAAGACGGCGATTTCTCGCACTTGTTTAACGCATCCGGCGTGGCGGGATTCTTGGTGGCGATCGACCCCGAGCAGACTTATTTCCCAAAAATTACCAGCCGCGTGACCGAGACCGGAAGCATGGAATCAAATCCACTTCATCGAATGACGCCGGATCTCGATGAAGAGCTCTACAACACGGTAGGTCGCTACCTTTGAGTCTACGCGCGATGTCGAACTCGGCGGTAGGCGAAGGAGAGCGTTTCGACGCAATCGTTGCCGCCGATGTGCTTGAATACCTTGTGCGCCCGGTGGAATTGAGTAAGCGGGCTTTGCCCGACCCGCTCTATCTCGCGTGTCGGCGCTTTTACGGCACGGTCGCCAAGAAATGATTTCCGTATGCGTCGCCACGTACAACGGCGCCCGCCACGTCCTGGCGCAGTTGCGGAGCGTTCTGCCTCAGTTGGCGGCGGACGACGAAGTGATCGTGTCCGACGATGGTTCGACTGACGCTACACGCGAAGTGGTGCAACGCATCAGCGATCCACGCATTCTCCTGAGCGATGGGCCGCGCGCAGGCGTGGTCCGCAATTTCGAACACGCTTTGCGGCGTGCGCGCGGGGACGTGATTTTTCTGTGCGACCAGGACGACATCTGGCTGCCCGATAAGGTGCAACGGGTCATGCGGGCATTGCGCGAGGCCGACCTCGTGGTGACCGACTGCCGCGTCGTCGACGATACGCTCAAGGAATTGCACCCGTCCTTCTTTCGCCTCAATGGGTCGCGCGCCGGCTTGCTGAGGAATCTCGCCAAGAACGGCTACCTAGGATGCTGCATGGCAATGAGGCGCAGGGTGCTGGAGGATGCGCTACCCTTTCCGGAAGGCATCGCAATGCATGACTGGTGGATCGGCCTCGTGGCAGAGCGCACGGGACGGGTGTGTTTTCTCGACGAAACACTGTCACTGTACCGCCGGCATGGCGGCAACGTCAGCCCAGCGGCCACGCGCTCCACGGTGCCATTTGCTACGCGGCTGCGCTGGCGTATGGACATGGTCCGGCATCTGCTCGCACGGCGCTCTCGGTCCCCTAGGACTGAACCAACAACCTCATGAAGATCAGCGTCATCACGGTGGCATTCAATGCCGCCCGAACGATCGCCCACACGCTGGAATCGGTCGCGGCGCAGACGCATCCGGACATCGAGCACATCGTTGTGGATGGTGCCTCGACAGATGGCACGCTGGACGTCATCCGACGTCACGGGGCGCACGCGGCCCAAGTGATATCAGAACCTGACGAGGGCATTTATGATGCCATGAACAAGGGGTTGCGTCTGGCCACGGGCGAGGTCATTGGTTTTCTCAACGCCGACGATGTGTATGCCGATGCAGGGGTGCTACGGCGGGTGTCTGTGATCATGGAGGCGGAAAGCCTCGACGCCCTGTTCGGCGACGCGGAGTTTGTCAGTCCTGCCCGGCCGGACCGCCCGTTGCGCCGTTACCGCTCGCGGCGTTTCCGTCCCGAGCGCATTGCGTGGGGATGGATGCCTGCACATCCGACGCTTTTCCTGCGGCGCCAGGTATATGAACGCTTCGGACACTTCCGGACCGATTACCGGATCGCGGGTGACTTCGAACTGGTGGCGCGCATGTTTCATGCCGGTTCGCTGAACTACCGCCATGTGCCGGAGGTGCTGGTGCGGATGCGGACCGGGGGGGTCAGCACCGGCGGGTGGCGCAACACTGTCCTGCTCAATTGGGAGGTGTTAAGAGCCTGCCGGGAGAACGGTATCCCGACCAGCCTGCCAAAAATACTGTCGAAATATCCGGCCAAGCTGCTGGAATTCATCCATCGATGAGGGTTCTGATTACCGGCGCCAATGGTTTTGTCGGGCGCGCGCTATTTGGTCTTCTTGTCGGCGGTGGTCATGTCGTGGTGCCCGTCGTGCGGCGTGCCTGCGGTCTTGCCGGTGAGGTAATTGTCGGCGATATGGGCAGCAAGACAACCTGGGAGGATGCACTGGCCAACTGCAACGCCGTTGTCCACCTCGCCGCGCGCGTCCACGTGATGCACGACACCGCAGCCGATACGCTGACGCTCTACCGTACCACCAACACGGCAGCCACGCTCAACCTCGCCCGCCAGGCGGCGCAGGCAGGGGTGAAGCGCTTCGTCTTCGTCAGCAGCGTCAAGGTCAACGGCGAGGGGCGCGACGCCCGCTATCGGGAAACGGATCCGCCGGCGCCCGAGGATGATTACGCGATTTCCAAGTGGGAGGCCGAACAGGGGCTGCAGCAGATCGCCCGCGAGACCGGACTCGAGATCGTCGTCCTGCGGCCGCCGCTGGTGTACGGGCCGGGCGTGAAGGCGAACTTCCGGCGGCTGCTCGACACCGTGGCGCGCGGCTGGCCGCTGCCGTTGGGCGCGATCCGCAACCGCCGCAGCCTGCTCTACCTTGGCAACTTCGTCGACGCGATCCGGGCCTGCCTTGAACATCCGGCGGCGGCAGGGCAGACCTTTCTGCTCGACGATGGGCGGCCGGTTTCGACGCCGGAATTGGTCCGCGCGATTGCCCATGCCATGGGGCGGCCTGCGCACCTGCTCCCGGTGCCGGTCGGCGTGCTCACGTTCGCCGGCGCGTTGCTGGGCAAGCGGGCAGCGGTTGCGCGCCTGACCGGCTCGCTTCAGGTCGACAGTTCGGCCATTCGCGAGCGTCTCGGCTGGACGCCTCCCTATTCGATGGAAGCCGGACTCGCGGCGACGGTGGCGGCACGATGAGCGCGCTTGCGGTGGTCGCCGCCTTCCTGGTCTGCTGGCTGACCCTTTCCTGGCTGGTGCGGCGCAGCCATGTCCTGCCCATGGACCACCCCAACGAACGTTCCTTGCACGCCGCCCCGACGCCGCGCATCGGCGGGCTGGGTATCATGGCGGGGCTTGCCGTGGCGAGTCTGTTTCTGGTCGACGCCGCGCTGCTGCCGGTGGTGCTGGGCACGTTCGCGCTGGCTGCCTTGTCGCTCCTCGACGACGTGCGCGGACTGTCGGTTCGGGTGCGCTTCCTGGCGCACTTCGTTGCCGCAGCGGGTTGTTTGTTCGCGCTGGGACTCACCGGCTGGCTGCTTCTCGCCGGAACGCTGGTGGTAGTGTGGATGACCAATCTCTACAACTTCATGGACGGCTCGGACGGGCTGGCAGGCGGCATGACGGCGATTGGCTTCGGCGCGCTTGCACTGGCGGCGTGGCTGGGCGGCGCACTGGGGCTGGCGGCATTCTGCGCGTCAATTTCGGCTGCGGCGCTGGCCTTTCTGCGCTTCAATTTTCCGCCGGCACGCGTGTTCATGGGCGACGCCGGCTCGATCCCCCTGGGTTTCCTGGCCGCGGCGCTCGGCATCGACGGGGCCATGCAAGGGATATGGCCATGGCTGTTCCCGCTGCTGGTGTTTTCGCCCTTCATTCTGGATGCCAGCGTGACGCTCGCCCGGCGCGCGCTGCGCGGAGAGAAAGTCTGGCAGGCGCATCGTTCGCATTATTATCAGCGCGTGGTATTGCTGGGTGCGACGCATCGCCGGCTCGCCGTGGCGGCCTATGCTTTGATGCTGGTGGCGGCGGCGCTCGCATTCGCGCTGCTGTTCCTGCCGCGGCAGGCCGCGTGGTTGCTTATACTGTCGGCCGCAATTTACCTGCTGATTTTCCTCGCCATCGACTTGCGATGGCACCGGCCCCGCAATGAAAATTAATCCGCGTACCGCGCTCATCGTTCTGTACGACATCCTGGTGGCGGCCATCGCCTGGCTGGCCGCGTACTGGCTGCGCTTCAACCTCGAAGTGCCGCCTGCGTTCCGGACGGCGGCTGTCTCGACGCTGGCCTGGGTGGTGCCGCTGCAGGCGGCGGTGTTCTGGCGCTTCGGCCTTTACCGCGGCATCTGGCGCTTCGCCAGCCTGCCCGACCTCAAGCGCATCGTGCTGGCCGTGGGGCTCGCGGCCCTGCTGATTCCGCTCGTGCTGGTGCTGTTCCGGATTCACTCGGTGGTGCCGCGCTCGGTGCTGATCCTCGACCCGCTGCTGCTGGTGACGGTGATGGGCGGCAGCCGCCTGGCCTACCGCGCGTGGAAGGAGCATCGGCTGGCGAGCGTGCTGCACCCCGACAGCAAGCCGGTACTGGTCGCCGGCGCGGGTTCGGCGGCGGACTTCCTGCTGCGCGAACTGGCGCGCAATCCGTCGGGCTTCCGCGTCGTCGGCCTGCTGGACGACAGCCGTGACAAGCAGGGGCGGCTGGTGCAAGGGATTCCGGTTCTGGGCCCGCTCGACGAGGTCACGATCTGGGCCGCGAAAATGGGCGTCGACGACGTCGTGCTGGCACTGCCGTCGGCCGCGCACGCGGTGCGCAGGCGCATCACCCAGGCCTGCGCGGATGCCGGCCTGAACGTGATGACGATCCCGTCGCTCGAGGATCTGGTGGCGGGAAACGTGTCGGTATCCAGCCTGCGCCGCATCGAGCTCGACGACCTCCTGGGGCGCGACCCGGTGCAGCTCGACGACAGCGGCCTGCATCGGCTGCTGACCGGCAGGGTGGTGATGGTGACCGGGGCGGGCGGCTCGATCGGCTCGGAGCTGTGCCGCCAGATCGCGCGGTTCGAACCGGCGAAGCTGGTGCTGTTCGAGCAGTCCGAACTGGCGCTGTATGCGATGGAGCAGGAGCTGCCGCAACATTTCCCGGATCTCGCCATCGTGCCGGCGATCGGCGACGTCAAGAACGCCGCCCGGGTGAGCGCCGTGATGGCCGAGCATCATCCCGCTGTCGTGTTCCACGCTGCCGCCTACAAGCACGTGCCGCTGATGGAGAACGGCAACGCCTGGGAGGCGGTGCGCAACAACGTGCTCGGCACGCAGGTGGTAGCCGCCGCCGCGCAGGCGCACGGCGTGGAGAAATTCGTGATGATCTCCACCGACAAGGCGGTCAACCCGACCAACGTGATGGGCGCGACCAAGCGGCTCGCCGAGATGGCCTGCCAGGCGATGCAGCGGCCGGAGGGCACGCGCTTCGTCTCGGTGCGCTTCGGAAACGTGCTGGGATCCTCGGGCAGCGTGATTCCCAAGTTCCAGAAGCAGATCGAGGCGGGCGGCCCGGTGACGGTGACGCATCCCGACATCACGCGCTTCTTCATGTCGATTCCCGAGGCCGCGCAGCTCGTCTTGCAGGCGGGCCTGATGGGCGAGGGCGGCGAGATATTCGTGCTCGACATGGGCGAACCGGTCAGGATCGCCGAGCTCGCCCGGCTGATGATCCGGCTGTCGGGCGCCGACGAGGATCGCATCCGCATCGAATACACCGGTCTGCGTCCCGGCGAGAAGCTGTACGAGGAACTGCTCGCGGATGACGAGTCCACGCTGCCGACGCCGCATCCCAAGCTGCGCGTGGCGAAGGCGCGTGCGGCCGACGCCGGCTGGCATCGCGAATGCATGGAGTGGCTGGCGCGCGCGGACAGCTGCGACGAAGCCGGCGTCAAAGCCAGGCTGAAGAACTGGGTGCCGGAATACCAGCCCGAGAGCCTCGCCGCATGAAAGCGGTCCGGCTCGAACGGATTCGCCGCGTCCTCGTCATCAAATGGAGCGCGCTGGGCGACGTGGTGATCGCAAGCGCGCTGATGGAGGACATCGCGCGCGCGCTTCCCCACGCGGAAATCCATCTCAACACGCAGCCGAATTGCGTGGGCCTGTTCGCGCACGATCCGCGCTTCGCCGAGGTGTGGGCGATCGACGTGCGCAGCAAGACGCATCGCTGGGCCAACAGCCTCGCGTGGCTGAAGAAAGTGCGCGCGGGGCGCTACGACCTCGTGATCGACCTGCAGCGCTCGGACCATTCGCGCTTTTTGCTCGCGCTCCTGTGGCTCACGGGCGGCGCGCCGCGCATCCGCGTCGGCAATCGCGGCGGCTTTCCCTACACCCATCAGCCCCGGGTTCGAGATCCGGAGGCGCATGCTTTTCCGATGATGCAATCCGTGCTGCAGGCGATCGGCATTCCCACGCCGACCGCGCATCCGGTGCTGCATCCGGCGCCCGAGCGGCTGGCCGCCGTCGCCGCGATGCGCGCGAAGCATGGACTGGAAGAGGGGCGCTACGTCGTGTTGCTGCCGGGGGCGGCCGCCGCCCACCCGCTCAAGCGCTGGGGCGCGGCGCGCTTCGCCGAGCTCGCGCTGCGGCTGCACGAAGAGGGCGTGCAGAAGATCGCCGTCGTCGGCGGGCCCGACGAGGTCGAGGATTGCGCCGCGATCGCCCGGGCGGGCGATTATGTGGTGAACCTCAACGGCCAGTTGCAGTTGCTCGATATCGCCCCGCTGTGCGCGGGTGCGTCGGCGATCATCGGCAACGACACCGGCACCGCGCATTTCGCTTCGGCCGCCGGGCGTCCGCTGCTGGTGCTGTGCGGCCCGACCGACCCGCGCCGCGTGAAGCCGATCGGCCGCAGTGTGATCGCCGTGCAGGCGCAGCTGCCATGCCGCAACTGCTACGCGAAGACCTGTTCCAATCCCGATCGCCAGGCCTGCATGAAGGCGATCACGCCGGAGTGGGTGGCCGCGCGCCTGCCCGAACTCGTGGCCGGCGACCTGACGCCCGGGCAGGAGTGGCCCGGCGGATTGCGCACTTTCTGAGGATGCCGATGCCCGACACCCGCCTGCGCGTCAAAATGCTGAGCAGCCTGCCGACTGCCGTCTGGATGCACCAGTTCCCGCACAACGAGCCGGTCTGGGGCGATTGCGAGTTCACGTTCGAGCGCGATGCGCGCGACTACGACTGGCTGCTGGTGTGCGACGACCTGCCCGAACGCCCCGGCGAAGCGAAGAAGACCACCCGCGAGGAACTGGCCTGCCCGCGCGCGCATACGCTGCTCGTGACGAGCGAGCCGTCGTCCGTGAAGATCTACGGCGACAGCTACACCCGCCAGTTCGGCGCCGTGCTGACCAGCCAGCCAGACTGGGCGCTGCCGCATCCCCAGCGCCTCTTCTCGCAGCCGGCCCTGCATTGGTTCTACGGCATGGGCCGCGAGATCCTGCCGTTCGACCGCATGGTCGAGGCGCCGCCGCTCGAAAAAAGCCGCGACGTGTCGATGGTGTATTCGCCGAAGGCGATGCGGCACACGCTGCACCACCATCGCGAGCGCTTCATGCGCTGGCTGGTCGAGCACATGCCGGAGCTGCACACCTTCGGGCGCCAGACGCCGCGGCCGCTGGACGACAAGGCCGACTGCCTGCGCGATTACCGCTATCACGTCGCGATCGAGAACTACATCGGCGAGCATCACTGGACCGAGAAGCTCGCCGATCCCTTCCTGGGGCTGTCGCTGCCGTTCTATTACGGATGCCCCAACGCGGAAGACTATTTCCCGGCCGACAGCTTCATCCGCATCGACATCCACGACCCCGAAGCCGCGCTCGCGACCATCCGCGCCGCGATTGCCGGAAACGAATACGAGAAGCGCCTGCCCGCGCTGATCGAAGCGCGGCGCCGCGTGATGTACGAGTACAACCTGTTCGCGGTGGCGTCGCGCGACATCGCGCGGCTGCATCGCGACGACGCGCGAGTCGAGCCGGGCGCCGCGATCCTGTCGCGCCGCGCGCTGCGGCGGTCGAGTCCCGTCGTGGCGCTGCGCGATTTCTACGGCAAGCTGCGCGGCCGGCTGCTGCACCTGCCGGCGGCGCTCAAGGGCCGGTCGTAGGGCATTGCATCAGCGGCGCGGCGCGCGCGCCAGCTGCTCGTACAGGTCGAGCGTCTGGTCGAGCATGGCCCGCAGCGGGAAGAAGTCGGCGGCGGGCACGGGCTCCGGATCCTGCAGCAGGTGGGCGATGCGCTGGCAGGTCTCGTCGATGCGGCCGAGCGGCAAAAGGCCGGCGGGGTAGATCGTGCGCAGGATTTCGCCGACGCCGCCGTGGTCGTAACCGGCCGTCGGCACGCCCAGCCGCAAGGCCTCCAGCGTGGTCCGCCCGAACGATTCGGGCTGGCTGGAAAGCGAGAGCGCCAGGTTGGAGATCGCCAGGATGTTCTTCAGGTCGTCGCGCTGTCCGGTGAAACTGATGTCGTTTGCCAGCCCCATGCTCTGCACGCGGTAGTGCAGCTTGTGCCAATAGCGCTCCTTCGAGGCCGACGCGCCGCCGACGATCAGTCCGTGCACCGGGAGGCCGCGCCGCTTCATTCGTGCGACGAGTTCGATGAAATCCTCGTGTCCCTTGAGCCGGGTGATGCGGCCGGGCAGGGTGAGCAGCAGCTTGCCGGCAGCCTGCGGGAACTGTTCGAAAAACGTCCGCTGCCACGTCGGATCGGGCTTCCAGCCGTGCGGATAGGCGCTGCCGTCGACGCCGCGATGGATCACCTGGATGCGCCAGGGCAGGGTGTCGGGATATTCGCGCAGGATGTAGTCGCGCACGGTGTTCGACACCGCGATGATCCGCTCGCCCCGCGTCATGATGCGGCTGTAGCGGTTGACGCTGTACAGCCCGTGCACCGTGGTGACGAAGCGGGGCCGCGTGGCCGGGTCCATGCCGCGCCAGGCGAGGAAGGCGATCCACGCGGGCACGCGCGAGCGCGCGTGGACGATGTCCACCTTCTGATCCACCAGAAAGCGCCGCAGCTTGCCGACGAGCAGCAGCGACTTGAGCGATTTCTCGCCGACCGGCCAGGCGAAATGCTCGGCGCCGCATTCGGTCAGCGGTCCGACCTGCCGCCCGCCTGCCGACATCACGAGCGCGCGATGCCCGCGTTCGACCAGCGCATGGGCGATCTCGACGGTGCCGCGTTCGACGCCGCCGGACTCGAGCGCCGGGAGCATTTGCAGGATGGTCAGCGAAGTTTTTTCTTGTTCTTTTGCCATGTGGCGCGAAGTGTAAACGATCTTGTCATCGCCGCCGCGCCGCGCGCGCCGGTGCAGGGGACTAGAGCGCGCCGCCCCAGTGGCGGGCGAGCGCGGCCTCCCAGCGGTAGGGCGCGGGGTCGAGCGCGCTCGTGTTGCCTTCCATCAGGTCGACAAGCAGCGCCGCCGAGGCGGGCGCCATCGTCACGCCGTAGCGGTAATGCCCGGCATTGACGAACACGTTGTCGAAATCGGGATGCCGGTCGATGACCGGGACGTTGCCGGGCGAGCCGGGCCGCAGTCCGGCCCAGTGCCGCACCGGCTCGAGGCCCGCCAGCGCGGGCAGCAATTCGGCGGCCTCGCCGTGCAGGCGCTGGCGCGTCGCGTCGTCGGTCGTCTTGTCGAAACCGGCGTCTTCCAGCGTGCTGCCGACCAGAATGTGCCCGTCGCGGCGGGGAATCAGGTACAGGCCGTTGCGGTACAGGATCGTATCGAGCACACCGGCCGCCGGTTTGAACAGCAGCATCTGGCCGCGGATCGGGCGAATGTTCGGCACCGGCACAATGCCGGTCAGGCTGAGGCCGCCCCACGCCCCGGCGGCCAGGATCACGTTGTCGGCGGGAAAATCGCCGGCGTCGGTTCGCACTTCCGTCACCCGCGCCTGTCGCGTCTGCACGCCGGTGGCGAGGCAATGCTCGTGCACTTCGCCACCGAGGCGCAGCACGGCTGCGCGCAGTGATGCCACCAGGCGCGGATTGCGGACCTGCGCGATGTCGGGCAGCCAGAGCTGGTTTTCCTTGTATGCGTCGAGCGGCGCGGGCAGTCGGAGCGGGCAGCTTCGCATCGCCGCCATGCCGTGTTCGGCGCACCAGGCCAGCGCCTGGTCCGGGACGGCCACTTCGGATGCCAGCATGCCGCAGCGCCAGAACTCCGCATCGACTCCCGACAGCGCTTCGATTTCCGCCACCCAGTCGGCGTACATGGCCATCGAGTGGAGAGCGAGCGAGGCAACCGGTTCGGGGTAATCCCACGGCAGCAGGGGAGAGAGGATGCCGCCCCCCGCCCACGACGACTCCCCCCCGGTTTCGCCGCGTTCCAGCACCGTCACCCGTTCGCCCCGCCGGAGCAGTGCCAGCGCCACGCTCAAGCCGGACACGCCGGCGCCCACCACCACTGCGCGTTCGGTCAAGCCGCTACCCCTTCGGGTCCAAGGGAATAAGGATTTCGTGACATGGCGTCCATTCTAGGGGCGATCGCGCTGACGTGCCACGCCCGTACCGGCGCCGTCTACAGATTTCGCTGCACATGCCGTAATAGGCGGATGCGCGGCTTCGTCGGGCGCGCCAGGGCTTTCGACCACGGTTATCCGTCCGTTCCGGCAAAAGCGCCAGCCATCGGCCGGTCGTGGCGCCTCGCGTACGTGACGATTAGCATCCGCGGCATAACAAAGGGAAGAGACATGACGTCAGGCAGACAAACCGGCTTCACGCTGATCGAGCTGATGATCACCGTCGCGATCGTGGCGATCCTGGCGGCGATCGCGATGCCCGCGTATCAGGAATACGTGAAGCGCGGCAACCGCGCCGCCGCCGAGTCCGAGATGATGGATATCGCCAGCCGCGAGCAGCAGTATTTGCTTGCTAACCGTTGCTATACGAATAATTTGACGACGCTGGGCTATACGCTTCCCACCGAACTCAACGGAAAATATACTCCGGCGGTTGCTGCGGACTGCACGGGCATGCCCAGCTTCACCATCACCTTCACGGCAAGCGGCGTTCAGGCGACCGACGGCGACCTGAAACTGACCAGCGAGGGCGTGAAGACCCGGGCCGGAGACGCCACCAAATGGTAAGCGTTTCCGCGCGTCGTCAGCGCGGCACCTCGCTGATCGAGGTGCTGGTCACCATCGTCATTCTTGCCATTGGCCTTCTGGGCCTCGCCGGCCTGCAGTCGCGGCTGCAGGCGTCGGAGATGGAATCCTACCAGCGCGCCCAGGCCCTGGTCTTGTTGAACGACATGGCCAGTCGCATCGAGGCCAATCGGGCCCAGGCGGCAAACTATGCTGCCGCCGCTCCGGTTTCCACCCCTCTCGGGGCGGGCATGACCTGCCCTGCCGCGGGCACGAGCCAGTTGAGTCAGGATGTCGCCGAGTGGTGCGAGGCGCTGCAAGGCGCCGCGGAAACGTCGGGCGGCAGCGCGGTGGGTGCCATGATCGGTGGGCGCGGCTGCGTCGAGACGACCGCCACCCCCGGCGAATACCTCGTCACGGTTGCCTGGCAGGGCCTGACCCCCATCGCCAATCCGACCGGCTCGCCGACCTGTGGGGCGGGCAAGTACAACGGCGCGATCGGCTCGAGCTGCACCGGCGACAGCTGCCGCCGCTTCGTCACCACGATCGTTCGCATCGCGAACCTGTCGTCACTATGAGCCGCACAATGAACGCTCCCGCGCGCATCGTCCGCAGCCGCGGTCTCTCGCTGATCGAATTGATGATCGCCATCACCCTCGGCATGCTCATCGTGGCGGCGCTGGTGGCCTTGTATATCAACGTCACCCGTACCGACAGCGAAATGGCGAAGGCGAACCGCCAGATCGAGAACGGCCGATTCGCCATCCAGCTGCTGCAGGATGATGTCGAGCATGCAGGTTTTTGGGGCGCGTACGTTCCTCAGTTCGACGACCTGACTACCGTGACGGCGCCGCTCGATGCGCCGAAGGCCTTGCCCGATCCCTGTCTCGCCTATAGCTCGGCCAACTGGGATGGCAACTATCTGTCCGACATAATCGGCATCCCCGTGCAGGGCGATGCTGGTACCTGTGCGGGAGCGGGGGGCGTCATTGCCAACCAACAGGCCAACACCGACGTGCTGGTTGTTCGCCACGCGATGAACTGTGTAGCCGGCGTCGGCAATTGCGAAGCCGACACAAAGGATAAATTGTATTTCCAGTCCTCGCTGTGCGAGACCGAAATAGGGGGGCTGGCACAGGGGGGCACCGACGACACTATTACCCTGGATGCCGGCGCGTCGTCCACCGACGATTACTACAAGGGCGTGCAGATACGCATTATCTACGGTACCGGGGTGGGGCAGTCGGCGACGATCACGGCATACAACGGTACGACGAAGGTTGCGTCGATTGCCCCCGCGACATGGGGCATTAAGCCCATAAACGACTCGGTCTATGCAATCGGCCTCGGCTACGTGCTCGGCATAAGCGACGGTACGCCCGATGGTCCGCCTTTCATCTTCCATCAGCGCGGCAACAACTGTGCATTGCCTGCCGTCAAGCGCAAGTTCGTCTCCAATCTCTATTACATCCGCGATTACGCCGTCACCGCGGGCGACGGCATTCCGACGCTGATGCAATCGACTTTCGATCTATCTGGTACCACTCTGGCTCAGCAGCCGGCGCAGGCCCTGATCGAAGGCATCGAAGGCTTCAGGGTGATGTACGGCATCGACAGCCTCAGCAAGGGCGGCACGGCCGAGGACTACACCAAGGCGGTCGCGTGGACGGACCCCTACAACAAGGTGACGCCCACCAATCGCGGTGACGGCGTCGCGGAGGGTGCGTATCTCAAGGCGTCAGGCGTCACCTGCACGGGGGCGAATACCTGCCCCGCGGCCAACGTCGTCGCTGTCCGGATCTATGTGCTCGCGCGTAACTTGGAACCAACGGCGGGATACACCGATAAAAAAACGTACGTCTTGGGCGATCCGTCATACACGATGGGGCCGTTCAACGACCACTTCAAGCGCCACGTCTATTCGACGACGGTCCGCCTCGTCAATCCGTCCAGCCGGAGGGACACGCCATGATCACGCCGGTCACCCTCCACGCGCAACGCGGCGCAACGCTCGTCGTCGGCCTGATCATGCTCGTCCTGATCACGCTGGTCGTCACTGCCGCGTTCATGCTGAGCACCGGCAACCTCAGGGCGGTCGGCAACATGCAGTTCCGCAACGAGGCGATCGCCGCGGCCGATTCGGCGACGGAAGAAGCGCTCAACTCGCTCCTCATCGGCGGCTCGACCGTGGCGCCCCCGGCGCAGGATATCGGGGTGGACATCAACCACGACGGCAGCATCGACTACAACGTCCATATTTCCCAGCCCACCTGCATACGCGCATCGGTCGCCGCCCCGGGTTATTCCAGCAGCCTCTCCCTGGGGCAGATCATGACGACGCAGGCCTTCTGGAACACCGTATGGGACATGAAGGCCGACGTCAACGACGTCCAGACGGGCGCGAACGTCACAATCCGGAAAGGCGTGCGCGTGTTGCTGACGGAAAGCCAGAAGAAAGCCGTGTGCCCGTGAAAAAAACTGCAGCAGGAGTCCATATGACAATCCGCATCCGAAAATTTCTGCTGGCAGCCTGCCTGCTGGCTTTCCACCTGCCCGGCATGGCCGACGACACCGATCTGTTCATGGGGGTCCCGCCAAGCCCCACGGACCTGCCCAACGTGATGCTCGTGATCGACAACGCGGCCAACTTTTCATCCAGCACCACCGACCCGAGTGCGACGTGCACCATTGGCGGCGCGACCAATACGCTGCACGGGACGGTGGGCGGTATCGAGCAGTGTGCGTTGTACACCGTCATCTCCGCAGTTCCGACCGATACGCCGGTGATGAACGTCGGAATCATGTTCTACAACGGCAGCAGCGGCATCGTCGACATCAACGGCGCCACCTGCACCGGCAGCACCGGGGGATGTCTCGCGGCGCCCCTGAAGAAGCTCGATGGAACGCAACAGTCCGCGCTGCTGGAGTATATCGCGCGCTGGACCACCAACAACGGTATCCCGGGTTCCTGGATCAAGGCGAACAAGCAAAAAACCGGCGCCGTCCAGCAGGAGACCTGGGCCTATTTTTACGGGCACACCGGGCTGTCGGGGCGCTCGTATGCCAGCATCAAGCCGACCCTGGGCTGCCATACCTACCTCGTCTTCATCGGCAACTCCTACGGGTCTGCCGGTTCGCCCGGCGATTCGACCGGCGATGCAGGTCCGGCGAATGCGCTGCTGGGTCTCAACTCCAACCCCGACATGAACGCGACGCCTCTGGCGACCACGGACCAGAAGGCGCAGATCCTCAGCACCATACAAACCGACATGTGCGGTACCTACACGTTCCCGAGCGCGAACCATGAGACCGGGGGATTCTATGCGGACGAATGGTCGCGCTACCTGGCCGCGCAGACCGACAAGACCTACACGATCGGCTTGCTCGGCGATAAGTGCCAGGCCTCGTACGCCGCCTTGCTCACCAGCATGGCGGACGTGGGCAAGGGCAAGTATTACCCGACGACGGACCGCGCCAGCCTCGTGTCTGCGCTGCAGAACATCCTGAGCGAAGTCCAGTCAAACAACAGCGCCTTCGCGGCGGTGAGCCTGCCAGTGAGCGTCAACACCCAGGGCGCCTATCTCAACCAGGTTTTCATCGGGATGTTCCGTCCGGACGAGAATGCCCTGCCGCGCTGGTACGGCAACCTCAAGCAGTACAAGCTGGGTTACCTGAATGGGACCCTGCAACTACTCGACGCCGACGGTGGCAGTGCCATCAGCGGGTCCGGCACGGGCTTCATTTCCGAATGCGCGCGCAGCTTCTGGACACCTCCGACGTCGAACCCGGACAAATACTGGTTCTTCGAACCCGAGCAAAACTGCATGACGGTTGCCAACTCCGGGTCGTCGAACACGCCTGACGGCAACATCGTGCAGAAGGGCGCGCAGGGCTACCTGCTGCGCGGCGGCGCGAACTTCCTCTCCGCTTCATACAAGAGCCGCACTGTCTATACCTGCGACTGGACGAATATCACGTCGTGCACCGGCCTGGCGGCCTTCGACACGAGCATCACGCCGGACGCATTCGGCTTGTCGTCAGGCGACACGACCGGGCGCGATCTCCTGGTGAAATGGGAAAAGGGCCAGAACAACACGACGGACACGAACGATCTCGACTGGCAGACGTCCGCCACGCGCAGCAGCAACTCGAATCCGTACTACGACATCCGGCCGTCCGTGCATGGGGACGTGGTTCACTCGCGGCCGGTCGCGATCGATTACGGGACCGCGGGATCGCCGCAGGTGGTCGTGTTCTACGGCGGCAACGACGGAATGCTCCGCGCCGTCAACGGCAACCGCGACGGCGGCGGCAGCATCAACGGGCCGAATGGCACCGCCGTGCCGCCAGGTGGCGAACTGTGGTCGTTCGTCCCGCCCGAGTTCTATCCGAACATCAAGCGCATTCGCGACAACAGCGTGCCGGTCAGCTACCCCGGCAACCTCTATCTGACCACGCCCAAGCCCAAGCCCTACGGTCTCGACGGTGCGGTCACGGCCTACAACGCCGGAAGCACGAAATGGATCTACGCGACCATGCGCCGCGGTGGAAGCGCGGTCTACGCTTTCGACGTGAGCACCCCGGGGAATCCGGTGCTGAAGTGGAAGCGGGGCTGCGACAGCACCGGGTGCGCGAGCGGAAGCTCGACCTACAGCATCGGCAACATCGGCCAGACCTGGTCGTCGCCCAAGGTGCTGAAGGCGCCGGGCCAGACCTCGGGCGGCGTCATGACGCCCATGCTGATCATGGGTGGCGGCTATGACACCTGCGAGGACAGCGACACGACGGCCTGCACCACGCCCACGAAGGGAAGCGACATCTATGTCTTCGACGCGGACACCGGCACACTCCTGAAGGATCTGCCTCTGCCCGGTGGACGCGGCGTGGTGTCGGACGTCTTCGTCGTGCCTGATCCGCTCAACCCGGGGCAGGCGATCTACGCGTACGTGGGCGATATGGGCGGCAATATCTGGCGTGTCAACATCGGCACTGCGGCCCCGGCGGACTGGACGGTGACGCAGATCGCCTCGCTCGGCTGCGATACGGTGACGAACTGCTTCCCCAACCGCAAGTTCGAGTTCATGCCCGACGTGGTGTACGACAACGGCAAATACGACCTGCTGATCGGTTCCGGTGATCGCGAAAAGCCGCTGGCGACCTATACGGGCGCCTATGGGGTGAACAATTACTTCTTCATGGTGCAGGACGATCCGTCCGACTCGACCTGGCTCAGCTCCGAGTCGAACAACTGCGGCGGCAATTCGGTGATCTGCCTGAACTCTCTGGTCGAGATCCCCCTCAACGGCACGAGCCCGACGCCCGCAACCGTCGCGCTGCATAAAGGCTGGTACCTTCAGCTGAATCCGCACGAACAGGTGGTGACCAGCGCGATCACGATCTTCGGCACGGTGACCTTCAGTACCCACATCCCGGTCGTCTACGAAGAGGGCCAGTGCACGCCTACGCTCGGAACCGCCAACGTCTACAACATTTCGTATGTCAACGGCGGCGGCGTTTATGGTGACACCGAACGTTTCTCGAACATCGCCGGCGGCGGCCTTGCGCCCTCGCCCGTCGCAGGCATGGTCACGCTCGACGGCAGCACGACCGCGGTTCCGTTCTGCATCGGCTGCAATCCCCAGTCGGCGCTGCAGGGCGGATCGCCGCCGCCGCCGCCGCCCTTGAATCAGCCCAAGAGCCGGGTCTACTGGCAGATCGAGCGATGAGGCGGGGCGCGATAACCGGTCGGACGCCGCACGTGCTGTCGCTCGTCGCACGGCGGGCCGCACAGGCGGGGTTTACCCTCATCGAGCTGCTGGTCACCATCTCCATCGTCGCGATCCTGGCAGCGATCGCGGTGCCTTCGTTCAACGAGATCGCGCTCAGCAGCAAGCTGACCTCGCTTTCCAACAGTTTCATGGCGAGCGCCCAGCTCGCACGCAGCGAAGCGATCAAGCGCAATCGATCCGTGATACTGTGTGCCTCGTCCAATGGCAGCACCTGCACGGGCACATGGAGCGGCGGCTGGGTCGTCGTGCTGACCGACGGCACCGGCACGGTGGTCAACAGCCAGCCGGCGCTCCCCAACGGCTTTCTGATGTCCGAGGCGAACGGCCTCACCAGCATCGTGTTCCAGCCGACCGGCGTGGGCGCGACGTTCAGCACCCTGACCTTGTGCCGCGCCACGCCGACGCCAGGCGACCAGAAAAGAACGATCCAGATCGACGCGACCGGGCGGTCCGACGTCACGAGAGATCCGGCAACGACTTGTCCCTGACGGTTCGCCAACCATCAACCGTTGCGCTGGCCTCCCAGGCGGGTCGGAAAATCACGTTACGAATCATCGCCCTGCTCCCGTTTCCCCGCCCACTACGACTAAAGTTGTATAGCCGGTCCTGATCCATGATGGCACCCTCCCGAATCGATAACGAAATCGGGGGGAGGGACGATGAATCAATCGGGCGCGACGCTGCTGGAGCTGATGCTGGTCCTGGCGATCTCCGCCATCCTGCTGACGATCGGCATCCCGTCCTTTGTTTCCGCCAGTGCCAACAGCAACGTGACGAGCGCGACCAACGCCATGGTCGCCTCGCTGCATCTGGCGCGCAGCGAGGCGATCAAGCGCGGTTCGCGGACGGTGGTGTGCCCGTCTCCGGGCGGCGCCGCCTGCGCGGTGAGCGGCGGCTGGGAGCAGGGCTGGATCGTGTTCAACGATGCGAACAACAATGCCGCCCTGGATAGCGGGGAGGCGGTGATTCTGACGCAGGGAAGCATGTTGCCGGGGTATCGGATGACGGGCCAGTTGTCCGCGTCGAGCTACATTTCCTATACGCCGAGCGGCGCGGCGAAAAAGACGAGCGGCGCGTTCCAGGCCGGCCACCTCACCGTTTGCGAGGCACTGGATTCGACGGTGTCGGCCAGGCAGATCATCATCAGCAAGACCGGCAGGCCGCGTACTGCCCGGGTCACGCTCGCCGCCTGTCCTTCCTGAGCGAGCGGGGGGCGTTCGTCAGGCCAGGTCTTTGGGCAGGGCGAAGGCCACCTTTTCCTGCGTGCCATCGAGGTCGGTCACCGAACCGATGCCCAGTTCGCCGAGCCGTTCGATCACCGCGCGCACCAGGACTTCCGGCGCGGACGCGCCGGCCGTGAGACCGGCGCGCGCCTTGCCCGCCAGCCAATCCGGATCGATTTCCGACGCGTTGTCCACCATGTAGGCGGGCACGCCGAGGTTCTGCGCGACCTCGCGCAGCCGATTCGAGTTCGAACTGGTCGGCGATCCCACCACGATCACCACGTCGCATTGCGGCGCTAGCGCCTTGACCGCGTCCTGGCGGTTTTGCGTGGCGTAGCAGATGTCGTCCTTTTTCGGACCGGTGATGGCGGGAAATCGCGCGCGCAGCGCGTCGACCACGCGTGCGGCGTCATCCACCGACAGCGTCGTCTGCGTGACGTAGGCGAGTTTCTCGGGGTCGCTTACCCTGAGCGTCTCGACGTCTTCCGGCGTTTCGACCAGATACATGCCGCCTGTCGACTGGCCCAGCGTGCCCTCGACCTCGGGATGGCCCTTGTGGCCGATCATCACGATCTCGTAGCCCTTGTCGCGCATCTTGCTGACCTCGACGTGCACCTTGGTGACGAGCGGGCAGGTCGCGTCGAATACGGTGAGGCCGCGCGCCGCGGCCTCGGCGCGCACCGCCTGCGAGACGCCATGCGCGCTGAAGATCACGGTGGCGCCGGCGGGAACCTCGTCCAGCTCCTCGACGAAGATCGCGCCCTTGGCCTTGAGGTCGTTGACGACGAAGGTGTTGTGGACGACCTCGTGACGCACGTAGATCGGCGCGCCGAATTTTTCCAGTGCGCGCTCGACGATGGCGATGGCGCGGTCGACCCCGGCGCAGAAGCCGCGGGGGTTGGCGAGAAGGATGGTCGGCGTCATGGGCATCACTGGGTCACGGGAAGTATCCGCTCGATTTCCACCTCGAACTCGATCGACAGGTCGGCGAGCGGATGATTGAAGTCGACCTTCACCGCCTCGTCTCCGATTTCGAGGATGCGGCCGGCGAGCGTCTGGCCGTTGGGCATGGAAAATTCGACGAGTTCATCGACCGCCAATTTCATGTCTTCCGGCAGGTCGCTCTTTCGCAGCGTCTGGATCAGCTCGGGTTGGCCGAGTCCGAACGCCTGCCACGGCTCGAGCAGGAAGACGTGGCGCTCGCCCGGCGCCAGGTCGACCAGCCATTCCTCCAGCGTCGGGGCCAAGGTCCCATCGCCGAGGGTTACGGTTTCCGGCGTGGCATCGTCGAAATTGGAGACGATGTCGTCGTCGCCGCCGCGCACGCGCAGCGCGTAGCGCAGTTCGAGCGTGTCGCCGGGGGAGACCGTGCGCGTCGTCATTGCGCGCTCGAGGCACCCGACCTGCCGCGCAGGCTGTCCCAGACGAGCAGCACGGCGCCGACGGTGATGGCGGAATCGGCGACGTTGAACGCCGGCCAGGCAAAGCTTCGGTAGTGGAAATACAGGAAGTCCACTACGTGGCCGAGCGCGATGCGGTCAAGCACGTTGCCGAGCGCGCCGCCCAGCACCAGCGCCAGGGCGAATGCCATGCGCGGGTGATGCGCGTGGCGTTTCAGCAGCCGCACGATGATCACCGTGGCGGCGATGCCCACGGCGATGAAGAACCAGCGCTGCCAGCCGCCGGCGTCGGCGAGGAAGCTGAACGCGGCGCCGGTGTTGTGCACGCGGACCAGCGAAAAGAACGGCAGCACCGGGATGGACTCCTGGTAGGCGAGCGTGGACGATATCCACCACTTGGTCAGGTGGTCCGCGACGATGACGATGAACGCGAGGACCAGCCATTTGCGTATCGCCCGACTCATAAGATCACGCATGGATGCGCACCTCGCCTGCGCCGTAGAGATTGCTCACGCAGCGTCCGCACAATCCGGGATGCTCCGCGTGCGCATCGACATCGTCGCGATAGTGCCAGCAGCGATCGCACTTCTTTGCCGTACTCGGCACGACCTCGACCCGGTCCCCGTCGGCGGCCTCGACATGTGCCTGCGACGTGATCAATACGAAGCGCAGGTCGTCGCCCAGCGGCGCCAGCAGCGCCTGGGTGGCGGGGGTGGCATGCAGGGTGACTTCGGCCTGCAGCGACGAGCCGATGCCGCCTGCGACCCGCACGGCTTCGAGTTCCTTCTGCACCTCGGCGCGCACGGCGCGGATGCGGGACCAGCGGTCGAGCAGGTCGGCCTCGTCGCCCTGCGCCGGCAGGGCGTGCCAAGTGTGCAGGAACACAGAATCGTCCTCGCCCGCCAGTTGCGCCCACACCTCCTCGCCGGTGAACGACAGGATCGGCGCCATCCAGCGGGTCAGCGCCTGTGTCAGGTGATAAAGCGCATTCTGCGCCGCGCGCCGCGGCCGGCTGGCGGCGCCGCCGGTGTAGAGGCGATCCTTGAGGATATCGAGGTAGAAGCCGCCGAGGTCTTCGGAACAGAAGTTCTGCAGCTTCTGCACAATGAAATGGAACTCGTAGGCGCCGTAGTGCGCCTCGATCTCGGCCTGCAGCCGACGCGTCATCGCCAGCGCGTAGCGGTCGATCTCCAGCCATTCCTCGACCGGCAGCGCGTGCGCTTCGGGGTCGAAGTCCGACAGGTTGGCGAGCAGGAATTTCAGCGTGTTGCGGATGCGGCGGTAGCTTTCCACCACGCGCTTGAGGATCTCGTCGGAGATCGTGAGCTCGCCGGAATAGTCGGTGGTCGCGACCCACAGCCGCAGGATGTCGGCGCCGTACTGGTCCATCACCTTCTGCGGCGAGACGACGTTGCCCTTCGACTTGCTCATCTTGTGGCCTTTGCCGTCGACGACGAAGCCATGGGTCAGCAGCGCGTCGTACGGCGCGCGGCCATCGGTCGCACAGCCGGTGAGCAAGGAAGACTGGAACCAGCCGCGATGCTGGTCGGAGCCTTCGAGGTAGAGGTCGGCGCTGGCTTGACCAGGCGCGGCGCGCGCGAACTCGGGACGGCGCTTCAGCACGCAGGCGTGGGTAACGCCGGAGTCGAACCAGACGTCGAGCGTGTGGCCGGTCTTGTCGTAGTGCGCTGCGTCGTCGCCGAGCAGTTCGGCGGGGTCGAGCGCGAACCAGGCCTCGATCCCTTGCTGCTCGACGCGTTTCGCAACGTCTTCCAGCAGCTCCGCCGTCCGCGGGTGCAGCGCGCCGGTTTCCTTGTGGGTGAAGAAGGGCATCGGCACGCCCCAGTTGCGCTGGCGCGAAACGCACCAGTCGGGGCGGTTTTTGATCATCGCCTCGAGACGCGCGCGCCCCCAGGACGGGAAGAACTGCGTCGCATCGACCGCGGCCATCGCCTTTTCGCGCAGCGTGCCCTCATTCCCGGCTTCCATGCCGATGAACCACTGCCGCGTCGCGCGGAAGATGATCGGCGTCTTGTGGCGCCAGCAGTGCGGATAGCTGTGCAGCAGCTTCTCGTGCGCGAGCAGCGCGCCGCGGGCTTCGAGCGTTTCGAGAATCACGGGGTTGGCCTGCCAGATGCTCATGCCGCCGACCAGCGGCACCCCGGCGTAGAAGCGGCCGTCGTCGCCGACCGGATTGTCGACCTTGAGGCCGTAGCGGCTGCCGACCACGTAGTCGTCGAGGCCGTGGCCCGGCGCGGTGTGGACCGCGCCGGTGCCGGCGTCCGCGGTGACGTGCTCGCCGACGATCACCGGCACCTGGCGTTCCTGGAAGGGATGCCACAGCAGCACGCCTTCGAGCATCTGGCCGGTCGTGTGGGCGAGGGTTTCCGCACCCTCGGCGAGCCCGTAACGCGCGAGCGCGGCTTCGCGCAGGCTCTCGGCGAGGATCAGCAGGCCCTTGGCGGTGCGCACCAGCGCGTACTGGAAATCCGGATGGAGCGCCACCGCCTGGTTGGCCGGCAACGTCCAAGGCGTGGTGGTCCAGATGACGACCTGGACCGGTTCGGCGATCGACGCGACGTCGAAGCGGCGCGCGAGGTCGGCGTGGTCGGCCACGGCGAAGCCGACGTCGATCGCCGGCGAGGACTTGTCCTCGTATTCGACCTCGGCTTCGGCCAGCGCCGAGCCGCAATCGACGCACCAGTGCACCGGCTTGGCGCCCTGGTAGAGGTAGCCGGCCTGCTGGATTCTCCCCAGCACGCGCAACTGATCGGCCTCGAACTGGAAATCCATGGTGCGGTAGGGATGGTCCCAGTCGCCGAGCACGCCCAGGCGGACGAAATCGGCCTTCTGCCGCTCGATCTGTTCGCTGGCATAGGCGCGGCACAGCTCGCGGAATTTCGCGGGCGGGATGTTCTTGCCGTGGGTTTTCTCCACCTGCAGTTCGATCGGCAGGCCGTGGCAGTCCCAGCCGGGCACGTAGGGGGCGTCGAAGCCGGACAGCGTCTTCGCCTTGACGATGATGTCCTTGAGGATCTTGTTGACTGCGTGGCCGATGTGGATGTCGCCGTTGGCGTAAGGCGGCCCGTCGTGCAGGATGAACTTCGGTCGCCCCGCCGCCGCCTTGCGGATCGCCTCGTAGCGTTTCTTCTCCTGCCAGCTCTTCACCCAGCCCGGCTCGCGCTTGGCGAGGTCGCCGCGCATCGGGAAGGGCGTGTCGGGCAGGTTGAGCGTGCTTTTGTAGTCAGGCATGGCGCAGCTTGAGGTAATGTTTGGCGTTGTCGACGTCGCGGCGGATCTGCGCGATGAGGCTGTCGAGGTCGGGATATTTTTCTTCGTCGCGCAGCTTGTGCAGGAAATCCACGCGCACGCGGCGGCCGTAGATGTCGGCGTCGAAGTCGAACAGGTGGACTTCGAGCACGGGAACCGCGTCGGCGCCCTTGACCGTGGGGCGTTTCCCCAGGCTCGCGACGCCGGGCAGCGGCGCGCCGTCGAGACCGCAGAGTTCGACCGCGAATATGCCCATCAGCGGCGGCCGGTTGTGCTTCAGCTGGACGTTGGCGGTCGGGAAGCCGATGTCGCGCCCCAGCTTGTCGCCATGCACCACGCGCCCCGAGATGCTGTACGGGCGGCCCAGCAGGCGGGCGGCGTGTTCGAGTTCGCCTGCCGCCAGCGCGTCGCGCACGGCCGTCGAGGAAACGCGTTCGCCCGCGACTTCGACCGTCGGCAGCGACTCGGCGTCGAAGCCGAGCGATGCGCCCGCCTTTTTCAGCAGGGCGAAGTCGCCCGCGCGTTTGGCGCCGTAGCGGAAATCGTCGCCCACCAGCACGTAGCGCGCCTGCAGCGTGCGCCCCAGGACCTGTTCGATGAAGGCTTCCGGCGACAGGGCGGAGAAAGCGCGGTCGAAACGGAACACGTGGAAGCGGTCGATTCCGAGGTGACGCAGGCATTCGGCCTTTTCGCGCAGGCTGGACAGGCGCGCGGGCGCCTGTGTCGGCGTGAAAACCTCCCGCGGATGCGGCTCGAAGCTCAGCACGCAGCTCGCTTCGCCGCGCGCCCGCGCCACGTCCCGCAGGCGCGCGAGCATGGCCTGGTGCCCGAGATGCAGGCCGTCGAAATTGCCGATCGTGACTGCGTGAGGCGTGCCGAGTGGACGGAAACCGTGGGTGATGCGCATTGCGGGCGAGACGCCGAAAAGGACCTATTCTAGCCGATCCGGACCCTTATTCGGCGGCGCGGCGGACGAACTGGCGCGGGCGGAAGCCCATCAGGCCGAGTGCGCCGAAATACGCGGCCGCGCCTCCGCCGACGAGCAGCGCCAACCGCGCAAGCCGCTCGTACGAGCGGGCGGCGAGCCACCATTCGGCGCTTCCCATGGTGAAGTAGAGCAACGCCGCCATCAGGGCCACCGCAAGCAGCACGCGCGCGAGGTAGCCAGCCCATCCCGGCTGCGGCTGGTAGATGCGGTGCTTTCTCAGCAGATGCAGCAGCAGCGCGGCATTGAGGCAGGCGCCCAGCCCGATCGCCAGCGCAAGCCCGGCGTGCCCGAGCGGGAAGATGAAGGCGAGGTTCATCAACTGGGTGGCGAACAGCGTGAGGATGGCGACCTTGACCGGCGTACGGATGTTCTGCCGCGCATAGAAGCCGGGGGCCAGCACCTTGACGAGTATCAATCCGACCAGCCCGAGGCTGTAGGCGACCAGCGCATGCTGGGTCATGCTGACGTCGTGCGCGTCGAACGCGCCGTAGCGGAACAGCGTGGTGATGAGCGGCACGGCGAGCACGGCGAGCGCGGCCGCCGACGGCAGCGCCAGCAGCAGGGTGAGCCGCAGACCCCAGTCGAGCAGCCGGGAATATTCGACCGGCGAGTCGTCGGCGTAATGCTTGGCGAGGCTCGGCAGCAGGATCGTGCCGAGCGCCACGCCGAGCATGCCGGTCGGAAATTCCATCAGGCGGTCCGCGTAATACAGCCACGAGACGCTGCCCGTTGCGAGGAAGGACGCGAAGATCGTGTTGATCAGCAGACTGATCTGGGCCACCGAGACCCCGAGTGTCGCGGGCGCCATCAGCCGCAGGACGCGCTTGACGCCTGGATCGTTGAAATGCCGTGTCGGGCGCGGCAGGATGTCGATCTTCGCCAGGTGCGGCAGCATCCAGGCCAGTTGCAGCACGCCGCCGAGCGCGACGCCCCAGCCAAGCGCCAGCACCGGCGGGTCGAAGTAGGGGGCGAGCCCAAGCGCGGCGCCGATCATCGCGACGTTCAGCAGGACCGGGGCGAACGCGGGCACCGAGAACTTGCTGTAGGTATTCAGGATGCCCGCCGCCAGCGCCACGAGCGAAATGAAGATGATGTAGGGAAAGGTGATGCGCAGCAGCGTCACGGTCAGCGCGAATTTCTCCGGATCGGCGCGGAAGCCCGGCGCGCTCACGTAGGCGACCCACGGCGCGCCGATGATCCCGAGCAGGGCGACCGCGACGAGCGCCAGCGTCAGCACCGAGCCGACCTGGCTGACCAGAACCTGGGTGGCGTCGTGCCCCTGGCGATTCTTGTATTCGGCCAGGATCGGGACGAAGGCCTGCGAGAATGCCCCCTCGGCGAACAGGCGCCGCAGCAGGTTGGGGATCTTGAAGGCGACGAAGAAGGCGTCGGTCGCGAGGCCGGCGCCGAAGATGCGGGCGACGATCGTGTCGCGCGCGAATCCCATGATGCGGGAGAGCAGGGTCATGCTGCTGACCGCAGCGAGGGCTTTGAGTAGGTTCATCGGCAGGCGGGGTTTTGCGCGCATTGTGCGGGCGGGGCGGCTGCGCTGCAACTCCGCGTGCGGCGCGCTTGATTTTTCGGCGGCTTCTCCCGTACAATCGCGGGCTTTGGTGAAATCAGCCCCGTTCCGAACCGGGCGCACACTCGATTGATTGCCCTGCGCCAGGCGCAGGGTCCCTAGATTAATTTGCCTCGCCCGTTGTTGCGAGGCTTACAGGAGCAGAATATATGGCGAACTCCGCCCAGGCGCGCAAGCGCGCACGTCAAGCCAGCGCCCAGCGCGACAGCAACATGAGCCAGCGTTCCGAGTTCCGCACGGCGGTCAAGAAGGTGCGCAAGGCGATCGAGGCCGGCGACAAGGCCGCCGCCCAGCAGGTGTTCCAGGCTTCGATGAGCGTGATCGACAGCATCGCGGACAAGAAGATCGTCCACAAGAACAAGGCCGCGCGCCACAAGAGCCGTCTGTCGCAGGCCGTGAAGAGCATGGCCTGAGCGCCGGAGCGCCGGAGCGCTTCGGGCGAAACTGCCCGCGCCAAGAAAAACGCCGCATCGCGGCGTTTTTTCATTTCAGGGCCGGCGGCCGCTCAGTCCCCGTTTTCGGTGACCAGCTCGTTGCTCGCGGCAAACGCCTGAAGGAAGCGGTAGGCATCGGGGTCGGCCGCCTTGAGCTTCTTGTCCACCACGACGCAGGGAACGCCCTCCAGGGCCGTGGGCTGCACGTAAGGCGAATAGTTGGTGCGGTTGTTCGGGTCGATGACCGCGAAAACGCCTGCCAGCCGCTCCGCCCAGTCGCTCGGCCGGAACCGCGAGCCCTTGGTGGTGAGGCCGCGAATGATGAAGGGAGCGTTGGCGGGGACGTCGTCCATGGGGCGGGCAGAAGGCAGGCGGCTTAAGAGATTCGGAGGATTTTAGCATGCGGACAAAGCGGCACAGGGACGACGCCTTGCGCGAGCGTGTGGTTTTGAAGATACTTGCGCCGGTTTACCTGACCAAATCGGTCAACAATTCAAAGGAGGAGAGAGAGCCATGAAGAACCCGCTGGATTCGCTGTGGGGCACCGTCATCGCCGGCGTCGTGCTGACCGCGGTGCTGTACGTTTTCGCCAGAAACTTTCTGAGCTGAGGGGGCAAGCAATGGAGAACATCGATATCGTTGCCGCGCTCGCCCGCTGGATTCACTTCATGGCAGGCGTGATGTGGATCGGCCTGCTGTATTACTTCAACTTCGTGCAGGTCGCGGCGCTGAAACATGCCACCGCCGACGGCACGGCGGCCGGCATCAGCAAACATGTCGCGCCGCGCGCCCTGCTGTTCTTCCGCTGGGCGGCGGTCGTGACCTGGCTCGCCGGCGCTGCCTTGCTCGGGCCGCTGTTCGTCGATGCCTTCCTGCTGCGCAACGGCATGGGCGGAATCGGCATCGGCGCGTGGCTGGGCACCATCATGCTGTTCAACGTCTGGGGGCTCATCTGGCCGAACCAGAAGAAGGTCCTCGGCATGGTTCCCGCGTCGGACGACGAGAAGAATACGGCGCGCCGGGTGGCCTTCCTCGCGTCCCGAACCAACACCATGCTGTCGATCCCGATGCTGTTCTTCATGGCGGGCGGGTGGTCTCACCGGATGCTTTTCGGCCTATAATCAAGACGCTGCATGACAAGCACGGCGGCTTAGGCCGCCGTTTTCTATTTCAGCTACAACTATTTTCAGGACCGCCTGGTTGGGGACTGCCATGACAACGCATTTGATGAACACCTATAACCGTCAGCCCGTCGCCTTCGTGCGCGGCGAGGGCGCCTACCTGTGGGACGAAGCCGGCAAGCGCTATCTCGACGCGGTCGCAGGCGTGGCGGTGAACGGCCTGGGACATGCGCATCCCGGCCTGGTCAAGGCGATTGCCGACCAGGCCGCGATGCTGATCCATTCGTCCAACCTCTATCGCATTCCACGGCAGGAAGAACTGGCCGATCGCCTGTGCGCGCTGTCGGGCATGGACAAGGCATTCTTCTGCAACTCGGGCTGCGAGGCCAACGAGGCGGCGATCAAGCTGGCGCGCCTGTATGGCCACAACAAGGGTATCGAGGTGCCGACCATCATCGTGATGGAGAAGGCTTTCCACGGCCGCACCATGGCGACGCTGACCGCGACCGGAAGCCGCAAGATCCAGGCCGGGTTCGAGCCGCTGTTGTCGGGTTTCGCGCGGGTGCCGTTCAATGATCTGGACGCGATTCGCCACGTCGCCGAACACAACAAGAGCGTGGTGGCGGTGCTGGTGGAGGTCGTGCAGGGCGAGGGCGGCATCAACATCATGCCGTCCGACGTCCTCGGCGGCCTGCGGCAGATCTGCGACGACCATGGCTGGCTTCTGATGCTGGACGAAGTTCAGACCGGCATCGGCCGCACCGGCACCTGGTTCGGTTTTCAGCATTCCGGCGTGATGCCGGACGTGATGGCGCTCGCCAAGGGGCTGGGCGGCGGCGTGCCGATCGGCGCGTGCCTCGCCCGCGGCGCCGCCGCGGACGTGTTCCAGCCGGGCAATCACGGTTCGACCTTCGGCGGCAATCCGCTGGCATGCGCGGCGGCGCTGGCGACGCTCGACGCGATCGAGGATGAGAAGCTGCTCGACAACGCGCGGGTGCGCGGCGAGGCGATCCGTGCCGGCCTGCGGCAGGCGCTGGACGGCGTGCGCGGGGTCGTCGATATTCGCGGCGAGGGCATGATGATCGGCATCGAGCTCGGTCGTCCGTGCGGCGAGCTGGTCGGCGTGGCGCGCGATGCCGGCGTGCTGATCAACGTCACCTCCGACACGGTCATCCGCCTGGTGCCGCCGCTGATCTACGGCGCGGCCGAGGTCGATGCGCTGGTCGCGGCGGTGGCCGGCATCGTCAAGAACTATCTGCAGCAGGCAGCGTGATGATCCGGCATTTCCTGCAATTCCGGGATCTCACGCGAGACGAACATCTGTACCTGTTCGAACGCGCCCGCGTGATCAAGAGCCGCTTCAAGCGCTATCAGCCGTATCACCCGCTGGTCGATCGCACGCTGGCGATGATCTTCGAGAAAAGCTCGACCCGCACCCGGCTGTCGTTCGAGGCCGGCATGCACCAGCTCGGCGGCTCCGCGATCTATCTCAACACGCGCGATACCCAGCTCGGCCGCGGCGAGCCGGTGGAGGATGCGGGGGAGGTCATTTCGCGCATGGTCGACATCGTGATGATCCGCACCTTCGAGCAGGACATCGTCGAGCGCTTCGCCGCGCACTCGCGCGTGCCGGTGATCAACGGGCTGACCAACGAATATCACCCGTGCCAGATCCTCGCCGACATCTTCACCTTCATCGAGCATCGCGGGCCCATCCATGGCAAGACCGTGGCGTGGATCGGCGACTCCAACAACATGTGCAACACCTGGCTGCAGGCAGCCGAGGTGCTCGGCTTCAACGTGCACGTGTCGACGCCGCCGGGCTACGAAGTCGAGCCCGAACGCGCCAATCTCTACGGCACCGACCATTTCGAGAGCTTCGCCGACCCGATGGACGCGTGCCGCGGCGCCGACCTCGTGACGACCGACGTGTGGACCAGCATGGGCTGGGAAGAGGAAAGCGACGAACGCATGAAGGCCTTTGCCGACTGGCAGGTCGACGCCGACATGATGGCAGTGGCGAAGCCCGACGGCGTCTTCATGCACTGCCTGCCGGCGCATCGCGGCGAGGAGGTCACCGCCGAGGTCATCGACGGCCCGCGGTCGGTGGTGTGGGACGAGGCCGAAAATCGATTGCACGTGCAGAAGGCGCTGATGGAATATTTATTACTCGGACGAGTGGAAAGCTGAACATGAACATCGCCTACCTGAAGGACATGGATTCGCTCTATGTCGAAATCAGCCCGGAAAACCCCGCCCAGGCGTGGGAAGCGCACGAGGGCATCGTGCTCAATCTGTCGGAGGACGGCCGCGTCGTCGGCATCGAGATCGAAAAGGCGAGTCTTGTCGCCAATCTCGACATCCTGAAAATTGGCGGCTTCCCTGGCCAGATCGAGATCATCGACAAGAACCAGTCCGGCTCCACCCACTGATCACCTTTAAACGCATATGAGCGACATCAAGAAAGTTGTACTCGCCTATTCCGGCGGCCTCGACACCTCGGTCATCCTGAAATGGCTGCAGGACACCTACAAGTGCGAAGTCGTCACGTTCACCGCCGACCTTGGCCAAGGCGAGGAACTCGAGCCGGCGCGGCAGAAGGCGCTGAAGTTCGGCATCAAGCCGGAGCACATCTACATCGACGACCTGCGCGAGGAGTTCGTGCGCGACTTCGTGTTTCCGATGTTCCGCGCCAACACCGTGTATGAGGGCGAATATCTCCTCGGCACGTCGATCGCGCGCCCGCTGATCGCGAAGCGCCTGATCGAGATCGTCAACGAAACCGGTGCCGATGCGATCTGCCACGGCGCGACGGGCAAGGGCAACGACCAGGTGCGCTTCGAGCTCGGCGCCTATGCGCTGAAGCCCGACGTCAAGGTGATCGCGCCGTGGCGCGAGTGGGACCTGCTCTCGCGCGAGAAGCTTCTGAACTACGCCGAGACCCACGGTATCCCGATCGACATGAAGCACCGCCAGGGCGGCTCGCCGTATTCGATGGACGCCAACCTCCTGCATATCTCCTACGAAGGCCGCCATCTGGAAGATCCCAATGCCGAGGCCGAGGAGGACATGTGGCGCTGGACCGTCTCGCCCGAGAAGGCGCCGGATGCGGCCGAGTACATCGAGCTGACCTACGCGAAGGGCGACGTCGTCGCGATCAACGGCCAGCAAATGCGTGCTCACGAGGTGCTGGCGAAGCTCAACGCGCTCGGCGGCAAGCACGGCGTCGGCCGCCTCGACCTGGTCGAGAATCGCTACGTCGGCATGAAGTCGCGCGGCTGCTACGAAACGCCCGGCGGCACGATCCTGCTGAAGGGCCATCGCGCGATCGAGTCGATCACGCTCGACCGCGAGGTCGCCCACCTCAAGGATGACCTGATGCCGCGCTACGCCAGCATGATCTACAACGGCTACTGGTGGAGCCCGGAGCGTCGCGCCCTGCAGGTGCTGATCGACCATACCCAGCAGCACGTCAACGGGACGGTGCGGCTGAAGCTCTACAAGGGCAACGTCATCGTCGTCGGCCGCGATTCGAAGTCCGATTCGCTGTTCGACTCGACCATCGCCACCTTCGAGGACGACGCCGGCGCGTACGACCAGAAGGACGCCGGCGGTTTCATCAAACTGAATGCGTTGCGCATGCGCATCGCGGCAAGGCTCGACGCCAAGAGGAAGAAATGAAGATGTCACAGTTCGACAACGTATCGGTGGTCTCGAAGGCCAACGTCTATTTCGACGGCAAGTGCGTGTCGCACAGCATCACGCTGGCCGACGGCACCAAAAAATCGGTCGGGGTGATCCTGCCGGCCGCGCTCACCTTCACCACTGCCGCGCCCGAGATCATGGAGACGGTGGCAGGGTCGTGCCGCGTCAAGCTGGCCGGAGAAAGCGAATGGAAGACCTACGGCGCCGGGCAGTCGTTCACGGTTCCGGCCAATTCCAGTTTCGACATCGAGGTGGCGGACGAGCCTTACCACTACGTCTGCCACTTCGGTTGAGCTGAGCCATGACCACCGTCACCGTCGTCAGGAAAGACGGCCGGATCGCGATTGCGGCCGACACGCTGACGAAGTGGGGCGGCGGCAAGGAGTCCGCCGACTACGTCGCGAACCACGAAAAGATCATCCGGGTCGGCGACAGCTACGTCGCCATCACCGGTTCGGCGACCTTCAAGCTGATTCTTGCCGACTATTTTTCCTCGCTGGACGAGCCGCCGGAGCTCGATTCGGTGGGAAGCATCTTCAGCGTGTGGAACGCCTTGCACGGCGCGCTGAAGGAGCACTACTATCTTCAGACCGGCGAGGACAAGGAGGAGGACCTCGAGTCCAGCCGCATGGACGTGCTGATCGCCAACCCGCGCGGCATCTTCGGCGTGGCGGCGCATCGCACGGTGCAGGAGTTCTCCAAATTCTATGCCTACGGCAGCGGCAGCCCCTATGCGCTGGGGGCGATGTACGCGGCCTACCGCGCGCCCGCGCTCGATGCCGAGGCCATCGCCCGGCTCGGCGTGATGGCCGCCGCCGAATTCCACGACGAATCGGGTCTGCCGGTGCAGTCGTTCGTGATGGACGTTGAGGATTAAGCATGCCGAGTTTTGACATCGTCTCCGAGGTCGACAAGCAGGAAGTGCGTAACGCGGTCGATCAGGTCAACAAGGAAGTTTCCACCCGCTTCGACTTCAAGGGCTCCGATGCGCGCGTCGAGCAGGCCGAGTACGTGCTGACGGTCTACGCCGACACCGAATTCCAACTCGACCAGGTGCAGGACATCCTGGCGCAGAAGCTCGCCAAGCGCAGCATCGACGTCAAATGCCTCGACGTCGGCAGCGTCGAGAAGGTGTCGGGCAACAAGGTCAAGCGCAGCGTGACGGTGAAGACGGGCGTCGAGACCGAATTGGCGAAGAAGATCGTCAGGTGCATCAAGGACAGCAAGCTCAAGGTGCAGGCAAGCATCCAGGGCGACAGCGTGCGCGTATCGGGCGCCAAGCGCGACGTCCTGCAGGAGACCATCGCGCTGGTGCGCAAGACCATCACGGATTTCCCGCTGCAGTACCAGAATTTCCGCGACTGAACTGCGCGTCACGAGGAGACGACCATGGCCAAGGTACTGATTCCGCTGGCGGAGGGCTGCGAGGAACTCGAAGCCGTCACCATCATCGACCTGTTGCGCCGCGCGGGCGTCGAGGTCGTGAGCGCCGGGCTCAGGGCCGGCACGGTCAAGGCGAGCCGCGGCGTGCAACTGGTGCCGGACGCGACGCTCGACGCCGTTCTACACGATGACTACGACATGGTGGTGCTGCCGGGCGGCATGCCGGGCGCGGCCAACCTGAAGCAGGACGACCGCATTGTCGATCTGCTGAAAAACATGGCGGCGGCCGGAAAGTACACGGCAGCCATCTGTGCCGCGCCGATGGTGCTGGCGGAGGCAGGCGTGCTCGAGGGCAAGCAGGCGACGAGCTACCCGGGCTTTCTCGATGGGCGCACCGGCATCGCCCTCAGCACCGCGGCGGTGGTACGGGATGGCAAGGTGCTGACTTCGCGCGGCCCGGGGACCGCGATGGATTTTGCGCTGGCGCTGGTGGAGACGCTGGCGGGCGCCGCCAAGCGCCAGGAGGTCGAGACCGCGCTGGTCAGGCCGTAGCTGCCACGCAATCGCGTTGTTATCATTGGATACCCAATCAGCACCAGGCCGAACCGGAGACCACCATGCAGATTCGCGAAATTCTCACCCTGAAAAGCGACACCATCTACAGCATCGCGCCGACCGATTCGGTTTCCAGCGCCGTTTCCAGAATGGTGGAACTGGGCGTCGGTTCGCTGGTGGTGCTGAAAAACGGCGAGATGGTGGGACTCCTGACCGAGCGCGACGTGATCCACGGGATGGCGGAGGGCCACGACCTGAAGAATGCCGAAGTCAGCACGGTCATGGTGAGCGAGCCGGTCGTGGCGAACGCCGAGGACTCGGTCGACTACGCCCGCGACGTCATGACCAAGTCGCACATCGGCCATCTGCCGATATTCGACGGCAACAAGCTGCTCGGCATCATTTCCTTCCACGACGTCGCGCGCGCCTGTCTCAAGGAGGCCAAGTTCGAGAACAGCCTGCTGAAGCGCTACATCAAGCACTGGCCGGAATAAGGCGGCAAAACCGCCTCTCCCCAGGCGTCTCCTGCCGGCGGAGACGGGGCAAACGCGGCGCCAGAACGATTCAACGAATCGACTCGACGTCGATCGTCTTTTCCATCACCTTCGGCACGACCAGCGCATAGCCCTGCTGCTGCCAGTGCACCAGCTCGGTCATGGCGTTCGGCACGACTTCGACGAAGTCCTGGAAATCGTCGACCCGATAGCCGAAATCCGCCGCCGCCTGTCCACACACCTTGAATTTCACCCCGAGGCTGGCGTAATAGCGCATGCGGTCCACCGCGTCCTGGTATGTCGCCTCGTTCTTTTTCGCGACGGTCACGATCTCGTTGCCGTGGATCACGACGACGATGTGCAGGTCCTCGGGCGAATAATCGTAGGGAGATTCCAGCAAGGGGTTCATGAGCGAGCGCACCCAGTACAGCGCGCTGCCGATCTTTTGCGGATCGTCCAGGTAGAACTCGAACACGGCCTTGGCCGGGGCGTACGGCGTTGCCACCCATTTCCCGGCATGCGCGGGCGCCATCAGCCCTGCCGACAGCAGCATCAACACGGCCAGTGCAGCTTTCATGACGCGCTCCCAGCAACTGCTCGAAGCCTGTTTTATAGGCGTTGGGCAGCGTTTTGCTGAAGGCGGCGGAGGGTCTGGAAAAGCTGGAGGCGTGCCGGGTCGATCTCGCCGGCCGCTGCCGCCTCCCGCAGCCGGCAGCCTGGCTCGGCCTCGTGCCTGCAATCGCGGAAGCGGCATTGCCCGAGAAACGGACGGAACTCGACGAACGCCCGGGCCAGGGCGTCGGCATCGAGATGCTGCAGGGCGAATTCCTGAAGACCCGGCGAGTCGATCACGGCCGAATCGGCGTCGAGCCGATACAGGCGGCTGTGCGTGGTGGTGTGGCGGCCGCTGTCGAGCGCCTCCGAATACTCGGCGGTGACCGCATCGGCGCCCGGAAAGAGCGCGTTGACGAGCGTCGACTTCCCCATTCCGGATTGCCCGATCAGGAGCGTCGTATGGCCGTGCAGGGCCGGCCGCAGCGGCGCGACGTCCCGCGTTGCCGACAGCGTGACGAGCGGATAGCCGAGGCGCGTGAGCAGGCCCAGGCGTTCGCGCGCGGCCGCAATCTCCGGCAGATCGGCCTTGTTGAGGATGAGCAGGCTGGCGATGCCCTGGTCTTCCGCGGCAAGGATGCAGCGCTGCACGAGTTCCATCGAGAAGCTCGGGCGCGCGGCGACGACGACCGCCAGCTGTGTGACGTTGGCCGCGATGGCCTTGGATTTGAAAGCGTCGGAGCGATACAGCAAGCTGCTGCGGGTACACACGGCCTCGATGATCCCGTCGGCGCCGTCGCGCCTGACTTCGACGCGGTCGCCGCACACGACCTGCAGATGGCGGCCCTTGACCTGGCAGCGCAGGTCGCCCTCGGCAGTCGCGACGATGAAGCGGCGGCTGAAAGCGGCGACGACGCGGCCGGCCAGCATCGTCAGAAGGGCGGGATGCCGTCGCTGGCCGCCTTGACCTGGCTGGAGAGGCCGATGATCCGGTGCTTGAGCTTTTCGGACAGCCTGGAATAGTCGCCCTGCAGCAATTTTTCGGCGCCGGCGGTATCGCCGCCCAGATGCAGACGGACCACTTCGGCTGCATATTGGTGGAACTGGGCATGCAAGCTACGCGCTTCCTCGTAGCGGGGCAGCGCCGACATGGCCTTGCCGGGGCCATACAACCACTGCCCGAGCGCGCAGCGGTCGTCCAGCTTGATCGTCTCGGGATCGAGTTGCTCCGTGCTGTTGCCGGCCAGGAAAGCCGTCAGTCGTTGTTTCCACATGACGTGGGCACCGATGATTTCCATCCAGTTCATGGTCGCGCCGGCTCTCGGTTATTTGGGATCAGAGGGCTAAACGGAAGCAACGCGAGGCAACTTGAGGCCTTGGTTCGACGAGGCCTCCGCAGCGAACGCACGGACGCGGTTTTTTCGCTTCGCGGGGCGCGCCGCGTGGCAGGATCCCATTCAGACGGGCCCGCGCCGGCGCAGAGGTTCAGATCTCCAGGAGGGCATCGACCTTCGCGGCGCAGATGAAGTCGTTTTCGGACAGGCCGCCGATGGCGTGGGTCCAGAATTCGACCTTGACCGTGTTGTAGCCGACGATGAGATAGGGGTGATGGTCTTCGCGATGCGATACCCACATCACGGCGTTGGTAAAGGCCTGCGCCTGGTAGTGGTCCTTGAACTTGTATTCCTTGGCGATTTTCACGCCGTCGCGCTGCCAGCCCGAGAGGCCTTTCAGCATCGGTGCGATCTGCGCGTCGGTCAGGGGCGCGACGCCGCCTTCGCAGGGGGCGCATTTCTTGCGGACGAGTTCTTCGACGATGGTGGTCATGAATGGCGTTCCTTACTTGAACTTGTAATATCGCTGGTTGAGGTAGGCGGCGACGTTCTCCTCGTCCGCGGGCAGCCATCCGGCGCCGGTATTGACGTTGCAGGCTGAAATACGCGCCGCGAGCTGGTCGGCGTTCTTCACCTTGCGGTCGGCGCGGGTGTAGAGCTTGCTGCCGTCGCCGCCCACCATGCGCGCATGGCAACTGATGCAGGCCTTGTCGTGTAGCGCCTTGCCTTTCGCGGGATCGCCCTTGGCGAACGGTTCGGCGTGGGCGCCAGCGGCCAGCGCTGCGCCACAGAACAGCGCGATCAGGATTTTCATTGCGGGCTCTCCTAGAAACGTGATCCGCCCATTATCGCAGAGGGGCGCGATTGCGCCAGCGGCGGACGCGGCATGTGCGAAAATGGCGGCCTGATTTTCCGAAGGAATCCCGATATGCCCACGAATCCCATGCACCTCCTCTGGCTCGACATGGAAATGACCGGTCTGTCGCCCGACAGCGATCGCATCATCGAGCTCGCCATCGTGGTGACCGATGCCGACCTCAACACGGTGGCGGAAGGTCCCGTTCTGGTGGTGCACCAGCCCGACGCGGTCATGAATACGATGGACAACTGGAACAAGGGCACGCACGGCAAGTCGGGGCTGATCGACCGCGTCAAGGTCTCGCAATTGAACGAGGCCGACGCCGAGGCGCAGATGCTGGACTTCGTGAAGCAGCACGTGCCGGCCCGCACCTCGCCGATGTGCGGCAACTCCATTTGCCAGGACCGGCGTTTCCTGGCGCGCTACATGCCGCAACTCGAAGCGTTCTTCCATTACCGCAACCTCGACGTCAGCACCTTGAAGGAACTGGCCAAGCGCTGGCGTCCCGGGCTATCCGAGGAATTCAAGAAATCCAACAAGCATGAGGCGCTGGCCGACATTTACGAGTCCATCGAGGAACTGAAGCACTACCGCGAGCACTTCATCCGCGCAGCATAAAAAAAAGCGGCCGGGTGCGGCCGCTGCAGGAGGAAGACATGCGGTGAAGCTACGCAAAGGTAGCGTGGTGTCTGCCTGGAGAGAACACGCCTTTTTGCGAAGCCGCTCGTACCGTCGGCATGACCGGTTCGATCAGGGCTTGATGTAGACGTAGCCTTCCTTGGCCTCGAGGCGGGCAATTTCGGCGACGCCGGACGGAACGACCCGGGCTTCCATGATGACCGCGTCGGGCCCCAGGTTGCGCGACTTGAGCGTGTTGTTGCAGACGCGGAAATCGACGCCGCGATTCTTCAGCGCGGCGACCAGCGGCTCGTAGGCGCCCTTGTCGTCCTTGGCGTCGTTGAGCAGAAAATCGATGCCCTTGCCGTGGGCCACCACGACGATCTTGGCATCCGGACTGGCGTCGAGATGGTTCCTCACGTTGTTCAATGCCATGCGGGCGCGCGAGGAATCGTTGATGTGGTACACCACTTTTTCCTGATAGGGGGCCGTCGCCGACGCCGCGTCAGCGGCCTGCGCAGCGGCGTGGGCCATGGGAGCGGAAGCCAGCAGCAGGGCGGCGAGCAGCGGGGTGAGGGTGCGGGTCATACGAGTCTCCTGTTGATATTGGGTAACGGCCCGGGTAGGCCTGATGATAGGACGCGTCGACTGGAACGCTTATTCCATTCCGGAAGCCGCTTTTTTCTGGAATAAACGGACTATCTTCCCCGTCACCCGGACATGCTCATGCTCAACCGCCTCTTTTCTGGTCCTTCACGTCCCGGCATCGAGGCCCTGCGTCCGGTGCTCTATCGCATCGCGTATGCCTGGAGCCACGACGCCGCACTGGCCGACGATCTGGTGCAGGAGGCGCTTTCCAAGGGCTGGACACGGCGTGCGCAGTTGCGCGACGAGGCGGCACTGAAGGCATGGCTGGTGTCGATCATGAACCATTGCTGGCTCGATCACCTGCGCAGCAGGCGCGACTTCGACGATGTGGAAGAGTGCCAGGACGAACTCGAATCCACGGGCGACACGCCGGAGGTGTGCTGTGACCGCGAACAGGTGATCGCCTGCGTTCGCGAGGCCGTGGCGCGGCTGCCGCAGGGACAACGCCAGGTACTCACGCTGGTCGACCTCGAAGAGTTCAGCTACGCCGAGGTTGCCGAAATCCTGGAGATTCCGGTCGGCACCGTGATGAGTCGCCTGTCGCGCGCGCGCGCCTCGCTGAGAAACCTGCTCGGCGGCGCGTTGAAGAAGCACCCGGAGGAGCAGCCGTTGCTTAGGAGAATCAAATGAAACCCGACATTTCGGACGAACTTCTGCATGCGTTCATCGATGGCGAACTCGACGTGGCCGAGAGCGAAAAGCTGCTCGCGCGCATGCAGGACGACGAGCTGCTGGCGCAGCGCGTCTGCGCGTTGCGCAGTCTGCGCAGCATGGTACGGCTGGCGTATGCGGAGCCGCCGCGCGTCGAACCGAAGATGCCCCTCGTCCGCCGCCGGCAGCTGGTTCAACGTTGCGCCTTTGGCTGTCTGATTCTGCTCGCGGGCCTGAGCAGCGGCTGGGCGCTGCGTGGACTCGGTGGGCACACGGCCGCCCTTCAGCCGGCCGTGTCCGCGGACGGTTATCGGACGGTCAGCCTGGTGCGCGAAGCCGATCCCGATCGCGTCATGCTGCACATCGACAGCGCCGCGCCGGACAAGATGCAGGCTGCGCTGGATCAGGCCGATCGGCTGTTGGACCGTGCTGCGCAGCAGGGGCGCCCGATGCAGCTCGAGATCATCGCGAACAGCGGCGGAATCGAAATGCTGCGCGCGGGCAACAATCCCTTCGCGGAACGCATCGCACGCATGCAGCGGCATCACGCGAACGTGTATTGGGTGGCGTGCGGGCAGTCCCTCGAGCGTTTTGCCAGCGAGGGGAAACCGGTGACGCTGCTGCCGGCGACGCGGACCGCGCCGACGGCGATCGGCGAGATCGTCACGCGGCTCCAGCAGGGCTGGACCTACATTCGGGTCTGAAGCGGGGCGGCCGTGGGTGCGTCGCCTCGCGCACGCCGCGATGCCTTGCCGCGTTAATTTGCTTCGGGCGCCTCCAACGGCTCCACGCTGCGCTGGACCGGACGCCGCCCGACACGGATCTTCAGGTCCATCGACTGCTGCTTGCGCGCCACGGTGAGCCGTGCTTCTTCGCCCGGCTTGAGTGCCGCGATCAGATTGAGCAGCGATGCGGAGTCGGCCACCGCGCGGCCGTTGACCGCGAGCAGGACGTCGCCCGGGCGCACGCCGCCCGCATCGGCCGGGCCGCCTTTCAGCACGCCGGCGATCAGCGCGCCTTCCGCATTCTTCAGATTGAACGATTTCGCCAGATCGGGACTCAGGTCCTGCACCTCGACTCCGACCCAGCCGCGCGTCACGCTGCCCGTCTTGACGATCTGCTCCATCACCTTGCGGGCGATGCTGACCGGGATGGCGAAGCCGATGCCCTGCGAACCGCCGGTTCGCGAATAGATCGCGCTGTTGATGCCGACCAGATTGCCGGCCGCGTCGACGAGGGCGCCGCCCGAGTTGCCGGGGTTGATGGCGGCGTCGGTCTGAATGAAGTTCTCGAACGTGTTGATCCCGAGGTGGGTCCGCCCCAGCGCGCTGACGATCCCCGCGGTGACGGTCTGGCCGACGCCGAACGGATTGCCGACCGCCAGGACCCAGTCGCCCACCTTGAGGCTGTCCGGCTCGGCGAACGTGATCGCAGGCAGGTTGGAGACATCGATTTTCACGACCGCCAGATCGGTTTCCGGATCGGAGCCGACCACCCGGGCGGGCACCGTCTTGCCATTGGCCAGGGCGACCTGGATTTCGTCGGCGGCCTCGACCACGTGCTGGTTGGTGAGAATGTAGCCGTTGGGGCTGATGATCACGCCGGAGCCCAGGTTCGATACCTCGCGCGGCCGGGTATCGAGCTGGTCGCCGAAGAAATATCGGAAGATCGGATCGCGCAGCGCCGGATGAGCCGGACTGTTGACCTTCTGTTGCGTGAATACGTTAACCACCGACGGAATGACTTTTTGTGCCGCCGGCGCGAACGATTCGAGGGGCACGGGCGTGCGGCCCGGCGCTTGCGCGGCCTGTCGTATGGTGAGACTCGGCGCGGATGTCGGCCAGTGGAGGAAGTCGGGCTTGAACAGCGCGATGATGAACAAGACCCCGAGCGCCACGGTGACGGACTGGGCGAACAGCAACCAGAGTTTTCGCATATGCATATCGATTAAATTCAGAGACTTGGCGTAATTTTGGGACCACGCGATTATAGACCAGCCCCGAGGATGGTTGCCGTATACCCGCGACAGGCTTCCGGAGAAGGCGACAATTTGGTTAGAATGCCGCCTTTATCGCAACACGTTCAGGGTAGGGAAACATGAGCCAGGAAGCCGATGGACAAAAAGTGGACACACGCAAACGAAAATTCCTGATCGCCGCGACCAGCGCCGTTGGCGGGGCCGCGGCGGTGGGAGTGGCCGTTCCGCTGGTGATGAGCATGCTGCCGAGCGCGCGCGCGAAGGCCGCGGGCGCGCCGGTCGAGGTCAATATCAGCAAGATCGAACCCGGCATGTTGCTGACGGCTGAGTGGCGCGGCAAGCCGGTGTGGATCGTCAACCGCACGAAGGAAATGCTCGATCTCCTCGGCAAGCACGACGACAGACTGGTCGACCCGAAAAGCGAACAGCCGCAGCAACCTCCCTACTGCAAGAATCCCACCCGCTCGATCAAACCGGAATATCTGGTGGCAGTCGGCATCTGCACCCACCTCGGATGTTCCCCGACCTACCGCAAGGAAGTCGGCGCCGCGGATCTCGGTGCGGACTGGCCCGGCGGTTTCTTCTGTCCCTGCCATGGTTCGCGCTTCGACCTGGCCGCGCGCGTGTTCAAGAACGTGCCGGCGCCGACGAACCTCGTGATCCCGCCCCATAAATACCTCAGCGACGCCAAGCTGCTGATCGGCGAAGACGGAAAAGGAGCCTAAATAACATGTCTGCCATGCAAAAGCTGATGGGCTGGGTCGACGACCGTTTCCCGCTCACCGCAACCTACAAGGCGCATCTGTCCGAATACTACGCGCCCAAAAACTTCAACTTCTGGTACTTCTTCGGATCCCTGGCACTGCTGGTGCTGGTGATGCAGATCGTCACCGGCATCTTCCTCACCATGAACTACAAGCCGGATTCGGAGCTCGCCTTCGCGTCTGTCGAGTACATCATGCGCGACGTCGACTGGGGCTGGCTGATCCGCTACATGCACTCCACCGGCGCGTCGATGTTCTTCGTCGTCGTCTACCTCCACATGTTCCGCGGCCTGATGTACGGTTCGTATCGCAAGCCGCGCGAGCTGATCTGGATCTTCGGCATGCTGATCTATCTGGCGCTGATGGCGGAAGCCTTCCTGGGCTACCTGCTGCCCTGGGGCCAGATGTCCTTCTGGGGCGCGCAGGTGATCGTGAACCTGTTCGCCGCCGTGCCCTTCGTCGGCGAAGACCTGTCGGTCTGGATCCGCGGCGACTACGTGATCTCCGATGCCACCCTGAACCGCTTCTTCGCCTTCCATGTGATCGCGCTTCCGCTGGTGCTGATCGCGCTGGTTGCCGTGCACCTCGTCGCACTGCACGAAGTCGGCTCCAACAACCCGGACGGCATCGAGATCAAGAAGAAGAAAGATCCGGTCACGCACATCCCGCTCGACGGCATTCCGTTCCATCCCTACTACACGGTGAAGGACATCGTCGGCGTGATCGTCTTCCTGATGGTCTTCTCGGCGATCGTGTTTTTCGGTCCGACGATGGGCGGCTACTTCCTCGAATCCAACAACTTCATTCCGGCAGACCCGTTCAAGACACCGCCGCATATCGCGCCGCTGTGGTACTTCACGCCGTTCTACGCGATTCTCCGCGCGGTGCCCCCGATGTTCGGTTCGCAGTTCCCGGGTGTCATCGCGATGGGCATGTCGATCGTGCTGATTTTCTTCCTGCCGTGGCTGGATCGCGGCAAGGTCAAATCGATCCGCTATCGCGGCCCGATCTACAAGATCATGCTGGCGCTGTTCGTCGTGTCGTTCGTCGGCCTCGGCTATCTTGGCTTGCTGCCGCCTTCCCCGCTGGCGACGACGATTGCCCGGACGTTCTCAGTGATCTACTTCCTGTTTTTCCTGTTGATGCCCTGGTATACCACGATTGACAAAACCAAACCGGAACCGGAAAGGGTGACTGGCTAAAATGAAACGCTTGAAGAATTTTCTTTTCCTGTTGGCCCTTATTCCCGTCATTGCAAGCGCATCGGAAGAGGGCCCCCCGTTGGACAAGGCGCCGATCAACCTGTCGGACCACGAGTCCCTGCAACGCGGCGCGCGCGTGTTCGTGAACTATTGCCTCAACTGCCACAGCGCCGCCTCCATGCGCTACTCGCGCATGGAGGATCTGGGATTGACCGAAAACCAGATCAAGGAAAACCTCATGTTCGCGGCCGAAAAGCCGGGCGAAACCATGACGGTGGGCATGAACAAGAAGGACGCGAAGGCCTGGTTCGGATCGGCTCCGCCCGATCTCAGCGTGATCGCGCGTGCACGCGGCTCCGACTGGCTGTACACGTACCTGCGCAGCTTCTACCGTGACGACTCGCGGCCCACCGGCTGGAACAACGTCGTCTTCGACAAGGTCGCGATGCCGCACGTGCTGTGGAGCCTGCAGGGCGAAATGGTGCCGCACTACAAGAAAGAGGGCGACCATGAGGTGATCGATCGGCTCGAACTGGCGAAGCCCGGAAGCATGACGCTGGCGGAGTACGACGCCATGGTCGGCGATCTGGTCAACTATCTGACGTGGATGGGCGAACCCGCTCAACTCCAGCGGAAGGAAATCGGCCTGTTCGTCCTGGCTTTCCTGGCTGTTTTCTTCGTGGTGGCCTACTACTTGAAGAAAGAGTTCTGGAAAGACATTCACTGAAGCCGGTCCTGCCGCTCGCCAACAGCCGGACAGTGTCCGGCTGTTGGCGTTTTAAGCCTTAAACACTTGCAATACGAGAGGGAGCCCCCGCCATGATGACCCTGTATTCCGGCAGTACCGACCCGTACAGCCATCGTTGCCGCATCGTCCTGTTCGAAAAGGACATGGATTTCGAGGTCATCGATGTGGACATGCACAACAAGCCGGAAGAAATTGCGAGCATCAGTCCCAGCGGCAAGATGCCCGTGCTGGTCGAGCGCGATCTGGTTCTGACCGAGTCCAACATCATCAACGAATACATCGACGAGCGCTTCCCCCATCCCCAGCTGATGCCGCCCGACCCCGTCATGCGCGCGCGGGCGCGGCTGGTCTTGTTCAACTTCGAGCATGATCTGTTCACCCATGTGAATACGCTCGAACACAGCCTCGGCAAGTCTTCCGACAAGGCGCGCCAGGAAATCCGGGACAGCCTGTCGCAACTCACGCCCATCCTCACCAAGCAGAAATACCTGATGAACGACGAGTTCTCCATGCTGGACGTGGCGATTGCGCCCCTGCTGTGGCGGCTCGAACATTACGGCATCGATCTTCCCAAGGTCGCCGCCCCGGTGCTCAAGTACCGCGAGCGCCTGTTCAGCCGCCCCGCGTTCATCAACGCGCTGACGCCCACCGAAAAGGCGTTGCGCAAATAAGCGGGACCGGGCGTGGGCGAGATTTCTACCAAACCGTATCTGATCCGCGCACTGTACGAATGGTGCGCCGACTCGGGATACACGCCGCAGCTTCTGGTCGCCGTGGATGCCCGCACGCGGGTGCCGCCGGGCTTCGTCAAGGATGGGCAGATCGTGCTGAACGTCAGTGCCGGCGCGACCCGCAATCTCACGCTGGAGAACGATTGGATCCAGTTTTCCGCGCGCTTCGGCGGCGTCTCGCACGAGATCGCCATTCCGGTCGACCGGGTCGCCGCGATCTTCGCCCGCGAAAACGGCCAGGGGCTGCATTTCGAGGTAGAGGTGCCCGGGACGCCGGAACCGACGCCGCCCGCACCGGACGAAATGCCCGCGCCGGCGCGGAGCAAGCCTTCGCTCAAGGTCGTCAAGTAATCCCAACCCTTCGCGCGGCATCGCTATAATGTCGCCCTCGCCGCTTTAGCTCAGCTGGTAGAGCAACCGCCTTGTAAGCGGTAGGTCATCCGTTCGATTCGGATAAGCGGCACCAATAAAATCGACGTATTTCAGGCGTCATGCTTATGACGCAGCGCAGGATTCTCCGGCCCATGTATCGCGCGTCGGAAACCTGCAATCTCTTCGCTCTCCGTCTGTCGGTAATCTTTACACCCAACGGTTCTGCTGACCGAGTGACGTAGCAGCTCACCCCCAACAGTCTGCCGTAGGCCATTGTTCCTTAATGGCTTCATATTCAAGATCGATGTCATGGCGTAGCTCTTGCTTCAGCCATCGCTGAATGCCGCGCAGGTTGGCAGAACGACGCGCCAAAAATTTAGACACGGGGAAAGTAAGATGAAAACAGGCTTCTTGAATGTTGCGTGTGCCGCTGCCGTGGGATTTTGCTTGTCGGCCCCCACGGAAACGCAAGCAGTGGTTATTTACAACTCTGAATCATCCTTCCGCAGCGCTGCGGCAATCGAGTCAACCGAAAACTTTGACGCCTACACCACCGATGACGGGTTCGTCACGCCGGTCATCGCTTTGGACGGCGTGTCTTATTCCACGACCAGCTGCACGAACCGTTGCTGGGGTTTCGGTATTAATCATGTTTCACCACCGATGAGTCTTAGCTCAGATAGTCTTGCCTCCGACACTTTGAGTTTTGGCAGTGGGCGTTACGTCAATTCGCTTGGCTTTTGGTGGGGTGGCCTGAGTGGATGGGTCGGCGGTTCATTCTTGGGCTGGCAAATAATCGTCAACGAAAAAAACGGGTCATCGACCGTGATCGCGATTCCGCAGGGTAGCGCCAATACACATTACTTTGGTTTTACCTCTGAATCGGGGATTGATAATGTTGTCGTTCGCGATAATCCCCTGGACAGTGGAGCAACAAATTGGTGGTATGACGATGTCGCTCGTGGGGCGATCATTGGAGGCGACCCCGTGACAGACTCGATCCCGGTGCCTTCTCCGGCGCTTGGTGGTCCCGATTATTGGATTGGCGTAGTGCCCGAACCCGGTACGTACGCACTATTCGCCGCGGGCCTTCTGATGCTCGCGTTTCGCGTCAAGCGACGGCCGGGTGGGAACGCCCCGTTTTTAGTGAACGACGCCGTTTCCCCGCCGTATGGATCAGTGCTGGCCTCGCGAAAAAACTCGATGCTGAATAAGCGCTGACGGCCTCGCCTTCATGGCGCCTCGGCCTGCTGGCCCTCTCCCGAGGTTCAAGTCGGCCGCAAGACTATCGCATCAAGGGCGAGGCGGCTCGTCTTTTCCCCACTTCTTGACCCACCCCGGAGGTGGATCCGTCGTGATGTGGTAGCCGCGTGCCTTCATGCATGCCTCATAACGCGGCTTGATTTCCCTCTGTATGGTTGCGTGACTCACCCAGCGGCCTGCGCCGGATTCCCGCTTCGCCAGGGACCAGCACTCGTCGCGCTCCGCGTCCGCCTGCTGCCGGTTGCCGCCTTCTTTTACCCAGTAGACGCCCGGACACATCTCCGGGCCGCATTCGATGAATTCGATCGCTGGGCCGATCGCCTGGCAGCCGGACGCCAAAGCGGTCGCCGCGAGTACCAACAACGCAGACAAGCGTCGAAGCGGGGGAACCCCGTCAGACGGGGTAGCGGGAACCTTGCCGGGAAGAAAACCGCGGCCGCGCACCAGCTAGGTGCCAAGGTGCTGATGAATCCGAGGCGGGTGCCGGTTCCCGGCGATTCGGCGGCCGGTGCCCTCATCGCCGATGCGTCCTGCGGTGCCGGAACAGTGCCACAAGCCCATAGCCAGGAGGATGCAGACGATTGCCCACGCGGGCAGTGCGATCTGGATATCCTCGATCGCCAGATCGAAGAGCGTCATCGCGATCAATACGAGCGCGAGGAGAGCAAAGAATGCGGCCAAGATGCGAAGCTCCCACTTCATTGCGAAGTCGACCATTTCCCCATCCCTCCATTCTGACGCTGCGGGCTCAGACTGTTTCCAGCATAGGCCATCGGGCGGAGATTGTTTCGGGAAACCGGGGCAGGCGGATTCCTGTGCTGGGAAGCCTCAAAACGGCCGCAAGCGGAGCGTGTCCGCGACGTACCAAGGGGCGGTCGGATCCCGCAGCGGCCCTTCGGCTCCGTCAGCCGGGGGCCTTGGGCGGTTACTCGATCCCCAGCCGCTCGAGCCGGTAGCGCAGGCTGCGGAAGGTGACGCCAAGGACGCGCGCCGCCGCGGTCTTGTTGTAGCGCGTCTGCTCCAGCGCTTCGAGAATCGCGGCACGCTCCATCTCGTCGAGATAGTCCTGCAGCGGGTATTTGCTGCCGGCGGAAGGGGATGCGGCCGGAGCCGGCGCCAGATTGAGGTCGGCGGCAGTGATGTGCTGGTCCTCGCAGAGCGCGAGCGCGCGTTCCAGCGTGTTTTCCAGCTCGCGCACGTTGCCGGGAAAGGCATAGGCGCCCAGCGCCTTTTCCGCATCGCGATCGAGCTTGACTCCGGTTCCCCCGAGCTTGTCGAGGAGATAACGCGCCATGTCCGGGATATCCTCGGCACGGTCGCGCAGGCTCGGCATCACCAGGTCGATCACGTTGAGCCGGTAATAGAGGTCCTGGCGGAACCGGCCGGCTTCGACCAGCGCCGACAAATTCTGGTGCGTGGCGCTGATGATCCGCACGTCGACCGCTTCTTCGCCGGTGGCGCCGACCTTGCGCACCTTCTTTTCCTGCAGCACGCGCAGCAGCTTCACCTGCATCGACAGCGGCAGGTCCGCCACCTCGTCGAGGAACAGCGTGCCGCCGTCGGCAGCCTGAAAGAAGCCCTCGCGGTCGGACTCGGCGCCGGTGAAGGCGCCTTTGCGGTAGCCGAAGAACTCGCTTTCCATCAGCGTTTCGGGGATCGCGCCGCAGTTGACGGCGACGAAAGGCTTGTCGGCGCGACTCCCGAGCCGGTGGATCAGGCGCGCCGCCAGTTCCTTGCCGCTGCCCGATTCGCCCGCGATGTGAACGGGGGCCTGGGTGCGCGCGAGCTTGGCGATGCGCGCGCGGACGTCCTGCATGGCGGCCGACTCGCCGATCAGATCGCGAGCCGGATCATCGGCCTGCGCGGGCGCCGGGATTTTCAGCGCGGACTTGACCAGCGCACGAAGCTGGTCGAGCGCCACCGGCTTGGCCAGATAATCGAATGCGCCCGCTTTCAGGGCGGCCACGGCGTTGCCGGCATTCCCATAGGCGGTGATGACGGCGACCGGCACCGGCGTCGCGAGCGTGCTGGCACGGGTGATCACCTCCAGACCGTCGCCGTCGCCCAGCCGCATGTCGGTCAGGCACAGCTCGTAATGCGCTTCGGCCAGCCGGGTCTGCGCCTCGGCCACGCTCTCGGCGCGGTCGGTCTCCAGCCCCATCTTGGCCAGCGTCAATTCCATCAAGTCGAGCAGGTCCGGCTCGTCGTCCACGAGCAGGATGCGCGGGCTCGTTGCCATGCTTATTCGCTCCTGCCCAGGCTGAGACGGAAGCGCGCCCCGCCCGACCCCGGAACGTAAGCGAGCGCGGCGTGGTTGGCTTCGGCCAGTTCGCGCGCGAGGAACAGCCCGAGTCCCGTTCCCTGTGCGTCGGTGGTGAAGAACGGTTCGAACAGCTTGCCGAGGTGTTCGGGCGACAGGCCGGGGCCGTCGTCCTCGAGCTCGATCTGAACGGCGTCGGCGAGGATCCGGGCGCTGAAGCGAAGGCTGCCCGGCTGTTTGCGGCTGAAGCGCCAGGCATTGCGCATGAGATTCCAGATGATCTGGCGCAGATGATCGGGGTCGAACTGGAAGTGCAGGGTGTCGGGCATGCTGACAATGACGGCGTTCGCCGGGATTTCTTCAGTCTGGCGCAACTCGTCGATCAGCGCGCGGAGCGTCGCCGCATCGAAGGGGGCCGGGCTGAGGCGGTCGCGCCGGTTGAGGGTCAGCACTTCCTCCACCAGCCGGTTCAGCCGTTGCGCGTTGGCTTCGATGATCCCGGTCAGGCGCGTCTGACCGGGATCGTGCGCTTCCTCGTCCAGCAACTGGGCAGCGTGGCTGATCGCCGAGAGCGGATTGCGGATTTCGTGGGCGATGTTGGCGGTGAGGCGTCCGAGTGCCGCCAGTTTCAGGCGTTGCGCCGCCTGTTCCGCCTGGGTCTGGTCCTCGAGAACGAGCACGCGGGTGTCGCCGGCCGTCTCCAGGGGAATGCAGCGTACCCGCAACTGCGCGGTCTCGGTGTTCAAGGTCAGCATCGCGCCGCAGCGCGCTTGCTCAGCCAGGCGGGCCAGCTCCGGCGAGATCGCCTCCACCGCCGTCGCGCCGGGCGTCACCGGCGACGTGACGCCGAGCAGCGCCAGCGCGCGCGGACTGGCGTGGCGCACGACACCGTCCTTGCGAACCGCGAGCAACCCGTCGGGCGAGCTCTCGACGGCGAGCGCATTGATCCTGTTCAGCAGCGCGAGCTCGTCGGCCTGTTGCTGCGCCAGTCTCTCGGAGCGAAGCGCGCGAACCGTCAGGGCGTGCGACAGCAAGCCGATGGCGAAGTAACCCGCGCACAGCAAGCCGACCTGAAAAAAACTGTCGAGGCTGACATTGCCGCCGAGGATCGTGAAGCCGCGCTGCAGCAGGACGGCAATCGACGCCATCGCGGCGTAGAGCAGCGTCAGCCGGCTGCTCCCGACCAGTCCGCCCGAGGCGATGGAAATCGCCAACAGCAGGCCCAGCCCGCCAGCCAACTGGTCGCTCGTCGACATCATCAGCATGATCAGCACGATGTCGGCGGTGATGTGGGTCGTGAGCTGGACCTCGAAGCTCGGCCAGCGCGCACGGATGCCGAGCACGAACAGGGCCGTGATCACCAGGTAGGCATAGGCAAAGGCCTGGAAACGTCCGCCCGCGCCTTCCCTAAAGAGGCCCGACGCGCTGAACAGGATCCCGGTGAACACCAGCGCGACCGCGAGCACCAGGCGATACAGGTTGAAGTAGTCGAGGCTGCGCCAGTGTGAGGCAAAATAACCCGGCGTTGCCGGGCGTGGCATCGGCGTCGCCGCCGTGCTCATTTTCTGCCGAGCTGCTTGTGCTCGAGCGTGCAGAAGAAGTCGCGGCCGGAATAGATGGCTTCGCTGCGAGGCAGGTTCACGCCGCAGTGGGCGCATTTCACCATGTCCTCGACCTTGTTCTCGCGCGTGGACGAAGGCGGGCGGCCGAGCGTGCGCTGACTGGCGCGGAACAGCGCCAGCACCACAAATCCAATCGCGATCAGCACCAGAAATTTGAACACGCCGCCCCTCCCAAATGGCGTTGAGGATAGCACGGCGCCGCGTTCGACGCCCCGGCGGCAGCCGGCGAGGAGAGAAGAGAAGGGGCTTTGTTCGAGGTGGCACGTGTCGTGCTTGAAACGGAACCGTGGGCAAGCGACAACAAAACAATGGGAACGGCGGAGGCAGACACGATGAACGCATACGATGCGGCGCGCGAACTCGCGCCTCCGAGCCGCATGCGGACAGGCTCTCGCCGGCCCGTCTTCGCGTCCCGCAGGCCCCCGAAACCGGCCTTTGTCATCGCCGGAGCGTTTTTCGGTGCAAGACGCCTCCTGCATGTGTCATGCTTCGCGCTGGACGGATTTCAAATTTCGGCAACGTTTTCCCGTTAGTTTTGTCACATAATAGGTCACGCCAGCGAGCCGCCAGCCGGCGGCTCTGTCCGTAGCAACCATGCGTTTTCTCAAAGAACGCCACACCACACGCATCGATCGATGCCTTCGGAGTAATGACAAACCGTAACCAATGGCTCTTCCGGCAGCAGCTTTCCGTCGTGTCGCTGACCAAGATCCTGCTCGACCCCTTCGTGGCCGTGCTGGTCCTGATCGGCTGCGCGGCCTATTTCGGCGAAGCCTTCAACGGACCGTATCCCATCCTGGCCTTGATCGTCTTCACGCTGACTTTTCCCGGCAAATGGCCCGAGGTCACGCTGGGCGCCTTCTGGAACGAGGTCGTGATGCCCTGGTTCTTCCTGTCCGGGCTGATCATGCTGTTCGGCTACTCCACCGGTTATCTCGGCTGGTTTCCGCCCGACCTCGTGATGGCCTGGATGCTCGTCACCCCCATCGCCATGTGGGTCGCGCACCGCATCGTGCGCAAGATCCTGCCGCGGCTGCTGCTTCTGGAAGGCGGGCGCCGCCGTGCGATCATCGTCGGTGCCGGCAATCTCGGTACCGAACTGCTCGACCGCTTTACGGGTGACAGCGCGCTGGGCGTGGACGTGGTCGGCTTCTTCGATGACCGCGGGCTCGACCGCACCGAACTCGCGGACGCCGAAAAGCTGCTCGGGCGTTTGGCCGACATTCCCGCATACGCCAACCGCAACGGCATCGACCTCGTCTACATCACGTTGCCGATGGCTTCGCAGCCGCGCACGCTGAACCTGCTCGATGCCCTCCGCGATACCACCGCGTCGGTCTATTTCGTGCCCGACATCTTCGTCTCCGACCTGATCCAGGCGCGGGTCGACCACATCCACGGCATGCCCGTCGTGGCCCTCACCGAATCGCCCACCCTCGGCGTGAGCGGGATCGGCAAGCGCATCAGCGACGTCATCCTCGCCATGCTCATCCTGCTGTTGATCTGGCCGGTGCTGCTCATTCTCGCCATCGGCGTCAAGCTGTCCTCGAAGGGGCCCATCATCTTCAAGCAGCGCCGCTATGGCCTCGACGGCCAGGAAATCCTCGTCTACAAATTCCGCTCGATGAAGGTCTGCGAAGACGGCGGCACCATCAACCAGGCCAGTCGCAGCGATCCGCGCATCACCCGCTTCGGCGCTTTCATTCGCCGCACCTCGCTCGACGAGCTGCCGCAGTTCATCAACGTGCTGCAGGGCCGCATGAGCGTCGTCGGTCCGCGTCCTCATGCCGTCTCCCACAATGAGCAGTACCGCAAGCTCATCAAGGGTTACATGCTGCGCCACAAGGTCAAGCCCGGCATCACCGGCTGGGCGCAGGTGAACGGGCTGCGCGGCGAGACCGAAACCGTCGACAAGATGAGGGCGCGCGTTCAGTACGACATCGACTACATGCGCAACTGGTCATTCATGTTCGACCTCATGATCATCGGCAAGACGCTCGCCGTCGTCTGGCGCGACCAGAACGCTTACTAGGCGGCCGCGCGGAGGGCGCGGGCTTTCGGGATGCGGCGGAATCCCCGGCGAGCGTGCTTCCTTGCGGAAGAGAATCGGAAATTTTTACACACGCCTTTCCCAACGCCTTCCTGACCGTCCCTTCACGCCGCCGGACGACAAAAAAGATCGATTATTCAGTCGCCTAGCTTCGCGCCGGCGCGGCTGGAACGCTTTCTGCTGGTAGTTTTGTACCCACACTTTGCTGCGGGAACAAAAACCCATAACCAGAGGAGCGTCCATGTTGCAATCCAGATTCATCCAAAACAAAAATGTCTTGCCCAGCCTTGCCGGAGGCGCCCTGCTGGCCCTGTCGGCGAACGCGCATGCGGTGCTGGGGGTGCTACCCGACACGATCCTGACTTTCGATTTCAATGGTCAATTCGCGCTCTATGACTCGACCGGCGCGGCCGTCCCCAACGACACCCCGGCCGTGAGCGGAACCATCCTGCTCGACGCCTACACGCTGGGAGGGACGGCGGCGATGGGCGGGGATTTCTGGACCTTGCCGTGGACCGCCAACGGCGACTTGTCGGCCTACATCGGAACGCCCATCGACGACCCGTGCGGCGGCGCGCCGATGTGCGCCCACTCGAATATCGACTTTTCATGGAACGGCAACGTGATGCCGGTGCAGGCGGCCTTCGGCATGACGCCCCTTTTCCCCACGTTCACCGATTTGGCGAGCCTCGATCTCGGGGTCCAATTCAGTGTGGAGTCTCTCGACACCGAGCCGGACGGCATCAAGGGCACGGCAATGACGACCGGGCCGTTCGCGGGCTTTACACCCTATTTCACGGGCACCGCGACGCTGGTCGGAATCAACCTGCTCGGCTCGCCCATTGCCAATCGAGATATCTTCGTCAGCCCGGTGCCCGAGCCGTCCGAAGCCGCCCTGATGCTCGTGGGGATGGGCCTCGTGGCGGGCATGGCACGCCGTGCTCGCGCGAAACGCGCCCGAACGGGCGCCGGTTGAGACCGTCGGCGCCTCGCGAAAAAGCCCCGGTACGACGGGGCTTTTTTATGCCGAGTGGCCCGCACTCAGGCGATGCGAGCGCACCGTTCCGGCCGCGACTGCAGGGGGCTTTATGAATATATTTAAAAAACTGATTGCGGCGCCCGTGTCGATAAATTTTACACATGCCTGGTCGAGCACACTTCCTTGATTCGAATGCATTAAATTCGTTTTGGGCGAAGCTTTTCCGCTTCAGCCGGGATTTGGCCTGCTGAGGCTGTCGGTTTTTTTTACACATATGGTCCAAACCTACTGCGCGATTCGCGGCGGGCGCTCCGATTCAACCCATAACGCTTTGACGCTAAACGGAAAAACATTGAATTTCGGCACCTGGAACGGGGGTTGCTTAACTAGGCCAGCCGCGTGGAATCCATTCGATAGATCGTTTTGCAACCTCGTGGCAGGAGGAATGTAGTTGCAAGTTGTTTGATACCCAACCTACATGAGGAGATTTACAAGATGAAACTCACAATGACCAAGATCGCTGCCGCCACCGCTCTGGCCATGGCTTCGACTGCCGCAATGGCCGTCCCTGTTGCGGCGACCAGCATGCATGCCCTGACCGGTTCGTTCGACCTCGGCGGCAGCCCCGGTACTCCCGGTACCTGGAACTTCTCGGGCGCGGCTACGGAGCTGATCGGCGCCCAGAACACGGCCTTCGGTTCGTCGTTCACGTTCTTCGGCAACCCCGTCAACACGTTCGTTGGCGACGGCACGTTCGCGCCGTACGGCGGCACCGCCGTGTCGGGCGGCAGCCCCATCTCGGCTTCGGTCGACGCGGCCGCCGGCACGATCACGGTTGATCTGTCGAGCTTTACCGCCTACTGGAACGGCACCAACTTCAACCAGGGCACGCCGTCCGCCACCGGCACCTACAACGCAGGCAACGGCACCTTCGACATCGCGTGGTCTTCCACGGTCGTGGGCGGCCCGTTCGACGGCCAGACCGGCCACTGGAGCCTGCAGGGCAACGTGGTCGCCGGAAGCGTCGCGGCGGTGCCCGAGGCGTCCACCTACGGCATGATGCTCGCCGGCCTCGGCCTGGTTGGCTTCGCGGTGCGTCGCCGCAAACTGACTGCCTGATTCGTCTCGTCAGACACTCAGTCATCGTGACGTAAGGACTACGGCGGGCGAACCCCGCCGTAGTCTTGTTGCGTTCTAAAGCGTCCCTGGTTTGTCGGGTGCGCCGTCGCCGGTTCCGTAGAAGGCAAAGGCACGCGCGCTCAATTTCAATAAGAGTCTGGAGGAGACATGCGTTTCACACTCAAACACGCGGCGCTGGCCGCGGCTTGCGCATCGGCGTTTCCCGCCTACGCGACCAATGGTTATTTCCTGCCGGGTTTCGGCATCCGTTCCGAAGGCATGGGCGGCGTCGGCATCGCCTACGGGCGCGACTCGCTCTCCACCGCCGCCAACCCGGCCAACGCCGTCAATACTGGCATGCGCGGCGATCTCGGGTTCGCCGTATTCAACCCCGAGCGCTCGGCCGCCACCGGCACCGGCGCGGGTGGAGGAAGCTTCTACGGTTTCGATGGCAAGGTCGAAAGCGATGCCAAATATTTCCTGATGCCGGAAATGGGTTTCAGCATGCCTCTGGACGAGAAGCTGCATGTCGCCCTGGCGGTGGTCGGAAACGGCGGCATGAATACGACCTACCGTGAAAATTTCTTCATGTCTCGATTCAGTTCCAAGCCGCGCGACAACACGGTCGGCGTGGACATGATGCAGTTGCTGGTCCCCGTGACCGCTGCCTACAAAGTCAATGAGAACCACGCCTTCGGTGCCTCGCTGGTGTTGGCGGAGACCCGCTTTCGGGCTTATGGGCTCGATACGTTCAAGGCCTTCAATATCAGCAGCGACAACGATCATTTGACCGGGGTAGGGTACGACTTCAGCTACGGCGCCGGCGTCAAGGTCGGCTGGCAGGGAAATTTCCTCGACAAGCGATTGACGCTCGGTGCCACCTATGCGTCCAGAACGTGGATGAGCAAGCTCGACAAGTATCGCGGGCTGTTCGCCGAGCAGGGCGATTTCGACATCCCCGAGAATTACGGCGTCGGCATCGCGGTCAGGCCGGTCAGGAATCTCGTGATCGCCGCCGACGTGGTGCGCATCAACTATAACGACGTGGCCTCGGTAGGGGACCGCGGGCCGGGCGCCGCGACGGATCCGGGCGGCGGCATTCCCGCTTATGCCGATCCCAGCACCAAACTCGGCCTGGACAACGGCATGGGCTTCGGCTGGCGGAACCAGACCGTCTACAAGCTTGGCGTCCAGTATGGCGTGAACAACCGCCTGCAGGTGCGCGCCGGCTACAACTACGGCAGGAGTCCCATCCCCAACGACCAGTTGACCTTCAATACCCTGGCGCCCGCGACGGTCGAGCGGCACTACACCCTGGGCTTCACCTACAAGGCCAATGACAATCTCGAGGTTACCGGCACCTATCTTTACGCCGCCTCGCACAACCAGTCCGCCTGCGGTCAGAACATCGTCAATTGCGTGCAGATCGGCATGCACCAGAACATGTTCGGCCTGACGTTGGGATGGGTGCTCGATCCCGGCGCCGGCGAGATGGAAGAATATGGCGACGGCGACTGGGCCGGCCTCAACTTCGACGGCTGGTATGCCGGCCTGGGTGTGGGACAGTCCCATTACCGCGACGTCGCATCGAGCATCGACTCGGAGGCGGCCGCGGCGGGCGGAAGCGCCTCGACGTCGGTCAGTCCCCTCAGCGAAGGCTGGAAGGTCTATGGGGGCTACCAGTTCAACAAGTATCTGGCCATGGAAGGCGGCTACACCAATCTGAACGACGCCCACGCGAATACCACCATCACTGCGCCTTCTGCGGGTTCGCTTCGCACCAATGTCGCAACCGATGCGTGGTCGCTGGCGCTCGTGGGAACCTTGCCGATCACCGAGAAGTTTTCGCTGATGGGCAAGGCGGGGGCGGCTTACGTCCTCCCGGAGGTGACGACCCATGCGACCGGGTCGGCGTCGGGCGCGACTGCCGCGGCGGCGATCGGGCATGACAGCTATCGCCCCGTCTACGGCGTGGGCGCAAGCTATGCGCTGCTGGACAACCTGAATCTGCGGGCGGAGTACGAACGCTTCGATCTGAAGCACGTCAACATCGACCTCCTTACCGCTGGGGTGGCCATGAAGTTCTGACGTCGTGTGCCGGGCCGGCGTCGCGGAACGCGCGAAGCGTTTCCGCCTCGTTCCCTCGGCCCGGCACTTCGTCGTCGAGCTTTTTTGCCCGTGCTGGGCGCGGAAAGGTCCGCTGCCACGACCGTCGTTTTTCGGGCGCTGCAGCGTCAGGATGGCGTTTCCATGCGGGATTCGGGCCGCTGGAACCCAGTTTGTAAGACTATTCCTATTTGGACCATTCGCGGACTCAACCGAGGATCGAGCTTATACAATGGGTCGCGTCATGAAAGACGAAGGTATGAAGGATGAGTGGAAAAATGCATCGGCTTTCTGAATTCCTCGGGATGCGTGCTGCATAGGTCTGGCTTGGTACGACATTCAGGTTTTTTTTGCGCTTTTCGCTCGGCGCGCCTGATTGAGATAGCATCCGTACCGCCGTACCGCATTAATCCAATCATCCGGATAAAGAGGAAAACAGGCATGCAAGAACTCAAGAAGCTGTATCTGCCGCTGCTGGTTGTTGTTCTGATGGCCGGCTGTGGCGACAAAAAGGACGGGGCGACCGCGGAGAACAAGCCCACCCAGGTGGCAGCGAAGGTCAACGGAACCGAGTTGACTGTCTCTCAGGTGAACTACGCGCTGCAGCGCATTCCCAATCTCGACAAGGACCAGTCCAAAGCGGCATCGCTGCAGGTGGTGCGCAATCTGGTCGATCAGGAAGTGCTCGCGCAGAAGGCGCAGTCCGAAAAGCTCGACCGCGATCCGACGGTGGTGCAGGCGCTCGACGCTGCGCGTCGCCAGATCATGGCTGAGGCGTACATGAGCCGCAAGCTCGGCACGCCCTCGGAGCCGACCGACGCGGAGATAACGGACTACTTCAACAAGCATCCCGAGCTGTTTTCCAAACGCAAGATCTATCGCCTGCAGGAAATCTCGATCAAGGCGCCCGCGGAAAAACAGGAGGCGATCCGCAAGCAGCTGGATGCGTCCAAAACGCTCGACGACTTCGCCGCATGGCTGAAGAGTGAAAAATATCCGATCCAGGCATCGCAGGGCGTGAAGCCCGCCGAACAACTGCCGCAGGCACTCCTGCCCAAGTTGGCCCAGATGCCGGATGGCCAGGCGATGGTCGTGAACATTCCCGATGGCATGCTCGTGATCGTGCTCGCCGACTCCCAGTTGCAGCCGGTGACGCTCGAGCAGGCGAGGCCCGCCATTGCGCGCGTATTGCAGAACGAAGCGCGCCAGCAGGCGGCCAAGGCCGAGCTGGATAACCTGAAGAGCGCGGCCAAGATCGAATACGTGGGCGAATTCGCCGATGCCGGCAAGACGCCGGCCGCGCCAGCGGCCGGGTCCGCTCCGGCTCCCGCTGCAGCGGCGCCGAATACGGGGCCCGCCGCCGCTCCCACTCCCGCCGCGGACTCATCCGCAGCCGACGCCGACGCGATGAGCCGCGGCATTTCCGGTCTCAAGTAATCAGGCAGGCACGGCGCCAAGCCGTGCCGGTTCTCATATGTCTCCGATATTCGTTCGAAGCCTGCCGTTTGGGCTCTATATCACGGTGCTCGTGCTGGAGGGGCTGTTGCCCGGTTGGGCCCCGGCTTTCGACCTGCGCTGGCTTTATCCGGTGAAGGCCGGGCTGGTGGCGCTCGCGCTGGCGGTGCTGTGGCGCCACTACACCGAGCTGAGGTCCTACGGGCTGCCGCTGAAACATTTGCTGCTTGCACTCGGCGTCGGTGTCGTGGTGCTGCTGCTGTGGGTCAGCCTCGACGCCGCGTGGATGATCATGGGCGACGCGGGAAAGGGTTACAACCCCACTGACTCTGCAGGACGCATCGATTGGCTGCTCGTGGCGTTCCGCGTCGCGGGGGCCGCGCTCGTCGTGCCGATCATGGAGGAGCTCTTCTGGCGCTCGTTCATGCAGCGCTGGGTGCAGCGCGCCGAGTTCCTGGCGCTCGATCCGTCGCGCATCGGCCTGAAGGCATTGCTCGTCGCCAGCGCCCTGTTCGCCGTCGAGCATTCGCAATGGCTGGCCGGGCTGGTCGCCGGCCTTGCATACGGCTGGCTCTACATCCGCACGCGCAACCTGTGGGCGCCCGTCATCGCGCATGGTGTGACGAACGGCGCGCTCGGCGCGTACGTCGTGACCACCGGCCGCTGGAGTTTCTGGTGAAGTCGGCGCTGCGGTTCGCAGGCGTGACGCTGGGCGCGTTGTTGGCGCTGCCCGCGCACGCGAGGGAAGGCGACACGTTCAGCCCGTTCGTTTCCTACGGCTGGTTCTACGACAGCAACCTGTTCCGCCTGGCGGACAGCGAGCAGCCGGGTTTTCCGCGCGACGATCGCTACAGCATATTGAGCGCCGGGTTGAACATGGACTGGAAGCCGGGTCGCCAGCAGATCATCGCCAACGCGACCAAGACCTGGGTACGCTACGACCGCAATACGATGTTCGATTCGGAGGGCAGGGATTATCTGGGCACCTGGAACTGGCGTCTTGGCAACCACCTGAGCGGCAATGTGGGCGCCGGCCAGAATCTCAGCCAGAGCGGTTTCGACAACGTCGGCCGAGTCAACAACATGGTGACGCGCGACCGCCGCTTCGGGCGGGCGAAATGGCAGTTCCATCCGCGCTGGGGCATCGAGGGCGGCGTCGACGAAGCGGACTACTCCAACAGCGCACCGTCGTTGAGCTCCCAGGATGCGAACCAGCAGGCACGCGACGCCATCCTGAGATACACCACGCCGAAGGGGAGCAAGCTTGGCTTCCAGGTGCGCAGGACCGATGCCGAGTTCCCCAATCTGCAGTGCCTGAGTCCGTTCTTCGGCATTTGCCTCGAAGTGGCGGACAACAGCTTCAAGCAGACCGAATACAACCTGCTCGGCGACTGGGCCCTGTCGGGCAAGCTGAAGCTGCACGGCCAGGCCGGCTGGGTCGATCGTCAGTATGAGAACACGATGCGGAACACCTACCCCTACACGCCGGCGCTCAAGCAGCGCCCGGATTTCAGCGGATTCGCCGGTCGGCTGTCGGCGGACTGGTACGCGACGGCCAAGACGCTGCTGAATGTGACCATGTATCAGGAACTCGGCGGCGCCGCGGACATCAATGCCAGTTCAGTGCTGAAGCGCGGCGCAGGTATCAACGGCGTCTGGCTGATGCGCGAGAAATGGCGCATGAATGTGGGCGCGACCTACCTCAACCGCGATTTCAAGGGCGATCCGGGCACGACGCAGACGCAGCGCAACGACGATACGGTCGCCGCGTCGCTGTCGGTGAGCTACATGCCGATTCAAATGATGTCCCTCGACGTCGGCGTCAGCGCCGGACGCCGGGATTCCAACATGCCCGCCGACGATTACAAGTTTCATTCGGTCTTCGCCAACATCAGGGCCGATTTCTAGGCGGTTCCGGCCACATCGGCAGTGGGTATGGATTTTGCAAGGGCAGACGGATTCGGGGTATCGGACCGTGAATTGCGAGGGTTTTGTCGTCTGGCGATCGCCTCGCCACTTCGCGGGGCGTGACCTGGAAGTTCAACTGCCAGAAGAGCGGGTGTCCATCGGGCTCCCCGCCTATCGGAGAAAAACATGATCGCATTGTGGCGTAGAGTATTGATGGTGTGCGCGTTGCTGGTGGCTTCGACTGCATGGAGCGCGGACAGTGACTACCTCATGGGAACTGGCGACGTCGTGCACATCACCGTGTACGGGCAGCCCGATCTCACCACCGACGCCCGCGTAGGCGAGAACGGGACGATCACCTTCCCGCTCATTGGCGTCGTCAAGATGGCCGGGATCACGCCGTCGCAGGGCGAGACCGAAATCGCGCAGCGCCTGAGCAAGGGACGTTTCATCGTCAAGCCCTTCGTGACGCTCAACGTGGTGCAATACCGCAGCCAGCATATTTCGGTGCTGGGCAGGGTCAACCGGCCTGGCGAATATTCGCTGGAGAAAATCAGCCGCGTGACCGACGCGCTGGCCCTCGCCGGCGGCATCGTCACCGACGGCGCCGATACGGTGACGCTGGTGCGGACGCGCGACGGCAAGACGACCTATCACCAGATCGACGTGATCGCGCTGTTCCAGCCGGGCGGCGAAACCCTCAACGAGCGCGTTCAGGATGGCGACATCGTCAACGTCGCGCGCCAGCCCGTGTTCTACATCTACGGCGAGGTGCAGCGTCCGGGCGCTTTCCGGCTCGAGCAGAACATGACCGTGGTGCAGGCGCTGTCCCTGGGCGGCGGTCTGACCCAGCGCGGCACGCAGCGCGGCATCAAGATTCTGCGCGTCGACGGCAAGGGCTCGGTGAAGGAAATGGGCGCGCAGCTCGGCGATCCGGTGAAGAAAGACGACGTGATCTACGTCAAGGAAAGCCTTTTCTAAGAGACCCGCGATGAACTTCACTCAATTTCTGCTGATTCTGAAGGCGCGCAAGGCGATCATCCTCGGCGTGCTCATGCTTACCGTGGCTGTCGCGACGGCCGTGAGCCTGTGGCTTCCCGAGGAATACACGGCAACGACGTCGCTGATCATCGACTCGAAGAGCAAGGATCCCTTCACCGGGCAACTGATGCCGTCGCAGATGTTCCCGGGTTACATGGCGACGCAGGTGGACGTCATCCAGAGCACGTCGGTCGCGCAAAAAGTCGTGAGCGACATGAAGCTGGCGGACAGCCCCGGCACGCGGGAGCAGTTCATGGAGGCGACCCAGGGCAAGGGCAACATCAACCTCTGGCTGGCCGGCCTGCTGATGAAGAAGCTCGACGTGGAGCCTTCGCGCGAATCCAGCGTGATCTCCATCAGCTTCACCGGCACCGATCCGCGATTCTCGGCCGCGGTCGCCAATGCTTTCGCCAAGGCCTATCTCGAAACCAGCCTCGATCTGCGCGTCGAGCCGGCCCGGCAGACCGCCGCCTGGTTCGATCAGCAGATCGTCGAGTTGCGCCACAATCTGGACGACGCGCAGCAAAAGCTCACCGCCTACCAGCGTGAAAAAGGCATCGTCGAATCGGACGAGAGGCTGGACGTGGAGACGCGCCGCATGAGCGAGATCGCGAGCCAGATGGTCGAGGCGCAATCGGCCTTGTTCGACGCCAGCTCGCGCGCGCGCAACAGCGGCAGCCTGCCGGAGGTGATCAACAATCCGGTCGTGCAGGGACTCAAGTCCCAGGTCTCGCAGGGCGAGGGAAAACTGGCCGACCTTGCCAAGCGGGTGGGCGTGAATCATCCTGACTACCAGCGCACGCTGGCCGAAGTGAACAGCTACAAGGCGCTTCTCGCCAACGAGCTGGCCCTGGCGAAGCGCGGGGTCGGCGCCACCGCCGGCGCGGCGCGCCAGCGCTACGACGAATTGAGCGGCGCGTTCGCGCAGCAGAAGGCGAAGGTTCTGGCGCTCAAGCAGCAACGCGAAGAAGCCGCGCTGCTGTCGCGCAACGTGCAGAATGCACAGCAGATCTATGATTCGGCCCTGCAGCGCTATGGCCAGAGCCGCATGGAGGCCCAGTCCACGCAGACCGACATCTCCGTGCTGAATCCTGCGACCCCGCCCCCCAAACCCTCCCAGCCGAAAGTGCTGCTGAACATTCTGTTGGCGGTGTTTCTGGGCTCGCTGCTCGGCGTGGGCGTCGGCTTCCTGGTGGAGATGCTGGATCGCAGGGTTCGGTCGGGGATGGATATCATCGTCGGTCTGGAAGTCCCGGTGCTGGCGGAGGTCACGAGAAAGGGCCGCCGTCTGCCCGTCCTGCGCCGCATGCTCCCGGGCAGGCGCCCTGCGCTGGCCTGATGTGTCGTTCATTTCCAACCGCATAAGCCGAGGTTCACATGAAGTCACTTATCAGCGCCAGCGAACAGGGCACCATCGTCGAACCGGCTGCAACGAGCATCCGGGCCGAGACCAATATCGGGAAATTGCTCCAGGATGCGGGCAAGCTGAAGCCGCAGGACATGGAACGCGTCCTCAAGCTCCAGGAGAAACACAGCCTTCGTTTTGGCGAAGCCGCAAAAAAACTCGGCCTTGTGAGCGAGGCCGACATCCAGAAGGCGCTCTCGCAGCAGTTCGAGTATCCCTACATTTCCCCATCCGACACCCGGCTGAGCCCCGAAGTCACCGTCGCCTTCGCACCCTACGGCAAGGAAGCCGAAGCGCTGCGCACGCTTCGCTCCGAACTGATGCTGCGGTGGTTCGGCAATGGGCGAAAAACGCTGGCGATCGGCAGCACGCGGGCTGACGAGGGTGCGAGTTATCTGGCCGCCAACCTGGCCGTGCTGTTCGCGCAGATGCGACGGAAGGTGCTGCTCATCGACACCAACATGAGGCAGCCCCGCCAGCAAGAGCTCTTTCATCTGGGCAACGGCATGGGGCTGTCGGATCTCCTGGCCGAGCGCGTGCCATCGCTGCAGGTGCACCTGATCAAGCCGTTCCACACGCTGGCCGTGTTGCCGGCGGGCTCGCCGCCGCCCAACCCGACGGAACTGCTGGCGCGGCCCACGTTCGGCGCGCTGCTTTCCGGGCTGGAAACCAGCTACGACATCATCCTGCTCGACACCGTCCCCGCGCAGTCCAGTTCGGATTTCCAGCTGATCGCCGCGCGTGCGGGCGGCATGCTGGTCTCCACCCGACGCAACGTTACCCGCATGAACGCGCTGGCCGAGCTGAAGGACAAGATCACCTTCGCGGGTGCGCAGGTCGTCGGCGCCGCCGTACTGGATTGACTGCATGAGTACGCTCACCCCACGGGCGTCGGTATCCGACGCGCTGGGTCCGCTCAAAACCGGGTGGCCGATCGTGTTCGGCCTGCTGATGCTGTACGTGCCGACGTACTGGATGCTGGCGCACGGGATCTGGAACACGGAAGAACAGGCGCACGGGCCGATCGTGCTGGCGGTGAGCCTGTACCTGATCTGGCAGCGGCGCTCGATATTCACGAGCGACGATGGCCGCGTGCCCACGGGGATCGAGGCGGGAACGGGCTGGATTCTGCTGATCGCGGGACTGCTCGCGTATGCGCTGGGCCGCTCGCTGCAAATCCTGCTGCTGGAAGTCGGCTCGCAGATACCGGTCATTCTCGGCGTCCTGCTCATCACCCGGGGCGTCCGCGCCGCGCGTGCGCTGTGGTTCGCGCTGTTTTTCCTGGTGTTCATGATTCCGCTGCCGAGCTTCATCGTGGACACCGCGACGGGGCCGCTCAAGCAATACATTTCGATCATCGCCGAGCAGGTGCTGTACGCGGCCGGATACCCGATCGCGCGAAGCGGCGTCACACTTACTATCGGCCCCTATCAGCTGCTCGTGGCCGACGCCTGTTCCGGCCTGCATTCGATGTTCAGCCTGTCGGCCATGGGATTGCTGTATCTGTATCTGGTGCAGCGGACCAGCATCGCGCGCAATCTCATCATCATGGCCGCCATCCTGCCGATCGCCTTCGTTGCCAACGTCGTGCGGGTGATGGTATTGGTGCTCGTGACGTACCATCTCGGTGACGAAGCCGGCCAGGGGTTCCTGCATGGTTTCGCTGGCGTCATGCTGTTCATCATCGGCTTGCTGTTTCTGTTCGTGCTGGACTGGGTGCTGGGTTTCATCTTTCCCGACCGCAAGACGCCGCAGTAAAGCGCGGGCCGATCACAGAGCCGGGACCCAGTCATTCACCGCTTCCATTTCGTGTTTTCCAAATCAAACAACATGACAAAAAAAGCCCTCATCACCGGCATCACCGGCCAGGACGGTGCCTACCTTGCCGAATTCCTGCTGGGCAAAGGCTATGAAGTGCACGGCATCAAGCGCCGCACGTCGCTGTTCAACACCGACCGCATCGACCACCTCTACCAGGACCCGCACGAGACCGGCCGCAAGTTCATCCTGCACCACGGCGACCTCACCGACTCGTCGAGCCTCATCCGCATCATCCAGCAGGTCCAGCCCGACGAGATCTACAATCTCGCCGCGCAAAGCCACGTCGCCGTCTCCTTCGAGGAACCGGAATACACCGCCAACTCCGACGCCCTCGGCGCATTGCGCATCCTCGAAGCCATCCGCATCCTCGGCCTCGAAAAGAAAACCCGCTTCTACCAGGCGTCGACCTCCGAACTCTTCGGCCTCGTCCAGGAAATCCCGCAGAAGGAGACCACCCCCTTCTACCCGAGAAGCCCGTATGCGGTCGCCAAGCTCTACGCCTACTGGATCACCGTCAACTACCGCGAAGCCTACGGCATGTATGCCTGCAACGGCATCCTCTTCAACCACGAGAGCCCGATCCGCGGCGAGACCTTCGTCACCCGCAAGATCACCCGTGCGCTCGCCAGAATCAAACTCGGGCTGCAGGACTGCCTCTTCCTCGGCAACATGGACGCCAAGCGCGACTGGGGCCATGCCAAGGACTACGTCGAAATGCAGTGGCTCATGCTGCAGCAGGACAAGCCCGAGGACTTCGTCATCGCCACCGGCGTCCAGTACTCGGTCAGGGACTTCGTCAACGCAGCCGCCAAGGAGCTTGGCATGGCCATCCGCTGGGAAGGGCAGGGCGTCGACGAGAAGGGCTACGACGCCAACGGCAAATGCATCGTCGCCGTCGACCCGCGCTACTTCCGCCCGACCGAAGTCGAGACCCTGCTCGGCGACCCCGCCAAGGCCAAGAACAAGCTCGGCTGGACGCCCAAGATCGGCTTCGGCGAACTGGTCAGCGAGATGGTGCGCGAAGACCTCAAGGCCGCCGAGCGCGACGAACTGGTGAAGAAGCATGGCTACAAGGCCATGGACTATCACGAGTAAGCTGATGGATCGCCAAGCCAGGATTTATATCGCCGGCCATCGCGGCCTGGTCGGCTCCGCCCTGATCCGCAACCTGCGCGACAAGGGCTACGCCAACTTCGTCACGCGCACCCACGCCGAACTCGACCTCACCAGCCAGGCCGCGGTCGACGCCTTCTTCGAACAGGAGAAGCCGGACTACGTGTTTCTCGCCGCGGCGAAGGTGGGTGGCATCCACGCCAACGACACCTATCCGGCCGAGTTCATCCGCGACAACCTCGCCATCCAGACCAACATCATCCACGCCGCATACAGGAACGGCGTCGAGCGCCTGCTGTTCCTCGGCTCGAGCTGCATCTATCCCAGGCTCGCGCCGCAGCCGATGAAGGAAGAGCATCTGCTCACCAGCGAACTCGAGCCGACCAACCGGCCGTACGCCCTGGCGAAAATCGCCGGCATCGAGATGTGCTGGGCGTACAACCGGCAATACAAGACGCGGTTCCTCGCCGTCATGCCGACCAACCTCTACGGCCCGGGGGACAACTACCACCCGGAGAATTCGCACGTCATCCCGGCGCTGATCCGCCGCTTCCATGAAGCGAAGCTCGCGAATGCGCCGAGCGTCACCGTCTGGGGCAGCGGCACGCCCAGACGCGAATTCCTCTACAGCGAAGACATGGCCGACGCCTGCGTGCATCTCATGAACCTGCCCGACGCGCAGTTCGTCCCGCTGCTGGGGCAGGACCGCAACGACGGCCTGCCGCCGCTGATCAACATCGGCGTGGGGCACGATCTCAGCATCTGCGAACTCGCCGAAACCGTGAAGGACGTGGTGGGCTACACGGGCACGATCGAGTTCGACGCGACCAAGCCCGACGGCACGCCGCGCAAGCTGATGGACGTCGGGCGGCTGAATGGCATGGGGTGGTCGGCGCGCACCGCGATGCGCGAGGGACTGGCGCTCGCCTATCGCGATTTCATGAACCAGGATGGCTCATCCGGCCGCCCGGCCCCGGCTCGCGCGCCCGGCTAGGGTCGCGAGCGCGCGCCCGGAAACCCCGGGCGAAGGCATAGCGTAACAAGGAGTGTGTCATGCTCAGATTCAGTTTCAAGCACATCATGGTCGGCCTTGTCATGGTAGGTGCCGTCGGCTTGTCGTATGCGCTGACGCCCAAGGCGAAGATCGCCGATCAGCGTTCGAAGCTCGATCTGGAAACCATGATTCCCCAGCAGTTCGGCGACTGGAAGGTGGATGAAACCATCGTTCCGCTGCAGGTCAGCCCCGACCTTCAGGCTGCGCTGAACAAGGTCTACAACCAGACGCTGAGCCGGACCTACGTCAATTCGAAGGATGAACGCATCATGCTCTCGATCGCGTATGGCACGGACCAGAGCGACAACGTGCAGGTCCACCTTCCCGAAGGCTGCTATCGCGGACAGGGCTTCGCCATCAGCAAGAAGACCGAGTCGGTGATGCAGACCCTGTTCGGCAACATTCCCGTCGCCAAGCTCGTCGCGACCCGGGAAGCGCGCGAAGAGCCGATCACCTACTGGGTGCTCGTCGGCGGGCAGATTGCGCGGGACAACTGGGAAATGAAAAAAGCCAAGCTCAAGTTCGCGCTGAAAGGGGAAGTGCCGGACGGCATCCTGATCCGGGTTTCGAGCATCACCTCCGACGTGAGCCGGGGATACGAATTGCAGCGCGAGTTTTCCGAGGCGATGCTCGCGGCCCTCCCGGCCAGTTACCGCTCGCGCCTGATCGGCTCCGGGAGCGCCGGATGAGCGGACCGCGCTCGGGCGAGCACGGCATCGCCCGCAACACGGCGTACAACATGGCCGGAAGCATTCTTCCGATCGCGGTCACGCTCGTCACGGTTCCGCTTTATCTGCACCAGATCGGGCAGGCCCGCTACGGCCTCCTTGCCATCGTCTGGCTGATCCTCGGCTATTTCAGCATCTTCGACATGGGGCTTTCGCGGGCCACCGCCAACCTCACCGCCAAGTGGCGCGAGCACCCAGCGGAGGACCGGCAGAGCCTGTTCTGGACGGCGCTGTCGATGAATGCACTGTTCGGTCTCCTCGGCGGCTTGCTCTTCTGGCTGCTCGGCGGGCTGCTGCTGGAGGACGTCGTGAAGATGCCGCTCGCGCTGCGCACCGAGGTCACCTCGGCGCTGCCCTGGATCACGCTGGCGATCCCGCTCATCACGGTGTCGGGCGTGCTCACGGGCACGCTGGAAGGCAACAACCGCTTTCTCACCGTCAACGTCATCAGCGTCGTCGGCAGCGTCATGTTCGCCGTGGTTCCGCTCGTCATCGCGTTTGCGTGGAGCCACAGCCTGGTGTGGCTGATCCCGGCCGCGGTGCTGACGCGCGCGATCTTCGCCGTCCCGCTCCTGGTTTTCGCCCTGCGCGCCCTGCCGCGGCCCGGCTTCGTCAGGCCCAGTCCGGCCATCGCCCGCAAGCTCGTCGGCTACGGCGGCTGGGTCATGGTCACGAACGTGCTCAGCCCCGTGCTGGAAGCGGCGGATCGCATGCTGATCGCGACGGTCCTCGGCGTGACGGCCGTGACCGCCTATACCATTCCGTTCAATCTCGCTGACCGCCTGAGGATCATCCCGCGCGCCCTCGGGCGCACGCTGTTTCCCCATCTGTCGACGCTCGATGCCGACATGGCGAAGCGGACCTCGCAGGCGAACGTCCGTGCGCTCGGCAAGGTAATGGCGCTGATGGTTTCGCTCGCCATCCTCGGACTGCACCTCTTCTTCAGCCTCTGGATCAAGCCCGAGTTCGCGGAGCAATCTGCTCCCGTGGGCGAGATCCTGCTGGTGGGCCTGTGGATCAACGGGATCGCATTCCTGCCTTTCTCGCTCCTTCAATCGCAGGGCCGTCCCGACCTGACCGCGAAGTTCCATGCGCTCGAACTGATTCCGTTCCTCGGGATATTGTGGGTCGGCATGCAATGGCTCGGCCTGGAGGGCGCGGCGCTGGCCTGGGCGCTGCGTGCCCTCGTCGACGCGGCCCTGCTGTTCTGGGTCACGGGGCTGACGGCCGCCGCCGTCGCCGATCTGTGGCCGGCATTTTTCGCGCTCGGGGGAAGCGCGCTTCTCGCCGCGACCCTGCCTGACGAAAGCCTGCTGAAATGGGGCCTCGGCGCGCTGTTGGCGCTCGGCCTCGCGGCGTGGATCTGGCAAAGCGAGCCCGGCTTGCGCGGGCATGTTCTGAGACGGTTTCCCAACCTGCGGCGCATTCCGTTCTGCAAAACGCCGTCGCCCCTGCCATGAATCCGAGCATCCCGGGCGCACCGCGCATTTCGATCGCGATGGCGACCTACAACGGGTCGAAATATCTGCTCGAGCAACTGGACAGTCTCGACGCCCAGACGCTGACGCCGCATGAACTGGTGGTCACCGACGACGGGTCGACGGACGCGACCCTCGAACTTCTCGAGGCGTTCGCCCGACGCGCGGCATTCCCTGTGCGCGTCCATCGCAACGAGCACCGGCTCGGCTATCGCGACAATTTTCTCAAGGCTGCCAGGCTGTGCAGCGGCGAGCTCATCGCTTTCTGCGACCAGGACGACGTCTGGATGGCGAACAAGCTCGAGAGGGCGGCGCAGGCGTTCGCCGATCCCGACGTGCTGCTCGTGATCCACGACATCCAGGTGGTAACGGAAGCGCTCGGCGCGCCGCGCTACTACCGGGCGCCCAACTGCAATTCGCCGTTTGCCGTGCAGTACGGCAACTCGATGGTGTTTCGCGCAGACCTGCCGCTCGATCTCGACATCGTCCGCCCGCCTTCCGAGCGCGATCCGGACGCGTCGCCGCTGGCGCACGACGAGTGGATTCCGTTTCTGGCTTCCAGCCTGGGGAAATGTGTCAATCTGCACAGCCCGCTGCTTCTGTACCGCCAACACGAAAGCAATACGTGCGGCTTCGGTCAGCGCACCGGGCCCTCGCCGGAATCCCAGCGGGAGCAGAACGCGCGCCGGTTTCGGCACCGGTCCCAGCGCGCCCGCGAGCACGCCGCGACGCTCAGGGTCTTGATCGAGGAAACCGAGCTTTCCGAAAAGCGGTGCGCCCATGCGCAAGCGAGCCTCGCGCGCTGGGAGCGCTACGCGCGCCTCCTGCAACACCGGTCCGAACTGTACAAGGACGATTCGGAATTCCTGTCGCGCCTGCAACGCGTGATGCATATCCTGCTTTTGCAGGGGTACACGAAGAATCAGCTCGGCCGCCGGGCATTGGTGAAGGACGCCATCGCGGCGTTCAGGCGCGCCTGAGGCCGCAGGGACATGCAATCCGTGAACGCAAAGACGAAGCTCCTCGTCGTTTCACCCGTCGCCTTCGCGCCCGACTGGCAGGGAAGCCGCAAGCGCGTGAAACAGATGGTCGAGATGATGGAGCGCCTCGGCTTTGAAGTCCATTTCGTGTTCGTGCGCGGAAAGGACCAGCGCGACGCCGACAGTGCTGCGATGTCTCAACGGCTGCAGGGGCGTTTCGTCGAGCTGCGGGACAAGAAGTCGACGAGCCGCCTGAGTCCGTGGTATCTGCAGGCAAGAATCGCCAGCAAGCTGAGGCTGTACCGGTTCTGCAACATCTCGCCCGATGCCTGGTATTTCGACGAGATCGGGCACATGGTCAAGGAGATCGTCGCGCGGGAGGGCATCGACGTTCTCCTGGTCGAATATCCGTTCTATTCGAAGGTACTCGAGTCGACGCCCGGCGTTCTGAAAATCATCGACATGCACGATGTGTTCGCCGACCGCTACAAGGAATTCCTGCGCAACGGAAAACGCCCGGTGCCGTGGTATTCGGTATCCAGGGCCGGCGAACGGAAATCGATCGGCCGCGCCGACATCGTGCTGGCCATCCAGGAAGACGACGCGGCGGTCTTTCGCGCCTACGGGCATCCCGGCGTCGTCACGCTTTCCTACGCGCCGGCGCCGGTCGAAGCGGTCGAACCGCGCCACCCCGGCATGCTGAAGGTCTGCTTTCTTGGAACGGGAAACTTCTTCAACATCAACGCGCTCGAGCACTACTTGCAGCACATTCATCCCGCGATCCTGCGCGCCGGAATCGAGTACGAACTGGTCGTGATCGGCGCGGTGTCCGAGCCGTTCAGGCAGGTGCGCGTCGAAGGCAACGTGACGATGCTCGGCAAGGTCGCGGAACTCGAACGCGAATTGTCGAAATGCGACGCGCTGGTCAACTCGCTGAGCGCGGGAACGGGGCTGCCCATCAAGGTGCTCGATTCGCTGGCGTGCGGACTGCAGGTGCTCGCGACGCCCGCCGGCGCGCGGGGACTGCCTTTGCATCGCAACCTCGGCGCGGTCAGGATCTGCCGCGAGACGCAGGACTGGGTCGACGCGGTGCAGACGCTTTCGCGCAAGAAGCGCGAAGGCGCCGATCTCGCTGCCGACGCGCGGCGCGATCTCGAAATCATCCGCAAGGACATCGAGGACGCCACGCGAAATCTGTTTGCGCTGATCACGGAGGCGTTGCCGGGCGCGGCAACTGCCCGGCAGGCTCCTTCGGCGGGACGCTATGAGGAACTCGGGAACAAGCTTCCGTCAAATGTATAGCGAAGGCGGAACTTCGATGTGCCGCGCCCTCGCGGTTTCCCCGGGAAGTCCGAAGCGGGGCGGCCGGCATCGATCCCCAATTTGGAAATGTCGTGAGATGAAGCAGATGAAACAGGACCCGGTGCTCGGGCACTGGCCAGCCGACGAAATCGAGGCGGTGCCGTGCTGTCCCATCTGCAAGGGCGCAGCGCGCGCCACCTTGTACGAAGGCGTGGAGGACAGTGTATTTCATTGCGCGCCCGGCCGCTGGGACCTGCATGCCTGTGCCGACTGCGGCGCGGCCTATCTCGGCCCGCGTCCCACGCCCGCGAGCATCGGGCGCGCCTACGCAAGCTACTACACCCACACCGGAAGCGGGCGTTCGCTCGATACCGCAACGCCGGGCAGCGCTCTTGGCAGGCTGCGCCGCGCGTTTCGAAACGGATATTTTCAGCGCCGCTACGGCGCGCGTTTCGAACCGGCCAATCGTTTCGGATGGCTTGCGATGCAGGCCACGCGCGGCAAGAAGCTCCAGCTCGACCGGGAAAACCGGCACCTGCCGCGATTGCAGCCCGGCCGCGCGAAGGTGCTCGATATCGGGTGCGGGGACGGCGCATTCCTGAGGCGTGCGGCGCAGATCGGCTGGGACGCTTGGGGGGTGGAACCGGATGCCAGCGCCGCTGCGCGCCTGGGCGGCTTCAACGTGCTGCAAGGCAGCCTGCCGGACATCCCGCTCCCCGACGCGAGCTTCGATTACATCACCCTGAGCCATGTCATCGAGCATCTGCACGACCCGGTTGCCGCGCTCAAGGAAATCCATCGCCTGCTGAAACCCGGCGGCGAGGTGTGGATAGCCACGCCCAATATCGAAAGCCTCGGGCATCGTCTTTTCGGAGAAATATGGATCGGGATCCAGTCGCCCACCCATCTGGTTCTCTTCAACCGGAAGGCTATCCGCCATGCGTTTGCATCTGCGGGCTTTCAGACGGTGCGATTCATGCCGATGCACGCTCAGGCAAAGATCTTTTTCGGCATGAGCTACTGGCTGAACGAGGGCCGGAATCCGTTCACGGAGCGTCAGCGCCTCCCGCTCGGGCTGCGCGTCGCAAGCGCGGCCGCGGACGTGGTGGCCGGGATGATCCCGCGGTTCCGTGAAGAAATCGTGGCCGTCGCGCGGAAGCCGGGTGAGGCCGATGCTTGATGAGCGGTCTGGCGGTGAAACGGCCATGAAACGCTGCGTGGTGGTGACGCGGTTCGCGCCGTCGCAACCGGGTTACCTGGATTTTGCCTATCGCATCGAAGCGCTGTCGCGGCACTTCGAGGTGTTGCTCGTCAGCGATCATCCGCTCGACGTGCCGGAGATGGACATCGAATGCGTGCGGCAGTACACGCTTCCGGGCGGCGAATCCCAGCTGGGGTGGTTCCGGTATCTGTGGAACGCCGCGCGTTTCGTCAGGCAGCAGCGCCCCGATTGCGTGATTCTGCTGCATACGCTGGCGGCCCCCCTGGCGCATTGGGTGGGCGGAATACCGACGGCGCTTTATTGGAACGAGCACGCCATACGACTGAAATCCGGCGGGCCGGCCCCTCTGGTCAAGCGCCTCTACCAGGACTGGCGCCATCGTTATTTCTTTATCGACGCGGCGCGCCGGGTCGATCTGCTCATGCCGATCGGCGAAGCGCATCACCACGACTTGCTCGCGCAGGGGTGCCGACCCGAGCGGACGAAGATGATCTACATGGGGGTCGACGAGCGCTTTCGCGGCGTCTCGCTCGCGCGCGATCGCCGCGACCCGGACGCGCCGCTCGAACTGATCTACACCGGCACGGTCCAGAAGGCGCGCGGCAGGGACGTGATGCTCGACGCCATGGCGACGGTCGCGCGCGCAGGCGTCCCCGCGCGCCTGACGCTGGTGGGGGCGAGCCCCGAGGAGCGCGACTACTGCATGGCGCGCGCCGGCCAGCTCGGCATCGCGGATGCGGTGACGGTGCACGGGCGCGTGCCCGGCGGCGAGATCCCGTCGCATATCGCGCAAGCCGACGCCGGCATCTGCATCTGGGAAGACAAGCCGTGGTGGCGCTTCAACCCGCCGACCAAGCTGTTCGAATATCTGGTCGCGGGCCTGCCGGTGCTGGCGAGCAATATCCGGACGCACACGCAGTACATCTCGGAAGGGCGCAACGGCCTCATTTTCGAGTACGACAGCGATAGCCTGGCGGGGGCCATCCGGACGTTATGGGAACGCCGCGGCGAACTGCCGGCATTCAAGCAGCGTGCCTTCGAAAGCAGCACGCCGTACCTGTGGGAAAACATCGAGCCGGTATTTCTGCAATCGATCGAGGAGCTGGCATGCAGATAGCACAAAACAAATTATCAAGCCGCGTGAGCGGCGCGGACTTCGGGAAGGTGGCGCTTTGGCTGGGCTTCAGCATTCTGGTCATGGCGCTGGCGCTGTTTTTCGGACTGCTCGCGGTGACCGCCAATCCCATCCTGGTGGGCCTCGGCGGCGGGCTCGTCGTCGGCGTCTTCCTGCTCATGAAGCCCGACTTCCTGATCTGGCTGATCCTGTTGCTGGGCCTCGCGGCGGGCACCTTCATCTCGCTCGCGGGCCCGCAGTTCGCCAAGCTGACCTGGGCCGTGTCCATCCTCGGATTCATCCTTCTTTTTCTCTCGATGTTCAACCTGCTGCTGGTCGGCAAGTCGCGCGCGCAACCGCCCTTCATCTGGATCGGTGTGGTGTTTCTGACGGTCGCATTGGCGTCGACGATCGCCCAGTGGTATTCCGTCGGCGAGGTCGTGGCGGGGGTCAAGCGGCTGTTCCAGACCTATGGCCTGATGTTCGCCTTCGCAACCCTCGCGCTGAGCGCGCGCCAGGTGGGGCGATACCAGAAGCTGCTGCTCGTGATCGCGCTTCTGCAACTGCCCTTTGCGCTGTATGAGTTTTTCGTTCTGGTCGGCGAGCGCGGCGGTCTCGCGTCCGGCTCCGATTCCACCGACGTCGTCGCGGGCACCTTCGGCGCCAACCTGCGCGGCGGAAGCCCCAACTCCGTGATGGCGGTCTACCTGCTGATCGCGATGGGATTCCTGTTCGCGCGCTGGAAGGAAAAGCTGCTTTCCACGCCGCGGCTCGTCCTGCTCGTCCTGCCGATGGTGGTCGTGTTCTTCCTGGGAGAGGTGAAGATCCTGTTCATCCTGATTCCCCTGGCGTATTTCGTCCTGATGAAACGGGACATTCCGCGCCGCCCGGTTTTCTTCCTGATGATGACGCTGTTCGCGCTGGGCTTCATCCTGCTGCTCGGCCACCTGTACGCGACCTTCATCATCAACCGGCCCATCGACGACATCATCCAGGATACGCTGGCCTACAACGCGACGGCGGACAGGGGCTACGGACAGTATGTCCTCAACCGCTTCACCGTTCTCAGCTTCTGGTGGCAGCAGCAGGGCTGGAACGACCCGATCGCGCTGTTTTTCGGACACGGCCTGGGCAGCGCGTTCTCGGCGCCCAGCGTGATCCCGGGTCACATCGCCATGAAATGGCCGCTTTACGGCATCGACCTCACCACCGCGTCGTCGCTGCTGTGGGACACGGGCATCGCGGGACTTGCACTGTTCGTGCTGATGCTCGGATCGGCGTGGCGGACCTGCAGCGTGCTGCAACGCGAGTCGAAAGACGCGCGGGTCATCGCGGACGCGACCGCGATCCAGGCGGCGATCACGTTGTTCGGCGTCTTCGTGATTTACAACAATACGCTCGTCAACCATCCGTCGATGGAACTCATCGTTGCCTGCGTGCTGGGATACCTCGCGTATCTTTATCGCCGGCATCGCCTCGGCGTGACTGCGGCGGTGTCCTGAATGCGACTGCTTTTTCTCACCGCAGAAACCTGTCCGACGTTCCGGGCCGACGTCGCCGCATTGTTCGGCAAATACCTGCCGCGGCACGGCGTGTATTCCGATATCGTCGCCGGTCGCACCCCCGGCCACGACGGCAGCGTGCACTGGGCCGCGGGTGAAACGCTGTTGTGCGACATCTCCGGGGGGCAGGCCAAGAAGCACGTCAAGACGCTGCTGCACGGCATCCGGACGCTCTTCAAGGCGGGGGGCGCGCGCTATCAGGCCATACAGGTCAGGGACATGCCGGTGCTGGCGGCTTTTGGTCTTGCCGCCGCGCGCGCGAAGCGACTGCCGTTCTATTACTGGATGTCCTTCCCGATGCCGGAGGGGCAGATCGATCTGGCGCGGGAGCGCGGCCTGTCGGCCGGCCTGATGAAATTCCTGTTTCCATGGGTCAGCGGGCGCGTGGGGCGCTTTCTGCTTTACCGCATGGTTCTGCACCGCGCGGACCACGTGTTCGTCCAGTCCGAGCGCATGAAGGAGGACATGGCGGCCCTCGGCGTGGATCCGGCGCGAATGACGCCGGTTCTCATGGGCGTCGACATGGAGGATATCCGCCTCGACGACCTGCCGCCGGCGGACGACGCCCGTCTCGAAGGGAAACGCGTCCTGGCGTACCTCGGCACGCTGGACCGCCCGCGCCGCATCGAGATCCTGTTCGACATGCTGGCGCGGGTGAGGCGGCAAGTCCCCGACGCGCTGCTCGTTCTCATCGGCGACACCGCGGACGACGTCCATCGCGCATGGCTCCGGAAGCAGGCGGCGGCGGCAGGCGTCGCGGACGCGGTGCTATGGACCGGCTGGCTTCCCATGAAGGAAGGCTGGCGCTACGTGCGGGCGGCCGAGGTCGCCTTGTCGCCCATTCCGCGCGGTCCGCTCCTCGACTGCGGTTCGCCGACGAAGGTGCCGGAGTATCTGGCGCTCGGGGTGCCCGTCGTGTGCAACGACAACCCGGATCAGGCCACCGTGATCGGTGAAAGCGGCGCGGGCCTGTGCGTGCCCTACACGGGAGAGGCGTTTGCCGATGCCGCGCTGGCGCTGCTGGGAGCGAAGCCAGAGCAGGCCGGTCCGCGCGCGTCGGGCGCCGAGTATGTCAAAACGCAGCGCAGCTACGAACGCATCGCTGCGATGCTTGCCGAGGTCTACAAAAAATGTCTCTAGAAAACAAAAGCCGACACCGCAACGTGTTCATCTGCTCCGCCGGCCACAGCGGCTCGACGCTGCTGGACATGATTTTGGGCAGCCATTCCACCGCCGAGTCGCTTGGCGAGCTGATCAATCTGCCGATGGACATGGCGTTGAACCGGGGCTGTGCGTGCGGCAGCGCGATGCGCGACTGCAGCCTGTGGCCGGAGGTGATGCGCCGGATGCGCGTCGACCCGGCGCGCGATCCGTACGCGCTGGTTCTGGGCCACACGCTTGCGAAGATGGGCGACGCCAGGCGCACGTCGCGGTGGCACCGGATCCTGACGCGGCCGAAGATCGCGATGAAGTATTTCCAGCTCCGTTACGACGTGCCGTTTCTCGGCCCGCTCACGTCGGGCTTCGATCTCGGCATGCGCAACACGCTCGCCGTCTACGATCACGTGCGGACGCTGACCGGCAAGAACGTCATCGTGGATTCCTCCAAGCACTACGTCCGCGCCGTGTCGCTCTACCTGGCCGAACCTGAGCAGACCCGCGTCGTCGTGCTCGTTCGCGACGGCCGCGGCGTGTTTTATTCGGGCCTGAAGCGCGGATTCGGGCGGGATTTTTCGCTGCGCGCCTGGAACAATCACTACCGGCGCGCGCTCGAGCTGCTCGAGCGGCATGTGCCCGAGAAGCATCGCAAGCTGGTCCGCTACGAGGACATGGTGACCGGCACCGGGCGCGCCGTCGCGGAACTGTGCGATTTCCTCGGCATGGATTTCGAGCCCTCGATGCTCGATTTTCGCGCGGTCACGCACCACAACGTCAACGGCAACGACATGAAGTTCGCGTCGACGTCCGAGCTGCGCCTGGACGAAACCTGGAAGAGCATGCTCGACCCCGGCGACCGGGAATATTTCGAAGTCCACGCCGGCGCGCTCAATCAGCGGCTGGGTTACACGTGAGGCGAGCCGTGGCCGTTCCTCATCGCGAGGCACGCCGGCAATCCCGGAGGGGACATCACGGAGGGCAATCGGCCGCTCGTGCCGAAACAGGAGCTGATACATGAGACATTTCCTTTCGCTGTCGCAACTGCCCAGCCTCGAGTCGAACGGCGCGGGCCGTTTCGTGAAACACCGCACCGGGATCGTGGCATCGGCCGTTCTGTGCCTGCTCGCCTTCGCCGCCCCGGAATCGTTCGCCGCCGACAACTGGTACCCGATGAGCGATCGCTCGCTGGAAGTCGCCCCGGGCAGCGTGCTCGATTTCTCGGCGATCCCTCCCAGCGGCCCGGCGGGCGCGAACGGCTGGGTGAAAATCGACGGGAACGGCCGCCTCGGCTTTGCCGGGCGCGCGTCGCCGCAACGTTTTCTCTGCGCCTCGATCGTGCCCAGTCCCCCCAACGGCGGGTTTCCCGACAAGGCGGAAGCCGATCGCTGGGTGACGCAGCTGAAGCGAACGGGTTACAACCTGGTGCGCTTCCATTACGTTGACGCCAGCCTCATGACGAACCGCAAGGGCGATTTCGATTTCGATCCCGTGGCGCTCGATCGCCTGCGCTACCTGATGGCCAAGCTCAAGGCGGCGGGAATCTACTGGGTGGTCGACGGCCTCACGTCGGAGAACGGCGCCTACGGGGACGTCAAGCCGAACCGCTGGGTCAACCGCTACAATCTGAAGGCGCGGCTGTATTACGACCCCGCCGCGCTGGAGCACTGGAAGCGCCTGGTCACGGCGCTGTGGGGCAGCGTGAACCCGTACACGGGCGTGGCGCCGCTGAAGGACCCCGCGATGCTCGGCATGATCCTGGTCAACGAAGGCGGGTTGGCCTTCGTCGTCAATCCCGGCGGCCGTTACCCGAAAGAGCTGAACGCCGCGTTCGGCGCGTGGCTGGCGTCGCGCTATCCCGACGACGCGGCGCTCGGAAAGGCGTGGGGCCGCGATGCCACCGGCGGCGATCACGTCGGACGGCCCGTCGAGGTGCCGGACCAGATGCGTGGGAACGGCAAGCGCGCACGCGATTTCGCGGCGTTCGTCGCGGACCGGGAAACTGAGCTCTATCGCGCCATGGAAGCGCATGTTCGCTCGCTCGGCTTCAAGGGCATCGTCACGAGCTACGACAACTGGAATTTCAATCATGAGGACGTGGTCCGCGCCCAGCTTCAATGGGTCGACATGCATGCCTATCAGTCGTTGCCGTCGCGATTCGCCCAACCCGGCTCCACGATGGCGCAGACGAGCATCCTCGACGACGCCGGGCGCTACGGCCGGATCCTGGCGAACGCGCGGCAATGGGGCAAGCCGTTTACCGTGAGCGAGTACGGGCAGCCGTTCTGGAACCAGTGGCGCTTCGAGTCGGCCGCGTGGATTCCCGCGCTGGCGGCCTTCCAGGGCTGGGACGGGATCTGCCAGTTCGCCGAGTTGCCGGTGCTGCTGAAATACGACGAGGCGGGAACGGGGCGCCGTCAGGCGATGTATCCATTCGGCGTCGGGGCCGATCCGATCGCGCGCGCGGGAGAGCGCCTTGCCGCCTTGCTGTTCCTGCGCGGCGACGTCCAGCAGTCGCGTTCACGCGTCGTCCTCGACAGCGATCCCAAGGCACTCTTCGCGGGCGGGAACATCTGGGGACAGATTCCCGAACGACTGAGCCGGCTTGCCCTGGTCTCCGGCACGGGCGAGAACTCGACGGGATCGCCGGCCGGCACCGGCAGCGCACGCGAGGTTCATTTCCAGGTGGGCCTGGGCCCGGGCCAGATGGAAAAAGTGCGAAACGTCGCGCTCAGGCAGGGGTTCCTGCTGGGCGACGATCCGGTGGCGAAGCTCAGGGCCGCGGGGGCGCTGAGCGCGGCGAATCGAACCAACATGCCGGCGGGGCTCTTCGAGTCGGACACCGGGCAGATGCTGTTCGACATGGCCGGCAAGACACTGTCCATCACGACGCCGCGCACGGTCGCGCTGGTCCTGCGGTCGGGTTCGATGCGAACCGGTCCCGTCGAGCTGACCAACCTGTCGTCGCCGGCGACGGTCGCGGTGGGCGCGGTCGACAATCAGGCGATCGGAACGAGCCGGCGGCTTCTGGTCTGGGTGCTGACCGATGCGGAAAACACGGGGATGGAGTTTGCCGACCCGGGCAGGGCGACGCTGAAGGCGATCGGTCGGTTCCCGCCTCGCCTGCGCCCGGTGACCGGGCAACTCGCGATTCGCAGCTCGGTGCCAGGGCTCAAGGTGTGGGCGGTGGACCAGACCGGCCGCCGTGTCGCCGAAGTGCCGTCGCGTTTCCAGGACGGCGCGCTGCGCTTTGCGGTCGACAACATGGCGCCGGGCTTTGGTCCGGTCACGTATTTCGAGGTCGCGGACCATTGACCACCAGCCGAGGTAGCCAATCTTGAGAACGACGCGCATCCGCACCTTTTACCCCGCCGATCCCGCCGGCGTCGTCCCGGGCGGCGTGGACACGTTCATTCGCGGGCTGATCAAATGGGCGCCGGACGACATCGAGTTCAGCCTGGTCGGCATGACGACCGACGAGCCGGGCCGTCCGGTCGGACGCTGGACGCGCTGCGATCTCGGTCGCCGCGAGTTCGATTTCTTTCCGGTGGTGAAGGTGGACGAGGCGGGCGGTCGCTCGCGCATTCCGCTCTCGCTGCGGTTCAGCCTCGGCGCGCGTCGATACCGCCGATCCTGTTCGCGCGACTTCGACATCTACGAGTTCCATCGTGTCGAGCCCGCGCTGCTCTATCTCGGCGACACGCGACCGAAGAATGCCTTCTTCCACACCGACATGGCCGTGATCCGCACCGAGCGCAAGACCGACATCCTGTGGCGCGGCCTGCCCGGGCTGTATTTCGCCCTCGAATCCAGGGTCTTCCGCTCGCTCTCGAGCGCGTGGTCCGTGCGCGAGCAGGCGGCCGAATCGCTCCGCGAACGCTATCCCTTCCTGGCCGAGCACATTCACTACACGCCGACGTGGGTCGACACCGAGGTGTTCTTTCCGCTTCCGGATGACGCACGGCGTCGCCTCAGAACGGAAACGGAAGCCGCGTTCGACCTCGACCCCGCTGCGTTCCGCGTCGTCACCGTCGGACGTCTGGACACCTCGAAGGATCCCGACCTGCTGCTTTCGGCGGTGGGAAAGCTGGTTGCCGAAGGGGCGAACGTCGAACTGCTGTTCATCGGCGACGGCGTCCTGCGGGACCATCTGGCGCAACGGGCGGCCGACGAGGGATTGTCCGGCCGGGTTCGTTTTCTCGGCCTGCGAAGCGCCGCGGAGATCGCGCGGTATCTGCAGGCGGCCGACTGCTTCGCGCTGTCCTCGGCGTACGAGGGAATGCCCATGGCCTTGCTCGAAGCGCAGGGGGCCGGCGTGCCCGTCGTGACGACGCCCGTCGGCGAGGTGCGGCGGATCGTCGTCAACGGCGTCAACGGCGAGATCACGCCGGACCGGAGCGTGGCGTCGTTCGCGCACGGGCTCGACCAGGTCCGCCGCCATCCCGAACGCTATTCGGTCGCGAATTGCACGCGTGCGGTCGAACCGTTCACGCCGTCGCGGGTTCTCGCGCCGGTCTATGACAACTACCGTGCATTGGAAGCGAGCTCGCACGTTCGCGTACGCAGCTAAGCCAGCCCGGACGCGAGCCGGACGACGCGGCGGCCCTCGCTATTGTCCCAGCGCGCATCCTTCTCCGTTGACCGCCGTCGAGGGTGGCGTGCCGCTGCAGCTGTCCTGCGAGTCGGCGATGCCGTCGCCGTCCTGGTCCACGAGGCTGCTGTCCCGCGTATAGACGGCCTCCGACGCATGGGGCAGGAGCGAATAGGGCCACGTCACGCTCTGGTTGTCGCTGAAGCGGACGTACTGGCTGCACGCGGGCGCGCCGTTGCCGTCGGGGCAGTCGACGCTCAGCGTCGACGCGCCGGGATTGACGAGGATGTTGGTGCGCACCGTCGCGTCCACGGAACTCAGGGGAACGAGTTCGAGATTCCCCACGGAAATGTTCTGCCCGGGTGCGATCTTGTGGAAGTCGACCCGCGCACCGAGGTCGCCGGTCACCGGGTCGCCCGCGTTGACGGTTTCGGTCGCCTTGAAGATGAAACTGTAGCGGTGCCAGGCGGTGGCACCGGCGAACGAATACGGCGCGTCCATCAGGTACTCGTATCCGTTGCCACCACCGTCGCCGCGCCGGACGACGACGTACACCGCCTGGCCGTCGATTCCGGTTTTGAGATCGAAGCTCGCCTTGTACCACTGGTCCTGCTTCACCGAAAAATTCGGGCTGCTCAGGATGCTGACGGTGCCGCCTGCCGTGTACGTGAGACACGCACCGACGACGTCGCAGGACGCCAGCGTGATCTGTCCGTAGGGCGCGCTCGAATTGTAGCCATGCCAGCCCGTGGTGCCGGCGCTGAAGTTTCCGTTCGGCACGATGTTGGCGCCGAGAACGCGGAATGCGGCGTAGCCCATTGTGGTGCTGTTCACCTGGACGCCGGTGGGATCGAGATTGCGTGGCCCGTTGGCAGGCGTCGTCGCCGCCCGCCATTGCGGCATCGTGTAGACGGCAGAGCCGCTGGGCCACGATTCGGAGGCCATCGTCGGATACAGGTAGGTGAAGTAGCGGTTCTGGTCGAAGTCGGCGAAGCGGTCGGTGTCGGTCTTCGCAAGATAAGTCTGCTGCCGGACGGCCGGGGTGACGCTGGTGGGAAACAGGAGGTTGCCGATGATCTGGTTGTCGTGCACGTCGCCCTGGGAATCGAGAACCTTGGTGCCTTCCTGCAGCCAGATCTGCTGGCGGCGGTTCCCGTAGAACATGTTGTTCTCGATCAGGTTGTTTGCCGCGTTATGGACCTGGATCCCGTTGTCGGCGTCGATCACCGTGTTGCCGCGCACGGTCGCGCCGGAAAGAAGTTCGTCGAGATAAATGCCCTGGGCTTCGCTCGGCGTCGTAGCCGGCTTTCCGGGAAGGCCTCCGATGACGTGCTGGATCGTATTGTTTTCGATGGTGGTGCCGGTGTTGTACCGGCCGCCGGTGTAGATCCCGCCGCAGTCGTCGAAAACCAGGCAGGCATTCTCGATGTTGTTGCCGGAAACGACGCTGTTGCCGAGCGGAAAGATGCCGACATAGCCGGTGTTGTAAATCCGGTTGTCGCGAATGTCGGATTCGCGCCCCGACGATATCGCGGAGGCCACCCCTACGGGGAGGCTCGTCACGACGCCGTTCTCGAAGATCGCGCCGGAATTGGTGATGCCGTTGTCATAGGCGTGAAAACGGGCGCCGCCGAAATGACCGGCGTAGATGGCGGAACCCGTGGTGCGGTCGATCTCGCTGCTTTCCACGCCGCTGTCGACGGAGCCCATGGCATCGATGCCGGCGCCGAGGGTGTCGGAGATGTACATGTTGGTCAGCACGACGCCGGTCGCCTTGCGCATGGCGACACCGGTCTCGACGTCGCGTATCGCGATCCCGTCGATACGTATGTAACTCCGGTTGCTGGCATCGATGCCGATCCCGAGCTGGCCGAGCGATACGCGGTCCCCTGGCGAGCGGCTGTCCGGCGTCCATATCGAGACCGTTTTCGTATCCGGTTCGTAGCTCCACTCGCCGGGTTCGTCGAGCATCCAGCGCTGGCCGTAGAAAAAATATCCCCAATCCTTGGAAACCGGATACTCAGTCGGGCTGTCGAGATTCACGCTCGAGCCGGAGACGGACGCCACTTTGCGGTCGTCAAAAATCCAGGAACTGGTCCGGATCCGGATGCCCGTGCCAGGCGTGATCCCCGGGTGCGGCAGCGCGGCGAAATCGGTGCCGGTCGTCACGTAGGCGCTGCCGAAGCGGCCGTTCGGAAGGAGGACTTTTTCGGAGTCCGCGGCGGTGTAGAAATAGAGCGAATCGGGCCGCTTGGGGTCGTAACCGCGATTCGGGAAGTGCGCGACGTTGACCATCCTCCCGTTCATGAAGACGCCCCGCACGTTGGGGATGTCCGCCGTGATCCTGACGCCGTCGACGCCGATGTTCCTGCCCGCCGGAACGCTGAAATCCAGTCGCGCCCGCGGCACGCTCGCGGTTGCGGTGAACGGCACGGTGACCGTTTGCCATGCGCCGGTGCCCGTGATCCAGCGGCTGAAGCCGACGGCGTCCCACGGCGTGGCATTTCGACGCAGGGTCACCCAGATCGAGGTGCCCACGGGCACATTGACGGCAAAGCTCGCGGTATAGGCCTGCCCGCCCTGAAGCGCGAAATTGTTGCTGATGAAGAAGCTGTTGCCGGTGCCGCTGCCGGCCGTGTAGGACACGCAGCTGCCGGCCTGTGCGCAATTGCTGACGAGGCTGACCGTCGCATTGTTTTGCGGCGACCAGCTCGCCCAGTTGCCGAGCCCGTTTTCGAAGGACCCGTACGTGATCAGATCGATGACCGAAGAGAGCTTGTAGATGTTGCCAGCGTCCTTGATCCAGTTCTGTCCGGGCACCGGCAACGCACCGTTGATGACCGGCTTGTTGGTGCAGCCGGCGGGATACGTGCCGATGCTGATCGGATTCGCCGATGTGCCCGAGCTCGAAAGCTTCAGGCTCTCGTACCAGGTGGACCCGCACTTGAGCAGCACGCTGTCGCCGGGCACGAGCGACTGGGCGGACACCTTGGACAGGGATTGCCACGGGCCGTCGCTTACCGGCGAGCCGGCCGGCGAGGGCTGCTGTCCGCTCCATTTGTCGTTGCCGGCGGCGGCATCCACGTAATAGATGGCCGCGTTCACGAGTTTGATTGGCAGGAAAACGGCAAGCAGAAAAAGGATAAAGGATGACTTCATGACGAATGCCCGGCCTGCCCGGTGTGTGCCGTGCCCTGAGGTTTTGATCATGGCGAACGGAAAAAGCAGAATGTGCTGATTCGCATCGACATGATCGAGGCGACCCGCGTCCCAGGCTGTGAAGTTAATATCGCCGGAGCCCAGGCCGATGTAGGTCTTTGCTGATATGTTTGTACAGAAACCGGAAGACGCGAAATCGGCGCGCGCCATCGGTTACGATCGACGTTTCCGCCTGGCGGCCAAGCGCGGCGGAACGGAAACCGTGTGGGCCGCCTCGTCTCCGCGTGTTCATTAGCTTGCCTATCGAGAGGAAACCCGCTTTGGAATTTTCGAACGAAGCCTCTGCCGCAACCGTCACCGAGCGCGCCACCGGTTCGGTGCTGGGTGCGCGCATCGACGCGCTGACGTGGGATGCCACGCTCGATCGACTGCTTCGGTGGGCGCGCGCGCGCGAAAGCCGCTACGTGGCGATCTGCAATGTTCACGTGGTGGTGAGTGCGTCGCGCGACGCCGACTATCGCGCGGTGATCAACGGTGCCGACATGGCGACGCCCGACGGCGCGCCGGTGGCATGGATGCTGCGGCGGCAGGGATTTGCGGAGCAGGCACGCATCAGCGGCCCCGACCTGATGTGGGCGCTTTGCGAGCGCGCGGCGAAGGCGCGCCTGCCGATCTACTGCTACGGCAGCGTCGAGGCGACGCTCGCGCTGTTGGCGCAGCGCCTTCGGATCGCGTTTCCCGACTTGCAGATGACGATGGAGTCGCCGCCATTCCGCCCATTGACCGCGGAGGAGGATGCCGCGGCGGTGGAGCGGATCAACGCCAGCGGCGCCGGCATCGTGTTCGTCGGATTGGGGTGTCCGAAGCAGGAGCGCTGGATGGCCGAGCATCGCGGGCGCGTCAACGCGGTCATGATCGGCGTCGGTGCGGCGTTCGATTTTCATGCAGGCACGGTGCAGCGTGCGCCCGCGTGGATGCGCGCGAACGGCCTGGAGTGGCTTCATCGTCTCGCATCGGAACCCGGGCGTCTGTGGAAACGCTACCTGGTGACGAACACGCTCTTCATCGTCGGCGCGGCGCGGCAACTGCTGTTCGGGCGGTAGAATCCGGGCAGCGAAAAGATGGCTTCCGGATCATTCTCATCGCGCCCGGCATCCGGGTCTTGCAACTTTCGTGAATAGGCAATTATCGTGATTTTGGTGACAGGCGGCGCCGGCTTCATCGGCGCAAACTTCATTCTGGACTGGCTGCGGGCGAGCGACGAACCCGTGGTCAATCTGGACAAGCTCACTTATGCGGGCAACCTCGAGAGCCTCGCGAGCCTGAAGGGCGACATGCGGCACATCTTCGTGCAGGGCGACATCGGCGACCGCGCCCTGGTCGGCAAGCTGCTTCATGAATACCGGCCGCGCGCGATCGTCAACTTCGCGGCCGAGTCGCACGTCGACCGGTCGATCCATGGGCCGGAGGATTTCATCCAGACCAACGTGGTGGGCACCTTTCATTTGCTCGAGGAGGCGCGCGGCCACTGGATGGGCCTGCCGGAAGACGAAAAGGCCGCGTTCCGTTTTCTGCACGTGTCGACCGACGAGGTCTACGGTTCGCTGGAACCGGGCGATGCGCCGTTCACCGAGACGACGCCCTTCGCGCCCAACAGCCCGTATTCGGCCAGCAAGGCGTCGTCCGACCACCTGGTGCGCGCGTATCACCACACCTACGGCCTGCCGGTGCTGACGACGAACTGCTCGAACAATTACGGCCCCTTCCAGTTTCCGGAAAAGCTGATCCCCCTGATGATCCTCAATGCCACCCGCGGCCAGCCGCTACCGATCTACGGCGACGGCATGAACGTGCGCGACTGGCTGTACGTCGCCGACCACTGCTCGGCGATCCGCACGGTGCTGGCACACGGAAGGACGGGCGAGACCTACAACGTCGGCGGCTGGAACGAGATGCCGAACATCGAGATCGTGAAGACGGTGTGCGCGCTGCTCGACGAGATGCGTCCCGACGCCGCCGGCCCCTATGCGCGCCTTCTGACCTACGTCAAGGATCGGCCCGGACACGACCGCCGCTACGCGATCGACGCCGGCAAGATACACCGCGAGCTCGGCTGGAAACCGGCCGAGACGTTCGCGACGGGCATCCGCAAGACGGTGCGCTGGTATCTCGACAACATGGCCTGGGTCGAGCACGTCGCCAGCGGCGAATACCGTAAATGGCTAGATACGAATTACGCAGAAAGAGGTGCGCAATGAGTCGCAAGGGCATCATCCTCGCCGGCGGATCCGGCACCCGCCTGTATCCGGCGACGCTCGCCGTGTCCAAGCAACTGCTGCCGATCTACGACAAGCCGATGATCTATTACCCGCTCACGACGCTGATGCTGGCGGGGATACGCGACATCCTGATCATTTCGACGCCCCAGGACACGCCGCGTTTCGAGCAGCTGCTCGGCGGAGGCAGCCAGTGGGGGATCAACCTCCGCTACGCGGTGCAGCCGAACCCGGAGGGGCTGGCGCAGGCTTTCGTCATCGGCGCGGATTTCGTCGGCGACGGTCCCAGCGCGCTCGTGCTGGGCGACAACATTTTCTACGGCCACGAGATGACGGACGGCCTTCGCGCCGCGAGCAGGCAGGAAGCGGGCGCCACCGTGTTCGCGTATCGCGTGCACGACCCGGAGCGATACGGGGTGGTGGAGTTCGATTCGACGGGAAAGGCGGTGAGCCTGGAAGAGAAACCCGCGCAGCCGAAGTCGCACTATGCGGTGACGGGCCTTTATTTCTACGACGGCCAGGTCGTGGACATGGCCCGCAACCTGAAGCCGTCGCCGCGCGGCGAACTCGAGATCACCGACATCAACCGGAACTATCTCGATGCGGGGCAGCTCGATGTATCGATCATGGGACGCGGCCACGCCTGGCTCGACACCGGCACGCACGAATCGATGCTGGAAGCCTCGTTGTTCATCGAGACGATCGAAAAACGCCAGGGACTGAAGATCGCCTGCCCGGAGGAAATCGCTTATCGCCAGGGCTACATCACGGCGGGACAGGTGGAGGAACTGGCCGCACCCATGCGAAAGAACGGGTACGGCCAGTATTTGCTCAACATGCTGAACGAACGGATCTTCTGAAATCACGGCCGGCACGCGCACGAGCGAAGTCCGTCTGCCGCTTGCCCGTCACGACCTCCACAAAATGAACGTAATCGAAACCCCTCTTCCCGGCGTCCTCGTCCTCGAACCCAAGGTGTTCGGCGACGCGCGGGGATTTTTTCTCGAAAGCTGGAACCGCGCGGTCTTCGCCGGGCTCGGCCTCGACCTGGATTTCGTGCAGGACAACCATTCGCGTTCGGCGAAGGGCGTGCTGCGCGGCCTGCATTACCAGCTCGACGAGCCGCAGGGCAAGCTGGTGCGCGCGGTGAGCGGCGCGGTGTTCGACGTGGCGGTCGACGTGCGCAGGTCATCGACGCATTTCGGGCAATGGTTCGGATGCGAACTTTCGGCGGAGAACCACCGCATGATGTGGATTCCTCCCGGCTTCGCGCATGGCTTTCTCGTGCTGTCCGAGAGCGCCGATTTTCTCTACAAGGCCACGGCCTATTACGCGCCGCAGTCGGACCGCGGCATCCGCTGGAACGATCCGCGGATCGGAGTGCAGTGGCCGCTCGAAGCTGAGCCGGTTCTGTCTGCCAAGGATCAGGTCCAGCCCCTGCTCGAGGATGCGGAGGTTTATCCGTGACGCGCGCGCGCATTCTGCTCACAGGCGCGCGCGGCCAGGTCGGCTGGGAACTGCAGCGGACGCTGAGTTGCCTCGGCGACGTGACGGCGCTGGATTCCGCGGCGATGAACCTCGCGGACGGTGAAGCGGTGCGCCGGCGCGTGCGCGACGTTGCGCCGGACATCATCGTCAATCCGGCCGCCTATACCGCGGTGGACAGGGCGGAGGCCGACCCCGATCTGGCGCACGCGGTGAACGCGGCGGCGCCCGGCATTCTTGCGGAGGAGGCGGGCCGGCTCGGTGCGCTGCTGGTGCATTATTCCACCGACTACGTGTTCGACGGCAGCGGCGAGGCAGCCCGGCGCGAGGACGATCCCTCCGGTCCGCTGAATGTCTATGGCGCGACGAAGCTCGCCGGCGAACACGCCATCGAGGCCAGCGGCTGCCGCCATCTCATCTTCCGCACCTCCTGGGTGTACGGCGCGCGCGGCAGCAATTTCCTGCTCACCATGCGGCGCCTGATGCGGGAACGGCCCGAGCTCAAGATCGTGTCGGACCAGATCGGCGCGCCGACGTGGTGCCGCGATCTGGCCGAAGCGACCGCGCAGGTGCTGGGTCAGGTCGCCGCGCCGTCGCGTGCGGCGACCCAGCCCGAGCCCTGGGGCGTCTACCACATGACGAATTCGGGCGAGACGTCCTGGCATGGCTTCGCGCAGGCGATTCAGGCGCTGGATGAATTCGACGAGACGTGCGCGCCGGGTCACCTGCTGCCGATCCCCAGCAGCGCGTACCCGACGCCCGCCAGGCGGCCGCTCAATTCGCGCCTCGACAACGACAAGCTGGAGCGGACCTTCGGCATTCGGCTGCAGGGCTGGCGCGACGCGCTGGCGCTTTGCCTGGACGCAAGCAACAGCCGCCGCAGAAAATGAGGAGACAGTCGTGAAAGTGTTGCTGACCGGCGGCGCGGGCTATATCGGCTCGCATACCGCGGTGGAATGCCTGGCAGCGGGCCACGAGGTGGTCGTGTTCGACAATCTTTCGAACAGCAGCCCGGTATCGCTGGAACGCGTCGCGCGCATTGCCGGAAAACCGGTCGCCTTCGTGCAAGGCGACATTCGTGATCGCGCCGCGCTGCGAGCGCTGTTCGCCGAGCACCGCATCGAGGCGGTCGTGCATTTCGCCGGGCTGAAGGCGGTGGGCGAGTCGGTGGAGAAGCCCCTCTTTTATTACGACAACAATATCGCCGGCAGCATCGCGCTGTTCGAAGAGATGGCGGAAGCCGGCGTGAAGGCGCTCGTGTTCTCGTCGTCCGCCACCGTCTACGGCGATCCGGCGACGGTGCCGATCACCGAGGATTTTCCGCTGTCGGCGACCAATCCGTACGGGCGTTCCAAGCTCTTCATCGAAGACATGCTGCGCGACATCGCGCTGAGCGATCCCGGCTGGAACGTCGCGCTGTTGCGCTATTTCAACCCCGTCGGCGCGCACGAGTCGGGCCTGATCGGCGAAGATCCGCGCGGCGTCCCCAACAATCTGATGCCGTACGTGGCGCAGGTCGCGGTGGGTCGCCGCCCGCATCTCAACGTATTCGGCGGCGACTATCCGACGCCGGACGGCACCGGGGTGCGCGACTACATCCACGTCGTCGACCTCGCCCGCGGCCACGTGGCGGCGCTGAACCGGCTGCCTCAGCTCGGCGGCGTGGGCACATGGAATCTGGGAACCGGGCGCGGGGTGAGCGTGCTCGACATGGTGCGCGCGTTCGAGGCGGCCAGCGGCAAGCAGGTACCGTACCGCATCGTGGCACGCCGCGCGGGCGATGTCGCGCAATGCTGGGCCGACCCGGCCCGCGCGGCTCGCGACCTGGGCTGGCGCGCGGAATACGATCTGGCGCGCATGTGCGTCGACGCGTGGCGCTGGCAGGCGAGCAACCCGGACGGCTACGCCTGACGCGAGGTTCGGCGAACCGGCGGCTCGCTCCCGGCAAGATCGGCAGCCCGGCCTCGCCTAGCTTTTGCGCTTGCCGAACATCCCGCGCCCGCGGAAATACTGCACGCCCAGCCAGCCGCCGAACAGTCCGCCGAGATGGGCGAAGTGGGCGACGCCCGCATCGGTGCTGGTCAGGCCGAGGATGAGCTCGACGACGCCGTAGCCCAGGACGAAGGTGCGCGCGGGAATGCGGACGAAGGGCAGGAAGACGATGCTGATGACGTTGCGGGGAAAATAGAGCGCGTAGGCCAGAAGCAGGCCGAACACCCCGCCGGACGCGCCGATGACCGCGCTGCTGCTGTGCAGGAAGTAGCCGGACACCGCAATCTGCGTCATCGCGGCCACGACGATGCTGAGCAGGTAGGTCAGCAGATAGCGCAGGTCGTTCCAGCGCTTTTCCAGTTCTGCGCCGAACATCCAGACGGCGAGCATGTTGAATCCAAGGTGCGCAGGCGATCCGTGCAGGAAGCTATAGGTGACGAGCTGCCACAGGTGGAATGTGCCGTCCGAACCGGGTGGCCAAAGACCGAAAACACGGATAATCTCAGGCCCGGTGACGACCTCGAGCGCGTAGACGAGAACATTCAAAAGAATGAGGGCGAAGGTGATCGGCGGCATGGATGCAGTGTCGGGATTCGGCGTCCGGGATGCAAGAAAAAATCAGGCGGCGGGCTCCCAATGTTGCAGCTTGAGTTGCAGCGACCGCTGGCCGTTGAATTCATTCGGCATCAGCGCGTAGACGGCGCGGATGCGGTCGGGCAGAGGATCGGCCTGAAAAAACCGCATGGCATCGAACGAAACGTTTCCGCGCGCCAGTTTGAGCTTCAGGTGTTTCTCGCCGACGACGCGCTGGGCGACGACGTCGAAAGCCGCGGTGAACAGCGGCGCGGGGAAGCCCTGCCCCCAGACCGCGCGGTCGAATTGCTCGGCAAGCTCGTAGCTGTGTTCGGCGAGATCCAGTTCGCCGTCGGTTTCGATCGCGCCGTCGAGATCGGCCGGATCGATCAGTTCGCGCACGACGGCTTCGAAGACCTCGCTGAATTCGGCGTGGCGGCCCGCAGGAATGCTGAGTCCCGCGGCCATCGCGTGGCCGCCGAATTTCAGGATGAGACCGGGATGGCGCTTGTTCACGAGGTCGAGCGCATCGCGCAGATGCAGGCCGGGGATCGAGCGGCCGGAGCCTTTCAGTTCACCCGCGGTCGGCGGGTCGGCCACGTCGCGCTGGGACGCGGCAGAGGCCTCCGGGCGCGCGTGGGACGCGAAGACGATCGTGGGGCGGTGGAACTTGTCCTTGAGGCGCGACGCGAGGATGCCGATGACGCCGATATGCCAGTCCGGCCGGTATGCGGTAAGGCTGTGGCTGTCGTCGGGGTTGAAGGTGGCGAGGATCGCGAGCGCTTCTTCAAGCATGTCGGCTTCGACGTCGCGGCGGGCCCGGTTGAGCGCGTCGAGCCGCTGGGCCAGTTGCTGCGCGGCCGCGGGATCGTCGGCCAGCAGGCATTCGATCCCCAGCGCCATGTCGTCGATGCGGCCGGCAGCGTTCAGCCGCGGCCCGAGCATGAAGCCCAGATCGAACACGGTGGCGTGCGCGGGGTCGCGACCCGCGGCGCGGAAGAGCGCGTCGACGCCCGCGCTCGCCTGGCCCGCGCGCATGCGCGCGAGGCCCTGGGCGACGAGGATGCGGTTGTTGCTGTCGAGCCGGACCACGTCCGCAACGGTGCCGAGCGCGACCAGATCGAGCAGGGCGCGCAGATCCGGCTCGGGCTTGTCGACATAGGCGCCGCGCCGGCGCAATTCGGCCCGCAGCGCGAGCAGCACGTAGAACATGACGCCGACCCCGGCCAGATTCTTCGAGGCGAAGCTGCAGCCCGGCTGATTGGGGTTGACGATGCACGCCGCGTCCGGCAGCGCGTCGCCGGGCAGGTGGTGGTCCGTGACCAGCACCGGAATGCCGAGCCGGTTCGCTGCCGTCACTCCGTCCACCGCTGCGATGCCGTTGTCCACCGTCACCAGCAAATCGGGCCGGCGTGAAGCGGCGAGCTTCACGATATCGGGCGTGAGGCCGTAACCGTGTTCGAGCCGGTTGGGCACCAGGTAGTCGACCTGCGCGCCGAGAAGGCGCAGCCCGCGCACGCCGACTGCGCAGGCCGTCGCGCCGTCGGCGTCGTAGTCGGCGACGATGAGCAGGCGCTTGTGATCGCGAATGGCGTCGGCCAGCAGCGCCGCCGCCCGCTCGGCGTGCAGGAGACCGGCGGGCGGCAGCAACTGCGGCAGACGGTGCGCGACTTCGTCGGGATCACGGACGCCGCGCGCGGCATAGAGCCGTGCCCAGGCAGGCGCGAGGCCGGCTTGCTCGAGGGCGGCGCGAGCCTCGGCGGGGCAGGAGCGGATGGCGATGGATGGCATGACGGGATTGTATTGGCAGATGGGGCGAGCTGCGAACGACAGATCAGAATCCGGTGAAACGCCGATTCTGTCTGCCACGGACACGGAGTACCATCACGTCATGAGTCATTTACTCCCGCTTTCCCGCGTGGCCAAGCTCGTCGGTCTGCCTCGCCACGCCTTGCAGGAAATGATTCGCGGCGGCACGCTCGCCACCTTCGACGGCATGGTCGAGTTCGACGAGCTGCGGCGCGCGTTTCCCGAGGTGAAGTGGGATGACGATGCGGAATTCCGGCGCGTTCAGGAAATCAAGGAGAAGGCGTTTGCCAAGCGGGTGCTGGAGCGTGCGTTGCCCGACAAGGAGGTGCTCGTCGCGCGCCTGAACGAGCTGGGCGACGACTATGCCGCGGCCAAGGCATTGCTGCTGCATTATGGCAACGTCATGACCTGGGTCGATGAGAAGATCGACGAGATCGAGGAAGACAAAAGCGTCGAGACGCGGCACGCGCTGCATAGCGTGCGTGCATTCTTGCTGCGCCATCTGGCCGAGATTCCGCCGGATGCCGTACTGGCGCAGGCCGCGATTGCGCGGGAAAGGATATTCAGAATCATGTCAGCCCATGTAACCATCCTGCCGAGCGGCCACGAGTTTGACGTGGATGGCAACGACACCTTGCTGGAGGCGGCGCTGCGCAACGGCGTTTCGCTCAATTACGGCTGCAGCAACGGCAACTGCGGCGAATGCAAGGCCCGCGTGGTGTCGGGCGACGTGAAGAAAGTCCATGCCCACGACTATGCGCTGAAAGAGACGGAAAAGGACGCGGGCGTCATTCTCATGTGCGCGTACGCGCCGGTGAATGACGTGGTGATCGAGGCGAATGTCGCCGGCGCACACGACATCCCGGTCCAGCAGCTCGTCGCGAAGGTCAAATCGGTCGAGGTGTTCAACCCGCACATGGCCGCCCTCCACATCCTGGCGCCACGCAGTCAGCGTCTGCGATATCTCGGCGGGCAGAACATCGATGTGGCGTCAGGCGGTGTGCGCGGACGCTATGCGATCGCCAGTTGCCCGTGCGAAGACCGTCATATCGAAGTCCACGTCCCGCGCCGCGCGGGAGACGACTTTGCCGAACTCGTGTTCAACCGCTTGAAGGCCAACGACGCGCTCGAGGTGGAAGGCCCCTTCGGTGAATTCGTGCTCGACGAGGAATCACCGCGCCCCGTGATTTTTCTCGCGTTTGGCGCCGGATTCGCGCCGATCAAGAGTCTGATCCAGCATGCCATGTCGCTCGAACTGGCCGAGTCGATCGATTTGCACTGGGTGGCCGACGAAGCGGGGCATTACCAGGACAACCTGTGCCGGACCTGGGCCGACGCGCTCGACAATTTCAACTACCTGCCGCACGCGCCGACCGACGATCTGGAGGCGCTGCTTAAAAGCATCGTGATGGACTATCCGGACCTGCATCGCTTCGATATCTATGCAGCGGGCTCCGCGGCGCAACTGGAACGGGCGCGCCCGCTTTTCGTGAGCGGGGAATTGCCCGGGGCGCGCTGGTTCGAAAACGCGCTGGATGCGTGAATGCGACGGCTCGCGCTTTATCTGTGGGCGCTGCCAGCCACGCTGCTCGGCGTGCTGATCGCGCTTGCGTCATGGGGAAGCGGCGGCGCGGTTCGGCGGGTGGAAGGCGTGCTCGAAGTTGCGGGCGGCTGGCCGGCGCGGGTTCTGCGGCGCGGCTTTCCGTTCAGCGGGGCGGTGGCCGCGCTTACGCTGGGCCATGTCGTGGTCGCGGTGTCCTCGATTGCCCTGAAGGAAACGCGTGCTCACGAGCGTGTGCACGTGCGGCAATTCGAGCGCTGGGGCGTGTTGCTTCTGGTGCTGTATCCGCTGGCAGGGCTTCTTGCCTGGCTGCGCGGTGGCGATCCGTATCTCGATAATCCGTTCGAGCGGGAGGCGCGGGCCGCGGCGGAATGACGTCGGCCGGTGGGACCGCGGGGACTTACTCCCCGGGGCGGTGGGACTCCTCGCCCGGGTCGCCGGTGTCGGGATCGATCCAGTCGGAAATGCCAATTTCGTCCTCGGCTTCCGCGACGGTTTCGCCGGGCTCGTAGTCGCTGTCGGCGTTGTATTCCATGTCTTGTATCGCTTCGAGCAAACTCGGAAAGGGGCCGTACTCCTCGCCGCTTTGCGCATCGATCCAGTAGAACCCGTCGGGCCGTTCGATGGCGCGGGTGTGATCGTAGTCAGGCGGGGTCTCGGGTATGGGGTGTTTCATGGCGCACGTCCTCCTGTGCGTCGACTATAGGGCTGGAAGCGGGGCAGGGCAAGCGATATTCGGGCGACGGACTGGGTGCGCGGCGAGCCGAAGGCGTCTGTTTCTTCGGGTGATGTCGGGCGATTCGCGCCGTTATTCGATCCGCGCCGCGAGAACTTCTGCAATTTCGGCGTCGCCGAGTTCGACCGGATTGGTCTTCATGCTGCTGCCGCGGCTGTTGGCGACGATCCGCGGGATATCGTCGTGCCTCACGCCGAAACGGCTCAACGCCGGAAGCCGCAGCGCCTGCGTCCACGACTCGAGCGTCTCGATCAGGGCAGCGTGTGCCTCCACCTGCCCAAGATGTCCTTGCCTGCTGAGCAGCCGTCCGACTTGCGCATATTTTTCCAGAACCGGGTGATTCGCCTGCCGCGCACGCAGCGCCTCGATATTGATGCGCGTCGCGGCTGCGACCAGCGTCCCGCACGCGATACCGTGGGGAATGGGAAAGAAAGCACCGAGCGGAGCCGCCAGACCGTGCACGGAGCCGAGTCCGACTTGCGCCAGCGTAATGCCCGACACGAGCGCTGCGTAGGCCATGCGCTTGCGAGCATCGGTGTCGCCTGCGTCGGCGTAGAAAGCCAGCAATCCGTCGCGCGCGGCTTTCATGCCGCCCCAGGCGAGCGAGTCGGTCAATGGCGCAGCGCGGTTCGAGACATAGGATTCGAGCAGCTGCGTGAGCGCGTCCATGCCGTTCGCCGCGATCACGCCGGAGGGGCAGGTGGCGAGCAGATCGGGATCGACGAGCGCGACTTCGGCTACCAGCTTTTCGTCGCGAAAGGATTTCTTGAAGCCTTCCTTGCCTCGTACGCTCAGGACGGCGTTCTTGGTCGCCTCCGAACCGGTTCCCGCGGTGGTCGGTACGGCAATGAACGGCGTGGCGGGGCCGGCGTACGGCCGTTCGGGGCCGACGCCCTCGAGATGATCCATCACGGAGTCGCCGGTTTTAAGGAGCCCCGCGATCGCCTTGGCGGCGTCCAGTGCACTGCCTCCGCCGATGCCGACCACCACGTCGATGGACTCCGATCGAAGCGCGCGCACGGCCTCGTCTACCATTTGCGGCGACGGCTCACCCGGAATGGCCAAATGGCGCCATGAAATCCCTTGCATCTTCAGGCCGCCCAGTAACGCGTCCCAGAACGGAGAGTGCTGCAGCGCCCCCGCCCCGGTCACCAGCAGGGCAGTGGCTCCGTAGGTGCGGGCGATCGCCGGCAGGCGGACACGTGCACCCGCTCCGAACTCGATGCGAGGCAGGCGCGACAGGGAAAAATCCGAAATCTGCACGGAACGCTTTCAGTCGACGGGAACGGTGAATGGTAGCGAGTTTGTCCGCGGACCGGTTGCACGAGAACGGGCAATCGCGCAATGTCGCCGTCGTCACGTCCGGCTCGAGCAATAAAAACGTTTTGGCGTCGATCGAGACAAGCGGAATGCTCGGGTCATCGTGGGCCGGTTTCTGCAAAGCCCTCGTCAAGGGTTGACGCCGCCAAATCGGCTTTGCTATAGTTCCGCTTCTCGATTGACGCGGTTTCATTTGCGACAGGCGCGGGGTGGAGCAGTCTGGCAGCTCGTCGGGCTCATAACCCGAAGGTCGCAGGTTCAAATCCTGCCCCCGCAACCATTTCGAAATAGTAGTTGACGTGTTCTGAATGTTCTGTAGAATGCGCACCTCTCGAAACGACGCAGCGATATAAGCAAAGTCGATAAGAGATTGATCTTTAACAATTTACAGCCGATAGGTGTGGGTGTTGATGCGGTAGCTGTCCTGGTTTTGGCTGGGGTGGCAACTAGCATAGATGCTCACACTTGAATGAAGTAATTCGTTTGAGTTGAGCGATAGAAGTATTTGAAGTAATTGCAGAGATTGAACTGAAGAGTTTGATCCTGGCTCAGATTGAACGCTGGCGGAATGCTTTACACATGCAAGTCGAACGGCAGCACGGGAGCTTG
>JAKADC010000023.1 GCA_021820845.1 Pseudomonadota bacterium
GCTTGAAAAACTACCGGGAAACGTTCAAGTAAACGTCTTTTTCTAAGCGGTCAAAAACTGCGGTCAACCGCGAAAGCCGCTAATTGTAGCAAAGCTGATTTGGATTTTGAATCAGGCAATGCAGAAATTGCGTGATTGGCGGTCTGAATTTCGCGCTGCGCGACCTCACGGGTGTAATGCAGCGCGCGCGTGTCCTTGATCGCGGCGAGGACGCTCTGGAATTCCGTCAATCCGCCGTGTTCGATCGCCTGGCGGATGCTGGCGGCCTGCTCGGCGCTGCCGTGCTTCATCGCGTAGAGGAGCGGCAGCGTGGGCTTGCCTTCGGCGAGGTCGTCGCCGATGTTCTTGCCGGTCTTGAGGAAGTCCCCGGAGTAGTCGAGCACGTCGTCGATCAGCTGGAAGGCCGTACCGAGATGCATGCCGTAGCGCGCCAACGCGTCTTTTTCGGCTTCGCTGCCCCCGCCGATCACCGCGCCGAGCCGGCCGGCGGCCTCGAACAGCTTGGCGGTCTTGTAGCGGATGACGCGGAGGTAGCTCTCTTCGTCGATGTCCGGGTCGTGGCAATTGAGCAGTTGCAGCACCTCGCCCTCGGCGATCGTGTTGGTGGCGTCGGACAGGATGCGCATGACCTCCATGTTGTCGATCGCGACCATCATCTGGAACGAACGTGAATACAGGAAGTCGCCGACCAGCACGCTGGCGGCATTGCCGAACAGGGCGTTGGCGGTTTTGCGGCCGCGCCGCAATTCGGACTCGTCGACCACGTCGTCGTGGAGGAGCGTGGCGGTGTGGATGAACTCGACGACGGCGGCGAGTTCGTGGTGGGCGCGACCCGAGTATTCGAAGCAGCCTGCGGACAGCAGGACCAGGGCCGGACGCAGACGCTTGCCACCGCTGTTGATGATGTATTCGGAGACCTGGCGGATCAGCACCACATCGGAATACAGGCTTTGGCGGATGACATGGTCGACGGCGCGCATGTCGTCCGCCAGAAAGGTTTGCAGGCTCTCCAGGGACACGATAAGGGCTTGTTGTTGGGAAAGCCTGCAATGTTAGCAGTCCGGCCGGCGTTTTTCACCGCTTGCACGCGGACAATCGCGGACGGGGCGCGCCAAATCGTTTGACTTGCCAATGGTTGGCCGCTAGAATCTCGCGTTTTCCTGGGATCGAATTGGTTGGAGACCCCCATGTACGCAGTCATCAAAACCGGCGGCAAGCAATACCGTGTGAGCGCCGGCGACAAACTCAAAATCGAAAAGCTCGACGCCGAGATCGGCAGCGAGATCACCTTTGATCAGGTTCTGATGGTGGGCGATGGCGCCGACATCAAGATGGGCGCGCCCATGCTGCGCGGCGCCACGGTCACCGCCACGGTGCTGAACCAGGCGCGCGGCGACAAGATCAAGATTTTCAAGATGCGCCGCCGCAAGCACTATCGCAAGAGCCAGGGCCATCGCCAGTACTTCACCGAAGTGCAAATCGGCGGCATCACCGCATAAGGAGCGCATAGCATGGCACACAAGAAAGCAGGCGGCAGTTCGCGTAACGGTCGCGATTCGGAATCGAAACGTCTGGGCGTGAAGCGCTACGGCGGCGAGCTGGTTCTGGCTGGCAACATCATCGTGCGTCAGCGCGGCACCCAGTTCCACCCCGGCGACAACGTTGGCATCGGCAAGGACCACACGCTGTTCGCCAAGGCTGACGGCACGGTCAAGTTCGAGATCAAGGGCGCTGCCCGTCGCCGTGTGGTTCGCATCGAGCCGGTTGCGGCCTGATACGATCGACCTGAGCCCGGCTCGTTCACCGAAAAGCCCCGTCCGCCGGATGGGGCTTTTTTGTTTGTGCGGGATCACGTACGGTCACACCGATATGAAATTCATCGACGAAGCCAAGATTCAGGTCATCGCCGGCAAGGGCGGCGACGGCAGTGCGTCGTTTCGCCGCGAGAAGTACATCCCCAAGGGCGGTCCGGATGGCGGCGACGGCGGGCGCGGCGGCAGCGTGTTCGCGGTCGCCGACGCCAATGTCAATACCCTGGTCGAGTTTCGGTTCAAGCGCATCTTCAAGGCGCAAAAGGGCGAAAACGGGCGCGGGGCGCAATGCTACGGCAAGGGCGGCGAAGACCTGATCGTCCGGGTGCCGGTCGGCACGGTGTTCACCGACGTCGACAGCGGCGAAGTGGTGGCCGACCTGACCGAAAACGGGCAAAGCGTCTGCCTGGCAAAGGGCGGCAAGGGGGGGCTGGGCAATCTGCATTTCAAGTCCAGCATCAACCGCGCGCCGCGCCAGCACACGCTGGGCGAGCCGGGCGAGGAATGGGAACTGGCGCTGGAATTGAAGGTGCTGGCCGACGTCGGCCTGCTGGGAATGCCGAACGCCGGCAAGTCGACGTTCATTCGAGCCGTCTCGGCGGCGCGTCCCAAGGTGGCCGACTATCCGTTCACCACGCTGGCGCCCAACCTGGGCGTGGTGCGGGTCGACAGCGAACGCAGCTTCGTCATTGCCGACATCCCCGGGCTGATCGAAGGCGCGGCCGAAGGCGCGGGGCTGGGCCATCAGTTCCTCCGCCATCTGCAGCGCACACGCCTGCTGCTGCATCTGGTCGACATCTCGCCGCGGTGGGAGGGTGGCGATCCGGTGCACGAGGCGCGTGCCATCGTCGAGGAGCTGCGCAAGTACGATCAGGAACTCTATGACAAGCCGCGCTGGCTCGTGCTCAACAAGCTCGACATGGTGGACGAGGCCGAACGCGAAGCGGTGGTGGCGAAGTTCGTTGCGGACTACGAATGGACGGGCCGGGTATTCGCGATCTCGGCGCTGGACGGTTCGGGCTGCAGCGCGCTGACCCATGCGGTGATGGAGTACCTGGATACCCAGGCGAGGCCGGTCGAGGCGACACCCGAGGCGGATTTCCCCGCAGCCGATTAGGCCGCCGGCTCGGACGGCGCGTCGTCACCGACGCGCTTCCAGTCGTTCTCCACGAGCGCGACCTGATGCTTGGCCCAGCGCGCGAATTCGACCGGGCTGCAATGGCCTTTCTTGCGGCGGCAGGTGCCGGCGATGCCCCTGAAATGAATCAGGGGCTCGCCGGTTTCCGCGTTCGCCGCGATTTCGACGAGCTGGCGCACACCCCAGGTGCGGCCGTAGGCGCCGTTGCTGTAGAAGAATCCCGGTTTGAGTTCGTCGAGGCTCATGTCGTGATGCGTCGGTAGATGTCGGTGACTTTCACGGGTAATTGTCGCACGTCATCGAGAATGATATACCGTGCGGCCCCGTACATGTGAGGCAGGTAGTCGCGCGCATCGCGGTCGAGGGTGATGCAGAAGGGATGAATTCCGGTGCGCGCCGCCTCCATGAGCGCCATGCGCGTGTCCTCGATGCCGTACTGGCCGCGGTAGACGTCGAAGTAATCGTCGGGCCGGCCGTCCGACAGCGTGACCAGCACCCGCGTCTTCGCTTCCACCTGATTCAGCAGGCTGGTCATGTGCCGCAGCGCGAAGCCCATGCGCGTATATTCCTGCGGCCGGATGCCGGAGATGCGCGCCGTCACCTCGTCCCCATAGGGCTCGTCGAAGGTCTTGATGCGGAACAGTTCGCAGCGCTTGCGCGTGGTGCCGGAAAACCCGTAGATCGCGTAGCGGTCTCCGAGCAGTTCCAGCGCCTCGCACAGCAGGATCATCGCCTCTCGCTCGGCCTCGTTGATCCAGCCCTTGGTCGAGCCGCTCATGTCGACCAGGAAAGCCACCGCGATGTTGCGCTCGGCGCGATGCAGGCGCACGAACAGCCGGTCGCTCATCTCGCTGCCGTCCTTGGCGTCGGCGAGCGCTTCGACCAGCGCATCGAAGTCGATCTCGTCGCCGTGGGTCTGGCGCTTTTCGAGGCGGTTCTCGTCGCGCAGCGCCTCGAATTTCCTGTGCAGGTGCTTGACGACGCCGGCATATTTTTCGAGCGTCTCGCGGCGGAAGCCGTCGTGGACGGGGGTGACCGTTTTTTCCCGCATCACGCACCAGTTCTTGCGGTAGTGCTGGCGACCATGGTCCCACTCCGGAAACAGGATGGCGCCCTTCTCGTGATAGGTGCCGTGCCAGACCGCGTCGGGATCCTCGGGCTGGTCGAACACGCGATTCGCGTCGTACTCGCCGTCGCCCGCCGGGACCAGGTAGTCGGGGGGGATCTCGCCGAAATCGAGATAGACCGAGGTCAGGAGCTGCCTCACGCCCTCGGGCGGCGCGATCGGCGCGTCGTCGAGGGTGATCTCGAAGTCGAGCTTGCCGTTCTCGTCGCGCGGCTCGACGTTCAGCTCGGCCGGCGCTTCGCGCGGCGACAGGGCGTCGGCCTGCGCAGCCTCGTGGTCCTCCAGCAGTTCGGCGAGCCGGATGCGCAGCCGCGCCTTTTCCCTGTCCAGCCGCGCGGCTCGCGCCGCGGCGATCGACTCGGGACGCAGACAGCCCTGATCGCTCCAGCGCGGGCACTCGGCCTCGTCATAGGCCGCATCGAGCAGGCTCAGGCTGTCGTCGAGCGTGGAGCGGTCGTCGGCCAGGGCCGTTTCGAAACGCTGCCAGCCGGGCGGCAACGCCGGATCGAGCTGCGTGCGCAGGCGCCGCATCTCGCGGTGGAGGCCGGGCAGCTCGCGGGCGATGCGCGCGGCGAGCCGCAGCGTCTCCAGCGCGTAAAGACGGGAGAGTGCGCGCTCGGGATCGGCATAGCGCGCTGCGATGCTCGCGAAATCGGCGCGCAGCGTACCGTAACGGGTTTGCGCCCACAGCAGCGCGACGGTGGTCTTCGCGAGTCGAAAATTGTCCTCGGGGTTCGGCAGGGCGGCGATCAGCGGCGGCAGGACGATCCGCTCGCCATCGGTCCAGGCGGCATCGCCTTCCTCGATGCGCAGGCGTCGTCCCGAGAGGCCGCAGACGAAATTTCCCAGAATGGGCGCGATGTCCTCGAACAGCGCGCCGGCCGCGTCGTTCCTGTGCTGCGTTTCATCGAAGCTGTCGACTTCTTCCATCACCCGGAGCGCGGTCTGCAGGCCGGTGCGGTCGAACACGTCGCAGGTATGCACCGCCCATGCTTCGAGCAGGCGCCGCTCCATGCGAGGCAGCAGGGCGGGCGCGCGGCGGCCGAACTGCCACGCGAGCGTGATGTGGGTCGAGGCGATGCGGCGGATCCAGCCGAGGATGAAGTCCTGCTCGTCGCGCGCCAGGGGCGCCAGCTCGGCGGCGAGCTCCTCGACCTTGAAAAAAGTGAACTCGGTATCCAGCCAGACATGCAGGCTGGATTCCATTTCGGCGGCGGTGAGCGGCGGCTGCGCCATCAGAAGATCGAGGAGGAGAGCTCCTGGATCGCTTTCAGCATGTCGGCGTCGTCGGTGACCGCCTGCGCCACCGCGGATTTGCAGGCCGACACAGGCGACACGCCGTCGGCGATGAGCTTGCCCGCGTGCACCAGCAGCCGCGTCGAGGCGCCTTCCTCGAGGCCGCTGCCCTTGAGGTTGCGGGTCATCTGGGCGAAGCGAACGAGGTTGTCGGCGACTGCCTCGGACACGCCCGATTCGGTGATGACGATGCGCCGCTCGAGTTCGGCCGATGGATAATCGAACTCGAGCGCGACGAAGCGCTGCCGGGTCGATTGCTTGAGATCCTTGAGCACGCTCTGGTAGCCCGGGTTGTAGGAGATCGCGAGGCAGAATTCGGCGGACGCCTCGACGATCTGTCCGAGCTTTTCCATCGGCAGGGCGCGGCGGTCGTCGGCGAGCGGGTGGATGACGACCATCGTGTCCTTGCGCGCCTCGACGATTTCATCGAGATAGCAGATTCCACCGCACCGCACCGCGCGCGCGAGCGGCCCGTCGATCCATACGGTTTCGCCGCCCTTGACGAGGTAGCGCCCCACCAGATCGGAGGCGGTGAGGTCGTCGTGGCACGATACCGTGATGAGCGGACGCTTCAGGCGCCACGCCATGTGTTCCATGAAGCGCGTCTTGCCGCAGCCCGTCGGCCCTTTCAGAAGCACCGGAATCCGTTGCCGGTAGGCGGCCTCGAATAGCTGGATTTCGTCGCCGACGGCTTCGTAGTAGGGCTCTTCTTCGATGAGGTGGTGCGCGGGGTCGAGAGTACGGGCATTCATGGCAAAGGCGGAAAGCTGGGTTCAGAAGCAGCCGGCTTGCTGTTTCTTGCGTTCGAGGTCTTTGGCCTCCAGGTTCCACGCATCCATCTGTTTTTGCGTGTAGCCGCTGCGGCGCGCCCGGTCCATCGTGTCGAACACGCGGCCGAGCTTGTCTGTGAGCGTGTCGCAACGGCGCATCGAAGCCGCTGCCGATTTCTCGGAAATGCGCCGAGGCTCTGCGCGGGGCGCCGCGGGCTCCTTGCGGCGCGGCGCGGCGTCGGTCGCGGCGGATCCGGGCGAAGCCCGTTCGGCCGCAGGCCGCGCCGGCGTATCCGCGGGCGGCGCCGGATCGACTTCGAGCGTGCGGACTTCGCGCGCGTTGCGGCAGGGCAGGTTGGAATACGTGACCTCCCCCTTCGCATCGATGCACTTGTTGAGGGTGGCGGCGTCCGCCTGGGGCGCCAGCGTCACCGCCAGAACGGCGGCCAATCCGATCAGGCTGCGCATCGCGGAATCAATGCTCGCCCGAGTATTTGTCGTCCTCCAGCGCCATCTTCTGCTGGAACTCGGCTTCCTTCTCCTGCTCGGCCAGGGCGCGACGCCGCGCGAGACGCTTTTCATAAGCGTCCGGGCGCTCCTCGACGAACTTCTCGCCGAACAGCGCATGGCGCAGGAAGTTCAGGCCGAAGTCGAGCAGGGCCTCGTCGTCGGCGATCAGGGTCGCCATGATTTCAACCGGGATATCGTAGGTCTCGTTGAAGCTCGGGCTCATGACAAACGCCCGGAAGCGGTCGACGTCGTAGCTCGCCATGAAGAAGAGCTGGTTCGACACCGGCGTCGGCTTGCCGATCGCCGGGCCCGCGGATTTGCGCTTGACGACGAGCTGGCGCCAGGCATGCGCTTTCCGGTCGTATTCGTCGACGCCCTGGTCGCGCCGGTATTCCTCGATCGTCTGCGTCTTGTCCTCGAAATGGCCGAGACAGTGCGGCTCCTTCACCAGCGCGTAGGCCGCGCGGTCGAAGTATTCGTCGGAACGCCGCATCGTCAGCAGCGCCACCGGGTAGTAGCGGCAGGCGGTCGGCCGGTCCTCGTAGACGCCGCAGCCTTCGGGGGTCATGAACTGGCAGGCGGTGCCGCCCTCGACCGGCTTCAGCTTGATCCCCGGCATGCCGTCCTTGTCCATCTCGAACGGCAGCGAGTACTGCTTGAGGAATTCGCCGGAAGAGATGTCCAGGCGCTTCTTCAGGCGCAGCACGTCGTAGGGGGTGAGCGGGATGTCGATGTTGGAGCAGCAGGCATTCCAGCACTTGACGTTGCGGTGGCAGCGGAACTGCAGCTTCGCGTCCTCCGCCAGCATGATGGGTTTGACGGGGCTGCTCGCGAACGGCGAGTCGGCGATCATGTCCTTGAATTCGGCTTCGTTCATTTCAATCACTACCTTCCGGGGCAACGCCCCTCACTGCAAAAAAACAGACAACACACGGTCGGAAACACGTAGGGTACGCGCTTTCGACCGAATGCTGAACAACCCTGGTTCGCTTGCGTGTATGGCAGCCGGAAAAAAACCGGGCGCCGTGAAGGCGCCCGGGATTTCACTGCCGATCTAACGGATCAATGGGCAGCGGGCTTGAACAGCTTGGACTTGTCGACCAGATCCACGTGGGCGCGCTTGAAGCAGTTCCACTGTTTGGAGTTCTTGTCGTAGACCGAGTTCACGAAGCAATGCCAGTTTTCCTCATCGACAAAGTTCTTGTCCATGCGGTAGTAGAAGCCGGGGTAACGGCTTTCTTCACGGAACTGGATGTGCTTCATGTGGGCTTCGGCCGTCAGGATGCGGTGGTAGTTTTCCCACGCGCGGAGCAGCTCGTGCAGGTCCTTCGCACGCATCTTCTCTGCGTCTTCCTTCAGCATGCCGAGCTTGTCTTCCGCCACGGCCAGCATGTTGCCGTTGGTCTTGTAGTAGGTGGCGACGCCAGCAACGTACTCGTCCATGATCTTCTGCAGACGGAACTGCAGCATCTTGGGGGTGATGTAGTTGGGGTTGACGTCGATCGCCGTGGTGTAGTCCTTGTGCTCCAGGAAGGTACGCACCGGCTTGTAGATATCTTCGACCAGCTGCTCGACCGGGGTGTCGAGCTCGACCTTCAGATCCTTGTTGTCGATGCAGTACTTGACCATGGACTTGGCGCACATGCGGCCTTCGGCGTGGGAGCCGGAGGAGAACTTGTGGCCGGACGCGCCCACGCCGTCACCGGCGGTGAACAGACCCTTGACCGTGGTCATCGAGCGATAGCCCCAGCTCCAGCCCTTGGGCAGGTGCCCCGGGATCTTGCCCGCATCGGCGTGCGTCTCATCGGTCGGCGCGCCGACGTCGGTCGGGCCCGACACCCAGATGCCGCAGCAGCCGGAGTGGGAGCCGAGCAGGTAGGGCTCGGTCGGCATCAGTTCGGAGTTCTTCTTCTCCGGCTCGATGTTCTCGCCCACCCAGATGCCGCACTGGCCGACGCACATGTCGAGGAAGTCTTCCCAGGCTTCGGCTTCGAGGTGCTTCACTTCGCGCGGGGTCAGGGTTTCCTTCAGCTTGGCGAGGGCGGTGACGGTGTCCATGTAGATGGGGCCGCGGCCTTCCTGCATTTCCTTCAGCATCAGGTGGTTGCGCAGGCACGAAGCCGGCACGGCAGCCTGGCCGTAGGGGGGATAGTCGTTCAGCAGTTCCTTGTTCTTCTGCATGTAGACTTCGCCGTAGGCGTTGACGGCCTGGGCCTTGAACAGCAGGAACCAGGCGCCGACCGGGCCGTAGCCGTCCTTGAAGCGGGCGGGCACGA
>JAKADC010000024.1 GCA_021820845.1 Pseudomonadota bacterium
CGCCGCTTCCGCGTCGTGCCGCGTTGTGCCTATAATGGCCGGTTTCCGGTGGTGGCTGTAGCTCAGTTGGTAGAGTCCAGGATTGTGATTCCTGTTGTCGTGGGTTCGAGTCCCATCAGCCACCCCACCCGATGCTAGAAGTGGGCACCCGAGCGGTGCCCATTTTTTTGCCCGCCGCGGCCGCCAGCAGCGCGGCGTTGCGGCCCTGCATGCGCTCCACCTCGCCATCGAAGGTGATCTCGCTGACGATTGCCATGGCGTCGGCCGATCTTCTCCAGAGGCAATTGCTCGCCACATTGCGGCCATTGGCGCGTTGCCGTTGGTCGGTTGCCTCAGCTTCTGCTGGCGAGATATAGCCGAGGGTTACATGCGTCGCTGGCTGTCGATTTTCGCGACCAGCCCGCGTATGCTGCCGTGCATGGTTGACGATGCGATGCGCCCAGAGGCTCTACGTGTGGCTGCTTTCAGCCACGTGCGGCAACTCCTGGCTGTGCGGGACCAATTGTCGGCTGGCGATCTGACGGATGGGTTCAAGTTCGAAGGGGTGCGGTACCCCTTGGTCAACCCGCAGCGTGGGATCTTCAAACCTCGGCAGATGCGCAACCTGCTCTCGATTCGCACGGTTTTCCCCAAGCGAGGCGGGAAAGTCTGGTACGACGACCAGCGGGAGGTCCATCGCCAGATATACGACGGCGAAGATGCCGTCGACTACGCCTTCATGGTACCAATCCCGACGCAGCCGAGAATCGATGGCTGCGTGAAGCGATGGAACAGCAGGTGCCGATCATCTATTTCCTGGGTGTCTCACCGGGTCGGTACCAAGCAATCATTCCAACGTTCATTGTGGACTGGGACGCGCGCGCGGCGCGTGTGCGCGTCGTTTTTGGGGATGAGACCGCGGCCGCAGCCCCGGTGTCGGCTGTCCATTCTCCCGAGCGTCGATATGCACTGCAGATGGTGCAGCGACGCCTGCATCAGGCTACGTTTCGCGATGCCGTCATCACAGCCTATCGAGGGCGGTGTGCCCTGTCGGGACTGCCTGAACCTTTGCTTCTCGATGCCGCGCACATTATTCCCGACAGGGACGAACGCCTCGGTCAGCCCGTCGTATCGAATGGCATCCCTCTATCGAAGATTCACCATGCCGCGTTCGATGCTCATTTGCTCGGTATCGATCCAGACTTCCAGGTACACGTCTCGCAGCGCCTGCTGTCTCAGCACGACGGCCCGATACTCGAGGCCCTGAAAAATCTGCAGGGCCGGTTGCTGCACCTGCCGCAGCGCGCTCAAGATCGACCCGACCGAGATCGGCTTGCTGCACGGTTTGCACAGTTCAGGAACGCGGCGTGAGTCCGCCCCAACGCCATCAGGGCGACCACCGCTCCGTCCCACGTTGAAGCGCGGTGAATTCCACGGCCTCCCGCAGCCTCGAGAATAGCCTCGGCCATCGCATCTCGCCCTGGAGTTCGCTCGGAGCGAGCAGCTTCATGGCCTGCGAGTCGAACCCGCTCTGCGCGGCAGCCCGGGTGGCCTCCCAGGCTTGTGCGAGTGCGGTCCTGCGCGCTTCGAGCAGCGAGGCGGCAGGCAGTTTGTCTGACTTTCTGAGGTTGGCGGCCGGGGTCACGGGGACGAGGTTCCAGAAGTCGTTGTTGCCCCACAGCGAAAACGGGATGATGTGGTCGACGTGGAAGCGCGCCCCGAGCGGCTGGTTTGTCCACACGCAGCGGTCGATGCCGCTGGCGCGGTAGATGGTTCGCGCGAGTTCGGTCGCGCGTTCCGGCAGAGGCCTTGCCAGCAGCAGCGGCAGGACGCTGCCGGCGTCGAGGCCCTGGCGCTGGGCGAAGCGCGCGGTGAGAGCAGCCCAGCGCACGATCACTGCATCGACGATCCAGTGGCCGAGCAGGCTGAGTTCGCGCCAGACCTCGGCCGGCATGGTCACCGCCTTCGCTGCGCCATCCCAGCCGAACATACGGCCGGTCTCCAGCGCGCCGCCCGAGTGCGCAACCGGGCCGACCCGGATCGCGGTCTCGATATCGCGCAGCGCGAGCGCGAGCCTGGCCCGCGCTTGCGGGCCGAGCCTGCCGGCCATACGGTCGAGGTACCAGGCGGTGAGACCGCCATGCTCGCCGGCGTGGCGGTAGGTGTCGATCAGTTCGGTGAGCGCGCGGCGAAAGCGCAGCGGGTTGCGGCTGGGGTTGGGGCCGCCTTCATCCTGAGATTGCGGGACGTGGCGCCCCGCGAAGATCGGCCAGTAGTACAGCAGCCAGCGCTCGGCGATGCGGTCGACGGGTACCGCAACCCGGGCCTCTGTCCGCCAGCTCGCGGCGCGGGGTTCCTGGATGGCGATCTCCGCCAGTGCCCGGAACAACGCGAGCTTGTAGGTCGCGACCTTGCGGTCGCGATTCAGGATGCCCTCGATCTGGTCGGCAGGCCGCAGTGCTGAGGCGGCGCGCAGTTCGAACAACTGGGTCGACCAGCGCGTACCGGCGCGCGCCAGCGCGTCGTCGCTGTCCCAGCGGCCGATGTGCTGGAAGCCGATGCGCTCCAGCAGCAGTTGTAGCTCCTCGGGCGTGATGGGCAGGAAGAGGCGCCCGAAGGCGTCGCGATCGTCGCGCAGGGGCTCGCCGCGCGCCAGCGGGGTCGACAGCAGCAGCCGGCCGTGCGGGCGCAGCAGCCGGCGAAGGGCAAAGGCGGCATCGAACAGCGAGCCCTCGGGCAGGTGCATCAGGACTGCGCTGGACAGGATGGCGTCGAAGGCGCCGCCGAAGGGGGTGCCGATGTCCGGCAAGCCGGCTTCAGCGATCCGCCCCTCCAGTTCGGGATGACGCCCCAGTGCCTCGACGCGAAGGGCTTCGACCGGTTCGACGCCGAATGCGTCGTATCCCAGCGCGCGCAGGCGTGCAAGATCGCGACCGGAACCGCAGCCTACGTCCAGTACCCGACACCCGGCCGGGAACGCGCTGGCGAAATAGGTCTCGATCGGGCTCGCTACATGCTCGTAGCGCGCGGCGACCTCGCGGGCGTGGGCCGCGTAGTAGGCGACGGTGGAAGCGTCCAATCAGGCCTCGCCGAGGTGGCGGCGCAGATACTGTCGGGTCTGTGCATCGGTGCAGTAGACGTAGCAGCCCTTCATGCCTCGGGTCATCAGGGTCCGGTAGGTGTTCTTGATGATCAGGTCGGCCTCGGCGTGCGCGGCGAGCGGTTCGACCCTCGCTCGCGTCTTCCACCCCTTGAGGGTCTTGTCGTGGCGGTCGCGCGCCGCCGGCGAGGTGACAACCTCGCCGGCGCGGGCGATCAGGTCCGGGCCGACGATCACGCCGACGTAGTCGAGTTCGAGGCCCTGGCAGGTGTGGATGCAACCGACCTGGTCGATCGACCCGGGAGTGACGATCCACAGGCTGCCGTCCTGATCGAGGTTCCAGCGCCTGCGATAGGTGTCGCCGATCACGATGTCCCAAGCTGACGGATCCCTCTTGCTGGCCCATGGCCAGCAGTAGCCGGCGACCACACGGGCCTTGTTGCCGCCGTTGCGCGTCTCGATCGCGGCGTGGAGTTCCTCGGGTGTGTCGAACACGCGAAAGTCGAACTCGCGCGGGCTTGGCGTGACGTTGGCGGTCTCACGGATTCCCAGCACGTTGTCGAGCCAAGCGATGTAGCCGTCCGATCCGCTGCAGCGGAACTGCGAGGCGAGTTCGCGCTCGGTGACGGTCGCGCCGTGTTTGTGACTGGCGAAGTGGCGGATCACCTCCTTGCTGCCGACGTCCTGCAGGGTGACGCGCTGGTCCTCGTCGATGAAGAAAATGGTGCACCGGGCGGCGCGGATCAACTCCATCACCTGATGCTCGCCGAGATTGCCGTACAAGCCGCTTTTCTCGTTGAGTCGATGGGCCTCGTCGACGATCAGTACGTCGAACGAATTTTCCTGGGCATCGACAAAACCCCATGGCCCTTTGAATAGTTCGGAGAAACGCGACTTCGTCATCGATCCGACCAACCTGGACTCATAGACCTTGCGAGGCGCGGCGTTCTTGGACACGTAGCGCACGTTGAGGCGATCGGCAGTCACGGCGACGAGCAGGTTGATCGCGAGCACCGACTTTCCCGTACCCGGGCCGCCCTCGACGATCAGTACCTGCGGATGCTCGGCCGTCGCGGTGCGGGCCGCGCTCAAGGCCGCCTCGTAGATCTCCTTCTGCTCGTCGACAAGCACGAACTCGGCGTTTCCACGCAGCATCCCGGACAGACTGTCGGCCAGGACCTTGGACGGGCGGATGCGACCGTTGACCAGCTCGTGCAGAACTCGGCCGCGATCGCCGCGCAGCATGTGCGCCTTGATGAAGCCGCGCAGCGCCGCGCGCTCGGTCTCGCCCTTGAGGAACAGGGGGGCCTTATCCGTATAGGCGGCGTATTGCGCGGCATCGATGACCCCGTCGCGGCGGTAGTTGTGCAGGTAGGCGCAGGGACGGAGCGCGATCCGGCCCTCGTACACGGCCTCGTTGAAGCCGTTCAGCAAGGAGGCGTAAGACCAGGCCTGATAGCTGGGGTGGACCACCTCGCGCAGGCCGCCGCCGAGGTGGGTCAGGACGATGGCGTCCTTTGCGGTCGCCTGCGCTGTCTCCCATTGTTTGAGCTCGACGATGACCGCCGTCTCGGCGCCGTCGGCGTCGAGCCCGGAAAGTGTCACGTCGATGCGCTTGGCGCTCTGCGGGATGTGCAACTCGACTGCCACACCCATGTCATCGGGAATGCCGTCGTCCTGCAAGACCGTGGCGAAGCGCAGCAGCGAGTCCTTCCACGAAGCGATCTCGGCGCGCCCGACACGGTGGCCAGTCTTGCTCTTGAACTGCGTGAGGATGATGTCCTCGATATCGCGGTCGAAGTTGTCGCTCAGAAACTGCTTCTTGTCTGCTTCGTAGACGATCACGGTCCCTCCCTGGAGCGCGCCTTCAGTGAGCCATGTGTTTCCCGCTGCTACGGCGGATTTTCTCCAAGGATATTTGATTGCATTGGGCGTTACCCCGGCCTTCGCTGTCGAGAGGCCGTCTACGCCCGGCACCCGGCATCCGGACAAACGCCACGATGGCGAATGGCATTCAAGCGCGAAGCAGCGCGCGGTATTGACCCGGTGAAATCCTGCTCGAGGGACAGCGGTTTGTGCCGGCGGAGCCATCTGCGGTCCAGCAGGGTGCCGCTGCACGGCGTGCATCACTCTCAGCGCGGTGAGACGCCTGCCACCGCATGACCCGATTTCCCGATGGGGCATCATGTTTCCGGCCTGCTGACAAGATCCCAGTGACTGGCTCCGCCCCGCGTCATGCGCGGCCGACGGCGACTTCCTGGCATGCAGCACGCGGCCCGTGAGCGTTGTCTCGATGGCTGGTGCGTCAGGGAGGGTCTGGTTGGGCGAGGGCGATTCGAGCAGGGACGTCATGTCGCAGAGCACGCGCCGCGGGCTGATGCTTGCAAGGGAGTACTTCATCGCCTTCGCGGTAGCACGGCGCGAATACCCGGGCTTTGCTCGGCATTTCGGGCTGGCCTGCCTGCTCGTCGGGGGCGTTGCGCCGCTGAACTCCGCCACCCCCTACCTTCTGTCCCTTGCCATCGACGCCGTCGGGCAAGGAGCGCGTCAGGGTGCATCCACCTGGGTGCTGGGATTCGCGGCGGGATACGGCCTGTGCCGCAGCGCAGCTGCATCGATGGAATGGATCCGCAGCGCGGCCGCGGCGTCGAAGCTTGGCCTGATTGACTCCAATCGCCTTGCGTCAGGAGTGCTGGCATATTCCATCCATGCACGGGACCCGAATGCGGCGTTCGGCTGTCGGCATCACGATGTACGCGCTGCCATCGACTGGAAGACGTGGCTGCGTCGTTTCGATGATGAAGGGGTTCTGGCGGAGAAGCGGCTCAAGATTCGGCTCCAATGACGGTGGCAGAGACCGGAGAGGGTGGTCCGCGTTGCAGGCGCGTCCGGCTGACTCGCATGATGGTTGTGCTCGGGGAGTTCGGGAACGCTGTCGGCATCGTTCTGCGCGCGGCGCCGCGGCTATTCGCGGCCGGCTTGTCTTGCAGCGCGGTGATGGGTGCGCTGCCTGCGGCTGCGCTGTACACCAACTCTCGGCTCATCGCTTCCCTGGTCGCGCAAGACGGGTGGTGGCGCATTGGCGTGTTGATCCTCTTGAGCGCGGTTCTGGCGGCGGTGGCCGAGGTTGTCGAGACGGTCTCGAGCTTCGTCGAGCAATCCCTCGAAGAGCGTGCGACGCGCGCCGTGCAGGAGATCGTGGCTCGCTGCATCGCCGGCTTCCCGGACCTCCGAGTGCATGAGCGAGCCGATTTGCGAGAGCTGGCCGTCCTGGCGGCGAAGGCGGCCGACCATGCGGCGGACCTGGTGGGGCGCGGTTTCACCGTGTTGTTCGGCCTCGCGAGCGGGGTTCCCGTGCTGTTGCTGACGGCGACGGTTGCATGGTGGGTGCCCGCCGTGCTGCTGGTGGGCCTGATTCCCACGGTCTGGCTGCGCGCGCGGACCGAACGTAGCATCTGGACGGTGAACGAACACACAGCCGGGACCCTGGCGGACCTGGGGGTCCTGCGGCGGGTGTTGACTCAGCCGGAGTTCGCGAAGGACCTGCGCACCTTTTCGATGCAGTCCGCGCTGCTTTCGCAGTGGTCCAGCGGCTATGGAAGCATCCTGAAGGCTCTTTTCTCCGCGCGCAAACGCGGGGCGTTACGCCTGGGTGTGTCCGCTGCGTTCACGGGAGCTTGCCTGGTCGTGCCCTTTGTAGTCGTCGCGCAGGGCTTTCGTGGCGGACGCTATGGTGTGGCGGATCTTGTGGTGCTGTTCGGGGCGCTGATCAACGTGAGCAACGCCATCGGACTGGTGAGTTACAACGCCGGCGGCTTGCTGGCCGCGACGTACGCCTTGGGTCCGCTACGCCGCTTCCAGCGCGCCTGCGAGTCGGCGGCACGGCTTTGCTCCAGGTTCATGGGCCGCGCCGCGCCGGGGCTGGCGCTGGAGTTGCGCAATGTGGAGCTTCGCTACGCGCAGGCCGGCAGCGTTGCTTTGGCCGGGCTGAGCTTCGAACTACGGCAGGGCGAGATCGTGGCCATCGTCGGCCCGAACGGCGCGGGCAAATCCACCTGGCTCAAGCTGTGCTGCGGTCTGCTGGCGCCGACGGCAGGCAGCATCGGCTGGAGTCGGGCCGAAGGACGACGCGACCCGAAGACCGTCGCCGTGTTTCAGGATTGCACACCCTTGCCCCTGACTGTGCTCGAGGCGCTGGTGACCCACGATGAGCAGGCCGCTCGTCGGAACCTCGAGGCCGTTGGGCTGGGCTTTCTTGCCAACTCCCTG
>JAKADC010000018.1 GCA_021820845.1 Pseudomonadota bacterium
CGTGCGCGACGACCAGACGCGCGCGGCGACCGCCCTGCAGATCGCGCTGGCGATACGCGACGAGGTGGTCGACCTCGAAGCGGCCGGCATCGGCATCATCCAGATCGACGAGCCGGCCTACCGCGAGGGCCTGCCGTTGCGGAAAGCCGACTGGCCGGCCTATCTCGACTGGGCGAGCCGCGCATTCCGCATCAGCGCCTCGGGGGTGGACGACGCGACGCAGATCCACACCCACATGTGCTATTCGGAGTTCAACGACATCCTGCCCGCGATCGCGGCCATGGACGCCGACGTCATCACGATCGAGACCAGCCGCTCCGACATGGAGCTGCTGCGCGGCTTTGGCGAGTTCAGCTATCCGAACGAGATCGGCCCCGGCGTGTACGACATCCACAGCCCGCGCGTGCCTGACGCGGCGGACATGGCGCGCCTGCTGGAGAAGGCCGCGCAGGTGATTCCGCCCGACCGGCTGTGGGTCAACCCGGACTGCGGCCTGAAGACGCGCGGCTGGCCGGAAACCGAAACGGCGCTCGCCAACATGGTGGCGGCCGCGCGCGGCCTGCGATCCGACGCCCGCTTTGCCTGAGACTGGCTGCGGTCGGGCCCGCGAAAGCGGGCTGCCGCGCGGCGCCGGTCCGGTCGTGCCGGTGTGCGCCGTCGATTGAGAGCGTCAATCGATATTATCCAGACAATCCGTTGGATCAATGCATCCAACGTCTCTAGCATCGCTCCTGTCTTGATTGACATTGCAAATCAACCGAACAGGAGCGAGTCATGCACAACACGAAATCCCCCACCATCCGCAACCTCGAAGCCGCCTTCGCCGGCGAGTCGATGGCGCACATCAAGTACCTGTGGTTCGCGCGCCAGTGCCGCGCGGCCGGCGACGAGGCCACCGCCAGGGTGTTCGAGAACACCGCCGCGCAGGAGATGCTGCATGCGTTCGGCCACGCCGAACTGCTTTTCGCCGGCGAGACCATGACGCCGGTGAAATGCCTGGAGTATGCGATCGAGGGCGAGACGCACGAGTACACCGAGATGTACCCGAGATTCCGTCACGAGGCGACGATCGAGGGCAACACGGCCGCGGTGGACGAGATGGACGAGCAGATCGCCGAATCGAAGGAACACGCCGAGACGTTCAAGGCCGTGCTGGACAAGGCCGCCAGGCGCTTCGCCGCACTGGCCGGCGTCGAAGAGAAGCACGCAAGGCACTATCAGGCGCAGAAGGACGCGATTGCCGCCCGTGCGGCTGGTTGACACGACTTGATCGATTGAAAGGACACATCATGAAAACCTGGCAATGCATTGTTTGCGGTTACATCTACGACGAAGCGCAAGGCGACCCGGACCACGGCATCGCGCCCGGCACCCGCTGGGAGGACGTGCCGGAGAGCTGGGAATGCCCGGATTGCGGCGTCGCCAAGGCTGATTTCGAGATGGTCGAAATCGAAGCGGCCTGACCAGGCCTGAGCAGCGGGGCGCGTGAATGCGCGCCCCGGCCTACAACCGGAGGATTCCATGCAAGCTGTCGTCATCGTCGGTTCCGGCCTTGCCGGTTACACCCTGCTGAAGGAAATCCGCAAGCGCGACGCGGTCGCGCCGGTCACGCTCGTCACCGCGGACGACGGCGCGTTCTATTCGAAGCCCAACTTGTCGAACGCGCTCGCCGCGCGCAAGACGCCGGCGATGCTCGCAAGCGCCGGCGCGGAGGAGATGGCGGCTGCGCACGCCGCGACGATCCTGACGCATACGCGCGTGACGGCGATCGATCCCTCGAGCCGGCGAATCCGCGCCGGCGACAGCGATCTGGAATACGGCCGGCTGGTGCTCGCGCTCGGCGCCGACCCGGTTCCGCACGGACTTGCCGGCGAGGGCGCCGGGGCCGTGCTCGCCGTGAACGACCTGGCTGATTACGCGGCCTTCCGCCGCGCGCTCGACGGCAGGCGGCGCGTCACGGTGCTCGGCGGGGGACTGATCGGCTGCGAGTTCGCCAATGATCTCGCGCAGGCCGGCTTCGCGGTCGACGTGGTGCATCCGGGCGAGTGGCCGCTCAACCGGCTGCTGCCCCCCGAAGCCGGCAAGCGTCTCGCCGATGGCCTTGCCGCGCTCGGCGTCAACTGGCATTTCGGGCGGGTCGCCGAGCGTGTCGACGTCGCCGCGGGCGCATACCGGGTCGTGCTCGACAGCGGGGAAATCGTCGCCGCGGACCTCGTGCTCTCCGCCATCGGTCTGCGTCCGCGCACCGCGCTCGCGCACGCGGCCGGCATCCCGGTCGGACGCGGCATCCGGACCGACGATCTCCTGGAAACCGGGGCTGCGAACGTGTACGCGATGGGGGACTGCGTCGAGGTCGAAGGAGGCCATCTGCCCTTTGTGCAGCCTCTGATGGCGCAGGCGCGCGCACTCGCCGCGACGCTCACCGGCACGCCGACGCCGGTGGCGTATCCGGCGATGCCGGTGACGGTCAAGACGCCGGCGCATCCGGTTGCCGTGCTGCCGCCGAAATCCGGCGCGGCCGGCGGCTGGGACGTGGCGGACGGCGAGTCCGGCGTCTGCGCGCTGCATGTGGACGAGGGTGGCCGCCTGCGGGGGTTTGCGCTGACCGGCAGCGAAACCGGGCGCCGCCATGCGCTGCTGAAGGCGGTCGCGGCGTGAGCACGCACGGTTTCCCGGCGCCGCCTGCCGGCGTACAGTGGTGCGCATTGCGCAAGCCCGTCGCCCGGAAGGAGGCGCCTCATGCCTGACGTGCCCGGTATGCGGCCACGTGAAAATCGAGACGATGGCGACCGACGCCTGCCAGTGGTTCTACCAATGCGAGGCGTGCCGCGTGATATTGAAGCCGAAGCCGGGGGACTGCTGCGTCTTCTGCTCGTACGGCAGCGTGCCCTGTCCCCCGATCCAGGCCCGGCGCGCGTTAGGCGGTCATTAGGGATGAGCCGGGACCGCCGGCGCGCGTACGCGTAGTCAGCGCCGCCCGCATCGGAGAAAATGCCGCATGGACATTTTCCGCATCTTTCATCTGCAATGCGCGCGCCGCCTGCCCGCGCTGCCCGAGTCGCATCCGTGTTCGCGGCTGCACGGGCATTCGTTCAAGGTCGAACTCGTCATCACCGGCGATCCCGATCCCGTGCTCGGCTGGGTGCTCGATTTCGCCGACGTCGAGGCGGCCTGGCGTCCCATCCACGCCGCGCTCGATCACCGTTGCCTCAACGACATTCCCGGGCTGGACAATCCCACGAGCGAAAACCTCGCGATATGGCTATGGCGCGAACTCGGGTCCGCGCTGCCCGGCCTGAGCGCCGTCACGGTCATGGAAAGCCACGACTCGGGCTGCACCTACCGCGGCTAGCCGGTTTGCGCGTGGCGGGCTACCACGCGAAAAACTGCGTGGCCCAGGCTGCGAACGGAAGCGCGGCCGCGGCGAAAATTCCCGCCGCGGCCGCGGCACGGCGGCGCGCCACGACGCGCCACGCAAGCGTCGCGCTCCAGACGGCGGCGAGCGCCAGCAGCGCGATGCGCGCGTCGTTGGCCCAGGGCAGAACGAGTCTCTCGCCCGCGAGCTGCGACGTCGTGAGCAGGCTCAGCCCCACGAAAACGCTCGTCCCGGCGAAGGGGATGAGCGTCTGCGACAGCCGCTGCCAGGGCAGCCCCGACAGCTTGCCGGCGAGCCGGAGCCAGCCCCAGATCCAGCCGCCGACGACGAGCGTTTCGGCGCCGATGTAGGCGAGCAGCATGCCGCCGTCGAGCCAGGTGAAGACGTCGCGCGCTTCCGGGTAATAGGTGAACAGCCACCAGTGGCCGGTTTCGTTGAGCGGCCACCAGACCTCGCGGTCCACCAGCCATCCCGCCGCAGCCTGTTTCGCGGTCACGAGCCAGGGCGAGGCGCTCCACTGGAAGGCGCCGAGCGCGACGCCGAGCATGCCGAAGACGAGGAGGCGGGCAGGCCACGCGCCCGTCTCGCCGGACGCATCGGCAGGGCGCAGGATCTCGGCGTTGGGCGAACGCAGGGCGAGCTGCACCGCGTTGCGTTCGCCGGCGCAGCGGCCGCAGGCATGGCAGGCAGAGGCGCTCTCCATGCGCCGGATGTTGATCAGGGGGGCGCAGTTGATGACGTGCTGCCGGCTGGTGCGATGGCCGGCGGGCGCGGCGTCCCAGGCGGTCCGGTCGACCCTGAAATGGACCGGCGCGACCTTCGCGAGGAGGCCGAATATGCCGGAGACGGGGCACAAGTGCTTGCACCAGACGCGCTTTTCGCGCCCCCACACCAAGCCCACGGCGATCGCGGCGAGGGTCGAGCCGCCCAGGATGAGCAGGGCGGGCTTCGGGTATTCGTAGACGCTCGTCATCTGCCCGAACACGGTGGTCATGACGAAGGCGACGAAGGGCCATCCGCCCCACTTCATCCAGCGCGGGATGCCGCGTCCCAGGCCGTACCGCGAAACCCATTCGGTGAGGGCGCCTTCGGGACAGAAGACCCCGCACCACGCCCGGCCGAGCACCATGATGGACAGGATGACGAAGGGCCACCAGATGCCCCAGAACACGAACTGGGCGAAACGGGTGAGGTCGTTCCAGATGTGCGCCTGGTCGGGCGGAAGGGGCAGAAACGCCGGCACCGCCACGAGCAGAAGATAGCTCGCGACGACGAGCCACTGCGCGGCGATGATGGCCGTGCGGTGGCGCCGCATGGCGAGCCCCAGGCGAGCGAGCCGGCTCGCGCCGGGAAGCGCGGGGAGGATGGGTCGTGTCGCCGTGTTCATGTCGTCTTGCGCCTCATCGGTTGCACCTTGAAGAGCCCGGCGAGCGCGAGCACCCAGTAGACCGCCAGCGCCGCGTAGGCCATGCCCGACGGTGCCGCCCGGTAACCGGTGAAGGCGGCGACGAGTCCGCCGGTTCGCGTGCCGTCGTCGAGCAGGAACGCCGTGTTCCAAAGCGGATCGGCGAGCGGCGGCAGCGCTTCCAGGCCGACCAGTTTTTCCGCGCCGTCCACCAGGAGTGCGCCGCCGAGCAGCAGGAGCATGACTTCGGTGATGCGGAAGAATGCGCGCCACGAGACGAAGCGCGTGCCGCGGGAGAGCAGCCAGTACGCGGCGAGGGCGAGCAGGAATCCGGCCGCGCCGCCGAGCGCGATGTCGCCGTTTGCGCTGCCCTTGACCGAGCCGTAGAGGAACACGACCGTCTCGGCGCCTTCGCGCCCCACCGCGACCGCCGCGAGCACCGCGATGCCGAGCCAGTTCGCGCGGTCGGCGGCGCTCGCCATGCCGGCTTCGAGTTCCTTTTTCAGCCCGGCGCCGTGACGGCGCATCCACCAGACCATCTGGAAGATCAGCGCGCTGGCGACGAGCGGCATGACGGCCTGAAACCAGTCCAGCGCCGTCTCCGACACCCAGGTCTGGATGTTCATGAGGGTCGCGGCGAGGAACGCGGCGAGCCCGAGGCCCGCGGCGATCCCGCCCCAAAGCCAGGGGAAGCCGGCACGGGCGTCGGGGCGGGCGCTGAGCCAGCCGTGCAGGATGCCGATCACCAGCATCGCCTCGATCGTTTCCCGCCAGACGATGAAAAGTGCGTTACCCATGTCCTGTCCTTTTTATTTCACGACGATTCGCATGCGTCCGGTGTTCGGGTGGAATTCGTCGAAGAACTCGTACTCGCCGGGCTTGAGCGGCGCGATGACGACGAAGGACGCGGCGCCGGGCGCGAGCACCTTCTCCTTCCGCAGTTGAAGGCTTTCGAACTCGATGGCGTCGTGGCCCTCGTTGCGCACCGTGATCTTGAAGCGCACGCCGGCCGGCACGTTCAGCGTGTCGGGAATGAGGCGTCCTTCCCTGGCGACGACGGGGTAGGTGGGCAGGTCGGCGCCCTGTGCGGGAACGGACAAAAAAACCCCCGCCGTCAGGACGGCGGAGGCGAGGCGGCCGAAGATGAGCCTGGTCGTTTTCATGGGGTCGTCAATACCTCAGTTGCGCGCGCAGTCCGAGCACGCTGACGTTGTCGGCGCCCGCATTGCCGCCCATTCTCCATACGTACTGGAAGTCGGGCGACAGCTCGAACTTCGGGCTGATGCGATAGCGATAATAGAGTTCGGCCACTTTCTCCGCGCCGTTCGGCGTGAAGGTGAAGTCGGGCGTGCCGTCGCCGTTCAGGTCGCCCGAGCCGCCCGCCGCGCGGTAATCGCCGCTCGCCTGCAGCCAGCCGGCGGCCACCCCGAGCGCGTCCGCGCCTCGGTCCCAGTACGAGCCGTTGAACTCGATCCCGAGCGTGAGCGCGCGATCGAAAGGCACCGAGCCCTTGGCCATCTGGCCGTAGCGGCCGAACAGGGTCACGCCGTCGCCCACCCGCTGGTCCGCGGAAATGCCCCAGCCCGCCTGCTTGGCGGTGAAACCGTCGAGCTGCGTGCCTTGCCCCTGATTCCATCCGTACAGCCGATAGTTGCCGGCGAGCCCGTACAACCGGAGCGAGGCCTCGGCCTGCGCCATGATCAGCGGCGACGAGAAGAAGCGCTGGTAGTTCGCGCCCTCGCCGGTGCCGAACACGCCGAGCGAAAGCCGCCAGCTCTCGGGTTTGCGGGTCTCGTTGAGATAGGAAGCGACGAAGCCCGGCTGGAATCCGTTGGCATCCACCCCGATCTGGCCGCCGGCGTCGAGCAGCGGGTTGTGCACGAAGATGGAATTGAGGAACTGCGTGGATTCGTCCCCCGCGGCGGCGTTCTGGTCGAAGAAGCCGAAGATGTCCATCTTGCCGAAGGTCAACTCCAGCGTCTCGCGCGAGCGGGGCTTGAAGCCGCCGAAAGGCAGCGGAATCGACGCCTGGTACCAGGCCTGCCCGAGGATCGCCACCGAGTCGTCGGGGCTCGCGCCGCTGGCGCGGAACGCCACCGCGTTGGGCGCGCTGGCGAAGGCGCCGAGCTCGGAGAAGGCGCTGTTAAGGCCGAGGCCCTGGCCCATGCGGAAATGCGCGAAGAGCTTGTGATCGACGTTGCCGATGGGCTCGAGCGGCAGCTCGGCCGTGACGTCGGCGCGGTAGTTGAGCTGGCTGTTGCCGTCGGCCGTGCCATCGGGCAGGCCGGAGGGCATCTGCGCCACGGTGGTCAGGCTGACTCCCGCTTTCAGCCCGTCGAGGCCCTCGATTGTCTTCGCCGATTTCTTCATGTCGAGCACGTCGGTTTCCACCGCCTTCAGCCGCGAGGTGAGTTCGGGCTCGTACTGGCTGACGTTGTCGCTTTCCAGGCCTTTGTTCACGTCGGTCTGCGCCTGTTCGAGGGATTCGACGCGCTTTTCAAGATCGGCCGGCGCGGCGGCGTTCGCGCTGCCGCTGCCGACCTGCCGCTCACGTTCGGCGTTGCGCTTTTCGAGCTTGTCCACGCGTTCCCCAAGCTTGCGGATGAGGTCGGTCAGTTCCGCCTCGGAGGCGGCGGAGGCGGAGCCGGGCAGCGCGACGAGCAGGGCGGCGGCGAGCGCCAGCGGTCTCGTGGAGAGGCGTGCCATGGCTCAGTACCCGCCCTTCTTGCCGATGCCGACGTAGGTGAAGTCGTATTCGACGACGAAGGGCTTGAACCAGGGGCGCACGCCGGTGAGACGGTCGGTGTGGCGGCCGAAGTGGGTCGCGGCGGAGGGCGGATAGATGGTGTACTTGACACGGTATTTGCCCGGCCCCATGAGCTTTACATTGTCGCCGTAGTGCGGGCCGTCGTTGGCCACCATCGCCATGAAGTCGCCGGCGACCTTTTCGCTGCTCCCCTGCTTGGTGACCTCGTACTGGATCGTCAGATAGGGCATCCAGGCGCCCTCGTCGAAGCCGTTGGGATTGTTGGCCAGCGCGTGGATGTCGGCTTCCATGTGCACGTCGGAGTCCTTGACCGCGCGCATCATGCCGGCGGGCTCCATCTCGATCGGCTGCAGGTAGACCGCCGCGATTTCCATGCCGTTGCGCTGCTGCGGCGTGCCGATCGGGTATTCGACGGCGGATGCGGTCGTGGCGAGGCCCGCCGAAAAGGCGGCCACGGCGAGGCTGGGAATGAAATGACGAAGAACCACGGACTTCTCCTTGTAGGGCATCGATGACGATTGGCTGGCTACAAGGAACGGGGGCCCGTTGGCTGGCTCGGAAATTCAGTCTGCTGAATCGTTGGGTATCATAACAAGAATCAGGCGCATTTGCAATATTGGGTTTTTGCGTGCCTGTGGAAGAATGGCGCGGGCCGCGAAACAGGCCACGAAAAGAAAGGGCGTACGAAACATGCGCCCTTTCTTGCTGTCGGGTAGATCATAGCTAGCGGGAGAGCGTGGCCCAATCAAACCATAGATCAATGTTCGCATGAGGAAGGGGTTCGAAACGCTCGGCCTACGCACTCGGATGGTTGAAATGTACCTTGTTGGGTTCTAACAATCGTGCGAATATTGGTTCATGAACGCGCGCCATACCAAAGACCTGCTCTACGAAGCTGTCGCCCGCATCGGCAAGGCGGTGTCGAGCCCGAAGCGGCTGGAATTGCTGGAATTGCTGGCACAGGGCGAAAAAACCGTGGAGGCGCTGGCGGCCGAGGCCGGCATCGGCGTCAAGCTCGCGAGCGCCCACCTCAAGGTGCTGAAGGCGGCGCGCCTGGTCGAGGCGCGGCGCGAGGGGCGCTTCATCGCGTATCGCCTGTCGGGAGAGGACGTCAGCGCGCTGTGGGTCAACCTGCGCACGGTGGCCGAGGAGCACCTCGTCGAACTCAAGGTGGAAATGGAGCGCATTTTTGCCGCGCCGGAAAAGCTCGACGCTGAAACGCGGCGCTCGCTGATGGAGAAGGCGCGGCGCGGCGACGTGGTCGTGATCGACGTGCGGCCGTCCGCCGAATACGCCAGCGGCCACCTGCCTTTTGCGCGCTCGCTGCCGCTGTCCGAACTCAAGCAGCGGCTTTCCGAGTTGCCCGCCGACCGCGACATCGTCGCCTACTGCCGCGGACCGTTCTGCATGATGTCCGCCGAGGCGGTCGAGCTGCTGAAGGCGCACGGCTACCGCGCGCAGAAGATCGCCGACGGCATTCCCGAATGGCAGGCGGCGGGCCTGCCTCTGGAATGACCGCGATTCCCCGTTCGTCCGAATAAAAAACCAAAGGAGACTTCGATGTTTTTCCGTCAATTGCTCGCCAAGGACGCGACCCTGTCCTATTTCTTCGGCTGCGGCTCGTGCCACGTCGGCGTCGCCGTCGACCCCGTGCTCGGCGACGAGCAGTGGTTCCTCGACGAAGCCGCGAAGCAGGACGTGAAGATCACCCACGTGATCGATACGCACGTCCACGCCGACCACTACACGGGCGGCCGCAAGCTTGCCGAACTGGCCGGCGCGGCGTACTGCCTGCACGCCTCCAACGCCGGACGGGTGAAGTATCCGTTCGAGGCGCTTGCGGACGGCCAGCGCATCGAGGTCGGCAACGTCTGGGTCGACGTCCTGCACACGCCCGGCCACACGCCGGACTCGATCTGCCTTTTGGTGACCGACAAGCGCCGCGCCGAAACCCCGTGGTTCGTGCTCACCGGCGATACCCTGTTCGTGGGCAGCGCCGGGCGCCCCGATCTCGCCGGCCGCGAAACCGAGATGGCGGGGCAGATCTACGACACGGTGCACCAGCGCCTGCTGGCGCTGCCGGCCGAGGTCGAGCTCTATCCCGGCCACACCTCGGGCAGCGCCTGCGGCGCCGGCATGTCGGGCAAGCCCATGTCGACGATCGGCTTCGAGAAGCGCTGGAACCCGATGCTCGCGATGAGCCGCGACGAATTCGTCGCCACGCTGACCGAGTCGATCCCGCCGCGCCCCGCGGAAATGGATCGCATGGTCGCGTTCAACCTGGGCAACTGAGATGTCCGCGTCGCTCGCCCACGAAGCGGCGGACTACCGCTACGGCATCCGCCACAATTTTGCGCAGTTCTCGCACCAGCTGGTGCAGGTATTCCTGGTCGGCCTCACCATCGGCATGTTCCGCACCGTGGTGCCGGCGCTCGCCGAAACCGAGTTCGGCGTCGCCAAGGGCTCGTTCATGATGCTGATGGCCTTTGTCACCGCCTTCGGCTTCGTCAAGGGCACGCTCAACTTCGTCGCGGGGCGGATGTCGGAGCGCATGGGGCGCAAGAAGGTACTGTTCATCGGCTGGCTCGCCGCCGTGCCCATGCCCTTCATGATTCTCTACGCGCCGAACTGGAACTGGATCGTCGCGGCGACCGTGCTGCTCGGCGTGAACCAGGGCCTCACCTGGTCGATGACGCAGACGTCGAAGCTCGATCTCACGACCGCCAACCAGCGCGGCCTGACGATCGGGCTCAACGAGTTCTCCGGCTACTTCGGCGTCGCAATCGCCGGCATCGTCACCGGCTACATGGCGACCGCCTTCGGACCGCGCGAGGGGCTGATGCTGTTCGGCCTGACCGTCATCCTGCTGGCCGGCCTGCTGACGCTGATGTGGGTCAAGGACACCCTGCCGTGGGCCCAGGCCGAAGGCAAGAAGCACGCGGCCGGGCAGACGAGCGGTCCGCAACCGCGCTACCCCGCCAACATCGCCGACAGGCCCGGCACCTGGGAGGTGTTCACGCTGATGTCGTGGCGCGACGCGCGCATGGCGTCGATCTCGCAGGCCGGCCTGGTCGAGAAATTCGTCGATGCGCTGGTGTGGGTGTTCTTCCCGGTCTACCTGCACCAGCGCGGGCTGTCGCTACCGGGCATCGGCTGGGTGGTCGGCGTCTACGGCTTCGTCTGGGGCATGTCGCAGTTCTTCACCGGCCACCTGTCGGACCGCGTTGGCCGCAAGAAGCCGATCGTCGCGGGCATGTGGCTGTGCGGCGCAGGCGTCGCGCTGGTCGTGCTCGGCGAGGGCGAGTTGTGGTGGTCGCTGGCCGCCGCGGTGACGGGCTTCGGCATGGCGCTGCTGTACCCGACGCTGTCCGCCGCCGTGTCCGACATCGCGCACCCCAACTGGCGCGGCTCGGCGATCGGCATCTACCGCTTCTGGCGCGACCTCGGCTACGGCATCGGCGCCTTGCTGCTCGGCGCGGTCGCGGCAGGTTTCGGCGGCATCGAGGCGGGCTTCTGGTTCACCGCCGCGGCGATGTTCGCATCCGGCCTCGTCGTCCTGGTGGCGTGCGAGGAGACCCATCCTCGTCTCAATCCGGCCGGCGCCTGAATTTTGTATTGGGAGGAATTGCCATGAAATCCATCGTGATCGCGCTGTGCGCGAGCCTGTCGCTGCTGGCCGCCCCGGCATGGGCGGACGAAAACCCAGCTGTCGTCGACGTCCTGTCCGGCTACATGGACTTCGCCGAATACGGCGGCAGCCTCATCCGGCCCGAGCAGATCCCGAAAGAAGACTGGCAGAAGATCCTCGTCGTCGACACGCGCGACGCCGCGCAGTACGAAAAGGACCACATACCGGGCGCGGTCAACATCGAGTGGCGACAGGCCGTGGCGCGCCGCGGCGAACTGCCGCGCGACCGCATGGTCGTGATGTATTGCAACACGGGCTCGCTGTCGGCGCAGGCGGTGTTCGCGCTGCGCGTCCTCGGGTACGACAACGTGAGGGTGCTGCAGGACGGCCTCGAAGGCTGGAGGAAAAAGGGCGGCTTCGACGCCAATGCGCGCGCCGCCGCGCCCGACGACGGCATGTGAGCGTTGGCGGAGGGGGACGATGACTTTGCAGGTATGCGTCATCTCGCAGGACCCGCCCGGCGGCCGTTGCCGCCTGTACGCAGGCTATGCCGAGGCGCTCGCCGATTGCCTGGGCGCACGGACGGAGATCCTTTTAGGTGGTGAGCGGGACGCCCACGGCGCGGGCTTCCCTTCGCTGCTGGTGAACGGGGTTCCGGTCCAGCCGGCGGACGGGGTGATCCTGATGCCGTCCGACCTGTGCGCTGCGCTGGCAGCGGCCGGCCAGAACGACGCGGCGCTGGCCGGTCTCGCCGATGCCCTCGACGCGCCGTTGGCGCAGATGCTGGGCGACGCGTAGGCGGGCCTGCCCGCCGCACGGGCTTCCGTTGCTCCCTCGCGGGCCCGGGTGTTTTATGCGGATAATCCGGTCATGACTCCCAAGAAGAAACTCTTCGAGCAGTTCGCCCGCGTCGCCAAGTCGCTCGCCAACCCGAATCGGCTGGAATTGCTGGAAACGCTCGCCCAGGGCGAAAAGAGCGTCGATGCCCTGGCGCAGGCGACGGGGATGTCGGTGGCGAATACCTCGCATCATCTGCAGATCCTGCGTGATTCCGGTCTGGCCGAATCGCGCAAGGAGGGGCTGCAGGTCATCTATCGTCTTTCGGACGACCAGATTCCCACGTTGATGGGCACGATCGGCCGCATCGCGGAGAAGCATCTCGCCGAGGTGGAACGCATCGTCCGCGAGCACTTCGATGCGCGCGATTCGCTAACGCCCGTCGGGCGCGACGAACTGATGGCGCGGGTCAGGCAGGGCGAAACGATGGTCATCGACGTGCGGCCTGCCACCGAATTCCGCGCGGGGCATATCCCCGGCGCGGTCAACATCCCGCTCGACGAATTGCCGCAGCATCTGGAGGCCCTGCCGCACGGGCAGGAAATTGTTGCCTACTGCCGCGGTCCCTTCTGCATGCTCGCGTTCGAGGCCGTGGCAAAGCTGCGCGAAGCCGGCTACCCGGCGCGCCGCCTGGAAGACGGTTTTCCTGAGTGGAAGGCGGAGAACCGGCCGGTCGACGCTGAATCGTCGCCGCCGAAGACCTAGGCCTTTCACCCCGGCTGCACGCCTGTGTTGACACCGGCTTGCGTGGCCGCCATTATTCAAGCATTCTCTTGAATACATGAATTAGGGGCAGACATGGACATCCTTGCAATCCTGGCCGGGCTCGGTACCGGTTTCGTTCTCGGGCTTCTCGGCAGCGGGGGATCGATCATCGCGCTGCCCGCACTCTTGTATCTCCTCCACGTCGAACCCAAGTCGGCCATCGCCATGAGCCTCGGGGTGGTCGCGGTCACGGCGACGCTGGCGGCCCTGGGCCACGTCCGGCGCGGTAACGTGGACCTCAAGATCGCGCTGGTCTTCGCCTCGTTCGGCGCGCTCGGGACGTTCATGGGCACGCGCGTGGGCGTCGCGATCCCGGCAGCGGTCCAGCTCAGCGCGTTCGCGCTGGTGATGTATGCGGCGGCGTGGCGCATGCAACGAAAGCCCGCGAGTTCCCCGTCTTCCCCCGGCGGGCGCGGCGGGAGCGAGGCGACGCCGGGCTGCGAGCATTATTTTTCCACCTGCATGGCCTACATCGTCCTGGCGGGCATTGCCGTGGGGCTGCTCACCGGCGTCGTCGGGGTCGGCGGCGGGTTTCTCATCGTGCCGGCCCTCGTGCTGCTCTCGCGCGTTCCGATCAAGCAGGCCGTCGCCACCTCGCTTGCAATCGTGTCCGCCAATTCGTCCGTGGGATTCGCGGGCTACCTCGGCAGCGTGCCGATTTCGTGGGGCATCATGGCCGGGTTTACGGCGGTAACGGTCGTGGGCAGCTTCGCCGGCGCCCGTTTCTCCAACCGGCTGTCGCAGGAGACCCTGAAACGCAGCTTCGCGTGGTTCCTTGTCGTGGTTGCGACCTATATCCTGTTCAAGAACGTGATCGCAACACACTGAAGGAGAAGACATGAAGGAAGGCCTGTCCACCCGCTGCGTCCACGCCGGCGAGCCCCATGACCCCCAGGGTTCACCGCACGCGCCGCTCTATGCCACGACGACGTTCAAGTTTCCCTCGACTGCGGCGCTGCTCGACGTCGTCGAGGGACGCAAGCCGGGGGCGCTCTATACGCGCTACGGCCTCAACCCGACGATCCAGGCGCTGGAGGAAAAGCTTGCCGCGATCGAGGGCGCCGAGGCCGCGCTGGCCTTCTCCTCGGGCATGGCGGCCGAGTCCGCCCTCTTCCTCGCCCACGGCCGCAGGGGCGTCGTCTGCCTGGGTGACGCCTACGGCGGCACGCTCGAACTCCTCGCCAGCCAGTTGCCGCAGCTCGGCGTCCCTACGCACTTCCTGCTCGCCGACGAACTCGACCGGCTGCCCGCGATCCTGCAGCAGGGCGTGGACCTGGTGTTCTTCGAGACGCCGACCAACCCGGTGCTGGAGCTGTTCGACATCGCGGCGATCGCCGAACTCGCGCACGCGCACGGCGCGCGCCTTGCCGTGGACAACACCTTCGCCTCGCCGGTGAACCAGAATCCGCTCGCGCTCGGCGCCGATTTCGTCGTCCACTCCGCGACCAAATACCTCGGCGGCCACTCCGATCTCACCGCAGGCGCGCTGATGGGCAGCAAGGACCTGGTCATGCCAGTGTGGAACTGGCGCAAGAACCTCGGCCAGACGATCGCCCCCGAAACCGCCGCGCAGCTCGCGCGCAGCCTGCGTACGTTGACGGTGCGGGTGGCGCGTCAGAACGACAGCGCGATGAAGATTGCCGAGGCCCTGCAGGCGCATCACGCGGTCGAGCGCGTGCTGTATCCGGGCTTGCCCGATTTTCCGGGGCACGCGCTGGCGCGGCGCCAGATGAAGGGGTTCGGCGGCATGCTCACGATCGAGATCAAGGGCGGCGGCGAGGCGGCGACGCGGGTGGCGGACGCGCTCAGGCTGTTCGCGCTGGCGCCCTCGCTGGGCGGCGTGGAGAGCCTCGTCACCCAGCCGTGCACGACCACCCATCATGGACTCACCCCCGAAGAGCGCGCGCGGCGCGGCATCTCCGACGCCATGCTGCGCCTCTCGGTCGGGCTGGAGGACGCGGACGACCTGATCGCGGACCTGAACCGGGCGCTTGCATGAGCGAGACGGTCTACCTCGACTGCAACGCGACCACGCCGGTCGATCCGCGCGTCGTCGACGCGATGCTGCCCTACCTGCACACGCACTACGGCAACCCGTCGTCCGACCACGCCCACGGGCGCGCTGCGAAGGCCGCAGTCGACCGGGCGCGCGCCGAGGTGGCGGCGCTGATCGGCGCGCAGCCCGAGGACATCGTGTTCACCGGCTGTGCCACCGAGGCCAACAACCTGGCGCTGCTGGGCGCCGCGCGGGCCGCGCGATCGCACGGCCGAACCGTGCTGGTGACGTCCGCCATCGAGCACCCGTCCGTGCTGCAGCCGCTGCGCCACCTGGCGCGGGAAGGCTGGTCGGTCGCGGAACTGCCGGTGGATACGGCCGGCCGGGTGCAGGCAAGCCACGCGGCACGGCTCGTCACGCCGGAGGTCGCGCTGGTGTCGGTGATGCTGGCCAACAACGAAACCGGCAGCCTGCAGCCGGTGCGCGCGATGGCCGATCTTGCCCATGCCGCGGGCGCGCTGATGCACGTCGACGCGGCACAGGCCGTCGGCAAGGTCGCGGTCGACGTCGACGCGCTCGGCGCCGATCTGCTGACCCTGGCGGGCCACAAGTTCTACGCGCCCAAGGGCGTGGGCGCGCTGTACGTGCGAAGCGTCGTCGTCCTCGAATCGCTGCAGTATGGGGCCGGCCACGAACGCGGCCTGCGTCCCGGCACCGAGAACGTGCCGCATATCGCCGCCCTCGGCGAGGCAGCGCGGCTCGCGCGGACGGCACTGGATCAGGATGCCGCGCGCATGACCTCGCTGCGCGACCGCCTGCATGCGCGGCTCGCCGCGGCGATTCCGGATCTGCGCCTCAACGGCCATCCGGCCGAACGCCTCCCCAACACGCTCAACGTTTCCTTTCCCCGCGTGGCGGGCTGGCAGCTCCTCGCCGCCGCGCCCGGCGTGGCAGCGTCCACCGGTTCCGCCTGCCATGCGGGAGAACACGCCGTGAGCGGCGTGCTGGCGGCGATGGGACTGAGCCGGGAAGCCGCGGCGGGCGCGGTGCGGCTGTCGCTCGGGCGTTTCACGAGCGAGGCCGAGATCGACGGTGCGGCCGAAGCCTTGATTCGCACCTGGCGTTCGCTCGCCGCATGACCCCTGCCGGCTACGACGCCTGGTACGCCACGCCGCGCGGACGCTGGATCGGCGACACCGAATACGCGCTGGCGTCGCGCCTGCTCGCGGCGCGGCCCGGCGACAGCCTGCTCGACGTCGGCTGCGGCACCGGCTGGTTCACCCGCCGCGCGGCGGCCGACGGCCTCGTCGCGACGGGACTCGACCCCGATCCGGCCGCGCTCGATTTCGCGCGCGCCAACAGCGACCCGGCGCTGCGCTGGGTGGAGGGCGACGCCCGCGACCTGCCGTTCGCCGACGCGAGCTTCGACCACGTGCTGTCCGTCGCCGCGCTCTGCTTCGTCGACGACGAGCGCCGTGCGGTGGCCGAAGCCGTGCGCGTGGCCCGCCGCCGCTTTGCCATCGGCTGGCTCAACCGGACGAGCCTGCTATACAGGGAGAAGGGCAGAAATGGCGGAAGCGGCGCCTATCGCGGCGCGCGCTGGCATACGGGCCGCGAGGCGAGGGCGTTGTTTCGGGGATTGCCGGTGCGCCGGCTGACCGTGCGCTCGGCCGTTTTTCTGCCTTCCGGAACGCCCTCGGCCCGGCTGCTGGAACAGGGCGCGCCGGCCGCACTGCCGTGGGGAGGTCTGGTCGTCGTGCAGGGCGAGAAAGCCTGATCGAACAAATCAGGTGCCGGTCGCAGCCGACAGGGGAGTAACAAGATGCGCACATTGTTCAAGCGAGCCACGCGTGGGCCTTCGCCGTGCTTCTCAGCGTGGCCCGGGCCGATGCGGCGGAGCCGGCTTTCAAGGAAGGCGAAACGATCTTCATCGAAACCGGCGTCGAGGCGCCCGACCGCAACCCGACCCGGTACGCCTCGATGGTCGCCAAGCCGTATGCCCCGTCCAGGCGCCCGCGCAATGACCCTGCCGTCGGCATCGGCCAGCCGCGCGAGACGGGCGCGGCGCGCCGTGACCATCGCGATTTCGGACATGGCGAACACGCCGTTCAGCAAGATCAATACGGTCAGAAAGAGAATTTCCATGGGCGATCCGAGGCCGGACGGCAGGCTGTTGCGTATCGAAACGGGCGCGGCGGCATGAAAAAAGCCGCGCCGGACGCCGGGCGCGGCTTTTCGTCCCAACCGGGGCCGGGTTACTGGACGGCCAGCTTTTTGGACGCCGCCGAGGCCTTTTTCGGCAGGGTCAGTTCCAGGACCCCGTCGGTGTACCTGGCCTGGGCCTTGGCCTCGTCGATGTCGTGGCCGAGGGTGAACGTGCGCGCGACCTTGCCGAAGTAGCGCTCGGAACGCAGCACCTTCTCACCTTTTTTCTCTTCCTTTTCGGTCTTGGTTTCGGCGCTGATCGAAACCTGGTTGCCTTCGATGCTCACCTGGATGTCTTCCTTCTTCACGCCGGGGATGTCGGCGTGAACGGTGTAGACGCCGTCGTTTTCCTTGACGTCCATCTTGATCTGCATCTGCGGCTGGTTTTCGAGAAGCGCGGGGCGCACGAAAAAGCCCTTGAACAGGTCGTCGATGTCGCCGAAAGGATCGATGCGGGCGAGATTCAGAGGATCGTAGCGCGAGAGGTTTGCCATGGTTCTTCTCCTTTGACAGAACGAGTGAGGAATCGGCCGCGATGGCGGCCACACACTCAATTTAGTTCCGCAATCGTCCAAATCAAGACCGCCGGCGCGGCTTAGCCACGGCACGCGGCGGCGGCGCGGGACCGGCCCCGCCGGCCGCGAAAACGCGCCGTTTCCCGGGGTTCATCGCGGCGTTCGCGCGGGATTCGCTCCCCCTGTGCGGCGGGGCACGAATGGTTGTAGGATGACCGGGCGTCCTAACGCGCCCGTGGAGCAGGCATGGAAAGCGGAGAGCAAACATACGGTGATGCGGTGTCTCCGCGCCAGGCGCCGGAGCCCGGCGTCGATCCGCGCGTCGGACCGGATCTGGCCGTTCCGCTCGCGACCGTCATGGATCTGCTGGTCGACGCCGTCTGCGTCGTCGACGCGTCGGGGCGCTTCGTCTTTGTCAGCGCCGCCGGCGAACGGATTTTCGGCTATGCACCCGAGGAGATGATCGGCCGGCCGATGATCGGTTTCGTGTTTCCGGAAGACCGGGCGCGCACGCTGGAGCAGGTCGACGACATCGTCGGCGGGCATCCCCAGTTTCATTTCGAGAACCGCTACGTTCGGAAGGACGGCAAGGTGGTCCACGTCATGTGGTCTGCGCGATGGTCGGAGGCCGACCAGGTGAGGGTCGCCGTGGCACACGACGTGACCGAACGCAAGCGCGCCGAGTCCCGGCACGCGGCGCTCTTCGCGATTTCCGAGGCGGCGCATCTGGGCGAGGATCTGGGCGAGCTGTTTCAGCACATCCACCGGATCGTCGGCCGGCTGTTGCCGGCAGCCAATTTCTTCGTCGCGCTGTACGACGAGAGTCGGGACGAGCTGAGCTTTCCTTACCATGTCGACGAGCGCGCGCCCGCGCCCGGCCCGCAAAAACTCGATTCGACGACGCTGTGCGCCGAGATCGTGCGCACCGGACACGTCATGCTGCTCGCGCACGATGCCGGCGGCGCACCGGTCGGGTACGCCTGGCCCGACATGGGAGCCGGGGCGATGAACTGGCTGGGCGTCCCGATCAATGCCAAGAAGGGCGTCATCGGCGCGCTGGTCCTGCAGAGCTATTCCGCCGAGATCCGATACGCGAGGGAGGACATCGAGCTGCTGCAGTTCGTCGCCGCCCAGATTGCGCCCGTGATCGAACGCAAGCGGATGGAGAGCTGGCTTCAGCACATCGCGCTGCACGATCCGCTGACCGATCTGCCGAACCGCGAGCTGTTCCACGAGCGCCTGCAAAGCGCGCTGCAATGGGCCCAGCGCTACCAGGGATCGCTGGCGCTGCTCTATCTCGACCTCGACCGGTTCAAGCACGTCAACGACACCCTCGGGCATTCGGTCGGCGACCTTCTCTTGCAGGAGGTGGCGCGTCGCCTCAGAAGCTGCGTGCGCGAGTCCGACACGGTCGGGCGCATGGGCGGCGACGAGTTCCTCGTGCTGCTCCACGGCATTCCGCAGTCCGAGCAGGCCCTGCTGGTCGCGGCGAAGGTCCGGCGCGCCCTCGCCAGTCCGTTCGACCTTGGCGGCCACCGGGTGCACGTCTTCCCGAGCATCGGGGTTGCGCTTTATCCCGACCATGGCGACGATTACAAGCAGTTGATCCGGTATGCCGACGAAGCGATGTACGACGCCAAGAAGAGCGGCGGAAACCGCTTCCGGCTTTCTTCCAGGCCCGGAGAGTCAAAGCCGCAATAAGCCGCGGCGGCGCGTCTTCACAGGCGGCGCAAACGACTTTCCTTCATTTCGGGATCGATCATGTCCACCCATACCGTTCGCCTTCACCGTGTGCTCCGGGCCGCCCCGGAACGCATCTATCGCGCTTTCCTCGACGCCGACGCAATGGCGAAGTGGCTGCCGCCGAATGGATTCACCGGCCGGGTTCATCAACTCGAAGCGCGGATCGGCGGCAGCTACCGGATGTCCTTCACGAATTTCACCACGCGCCAGAGCCACGCTTTCGGCGGCGAATACCTCGAACTCGTTCCGCACGAGCGGATCCGCTACACGAGCAGGTTCGACGCCCCGGAACTGCCGGGCACGATGCAAACGACGGTATCGCTGCGGGCGGTGTCCGGCGGCACCGAACTCGGCATCGAGCAGGCTGGCATACCGGCGGCGATTCCCCTCGAGGCCTGCTACCTCGGCTGGCAGGAATCGCTGGCGCTGCTCGCCCAGCTGGTCGAGGCCGAGATCCGCGAGTAGCCCGGCGAGGGCAGGGCGCCGCCGGCAACGCGGATCGTGAAAAATGGAGGCGCCGCCTTCGATCGTCGGCGCCTGCTTCCGCCCCAGAAGCTATAAAGAATGGACACCCTGCGATATCGAAGGAGGTCGCGATGAGCTCGAACCTGAACGAAGTGGTCCTGCACCTTGAAGAAACGCTCGACGACGAGGCGATGACGTGGCTCGAGGACGATGTGCGCCTCGGCCCGGGCGTCGTTTCGGTGGGTCACAATCCGGACAACTGCCACATGATCATGGTGGTTTACGATTCGGAGTCCACGCGTGCGGCCAATCTGCTCCATACCTTTCAGGAGCACGGCCTGCACGCGCAGGTCGTCGGCCTGTAAGCGCACCCGGCAAGACGCGGCCTGACCCGGCGTTTCCGCCGGACCGCGGCCTCGTGGCGGTGCCCCAAATTGCGGCATGCCTTGCGGCCCCTGCACCGCGGATGAGCGCGGTGCAGGGGCTCTATCGCGCGGTGTCGCGGCAAGCCGTTGATTCATCGGGCGGCATCGGCCTGGCACGCCCCCTGCTGACAGACAGGGCGAGGAGCCATCGATGTCTGTCGTTTCATCTGTCTGTTGTTATTGCGGGACCGGTTGCGGCGTCCTGATCGAGGCCGACGCCGGCCGCATCACGGGCGTGCGCGGCGACCCCGCGCATCCGACCAATCGCGGCAAGCTGTGCACGAAAGGCGCGACGCTGGCGCTGGCGGTGGCGTCGACGAGCGGGCGCGTTCTTTATCCGGAACTGCGATCGGAAAAGGGAGCCGTCCGCACACGCGCGAGCTGGGACGAGGCGCTCGGTCACGCCGCCGCGGCCTTCCGCGCGGTCATCCGGAAACACGGCCCCGACGCGGTGGCGTTCTATATCTCCGGCCAGCTCACCACCGAGGCGTACTACGTCTTCAACAAGCTCGCCAAAGGCCTGATCGGCACCAACAACATCGACAGCAATTCGCGCCTGTGCATGTCGTCCGCGGTCGCGGGCTACAAGGCGACGCTGGGCGCCGATTCGCCGCCCGGCTGCTATGAGGACATCGAGCACGCCGGGACGATTTTCATCGCCGGGTCGAACACGGCGTATGCGCATCCGATCGTGTTCCGGCGCATCGAGGCCGCCCGTCAACGCAACCCCGACCTGAAGCTCGTCGTGGTCGATCCTCGCCGCACCGACACCGCCGCCGAGGCCGACCTGCATCTCGCCATCCTGCCGGGCACCGACGTCGCGCTGTACCACGCCATGCTGAACGTGATGCTGTGGGAAGGGCTGGTCGACCGCGACGCCATCGCCGCGCGCACCGAAGGCTGGGAGGCGCTGCGCGACCAGGTGCGCGACTACACGCCGGACAGGGTCGCGCCGATCTGCGGCGTGGCGGCGGCCGACATCGTGCAGGCGGCGCGCTGGTTCGCGGCCGGGCCCACGCTGTCGCTGTATTGCCAGGGCCTGAACCAGTCCAGCTGCGGCGTCGACAAGAACGGCGCGCTGATCAACCTGCACCTGGCCACGGGCCAGATCGGCAGGCCCGGCGCCGCGCCGCTCTCGCTTACCGGCCAGCCCAACGCCATGGGCGGGCGCGAGGTCGGCGGGATGGCCAACCTGGCATCGGCTCACCGCGACCTCGACAACCCCCTGCATCGCGCCGAGGTCGCGCGGCTGTGGGGCGTGGATGCGGTGCCGGCGACGCCGGGCAGGACCGCGGTGGAAATGTTCGACGCGGTGCGGCGCGGCGAGATCAAGGCGATCTGGATCGCCTGCACCAATCCCGCGCAGTCGATGCCCGACCAGAACAGGGTCCACGAAGCCCTGCGGGCGGCGGAATGCGTGGTGCTGCAGGAAGCCTACGCCGACACCGAAACCGCGCCCTTCGCCGACGTGCTGCTGCCGGCGTCGACCTGGGGCGAGACCGACGGCACCATGACCAATTCGGAACGGCGCATCGCGCGCGTCCGCGCCGCCGTTCCGCCGCCGGGCGACGCGCGGGCCGACTGGGAAATCGCGCGCGATTTCGCGCGTCGCCTCGACCCCGAAAACGGCGCGCGTTTGTTTCCCTACGCCAGCGCCGAAGCCGTGTTCGACGAGCACCGCGAGACCACGCGGGGCCGCGATCTCGACATCACGGGCCTGTCCTGGGCGCTGCTCGACGAGGCGCCGCAGCAATGGCCGTTTCCCGAAGGCGCGCCGGCAGGCACGGCGCGCCTGTACGCCGACGGCGTCTATCCGACCGCCAGCGGCCGCGCGCGTTTTCACGCGGCGCCGTACCGCCCGCAAGCGGAAGCGACCGACGCGCGCTATCCGCTGCATCTCAATACCGGCCGCCTGCGCGACCAGTGGCACGCGATGAGCCGCACCGGGCGCGTGGCACGCCTGTTCGCGCACGCCGACACGCCCTTGCTGGCCATGGCGCCACGCGATCTTGCGCTGCGCGGCCTGAAGCCGGGCGACGTCGTGCGTCTGACAAGCCGCCGCGGCGAAGCGGTGGTGGCGGTCGAGGCGAGCGACAGCCTGCGCCCCGGCCAGTGTTTCCTGCCGATGCACTGGGGCGCGCGCTTCATGGACGGATTGGGCGTCAACGCCTTGACCCAGCCGGCATTCGACGCGGTGTCGAAGCAGCCCGAACTCAAGCACGCCGCGGTGCAGGTGGCGAAGGTCGAACTGCCCTGGCGCATGGCGGTCCTCGCGACCGGGGACGGCGTCGATCTGCTCGACATCGTGCAACCGCTCTTGCGCGCCTGCGACTACGGCGCCGCCGGGCTCGCGGGGCGCGACCGCGACGTCCTGACCCTGCGCCTGGGGCACACGGAGGCGCCGCCGGATGCGCTGCTGGCCGCGCTCGATGCCGCGCTCGGGCTGGACGATCCGCTCGCCGTGATGCATTACCAGGACAGCCCGCGCGGCATTTCCAAGCGCGTGCGCGTCGAATGCGGCAAGGTCGTGGCAGCGCGCCTCACCGGCGAGACCGCCGCCTTCGGCTGGCTGCGCGACATCATCGTCGAGGGCGTCGACGCCGCCGCGCTGGGTGCCTGGATGCTCGCGCCGGTGGTGCATCCGCCCGCGGGCGGGCGCGGGCGCGGCCGCATCGTGTGCAACTGCCGCAACGTCGCCGAGGGCGCGATCGTTGCCGCCGTCGCGGCGGGCGCCGACCTCGCCGCGCTGCGCGCCACGCTGGAATGCGGCACCGAGTGCGGCTCGTGCGTGCCCGAACTGAAACGACTGATCGCCATGAAGCACGAAGCGGCATGAACGACCTGCCGTCGGCCGCGAAACCGGCGCGGCGAGCCGCGGTGCGCAACGGCGTGCGGACGCACATCGGCGGTGCGTTTCGGCACCCGCGCGGTGCGCGGGTCTGGTCCGGACGTCGCAGCGCGTCCGCGCGCCCCGCGAAAACCGGGCGCGCCGCGCGCCGGTTCGATGGCACGGCGATTGCTGGAAGTCGAAGCAGCAGACCGGATGCAACGGCGTATCGCGGTCATCACTTTTGTTTCCCTTCTGGAGTGGTGATATGGACATGAGTACGCCGCTGGAACGCGCGCACAGAATGAAGCTGGTCATGGTCGGCAACGGCATGGCGGGGGTGCGCACCCTCGAGGAACTGCTGAAGCTCGCGCCCGGCCTTTACGACATCACCGTGTTCGGCGCAGAGCCGCATCCCAACTACAACCGCATCCTGCTGTCGCCGGTGCTCGCCGGCGAGCAGACCGTGGACGACATCATCCTCAACCCGACCGGCTGGTATGCCGACCATGCCATCCGCCTGCATCTGGGCAAGAAGGTAGTGAAGATCGATCGCGCGGCCCGCTGCGTGGAAGCCGAGGACGGCACCCGCGCCGAGTACGACCGCCTGCTGCTCGCCACCGGCTCCCGTCCCTTCGTCCTGCCGGTGCCGGGCGCCGATCTCGCGGGCGTGATCAGCTTTCGCGACATCGCCGACGTCGATGCGATGATCCGGGCGTCAAGCCGGTACCGGCATGCCGTCGTCGTCGGCGGTGGCCTGCTGGGGCTGGAAGCCGCCAATGGCCTCATGAAGCGGGGCATGGACGTCACCGTGGTGCACCTCGGCCCCTGGCTGATGGAACGCCAGCTCGACGAGCCGGCCGCGCGGCTGCTGCAGAAGAGCCTGGAAGAGAAGGGCATGAAATTCCTGTTGCGGAAACAGACCGCGGGGATGATCGGTGGCGAGCGCGGCCGCGTCACCGCGGTCCGGTTCAAGGATGGCGACACGGTCCCTGCCGACCTCGTCGTGATGGCGGTCGGCATCCGCCCCAGTACCGAGCTCGCCGAATCCGCCGGGCTGCACTGCAACCGCGGCGTCGTCGTCAACGACACGATGCAGACCTTCGACCCGCGCATCTACGCCGTGGGCGAGTGCGCGGCGCACCGGGGCGTGGCCTACGGGCTGGTGGCGCCGCTCTTCGAGCAGGCCAAGGTCTGCGCCAACCACCTCGCCGAACACGGCATCGGCCGCTACCCCGGTTCGGTGACCTCGACCAAGCTCAAGGTCACCGGCATCGACCTGTTTTCCGCCGGCGATTTCACGGGCGGCGAGGGGACCGAATCCATCCTCTACTCCGACCCGATCGGCGGCGTGTACAAGAAGCTCGTGCTCAAGGACGACAAGCTCGTCGGCGGCGTGATGATCGGCGACACGGCCGACGGCGCCTGGTATTTCGCCTTGCTGCGCGACGGCAAGAACGTTTCCGGATTGCGCGATCACCTGATGTTCGGCCAGGACCATTGCGGCAACCTCGGGCATCAGGGCATCAACCGCGCGGCGACGATGAGCGACGACATGGAGGTGTGCGGCTGCAACGGCGTGTGCAAGGGCGACATCGTCAGGGCGATCCGCGAGAAGGGCCTGTTCACGCTGGAGGACGTGCGCAGGCACACCAAGGCGTCGAGCTCGTGCGGCTCGTGCACCGGCCTCGTCGAGCAGATCCTCGCGGCGACCGCGGGCGGCGACTATTCGGCCGCGCCGAAGACTAAGTCGGTGTGCGGCTGCACCGATCGCACGCACGAGGAAGTGCGCGCGGCGATCCGGCAGAACAGGCTGCTGACGATCCCGCAGGTGATGGCGTTCATGGAATGGCGCACGCCCAACGGCTGTGCATCGTGCCGGCCCGCGCTCAATTACTACCTCGTTTCAACCTGGCCCGGCGAAGCCGAGGACGACCCGCAGTCGCGCTTCATCAACGAGCGCGCGCACGCCAACATCCAGAAGGACGGCAGCTACTCGGTGATCCCGCGCATGTGGGGCGGGCAGACGACGCCGGCCGAACTGCGCCGCATCGCGGACGTCGCCGAGAAGTATGCGGTGCCGACGGTCAAGGTCACCGGCGGCCAGCGCATCGACCTCCTCGGCGTGAAGAAGGAAGACCTGCCGCGCATCTGGGCCGATCTTGACATGCCATCCGGCCATGCCTACGGCAAGGCCCTGCGCACGGTGAAGACCTGCGTCGGCTCCGAATGGTGCCGCTTCGGCACGCAGGACTCGACGCAGATGGGCATCGACCTGGAAAAAGCCTTCTTCAAGATGTGGGCGCCGCACAAGGTCAAGCTCGCGGTGTCGGGCTGCCCGCGCAACTGCGCCGAGGTCGCGATCAAGGACGTCGGCATCATCGGCGTCGATTCCGGCTGGGAGATCTACGTCGGCGGCAACGGCGGCATCAAGACCGAGATCGCGCAGTTTCTTGTCAAGGTGAAGACGGCCGACGACGTGCTCGAATATTCCGGCGCGTTCCTGCAGCTCTACCGCGAGGAGGCGCGCTATCTCGAGCGCACGGTCCACTACCTCGATCGCGTTGGCCTCGACTACGTGAAGAAGACGATCCTCGACGATGCGGAAGCGCGGCGGGCGCTGTACGGGCGCCTGATGTTCGCCCTGTCGGTCGAACGGGACCCCTGGGTCGAGCGTGCCCGTGAAGGCAAGCTTCGCCACGAATTCGAAACCTTCCACGCCTGACAGGAGCCGACATGGACCATTGGAAAGACATTTTCGCCCTCGCCGACATTCCCCCGCTCGGCGCGCGCGTCGTGCACTGCGGCGGCGTCGACATCGCCATCTTCCGCGCCGCCGATGATGAAGTCTTCGCGCTGGAGGACCGCTGCCCGCACCGGGGCGGGCCGCTTTCGCAAGGCATCGTCCACGGCAGGCGTGTCGCCTGCCCGATGCACAACTGGAACGTCGAGCTGAAATCGGGGTGCGCGGTGGCGCCCGACGAGGGCTGCGCGCGCGAGTTCGGCGTCAGGGTCGAGGACGGGCGCGTGATGCTGGATCTCTCGACGATCGGGCGCGCGGCGGCCTGAGGCCGGCTTCTTGTCTTTTGTCTTCGGGGTGCGACCCGTGCGCGCCGGCCGACGGGATCGTCAAGTCGCAGACCCGCGAAATCGCCGGGATGAAGCTGATCCTGCGGACATCTCGCACAACCGGGAGCGGGGCGCTGTCCCGCTGCCGCCGCGCGTGACGCGGGATCCGCTCAGCGGATCTCGGGCAGCACGATGTTGACTTCGATGACCTCGTAGTTTCCCTGCTTTTCCAGGCCGACCTTGATGTCGTCGGGATTGATCTTCACGTACTTGGAGATCACCTCGACGAGGTCCTTCTGGAGGTCGGGCAGGAACGCGCGTCCCGAGATGCCCACGCGTTCGTGCGCGATGATGAGTTGCAGCCGTTCCTTGGCGACCGAGGCGGTCGATTTCTTTTCGCCGAAGATGAGGGAGAGCCAGGACATGTCACTTGCCTCCAAACAGGCGCTTGATCAGGCCGGGTTTTTCATACTCGACGAAGCGCAGCGGGTGTTCCTCGCCGAGGAAGCGCGCAATCGCATCCTGATAGGCGTTGGCCACGGGCGTGTCTTTCTGGTGGATCGCCGGGATGCCCTGGTTGGAGGCCTGCAGCACCGTCTCGGATTCGGGGATGACGCCCAGGAGCGGAATCCGCAGCAGTTCCTGGATGTCGGTGTAGGTCAGCATCTCGCCTTCGGTCGCGCGCTTGGGCGAATAGCGGGTGACGAGCAGATGCTCCTTGACCGCTTCGCGGCCTTCGACGGCGCGGCGGCTTTTCGACTGGATGATGCCGAGGATGCGGTCGGAGTCGCGCACCGAGGAGACTTCCGGGTTGGTGACGATGATCGCCTCGTCGGCGAAGGTGAGCGCCATCACCGCGCCGTGCTCGATGCCCGCGGGCGAGTCGCAGACGATGTAGTCGAAGCCCTGGTGCTCGAGATCCTTCAGGACCTTTTCCACGCCTTCTTCGGTCAGCGCATCCTTGTCGCGCGTCTGCGAGGCGGGCAGCACGTAGAGGTTCTCGCTGTGCTTGTCCTTGATCAGCGCCTGGTTGAGGTTGGCGTCGCCCTGGATGACGTTGACGAAGTCGTACACCACGCGCCGTTCGCAGCCCATGATGAGGTCGAGGTTCCTGAGGCCGACGTCGAAGTCGATGACGGCGGTCTTGAAGCCGCGCATCGCGAGTCCGCTCGCAATCGATGCGCTGGTGGTGGTCTTGCCTACGCCACCCTTGCCGGATGTGACAGTGATGATGGTGGTCACGGGGCTTCCTTTTTTTACGAGAGGTTAAAGAGGTTCGATGACGATCTGGCTCGCGTCCGCCAGGCGGATCTGTGCCGGCTTCTTCGCCACGGCGGCATCCGGCGCGGTATCGAAGGTGCGGTACACGCCGGCGATCGATACCAGCTCGGCCTCGAGCTGCGTGGTGAAGATGCGTGCCGAGGTGTCGCCGCGCGCGCCGGCAAGCGCCCGGCCCTTGAGCGGCGCGTACACGTGGATGCTGCCGTCGGCGATCACTTCCGCGCCGGGGTTGACCGCGGCCAGCACCACGATGTCGCCGCCCGCCGCGTAGACGCGCTGGCCCGAGCGCAGCGGCTTGTCGATGATGCGGGTCGGCGCGGCGGCCGGCGCCGCCGGTGCGGGCGCGTCATCGTTCAGCAGCCCGGCTTCGCGGGCGGCGGCCGCCAGCGCGGCGATGGCCGCGGCGGGATCGGGTGCAGGCGCAGGGGCGGGTTCGGCAGCGACGGCCGGCGCCGTTGCGCTGTCGTTCAGTACCAGCAGCCCGGCCTCCCGGGCGGCGGCGGCGAGTTCGGCCGATGCGTTCTGCACGGCGAAGGGATTCAGTCCGCGGCTTTCCAGTTCGCGTGCCAGCCACCCCCAGTCGGGCGACGGCGCGTCGGCCGGCAGGCGTCCGCACTCGAACACCGCGGCCTCGCCGTCGAAGAAATCGGGCGTCGCGGCAAACAGGGTGGAGAGGTGGGTGTCCAGCGCCGCGTGCTCGGCGCTGTTGAGGATGACCTGTATTCCGGCGAGCCGCGTGGTCTTCAGTTCCAGCGCGGGTGCGGGGCGGGGCTCACGTCGACGCGACATGGCGGGCGGAGAGGCGGAATTTCACAGCGTGCAGGGGTTTGAAAGCGACCCCGAGAGTCTAGCCGCACCGGCCACACGGGGCAAGGCGCGCGAAGCCGGCCGCCCGGGTCAGGCGGCTTCGCTCGGTCGTGCCTGGCGGCTGTAGAGGAATTCGAGCACGCGGCTGCGCAGCGCGTGATAGCGCGGGTCGTGCGCCAATTGCAGGCGGTCGCGCGGGCGCGGCAGATCGACGCATAGGACCTCGTCGATGGTCGCAGCCGGACCGTTGGTCATCATCGCGATGCGGTCGGACAGGAGCACCGCTTCGTCGACGTCGTGCGTCACCATGATGACCGTGCTCTTCGTCACGGCGACGATCTTCATCAGCTCGTCCTGCAGGTGGGCTCGGGTCAGCGCGTCGAGCGCGCCGAAGGGCTCGTCCATCAGCAGCACCTTCGGCTCCATCGCCAGCGCGCGGGCGATGCCGACGCGCTGCTTCATGCCGCCCGAGATCTCGCCCGGCAGCCGTGTCGCGGCGTGGCCCAGCCCGACGAGTTCGAGCGCGGCCGTCGTGCGCGCCTTCAGTTGCGCTTTCGATTCGCTGCCGCCGAACACCTTTTCCACCGCCAGATGCACGTTGCCGAATGCGGTCAGCCAGGGAAGCAGCGAATGGTTCTGGAACACCACCGAACGGTCCGGGCCCGGCCCCCGGATCTCCTTGTTCGCGAGCAGCAGCACGCCCTCGCTTGCGCCGACGAGGCCCGCCACCAGATTCAGCAGGGTGGACTTGCCGCAGCCGGAATGGCCGATCAGCGCGACGAACTCGCCGCGGCCGATGTCGAGATTGACGCCGGTGAGGGCGGTGAATCGCCCCTTCCGGGTGTCGAACGCCACGGCGGCGTTTTCGATCTGGACGTAGGAATGCATAAGGTTTTCCTGTGAAGGGTGAAGGGTGAAGGGTGAAGGGTCGGTGGTGGGGACTCACCCTTCGCCCTTGAGCGCCGAGGGCGCGATCCCTTCTCCCTTCACTTACTCATAACTGAACCGTTTTGCCAGCAGCATCAGGGCCTGTTCGAGCAAAAGGCCGACGATGCCGACGATGAAGATGGCGATGATGATGTGGGCGACGTTGAGGTTGTTCCACTCGTCCCATACCCAGAACCCGATGCCGGTGCCGCCGGTGAGCATTTCCGCGGCGACGATGACGAGCCACGCCACGCCGATGGAAAGCCGCACGCCGGTCAGCACGTAGGGCAGCACGGCCGGAAACAGGATGCGGGTGAAGACCTTGAATTCCGACAGCTTCAGCACGCGCGCCACGTTCATGTAGTCCTGCGGGATGCGCTGCACGCCGGCGGCGGTGTTCAGCACCATCGGCCAGACGCTCGAGATGAAGATCACCCAGATCGAGGCCGGTTCGGCCTTCTGCAGGACCAGGAGGCCGATCGGCAGCCAGGCGAGCGGCGACACCGGGCGCAGGATGCTGATGATGGGCGACAGCATGCGGTTGAGGAAGTCGAAACGGCCGACCAGGAAGCCGAGCGGGATCCCCGCCAGCGCGGCGGCGCCGAAGCCGATGCCAACGCGATACAGCGAGTTGAGGATGTTCCAGCCGATGCCCTTGTCGTTGGGGCCGTTGTCGTAGAACGGATGGGAAAACAGCTCAACCGCCGAATGCCAGGTCGCGGCCGGGCCGGGGATGCTCTTGACGCCATGGGCGATCAGCCCCCACACGCCGACGAAGAGCAGCATGCCCAGCAGCGGCGGGATGGCGTTGCCGAACAGGGCCCGCGCGTTCTCGGCGAGCCATCTGCCCGCTCCGGCGAAACCGGCGCGGCGAGGCGCCGCGGCGGCCGGCGGCGGGGGCGCGATGTCCGCGCCCGACAGCACGTCGTCCAGATCTTCGTTTGTCGCGTTGACTGCACTCATGTCGCACTCCTGAATATTGGGGGCCGGCCGCACGGCGCGGCAAATCGCGGCGCGCATCCTCAGGCCTTGATCCTGAAAGCGTCGGCGTAGGCCCTGGGGTTCTTTCCGTCCCACACGACGCCGTCGATGAGCCTCGCGCTGCGCAACGGCGACTTCGGCAGCGGCGTCTTCGTTTGCGCGGCGGCCTGCTCGTAGATGTCGATGCGGTTGACCTGCTTCGCCACCGCCAGGTAGTCCGGGTGTTCCTTCAGCAGTCCCCAGCGCTTGTGCTGGGTGAGGAACCACATGCCGTCCGACAGGTAGGGGAAGTTGACCGCGCCGTCGTTGTAGAACTTCATGTAGTCCGGGTCCCGCCACGTCCTGCCGATGCCGTTGTCGTACAGGCCGTGCATGCGGCCGTCGATCGACCCCACGTCGGTGTTGACGTAGGACTTGGCCGCGATCACCCGCGCCACTTCCGAGCGGTTCGACAGGGCATCGATGTATTTCGACGCGTCGAGGATCGCCGCGACCAGCGCGCGCGCCGTGTTGGGATAGCGCTGCGCGAATTCGGCGGTGGTGCCGAGCACCTTCTCCGGATGATCCTTCCAGATGGCCTGCGAGGTGGCGGCGGTGAAGCCCACGCCGTCGCGGATCGCGCGCGCGTTCCAGGGTTCGCCCACGCAGAAGCCGTCCATGTTGTCGACGCGCATGTTGGCGACCATCTGCGGCGGCGGCACGGTGATCACCTTGGCCTGCGTGAAGGGATTGATGCCGTAGGCCGCCAGCCAGTAGTACAGCCACATCGCGTGGGTGCCGGTGGGGAAGGTCTGGGCGAAGGTGTATGCCCCGGGCCGGGCGGCGACCAGCCTGGCGAGCGCGGCGCCGCCGGTCACGCCCTTGGCCTTGAGCTGGTTCGACAGCGAGATCGCCTGGCCGTTGTTGTTGATCGTGGCGAGCACCGCCATGTCCTTCCTCGGCCCGCCGATCCCCATCTGCACGCCGTAGACGAGCCCGTAAAGCACGTGGGCCGCGTCGATCTCGCCATTGACCAGCTTGTCGCGCACCGCGGCCCACGACGCTTCCTTCGAGGGCGTGATGGCGAGGCCGTGTTTCCTGTCGAAGCCCTTGACGGCGGCGATCACCACGCTGGCGCAGTCGGTCAGCGGGATGAAGCCGATCTTCAGATTCGGCTTTTCGGGCGCGTCGGAACCGGCGGCCCAGGCGGCGCTGCGAACGCCTGGCGGAACCATGGCCATGAGCGCCGCGGCAACGGACATGCCTCCGGTCTTTTTCAGGAAGTCTCGCTTGCCCGCGTCAGGCGCGTCGGGAGTGGGCTGAATGTCGTTCACGCTGCTTTCTCCAATCAAAAAAGGCGCCGCCGTGGGCGGACGCCTTTGTCCCGTGATGAATGATTCGATGGTGATGCCGAAAGGCCGCGTCGTTGCGGCGCTTCGGTGCACGTTCAGCAACCGCTGTGCCAGTTCGGGCAGTGCCTTGCGCGGCGCGGGTTTCGACGCAGCGGCCCGGTCCCGGGCACGCAGTGCGCACGCCTTTCGCGCACCCGCGCGGTGCGTGTTTCCGACGCCGCGCACCATTCGTGTCCGGCGCTCACGCGGCGGAATCGCGCAAGACCTGGCGCGCGATGTCCGCGAGCTTCAGCCCGCGATCCATCGCAGCGCGCCGCATCTCGCGGTACACCTCCGGTTCCGACGCGCCGGTCTGCCTGATGAGCAGCGCCTTGGCCTGGTCGACGAGCTTGCGTTCCGACAGTTCGAGGCGCGTCTGTTCGAGCTGGTCATGCAGCGCCCGGTAGGCCTCGAAGCGCGACACCGCCACATCGAGGATCGGACGGATGCGCGCGGGATCAAGCCCGTCGACGACGTAGGACGTCACCCCGGCGCGGGTCGCCGCGCGGATCGAATCCGGGCTGCCGTCGCCGGTGAACATCACGATCGGGCGCGGGCAATCCCGGTTCGCCAGACAGACGTGCTCGAGCGTGTCGCGGTCGGGCGAATCCTGGGCGATGATGACGATGTCAGGCCGCAGCGTCTGGACCTGCACGTCCAGGCTGCGCGCGGAATTGAGTACGGCCGCCACCGCACAGCCCGCCGCCTCCAGCGCGGGTGCGAGCATCGCCAGTCGCTCGGGCTGGTTTTCAACGATCAGTACGCGCATGTCTCATGTGTCCGTGAAAGAAGCGGTGGCCTTCGCACGCAGGGAAATCAGGGGACACCGTCCGCGCCGCGCGAACCGCTCCGATCCCTCCGCAAGCAGGCCGCGTGCCACGTGGCGAATCCGCCGCCCGCCGGGCGTTTTCCGCAGAGCGGGTCCGCGCAAGTGGCGCCTGCATGAACGATCGCGGTGCACCCGGCGGGGAAACCGGATCAAAAGGAGGCATGCGGCGAGCGCGCTGTCGGCCTTGGCGGAAAATGCGTCGCCAGCGAGACTTTTGCGGCGCCGGCACTGGAAAACGCGAATCGATTGTCCATGAGTTAAACACTCGGAGGGGACGAACCACGTCGCAGGTTCGATGTGTCTTTTACTCAACGAATGGGGTCGATCATGATGAATCGCAAGCTTGCTGTTTCCCTCGCGCTCGCTCTGGGCGCGTCCGTTGCCGGGACGAGCCACGCCGCGCCGTCACCGTTCCAAGGCCCTTATGTGGGCGCGCAGATCGGCTACTCGGTGTACGACTTCAAGCTGACGACGCCTTCCGAAACCATTGACGGCGTCAGCGCCAGAGGCGCCGACGGCGGCGTGTACGCCGGCTGGGGCATGCTGTTTTCCCCGGCCTTTTACGGTGGCCTCGAGGCCGAATACAACTGGAGCGGCGCCAAGCACGACACCACGTTCTCCGGGGGGACCGGCGAGATCAAGGACAAGGACAACCATGGCCTCAGTGCGCGCCTCGGCTGGCTGCCGAGCAGCAATGTCATGCTGTACGGGCGCGCGGGCTGGCAGCGGGTGAGCATGGATTACTCCGGCGATGTCGCAGGGATCGGTGCGGCCACCACCAACAAGGACCATGACGGCTTCCGCCTGGGCGTCGGAACGGAAGTGGCCATGACCGGCAACTGGCTGATGCGGCTGGAATACGACCATACCTGGTACAACAAGGAGACGCTCACGCCGGGCGCGGAATCCGAGCCGCGCAACGACCTGTTCCGCGTCGGTCTCGGCTACCGCTTCTAGGTCCGTCGCCCCGCCGGCCGGACCCGGCGTTGACCCGGCCCCGCTCCCGGCAGCGGGGTTTTTTTCGCCGGATCGGCTTTGGACGCCGGTTCGGCCGGCGCGTCCGGGGCAGGCGGGCGAGGCCGCTCAGCGCTGGCGGGGGCGGCGCCGATGCTAAGATGGCCGCCGCCATGACGCGGCTTCCCCTGGTCCTTTCCTGTCGAGCTTCCGGCGCGCATTCCTGCCTGCCGCGGCGAATTTTTTCGGCGATTCAAAACCGCGCGGCCGTCCGCATCGCGGGGCGCGCGCTGCCGTGAAAAGCGCGTTCGACGAAGCACCGGAACCGGCGTGGCGGCGGCGGGCCCTTGCCGCGCTGTGGATTTCGCTCGGGCTTCACGTCGCCGTGATCGCGCTGGTGCGGGTGGCACCGCCCGCGGGAAGCGGTGGCGCGCCGGTGCCGATCGAGGTACGCCTGGCGCCTTCGCCGGTGCCTGCCGCGGCGAAGGCACCCGTCCCTCCGCCTGTGGCGCGCGCCGCGCCTGTCGCGCAGCTTCAGCCGAGCGCGGCGCCGACGGCCGTGCCCGTGGCCCCGGCCCCTGCCGCCCCCCCGGCGCCGGCGGCCGCGAGCG
>JAKADC010000002.1 GCA_021820845.1 Pseudomonadota bacterium
CAGGCCGATCAGGATGCCGACGCCCAGAACAGCCGGGCTGTAGCGTTTGCCGAAGCGCTCGATGAAGCGTTGGCTGCGCCCCTTGCTGGCCTGCGCCGCTTCCACCAGATGGATGATGCGCGACAGGGTGTTGTCCGCGAACGCCTTGGTCGCGCGCACCGTCAGCGCACCTTCGCCGTTGATGCTGGCCGCGAAGACCTTGCCGCCCGGAGACTTCTCCACCGGAACCGATTCTCCCGTCACCGGCGCCTGGTTGACGGCGGAATGGCCGTCGATCACGTCGCCATCGGTGGCCACCGCCTCGCCAGGCAGGACGACGAAAATGTCGCCCACCCGCAGCTGCTCGACGGGGATGCGCGACTCCTGGCCGTCGCGGCGCACCAGGGCGGTCTTCGGCGCCAGGTCCATGAGCGCGCGCACGGCATGCCGCGTCCGCTCGGCCGTATAGCCTTCCGCCGCCTCGGAGATGGAATACAGGAACACCAGCGTGGCGGCTTCCAGCCACTGCCCCATCACGCCCGCGACGACAGCCGCAACGGACATCAGCAGTTCGATGCCAACCGCACGCTCCTTGATCAGTTCCTCCAGCGCCTCCCGGCCGAAGTAATAGCCGCCGATGACGACCGCAACCACATAGAACAGCGTCTCGGCGACGTGGGACAGGCCCAGGTCGCCGCCGACAAAGCCCAGCGCGAGAAGGATCCCCGAAGCGGACGAGGTCACGACCTGCGGGTTTTTCCACGGCCGCGGCATTGTCACTAGCAGCGAGGCGGAAACGGAACACGAGCACGCCATTACTTGTTTTCCGCCGCCGGTTTGGGTGTCCGGATGTTGGGGCGGCAGGGCCCGCCAACGTCCTGACACATCTTGCGGCAGCGCGGGCCAAGTCTGCCGCGCGTAACGCACCCTGTCCCGCAGTAATCATCGGCCATTGCAGTCTCAAAGGGAGGAAGAAGGTTCTATTGAAAACCCTGTAGCGACTCCAATGTCAAGCACATATAATTGACGGGGGCATTGTGGGGGAAAAACATGCGCATCGGCGAATTAGGGAAGGCGACCGGGGTGGACCGCGAAACCATCCGCTATTACGAGCGGACAGGAATGCTTCCCGCAGCCGCGCGGCTGGCTAATGGCTACCGGGCCTATGGGGCCGTTCATTTGGAACGGCTGGCATTCATTCGCCACTGCCGGGCGCTGGACATGCCGCTGGTGGACGTGCGGTTACTGCTGGATTTCCTGGATCGTCCGCGCAACGACTGCGCAGACGTAAACCGGCTGATCGACGCACAGCTGGTGCGCGTGCGCGCACGGCTCAAGTCGATGCGTGCCTTGGGGCGGCAACTCGAACAACTTCGCGGTCGCTGCAATGCGAAGCACGCCACCACTGATTGCGGCATTCTGCATGAACTGGTGGCCGCCGCGCAGGGAGAAGCCCGCACTTGCCACGGGGACGCAGCCACAGCCCCTATAGGCATGAAAGGCGCGAGGAAAACACGATGACTCACACCCTGAACACCGGTATGGTCGCGGCGCTGGCTGCTGCCGCGCTGTTCGGCGCGGGAACCCCATTCGCCAAGCTGTTCCTTGCCAATACAAGTCCGTGGCTGTTGGCGGGTTTACTCTATTTGGCGTCGGGCACGGGGCTGTGGCTGCTCCGACGCCTGCGCCGTGCCAAGAGTGTGCACATGGCCCATACTGAATTGGGCTGGCTGGCGGGCGCGATTATCTTCGGCGGCATGGTCGGCCCCGTTCTGTTGATGTTCGGATTGTCGACGATGCCGGCCTCGGGAGCTTCCCTGCTGCTTAATGCTGAAGGCGTGTTCACCGCACTCCTGGCGTGGTTCGCCTTCAAGGAAAACTTCGACCGCCGCATTGCGCTTGGCATGCTCGCTATCGTCGCCGGGGCGACGGTGCTAGGTTGGCCGCAGGAGGCACGCTTCGCCGGTGCGTGGCCCGCCCTGGCGGTGCTAGGGGCCTGCCTTGCCTGGGCCATCGACAACAACCTGACTCGAAAGGTGTCTCTTACGGATGCCTCGTTCATTGCCATGATCAAGGGGCTGGTGGCAGGCAGCACCAATCTCGTTCTCGCGCTTGCCACGAATGCGCGATGGCCTGACGGCGCAACTGTGGCCGGCGCGGCGCTGCTGGGCTTCGTCAGCTATGGGGCAAGTCTAACCCTGTTTGTGATCGGACTACGCCACCTTGGCACCGCACGCACCGGAGCCTATTTCTCCGTGGCTCCTTTTTTCGGAGCGGTACTGGCAATTTGGCTGCTTGACGAACCGGTCACGATGACGCTAATTGTCGCGGCACTGCTGATGGCAATCGGCGTCTGGCTCCACCTTACCGAGCGGCACGAGCACGAACACACGCATGAGACACTGGAGCATAGCCATGAACATAGCCACGGCGAAGGCGACGAGCACCACGAACACAGCCATATTGAGCCCATCGCGCCGGGTACCCGACATATACATTGGCACCAGCACAAATCGATCACTCACGCGCATTCGCATTTCCCGGACATGCACCACCGGCATTCGCACTGAACGCGCCATGATCGAATTCGTTAAAACTACTGCCTTATTCGCACTCACCGCACTGGCAGAGATCGTCGGCTGCTACCTGCCGTGGTTGGTGATCAAGCAGGGTAGGCCAGCATGGCTGTTATTGCCGGCAGCGCTGTCGCTGGGCATATTTGCCTGGCTACTGACCTTGCATCCTTCGGCCGCCGGCCGCACCTATGCCGCCTACGGTGGTATGTACATCGCCGCGGCGCTGATCTGGCTCTGGCGGGGTGGACGGCATCGCCCCCACGCGTTGGGATCTGATCGGCGCGGCGGTGGCGCTCGTAGGCATGGTCATCATTGTCCTGCAACCTGATCGCATCTAGCGACCTTGGGGATTCCTGCTCACCCCGCGCAGCAGGACAACTGCTTCATATCCTTGGTGAAGGTCTGGGCGCACAGCTTCAGCCCTTCCACCATGGTGAGGTAAGGGAACAACTGGCCGGCCAGATCGGCCACGGTCATGCGGTTCCTGATCGCCAGGGCGGCGGTTTGGATGATCTCGCCACCTTCTCCCGCCAGCACCTGCGCACCCAGCAAGCGTCCGGTATTTTTGTCTACTACCAGTTTGATGAAGCCGCGGGTGTCGAAGTTGGCCAGTGCACGCGGCACGTTGTCGAGCGTGAGTGTGCGGCTGTCAGTTTCCATGCCTAGCCTGTTTGCCTGCGCTTCGGTGAGACCCACCGTGGCCACCTGCGGATCGGTGAACACGACCGCAGGCACGGTGGACAGATCGAGCGCGACATCGCCGCCAGTCATGTTGATGGCAGCGCGAGTACCCGCCGCCGCCGCCACATACACGAACTGCGGCGCTTGGGTGCAGTCGCCGGCCGCGTAGATGTGGGGCACCGAAGTGCGTAGATGATCGTCCACGACGATGGCGCCGCTGGCATCCATGGTGACGCTGGCACGCGCGAGTTCCAGGCCCTCCGTATTGGGCCTGCGCCCGGCGGCGATGAGCAGGCGGTCGCCGCTTAGCACGCCCGCGCTCGTGTCAAGTTCAAATGCCCTGCCGTCGAAGCGCACGGCGTTCACGGCGGTATCCGTGAGAACCTGCATGCCTTCCTCCTCTAGGGCGACCTTGAGCCCCTCGCCAATGGCAGGGTCTTCCTTAGACAGCAGCGTGCCGCGTGTCACGAGGGTGACGCGACTGCCCAGGCGCAAATAGGCCTGTGCGAGTTCCAGCGCCACCACCGAGCCGCCGTATACGATCAGATGGGCCGGCGTCTCCTCGGCGATCAACGCCTCGGTCGACGTCCAGAACGGCGTTCCGGCAAGGCCTGGCACGTCCGGAACCTGCGGCGAGCGGCCCGTGGCGATCAGGATGCGGTCGGGCGTGAGGCGCTGTTGGCTGCCGTCGGCCTGGCGAACGACGAGGGTCCTGGCATCCTCGAAGCGCGCAAAGCCACGCAACAGCTTGATGCCGGGGTTGGTTTCTAGAATGCTTTCGTATTTGGCGTGGCGCAGTTCTTCCACGCGTGCCTGCTGCTGCGCGACCAGTGCCTTGCGATCCAAGATGGGCTCGTGTTTGGCCAAACCGGGAAACGGGTGTTGGGCTTGCAGATGCGCCACGTGGGCGGTACGAATCAGAATCTTCGACGGCACACAACCGACATTGACGCAGGTGCCGCCGACGATACCCGCTTCGATCACCGTCACCTCCGCGCCTTCCTCCACTGCGCGGATGGCGGCGGCGAAGGCTCCCGATCCGGTACCGATGATGGCGACGCTGAATTTGGCTTCGGTCTTGGGCGAGGCGCCGCGCGCGACTTCCGCGCCGAAGCCCCTGGCGCGCACGGCGTCGAGCAGAGCTGATGCTGGAACGTCGCTTGCGGCTTCAACCCGGGCGGTGCCTGCGGCGTAGGACACGTCGGCACGGCTCACGCCTGCGACCGACAACAGTGCTTGCTTCACGGACGTGGCGCAGTGATCACAGGTCATGCCGGTCACGCTGAGCATTTGTTCGCTCATTTGGCTGCGCCTCCTTCGCCCGGTACCTCCTTCAACCTGGATTCATAACCCGCCTCGAAGGTGGCATCTTCCAGGGCTTTGACGCTGGTCTTGGCGTCGTCAAAGGTCACGACGGCTTCTTTTTTATCGAAGGAAACGGTCGTCCTGGACACGCCCGGCACTTTCTCAAGCGCCTTCTTCACGGTGATCGGGCAGACTGCGCAGTACATGCCGGGCACGGACAGCGTGACGGTGCGCACACCGGCGAACGCAGCATCGGTGAAGGCAAAAGCGAGGATCGAGGTGAGAATTAGTTTTTTGGCTTGTGCCGAAACGAGGGTTTTCATGGCGAGACTCCTTTTTTAGTAGAACAGCGGGGCGAGGTAGGGAAAGACCATGGCGAGAACGACGAGCACGGCCACCATCCAGAACAGTACCTTGTAGATGCGGTTGGTCTGGGGCATGGCGCACAGGGAGCCCGGCGTGCAGGCGGCCGCAGCCGGGGTGCGGTAGATCTTTTTCCAAGCGAAGAACAGGGCAATGACGGCCGCCCCAAGGAAGTAAGGTCGAAATGGCTCAAGCACGGCAAGATTGGCCACCCAGGCGCCGCCGATGCCGAGCATGACCAGCACCAGGGGACCGACACAACACAGGGAGGCGGCGATAGCCGCGATGACGCCGCCGATGAGCGGCAAACGCCCGGTTTTCTCTTGCAACACGTTTTCTCCTTTCGAATCTTGAATGAATAGCGTAACGTTACTTCCGTAGTCGTGTACGGAGTCAAGCGGTATGGGAATCAATCTGGAGAACCTGACCATAGGCAGCTTCGCCAAGACGGCCGGAGTCAACGTGGAGACAATAAGGTTCTATCAGCGCAAGGGTTTGTTGCCGGAGCCGGACAAGCCTTACGGCAGCATTCGCCGGTATGGCGAGGCGGATGTAACGCGGGTGCGGTTTGTGAAAACGGCCCAGCGGTTGGGCTTTAGCCTGGACGAAATCGCCGAACTGCTCCGATTGGAGGATGGCACCCACTGCGACGAAGCCAGCCGCCTGGCCGAGCACAAGCTCCAGAACGTGCGCGAAAAGATGGCCGACCTGGCGCGAATGGAGGCCGTCCTGTCCGAGCTTGTGTGTGCCTGCCATTCACGGAAAGGAAATGTTTCCTGCCCGCTGATTGCGTCGTTCCAAGGGAAAAAGAAATTTCCAACCCAGGCGCAGAGTAGTCGAGAAATAAGCGGGCCTTAGCGTGCTTTATTTTCCGTTTTCTGAGGCGACCCTGTTGGCTATGTGGAAATCGTTGCGTAGGGGCGAGATAGTCGAGTCGAACCGGCTGTCAGGCTATCTACGCTTTGAGGTAAAAAGGTAGCTGTGCACATGCTTTGCTGGCAACGGCGGCCACCATTTTCAAAATGGCCCTACGTCTATCGTCCACGCTGCCGCCCCAGCTCCCAAGTGACCGATGCCCCCCGCACGATGGCCGATACCTGCTGCCCAAGCCGCTGTTCCACCACTGGCCTCCACGGCACCAGGCTGAAACCCATGCCATCGTCCAACATCGCGAAGCGGCCACTTACGAGTTGGAGAGAACGGCGGTAAAGGCCGCTAACGCTCGCTCCGTCATGTGGTGGGCGAAAGCTGAGCCCGGTTTCGTCCTGAAGGGACTTGCCCACCGCAGCTAGTTCCCGGTCGCGCAAGGTGGATAACAGGTTGCGCGCTAAAACCACGCGCGGGCCGTGTCGCTCGGCCAGCCCCTGTTCGATCAGGAAATCCGACCGCTGCCGTAGCGCATCGCGCACCTCGCCGCCGAAGCCGTTGTCGGCGATACTGCTGGCGCCACCGATCAACTGCTGGTCCAGCCAGGTCGCGCCGATCACGCGGACTTGCCGCTCAATGGGCAGGTGCGAACGCAGTTCCACCGATACGCCGCCCAGCCGCTGCGCATCGTACTGGCGACCTCGTTCAGGCAGATCCGTCGGCACCCGCCAGACCCCTTCGGCCACACGCTCTACAATGCCCGCCCGACGCAAGGCTTCCAGGCGGCGCACATGAGCATCGACAATTTCTTTGGAGTTGCGCTCGGGCGTGACCTTGGCCATCGTCAGGTGATGGTCGCTGCGGTACAGGCCATCGACCGCCAGCGCGGCGATATTCTTATCCGCTATGCGGATATCGGCTGAACCGCGTGCCTCCACCACCGAGCCGACGGGGTACTGCTCCAATTCCACCTTGGCATTGAGTGCGACGTAGTGGGCCTTGCCGTCGATGCTATCAATGACCAGATAGCCCCGGTCATACAGTTCGTCGGCTACGCCCTTGGCCGTCACGCGACCTACCACTGGGCGAGCATTTTCGCTCGGCGCGAACACCGTAAAATCGCGCGGCACACCGCTCATGGCCCGCTGCATTGTGCGCACGATGTCGCCACGCTCGCCCATAGTTCGCAGCACCTGTTCGGCCTCTGCGTGGACAGTCCATATGCCGGGCGATGGTTCGTGCGCCAGCCCCATGCGCTGCAAGCGTTGCAGCCGCCCGACCAACAGCGCGCGCTGCTGTCTGCGCGATGGATCATCGGCGGGCTGATTCATGTGAATCAGCCCGCCTTGCGCTTCGCGTTGCAGGGTGCGGTCCAGGCGGGTCCAGCGCTCCTGATCGACCTCCCGCCGCAGGCTCTGCTGGATTTCCAGTTCGGTGCGCGGCCCCAGCCATTCGGTAGCCAATTCCGAGGCGCGCTCGCGCATCCCTTGGGCGATGTAGTCGCGGGAAATGATCAAGTCCTTGCCGGTGTCATCCTTGCCGCGCAGCACGACGTGGGTGTGCGGGTTGTCGGTGTTCCAGTGGTTTACGGCCACCCAGTCCAGGTTGGTCCCCAGATCGGCTTCCATGCGGCTCATCAGGTGGCGGGTATAGCGGCGCAGATCATCGAGCTGCTCGGCATCCTCGGGCGAGACGATGAAACGGAACTGGTGGCGGTCCTCCCGACCGCCTTCCTCGAAGGCGCCCAGGTCAGCGTTGTCCGTCGTCGGCCCATAGGGTTGGCCCGGTTCGCCATCGCGGCCAACACCCTCGCGCGCGATGTAGCGCAGGTGCGTGATGGTCGAGCGCGAGCCGGCCTGCTTGAGATTCACCAGCCGGGTCTTGATCGTGACGCGTCGTGATCCAGGCTGCGCAGAGCGGCCGGCAAAACGGGCGGCCACATGCCCCCGCCCGAGGCGTGCGCCAGGCCGTGCCCCCGACTTGCGTCCTGACTTCCCACCGGCCTTGCTAACCTCCTTCAGCACCTGCGAAATGAACTTCTGCTGACGGTTCTTGGGTGCGCCTGGGCGCACGCGGAAACGATCATCGTGTTGGTTGCTCATGGCATGAACTCCAGCGCAGCACGGCCAAGTCCAGCGGACAAAGCACACCATTCGATCAACTTGGGCGCGGTCTTTGCGCCGATCACGGCACTGCGCCACCCAAAGCGCGTGCCGCGCCCACCCACGTGCAGACAAGGCTTTGTGCGGACCCTGGTGCCGCGACCTTTTATCTTGCCCTCCGTCTTTGCCGATTGCTGGCGCGACCGGCTCCGACGGTCGGGCTGCGATTGCCTGCACTGGTGAAGCACCGAAGCCGCAGGCTGTGGGGCAAGCGATGTGCAGTGGGACAGCTCAAAGAGTGACCTGCAGTGCTGCAGGTTCATGGCGTGCCCCACGTCCATAACGGCTGTGCGCTGCCGATCACGGCGGAGACAGCAACGGGACCGAAGTAGCGACTGTCAAACGACGCCGGATTCGTCGAGCTGAGCAGGAACAGCTCGCCAATATGAAGCCGCCGACAGTGCTGCCAGGCCGACAGTGGACGGCCACGGCCATCGACTCTGTGGACGCCTGCGACTGCCACGCCGTCGATGCGAACGATGTGCTTCTCGATGCACACCGATTGCGGTGACATCGCGCCAATGCGCTTGAGCAGCGGGATATGCAGCGGCAGGTAGCCACGCTGCGCAGCCAGCTCAGCGGCGTCTGCCGGAAGCCGGGCGAGCACGATGCTGTCGACGTGCAGCGAGTGGGGTGGTCCGATGCGGTACCAGCCAGGCGGTACGCTGTCGCTGGGGTTGTAGACGATGCGCGCAACAGGTGTATGAACCGACGACCAGGCGAGCACAGCGATGCCGAGGACGGTGAACAATACGACACCCCAGCGGTGGAGGCGGGCGTTCATCGCAACCCCTCGCCCGCGAGGTAAGCAGCATGCCGTTCGACCGTGTAGGCCGGTAGTGGCAGGCGCGCAGACAGCCGGTTGCCCAGCGTGCGCCAGTACGCGGGCGACACCGCTGCCGGATCGATGCCGAGCGCTTCGATAGCGTCGATCTGCGGCAAGACCGACTGCACCTGCCGTTCGCCCTCGGCGCACAGCAGCAGGCGCGCACCCGGCTGGATGCCGGCGATGCGCTGCACCGCATCGAGTGGCGTGCACGCCTGCAGCACCATGAGCTGCCAGCGTGTCGTCCCGTAGTCGTTGGATTCCCAACGCACGCGGCAGAACACAGCCGCCGGTGTGAAGATCGCGTGGCGCCGCCAGCGATCCAGCCGCAGTTCACGCAGCGGATGACCGAAGCGCAGGTAGACGTTGATCCGGTGCTCGACGAACGCCAGCGATACACGCGTCAGCGGTGTGTCGTTCGTGACGCTGGAAAGCACGGGATGGGGTAGGGGTGGCGCATGGCTGATCGCCTGCAGGAGTGCGTTCATGGCTGCTTCTCCGGGAATTCATGTTCCAGCAGCGCGCGCAGCATCTCGGCCACCGTGAGGCCGCGTGTGAAGGCCTCGACCTTGATGCGGGCGCGTAGCGCCGGCGTCACGTCGAGGGTCAGCCGGGCGGTGTAGAGATCGGCTTTGCCGATGTCTGCACCATCGCCCTGGCGCACCCAGGCGTCCGCGTGCGGGTTGGCAGGCGGGCGCGCGCCAATCGCAACGCGTTTGCCGTTTTTCATCGCGCCATCCTCAACACTTCATCGGCGAGCGCCGCGATCTCGCGTGCAGCCATGCTGTCCACGTCGAGTTCGAGTGCGAGCTGACCTCTGGCCACGCTGTCGGCAAACACGATGCGCTGCCGAACTTCCGAGAGCAGCGAAGGCAGCGCTTGATCGGCGAGTGTGCTACGCGCCTCGCGTCCGATCACCGTGGTGCTGACGCGCCGGTTGATGACGAAGGCCGCGCGCAGCGTTGGCCGGAACACCTGCGCTTCGAGGATCAGTGCCACCATCTCGGCACTGGCCCACACGTCGTATGGACTGGGCTGCACCGGAATCAGCACCAGGTCAGCCGCGAGCAGCGCGGAACGCGCGAGAGCCGCGATCCGGGGAGGACCATCGATGACGATATGATCGCAGCGCCGGGCCAGTTCCGGCGCTTCCTGATGCAGCGTTTCCCTTGCCAGGCCGACAGCGCCGAACAACCTGGGCAAGCCGTTCTGGCTGCGGCGTTGCGTCCAGTCCAACGCTGAGCCCTGGGGATCGGCATCGACCAGGATCACCGAGCTGCCCTGGATCGCCAGCTCGCCCGCAATGTGCGTGGCGAGCGTCGTTTTGCCGACCCCGCCTTTCTGGTTGAGCAGCGCGATGATCATGATGCGCTGCCTGCTGCATGCCGGTTTATCCACAACGCGCAGGCTCTTCTTATTGTTAGTTTTATAGATTTTAAGTTAGAAGCCAAGTTAGGAAACGCCGAAATCCGCGCTGAGCAAGGTTTTGCAACCCGTTCGTACTCCTGATGGCACGATAGTGCTGCGCCTGATAGCACGAGGATTCCTACGCCTGATAGCACGACTGGATTAACCGTTTTTCCACAGGCACTGCAGTGGCACTGAAGCTGCCGCCGGGCCGCAGCGGTGCCGTGGACGGCACGGCGCGAAAGGTCAGCACCTCCGGCCCGTGTCTTGGCCGCAGGACAGCGAGCGTGTAGCCCGGCAAGGGTTGCCGCGCCACGATGCAGCGCAGGTCGTAGGCGAAGTCGGTGAAGCGCGCCAGACTCCCGGACTTGCGGTGCAGCTGCGGGAAGTCGAAGCGCCAGCCCTCGCGCTGCCAGCCGCCGTGCTTGCGCACCAGGCGGTACAGCCAGCGCTCGATGCCGCCGGTCAGGCGGAAGTAGTTGGCGTCGATGGTCAATACCAGGCTTTCGTCGAACACGCCAGCGTAGAACCAGTCCGGCAGGATCAGCTCGATGCCCAGCGGCCGGCCCTGGCCGTCCGCGCGCTCCTTCCACTCGTTGATCCACGAGAAACGGTGCAGGCGCCGCGCATTGGGTTGGCGAATGGACGTGGCTACGCTGGTGGACTGCAAACGATCCAGGGCCGCCTTGAGGCGCTGATAATCGCGCAGCGACGTACCACGGCCGATAAAGCGCAGGATCTCGTAGGGCGTGGCCGCCATCAGCCGCGACGAACGGATGCCCGCGTCGCGCGCCTCGACAATCTGGCTCGCTGCCCAGATCAGGATGTCCGCATCCCAGATGGTCGCCAGGCCATGCTCGGCCGTGCCTTCGACCCGCACTGTCACGCTGCTGGTGCGGAAGTCGATCGGCACCGTGCGCTTGCTCTTGGCCAGCGAGAAGAACGGGTAGGCCATCAGGTCTTGTGCGTCGCGTGCCGGCAGCTCGCCGGAGAAGGCCTGGAACAGTTCGAGTTGCTCGCGCTGCGGATCGCGCCTGATGGTCATCGGTGAAGGTGTCCATCTTCACTCAGCGTTCGCCGGTGCGGTGTACGGCGTGTTGTTCGGTGTACTGCGGATCGGAGGTCATTTCGAAGCTGCGCGCGTCGGCCCAGGCTTCGAGGTCGCTGATGGCGTACATCACGCGCCGACCGAATTTGCGAAAGCGCGGCCCGCCGCCGATGACGCGCTGCTTCTCCAGCGTGCGCGGCGACAGCCGCAGGAACGCGGCGGCTTCGTTGTTAGTCAGGTAGCGCGCAGACTGCGAGGTCTGGGCAGGCTGCTGGGTGGCAGCGGGTACGGGGTACTGCCGTAACGGTGCGGGTCGCATGGCAAGGGCCTCCATCGGTCAGGATCGCCGACGAAGCAATCGCCGCCGGATGGAAGCAGTTTCGGGAAAGTCAGGCGCGCTGCGCAGGGACGTTTTGCGATACCGTTCTAACGTCCCTGTGAGGTGCTGCCGGGTTGCAGCAGGTGACGGTAGCCGCCACCCATGAACGTCTGACCCCGTCGGATGAGGCGGCGAACCTGGGCGCGCAGATCGCTGTCGTCATGCCAGCGCTCGGCGACGGCGGTGATACCGAACAATACTTCGGCCACGCCGCGCTGCGACGCACCGGCTAGCGTGCCATCGAGCGCCTGCAGGGTGCGCATGTGGAGCATGGCCGTGCGGCCAGGTCTGTCCGTGGCGATCGCGCTGTGGTGCGCGCTGTCGGCGTCGAGCATTGCCAGATCGGCTTCAATTGCGCGCCAGCGCTCGCGAAGCTGGCGACCGGCGCGGACGGCATAGGCGTAAGCCATGCCGTCTTCCAGTGCGGGCGATATCGCCATACGCAGCTTGCGGTCGACGAGCTGGGTGGTCAGCATCAGGCGCTTGCCGTCGTGCATCAGCTGCTTGCGGCCGGGGATGTGCCAGAGCTGGAACAACAGCGCATCATCTGTGGGGCCGGCATCCGGATAGACCTGGACGACCGAGGCAGGATCAGGGAACCAGTCGGGGTGTGCTTCGCGCGCATCGCGCGCAGGGTCTTCCAGCAGGCGCAAGCCCCAGCGCTGCGCATCGTGCTGCGGACGGTGGCGGTGGTGTTGCCAGGCGAACCGGTATTCTGGGTTGCGCCGCAGGTATTCCCAAGCCAGCGCCGGGCCGTCCAGATGCAGGACATACAGGTATGCCGCAGTAGGATGCCAATGAACAGCGCTCGAATCTTCCATGGCGAAACCTCCTCTCGGTAGAAGGAAGTCAATCGCAATGAGGGACACGGTGGGGAAGTCCCATTGTCGGCCTGCGTCAGCACGCGTGTTACAACGGCCGTGGATCAGCGTGGCGCCCAGATGCAGTCGATATGAGGGCCGACAACAGGCCGAGTATTCCTATTATTTCGACAGCGTTGCACAGCAGTTTTACAGATTGGTGTCAGTACAGGAAAGTTTGGATCCAGCGCCAGGAAGTCGCAATGCGAACCGTTGCGCCATCGCTTGGAGTGGCCCGCCAGCGGCGAGCCAGGGATCGATCAATCGTTGATCGATCCGTCAGCCCGAGCCAGCCGAGCGTATTCCGACAGTCGGCGCCTTGGCGTGAAATGCGGATCGCGTGCGACGGCCAGGTTCCGTGGCCCGCGAATGCCTTCCAGGACGGAGAGTCGCACGTGGCCGAGTTGCGGCGTGCCCATGCCGAGATCGATCAGGCCGAAGGCAGTGTCGCCGTCGTCGGGATCGAGTTCGGTCAATAGCCAGGTTGCGTGCGCGTCCAGGGTGAACAGCTTGACGACCGGCAACGGGTCGCACTGCTCACCGCACGCAGCGGCAGCACCGTTATCCAGCAGTTGGACGCGCTGAGCGTCGGTGATGAGTGGTTTCATGGTCGCTGCCCGGAAACGATCACGATTACCGCCGCGGCAGTTTTACGCAACCATACAGATGCGCCAAAGCGAGACTGTGCAAGTGCACCTGCGCGCCAAATCGCCAAAGCGGATTCCACCGAATCCGTGGAGGGTCGAAGCGACGAATACGTAGAGACGGAAGCCATGATTTCAGTAAAAGCGGTTTGCAGCATAGACACGCCCGGCGCAAGTTTAAGCAGGGAAGATTACAAATGAACACTATAGATTGTAGTCCTATAGGATTCTATCGGATGTCATCATCGTTTTACTCGAAACGACTTGATGTCACTGAAGAATACATTCCCTGCGGCGCTCAAGACAGTCAGAAAAGCCCGTGGCCTCAGCCAGGAAGCGTTCTCGGATGTGTCGAGCCGAACCTACATGAGTTCGCTCGAACGCGGCCTGAAGAGCCCGACCCTGAGCAAGGTCGCCGAGCTGTGCGAGGTGATGGACGTGCATCCACTCACGTTGCTGATGCTGGCCTATGGCGGCGACAGCAAGGGTGTGAGCGAAGTCATCGAGCGTGTGCGGCGCGAGCTGGCCGCTATCCAGGCCCGGAAGGGCAAATAGGCGGGGGTAGGGCGCTGCCCAGCGGCAGCGCCCACATGACAGCTACGTCATGATGCGTCCTGCCAGCCGCGCTTCGCGCGCATAGGCACTGATCGCTTTCGTCGCAATGAAGTGCAGGTCCCGCTCGACTGAAAGGCCAAATCGGCCACGCGCCGATTGCAGCTCGGCCAGGCTCACATAGCCCAGTTCCGGGAAGCCTTGCCCCAAATCGCACAGCCCGAATGCATGGTCGTAGTCATGCGGATCGATCTCGGTGAGCAGCCAGGTCGCAGCCGCGTCAGGCATGAATAATTTGACCACGGGCGGTGGGTCGAAGTCGTCGTTGTCGAGGGACCGACGGCCGTTGACTAGCAACTGCGCGCGCAGTGTTTCGGTGATGAGGTTCATGATCGCAACTCCTTGAATGGACGCTCCCGATTGGAGCGCTGCGATCCGGGCGCACGCGCAAAGCGCGGCCGTCACACCCCCAACTGGGTTGGTGCGGGCAGGGGGTTGACGGGCGTGCGGCGTGCGCCAAGCTGCGCTGCTATCCATTTGGTGGTGCGGCCATGCCTTACAGGTGTGGTGTCGTCATGAAGTGCCGGAACGCTGCAGCAAACAGCGGGCTATGCAGGCCAGATTCGATGGCATGTGACGTCTTTCAGACCGATCAGGTTCAGCCTATTCGGCGAATTGTGAGGGGTGCCAAGCAGAGAGCGGCGGGGATGTTCAACATTAGACTTGGAGCCTGCTTTAAGATATCAGGACGCTCGCCAAATGGGTCAAGCCAAACGGCGGCACTTCTAACGACCATTTTAGGCAATGTTGAACTAGCGCTATAGACCGGTTTCTGCCGGTGGCGTCGGCTGACCCAATGACTGCTCTGTGACTGCTGAGCAGACGGATGCTGTGATCGGCTGAGGGGCGGTTGCTCGGTCAGAACTGCCGTTGGCGTACTGCGCCACCTAGGTCAGCCATGCACCGCACACCAGTCATTGCTTATAAATCCGATATTTCGGTTGGCCAATACGTTAGCCGGAAAGCGGACTAGAACGCTGGTAGCACGGAATGTCCCTATACAAACTCGGGGTGTATTCGCCGTATAACCTCGGACACCTCACTAATGGCATCACCACAAAGTTGGACGAAAGCATCGTCAACCTCGATCAACGTCGATACTTCTGAGACATCACCCTCAAAGAAGAACGACTCCCCTGGTAGCTTTACTCTAAACGGCAAGACCTTAATTTTGGCAACAAGGGCATCGTAACTGCGGCCACGCCCATGCTTGAGTACATTGATAGCTAGAAAAAGATCGTCAAAGCGCTCTTTTAAATCATGTTTGCCTTCGTCATCCAGGACCTTCACAGCCTCATCAAATCCGTTTCGGCATTTCAAGCCGTCTTGCAGGCTCGCCTCAAAGAGAGAGAACATACCGACAGCCAAGATTGCCTTCTGAAGCTGTATCATCTGAAGCGTCTTCACCAAGGAAGTAGCACCGCTCGCTTGCAGTGCATCGACTGTTTTTTCATTCGCCGCCCTAAGGGTTTCAAGGGTAAACGTTGCGCAATGATCAACGAGTTCTGTGAAGCTGTGCATGGTTTACCCACAGTTCAATTGGTGACATTCTTTCATCCCAGCTAGCCGTCAACGGCGTAGAGATAGTCGGTGGCCCTCTGCGGGATGCCGCCCAGATAGTGAGTTAACAGCGCTATGGCCTCCACCCAGTTCTTCTGAGCTTCGCCAGAAGACCCGACATAGAAGGTGTTCAAGAAGACAGAGCAAGTGAAGCCGCCAACGTTGGTGTCCAGGAAGTGTGCTTGCATCAACTCCCACTCGTACGCGACCTGCAATGTAGATTCACTGGAGGAAAGATATCGATCAAAGTGAAAGTAGAGTGGAAAGTAGTTTGAGGCATCCGCCACGAGAGAAGCGGAATTGAAGGCAAACTCGACATATCCAGTTCGGCGATGACCATTTTCATCCACGATATCCCCGCTGGTACATCCGACAGAAAATAGTCCCGTTTGCGCAGCATTGATGGCTTTGACCGCCTCGGACAGAGCGGGGTCGCTGAGCAGTTCAGGAACCGAATCTAGCAACTCAGGTCGCCCTTTTAAGTTCTTGAATCCGTAGTTCGCATCTCCATCTGGCCGTAGTTCGCCAGCGCCCCCATAGGGAATCCCCTTCCCACCGTGTTTGATGCTGAGCAAATTTCGATATCGCAGCTTGGTCATGATTTGAGTTTCTCCCATGGGACGTATAAGTCAACCGAGGCCCTAAGACCGGCGCCTCGACTACTTTCGCGCGACGCGTGGACCGTGCTGGTTGAATTTCCGATTGCCGACGTGGGGGTCGTAACGAGCGTCGAGCATTTTCGGCCCGAGATATAGCAGGACCATGATCTCGCCGGCCCGACTTGGCATGCAACACTCCAACATTTCGTACTGGTCGGCGTCCATGTTCTCAAACCACACCTCGGCCGGCTGCTTACCGGGGCTGGGATGCGACTTGCCGTTGTGCAGCAACTCATACGCGAAGCTGTCGTCGTCGAGCTGTTGTCGTAGCCACCAGCGAGGGGGCACGTCCGCGGCGGCCTTTCGCCAGCGAAGGACGCCGCGCGCGTTGTAGCAGGCGAGGATCACAGGGAGCGTGTTGATATCTGCCACGCGCATGCAAGTGGCCAGCACGCTGGTCGCGAACACCTCGGACAGGTCCTCGACCTCACGAAAGCCCGGGGTGCCCAACGCCTTCACGCGTGGGTTGAACATCGAGGTGGGCATCAATAGATGGGAGGCGTAGGTGTCGGCTTCCTTCTCCAGGAGGGTGTCCGAGGCCCAGTTCTGGTCAGGATCGTCGACACGGCATCTGAAGGCGCGGCCGCGGTGCATGTCCCAATGGCCTAGCTCATGGCCGACCGAGAACCGCTCCCGGCCCCGCACCGTCGAGCGCCTCACCGTGGCGATCGCCTTGTTTCCGACGCCCACCAGCGTGGCCTCGCATCCTTGGAGGTTCTCATAAACCACCTCCATGCCAGCGTCCATCGCGATCAGGTCGACGTCAAGATCGCGTGGCTCGGTGATGCCAAGTTCCGCGATGCGGGCCTCAGCTCGCTGTCCTGGCGTCATTCGCCGTCACTCTCGCCACTTGGTTTGTGTGCACCTTCCAGCTGCTGAAGCTGCAGGTAAGCGCGAATCACATCCTCGTCGGCCATCTCGTCGAGCTGGCGCGCGGCGAGGGTATATCGGCCGTCGTTAGCTGCCGCAGCTCGGCGAAGGGCAGCCCGCGCTTCATCGGCCGTAATCTGGACGGTCGGCGCGTGGCCTGGTCCGTCGTGAGTGTCTTTCCTGGCCTGGAGCTTCAGACGCGCGGCCGCCAAGCGGCGGCGGCCGGCTTCCGCCCTCGCGGCGTCCAGCAATTGAAGACCGTTGGTCTGTACTGCGGCTGGATCCTTGCCCTCGAGCACCTGCTCATCGGTCATCTCCAGCAATTCCGCCAGGTAGGTGTCCATCAGGACTTCCATCGGATCAGGCTTGGAGGTTGTAGTCATTGGATATTCCTTAGGTTCGCGATAGGCTCAAGCTTTCGCTCCAGCCGCTTTCGCGCCGCGTCGTAGCGCTTCATGTCGAAGCCCAGGTCCTCGGCGGCAGCCTTGCCACGAATGCCCTCGGACCAGGCCAAGAGCACCATCTGTGCATCTTCGTCGTCGGCCACCAACGTCTCGATCGCCACCAGCTGGCTCCTGCCGTCCACGATGCTTTCCGGAGAGCGATCATCGACGGCGGCGACGCCCGGCATGTTGTCTTCGTCTTCGGTTCCGCCGGCGCCAACGTCGACGGTCGCAAACCGATCGATGGGTGCACCGGCCTGCTTCTTTCTGTCGTTGCTGGCCAAGCTGTGCAAGACGTTTTTCAGCGTCTGGAGTGCAGACACGCCACGGCGCCAAACTCGCTCACCGGCAAGCAGCTTGGCCAGCGCCTCCGAGAGCAGCGACTCGCCCGTCCAATCCGGCAGGCCGCCCGCGCGGCAGCGGGCCAATCGCAAGGCTCGCTCCCAGTCGGCGGGGAGCAGAGCGCGCAGCGCAGCGTCGACCTCAGCGAGGCTCAGGCTATCGTCTGCGGGTGGAGGTGAAGACATCATTTTCTCTCCCAAGCTTGGACTCCCGGCCGGTCCTCCGTGGACGCGGCAGGATAATTTTTTGTTGCTGCGCGTCCACGGCGTTTGTCTCAAGAGTCCCATCCAGTAAGCGGGCCGCATTTCTGTCGAAGGCACGCGCAACTAGAGAAGGAATTATCGATGCAGCATGCCATGAATCCCGACCGGGCGGAACCCGGACACGAGGGCAGCGGTCACCAGCCGCCCAAGTCAACCACCATCATCATCAACGGCCGGCCGAAGGAGGTAGCGGCCAGGGAGCTAAGCTTCATGGAGATCGTGCGCCTAGCGTTCGACGACGCAGTCTTCAATGACGTCACGATCTATACGATCACCTTCAAACGCGGCCACGGCGACAAGTCGGAGGGCACCTTGGTCGAAGGCGAGTCCGTCAAAGTTAAGGAAGGGATGATCTTCAATGTCGCGCGCACTGATAAGTCGTAATCCCGACCTGAGGCGCCTGCAGAACGAAGGCTATGAGGTGGAGGTGCGCTCTGGCTACCTTTTGGTGCACTCGGTGCCGTACGTCAACGCCAAGGGCCAAATAGCCTTTGGCACCCTTGTGTCGGACCTCACCATGGCCGGCGACCTCACTACGCGCCCCGGTACCCACATTGCCATGTTCATCGGCGAGCATCCATGCAACAAACATGGGAGCGAGATTCAGCAGATCAAGCACAACAGCAGCCACATGCCTTTGGCGCCGGACGTCGTTGCGCAGCATTCGTTCTCCAACAAGCCGCCACAGGGCTACGCCGACTACTACGAGAAGATGTCGCGCTACATCGAGATCATCTGCGCGCCGGCGAAATCACTGCAGCCAAGCGTGACGGCCCGCACGTACCGCGTGATTGAGGCGGCGCCTGATGATGGGGTGTTCAACTATCTTGATACGGCCTCCAGCAGGACCGGCATCAGCGCTGTCACCGCCAAGGTAGCCATGCGGCGCGTGGCGATCGTGGGCTTGGGCGGCACAGGTTCCTATGTTCTGGACTTGGTGTCCAAGACGCCTGTCGGCGAGATACACCTCTACGATGGCGACCTGTTTCTACAGCACAACGCCTTCCGGGCGCCGGGCGCGGCGTCGCTCGATCAGCTGCGGGGGCGCCCCAGTAAAGTGGCGTACCACCAGGCCAATTACGCGAAGATGCACCGTGGAATCGTCGCGCACCACGAGTACATCGGCGACGAGAACGTGACGCAGCTGCAGGATTTCGATTTCGTCTTCCTGTGCATGGACACGGGGCCCGCCAAGAAGCTCATCGTCGATGCGCTGCACGCCGCCGGCACGCCATTCATTGATACCGGGATGGGCGTGCAAATGCTCGAGGACAGTCTGCAGCTCTGGGCAATCTGCCGCGTGACGACCAGCACCAGCGCCAAGTGCGACCACCTCGCACGGCGGGTGTCGTACGCGCCGCCGGCTGAGGACGGCGACTACGAGCGCAATATCCAGATCGCCGAGCTGAATGCAATGACCGCAGCCATGGCCGTGATCAGGTGGAAGAAGTTCTGCGGCTTCTACCAGGACCTCGAGGGCGAGCACAACAGCACCTATACAACGAACTGCAACATGCTTACCGGGGATGAGTCCGCATGAGGAAGATGAGCCCAGCTAGGCAGAGGCTGTCGCATGAATTCGTTGAGTTCATCCCTGAGCAGCTTCAGGAGGGCGTGCTGTACCTTTCAACGACCTACGCTACGGCGGCGCACCTCTGCTTCTGCGGGTGCGGCAGAGAGGTGGTCACGCCGCTGTCACCGACGGATTGGAAGCTGACCTTCAATGGGGAGACGGTTTCGCTGTCGCCTTCAATTGGCAACTGGAGCTTCCCCTGCAGGTCGCACTACTGGATCGAGGACAATTGTGTACATTGGTGTGGCGAGATGCCGCAGAAGGCTATCGACGCCGGCCGGGTCAGAGATCGACTGCTCAAGGCGACGTGCTTCGGCGACCGGCGTTTGCCCAATGGGGCGCAGCCGGTCCAGCTCGCCGCAGTACCAGCACAAAGCGAGGCGAGCAATTCCCGCGACGTCTTCGAGAATGACGATCGAGATGGATGGTTTGCAAGGCTGACTGCGTGGTTTCGTGCCCAAATCTAGCGGTCGGCGAGATAATGTGCCAGCTCCTTACCCACGGGGGTCATGAATAACAGTTTGGCTTTGAGGAGAAAAACGTGAAAGGTGTCGTTCACTACATCAACCAGCAGCGCGGCATGGTGGCGGTGTTCACGGAGCAGGACTACTCCATCTTCGAGATCATTAGCGGCGACAACGTCGAAGTGGGCGATAGCGTCAGCTGGCGAGATGACACCGCATTGGGCGGTGAAATGCTTACGAACCATACCCAAGGTGAGCGTTACGAAGTCTATTTTCAAAACCATTACATTCATCAGTCGCAGTTGGGCCAACAGTTACTTATACGGTGACTTATCACATTACAATCTAGTTTGTGTTAGGCAACAAAAGGGGAAAATTAGCTATGGCAAAGAAACCCGAGAATCATGGCAAGTCTTGGACAGATGCTGATGTCAAAAAGCTGGAGAAATTGGCTGAGCAGAACACGCCGACAAGGGTGGCGGCTCTCAAGCTAGGGCGCACTCCCGCTTCAGTGAGCAACAAGGCGTCGGAAGAAAGCATTTCTCTAAAGCCTACAAATCAATCACCGTACGGCACAAAGAAGAAGTAGGCACATGCCAAACTAGTGCTCCAACTGATGGATTTGCCTCCGTTCGGCGTCAAGCAGCACCGACTGGATGCCGGTGAAACCCCACGCGTGCAGGTAGCGTTTGGCATGCGCAGCGACCTCGGTTGCCGCGGCGCCGACATTACGACTCAGCGGGATGTGGAAGTATCTAACCGTGGAAAGGCGCTGTTCTCGCGCAGGATTTAGTATCGACCGAGTCGCATCCTCGGCCTGAGCGGTCATTTGATGACCAACGCCATCAACGTCTGCAATGCATAGATCAGCGTCCGCAGGGCAGGAAACGGCCTTGAGACGTAATTCACTTTGCCATGTTGCTTCCCGTTTCGTGATCAGGTAAGCAATCGGGTGACGTGATCGAAAGCGGCTAATTTCGCCTCGGCAACCGTTTTGTAATTCCGTCTTGAGTGCTGAACTGACGACTGATCAACCGACGCTATTGTGCAGGCCCATCCCATTCCTCGCTGATACACGATAATCCGATAGCTGTCAGCAGTGATGTAGGGATTTCCCTTCGCTGACACTTTCCAGGCCCGAGATAGCCAGCGCTTTCGCTTTGCCGACCGGCTCTTCATCGAAGCCTCTCGTGCTGTCGATGCGGAAAGGTCGCCTTCCATGTGACCCGCGCAGATGCAGCCTACCTGGAGAATATCGGGGTAGTTGTCGTGTGACATGTGGTGGACGTAGCGGATCGTTTGCGACTCGCACATTTCGCAGTCGATGGAGGGTTCTCCCAAGTCCTCGATATCTACGCAGGTCCAGCCTCTGTGCGGAACCCCAGCAACCGACCACTTGCCCCGTTTTGCTGTAACCAATTCCTCTTCGCTGATAGCCATTTGCTCACGCTCCCCAAACGTTTGCCGTTTTGGCGTCGAATAGCTGAACCTTGAGTTTAAACTTCGGCAGAATTGACTCGATGTGCTTCGCATCCGCGTCAGAGTAGGTTCCTATGTACACGCTCCAAAGCTTGTCGGCAGCTTGCGCCCCGTGCTTCGCAGCTCTGTTGATCGCGTCGATGATGTGTTCATCATACTGGCCAAAATTGAAGCCAAAAGTGACCAACGAACCTTCGATACCCGAGAGGCGGTCGTAACAGTACGACAGATAGCGGTTGTGTCTGATGTGCTCTAGCTTTTCGTTACCGTTGCCCGCTGTCACGAAAATTGGATAGCTGCCCTCATCGAGGCGGGCGGTGATGTGCTCCAGCAGGTAGCCAGTCCAGTCGTACTGCTCCTTGATGATTTCTGAGCCGGCATCGAACAGGTGAAGCGCGCCGTGCAGATAGTGAATGTTCTGCTTCGCCTGATTCGGCCCCCAGATCAGGTCGGACCATTCCTCGTCCTCTCCCTTCTGTACTTCAACCGGGTTTTCCAGCTCGCGCCCGAACCCGTCAATGTGCTGCGAGGTTCCTTGCCGCATCAGAACCCAGTAGAGCAAGAGGTCGTAGTTGGTGCTGAAGATTTGGCCCCCGCTCTCAAGAAACAAGCGAAGAAAGTTTGCACATGCAGCGCTTTTCTCGTCAGGAATCTTGTACACGTGTTCTGGGTGCAACTCCTTGACCGATTTCAGCAACCCTTTCTTGAGCTTGTCGGATGCTGCAAGAATCTGTTCCTTGACAGTTTCCTCGGCTCCAAAGGCTTCGAGTAGCGCAATGGTCGTGTCCAGTTGCTGCATTACCAACTCAAAATTCCTGGTCTGAATGGCACCAAAGAGCTTGGTAAGTAACTCGTCTTCCTGCGATTGCAGGAAGTTGTGCAAGGCATTGTATGAAAATATCTCCACGTCGTACGCCATGCTGAAACCGTTACCCATCAGCAGCGAGGTGGTTCTCCGTTTCTTCTGGAGCGACGTGATGACTTCATCGAACGACATTACTTCCACCGCCCCCCCTGTAATCAGATTTTGTGCGCTGCGGATTTCTTAAACACCATTTCACTTTTCCCATGTGGCCGGCACGTCGTCCCAATCTTTAGCCCCGACGCGCCTCCATCCATTGCATGTTGATTTCAGCGTTCACCTTGGACACCACTTCTGGCCCTCGGGGGCGCGCCCTAGGACACGATCTTCAGCACCGGTTTCTTGTAGCCCGGTATGGGCGGTGGCGGTGGCTGAGTGACCAGTTCGCCCACCAATGACTCGATCTCGTCCAGTGGTATGTGCAACTCCGCCGCAATGCGGTCCCTAGTAATACCGTCCTTCCAAAGCTCATCAAATACCATGCGCCAGAGCATGGACTTCTCACGCGCAAGACCTTGAGGTTCGGTAGTTCGGTACCCCAAGTGGCTCATCTGCTTGCACAGCTCGCGGTAGTGCCAGTCCGAGATCAGACCCGTATCGAATGCCGTGCGTGCCAAAGCCGCCACCGAGACGCCCCACCGCTTTTTGGCGGACACCAGCCGCGCTAGGGAGTTGACCCGGCCCAAGTGACCAATCAGGTCGCCCCGGTTGATCAGGAACGCCGAGGCGAACATATCGGCCTCGCGTTCGATATCCCGACCACCATTTGTCACGCCGTGGATGTGCAGGACTAGGTGGGCCAGTTCGTGGGCCGCATCAAAACGGCTGCGCTCCGCTGACTTGAAGGTGTTCAAGAAGATGTAGGGGGTGTTACCTCGCCAGCAGGAAAATGCATCGACATGCTTGTGCTGCTCGGCCAACGAGAAGACCCGAACACCCTTGGACTCCAGCAGCTTAATCATGTGCTCGATCGGCTTGGTTCCCATGCCCCAATGGCTGCGCAGAGCCTCGGCAGCCGCAATAGGATCTTCGTCACGCAAGTCAAGCAGCTGCGTTGCGGGAAGCTCGAATCTCTCGGCCACCCAACCGTGCAACTCAAACGCCAGATCGCCCGCTGCCAAAGCCGCGTCACGCTGGCGAGCCGTGAGCGACGACAAGCTACGAAAGCTCACTGCCTCGGCACGAAGCGCTTCGCTGTCGTTGAGATAGAAGAATTCCGTCGGGTAATTCAAGGCGTGGCCCAGCGCACGCACGGTGTCGCTGCCCGGTTCTGGGGTATCGCCTGCTTCTAAGCGCGTGAGCGTCAGAGCCGTCAGTTGTGCCTTCTCTGCCAGTTCCTTCTTTGTGAGCTGTCTGCGCTTTCGAGCTAGCGTAAGCCTGCTCCCGTTAAACATACGCTACTTCGTTCTCTATCTTCACTTCTTTGCTATTCGCACCTCATGCTCCACGGGGCCGCTACCATCGTCGGGCTGACCGATGTTGCCAGGCGTGGGTTCCAGATCCTCGTCTACGACCCAAATACGCTTGCTAAAGCCCTCGAACTGGTTGCCCTCGAAGGCTTCAGGGCAAGACACCTCGGCCCGCAACCTCTTGGAATCCGCGCTCACGCAGACAGCCCACACGGTCGGCGCGCTGCCAAAGGCGTCCACTGCCTCAGGGGCGTCTCGATCAAAGAGCTCAGCCTGGCCGTTCTGGATGAGCTTGCGCGACCCAGCCCCCTTCCCCGAGATAGCCTGAGGGTTCCGTTCTGAGCAGGCGATGTCGACGTTCTGAAAGCAGATCTGGATTCCTAGCTTGTCGTTCACGGTCGCCTCCACGTTGCCGGTGCGGCTTAGCCGCCAGCCCAGAGGCAAAAGCTCCATGCGGATGGCCCGGACGCCATTGATATAGGCCAGAGTGCCCGGCGTGCTCGAAGGGTCGATCTCTAGGGCTTCGGCCTTGGCTGCCGCAGCTTTTCGAGCTATGGACATGACAATGTCCGCTGTCAGCCCAAGCGACTGTAACTCCTGATGGACCGAAAAGCCTTCATTGATGACAATGGGTGTTTGCTGGATCATAGATTAGCGATGTTGATTTTTAATGCCTGCATTGTAGGCTTAAAAAATCAACATGTGTGAGATTTCATTTAAAAATGTTGCGGCGACTTGCTCTGGACGCTACCGAAGAGTGTGACCGGCATCGATGAGGGGTCGTACGACAGCTTTCCCAAAGGCTGAGGGGTCGCAATGGCCGGGATTGTGAGTTCGCGAGATCGGGGTGCAATTGTTCAACGCGATTCTTGGCTGAGCGGCAGGTTGGTTGTACATTGCTGACCTTAGCGGCTTGGCCCGCCAATGGCCGGAATGGCCGGAGGCTGTGTGAAAACGTATCGGAATTTCAGGGAGCAAAAAATCAGCCTTCCAAAACGCTCTCAGTTCAACGATCGCCACCCCGGGTGGGGTCAAGCGACCCCCGAAAATACTCAAAATTGATTTGTCGCGATGTTTTCACACAGCCTCGCCGATGAGCGGACGTAGCCCGCATCGACTCGAATGGCAAATACCAGGGTGGACCGGCCGTTCAATAGCGCCGGTGGTAGCGCTTCACGACCATTTCTCCGGGCTAAAAATGCTCAACACCAACCTGGCCCGTCGCCAGCCAGTTGCCTTTACGGGTCACCATAGTATCTCTTGTAAGCATCGCGCCAATCGTTAACGAGCATCTCGCGGGCTTGCTTCAGCGTAATGTGTCTAGCGCACATTTCCTTGTGCAGACGATTCTCCAACTTATCTTTTAGGACCGCATTCCATGGGCTTGTGCCGTAAGCTTGCGGCCACAGATTGATGACTTCGTCAGCGCCGCCAAGCTCTCGGCTGATGAGGTGGTCAATTTCGCAGTGCCTCTTGCCTGCCGGGACACACTTTGGATCGTCATTGCCCGTATATCCGTAAAGAGCAAAAACCTGCTTCTTCATCGCCACAGTTGCGTGCCGTTCGTCTTTGCCCCATTTTATCGAGCAGATTTTTGCCTTTGATAAACCAACGCGATAAGAGCCAGGAGTGACGTGTAGGTCGGGGGTGCCATCAGCCCAGGTCCAGCCTGCAACCATCAGGCCCAGAACCAGTATTGCCGCTCTTCGCATATTTACTCCCTGTACAGGTTACTCAAGGCAATCGACCGATGATCTCCGTCCGAGCCAAAGCCAGGACTGCCGAACCAAGAAGAATGAACTGTGTAGCACAAGCCCTGTGCGTTTACTGTGGCTGATGACCGGACGGCGCGGAGATGAGATACCTCTGGCGGCATCTTCCTGGCCAATAAGCGGCTGTCCGACGACGCTGCCGACTAGCGGGTTCGGGCGCCTTTCACAAACTCGAGCGAGGCCTGAAACAGATCGATATCCTTCTCGTACTCAGCCGCCTCGGCGCGGTCAATCTGTACCCATTCCCTGGTGCTAGCCACCCCGCCGGGCTGAAACGGGACGACGTCGCCCCTTGAGAACTGCAGTTCGGTCGCGGTGGCGGCGGGCAGGCGCAGTCCGACGCCGCTACCGCTGATGCAGGCAAACATCTTGTCGTTGACGAAGTAGGCATCAAGGCCGCTAATTTTTCTTGCGCTGACGCCAGGGAGTTTGAGAAGCAGGGCGTCGATCAATGCCTTGCGGCTGGATTCGGATGTATCAGTATTCAAGAAGGGTCCGCCGGGGTTGTCATGAACAGGGGCATTGAATCATAAAGACTAGGCCCATGTGGTTAATCCTGGAAGTCAGAGTGCGCTCCAAGTCAGGCGCATGCATGCAAACGATCAGGTTTGCATTTTCCGACAAGTCGAAACCGGAAGGCTGCAGCCCTGACGACGGAAGCTCGTAGGAGCGACTTCCCGCAGAAAACGCCCCGCCGTATAGGCGGGGCGCCGAGGGCGACGATCAATCGCCCTTGCTGCGCGACCAGATCAGGTTGTGCACGCCATCCTCGCCCTCGACCAGACGGGCGTAGATGGTCGCCGGGAACGACGGGTCATCCAGGGTTGCCGACAGGTAAGGCCGTTCCGCCTTGCTGACTTTCTTCCACGCCGCGCCGATCTCGAAGTTGCCGGCGACGATGCGGTAGTTGGGAGCGTTCTCGCTCTCCCCGGCATTCGGGACGAATTTGACCTTGACGTTGAGCGTCAGGGTACGAACCGTGCCGATGAAGCTGTCGTTCTGTGCGCTGAAGGTGCCAATGTTTGCCATGATGAATCTCCTTTTGGTGGTGCAAGGTCGCGCCCATCGCGGCCTTGTCGGTGATCCGATGGGCGAGGGTCGGGCGGGCTGCATCGCGCAGCGGCCGCAACAGCGTGGAGGACCGGGAGGAACAAGAAATTTGTTTCGCGAGGAAGGCACGCAGTGCCGGGGAAATTTGTTGGCCTGGACGGTTGCAGCCATGAAGCCCGAGGCGCAGCCGCTGCCTCGCCAGGATTCACGACAAGCCAAGGCCGCCGTTGGGTGCGACTCCATCCGAAAGGCTGCATGGCTCTGGCATCTCCGCACAGAGCTTTTCTGGCACGCGTCCTTTCGCAGTCAAGGTCAGTCCGAATCAACCAGGATGAACGCCCCTTGTGCATTGGTGCAGGTTTGATCGTTCGTAGAGTGGTTGGGTCTGTGCATGGCGGACGGTCTGTCGGTGAGCTGCCATCGTTCGTGGCGACCTGCCCGCCAGCGTCGGGGGCGGCGTGCTACTGCACAACCGGCGCAGCAAGGTTTGTCATACTCGGCCGCCCAGCCTGCGGCTGAGCTCGCATCAAGGGAGGGATGGAGCGTTGGCTGTTAAAACGCGCGCGGCATGTGTGCCGCGCGCGACGCGCCAAAAATAGCCCCGGCGAGCAACTTGCCGGGGCTCTCCGCTTACCACCCCAAATCAGCGACCGGGGCAACGCCTTCCTGTGCCTCCGGCTCCATCGCGCGCAGCATCAACGGCAGCCAGCTCGTGCCCAGCGCCAGCCGTTCCCCTTCGCTGGCCAGCGCTTTTTTTGGGTTTGGACTGACGTGCTGCGTACTACGGCGCTGGCAAAAGAGGGGGGCAAAGCCCCCTCGCATGTCAGTCCTTGAGCCGCCTCATCTCTTCGGCCAGTATCCACAGCGCCCGGTTGAGCTTGACGTTCTGGTCTATGCCCTGGATGGCGCGAGTGCGGTTCCTGCGTCCGTTGGCCATGCGTGCGGATAGTCCACCCTGCACCAGATTTTCCTGCACGCGGTTGAACGTGCTCCACAGGTCGGGCCTGTCGTCGTCCCGACGTCGAGGCCGCAGCAATTGTGTTTCCGTGATGGGCGCAGGCTTGACCGGGTCATCGTATTTCAGCGACAACGCGGCGCGGGCAAATGCCTCCGATTCGCCGTGGTTGAGCGTGATGGCGGTCATATCTTCCCGACGTTCCCGTACCAGCTTGAAGCCCTCCAGCACATCGTAGGCACCTTCGATCACCTGGCCGATCACGTCGCCCTTGTGCGGGATGCGCTGGTCGGCCACGGTGTCGCCGCACACCAGCCCATTGCTGCACACGAAACGGAACATTCCGGCCAGCATCTGATAGCTGCTGGTGCCGTCGTGCGAGTTCAGCAGAATGATTTCGTTTGCTTCTGCGCCGTTGATCTGCGCTGCGTGGCGCAATCGCAGCATGTGCTTGGTGTGCTCGCGCTTGCCGCTATCGCGCACGCGCGTCTGGCACACCATGAATGGCTGGAAGCCTTCCTTGCGCAGGGCACTCAATACCTCGCCGGTCGGAATATAGGTATAGCGGTCGGATCGGCTCTGGTGCTTCTCTTCCGCAAAGATGGAGGGAGCCACGCTGCGAATCTGATCATCCGATAACGGAAGGTCGGCGCGTAAGATGGGCGTAGCGTTGGCGAAACGTGAACTGAGTTGCATGATATTTCTCCAGTGGTTACAGGTTGTGATTTCAAAGCTGACCGGATTCCAAGATTCGGAGCCCGGTGTTGGCTTCGGTGGGTTCGGCGCAGTGACCTGGGCTGGTCGCCGTTGCCGCCGTCTTTCCTGAGTTCATCGCCCGCGAACAACCGGGCCGGCGAAGGACTGGCGGTCAAGGAGGAAAGCGCAGGGTGGTGCGGCCCGCAGCCGCAGGCGAGGACACGGCCCTGCGCGCCTTGACGGACAGGCACCGCTGGCTACGGTCGCGGGATCGGCGATGAAGGAGAGGAACGACGGATGACCGGCCTGCGGCCAGATGATCGACGCACCCACGCCGCGCGGCGAGCGCTGCTGCGTGCCACAGGCACGCCTTGATGGAAGTGAACTAAGCGCGCCGCGCGCAAACGGCAATGTGCGCAGGCCGATCAGGCTCAGCCTGTTCGGCGGTTTTTCAGGGCGCCAAGCCTGCGCGGCGGGGGGGCGTCAGCCGACCCCTGGAGGCAAGCGCAGCGCGCAGCTCTTTCGCGAAGCCAAGGACACAGCAAAAAAGGGGGCGATGCCCCCAGCGCTACAGCAGCCCGCGTTCAGCAAACGACAGGATGGTGCTGCCGGCGACGATCAGGTGATCCAGCACCCGCACGTCCACCAGCGCCAGTGCCGACTTCAGTGTCTGCGTCAGCGTCTCGTCGGCGCGCGATGGTTCTGCTGCACCCGACGGGTGGTTATGCACCAACAGCAGCGCAGCGCTGTTCCTGGCCAGGGCCTCCTTGACCACCTCGCGTGGATACACCGATGTCTGGCTCACCGTGCCGCGAAACATTTCGACGTAGTCGATGACCCGGTTCTGTGCGTCCAGATGGATGATGGCGAACACCTCGTGCTCCAGCGCCCCCAGCTTGACCCGCAGGAAGTCGCGCACCACCTGCGGCGAGGTCAGGGCTTCGCAACCGCGCATCTGCCCGGCCAGCATACGCTGCGCCGCCTGCAACACCTCGTCGGCATTGGCCGGACGGTAGTCGCCCGCGACATCGCGAACGAGAAGGGAAGAATGGAAAGTAAGAGAAAGTTGCGACATGATCGTGCTCCAGTCCGAATCGGGCGGAATTGCCCCGAACCGGAGGAACACGACGCAGCGCAGCAGTCAGGGGTCGCAGACGGCCGCAGGACGCAAGCGATCAACCGCAGGGCAGGGCGCGCAGCCCTTGACGGCGAGAACGGCGTGGTACGTTGAAGGGAACAGCAAGGCCGCCTCTCCCACACACTCCGCTACCCACATGGCAAGCGTAGCGCGCAGGCCCGAAGGGACGGAGGCGTCAGGGATCAAAGTCGCATGGCCGCAAATCGGTATGAGGCCGGGGTAACGCCCCCGAGCCCGATGGAGGCATCGCCGGGACATCCATGCCGGGGCACCTATCCCAGGCGGCGCGCAAGTGCATCGATTTGCTCAGCGAATTTCCGCGGACTCTTCTGTTCAAGCTGCGCCAGGTTGTGCAGCTTCCAGCGAATCCCCGGAAGATGTTCAAGGTGCGCGATTCCCAGCAACGGCCACTCCGGACGGCCAGCGACCAGTGACAGCAAGAAGCCGCGCTCGTTCTCATCCAGGCCGCCTTGTAGTTCCTGCAGCATCCGCTCACGCGCGGCCAGCAAGGTGGATAGGTCAACTGGCTCGGTGGTCATTCCTTTGAAGTTCCGCTCGTATTCCTGTTCGATATTGCGCAGAGTCGGGAACAGCACTTCGTGCACCGGCCGGTTATGACTGGCCAGATAAACGACGAATGCCCGTCGGATGCTTGGGGTGATGCCTTCGTGCGCGAATAGCTGCATCACGTCGAACAGGTCGCGCGGATGCTGTCGATCCATGCCGGCGACGAGTTTGCCGCCGTACACATCTTCCAGCGATACCACCGGAATCTCCAGGTCGGCCAGCAAGTTGTCGCGGGCGGTCGGCGTCAAGGCCGAAGTGCGCACGGGGTGGACGGTGCCGCGCATCACGAAATTGACTTCGACCTTCACTTCGATGCCCGCACGTCGCACCAGCAGCTTGGTTTCGCCGACGTCGGGCGCCGCGAGCGTGTGGGTTTGAAAACCGCGTGCTCGCAGGCGCTCCGTGCATTGCCGGATGGCCTCGTTGATGCGAGCCAGTGCCTCATCACGCGGCAGGCTGTAATCGGGGAACACGAGATCCAGGTCGACAGACAGACGTGGCATGTCACGGATGAACAGATTGATCGCAGTGCCGCCCTTGAGGGCAAACGTGTCGTCCACAAAAACGAGCGGCGCGACTTGGGTCAGCAGGCGTGCGGTGTCAAGATACGTTTGGTTCATGGCTTGAGCACCAGCAGTCCATCGGCCGAACGGGATACCCAAGCTCGGTTGCTGCCGGTCGGCAGTTGTGCGGCATCCAGTTTAGCGGCCCAGGGCAGGGCGAGTTCGTGTCCGAGTTGCAGGCACAGGCGCACTGTCTTTACGCTGGTGCAGCGCTGCAGCAATTCACGCAGCACATCGGCACGCAGGCTATAGGCGCTCTCGGCGAGTTCGCGCGCCTCCTGCAGCGGCTGACGCACGCCTACCTCGCTGAGCACTTCCAAGAGCGCTCGCTCGGGTGTCGAGACCCGAGGCGCGCCGTCGCGCTTCTCGAACGGTCCGGCATGAAGCGGATCGTCTGGCGGCTCGTCGAACAGGCGCTTGCGGTGATACTCAGCCGTGAAGCGCTCGGTGAACCAGCCGGGGAGGCGGACGGTTGTCCAGCCGTAAAGATGCAGAACGGACTGCTGCGACAGGTACTGCCTCACACCATACCAGTCGAGGGCAGACTTGCCGCCGACATGCAGGCCTTCGACGGAGCGCTGCAATAGGACCAGACAGGCATGGAGAGCCAGCGTATCGTTGGGGCGACGGTACACCCCGCGCGCCAAGCGGGAGAGCCAGCCAGCACGCGCATAGTGGACGGCCAGGTCGGCGGAGATGCCCAATGCCGCCAGGTCTTCCGACGTCAAGGGAGTTCCCGGTGCCCACTGCCGGTAGAGGGAATTTAGCTTAGTTCTTTCAGTCGTAGCCATGCTACGATATTTATCATCATTTTAATTGCTTGCCAAGCTTTGTTTGGGTGCGTTAGTCGTAGTTGTGCTACGATAGCGACGAATAATCCAAAGATTCAGGCTTGCTGGTTCGCGGCGATAGTTGACGATTGATGGGCTGGAGTAGCCGCCCGTCAGACCGAGTCCATCTCCCGCGCCTGCAAAAGCGCTTGTTTATTGACGGTAAAAATGACGGTAAAGTGCGATGACTGAGTCAAATAGATCGAGTGTTCATGCGGGTTTTCATCCATGGGAAACCATTGAATGGGAGTGAGGCTATTGAGCCGTTGGGCGAGGGACCCCGCGCAGCGGGGATCGACCCGGCGAAATGGCCTGCCCGCGACGCCAGAACTGTTGTTTGGTACGGACCTGACGGAGCGGGCTGCGCTGAGCCGTTGGGCGAGGGACCCCGCGCAGCGGGGATCGGCCCGGCGAGGAAGGTTGCGGCGACCTTCCGGTCTCCGCTCGGCGCGACCCGACGCATAGGGCTGCCAGACTGCCGCTGCGGCTGACATCGACGGCGCGGGCCGATACACTGGGGGAACGCGTGAACACGCGGTACAGGCCGCGGCGGCGCCGTCCTCCCGCACGATACGCGGCACGCGGCAGCCGAAAGGAGCGTACGGATCAACCGATTACTGCGAATCCAGCGTCGATTCCTTGGCATTCTGGCCTTGCTTGTTTTCGTTCCCGCCGCCGGTGCGCAGGTTCAGGCGCCGGTGCGGATCGGCGTTCTCGCCTTTCTCGGTTCCGAGGCGGCGTTCTCGGACTGGAGCCCGCTCGCGCGGCATCTCGAGGCGGCGGTGCCATCGCGGCGATTCGTGCTCGAGTACTACGACGTGGCCGGATTGCGCGAGGCCGTGCGGCAACAGAAGCTCGATTTCGTCATCACCAACAGCGGCCACTACGCCGCGCTCGAATCGGAGTTCGGCGTCAGCCGGATCGCGACGCTCGATTCGCCGGGGGTGCCGTCCCCGGCACGGGCAATCGGCTCGGCGGTGATCGCGCGCGCCGACCGGAACGATCTCAATGTGCTGGCCGACCTCAAGGGACGGCGCGTCGCCGCCGTCGGCGAGAATGCCTTCGGCGGATTTCAGGTGGCGTGGCGCGAATTGCGGCGCCAGGGTATCGAACCGCAGGATTTCTCGCGGCTCGATTTCCTCGGATTTCCCATGTCCCGTATCGTCTCGGCGGTCGCAGACGGCAAGGACGACGCCGGGATCGTGCGGGCGTGCCTGCTCGAGGAGATGGCGCGCAGCGGCGCGATCCGGCTCGCCGACTTCAAGGTGCTCTCGCCGCGCCAGGAGGCCGGGTTCGCGTGCGGGCTGTCGACCCAACTCTATCCCGACTGGCCGATCGCGACGCTGCGCCACACCGACCTTCGGCTCGCCAAGGCGGTCGCGGCCGCGCTGCTGTCGATGCCGCCCAACGCCAGGGGCTACGCCTGGACCGCGCCGGTCGACTACCGGCCGGTGCATGACCTGTTCCGCGACCTGCAGGTCGGCCCCTACCGCTATCTGCGAGAGAATACGCTGCAGGCGCTTGCGCACCGCTACTGGCCGTTCCTGCTGTTGGTTTTCGCGGCGCTGGCGGGGTGGGTGATGCACACGGTTCGCGTCGAGCAGCAGGTCCATACGCGCACTGCGGCGTTACGCGCCGCGCTCGCCGAACGCGACGCCGCGGAGGCCGGCATGCGCGCGCACCAGGAACAGCTCGACCATCTCTCGCGCCTTTCGGTTCTCGGCGAACTCTCGGGGACGCTCGCGCACGAACTGAACCAGCCGCTGGCAGCGATCGGCAACTACGCGCAGAGCCTGTTGCGGCGGCTCGAAACCGGACGCTACACGCCGGCGATCCTTGCCGAGGCGAGCCAGGAAATCGCCGCGCAGGCGGAGCGCGCGGGCGGCATCGTGCGCCGCATCCGCGCATTCGCCAGCAAGCGCGCCGCCGTGCGCGAAAAGCGCCCTCTGCTCGAAGTCGCGCACGAGGCGACGACGCTTTTCGCCGCCATGCTGCCGGGCGCGCCGCGTGTCGTGATCGACGACCGGCTGCCGCCCGACGCATCCGTCGACGCCGACGCGCTGCAGATGCAACAGGTGCTGCTCAACCTGCTGAAAAACGCGGCCGACGCGATGCAGGACCGCTCATCCGGCGAGCGCGCGATCGAGGTTACGCTGGAGCAGACGGAGCGACACTACCGGATCGGCGTGCGCGACTACGGCACTGGCCTTTCGCCGACGTCGGCATCGCACCTGTTCGAGCCCTTTTTCACCACCAAGCCCGACGGCATGGGGCTCGGGCTGTCGATCTGCAAGACCATCGTCGAGGCACACGGCGGCCGTCTGTGGGCCGAAGCCAACACCCCCGCCCCCGGCATGATTTTCTTCTTCACGTTGCCTGCCGATGTCGCAATCTCCTGACCAAGCCCTGATCCATATCGTCGACGACGAGGAGGCGCTGCGCCGCTCGCTGCTGTTCCTGTTCGATTCGGTCGGATGGCGCGCGCGAGCCTACGCGAGCGCCGATGAATTTCTCGCGGCCTACCAGCCGGGCGCCCCCGGTTGCCTCGTGCTCGACATCCGCATGCCCGGCATGAGCGGACTGGAGCTGCAGCAGGCGCTGCGTGCGCGCGGCGATGCGCTGCCGGTGATCTTCATCACCGGCCACGGCGACGTGTCGCTGGCGGTGCAGGCGATGAAGCAGGCGGCCTGCGATTTCCTGGAAAAGCCCTTCAAGGACCAGGCGCTGCTCGACGCCGTCGGCCAGGCCGTGCGCCGCAGCCGCGAACAGCTCGCCACCGCCGCGCGCCGAGGCCAGGCGCTTGCGTTGATCGAGCACCTGTCGCCGCGGGAACGGGAGGTCGCGCTGAGGGTCGCGCGCGGCCTGCCGAACAAGCTCATCGCGCGCGAGCTCGACATCAGCGAAAAGACGGTTCACGTGCATCGTCAGCACGTGATGGAAAAAACGCACACCGGCTCGGCGGCGGAACTCGCGCGCCTGATGCTGCGCGCGGATCCGGCCGATCTCGACTGAGCGGCCGCGCTTTCCGCCGCTTCTCGCGCGGGCGCGCTCAGAGCCCACGCTTGCCGTGGCGCAGTTTCTGGATGCCCTGCAGATACGTCAGCGCCTTGGCAAGATCGACTTCCAGCCTCGCGTAGGCGGTCGCCGTGACGCGGTTTTTCAATACCTCCTCGGCCCTGCGCTTCTCATCGCCGAGATTCGCTTCCGCGATGACGTCTTCCCTGATCGCAACGTCGGCGAGAAGCGTCACGCGGCCGGGCTGTACTTCGAGAATGCCGCCCGAAATGTGGATCACCTCCTCCTCCCCGTGCTGGGGAATTTTCAGCCTGACCGCACCGGGCTTGAGGCGGGTGAGGAGTGGCGCATGCCCGGGGTAGATCCCGACCGCGCCCATTTCCGCGGGTGCGACGACGGATTCCGCCAGTCCTGAAAAGAGCGATTCCTCGACACTCACCACGTCGACGCGCATCGTCATCGCCATGCCGATTCTCCTCGCCCCGTTTGGTGTGCGCGATCCTCAGGCGCGCGCGACAGTCGCCGGCAGGCCATTGCGCACCGCGGTTCCGGAGACGGCGTCGACCCACACCGATTTGCCCTCGCGGGTGGGGTCGGAGATCCCGAGATCGTTGAGGTTGACGCCGGCACCGATCGCGGCGTCCCCGGGCTGCTGCGTTCCGCCGATCCGGTGGCCGCGGGCGCCGAGTTCACGGTGACCGAAGCCATGCTCGACGGCCAGCACGCCCTGCATCACGCCGGCGTGGACGATCACGCGGCCATGCGCGCTTCCCCCGGGCGTCCGGATGACGGCGCCGTCGCCGCTTTTCAGGCCGAAATGGGCCGCGTCGGCCGGGTGCATCAGCACCGGGTTTTCGGGATGGAGGGCGCGCAGTCGCGGCGCGGCGATCGAATAGGGGTTCTGCAGCGCCGACTTGAAGCTGACGAGTTGCAGCGGCCACTCGGCTTCGGAGTAATGCGCGCGCATTGCGGTGCCGTCGGCGAAGCCAGGCTCGGTCCAGGTGGCACAGCCGATGAAGCGCTTGCCCGTGATGCTGCTTTTTGCCGCACCGAGATTTTCGTTGTAGATCTGCAGGCCATTCTCGAAACGGTGCGTCATCCATTCCGGGTTGTCCTCGCTGTAGGTCTCCTTCGCGGGCTGGTAGCGGCCGCCGCGGGCGAGGATGAAGGCCACCTTGCGCACCTCCTCGGGTTTCAGCGTCCGCTCCAGCATGGGCCGCAGGCGTTCGACGCCGGAGAGCACCATGTCATCGTCGCTGGCGTCGGCGACCGGTTCCTTGCCGAGCCACGCGATGTTGGCGCCGCCCCGCAGGTACCAGTCCTCCGGGCGCTCGAGCGGGTAGGTGTTGCCGTCCATGTCGGCGATGGCGCCGGGTCCGAAACCGGGCAGCGCCATCGCGTGGGCGAGCGCGATGAAGAAGGTCTCCATGCCGATCGCCTGACCGTCCGCGAGTTTGTCGGCCTTCGGCTCGACCACCGGCCAGCGCGCCGTGCTCGCCTTGGTCGGCACGGCACCCCAGGCCGAGGGCCAGCCCCAGCTTTCATACAGTAGCGAGTCGGGCACGATGTAGTCGGCGAAGGCGTTGCTCTCGTTGATGAGCGGATCGATGGCAACGATCAGCGGAATCTTCTTCGGATCCGCCAAATCCTTTTCCACCTGCGCGCGCACGCCAGGAATGCCGTACAGCGGGTTGGTGCTCCATACGAACAGCGCCTTGATCCCGTAGGGATAGCCGTTGGCGGCGCCGGTCAGCCATTCTGTGGCGAGGCCGGGGGCGTTCGGGAACCACGGCGCCTGCGCGGGATAGGCCTTGCCCGCCGCTTTTTTCGCCGCGAATTCGGCGGTTTTCTCGTAGGGTGCGTTGCGGCCGAGCGGAAGCCCCTTGGGTTTCTCGATCATGCCCGGGAAGCTCGCGAGGTTGTAGCGCGGCCCCGGCCCCGCGTCCTTGAACCCGCCGCCGTTCATCGACAGGCCGCCTTTCCAGTTCAGGTTGCCGATGAGCGCGTTCAGCGTGACGACGCCGTAGGCGTTGTAGAAACCGTTGCCGGCCATCATCCCGCCCTGGGCGATCGCCGCGGCACGCTTGCCGTGGCTGGAAAATTCCTTCGCGAGCGCGGCGATCGTTTGCGCCGGGATGCCGCAGATCGCGGCGTACTCGTCGAGGCTGCGCGCGTGCGCCTGTTCGTGCAGCAGCAGCAGCGAGGACTTGACCTTGACCGGCGCGCCGCCGATCACGACCGTGTCGTCGACGAAGAGTTGCGCCGGCGCCGTCGCCTCGTCGTGCCGAACGGCGCCGTTTGCGCCGGTCACGGCGAAGGGGTCGTTCTCCTTGTAACGTTCCGTCTCGGGCAGGTCGAGGCCGAGATCGGACCCGCGCAGGAAGCGGCCTTGCCGCGGATGGCCGGCTTCCACGATCACGAGATGGGTGGCGTTGCTCCACGACGGCTCGCCGGCGGCCTTCGCCACGGCGAGATTCGGATGGGAGAGATATTTGGCGTCGTAGCGGCCGTTTTCGAACATCCAGTGCATCATACCCATGACGAGGGCGCCGTCGGTGCCGGGCTTGATGGGAACCCAGCGCGCACGCTCGCCGGCGGCGAGGTTGTTCGCGTTGGTCAGCACCGGATCGACGACGACGTAGTTCAGCTTGCCTTCACTGCGTCCGCGCGCCAGCATCGCGCCCTGGCGCTTGAACGGATTGCCCGCGTTGCCGGGCGCGGTTCCGATGAACAGGGCGAATTGCGTGTTCGCGTAATCGGGCTTGCCGTGCGGCATCTTTTTCATGTCGCCGAACAGCGCGCCCGAGCCGGAGCGGTAGGCGCCGCCACAGTATGAGCCGTGGCCGACGAAATTGATGCTCCCGTAGGCCTGTTGCACGAAGCGCTTGGCGAAAGGCAGGCGGCCGTCGTTGGTGCTGGTGATGAGCGCGACCTGGTTGACCTTCGGTCCGAGTTCCGGACGGCGCGGGTCGATCGGCGTGGTCAGATCGCGCAGGGCTTTGAGGCCCTCCACCCGGCCTTCGCCGAACAGGTCGCCGCCTTCGGTTACTTCGCGGATCAGCTGTTCGAACGAAATCGGCTCCCATTGCCCCGAGTTGCGGGGCCCGACCCGCTTCATCGGACGCAGGACCCGGAACGGCGAATCCATCTGCTGGAGCACGGCGTTGCCGCGCCCGCACGCGGTCGAGCGCATCGCCAGTCCCTTGTCGTGGTAGCCGGAAAGCGCGACGAAGCTGTCGCGCACCGACGCCTTCATCGGCAGGTGCGGCTCGGTGGAAAGCGGGCTGTAGGGGTTGCCGGCGACGCGCAGCACCTTGCCGCTGGCGCGATCGATGCGCACGCGCACGCCGCACTGGGTCGTGCAGCCGAGGCAGCCGGTGTAGCTCACCTGCTGCGCCGGGTTCACCCTCAACGCGCCGCTTGCCGGGTCGACCTTGAATTCGGGCTCGAGCGACGCGCCGTGGTAGCGCGACTTGGGCGCATCGCCGTCGAACAGCGGGTTGAGCATGCGCTTGGCGGTGGCGCTGAAGCCGGTGCCGAATGCGGCCAGGCCACCGAAGGCGAGAATCTTGCGACGGGTGTTGAAAGTCATGACAGTCTCCTTAGGCTCCGGCGCGGCGCTCGCCGCCCCAGGGCAGTACCGAGATAAGCAGGATCAGGATGGCGATCCAGAGCCCCGCGGTGCCGACGATGCCGAGCAGGCCTTCGTGGCCGAGGGGAAGCGTGTAGCTGTAGTAGCCGGCGCTCGTCTTGGGGATGCCCTGGCCGCCGATGAAGACCGTCCAGCGCATCATCCACGCGCTGTGCAAGGCGATCAGCCCGGCGGCGAGGCGCCACTGCGGACGCCGGACGGCGAGCCAGAGCGTGGCGAGCGCGCTGCCGGCGGCCCACACTGCGGTGATCCGCCAGGCCATCGAAGGCGCGACCTGCGCCAGCGCTTCGGCGTGCCGGGGCGACAGGCCGCTCATCCCGAGCAGGAGCCAGGCGGCGCCGAGCGCGAGGACGAGCACCTGGATCGCCGCGAGCAGGCGCAGCAGGGGCGCGTCCATCGCCGCGGTGCCGTCGCCCACGCCGCGGTCGAGCACTAGCACGAGACCGATGGCGCCGGCCACCGCCGTGAGAAAGAACTGCACCGGCAGGAAGGGCGTGTTCCAGAGCGGACGGGCGCTGACGACCATCACTTCCATGCCGGTGTAGAGCGCGACGAGCGCGGCGGCGCCGAGCGCGAACACCGTCGCGGCGCGGATCGCACCGAGGCTGTCGTGGCCGCCGTAGGCGAGCCTGCGGTAGACGGCCGCGCCGCGGCCCCCGGCGTTGGCCAGGCGCTTCAGGTCGGGCCGCAACGCCAGCCAGCTGTAGAGCACCAGCCCGCCGAGGTACAAGGGAATGAAGAAGGCGCCCCAGGCCATCCACGAGTCCAGGTTCGGGTACAGATAGAAGTTGAGGAAGCGCCCCGGCTGATGCAGGTCGGAGAGCAGCGCCACGGGCGCGGTCATCCCGCACGTGAGCGCGCCGAGCAGCGCGATCCGGCTCACCCGCTTCCAGGCCGGCCAGCGCAGCACGTACCACGTGAGGCTCAGCAGAAACGCGCCGACCGACAGGCCGATCAGGAAAAAATACTGAACGGCCCAGGGCAGCCACGCCACTTCGCGAGACACGTTCACGACTTCGACGATGTTGGGATTCATGATCAGGCTCCGTGCGAAGTGGGATGCCACAGGGCCGCCTGGCCCTCGACGCGGCCCCGGAAACGGTCGTCGAGACCGATGTAGAAAACGTTGGGACGGGTTCCGGCTTCGGGCTTGAGCACCTTGATCGCGTCGCCGTTCTTCTTGGCGGCGTTCAGGCTGCGCCGCAGCGTCCCCTGGGGGTCGTTGAGATCGCCGAAGATGCGCGCCCCGCCGACGCAGGTTTCGACGCAGGCCGGCAGCAGGCCGGCGTCGACGCGATGCGCGCAGAAGGTGCACTTGTCGGCCTTGTTCGTGGCGTGATTGATGAAGCGCGCGTCGTAGGGGCAGGCCTGGACGCAGTATGCGCAGCCGACGCAGCGGTCGCCGTCCACCACGACGATGCCGTCGTCGCGCTTGAACGTCGCGCCGACGGGACAGACCGGCACGCAGGCCGGATCCTCGCAGTGGTTGCAGAGGCGCGGCAGCATGTAGGTGCCCGCCGTGGTCCGGCCGGCGGTCAGCTGCTGCACGACGTAGGTCGACACGATGGTGCGAAAACTGTTTTCAGGCACCGCGTTTTCCATGATGCATGCCATGGTGCACGCTTGGCAGCCGATGCAACGGCGTATGTCCACGAGCATGGCCCAGTGGTGTTTGCCTGGTGCCGCGCGCGCGCTCGTCGGCAGCGCGAGGCCCGCGGTGATCGCCGGTATCGCCTGCAGGAAGGCGCGGCGGGTGGAGGAAGGTTTCCCGTCGGACATGGTCGGACTCCTGGTTGAGCGTGCACCCACAGACTAAGCCAGCCAAGACCCTGCCGACAGTGGCTGGATTCTCTACTGCGCTAGGTATTTTTTCTTAGCTTTCGCGCACCGTCTCTTTTGCGCGCGTCGCCGCGGACACGCATAAAATGCGTGCTCTCCACGCCATCGCTCGCCTTCATGGTTTTCCCCAACGTCCCCCGTGCCGCCATCGTCGGCGGCGGCCCCGCCGGCCTCATGGCCGCGGAAGTGCTTGCGCGCGGCGGCGCGCGGGTCGACGTCTACGACGCGATGCCATCCTTCGGGCGCAAGTTCCTGCTGGCTGGCGTCGGCGGTCTCAACATCACGCATTCCGAGCCGTTCGACGTGTTCCTGTCGCGCTATGGCGCGCGTGCCGACGCGATCAGGCCGCTGCTCGAAGCGTTTCCCCCCGATGCCCTGCGCGACTGGGTCCACGGGCTCGGCATCGAGACCTTCGTCGGCTCGTCGGGACGCGTTTTCCCCAGGGACATGAAAGCCGCGCCGCTGCTGCGCGCGTGGTTGCACCGCCTGCGTGCGGCGGGTGTGCGCTTCCATGTGCGCCATCGCTGGCTGGGCTGGAACGGGACGGGCGCGTTGCGTTTCGTGTCGGCGCAGGGCGAGGTGACGGCGAGCGCCGGAGCGGTCGTACTGGCGCTCGGTGGCGGCAGTTGGGCGAAGCTGGGGTCGGACGGCGCCTGGGTGCCCTTGCTGGCGCAACGCGGGATCGATATCGCGCCGCTGATGCCGTCGAACTGCGGCTTCGATGCGAGGGGCGGCTGGAGCGCGCATCTGCGCCGCCGTTTCGGCGGCCAGCCGTTGAAGACCGTGGCGCTGCGCTTCACTGACGCGGCCGGGCGCCTGCACGAACGGCGCGGCGAATTGATGCTGTCCGCCACGGGTGTCGAAGGCAGCCTGGTCTACGCCTTGTCGGCGCCGCTGCGTGACACGATCGAGGCGCAGGGCGCGGTGACCGTGGAGATCGATCTGGCGCCCGACAAGACGCTGGACCGCGTCGTCGCCGAGGTCGCGCATCCGCGCGGCGCGCGTTCGCTCGCGAGCCATCTGCAGAGCCGGGCCGGGATCAAGGGCGTGAAAACCGCGCTGCTGCGCGAAATCCTGACGCCCGATCAGCTGAACGATCCGGTGACGCTCGCCCGCGCGATAAAATCGCTGCCGCTCACGCTTTCCGCCGCGCGTCCGCTCGACGAGGCGATCAGCACGGCGGGGGGCGTGCGTTTCGATGCGCTCGACGAGAACCTGATGCTGCGCCGTCTGCCCGGCGTGTTCTGCTCCGGCGAGATGCTCGACTGGGAAGCCCCGACCGGCGGCTACCTGCTGACGGCCTGCTTTGCCAGCGGGCGGGCGGCCGGGCAGGGCGCGCTGAACTACTTACACGATCACCATGCTGCGACTGACTGAACTCAAACTGCCTCTCGATCATCCTGCGGAGGCCCTGCGCGCGGCGATCCTGCGGCGCCTCGGGATCGGGGACGACGAACTGCTCGGCGTCAGCATCTTCAAGCGCAGCTATGACGCGCGCAAGAAGCATGCGCTGCTGCTGGTCTACGCGGTCGACGTGGAGGTCAGGAACGAGGCGGCGCTGCTGAAGAAATTTCGCGACGACCGCCATCTCGTGCCGACGCCGGACATGGATTATCGCTTCGTCGGCCACGCGCCCGAGCGTCTCGCCGAACGCCCGCTCGTCGTCGGCTTCGGTCCCTGCGGCATCTTCGCGGCGCTGGTGCTGGCGCAGATGGGATTCCGGCCCATCGTGCTGGAGCGCGGCAAGGCGGTGCGCGAACGCACCCAGGATACCTGGGGACTGTGGCGCAAGCACACGCTCAATCCCGAATCCAACGTGCAGTTCGGCGAGGGCGGGGCGGGGACGTTTTCCGACGGCAAGCTCTACAGCCAGATCAAGGATCCGCGTCACCTGGGGCGCAAGGTGCTGACCGAGTTCGTGAAGGCGGGCGCGCCGGAGGAAATCCTCTACGTGTCGAAGCCGCACATCGGCACCTTCCGCCTGGTCGGCATGGTCGAGACGATGCGCCACGAGATCGAGGCGCTCGGCGGCGAGATCCGTTTCCAGCAGCGCGTCACCGACGTGCTGATCGAGGAGGGGCGCATCCGCGGCGTGGCGCTGGCGAACGGCGAGACACTCGCCAGCGGCCACGTCGTCTTTGCGCTCGGCCACAGTGCCCGGGATACCTTCGAGATGCTGCATGCGCGCAGCGTCGCCATGGAAGCCAAGCCGTTTTCCATCGGCTTTCGCATCGAGCATCCGCAGTCCCTGATCGACAAGGCGCGGCTCGGGGCGAACGCAGGGAATCCGTTGCTCGGCGCAGCGGATTACAAGCTGGTGCATCACGCGAAGAACGGGCGCTCGGTCTACAGCTTCTGCATGTGCCCCGGCGGCACCGTGGTCGCGGCGACGTCCGAACCCGGGCGCGTGGTGACCAACGGCATGAGCCAGTATTCGCGTAATGAGCGCAACGCCAATGCCGGCATCGTGGTCGGCATCACGCCCGAGGATTTTCCCGGCGACGATCCGCTCGCCGGCGTCGAACTGCAGCGCAGGCTGGAATCCCGCGCGTTCGAGCTCGGGGGCCGCAATTACGACGCGCCCGGCCAGCTTGTCGGCGACTTCCTCGAAGGGCGACCGTCGGACCATCTCGGCAGTGTCGAGCCCTCGTACAAGCCGGGCGTGCATCTGACCGATCTCGCCACCGCCTTGCCGCCGTATGCGATCGAGGCGATCCGCGAGGCGATCCCCGCGTTCGACCGGCAGATCCAGGGCTTCGCCATGAACGACGCGGTGCTGACCGGCGTCGAGACGCGCACGTCGTCGCCGGTGCGCATCACCCGCGGAGACGATTTCCAGAGCGTCAACATCAAGGGCCTGTATCCGGCGGGCGAGGGGGCGGGCTATGCCGGCGGCATCCTGTCGGCGGGGGTGGATGGCATCAAGGTTGCGGAGGCGGTGGCGCGTGACATGCTCGGCCTCGAGGCGGCCGCTTCCGGCGCGCGATCCGGGCCCGGCTGCGAGTACTGAGCCCGGATCGCCTTCCTGCGCGAACGGACGGTGAAAGATTTTTTCCCGGTTGGGCTTGCTTTTGTTTCGACATTTCAAATATCATTGAAACATGAAAACGAAAGCCGCCGTCGCCGCGCTTGCCGCCCTGGCCCAGGAATCCCGCCTGGCCATTTTCCGCGCGCTGGTGCAGGCCGGCCCGGCCGGTCTTGCCGCCGGGCGCATCGGCGAGCTCACCGGTATCGCGCCGTCCTCGCTGTCCTTCCACCTTAAGGAGTTGTCGCATGCCGGCATGGTGGACTCGCAACAGGCCGGGCGCTTCGTCATCTACAACGCGAATTTCGCGGCCATGAACGCGCTGCTCGGTTTTCTCACCGAGAACTGCTGCGGCGGCCATCCCTGTACGCCCGGAGAGTCCGTGTGCGCGCCCTCGGACGAGGCGGCATGAGCCGTTCGCGCATGACCATGAACTCGCGCTCCTCGTCGCACGTTTTTCTTCCATCCCGAAAGGCGTCATCGTGACTGACAAGCCATACACCGTGCTGGTGCTGTGCACCGGCAATTCCTGCCGCTCGCAAATGGCGGAAGTGCTGCTGAACCACGACCTTGCCGGCCGGGTGCGCGCGCTCTCGGCCGGCACGCGGCCGCAGCCCAGGGTGGCGGACGGCGCGATCGCCGCACTCCGGCAAGCCGGCCTCGACACCGACGGCCTGCACCCGAAGGACATCGACACGATGATGAACGAGGACATCGATCTGGTGGTCACCGTGTGCGACAACGCCAGGGAAGCCTGTCCTGTTTTTCCGAAGCCGATTCCGGCCATCCACCTGCCGTTCCACGACCCGCACGGCGAGCCGCTGGAGAGCTTCCTCGCGGTGCGCGACGATATTCGCACGCGGTTGGTCGCGGCCGTACGCGATCACCTCGGCCTCCCCGTCGAGGCCTGACGGGGACCGGCGGATGAGCGCACAGTGCGAAGTGGCGGCCAAAAACGCCGCCGGATTGCCGATGAGCGGATTCGAGCGGGGGCTCACGCTGTGGGTCGCGCTCTGCATCATGGTCGGCGTGGCGCTGGGGCAATTTTTCCCGGCGCCGTTCCAGGCGCTCGGACGCATGGAGGTCGCGCAAGTCAATCTTCCGGTCGGGCTGTTGATCTGGGTGATGATCATCCCGATGCTGATGAGGATCGATTTTGCCGCGCTGCACCAGGTCAAGTCGCACTGGCGCGGAATCGGCGTCACGCTGTTCGTCAACTGGGCGGTGAAGCCGTTTTCGATGGCGCTCCTGGCGTGGCTCTTCATCCGCCAGGTGTTCGCGCCCTACCTTCCGGCCGGGCAGGTGGACGGCTACGTCGCGGGGCTGATCCTGCTTGCCGCCGCGCCATGCACGGCGATGGTCTTCGTCTGGAGCCGGCTCTCGTCCGGCGATCCCTACTTCACGCTGTCGCAGGTCGCGCTGAACGACGTGATCATGGTCTTCGCCTTCGCGCCGATCGCGGGTCTGCTGCTGGGGCTGTCGGCGATCGTCGTGCCCTGGAACACGCTGTTCGCATCGGTCATCCTCTACATCGTGATTCCGGTCGCGCTCGCGCAGCTCTGGCGCAAGGCGCTGCTCAGGCGCGGGCCCGCAGCCTTCGACGCCACGATGGCGGTGCTCGGCGATGCATCCATCGCGGCGCTGCTCGCGACGCTCGTGCTGCTGTTTGCGTTCCAGGGCGAGCAGATTCTCGCCCAGCCCATCGTGATCGCGCTCCTGGCCGTGCCCATCCTGATCCAGGTGTTTCTCAACGCCGGACTCGCCTACTGGCTCAACCGCAAAGCGGGCGAAAAGCACAGTGTCGCCGCGCCCTCGGCGCTCATCGGCGCGTCCAATTTCTTCGAGCTTGCGGTCGCCGCGGCGATCGCGCTGTTCGGCTTCGAGTCGGGGGCGGCGCTCGCCACCGTGGTCGGCGTGCTGATCGAGGTGCCCGTGATGCTGCTGGTGGTGAAGATCGTCAATCGCAGCAAGGGCTGGTACGAAAGGGGCGTCGTTCGATGATAAGACCGCCGCGTGTCGCCATGGAATCCGGAGCGAGCTGATGTTCGAGACCCTTGCCGATCTGCTTGTCTACCGCATGGGCGGCCTGTCGCCGGACGACAGGCTCGGCGCGGCACTGCACTTCTTCGTCATGGACGTGACGAAGATCCTGGTGCTGCTCACCCTGGTGATCTACGTCATGGGCCTGTTGCGCGCGCTGCTCAAGCCCGAGACGGTGCGCGCGTTCATCCGCAATCGCGGCAACCTGCAAAGCCGCTTCCTGGCGGTCGGGCTGGGCGCGGTGACGCCGTTCTGCTCGTGCTCGTCGATCCCGCTGTTCATCGGCTTCGTCGAGGCCGGCATCCCGCTCGGTGTCACGCTGTCGTTTTTGATCGCGAGCCCCATGATCAACGAAGTGGCGGTCGTGGTGCTGGCGTCGGTCATCGGCTGGAAATTCACGGTGCTGTATGTCGTCACCGGCCTCGCGGTGGCCCTGATCGGCGGCTTCGTGCTGGAGCGCTTCAGGCCCGAGCGCTGGGTCGAGGATTACGTGTGGAAAATCCACATGGGCGAGGCGGCGCAGGTCGAGGAAGACAAATCCGTGCGCGCACGCCACGACTACGCGCTGAGTCAGGTGAAGGAAATCGTCGGCCGCATCTGGAAGTTCATCCTCGTCGGCGTCGGCGTCGGCGCCTTCATCCACGGCTACGTGCCGGCGGATTTCGTTGCGCGCGTCGCCGGCGACGGCAGCGTGCTGTCGGTCGTCGGTGCCGTGCTGATCGGCGTGCCGCTCTATTCGGACGCGGTCGGCATCATCCCCATCGCCGAGGTGCTGCTGGGGAAGGGCGTGCCCATCGGCACGGTGCTGGCCTTCATGATGGCGGTGACCGCGCTGTCGCTGCCGGAAATGATCATCCTGAAGAAGGTGGCGAAGGTGCCGCTGCTGGCGCTCTTCTCCGCCTACCTCGCCACGGCCTTCATCATCGTGGGCCTGTTGTTCAATTCTCTGAAAGGGGTTCTATGAGCACCGACCTGCATCCCTCCATCGTCGCCCTCGTTTCGCTGGCGGCCAACATCGCGGCGAACCATCCGAAACAGGGGCTGTGCCAGGTCGATCGGCTGAAGGCTTGCGGCGTATCGCGTGCGCAGATCGACACGGTGATCGAGATCGCGCGCCATATCCGCGACGAAGCCGCGCAGCAGCTCGACGCCAGTTTCGACGAAGCCTGTGCGGCGCATTTTCCGAAGGCCGCGAACAAGCTCGCCGCGATCGCTGTCGCGGAAGGCGGCGCGTGCTGCACCCCCACGCCCTCGGGCAAGTCCTGCTGCTGAAAAGGAGATCCGATGAGCACGAACGAACACGACCGGATCCGCCGCCAGGTGCGCGAGGCTTACGGTGCTGTCGCACGCGCCGAGTCCGCCGGTTGCTGCGCGCCGAGCAGCGGCTGCTGCGCGCCGTCCGATGAGGCCGTCGCCGAATTGCTGTCGCGCGGTATCGGCTACAGCGCCGAGGAGACGGCGGCGGTGCCCGAAGGCGCCAACCTCGGCCTGGGCTGCGGCAATCCGCAGGCCATCGCCGCGCTGAAGCCGGGCGAGACTGTGCTCGACCTCGGCAGCGGCGCCGGCTTCGACGCCTTTCTTGCCGCGCGACAGGTCGGCGCGACGGGACACGTCATCGGCGTCGACATGACGCCCGATATGGTGTCCAAGGCTCGTGCCAACGCGGCCAAGGGCGGCTACGCGAACGTCGATTTCCGCCTCGGCGAGATCGAGCATTTGCCGGTCGCCGACGCGACCGTCGACGTCATCCTCTCCAACTGCGTGATCAACCTCTCGCCGGACAAGGCGCAGGTGTTCCGCGACGCCTTTCGCGTCCTGAAACCCGGCGGCCGCCTGGCGATTTCGGACATCGTCACCACCGCGGAACTGCCCGAGTCCATGCAAAAGGAAGTGGCCCTCTACACCGCGTGCGTGGCCGGCGCCGCAAGCGCGGCCGAGCTCGAAGCCATGATCCGGGAGGCCGGCTTCATCGACATCCGCATCGCGCCCAAGGACACCAGCCGCGAGTATGTCAGCCAGTGGGCACCGGGACGAGGCGTCGAGGACTACATTGCATCGGCCGCCATCGAGGCGGTCAAACCCGTCAACTGAAGGAGAACGTCATGAAGGCCATCAAGGTGCTCGGCAGCGGCTGCGCCAACTGCAAGACCACGCTGAATCTGATCGAGGAAATCGCGCAGGCACGCGGTGTCGCGGTCGAGCTCGAAAAGGTCGCCGACATGGCCGCGATCCTCGGCTACGGCGTCATGTCGACGCCCGGCGTCGTGATCGACGGCAAGGTCGTGCACGCGGGCGGCGTGCCGGACCGCAAGAAGATAGAGAGCTGGCTGCAGTAGGCTTGCGCAAGCCGGGGCAGCGGCTGCTGCGGGCATAAAAAACGCCGCTCATGGAGCGGCGTTTTTGTCGAACTGGTGCCGGCGATCGGAATCGAACTGACGACCTTCGCATTACGAATGCGCTGCTCTACCAACTGAGCTACGCCGGCGAAAAACAGCGCGCATTATAGCGGATTCGCTTCCGCTTGTGGCGGCCTACAGCGTGGCTTTGAGGCGGCTCAGCACCTTGTCCTTGCCGATCAGTTCCAGCGTGGCGTCGATCGCGGGCGTCTGCGGCTCGCCGGTCACCAGCACGCGCACCGGCATCGCCAGCTTGGGCATCTTGAGACCGTGGGCGGCGAGCGTTTCCTTGAACGCGGCGCTGATGGCGCTGCGCTCCCAGGCCGCGCTTTCGAGACGCGCGGTGAGATCGGCGAGCGCCGGCAGCACCCCGGGCGTGACATGCAGCGCCAGCAGCTCCGGGGCGGGATGCAGGGTGCGGTAGAACAGCGTGGCGGCGTCGGCCAGTTCCTCGACCGTCGCTGCGCGTTCCTTCACCAGCGCGACGACCGCGGCGAGGTCGGGGCCGTCGTCCGGGTCGGCGCCGTTGCGCACGAGGAACGGGCGCACGAGGCCGGCCAGCCGCGCGTCGTCGGCCGTCTTGATGTACTGCTGGTTGAGCCAGCGCAGCTTCTCGGTGTTGAACTGCGCGGCCGACGGCGTGATGTGGTCGAGGTCGAACCACTGCACGAACTGCTCGCGGCTGAAGAGTTCGGCGTCGCCGTGCGACCAGCCGAGGCGTGCGAGGTAGTTGATGACCGCTTCGGGCAGGTAGCCCTCGTCGGAATACTGCATGACCGACACCGCGCCGTGGCGCTTGGAGAGCTTGGTGCCGTCGTCGCCGAGGATCATCGACAGGTGGGCGTATTGCGGCACGGTTGCGCCGAGCGCCTTCAGGATGTTGATCTGGCGCGGGGTGTTGTTGACGTGGTCGTCGCCGCGGATGACGTGGCTGATCCGCATGTCCCAGTCGTCGACGACCACGCAGAAGTTGTAGGTCGGCGTGCCGTCGGCGCGCGCGATGATGAGGTCGTCGAGCTCGGCGTTGGCGAATTCGATGGTGCCCTTGACCAGGTCCTTCCACGCCACCGTGCCTTCCGTGGGGTTCCTGAAGCGCACGACCGGCTGGATGCCGGAAGGCGGCGTCGGCAGGATCTTGCCCGGCTCGGGCCGCCAGCGGCCGTCGTAACGCGGCTTTTCGCCGCGCGCACGCTGCGCCTCGCGCAACTCGTCGAGCTCTTCGGTGCTGCAATAGCAGTGGTAGGCGTCGCCGCTGGCCAGCATCTGCTCGATCACTTCCTTGTAGCGGTACATCCGCTGGGTCTGGTAGAACGGCCCCTCGTCGTGGCCGAGGTCGAGCCAGGCCATGCCGTCGAGAATCGCCTGCACCGCCTCGGGGGTCGAGCGCGCGATGTCGGTGTCCTCGATGCGCAGGATGAACTGGCCGCCGTGATGACGTGCGAACGCCCACGAGAACAGCGCGGTGCGGGCGCCGCCGATGTGCAGATAACCAGTGGGCGAGGGGGCGAAGCGGGTGCGAATCATGGGCGGAGCAGGCGGAAAAAAGTGCCCATTTTACCGGATCGGCCGCGCCGAATTGACCTTGCCGGGGCGGATATGGTTTAATTCGCGCCGCTTCGGGGCAGTTAGCTCAGCGGTAGAGCATCGCCTTCACACGGCGGGGGTCACAGGTTCAAACCCTGTACTGCCCACCACCCGAACACCTTCCGTCCGGCTAATCCAGCCAGGCCACCCGCTTCCACCAATCGTTGCGGGTTTTCGATTGATCTCGCGATCACTGCCCGTCTGCCTCGATTGGTGTTGCCACAAGCGCAACAGGCCGTCGCAGGAACCTACATGACTACTGAAACCACCTTTGTCGGCCTGGCGCTGGCCGAACCCATCCTGCGTGCCATTGCCGATGCCGGCTACGTCACGCCCACCCCGATCCAGGCGCAGGCGATCCCGCAGGTGCTCGCGGGCGGCGACCTGCTCGCCGCCGCGCAAACGGGGACGGGAAAAACCGCCGGATTCACCCTGCCCATCCTGCACCAGCTCGCGACACGCGCGCCGCAGGCGCCGCGGCCCGGGCGTCCGCGCTGCCTGATCCTGGTGCCGACGCGCGAGCTCGCCGCGCAGGTCGAGGAATCGGTCAAGACCTACGGCAAATACCTGTCGCTCACCTCGATGGTGATGTTCGGCGGCGTCAACATCAACCCGCAGTTCAAGGCGCTGAAGTCGCGCGTCGACATCCTGGTGGCGACGCCGGGGCGGCTCCTCGACCACGTCGGACAGAAGACCGTCGACCTGTCGGGCGTGGAAATCCTGGTGCTCGACGAAGCCGACCGCATGCTCGATATGGGCTTCATCCGCGACATCAGGAAGGTGCTCGCGGTGCTGCCGAGCGCGCGCCAGAACCTGCTGTTCTCGGCGACGTTCTCCGACGAGATCCGCGCGCTCGCCAACGGCCTGCTGCACAACCCGAAGAGCGTCGAGGTCGCGCGCCGCAACACCACGGTGGAAGTCATCGAGCAATCGATGCACCGGGTGCCGCAGGCGCACAAGCGCGACCTGCTCGCGCACCTCATCAAGCATCACGACTGGCAGCAGGTTCTCGTCTTCACCCGCACCAAGCACGGCGCGAACAAGCTCGCCGAGAAGCTCAACAAGGACGGCATCACCGCCGCCGCGATCCACGGCAACAAGAGCCAGTCGGCGCGCACCAAGGCGCTGGCGAGCTTCAAGGACGGCAGCGTGCGCGTGCTGGTGGCGACCGACATCGCCGCGCGCGGCATCGACATCGACCAGCTGCCGCAGGTCGTCAACTTCGAGCTCCCCAACGTGCCCGAAGACTACGTGCACCGCATCGGCCGCACCGGCCGCGCCGGCACGACCGGCTCGGCGCTTTCGCTGGTCGACGACGAGGAGATGGGCTACCTGCGCGACATCGAGAAGCTGATCAAGCGTTCGATCGTGCGCGTGGAGATCGAGCCCGGCTTCGTTCCGCCGGCCAAGGCAGACCTCATGTCCGAGGAGCGTCCGCCGCGCCCGCCGCAAGGTCGCGGCGGCGGCCAGCGCCAGGGTGCCGGGCAGCGCCAGGGGCAGTCCGCCCGTCAGGCGCAGCCGGGCGGCAACCGCAATGCATCCGGTCGCGCGCCGCACGGCAAGAAACCCGCGGCGAACGCTGCCAAATCGGGGCCGGGCCGTGCGGGGCCGCAGAATCAGCCGGCCCAGCCGCGCAAGCCGCGCCCGCAGGCCGCGCTGTTCTCGGCCAAGCCGGGATCGCGCGGGCACTGACCCTGGCAACGCCCGGCGCGATCCGGTAGCGATCGAAGCCCGGTTCTGCCGGCTTTACAATCGCCGTCATGGACACGCTCGCAAGCTACGACGAACTCCCTTACGACAGCCTGCCGCTGCCCGAAACCCAGCCGGACTTCGTGGCGGCGGTCGCCCGACTGCATGGCTTCGATGCGCCCGACCCGACGCGGGCGCGCATCCTCGAGCTCGGTTGCGCATCCGGTGGCAACCTGATCCCGCTGGCCCGGCGCTGGCCCGAGTCCGAATGCGTCGGGGTGGAGCTGTCGCGCGTGCAGGCCGAGGCCGGTGCAGCTTTCATCCAGCGTCTCGGCCTGCCCAACGTCTGCATTCTGCATGGGGATCTCGCTGCGCTGCCGGATGATCTCGGCGAGTTCGACTACATCATCGCGCATGGCGTGTTTTCCTGGGTGCCGCCGAAGGTTCGGCAGGCGCTGTTCGACGTCTGCCGGCGGCACCTGTCGCCGCAGGGGATTTCTTACGTCAGCTTCAACGTCGCGGCGGGCTGGCGGCGCCTGCAGCCGCTGCGCGACGCGCTCGTCGGGCGCACCGCGTCGGGCCTGTCCGCCCCGGCGCGATTCGAACAGGCGCTGCGCGTGCTGGACGAACTCGACGCCGAATGGACCGACCCGGCCTTGCGGAAGGAAATCGCCTATCTCAAGTCCGCCGCGCCGTCCTACCTGTTCCACGAATGCCTCGCCGAATTCAACGCACCGATGTCCTTCGGCGAATTCGCCGCGCAACTGGATGCGCATGGTCTGCGCTACGTCGGCGAAGCGGGGCCGCGCCGCGCCGTGGTCGAACTGGAAGACGCCTGGGGCCTGACGCCCGAGGGCATGGCCGGACGCTGGCTCGACGCCGAGGCGGCGCTCGACGAGGCGGAGGCGATCCGGTTCCGCCGCGCGTTGATCGCGCGCGCCGACGCGGCGTGCGCCCGGCCGCCCGCGAGCGAGGCCTTGGCCGCCCTCGCGTTTCATGCCGACCTGCGCTGCGACGATGAAATCGATCTCGGGACGGCATGCGAGCAGGCCTTCGCCAACCCCGCGGGCAATGCCTTCCCCATCGCGGAGCCCGCCATGAAGGCGGCGGCGATGATCCTGTCGATGGCCTATCCCGGCGCACTGGCGTATCCCGATCTGCTGGCGGCCACGCGGCAAATGATGGCGGACTACGGGATCGCGGAGACGCTCGACGAGGCAGCCTTTCGCGAGGGCCTGTTCCGCCTGGTCGTGGCGCAGGGGGTGATGCCGACCGTGAGCGCGACCTCGGGCGGAAGCGAGCCGGCCGAGCGCCCCTGTGCGCACGATCTCGCGCGCCTGCAGGCGACGTTGCCCGGCTGGGTGGTGAGCGGCGCACGCCACGTGGCGATGGATCTGGACGCACCCGGGCGCCTGCTGCTGGGCTTGCTCGATGGCAGCCGCACCGTCGACGAGCTTGCCGTGATGATGCATGCCACGCTGGCGGACACGGGACAGGAATTGCCGCTGGAAGCCGTGCGCGCCATGACGCATCGGCAGCTATGGCTGTTCGCGCGTCAGGGCCTGCTCGCGGAATGAATCAGGCGGGCATGCCCCGCCTTTAACGGCCTCCGACGGCGCCGAAGACCTTCTTCAACAAATCGCTTCCGGCCTGCACCGGATTGGCGCGGATGGCTGCCTCTTTTTCGCCGATCAGCGTGTAGAGCCGGTCGAGCGCCTGGCGGGTGACGTATTGCTCGATGTTGGCCTGCTTGCCGTCGATCAGGTTGAACTGCGCGGCCATGCCGGCGTATTCGTTGTACCGCCGGGCGAGGCCGACCTTGTCGGTCTCGCCCTTGACGATGGGGGCGAAGCGATCGGTGAGCTTCGCCTCGGTCTTCCTGCGGAAGAAGTCGGTGGCCGAGGTGTTGCCGCCGGTCAGGATGCCGCGGGCGTCGTCGAGCGTCATCGATTTCACGGCATCGATCAGCAGCGGCTTCGCCTGCGGCACCGCCGCCTCGGCCGCGCGGTTCATCGACAGCACGAGTTCGTCGGCCTGCTTGCCCATGCCGAACATGCGCATGGCTTTTTCGACTTTCTGCAGGCTTGGCGGCAGCGGGATCTTCAGCACTGGATTGCCGAAGAAACCGTCCTTGCGGCCCAGTTGCGCGACGGCGGCGTCGGCGCCGCGGGTGAGCGCCTCCTTCAGCCCGGCGTTGATCTCGGTGGAGGAGAGCGCATCGACGCTGCTCGTCGTGGCGGTCTCGCCGGCGGGCTGGCTCGTGATGCCCTTCAGAAGCCCATTCCAGTCGAAGGCGTGGGCGGGCAGGGCGAGGGTCAGGCCCACGGTCAGGCCGAGTGTCAGTTTCGTCAGACGTTTCACGGCGATATCTCCTCGAGGATGGGCTTACAGCACTTCCGCGGCATAGTCGGCGAGGCGCGAACGCTCGCCCCGCTGCAGCGTGACGTGGCCGTTGTGCGGCCAGCCCTTGAAATGATCGACCACGTAGGTGAGGCCGGAACTGCCTTCGGTGAGGTAAGGCGTGTCGATCTGCGAGATGTTGCCGAGGCACACCACCTTGGTGCCGGGGCCGGCGCGAGTGATCAGGGTCTTCATCTGCTTGGGCGTGAGGTTCTGCGCCTCGTCGATGATGAGGAACTTGTTGAGGAAGGTGCGGCCGCGCATGAAATTGAGCGACTTCACTTTTATCCGGCTGCGGACCAGGTCCTGCGTCGCGGCGCGTCCCCATTCGCCGCCGTCGTCGTCGCTCGTGTTGAGCACGTCGAGGTTGTCCTCGAGCGCGCCCATCCACGGCGTCATTTTTTCCTCCTCGGTGCCGGGCAGGAAACCGATATCCTCGCCGACCGGCACGGTGACCCGCGTCATGATGATTTCGCTGTAGATCTTCTTGTCCAGCACCTGGGCGAGCCCGGCCGCCAGCGTGAGCAGCGTCTTGCCGGTTCCGGCCTGCCCCAGCAGGCTGACGAAATCGATTTCGGGGTCCATCAGGACGTTCAGGGCGAAGTTCTGTTCGCGGTTGCGCGCGGTGATGCCCCACACGCTGTTCTTCTGGTGGCCGAAGTCGCGCACGGTGACCATCTCGGCCTGCTTGCCCTCGACTTTGAGCACCTTGGCATAGAACGGCGCGTCCCCTTCCTGGAACACGAACTCGTTCGGCAGCAGGCTCGAAACCAGCGGGCCCCTGACGCGGTAATAGGTGTTGCCGTTGGCCTGCCACGATTCCATGCCCTTGCCGTGGTTCTCCCAGAAATCGGCGGGCAGCTCGCGCAAGCCGGCGTAGAGCAGGTCGGTGTCTTCCAGGACCTTGTCGTTGAAGTAGTCCTCGGCGGGCAACCCCAGCGCGCGCGCCTTGATGCGCATGTTGATGTCTTTCGACACCAGGATGACCTGCCGCTTCGGATGGTGGCGTGCGAGGAACAGCACCACGCCGAGGATCTGGTTGTCGACCTTGCTGGTCGGCAGGCTGAGCGGGATGTCGCCGCTGATCGCCTCGGTCTGCAGGAAGAGCTTGCCGGTGGCGGCGTCGTGGCTGTGCGGCGCGAGGGGCACGCCGTCCTCGATCGTGTCGAGCTTGCAGATGATCTCGTCGAGGAAGCGGCTGGCCTGGCGCGCGTTGCGCGACACCTCGGTCATGCCCTTCTTGTGATGGTCGAGTTCCTCCAGCGTGGCGATCGGCACATAGACGTCGTGTTCTTCGAAACGAAACAGGCTCGTGGGGTCGTGCATCAGCACGTTGGTGTCAAGGACGAACAGCTTGGTCTGGGCGATGGGTTTTCTCGGCATGTCGTGATCGTGATGGCGGGAGGGAGGTTGACGCAGCCATCCTACCTCAAGCGGACGGCCGCTTGTCCAGTCGGAAAAGTAATCCCCAATCCCGCGGCGGCAGCGCGGATCGGATCGCGAATTTCTCAGTAGAATGACGGGTTCTGAGCTCGAGGGTCGGAGCACTGCATGAGTCGCACGCTGGTGTTGCTTTGCCTGGCCTGGGCCTGGGTGCAGCCGCTGTACGCCCAGGTCGCCGCGCACATCCTGCTGCAGGATTCGCCGCTCGCCGGCTTCCAGTACCACGCGGGAAAGACCGTATGGCCGCGGATGCACGTCGGCGATGCGCTCACGCTGGTGCGCGAGCCGGACAATCCGCACGACGCCCGCGCGGTGCGCGTGGAATGGCGCGGCCAGGTGATCGGCTACGTGCCGCGCCGCGAGAACGCCGACGTCGCGCGTTTCATGGACGGCGGACAGCGGCTGACGGCCCGCATCAGCCGGCTGGCCGAGGTTCGTGATCCTTGGTCGCGCGTGCGCTTCGAGGTCCTGATTCCATTGCAGCCCTAGGCGGCCTTCCGCACGCGGAGGATCCGTGCGCGGCATACGGCTGCGTCAGGCGTCGCGGCAACCGGTAAAATCGCACGCATGAAATTGCTCGTTCTCGATACTTCCACCGAATGGTGCTCGGCGGCGCTGTGGCTGGACGGCCACGTGCAGGCACGCCGGACGCTGGCCGGACAGCGCCACAGCAGCCTGCTGCTGCCGATGGTGGACGCGCTGCTGCACGAATCGGGTGTCGGCCTGCGCCAGCTCGACGGCATCGGCTACGGGGCCGGGCCCGGTTCGTTCACAGGCCTGCGCATCGCCTGTGCCGTCACGCAGGGACTGGCGTTCGGCGCCGATTTGCCGGTGGTCGGCGTCTCTACCCTCGAATCCATCGCGGCACAGACGGGCGCCGAGCGGGTGCTGACCGTGCTCGACGCGCGCATGGCCGAGGTCTACTGGGCGGCGTATCAACGCGACGAAACGGCATGGCAATGCGTCGCGGGTCCGGCGCTGGCTCTGCCCGAATCGGTGGCGGTGCCGGACGGCGGCGGCTGGATCGGCGCAGGCAACGGCTTCAGCGCGCTGGGCGACGTCTTGCGCCCGAGGCTGGCGGCGCAGCTCGCGCGGATCGACGACACGGTCATGCCGGACGCGGCCGCGATGGCGCCGCTCGCGGCGCGGGCTTTCGAGCGCGGCGAAGGCATGGACGCGGCGCTCGCCGCGCCGGTCTATCTGCGCGACAAGGTGGCGCTGACGGTCGACGAACGCCGCGCGAGACGGCCCGCATGAGCGCCGTCTTCGAAATCGCCCACCGCCTGCGTCCGATGACGGAGGCCGACCTGCCGCGCATCCACCGGATCGAACTGGCGAGCTACGACTATCCGTGGAGCCTGGGCAATTTCGCCGATTCGCTGAGCGCGGGCTACAGCATGTGGGTGCGCGAGGCGGAAGGCGAGATCATCGGCTATTATGCGCTGATGGCCGCGGCTGGCGAAGCCCATCTGCTCAACCTCACCATCGCGCCGATCTGGCGCGGCCACGGGCTCGGGCGCGATCTCCTCGAACACTGCGTGGCGCGCGCCTGCGACCACCGCGCCACAAGCCTGTTTCTCGATGTGCGCGCCTCGAATGCCGCCGCCATCGCGCTGTACCGCAGCAGCGGCTTCGTCGACCTGGCCGTGCGGCGCGGCTACTATCCGGCGCGCCAGGGGCGCGAGGACGCGCTCATCATGAAGAAAGACCTGGCGTGCTGAACCGCGACGACGTCTTCGACGAACTGGGAATCGGCCCGGTGTGGCGGCTGCGCGATGCCACGGTCCCGGACACGGTTCAAGGCGACACGGCCTACACCTGGGATCAACTGATCGACGCGGTCGCCCGGTGCACCCGCTGCAAGCTCTCCGCGACGCGCACCCGGGGCGTGCCCGGCGTCGGCGACCGCAATGCCGACTGGCTCGTCGTCGGCGAAGCGCCCGGCGCCGACGAGGACCGGCTGGGCGAGCCTTTCGTCGGCCAGGCGGGCAAGCTGCTCGATGCCATGCTCGCCTCGATCGGCCTCAGGCGCGGCGAGAACGTCTACATCACGAACGTGCTGAAATCGCGCCCGCCCGGCAACCGCAATCCCGAAGCGGACGAGGTCGCGGCGTGCCGTCCCTACCTGCTGGCGGAGCTTCAGCTCGTCCAGCCCAAGCTCATCCTCGCGCTGGGCCGCTTCGCGGCACAGAGCCTCCTCGACACCGATCTGGCGATCGCGCGCCTGCGCGGCCAGGTGCACCGGTTCCGGAACGTGCCGCTGGTGGTGACCTACCATCCGGCCTACCTGCTGCGCAACCTGCCCGACAAGGCGCGCGCGTGGGAGGACCTGTGCCTCGCGCGCCGTACGTACTTGTCCCTGATCCCTGACCCCTGACCCCCTGAATCCGTATGAAACTCCTGCATTCCGCACTGCGTTTTCGCGTCAATTATTTTTCCGACCTCGGCCGCCACCAGGTGGTGGTGTGGATGCCGGGCGACACCCCGCCCGTCGACGCGCAGGTCGACGTCGGACCGAAGATCGAGCACGAGGTGCCGAACGAGGTGTTCCGCAGCGACATTGCGCCGCTGAAGACGGGACGCTTCTATCCGTCGCAACTGCTGCACGCCGACGATGCGCCCGGGCCGATGTTCCGCGTGACCAAACTCAACGAATCGACCTTCGTCGCCAACTTCAGCCATCCGCTGCAGGGGCGCATCTTCAGCATCGACAGCGGCAAGAGCGACGTTTCGACCGAGCCGGTCGGCCAGGTCACGCAACTGCTCGAATGGAGCGGCATGGAAACGCAGATGCAGACGCCCACCGACTTCGAGGGGCCGGCCGCGTTCCGCCGCGAGGATGAATCGCCCGACACCGAGTTCTATTCGGTCGCGCGCAAGGTCACCCACGTCGACGCAGTGTGCGCGCGCCGCATCCAGGCGCTCTACCGCACGGTGCTGCCCGAGAACGCGCGGGTGCTCGACCTCATGGCGGGCTGGCGTTCGCACCTGCCGGACACGGTGCAGTCCGCGGTCGGCCTCGGGCTGAACGCCGAGGAGATGGGCGACAATCCGCAGCTCGCCGAGCGCGTCGTCAAGGACCTCAACGCCGACCCGACGCTGCCGTTCCCCGATGCCAGCTTCGACGCCGTGGTGTGCACCGTGTCGTTCGAATACCTGACCCGGCCGCACGAGATCGTCGCCGAGGCGAAGCGCGTGCTGAAGCCCGGCGGCATGTTCGTGGTCACGCTGTCGCACCGCTATTTTCCGCCCAAGGTCATCAGGCTGTGGACCGAGCTGCACCCGATGGAGCGCATGGCCTGGGTGGGCATGCTGATCAAGCAGGCCGGCTTCAGGAAGGTCGAGACCTACGTCGAGCGCGGCCTCAAGCGCCCCAAGGACGACCGCTACGCGGACCAGCTCGCCGAATCCGACCCGCTGTTTGCCACCTGGGGCGTGGCGTAAACTAGATTCGCACGACAATCAAAGGAGGCAGACATGTTCAGATGGGCCAGCGCATTCAAATGGGCGAGCATGGCACTCGTGGCATTCACCCTTTCCGGCTGCGGCTACAACACGCTGCAGACCACGGACGAGGACATCAAGGCGACCTGGGCCGAGGTGCTGAACCAGTACCAGCGTCGTGCCGATCTCGTGCCGAACCTGGTCAACGTGGTCAAAGGCTACGCGTCGCACGAGAAGGACGTGCTGACCCGGGTGACCGACGCGCGCGCCCGGGTCGGCAGCATCCAGGCGACGCCCGATCTCATCAACAATGAAGCCGCGTTCCAGAAATTCGTCGCCGCACAGGGCGAGCTGACCGGCGCGCTGTCGCGCCTGATGGTCGTCGCGGAGAACTATCCGCAGTTGAAAGCCGACGGCCTCTTCCGCGACCTGCAGGCGCAGCTCGAAGGGACCGAGAACCGCATCACCGTCGCGCGCAACCGCTACATCGCCGCGGTCAAGACCTACAACGTCACCGTGCGCTCCTTCCCGTCCAACCTCACGGCGATGATGTTCGGCTACAAGACCAAGCCGACCTTCACGGTGGAAAACGAAAAAGCCATCGCCGTGCCGCCGAAGGTCGATTTCGGCACGCCCGCGCCGGCGGCGCCCGCGGCGGGCAACTGACCCCGGCATGAACCGTCTGCACCGGGCGCGCATCGCGTTCGGATTCCTGCTTGCGGTATGCGCGCTGTCCGCGTGGGCGCAGGTGGCGGTGCCCAGCCTGTCGCGCCGGGTCACCGACCTCGCCGCCACGCTCAGCGCCGAACAGGTCGCCGCGCTCGAAACCAAGCTGGCGGCGTTCGAGGCGCAAAAGGGCAGCCAGATCGCCGTGCTGATCGTTCCCACGACGGAGCCGGAAGACATCGCGCAGTTCGGCATCCGCGTCGCCGACCGGTGGAAGATCGGGCGCAAGAAGATCGACGACGGGGTGATCCTGATCGTCGCCAGGAATGACCGCCGAATGCGGATCGAGGTGGGGTACGGGCTGGAAGGCGCGATCCCCGACGCGATCGCCCGGCGTGTGATCGCCGAAACCATCACGCCCTTTTTCAAGGCGGGCGACTTTTACGGCGGCATCGACGCGGGCGTGCAGCAACTGATGCGGCTGATCGAAGGCGAGCCGCTGCCGGCACCTGCTGCCGCGCCCGCCGAGCGCGGCACCGACGACGGGGCATTCCTCGTCGTCATCGTCGGCGGGATCGTCGTGGGCTGGCTGCTCTCCGCGCTGATGAGCCGCCCCGCCGCGGGCGGTATCGCCGCGCTGGGCAGCGGGGCCGTCGGCGCGTTCCTGCTGGGGTTCACGCCCTTGCTGCTGTTCATCGCCGTGTTCGTGTTTGCCGGCGTCGCCTCCGGGTTCCGGCGCGGCGGCGGCTGGTCCAGCGGCGGCGGATGGGGTGGGGGCGGATTTGGCGGCGGAGGATTCGGCGGCGGATCGTGGGGCGGGGGCGGCGGCGGTTTCGGCGGCGGGGGGTCGTCGGGATCATGGTGACGATCAGGCGCTGGCTGAGGCATCTTTTCATGCCGCCGTGGGCGTGGCGCCGCGCGTTTCCGCGGACGGCGCTGCGCGCGATCGAAGCCGAGATACGCCAGTCGGAAACGCGCCATGGCGGCGAAATCCGCTTTGCCATCGAAAACAGCCTGCCGGCGTCGTGGGTCTGGCGCGGCATGAGCGCGCGGCATCGCGCCGTCGAAGTGTTTTCCTTCCTGCGCGTGTGGGACACCGAGCACAACAGCGGCGTGCTCGTCTATCTGCTGCTGGCCGACCGCGATATCGAAATCGTCGCCGATCGCGGCATCGCCGCGCGGGTCGACGCAGGGGCGTGGGACGCGGTGGCGCGGTCCATGGAAGCGGCATTCGGCCGCGGTGAGTTCGAGCGCGGCGTACGGGAAGGCATCCGGCAGATCAGCGCCTTGCTGGCGGCGCATTTCCCGCCCGGCGCGCACAATCCGGACGAATTGCCGGACCGGCCCGTGGTGCTGCCCCACGGGTACGAGTGAGGAGACGCGATGCGGCTCGATGAGTTGAACGCCCCGTCCAGATGACAAGCGACGTCCACAGCGACAGCGCGGCAGTCTCGCCGGGCGATTCGCCGGAGCCGGCCAGCCAGCGCACGGTCAGCGAACTGCGCCTGGTCGTCGCCCTGGCGGCGACGCTCGGCGTCGCGCTGCAAGGCGAGATGACCCCGCTGCAGCAGGGTATCGCCTACGTGCTGGTGCTGATGTATGCCTTGACCAGCGTGGCCCTGCTGTGGGTGGCGAACCATCGCCCCGAGCGGGTGCGCGCGAGTGTCTCCTACTGGCTGGATGCGGGCTGGCTGCTGCTGCTCGCCGTCGCGGGAAAGAACAGCAACCTGTTCGTGCTGCTTCTGTTTCCCATCATGCTCGCTGCCTTCCAGTCGGGCTTCGTGCAGGGCATGGCGGTTACGCTGGCTTGCGTCGTCGCCTACAGCGCGCTCCGCGTGTGGACGCCGCACGCGGGGAGCATTTTTCCCGCCGTCTTCGGCCCCGTCGTCGCGATCACCGTGCTGGGCTACATGAGCGCCCGCTGGGGCGACAGCGTCGTCCGCTTCAAGCGATCGCTCATCCTGCTGCGCGAAATCGGCGCCGCCGGCGCACAGCTCGGCGAAACAGGCGTGCTCCTCGAGATTTTCGGCAAGCTGCGCCAGTTCACCCGGGCGAGCCGGGTCGTCGCCATGGTGCCGGAGGAGCGCGACGGCCACAGCGCCCTCTACGAGATCGGGCCGGGCGACGGCAGGGTCGATCGCGTGCCCAACGGGGTCGTGAGCGAATTTCTCGACCTGCCGCCGTCGCTGATCGTCGGCTACAGGCGGCATTCCCCCAGCCGGCTGCTGCGGCCGCGCGACTGGCTGTACGACATCCGCGGGTCCGCGATGACGGGGCGGGCCGACATCCCGTTCGGCGAGCTGGCCGACCTGCTCGCCACTCGGCATTACCAATGCTTTCCGCTGCCGACCTTCCAGGGCGGACTTACCGGCCGCGTCTGCCTGTGCTACGACGCGCGTTTCAGGATTCCGCTCGGCTATGCCTTCCTGCAGCAGCTTGCGACGCAGATCGCGCTGCGCCTGGACAATCTCCGCCTGGTGAACCATCTCACCACCACCGCCGCCAGCGGCGAGCGCAGGCGCATCTCCCGCGACCTGCACGACAGCACCGTGCAGCCCTACGTCGGCCTGCGCATGGGACTCGAGGCGCTGAAACGCAGGACCGACCCCAGCAACCCGCTGCATGAAGACATCGCCGACCTCGTCGCGATGGCCGACGCGAGCATCGCCCAGCTGCGCGGCTACATCGTGACGCTGCGCGATCAGGCCGGGCAGGGCGGCGGCCACGTGCTGCCGGTGTTGCGCGCGCAGGCCGAACGCTTCCAGGCGGACTCCGGCATCCGGATCGACCTCGACACGCGCGGCGACCAGGCCTTGAGCGAAAGCCAGCTCGACGATTTCCGTCACATCGTGAACGAGGGCCTCAGCAACATCCTTCGCCACGGCCAATGCGAGTACGCGACGGTCACGCTCGATTGCGTGCCCGACAGCATCGTGCTCGAATTCATCAACCCCGTCGCCGCCGAAGTCGGACCGTTTCACCCCCGTTCGCTCGGCGAGCGCGCCCGCGAACTGGGCGGCCGCATGGACGTCGTCCGCACCGTGGAGGCGACCCGGGTTCGCGTCACCCTGCCGGTCTGGAGCCGGCAGCCTGCCGGGAGCACGACATGAACGAGACGCCGCGGCCCATCCGCGTCGTGCTGGTCGACGACCATCCGGTGCTGCTATGGGGATTGTCCAAGCTCATCGACGGCGAGCGTCCGCGCCTCGAAGTCGCCGGCACGGCGCAGACGATCGAAGAGGCGGAGCGCCTGGTCGCGCGCGAGAAGCCCGACGTGGTGCTGCTCGACCTCGACCTCGGCGGCCAGAGCGGGCTCGACGCCATGCCCGCCATCCTGCGTAACCCCGGTACGCGCATCATCATCCTCACCGGCACCCGCGACAGAAGCCTGCGCGAGCAGTCCATGCTGCGCGGCGCCTCGGGCATCCTCAGCAAGGAGGCCGCCGCCGACACCCTGATCACTGCGATCACGCACGTGCATGCCGGCGAGGTCTGGCTCGATCCCGACACCACCGCCCAGGTCATCGGCCGCCTGCGCCAGGGCAACCGCGACCCCGAGGCCGAGCGCATCGCCAGCCTCACGCCGAAGGAACGCAGCGTCATCCGCGCGCTCGTCAAGGGCGAAGGCCTGCCCAACAAGGTGCTGGCCGACCGCCTGAGCCTGGCCGAGCACACGCTGCGCAACCACCTCACCAGCATCTATTCCAAGCTCGGCGTCCGCACGCGCCTCGCGCTCTACATGTACGCGATCGAGCACCGCCTCGGCGAAGACTAGCTCGCCTCACCCCTTCCCGGACGTGCCGCGACCGGGACATTTGTCCTGCCCGACACGGGACGCAAATCCCTGTCGGAAGCGGTGTCATCTCGCTAACCTCAAATCACGGGCTCGTCGCACGACCGGGTTCGGAAAACACGCATCGCGAGGCCGGACCCGGCCATGATGCGCTGACGTTTCAACCCCCTCATCAGGAGAATCAAATGAACAACATGCACATGGCCGTCAAGCGTTTCTGGGCCGACGAGGAAGGCGTGACCGCGATCGAATACGGCCTGATCGCGGCGCTGATCGCGGTGGTGATCATCGGTGCGGTGACGATCGTCGGGACGCAACTCAGGGCGGTTTTCAACAGGATCGGCACTGCCTTAACCAACGCTCTCGCATAACTGTTTGGGTTCGCCCGCGTGGCCGGCAGAACGCCGGCCGCGGGATGACCGCAACGAATCACAGGACAGGAAGGGGCGCGATGGAACTGCAACTTTTCTTTCGCGTGCTGCTGCGCGACGAGGCGGGCGTCACCGCCATCGAATACGCACTCATCGGCACGCTGATCGCGATGGCGATCGTGACCACGGTTGCCGCGCTGGGCCTCAATCTGAAGGACCTTTACGCGTCGGTGGCCGACAAGGTACAGGACGCGACGCGGAACTGAAAAAGGCTCAGGGACAAGGGAGAAAAGGCACCGTGGACAAGCTGACGACAACGCTCCTGCTGCTGTTTCTTGCGGGCGCGATGGCCACCGACCTGCGCGCCCACCGCATTCCCAATGCACTGGTGCTGGCTGGCGCGCTCGCCGGCCTGGCGCTGGCCGGCCTCGCGCCGGGGGGTGTCGGCGTGCCGCGCGCGCTGGGCGGCCTCGCGCTGGGATCGGCGATGTTTCTTCCCATGTATGTGTTGCACGCCATGGGGGCGGGCGACGTCAAGCTGATGGCGATGACGGGCGCCTTCCTCGGCTTTCCGGCGATCGTCGAAGCGGCGCTGTGGGTGCTGCTGGCGGGCGGCGTGCTCGCGCTGGCGTTCACGCTGCGGCGGGGCGTGGCGCGCCGCATGGGCGGCAATCTCAGGGAAATGTTGTTTTCGGCCGCGGCGAGCGCGCAGATCCGCACCCTGCCGGATTTCTCGGCGGGGCCGCAAACGGCGGCGCGCCTGCCTTATGCGGTGGCCATCGGACTCGGCGTGGGCGCCTTTCTGCTCGCGCGGCGGCTGGGGTGGCATTTGATTTGAGGCGCGACGAGCCCGAAGCGGGGGCGCGCGCCGGAACGGAGGAAGCGGAGATGAACCACCCGGGCGTGTTGCGGGAAGCGCATGCGGCAGGGAACGTCGGCGAGGCCTACGCGCCCGCGCCGCCGGTCAACCTGGAAGAGACCGGGCTGCCGTTTTTCTTCCTGGTGGAGCTGACCGCGAAGATCCTCTTCAAGGGCGGGCCGCAGCGCGAGGGCGAGCTGGTCGACCGCATCAAGCTGCTGCCGGGCGTGCTCGAGCCGGTGCTGGATTTCATGCGCGCCGAGCACCTGATCGAGGTGCAGCCTCGCACGCACGGCGATCCGGTGCACGCGACCGGCAAGGATTTCACCTTCGTGCTCACCGACATGGGACGCCAGCGCGCGACCGACGCGATGGCGCGCAGCCAGTATGCGGGCCCGGCGCCGGTGAGCCTGCAGGCCTACGAGCGGCAGGTCCGCCTGCAGTCGATGGCCGACGTCGAGGTCACCCGCGCCGACATCGCGCGGGTCTTCGAGGGAGTGGTGCTCAAGCCGGAGCTCCTCGACCAGTTCGGCGCCGCGATGAACTCGCGCCGCGCCAGCTTCGTCTATGGGCCCGCCGGCGCGGGCAAGACCTATATCGCCGAACGCCTGATCGGTCTCCTGCCCGGAGGCATTCACATTCCGCACGCCATCCTGGTCGACGGCGAGGTCATCCAGGTCTATGACCCCCTGGTGCATGCGCCGCTCGACGACTCCGGCCAGCCTCACAGCCAGCTCGAACGGCGCGGCTTCAACGACGCGCGCTGGGTCGCGTGCCGGCGGCCGGTGGTGCTGTGCGGCGGCGAGCTGTCGCTGCCCATGCTGGATTTGCAGTTCGACGCCGAGGCGCGTTATTACAACGCGCCGCCGCAGGTCAAGGCCAACAACGGCCTGCTCATCATCGACGACCTCGGCCGCCAGCTCGCGGAGCCGCGCGCGATCATGAACCGCTGGATCGTGCCGATGGACCGCCAGCTGGACTACCTCTCGCTGCACACCGGCAACAAGTTCCGCGTGCCCTTCGACGTGAACCTGGTGTTCAGCACCAACCTGAAGCCCGCCTCGCTGGCGGACGACGCCTTCCTGCGCAGGCTCGGATACAAGATTTTCGTGGGGCCCATCGACGCGTCCGATTACGAGGGCATCTTCAGGCAGGAATGCGACCGTTTCGGCATCCCGTTCGCGCCGGAGGGCCTGGCCTACGTCCTGCGGCGGCACGAAGAGGAGAAGCGGGTGCTGCTGGCGTGTTCGCCGCGCGATCTCCTGGGGCAGCTGCGTGACCAGGCGCGCTTCCGCGGCCAGCGCCCCGAGATGAGCGAGCCGCTGCTGGACTGGGCGTGGAACAACTATTTCGTACTGAACTGAGGCCGGGGGAATCATGAAGAACACACGAGCGATGGTCATGCTGGTCATAGCGTTGCTGCTCGGCGTCATGGCGGTGGTCCTTGCGGCGCAATGGCTCGGGCGCCAGAGCGAGATCGCCACCAACAAGGTGGTGGTGGCCGCGCGCGACATCCAGCTCGGCAGCCCCCTGACGCCCGACATGCTGAACACGGTCGCGTGGCCCGCCGGGAGCCTGCCAGCGGGCGCCGTCAGCGATCCCGCCGTGCTCGGCGACCGGGTCGTGAAGGAGTCGCTGACGCGCGGCGAGCCGATCCTCGAATCCAAGTTGGCGCCGCGCGGCACGAAAGGGGGCCTGTCGTCGGTCATCGCCGAGGGCAAGCGCGCCATCACCGTGAAAGTGAACGAGGTGATCGGCGTGGCCGGATTCGCGCTCCCCGGCAATCACGTCGACATCATGGTCAACACCGAGGACGACCACAAACGCATGGTTTCCAAGATCGTGCTGGAAAAGATCCTGGTGCTCGCCGTGGCGCAGGAGGCCAGCCGTGACGACACCAAGCCCAAGGTCGTGAACGCGGTGACGCTGGAAGTGACGCCGGAGGAAGCCGAGAAGATCGATCTCGCCCGCAGCATCGGGAATCTGTCACTGGTGCTGAGAAATCAGGTGGACACGCAGGCCGCGCAGACGACGGGGATGCGCAAGAACGAACTGCTCGAGGGCAGCGACGAGCCGGCGGCGCCCGCGGCGAGTCCCGTCCAGGTCCGGCATGTCGTGAAGCGGCGCGCGACGAAGCCGGCGGCCGATGACAGGCGGCAGACCATCGAGGTGATCAAGGGCCTGAACAAGTCCGAGACGGCATTCTGAGCCGACACATCACAAAGACAGCGAGGAAACGAAATGGACAAGACACATCAGGCTCTGACGACGGTGCTCGCCGCGTTGATGTTCTTCACGACGGGCGGCGCCGGCGCCGCGGAGAAAATCGCAATGGAGGGCAGCAGGAACGCCCTGGCGGCGTCTTCCGGCACCGAGGTCGCGGCGCCGCTGGCGCTCGTCATCGGCAAGTCGACCGTACTGCGCCTGCCTGCGCCCGTCGCCCGCATCTCGGTGGGCAATCCGGTCGTCGCCGACGTCAATCTCCTCAACCCGCGGGAACTGTACCTGCTCGGCAAGGAGATCGGATCCACCAACCTCATCGTCTGGTACCGCGGGGGCGGCACCTCGGTGACGGACATCACCGTCAACATCGACACGGCGAGCCTGCAGAATGAACTGCGCGCCCTGATGCCGGGCGAACGCGACATCCACGTCAGCACCGCGGCGGACTCCATCGTGCTGCAGGGCACCGTGTCGGATGCGCTCAAGGTCGAGCAGGCGACCAGCATCGCCGAAGCCTACGTGCGCAAGTTCAACCGGCCTCTGGTGAGCGAAGTGAAAATGCCCGGCCAGGAGAAGGCGGTCAGCATCTCCCTGAGCAATTCGCAGGGCGCGGCCGGCAACGTCCGCGTCGCGGGCGCGCGCGTCATCAACATGCTCAAGGTCAGCGCGCCGCAGCAAGTGATGCTGGAAGTGAAGGTGGCCGAGGTGTCGAAGACCCTGCTGGACAAGCTTGGTTCGGAATTCAACATGCGTTCGGCCCAGGGGGGCTGGACCGCCGGCATCCTGTCGAGCTTTCTCACCCAGAGCGGCGGCGTGCTGAGCGGTTCCCGGGGCGCGCTGAAAGCGCTCAAGATCGATGCCGAGAAGCAGGACGGTCTGGTCAAGATCCTGGCCGAGCCGAACATCATGGCGATCAGCGGACAGACCGGCAAATTCCTCGCCGGCGGCCGCATCTTCATCCCGGTGTCGAACACGAACACGGGCGGGCTCGGCATCCCCACCATCACCCTGGAAGAAAGGGACTTCGGCGTGCGCCTGGCCTTCACGCCCACGGTGCTGGATTGCGATGCCGGAGGCGCCGGCGCGAACTGCCGCATCAACCTCAAGGTGGCGCCCGAGGTGTCGGAACTTGCCCAGACCGGCTCGCCTTTCGTCACCGTGAACGACGTGACCTCGGTGCTGCCGAGCTTCACCGTCCGCAACGCCGAGACCACCGTGCAGCTCAACGACGGCCAGAGCTTCGCCATCGCCGGGCTGATCAAGAACAACGTCACCGAGACGGTCAAGCGCTTCCCCATGCTGGGCGAGCTTCCCATCATCGGCCCGCTGTTCCGCTCGAGCGAATTCCAGAATGACCGCACCGAACTGCTCTTTGTCGTGACGCCGCACCTGGTCAAGCCGCTGCCGCCCAACTATGCGCTGCCGACCGACCACTATCGTCAGCCCGGCCGGGTGGGCTACTTCCTCGGCGGCCAGATGGAGGGACCGGCCCCCGCCGGCGGCGAACCTGCGGCAAAACCGGGCAGCGGGCCCGCGGCAAGCCCCGGCGGAGACAAACCGGCGGCGCCCCCGTCGCAATCCCAACCCGCCGGCGGCTTTGAGATGCGTTGAACAGGAGAACATCGATGAAAGCATCCTTCACGTCCCTCATCCTGGCAGCCCTCGCGACGGGCCTGGCTGGCTGCGCGGGCACGGTCGAAACGACCACGCCCTATCTCGACCAGCATTTCGGCGAGGCCGTCAATCAGGCCAAGGCCCAGCAGACGGTCAACCCCGACGCCTCGCGCAATACCGACCCGGTGGCGGGGATCGACGGCAAGGCGGCCAAGGAGGCGCTCGACAGTTACCACGAGGGCATGAAAACGCCCGCGCCGGCGACCATCATCAACATTGGCGGTGGCCTGAGCGGCAGGTAAGTCGGCGCGGGCGGGAAAGGGGCAGAGACATGCGCCATCAACCTCGGCAACTTCCGAAACGCCAGCACGGTGCGGTGGCCGTCGTGGTCGGCATCACCATCATCGTGCTGCTGGGCATGATCGGCCTCGCCCTCGACATGGGGCAGATGTTCGTCAACAAGACCGAACTGCAGAACGCCGCCGACGCCTGCGCGCTGGCGGCCGCCCGCGAACTCGACGGCAATGCCGACGCCTTGACCCGCGCCGACGCCGCCGGGGTGACGGTGGGCACGCGCAATCTCGTGGGGTTCCAGCGGGCGGCAGTGACGCTGACGCCTGACGACATTACATACAGCGAGCAACTCAGCCCCAACAGCGCCTATTCGAACAACGCGGATCCCGCCAAGGCGAAGTTCGCCATGTGCCAGGTCTGGCGCACCGACATCGCGATGTGGTTCATGGGGCTGCAGGGGTTCGGCGACCAGACGGTCAGGGCGTATGCCGTGGCGACGCTGTCGCCTTCGCAAACGACCTGCGCGGTTCCCATCGGCATGTGCAAGGCGCCTGCCGGTTCGGCGCCGACCTTCGGTCTGGTGGCGGGACAGTGGTATTCGGGGAAGTTTTCGCCGAACAACGGCGGCACCGGCAGCTACGACTGGATCGATTTCGATCCAGGCAATGGCGGCGGCGCCAACGAAATCCGGGATCTGCTCGCAGGGCCGGGCCAGTGCCAGTTGCCGCCGGTGGGCACGCTCGTCGGAGAACAGGGTCAGATCGCTTCGACCACCGATGCATGGAACACGCGTTTCGGCATTTACAAGGGGGCCTACAAGATTTCTGACATTGCCGCCGTCCCTCCCGATTTCACCGGCATCGCCTACACGAAATTGGGACTGGGCAGCGCCGGCGCGACCACCTGGCCCAACGCCGCGCCCGAGAATGCTTATTCCGGGACGGCGTCCTCCGGCACGACGGCTGACTACGAAGCCGCCAAGATCGCGCACACACCATATCAGTCCGATGATCCGGCGGGCGTCTTGCCAGGCCTCAGCGGCGGAGGGCGTTCGATCGCCACCGCCGCTGAGCTAGCCCAGTATGGATCGGAGCGCCGTGTCGTGCTGGCGCCGATCGTCGATTGCGACAAGCTTGCCGGAACCAATCCGCAGACGGTTCCGATCCAGGGCTACGCGTGCGTGCTCTTGCTGAGTCCGATCAACGGCCCCGGCGACGTGGTCATGGAGTATCTGGGCAACCCGAGCGCGGCGAACTCGTCGTGCGCGTCCTATGGCCTGGCCGGGGGCACGGCCGGTCCGCTGGTTCCGGTGCTCGTGCAATGAGGCACGCCGCCACCGTTCCCCGAAAACGCCAGCGCGGCGTCGCGGCGGTCGAGTTCGGCATCCTCATCGTTCCGCTCATGCTGATGCTGTTTGGTCTCACCGAGTATGGCCGCGCCATCTACCAGTACAACACGCTCGCCAAGGCGACCCGGGACGCGACCCGGTTTCTGAGCACCGTGGCGCCGGGCAATGGTTGGGGCACGGCACGCTGCCTGGCGGTATATGGCAACACCGCATGCAATGGCGCCGCGCTGGCGCCCGGCCTGACCGCTGCCATGGTGCAGATCTGCGACGCGACGAACTGTCCGACGACGCATGCGGTGGTCAACACGGGGCAGGGGTCGGTCAACCTCGTGACCGTCACCATCAGCGGCTATCAATTTCATTCGCTGATCGATTTCCCCGTCGGCGCCCTGACCATCGGCGCGCCGGACATGACGTTCGGCAATATCAGCAATACGATGAGGCAGGCGCTATGAGGACGCGGACATCGGGCAGCCTGAACCGACAGCGCGGCGCCGCTGCGGTCGAGTTCGCGCTGGTGGCGATCGTCTTCTTCATGCTGCTGATCGGCATCGTCGAAATGGGACGGGTGCTGTTCACCTGGAATGCCGCGGTGGAGGCGACGCGCTACGGCGCGCGGGTGGCGGCGGTCTGCCCCGAAAACGATCCGGCCATCCTCGCCCACATGCAGAGAATCATGCCGGCCCTGACTGCGGCAAACGTATCGATCAGCTACATACCGAGCGGCTGCTCGGTGGCCAATTGCCAGCAGGTGAGCGTCGGCATCCAGGGCATGAGCGTCACCACGTTCATTCCGGTCGCGGCGGCGGTGATTGCGATGCCACCTTTTTCCACGACCATTCCGCGGGAAAGCATGCTGAGCGCCATAGACGGGCATGCCAATCCGGTGTGTCCCTGAATGCGGGAGCCGACCGGTGAAGCGCGACGATATTGAATTGAACGGGAGCAAGATCTTGAAGCTCGCACTACTGAGCTACAGCCAGCAGAACCTGGAGGCGCTGCGCAGGGTGGTGTCCTCGTGGGATGGCGCGGTCGCCATCACCGGCACCGACGGCGGTCTCGAACTCGCCGCCCCCCTGGCGGAGCAGGAGCGGCCCGACGTGCTGGTCGTCGACAGCCGGTGCGAGCATGCGGGCGACCTGGCCGCGCTGGAGACGACCACGGCGCGGTTTCCGGCGATGACCGTCATCCTGCTCTGCCCCAATGCGAGCCCGGAGCTGCTGCGCGATGCCATGCGCATCGGCGTGCGTGAACTGCTATCCGCGCCGCCCGATGCGCACGCGCTGCTGGCGGCGCTGGAACGCGTGCGCCAGCGCCTCGACCTCAACAAGCCGTCGCGCAAAGCGGGCCGGATCATGTCCTGGATCGCGTGCAAGGGCGGGAGCGGCGCGACCTTTCTGGCGAGCAATTTCGCCTTCGCCCTGGCGGCTCCGGAAAGCAAGCGCGTCGCGCTGATCGATCTGAATCTTCAGTTCGGCGATGCCGCGCTGTTTCTGTCCGACCAGGCGCCGCAGACGACCCTGTCCGAACTGGTCAGGGAGATACGCCGCCTGGACAGCGCGCTTCTGGTATCCAGCATGATCCATGTCACCCCGCACTGCCACGTGCTGGCGGCGCCGGACAACCTGGAGGAGGCGAGCCTGATCAAGCCGGAGCATCTGGACACGCTGCTCTCGGTGGCGGCCAGCCATTACGACTACGTCGTCCTCGACCTGGGGCGTTCGCTCGATGCGCTCAGCCTGCGGGCGCTGGACAAGTCGGAAACGATTTTCCTGGTGATTCAGCTCACCCTGCCTTTCATCCGCGACTGCAAGCGGCTGATTCATGCGCTGAACGCGCTGGGGTACAGCCGCGACAGGCTCTCCCTGGTGGTCAACCGCTACGAAAAGGGCGGCGACATCTCGATCCAGGATGCGGAGCGGGTGCTCGGCCAGAAGATCGCGCGGATCGTGCCCAACAGCTACCGGGCCGTGGCGGCCTCGGTGAACCAGGGCGTGCCGCTGCTGAAGCTTGCGCCTCGCGACGCCGTGAGCAGGGCGCTCGCCGAACTGGCCGAGACCGTCGAGGCGCCGGCAAAGCCGGGCGGCTGGCTGCGGGATATTTTCAGGAGGTGAGTCGGGATGAACGATGTCGTGGCGGAGCAGAAAAAAGCGGAGCTTGGAAACGCGTCGTCCCTCCGGGATCGCCTGGAGCAGATACGCCGTTCCGTGCCCGAGCAGGCGATCCCGGTCGGCACCGCGGTCGAGGATCATGACGCGTCGAACTATTACGAGCTGAAGGTCAGGATACACGGCAAGCTGCTGGACCGGATCGATCTCGCGGCGCTCGAGTCGATCCCGGAAGACCGCCTGCGCGAGGAATTGCGGCAACTCGTCGAGCGCTTGCTGCTGGAAGACGGCGTCGCGCTCAACGACAACGAGCGCAGGCGCATCGTCGTCGACATCCAGAACGAGGTGCTCGGGCTCGGCCCGCTCGAGCCGCTGCTGGCCGACGCGACCATCTCGGACATCCTGGTCAATACCTACAAGCAGGTATACGTGGAGCGATTCGGCAAGCTCGAACTGACCGATGTGCGCTTCGGCAGCAATGCGCATTTGATGAAGATCATCGACCGCATCGTGTCGCGCATCGGGCGCCGCGTGGACGAATCGAGCCCCATGGTCGACGCCCGCCTGCCGGACGGCTCGCGGGTCAACGCGATCATCCCGCCACTCGCGCTCGACGGGCCCCTGCTGTCGATCCGCCGCTTCGCGGTGGTGCCGCTGAAAGTCGACGACCTGCTCCGGTTCAAGACCCTGACGCCGCAGATGGCAGACATCCTCGCCGGGCTGGTGAAGGCGAAGGTCAACATCCTCATTTCCGGCGGCACCGGCTCCGGCAAGACCACGCTGCTGAACGTCCTGTCGGCGAACATCCCGGCCGGCGAACGCGTGGTGACGATCGAGGATGCGGCGGAACTGCAATTGCAGCAGCCCCACGTCGTGCGGCTGGAGACGCGCCCGCCGAACATCGAGGGCAAGGGTGAGATCACGCAGCGCGCCCTGGTGAGAAACAGCCTGCGCATGCGGCCCGATCGGATCGTGATCGGCGAGGTGCGCGGCGCCGAGGTGCTGGACATGCTGCAGGCCATGAATACGGGGCACGACGGGTCGATGACGACCATCCACGCCAACGCCCCGCGCGACGCGCTGACGCGCATGGAAAACATGATCGGCATGGGCGGGATCACGCTGCCGCCGAAGGCGATGCGCCAGCAGATCAGTTCGGCGATCACGGTGGTGATCCAGGTGTCGCGCATGCCCGACGGCAAGCGCAAGATCGTGAGCATCCAGGAGCTTACCGGCATGGAAGGCGACATCATCACCATGCAGGAGATCTTTGCCTACGAAAAAACCGGCATGACGTCCGACGGGACGGTCCTCGGCCATTTCCGGGCGACCGGCATCCGCCCGAAGTTCGTTCAGCGCCTCAAGATCTTCGGCATCGACGTGCCGGACGCGGTGTTCGATCCGACACGCACCTACGAATAGGACAGGCCATGGACTATCTGTATCTGATTTTTCTGGTGAGCGCCTTCTTCGCGGTGGTGCTGCTGCTGGAGGCAGGCTACACCGCGTGGAACGGCAAGCTGGGGCCGGAAGCCAAGCGCATCCGCCATCGCCTGCAAGCCATGGCGGCGGGTGGCGCGCCTGGCGCCGAGTCGAGCATCGTCAAGCAGCGCCTGTTGTCCGAAGTGCCGGCGCTGGAGCGCATGATGCTGCAGCTGCCGCGCGTGCAGCGCATGGATCGCCTGCTGGTGCAGTCGGGTCTGGGTTGGTCGATGTCCAAGTTTCTGGGGCTGACGCTGCTGATCATGATCGCGGCGCTGATCGTCGGGCTGCTGCTGAACTTCTACTGGCTGTTCGTCCTGCTGGGGATGGCCGCGGCCGCGGCGCTGCCCTACCTGTATGTCCTGAACGCACGCGACAAGCGCATCCATGCCCTCGAGGGACAGCTCCCGGACGCGCTGGAACTCATGTCGCGGGCGCTGCGCGCGGGGCATTCCTTCCCCGGTTCGCTCGGCATGGTGGCGACCGAGGCGCCCGATCCCATCGCCGAGGAATTCAAGATCACCTTCGACGAGATCAACTACGGTATTCCCATGCAGGACGCGCTGATGAACATGACGGCGCGCATCGCCAGCCCGGACCTGCGCTATTTCGTGATCGCGGTGCTGATCCAGCGCGAAACCGGCGGCAACCTGGCCGAACTGCTGGACAACCTCGCGAGGCTGATGCGCGAACGCTTCAAATTGCTGGGCCAGATCCGCGTGCTGTCGGCCGAGGGCCGCATTTCCGCCTGGATCCTGACCCTGCTGCCTTTCGCGCTGGCCGGCGCGATCCACCTGATTCATCCCAAGTTTCTGGCGGTCCTGTGGAACGACCCGGCGGGGCTGAAGATGGTCTACGTGGCGCTCGTCCTGATGCTGATCGGCATCGTCTGGATGCGCTACATCATCAAGATCAGGGTATAGGTGGCAGCGATGAGTCCACAGCAAATTCTTTTTCTGGCGGTGATATTCGTGGCGGTGGTGCTCGCCGCGCTTGGCGTGATGGTGTTGTTCAGCGCGGGGCCGGTACGCGAGCGGCTGATGCGGCTGAGCGCGCATGGCCGGGAGCTTGCGATCGAGGGCGAGAAGACGCGGCCGGAGCCGCCGCAGTGGCAGCAGAAGATCGTCGACATCCTCGGGCCGGCGGGCAAGCTGTCGCTGCCCAGCGAGGGTTGGGAGAATTCACCGCAGCGCCAGCGGTTCATGCACGCGGGCTACCGGCAGGACAACGCGCCGCTGGTGTTTTTCGGCGCCAAGACCGTTTTGACCTTCCTGCTGCCGGGACTGTTCATGGCGTATTCCGGCCTGCGCTCGGTCCCCCTGGAAAACCACACGATCATGCTGTGGATGCTGGTGCTCGCCGGCGCCGGCTATTACCTGCCGAATGTCTATCTGTCGCGCCGTATTTTTGTCCGCAAGCGCGAGCTGTTTGAAAACCTGCCGGACGCCATCGACCTCCTGATGATCTGCGTGGAAGCCGGACTGGGCCTGGACGCGGCGATCGCGCGGGTCGCGTCGGAAATCCGCCTCAAAAGCGAGACGCTGGCGGATGAAATGCATCTGGTCGGACTGGAGCTGCGGGCCGGGGCGACGCGCGAGCGTGCCTTGCGCAACCTCGCCATGCGCACGGGGGTGGAAGAGGTGGATCTGCTCGTCACGATGCTGGTGCAGGCGGACCGTTTCGGCACCAGCATCGCCGATTCGCTGCGCGTGCATGCCGATTCGCTGCGTACGAAGCGGCGCCAGCGCGCCGAGGAGGCGGCGGCGAAGATCCCGGTCAAGCTGCTGTTCCCGCTGATCTTCTGCATCTTCCCCTCGATGCTGCTCGTGCTGCTGGGACCCGCGTTCATCAGCATCTACCGTGTGTTGCTTCCGACCATGGCCGGCGGAGGTTGAAGCCGCGGCGCACCGTGCAGTCGCCGCGACCGGTTTGATGGAGACCGACATGAAGATTCGACTGACCTTGAAAGTATTGACGGCGAGCCTGCTCCTGGCTTCCTGCGCCCAGACGCCGACCGAGCAGGGGGCGCTCAACATTCAGCCATTCGAGGAAGTGCGGCACAGCTACGATCAGGCCAGGGCGCAGTATGCGTTGGGCCGCTATTACCACGGCGAGCTTCGCTACGAACAGGCCATCGAGGCGTATCGCCAGGCCCTCGTGCTGAGCCCCGGGATGGTCGATGCCCTGAACGCCCTCGGCGTCGCGTACGCCGAGAGCGGCCATTTCGACCTCGCGCGGCAGCAATTCGAAGCGGCGCTGAAACGTGCGCCCTATTCGGCCTATACGTACAACAACCTGGGCTTCGTGAATTATCTGGCGGGCGATTACCTGGCGGCGGTGCGGGCCTACAGGGCGTCCCTGCGGCTGGATGGCAGCCAGGAAAAGGCCCGCCGCAACCTCGCGCTGGCTTCCAGCCGAATCGGCGAGGCACAGAGCGCCCACGCAGAGACGCCCGCTACGCCTGTTGCGGCGCAGCCGCCCGCTCAAGCGATTGCGCAGACAGGCGGTCAGCAGGGCGCCTGGGTCAAGGTTTCCCCGCAGGTCTACGAACTGCGGCCAGCCGTGGCAGCCACGCCGGCCACCCGGGTTGCAGACGCGGCGGCAGAGCGGCCCGCACGATCCGTGGCGCCGAAACGAACGGCCGCGAACGCCTCCGTGCCTGCAATCGACAGTGCGGGCGCGCACTCCAGCGAAGAGGGATCGTCGCTCAGGCTGACGGCTTTCGAGGCGTCCGCCGTGGCTGATACGCCGCACCAACAGGCGCCCATTGCGCCGCTGCGGGGCGTCGAGGTGTCGAACGGCAACGGAATTCGCGGCCTCGCCGCCCGAGTGGCCGGCTATTTCCATGGCCAGGGCGTGCCGCATGCACGCCTGACCAACCAGAAGCCGTTCACCGAGCCTCACACCCGTATCGAATACCGTCCCGGCAGCGCGGCGGAAGCGGCAAGGATCAACGGCCTTCTGCCCCGGGCCGTGCCGGTGACGGCATCCAGACACCTGCGCCCGGACATCCGGGTGCGTCTGGTGCTGGGGCGCGATCTTCAGCGCAACATCCTTGCCGGGCTGCCCTCGCCGAACGGCACCAAACTGGCCGAAGCGAATGCCGCACCCGACGATCTCTGACCGCTCGTCGATGGCGATCGAGCCCGCATTTCGCGAGGGGCCATTCAACCCCGGGCTCGACACGCCTGATTTCGGGAGCTCCGGCAGCATGCCCTCCTTCGTTGCAGACGTGGTTGCGGCGCCGACCCCGCGTGTGGCGCCGGATGACCTGCGCGGGATCCTGCGCGAACATGCGCTGCTGATCGGGCTGGTTGCCGCCTACTGGGTGGCTGCCCTGGCCGTCTCAAGCTATTACAAGCTGCCCGACGATTTGCTGTCCAATTTGGCGGGTTATGCGGCTCCGATGATCATGCCCCTGGTTTTTGCCTTGTGCTGGCACGCCATTTCAATCATGGTGTTCATACGGCCGAAGCACTTGACCCGTTACGTGATCGCCAGCCTGAAGGAAAACCTCACGCGGGAAAGAGTGTCGTTCGCCTTGCCGGTGGTCCTGCTGGTTCCCGTGTTCGCCACGGCGTTCACTTTCCTGAAAAATGCCATTCCCGTCATCCGGCCCTATACATGGGATGCGAGGCTATCCGCGTGGGATGCCCTGGTCCACGGCGGCACCCCACCGTGGATGCTTCTGCAGCCTTACCTCGGCCACCCGCTCGTCACGGGAGCCATCAATGTCCTGTACAACCTGTGGTTCTTCGTCATCTATGCGATTCTGATCCTGCAGGCCTTCGCCCTGAGGGACCGCAGGCTGCGCATGCAATTCCTGCTGAGCTTCGTGCTGATCTGGATTTTGCTGGGCACCGTCGGCGCGATCGCGTTTTCGTCGATGGGGCCATGCTATTACCCCAACTTCGCCCAGGCGAGCGGGCCGTATGCGCCGCTCATGGCCTATCTGAGGGGCGCCGCCGAACACGTTCCCGTCTGGGCCCTGAATGTGCAGCAGATGCTCTGGGACGATTATCAGAACAACAAGGCCGGGATAGGCAGCGGCATTTCCGCCATGCCGAGCATGCACGTGGCGACCTCGGTCTTGCTCGCGCTGTTCGGCTGGCGCTTTTCAAGGCGGGCCGGCATTGCACTTACGCTGTATGCCCTCGTGATCATGATCGGCTCCGTCCACCTCGGGTGGCATTACGCGCTGGACGGCTATGCGGGCGCGCTCGGCGCCGCGGTGGTGTGGTGGCTGGTCGGCCGTCTGCTGGTGCGCGAACCGCGTCACCCGATTGGCGCGCCGGGCGGGCCGCGCTGACCGGCCGGCGTTTCAGCGGCGCCGAATCCGCTCAGTGCACGACGTCGTGGCGATGGCGCAGCCAGATCGCGGCCATCACGCCGCTGATGAAGAGGCCGAACACCAGGACGATGGTGTGGATGTGCCAGTCGGCGCGCACCATCAGCGCGTAGGCACCGGTGAGCACCAGGATGCTGATATTCTCGTTGAAGTTCTGCTGGGCGATGGAGTGGCCCGCGCCCATCAGCAGATGCCCCCGGTGCTGCAGCAAGGCGTTCATCGGCACCACGAAGTAACCCGCCAGGATGCCCGCGAAGGTCAGCAGCAGCACGGCGGGCAGCAGGTTTTCCACCCAGATCAGCGCGATCGGCACGAATCCCAGCAGAATGCCGGCCGGCAGCACGCCGATGGCGCTCTGCAAGCGCACGAATTTGCCCGCCAGCACCGAGCCGATCGCGATGCCGAACGCCGACGCCGCCGTGAGCTGCGTGGCCTGGTCGAGTCCGAACTTCAGGTTGAGCGCGGCCCAGGCAATGATGAGCAGGCGCAGCGTCGCACCGACGCCCCAGAAGAGCGTGGTGACAGCGAGCGAGACCTGCCCGAGCGGATCGCGCCACAGGAGCTGGAAGCTGTGCGCGAAGTCGTGGAGGATGTACAGGGGAGACCGGCTGGGAAGCTTGTGGTCGATCGGCAGGCGCGGAATCAGCAGGTTGGCGAGCGCGGCGCCGAAATACAGGCCGGTGACGGCGACGATGGCGAATTTTGGCGCGATGATGACGTTGTCGAGCCCCCCGGCGGCGAGGATGCGCTCAGCGAGATGCGGGTTGATGAGCGCGCCCCCGATGATGGCGCCGAGCACGATCGCCGCGACCGTCGTGCCTTCGATCCAGCTGTTGGCGACGACCAGTTTTTCGCTCGGCAGCAGTTCGGTGAGGATGCCGTATTTCGCGGGGGAGTACATCGCGGCGCCGACGCCGACGATGCCGTAGGCGAGGAGCGGATGGAGCCCGCCCAGCATGGCGAGGCAGCCGCCGAATTTGAGCGTGTTGGCGATGAGCATGACGCGGCCCTTGGGCACTGCGTCGGCAAATGGCCCGACCAGCGGTGCCAGAACGATATAGGCGATGACGAAAACCGTCTGCAGCAGGGGCGAATACCACTCGGGCGCCGAGAAAAAGACCAGCAGGCCGATCGCTGCGAACAGCAGGGCGTTGTCGGCCAGGGCGGACAGGAACTGCGCAAGCAGGATGATGTAAAACGGACGATTCAACGAGGGGAGGCCGGATTACGCTCGGCGCAACATCAGGCTTGCGCGAAGTGGAAGGTTGCAGGAAAGGTCAGACATTACAACGGCTTGATGGCGGGGCGGTTTTAACGCCGGCGGGTTTGTGGTTGAATAAAAATCTTTTCTGACCCGGGGGGCGTGATTTAATGGCAGACCGGAGACTCCAAGTATTCTACACTGTCGCCAAGCAGCTCAGCTTTACCAAAGCCGCCGATATTCTGTACATGACGCAGCCGGCGGTGACGTTCCAGGTCAAGCAGTTGGAAGAGCATTTCAACACGCGCCTGTTCGAGCGCAGCCATGGCAAGATTTCGCTCACGCCGGCAGGGGAACTGGTGCTGGGCTATGCCGAGCGGATTCTGGCGCTGAGCGGCGAGATGGAGGCGCGCGTGGGCGAACTGACCGGCCAGGTGACCGGTCCGCTCATGATCGGCGCGTCCACCACCATCGCCGAATACCAGTTGCCGCGCATCCTGGGCGAGTTCAAGGAGCGCTTCCCGCAGGTGCAGGCGCGCCTGACCGTCGCCAATTCGGAAACCGTGGCGTCGAAGGTGGCCGATCATTCCCTCGACGTCGGCCTGATCGAAGCCCCTTCGCACAATCCCAACCTGACCACGCTCGCATGCTGCGAAGACGAATTGGTCATGATCTGCGCGCCGACGCACATGCTGGCCTCGCGCTCGAGCGTGAACGCCCAGGACATCGCCGAACAGCCCTACGTGTCGCGGGAGCACGGCTCGGGCACGCGCGAGGTGGTGGACGACTTCTTCAAGAGCAACGGCGTCAACCCGGACGATCTGCACATCGAAATGGAGCTGGGCAGCCGCGAGGCGATCAAGGGCGCGGTCGAAGCCAATCTGGGGGTGGCGATCATGTCGGCGTCGACCGTCACCAAGGAAATCCAGCTCGGCACTCTGTTCGCCGTGCCGCTGTCCCCGCGGCTGACGCGCGAGCTGTCGATGGTCTATGCGCCGGAAAAATTCCGCAGCAAGCTGCTCGACGCCTTCATCAGCTTCGTCGAAAACAAGTTCCAGCAGTGCAACGTCGACATCATTCCCTGGAAACGTCCGAACAAGGGGCGCGGCCGCTGATGCGGGACAGCAAGCATCTCGTCTCGATCTTCCGATCCTTGTCGGAACCGCGGCGGCAGGCCTTGCTGGATTACGCGGAATTCCTGGCCGGCAAGGAGGGCGCCGAGGCCGCCGCCGCGCCGCCCGCCGAGCCGTTGCCGATTCCGCGCCCAGAGCAGGAGAATGTCGTCAAGGCGATCCAGCGCCTGATGCAGACCTATCCCATGCTCGAGCGCAACCAGGTCTTCCACGAAGCCTCTGCCCAGATGACGCGCCACCTCATGCACGGCGTGGGGGCGGCCGACGCGATCGACGAGCTGGAGCGCATTTTTGCGCGCCAGTATCAGCGGCACCTCGAGGCGCTGAATAAAGACCTGCTGTCGTCCTGACGCGGCAGGCGCATCAAGCGGACAGTGCGCCGCCGCAGTGCCAGCAACTCAGAAAATTGCCGGGGTTGCGTTCGCCGCAGTGCGGGCAGACTTTTTCTTCGCCCGGTCTCGCGTTCAGGAAATCCGCCAGTACCTCGCTTGCCCGTGCCGCCAGGCGGTCGTCCTCGACCCATATCTCGGGCTGCGCCTGCATGAAGGGAACTTCGCCCAGGGCCCCGGCCGCGTTGGCGTTGAAAATGTGCGTGGCGATGCCGACACAGGACAGCGCATCAACGGCCAACTGGGCGTCGAGCAGCGTCGGCGCGATGTGAACCCGCTTCATCGAGCGGTGCGGGAGGTCACGCCTTGCGACGGACGCGCACGATCAGGTCGATGCCTTCGGTCACCATGCCTGCCGGCAATGGGGGAAGGCCGGAGATTCGCACCTGCCCGGCATCGATGTCGGACAGCCTGCCGGTGTCGATCTCGTAGAGATGGTGATGCGGGCTGGTATTGGGGTCGAAGAACACCTTCGTGGGGTCGACGATCACCTCGCGCACCAAGCCCTTGTCGAGGAACAGGCGCAGCGTGTTGTAGACCGTGGCTTTGGAGGTCTCGGAGTGGCGGGTGTTGACGATGGCCATGACCTGGTCGGCGGACAGGTGCTCCTGGCGCGAAAACAGCGCGTGCGCGATCTCGATCCGCTGATGCGTCGGATTGATGTCGTGGCTGCGCAGAAGCTCGGCCATGTTGTCGCGCGTGTAATGCATGGCGTTCATCATAAACACCAATTTGGACTTTGTCTAATATCCGGAATAGGTATGAAAACTGCGCGATCCGCCCTGATCGGGGACGGAAAAACGCCAAAAAAAGGTACAATCCGGGATACTCGCCCAGCCCTTCTATGAAGCAGGAATCCCGTGGTTACGCTCACCCGTCTCGATAGCTCGCAGCCTGATTTTCAGGCGCGCCTCGCCAAACTATTGCAATTCGACGACGCGGCCGATGCCGCGATCGAGGAAACGGTGGCGTCGATCCTGCTTGACGTGAAAACGCGGGGTGACGCGGCCGTGCTCGAATACACCGGTCGCTTCGACCGCCTGCCGGCAAGCTCGGTCGCCAGTCTCGAACTCACGGCCGCGCAGCTCCGGGCGGCGCTCGATCAGCTGCCCGCCGACACCCGCGGGGCCCTGGAAGCCGCGGCGGACCGCGTGCGTCGCTACCACGCGAAGCAGGTCCAGGACTCGTGGACCTACACCGAAGACGATGGGACCGTGCTCGGCCAGAAGATCACGCCGCTCGACCGCGTGGGGCTGTATGTCCCCGGCGGCAAGGCCGCCTACCCCTCGTCGGTGCTGATGAACGCGATCCCGGCCAAGGTGGCCGGCGTCGGCGAGCTCATCATGGTCGTGCCGACGCCCGGCGGTGAGCAGAACCAGCTGGTGCTCGCGGCTGCCGCGATCGCCGGGGTGGACCGCGTGTTCACGATCGGCGGCGCGCAGGCGGTGGCGGCGCTCGCCTACGGCACCCAAACCGTGCCTCAGGTGGACAAGATCGTCGGCCCGGGCAATGCCTACGTCGCCGCGGCCAAGCGTCGCGTGTTCGGCACCGTCGGCATCGACATGATCGCCGGCCCGTCCGAAATCCTGGTGATCGCCGACGGCAACACGCCCGCCGAGTGGGTGGCGATGGATCTCTTCTCGCAGGCCGAGCACGACGAAATGGCGCAATCGATCCTGCTGTCGCCCGATGCGGCCTACCTCGACGCCGTCGCGTCCGCGATCGACAAGCTGATCGGCGAGATGCCGCGCAACGAGGTGATTCGAACCTCGTTGACCAACCGGGGCGCGCTGATCAAGACGCGCGACCTCGACGACGCGGCGGCAATCTCGAACACCATCGCGCCCGAACACCTCGAGCTCTCGGTTGCCGACCCCGACGCGATGCTGCCGAAGCTGCGCCATGCCGGCGCGATCTTCATGGGCAGGAACACCTGCGAGGCGCTCGGTGACTACTGCGCCGGCCCCAACCATGTGCTGCCGACCTCGCGCACCGCGCGCTTCTCGTCGCCGCTCGGCGTGTACGACTTCCAGAAGCGCAGCAGCCTGATCCACGTGTCGCAGGCCGGCGCGCAGACGCTGGGGCAGATCGCCGCAACGCTCGCATACGGCGAAGGGCTGCAGGCGCACGCGCGTTCCGCCGAATACCGCCTGACCCACAAATGAGCCGGTTCTGGAGTGCCGTGGTGCACGGCCTGACGCCCTACGTGCCGGGCGAGCAGCCGAAGCTGGCCGATCTGATCAAGCTCAACACCAACGAGAATCCCTACGGGCCGAGCCCGAAGGTGCTGGAAGCCGTGCGCGCGGAAGCGGCCGACACGCTGCGCCTGTATCCCGACCCCAATTCGGACCGCTTGCGCGCCGGCATCGCCGAGTACCACGGCGTCGCCCCCGACCGCGTGTTCGTCGGCAACGGTTCCGACGAAGTGCTGGCCCATGCCTTCCTGGCATTGCTGAAGCACGACCGACCGATCCTGTTTCCGGACATCAGCTACAGCTTCTACCCGGTGTATTGCGGCCTGTATGAGATTTCGCACCACGCGATTCCGCTGACGGAATCGTTCGAGATTCGGGTCGACGATTACCTGACGCCCAACGGCGGGGTGATTTTCCCCAATCCCAACGCGCCGACCGGGCGCCTGCTGGCGCTGGGGGAGATCGAACGGCTGCTGGCCGGCAACCCTGACTCCGTCGTGGTGATCGACGAGGCCTATATCGATTTCGGCGGCGAATCGGCGGTGGGGCTGGTCGCGCGCCATCCGCAGTTGCTGGTTGTCCGCACCCTGTCCAAATCGCACGCGCTGGCCGGCCTGCGCGTCGGCTATGCCATCGGCCAGCCGCATCTGATCGAGGCCTTGAACCGCGTGAAGGACAGCTTCAATTCCTATCCGCTCGACCGTTTCGCCCAGGCGGGCGCCCTGGCGTCGATGGAAGACCATGCCTATTTCGAGTCCATCTGCGCCAGGGTGGTCGCGACGCGCGGCCGGCTGGTGGCGGGAATGGGGGCGCTGGGCTTCGAGGTGCTGCCGTCGGCGGCCAATTTCATCTTTGCCCGCCATCCTGCCCACGACGGGGCGGCCCTGGCCGCCGCCCTGCGCGAGCGCAGCATCATCGTGCGGCATTTCAGGAATCCGGCGCGCATCGCGTCGTTCCTGCGCATCACGGTCGGCACCGATGCGCAAATCGACGCGCTGCTCGCCGCGTTGAAAGCCATCGTGAACTGCTAGAATCCCGATACAGCCTTATATCCCGACGTCATGCGTACCGCACAAGTCACCCGCAACACCCTCGAGACGCGGATCTCGGTCGGTCTCAATCTCGACGGAACCGGCGTTTCCGAGCTTGCCACCGGGGTGCCGTTTCTCGACCACATGCTCGACCAGATCGCGCGCCACGGCTTGTTCGACCTGAATATCCAGGCAACGGGCGACCTGCACATCGACGCGCACCACACGGTGGAAGATACCGGCATCACGCTGGGCCAGGCCTTCGCGCAGGCGCTCGGCGACAAGAAGGGGATCCGCCGCTACGGCCATGCCTACGTGCCGCTCGACGAGGCGTTGTCGCGCGTGGTGATCGACCTGTCGGGGCGTCCCGGGCTGGAATATCACGTCGACTACACCCGCGCGCGCATCGGCGAGTTCGACGTCGACCTGTTCCTAGAATTCTTTCGCGGCTTCGTCAACCACGCCGGCGTCACGCTCCATATCGACAACCTGCGCGGCATCAACGCCCACCACCAGGCCGAGACGGTCTTCAAGGCCTTCGGCCGCGCACTGCGCATGGCGGTCGAGGCCGACGCGCGCATGGGCGACGCGCTGCCGTCGACGAAAGGCGCGCTATGACCGCAACGCGGACCGCGGAGGACGGACGATGAGCGCCGACATCGCCGTCATCGACTACGGCATGGGCAATCTGCGCTCGGTGGCCAAGGCCATCGAGCACGTCGCGCCGTCGGCTGGCGTGGTGGTGACCTCCGACCCCGCAGTGATCTCCTGCGCCGGCCGCGTCGTGTTTCCCGGCCAGGGCGCCGCACCCGATTGCATGCGCGAAATCGACGCGCGCGGCCTGCGCCAGGTCATCGTCGATGCCGCCAGGACCAAGCCTTTCCTCGGAATCTGCATGGGCATGCAGGTGCTGTTCGAGCACAGCGAGGAGGGCGATACCGCCTGCCTCGGCATTCTGCCCGGCACGGTGCAGCGCTTTCCGCACGAGGCGATGCACGATGCCGGGGGCGACAAGCTCAAGGTGCCGCACATGGGCTGGAACAACGTTCATCAGGCCATGTCGCATCCTCTGTGGGCGGGGATCGAGGAGGGCGCTCGCTTCTACTTCGTCCACAGCTATTTCGTGCAGCCGGCTTCGCCCGACGTGATTGCCGGATTCTCGCATTACCCCTTTCCGTTCACCTGCGCGGTCGCGACGGGCAATATCTTTGCGGTCCAGTTCCATCCCGAGAAGAGCCAGAACGACGGCTTGACCCTGCTGGGCAACTTTGTAACCTGGAATCCGGGCGCCGCCGAGAGCGCCTGCGATATGTCCCGCGCTGCCTGCGCCTAATTTCGACCCCCGTACGACCCTGCTGATCAGCCATGTTAATCATTCCCGCGATCGACCTTAAAGACGGCCACTGCGTGCGCCTGGAGCAAGGCGAAATGGACAAGGCCACCGTGTTTTCCGAGGATCCGGCGGCAACGGCGCGCCACTGGAAAGCGCAGGGCGCGCGCCGCCTGCATCTGGTCGACCTCAACGGCGCGTTCGCCGGCAAGCCGGTCAACGATGTCGCGATCCGTTCCATCGTCGACGCCGTGGGCGACGAGATGCCGGTGCAACTCGGCGGCGGCATCCGCGATCTCGCCACCATCGAGCGCTATTTGGACGACGGCGTGCGCTACGTCATCATCGGAACGGCGGCCGTGAAGAATCCGGGCTTTCTGCACGAGGCCTGCGACGCCTTTCCGGGGCACGTCATGGTCGGCCTCGACGCGAAGGACGGCAAGGTCGCGGTCGAGGGCTGGTCCAAGCTCACCGGCCATGACGTCATCGACCTGGCCAAGCGCTTCGAGGGTTACGGCGTCGAGGCGATCATCTACACCGACATCGGCCGCGACGGCATGCTGACCGGGGTCAACATCGAGGCCACCCAGCGGCTGGCGCAGGCCTTGTCGATCCCCGTCATCGCCAGCGGCGGCGTCACCAACCTCGACGACGTCCGCGCGCTGTCGACCGTCGCCAAGGACGGCATCATCGGCGCGATCACCGGCCGCGCCATCTACCAGGGCACGCTCGACTTCGCCGAGGCGCAGAAACTCGCCGACGAGCTGGCCGGCGGGGTGTTCGGCGTCTGACCTGACGGGATAATCATGCTGGCAAAGCGCATCATTCCCTGCCTCGACGTCACCAACGGCCGCGTCGTCAAGGGCGTCAACTTCGTCGAGTTGAAGGACGCGGGCGATCCGGTCGAGATCGCGCGCCGCTACAACGAGGCGGGCGCCGACGAACTGACGTTCCTCGACATCACCGCCTCCAGCGACAACCGCGACCTGATCCTGCACATCATCGAGGCGGTCGCGTCGGAAGTCTTCATTCCGCTGACGGTCGGCGGGGGCGTGCGCACCGTCGCCGACATCCAGCGCCTGCTCAACGCTGGCGCGGACAAGGTCAGCATCAACACCTCGGCGGTCACCAATCCGCAACTGGTGAAGGATGCGGCCGATCGCTACGGCAGCCAGTGCATCGTGGTCGCGATCGACGCCAAGCGCGTCGGTGACCATTGGGAGGTGTTCACCCACGGCGGCCGCACCGCGACCGGACTCGACGCGATCGAGTGGGCGAAGAAGATGGAAAGCCTGGGCGCGGGCGAACTTCTGCTCACGTCGATGGACCGTGACGGCACGAAGAGCGGCTTCGATCTCGAGCTGACGCGTGCAATCTCCGAGGCTGTCGACATTCCCATCATCGCGAGCGGCGGCGTCGGCAACCTGCAGCATCTGGTCGACGGCGTCAAGGAAGGCCGCGCGGACGCGGTGCTCGCGGCGAGCATCTTCCATTTCGGCGAATACGGCGTCGGCGAAGCGAAAAAATACATGAAGCAGCATGGCATCGAGGTGCGCCTGTGAGCGACTGGCTCGACGCTGTCAAATGGGACGCGCAGGGCCTCGTCCCCGCGATCGCGCAGGACGCCGAGACGGGCGACATCCTGATGGTCGCGTGGATGAACCGCGAGGCGCTGGAGGAAACCGCGCGCACCCGGCGCGGCGTCTACTTCTCGCGTTCGCGCAACCGGCTCTGGCGCAAGGGTGAAGAATCTGGCCACGTCCAGAACGTCAGCGAAATCCGGCTCGATTGCGACAATGACGTGGTGCTCCTGAAAATCCAGCAGGTCGGAGGCATCGCATGCCACACCGGCCGCCGGTCGTGCTTCTTCCAGAAGCTCGAGGACGGACACTGGGTCGCCACCACTCCGGTATTGAAGAATCCCGACGAGATCTACCGCAAATGAGCGATATCCTCGATCGCCTCGCCGCCACGCTGGAAGCCCGCAAGGAGGCCTCACCCGACAGTTCGTACGTCGCGAAGCTCTACGCGAAGGGCACCGACGCCATCCTGAAAAAGATCGGCGAAGAGGCGACCGAAACCGTAATGGCGGCAAAGGACGGCCAGCCCGAAAAGATCATCTACGAAGTCGCCGATTTGTGGTTTCATACCCTGGTATTGCTGGCGTACAAGGGGTTGAAGCCGGCGGATGTGCTGGACGAGCTGGCGCGCCGCGAGGGCCTGTCCGGGCTTGCCGAAAAAGCGAACCGACAAGGCGATCGTCATGAGTGACTGCATTTTCTGCAAGATCGTCGCCGGGCAGATCCCGAGCGACAAGGTATACGAAGACGATGAGGTGCTGGTGTTCCACGACATCCACCCGTTCGCTCGCGTGCACTTTCTGATCATCCCGAAGATGCACATCGCGACGCTATCCGATTGCACGTCCGACCAGCAGGGGCTGCTGGGCAAGATGCTGCTGCTCGCACCGCGCCTGGCAAAGGAAGCCGGGCTCGATACGGGGTTCAAGACGCTCATCAATACGGGGCGGGGCGGCGGCCAGGAAGTATTCCACGTCCACATTCACGTGTTTGGCGGGGGCGACCCGGTCAGGCGCAGTTAAATTCGAGAGGAGAAGCACCATGGGCAGCTTTAGCATTTGGCATTGGTTGATCGTTCTGGTTATCGTGATGCTGATTTTCGGCACCAAGAAGCTGCGCAACATCGGCAGCGACCTCGGCGGCGCGGTCAAGGGTTTCAAGGAGGGCATGAAGGAAGACACGCCGAAACTGAGCGACAAGGACGAGACCGGCCATACGATCGATGCCGAGGTAAAGGACAAGCAGCACCATTCCTGAGCGAACCATCCCGAAGGAAGGCGAGCGTCATGCCGATCTTTATTCGGGCCCGGGGACTGACACCTCACGCATCCTATGTTCGATATCGGATTCTCTGAACTGGTCGTCATCGGCGTGGTTGCGCTGATCGTCATCGGCCCCGAGCGGTTGCCCAAGGTCGCCCGCACCGCCGGGCTTCTTTATGGCCGCTTGCAGCGTTATGTGTCCTCGGTCAAGTCGGACATCAGCCGCGAGATTCAACTGGACGAGATCCGGCGCGCCGGCCAGAGCTTCAAGGAGTCGGTCGAGGCGGCGGCTTCGGACGTCGAGCGGCAGGCCACTGTGGTGGACGACTATTTGCGCAACGAAGTGAGCAACATCAAGCAGTCGGTCACTGCGACCGAAGCAGGCGAGGAACGGCCGGTCGAGTCCGAGCCCGCCGGTGCGGCCGAAACGGCGCCCTCGCCGCAACAGAGCCTGCCGCTGGATGAGCCGGACCAGAATCCCGGGCGCGCTCCGGCGGCGGCGACGAACCGCGGCGAAAGCGCGGATAAATCCGCATGAGCGATATCGAAGACTCCTTCATCTCGCATCTCATTGAAATGCGCGATCGCCTGCTGCGCGCCGTGCTCGCGGTGGTGATCATCTTTGTCTGCCTCTTTCCGTGGGCACAGGATATCTATGCGCTGCTCGCCCGGCCTCTGCTGGCGGCCCTTCCCAAGGGCGGGCAGATGATCGCCACCGAAATCACCACGCCGTTTTTCGTGCCGATGAAGGTCACGATGATGGCGGCCTTCCTGCTCGCCATGCCATGGGTGTTCTACCAGGCCTGGGCATTCGTCGCGCCCGGCCTGTACAAGCATGAAAAGCGCCTCGGCGTGCCGCTCGTGATCGCCAGCATCGTCCTGTTCGTGACGGGAATGGCGTTCGCGTATTTCCTCGTGTTTCCGCTCGTCTTCCATTTCATCGTGAGCGTGACGCCCACGGGCGTCGCGGTGATGACGGACATCAGCAAATACCTCGATTTCGTGCTGACGATGTTCATGGCGTTCGGCATCACCTTCCAGGTCCCCATCGCAGTCGTGCTGCTCGTGAAAATGGGCGTCGTGTCGGTCGCCAAGCTGCGGGAGATCCGGCCGTATGTCATCGTCGGCGCGTTTGTCGTCGGCGCGATCTTCACGCCGCCCGACATCGTTTCGCAATTCATGCTGGCGACCCCGCTGTGGGTGCTCTACGAACTCGGAATCATCGTGGCCGCGGTGGTCAGCAAGCCGAGGCCCGAATCGGATTATGTTCCGATGTCCGACGCCGACATGGAAAACGAATTCGATCGCATCGAGGCAGAAAAGACGTCGGAGCCGCCCGCGCAGAAGTGACGCACTTTTATGGTGCGGGTGATGCGGATATGCACTCGTACAGTGCATTCAGATTGCCGGATGCAGGCAAATTCCAATGCCGATCATAGGCTTGCAAAACTGGAATGTTCATTGCTTGCTCAGCCCGCATTCCTTGGAGAGTCCGGCGCATGGAAGCATTGAAGACAGGCAGTGACGTATTGTTCGTTTTGCTCGGCGGCATCATGGTGCTGGCCATGCACGCCGGGTTCGCCTTCCTCGAACTGGGCACCGTTCGCAAGAAAAACCAGGTCAATGCGCTGGTCAAGATTCTGACCGATTTCTCGGTATCCACGCTCGCCTATTTCTTCATCGGCTACGGCATCGCCTACGGGATCGGCTTCTTTTCCAGCGCCGAAGTGCTCTCGGCGAGGAACGGCTACGACCTCGTCAAGTTCTTCTTTCTGCTGACCTTCGCGGCCGCCATCCCGGCGATCGTGTCGGGCGGGATCGCCGAGCGGGCGCGTTTCAGTCCGCAACTGGCCGCCACCTTCGCGCTGGTCGGCGTCGTCTACCCGTTTTATGAAGGCATCGTATGGAACGGCAACTATGGCATCCAGGCGTGGCTTGCCGCCAGCCTCGGTGCCCGGTTCCACGATTTCGCGGGCTCCGTCGTGGTGCACGCCGTGGGAGGCTGGATCGCATTGCCCGCGGTGGTGCTGCTGGGCGCGCGCCGCGGACGTTACACGCGCGACGGCATGATCTCGGCCCACCCGCCATCGAATATTCCTTTTCTGGCGCTCGGCGCATGGATCCTGACGGTGGGCTGGTTTGGATTCAACGTGATGTCAGCGCAACTGATCGAGGCGGTGTCGGGGCTGGTCGCGGTGAATTCGCTGATGGCGATGGTCGGCGGCACGCTGGCCGCGCTGGTGGTCGGCCGCAACGACCCGGGCTTCATTCATAACGGCCCGCTGGCAGGTCTGGTCGCCGTTTGCGCGGGATCGGACCTGATGCACCCGCTCGGTGCACTCGCGACCGGCGCCATCGCGGGGTCCTTGTTCGTGTGGATGTTCATGGTGACGCAGAACAAGTGGAAAATCGACGACGTGCTCGGCGTCTGGCCGCTGCATGGGCTGTGCGGCGCGTGGGGGGGGATCGCGGCCGGAATTTTCGGCGCGAAGGCGCTCGGAGGGATCGGCGGCGTCAGCCTGCTGGCGCAACTGGTCGGCACGCTGGGAGGCGTGACGATCGCCGCACTCGGCAGCCTGATCGTATACGGCATCCTGAAGCGTACGGTGGGGTTGCGTCTCGACCCCGAATCGGAATTCAACGGCGCCGACCTGAGCATCCACAAGGTGTCGGCTACGGCCGAACGCGAGACCAACTGGTAGCCGGCGTCTGCGACGGGGCGTCCGGCCCCGTCCCGCGTTTTTCGACAGGCGATTTATTGTTGCTTCGGCGGAAGCCTCAGGCCTGGCATTCCACGACCTGACCGCGCACCGAACGGCTGTCCGGACCCATCAGATACAGGTAGCACGGCATCAGGTCGTCGACGCTCGGCAGGGTTTCGGGCGACAGCCCGGGATGAGTGCGTCCGCGCAGCGTGGTCGCGACCTGGCCCGGAATGAGCGTATTGATGCGCGGATTTTCATCCGCTCCGATTTCGTCGCCCCAGATCCGCGTGAGCGTTTCCAGGCCCCCCTTCGCGACGGCATAGCCGCCCCAATAGGCGCGCGGCGCGTGCCCGTGCGTTTCGCCGGTGAAAATGACCGAAGCATCGGGTGCCTGCTGGAGCAGAGGCAGGCAGGCGCGGGTCAGGGCGAAGGGCGCGATCAGGTTGACCCGCATCAGCGTCTGCCACTGCTCCAGCGTCTGCAGGTGCAGCGGCGTGAGATTGTCGAAGCGGTGTGCGCTGTGCAGCAAGCCGTCGAGCCGTCCCAGATGGTGCGCGATCGTGCCGGCCAGCGTTTCCAGGCTGCGGTCGTCCGCGAGGGCCAGGTCGTAGGGAAACATGGCAGGTTCGGGACCGCCGGCCGCGACGATTTCGTCGTACACCGATTCGAGCTTGGCTTCGTTGCGCGCGAGCAGCGCAACGGTGGCGCCGTGCCGCGCGAATGCAAGGCTGGCGGCGCGGCCCAGGCCGGAACTCGCGCCCGTGACGAGGATGACGCGGCCTGCGAGAAGATCGGGGCGAGGGAGATAATTTTTCATAGCGTTTCAAGGAGCGAGGAGGCGGATTGTACCCCGCTCCACGTCGCACTTTCGAGCGTGGCGGGATACGGTCCCGCGGTGTAGTCGCCGGCGAGGAAGATCCGCGGGTGCGGCGTGTGCACCGGCGGACGCACCATGTCGGGCACGCAGCTATAGGTTGCCTGTTTTTCGACAATGCGCTTGCGCCAGCGAGCGGGGCCGGGATCGGCGATCCGTCGCAACTGCGCTTCCGCCCGGTCGAGCCAGTCTGCGGGCAGATTCGTCGCGGCGCTGGCGACGAGCGCAAGCAAGCCACGTTGCCCATGGCTGCGGCCGCGATCGAACGCGAATTGCGCCGGTCCATTGGCCAGGGCCAGCATCGGTCCGGCCAGTGCAAAATCCGGATCGTATTGCAGGTATGCGGTGGCGATCGGTTGATAACGGTAGCGAGCGACGGCGCGGCCGGCCGGTTCGAGCGCGGCGACCTGCGCGGCGAGCGCGGGCAGATGCTGCGGCGCGACGGCGAGAATGACGTGGCTGTAGGTGGATGTTTCGTCGCGCGTGCTCAGCGTGACGCCGTGCCGGGATGCGGCGAGTCCGGTCACCCGGCTCGCCAGGCGGATTTCGCCGCCGAGCTCGATCACCCGCGCCGCCGCCGGCTCGGGGAACAGGGCGGACAGCTCGCGTTGCGGGAGCAGCAGGTCGCTGGCGCGCGCGCTGCCTCCGAACGCGCCGCGAATGACGTCAAGGAAGACGCGGGCGCTCGCGATTTCCGGCGGCGTGTTGAGGGCGGCCACGCACAGCGGGTGCCACAGCATCGCACGGAGTTTCTGCGGTTGGCCGCAGGTGAGCTCGCTGACGGTCTGCTCTTCGGGTGTCTCGGCGGTGCCCAGCGCCGCCCGCGCCCAACGGGCGGCGGCGAGCTTGTCGCGCCAACCGAGTCCGCGCGCGCCGAGTATGCCGGCCAGCAAATGCAGCGGCGCGGGCAGGTGCGGGCAGGCGAGGCGGAAGTCCGGCGGCTGGTCGAGGACGAGCGGCAGGCGCCACAGGCCGGACTGTGTTCCGGCCGGGTGCACGCGCTCGGTCAGGCGCAGCGCGTGTCGATAGGCGCCGAGCAGGATGTGCTGGCCGTTGTCGAGGCGCTGGCCGTCGAGCTCGACGGTGCGCGCCCGCCCGCCGAGCGTGCGGGCGGCCTCGAACAACGTCACCGCCGCGCCGGCCTCGGCGAGCGTCAGCGCGGCGGCGCATCCGGCCCAGCCGCCGCCGACCACCGCGACGCGGGGCCGATTCGAAACGGATGTCACGGGAATAGCCAGGTCTTGCTGGCGAGCCACAGCTTGCGCAAGGGGGTCAGCGAGACGCGCGCGCGCAAGACGGGAAAGTCGTCTCGCCGGATCTCTTCGAGCAGCGTGCGATAGATCGCCGCCATCGCCAGCCCTGGGCGCTGCGCCCGGCGCGCCGGCGCGGGAAGCGACGCCAGCGCGCGGTCGTAATAGCCAAGCGCGCGTTCGTGCTGGAACCGCATCAAGGCCTGAAACTCGGGCGTGCTTCGGCCGCCCAGCAGATCCGTTTCGCGCACGCCGAAGCGCGCCAGTTCGTCCTGCGGCAGATAAATGCGCCCGCGCCGCGCGTCCTCGCCGACGTCCCGGATGATGTTGGTGAGCTGGAACGCCAGCCCCAGTTCGTGCGCGTAGCGGCGGATTTCGCGGTCATGCTCGCTGCGCACGCCGCCGAAGATCTCCGCGGCGATTTCGCCGACGACGCCGGCGACGCGGTAGCAGTAGAGGTTGAGAGACTTGAAATCCGGATAACGCACATGGTCGAGATCCATCGCCATGCCATCGACGATTTCCAGCAGCAGCGCCGGGGGAATCGCGCGCCCGCGAGGCGTGTCGGCGAGCGCGCGGGTGGCGGGGTGCTGCGGCTCGCCGCCCGCGAAGCGGGCGATTTCGGTGCGCCACCAGTCGAGCTTGGCCGTGGCTACCTGATGCTCGTGGCATTCGTCGACCACGTCGTCGAGTTCGCGGCAGAGCGCGTAGAAGGCGGTGATCGCGCGCCGCCCGTCGGGCGGCAGGAAAACGAAGCTGTAGTAGAAACTGGAGCCGCTCGCGGCGGCACGTTCCTGGCAATACCGGTGAACGTCCATGTTCAGCGAAGGCTGCGAGCGAGCATGAAGAGCCAGTCCTTTTTGGTGAGCACCGGGCGATTGTGGAACACGGACGCGGGATCGGCGTGAAGCTTGCGCAGGATCGCCTCGCCGCCGCGGATGGTCACGCGCAATTCCAGCCCGAGGCGTCCCTTGAGCGCGCGTCCGAGCGGCGCGCCCGCCTGAAGCAGTTTCCGCGCTCGCTCGATCTGTTTGTGCATCATCATGTGCCACAGCCCGCGGCTGTCGCCCTGCGCGATCTGGAGTTCGTCGACGTGGTGCGCGGCCAGCTCATCCTGTGGAAGATAGATGCGGCCCTTGCGGTAGTCCACCGCGATATCCTGGAGGAAGTTGATGAGCTGCAGGCTGCTGCAGATGGCGTCGGAATAGGCCAGGTGTCGCGGATCGTGGTCGCCGTAAAGCTGCAGCATCAGTCGCCCCACGGGGTTCGCCGAGCGGCGGCAGTAGTCCATCACCTCGCCGAAATTGGCGTAGCGCCGTTTTTCCACGTCCTGGGCGAATGCCGACAGCAGATCGCGAAACGGAGCGAGCGGGATGGCATGCGCACGAACGACGTCGGCGAGCGGGCCGAAGACCGCATCGGTCGGCGTCTCGCCGCGTTCGATGTCGTCGAGCGCCGTCCGGTAGGCATCGAGGCCCGCCAGCCGTTCGGCGGGCGACGCCTCGCCTTCGTCCGCGATGTCGTCGGCGGTGCGCGCGAAGCGATAGATGGCTTCTACAGGCCGCCGCAGGCGCCGGGGCAGCAGCCACGAGGCGACGGGGAAGTTTTCGTAATGATCGACCGGCACCGACAATAAAAAAAAGAATGGGAATAATGACTTAGGCGGCAGGCCCGTCGGCGTTGGGTGACAGCATCGCTTTGATTATATTACACTAATCGGTCGATAGTTTTGCGGCCATGCCGCGAGAGTGGCGGAATTGGTAGACGCACTGGATTTAGGTTCCAGCGCCGCAAGGCGTGGGGGTTCGAGTCCCCCCTTTCGCACCATCGGTTTATTGCCCTCACCCATCTTCAATTCAGCCAGGAAGTATTTTGATGCAAGCAAATCTTGAAGTTCTTGAAGGACTGGCCCGGCGCCTCGATATCAGCGTGCCCATGGGACAGCTCGAGACCGAAGTGCAAAACCGCCTCAAACGCATGGCGCGCAACGTCAGGATGGACGGTTTTCGCCCCGGCAAGGCGCCGCTGAGCGCCGTTGCCCGCCAGCACGGCCCGGGCGTTCGCCAGGAGGTGCTCGCCGAAGCGCTGCAGGCACGATTCGGCGAAGCCGTGCAGGCGCACCAGTTGAAGATTGCGGGTTACCCGCGTTTCGAGCCGAAAGGAGCGCAGGGTGAAGCGGCGGCGGAGATGACCTTCAGCGCGAGCTTCGAGGTCTATCCTGAGGTGAAGATCGACGATCTGAGCTCCGGCAAGCTCAGCCGGCCCGTCGTGGACCTGGGCGACGCCGACGTGGCGAAGACGCTCGAAGTGCTGCAGAAGCAGCGCCGCACGTTCGAATCGGCCGACCGCGTCGCCGTGGAAGGCGACCTGGTCAAGTTCGATTATCAGGGCACGGTCGACGGCGCGGCATTCGAAGGCGGCCAAGGTGAAGACTTCGCCGCGGTGCTTGGCGAAGGGCGGTTGCTGAAGGACTTCGAGGACAGCCTGACCGGACTCAAGGCGGGCGACAGCAAGGGCTTCGATCTCACCTTTCCGGCCGACTATGCCGCCAAGGAACTCGCGGGGAAGACGGCGCACTTCGAGGTTCAGGTGAAGGACGTGCAGGCGCCGGTGCTGCCGCCGGTGGACGCGGAATTCGCCAAGGCGCTTGGAGTCGAAGAAGGGGACGTGGAGAAGCTCAAGGCCGAAGTGAAGTCGAACCTGGAGCGGGAAGCGAAGCGGCGGATCCAGGCAAAGCTGAAAGACCAGGCGATGGAACTGCTGCTGGAGAAAAGCACGCTCGACCTGCCGCAGAGCCTGGTTGCGATGGAAGCCGAGCGCCTGATGAAAATGACGGAAGCGGACATGCAGTCACGCGGGGTTCAGACCGTGAAGCTTTCTGCCGATATGTTTACCGGACAGGCTGAACGCCGTGTCCGCCTGGGGCTGATCCTGGCGGAGATCGTTCAGGCGCACAAGCTCGTGGCCCAGCCTGACCAGGTTCGCGACCTCATCCAGGACCGGGCGCAGAGCTATGAGGAGCCGGACCAGGTCGTGCAGTGGTATCGCCAGAGCCCTGAGCGGATGCAGGAGATCGAGTCCCTGGCGCTCGAAGAGAATGTGGTAGCATGGGTTGCAGGTCAGGCCCAAGTGGAAGACGTGACAACCTCTTTTGAAGAATTGATGGGACGTGCCTGATGCGCATTGATTTTGAACGCGGTGTTTCCAACTCGCAGCCTTTCGAACCCCAGGGTCTGGGGCTGGTCCCCATGGTCGTGGAGCAGAGCGGCCGCGGCGAGCGCGCGTACGACATTTACTCGCGGCTGCTCAAGGAGCGGGTCATTTTCCTCGTGGGCCCGGTGAACGACGCGACGGCCAATCTGGTGGTCGCGCAGATGCTGTTCCTGGAATCGGAAAACCCCGACAAGGACATCTATTTCTATATCAACTCGCCTGGCGGATCGGTCTCGGCCGGACTTGCGATCTATGACACGATGCAGTTCATCAAGCCGGACGTCTCCACGCTCTGCATCGGCCAGGCGGCGAGCATGGGCGCGTTTCTGCTGACCGCGGGCGCGAAGGGCAAGCGTTACTGTCTGCCGAACTCGCGCGTGATGATCCATCAGCCGCTGGGCGGCTTCCAGGGCCAGGCTTCGGACATCGAAATCCATGCCAAGGAAATTCTCTACCTGAAAGCGCGTCTCAACGGGATGCTCGCCAAGCACACGGGTCAGAGCATGGAAGTGATCGAGCGCGACACCGATCGCGACAATTTCATGAGCGCGGACGATTCCGTGAAGTACGGGCTGGTCGACAAGGTGCTGACCAGCCGAACCGAAGCATCAGGCAATTAAGCGTTAAGCAAGGAACTGGCATGGCGGACAAAGGCTCGGGCGACAAACTTCTCTACTGCTCCTTCTGCGGCAAGAGCCAGCACGAGGTGCGCAAGCTGATTGCCGGGCCGTCGGTATTCATCTGCGATGAATGCGTCGAACTGTGCAACGACATCATCCGCGAGGAAATCCAGCAGGCGGACAGCCAGAAGGGCACGGGTTCCGACCTGCCCACCCCGCACGAGATCAGCGGTATCCTCGACCAGTATGTGATCGGCCAGGGCCAGGCGAAAAAGGCGTTGGCGGTCGCCGTCTACAACCATTACAAGCGCCTGCGCAGCAACGCGGGCACGGGCGACGTCGAGCTGGCCAAGAGCAACATCCTGCTGATCGGGCCGACCGGATCGGGCAAGACGCTGCTCGCGCAGACCCTCGCGCGTCTGCTGAACGTGCCCTTCGTCATCGCCGATGCGACGACGCTGACCGAGGCCGGCTATGTCGGCGAGGATGTCGAGAACATCATCCAGAAGCTGTTGCAGAAGTGCGATTACGACGTCGACAAGGCCAAGCAGGGCATCGTTTACATCGACGAGATCGACAAGATCTCGCGCAAGTCCGACAACCCCTCGATCACGCGCGACGTGTCGGGTGAAGGCGTTCAGCAGGCGCTCCTGAAACTGATCGAAGGCACGACCGCCTCGGTTCCCCCGCAAGGCGGACGCAAGCACCCGAACCAGGAATTCGTCCAGGTCGATACCAGCAATATCCTGTTTATCTGCGGCGGGGCGTTCAGCGGCCTCGAAAAAGTCATCCGCGGCCGTACCGAAAAAGGCGGCATCGGATTCGGCGCGCAGGTCAAGAACGTCGACGAGACCAAGCGGGATGTCGAGCTGCTGCACCAGGTCGAACCCGAGGATCTCATCAAATACGGCCTGATCCCCGAATTTGTCGGCCGTTTGCCGGTCGTTGCGACGCTGGACGAACTGGACGAAGCCGCGCTGGTCCAAATCCTGACCGAGCCGAAGAATGCGCTCACCAAGCAGTTCATCAAGCTCTTCAAAATGGAAGGCGTCGAACTGGAGTTCCGGGAAGATGCACTGAGCGCCATCGCCAAACGCGCACTGGCGCGGCGCACCGGCGCGCGGGGCCTACGCTCGATCATCGAGCATGCGCTGCTCGACACCATGTACGACCTGCCCTCGCTGAAGGGCGTCAGCAAAGTGGTGGTGGACAACGGCCTGGTCACCGGCGAAGGCCAGCCGCTCCTGATCTACTCGGATCAGGGCGACCAGAGCCTGGCGGCCGGCGCCTGATCCCGAATGGACGGCGGGGGAACCCGTCGGCCATCTTGAATTCCAAACTATGCCCCCCAATTGTGGATGAGCGTGGTTGAAATGCCGCGCATCCTTTCCTCAACTCTTACCAGGAATCATGATGAGCGACAACATATCCAAGGAACAGGTTGATCTGCCGCTGTTGCCGCTTAGGGACGTGGTGGTGTTTCCCCACATGGTCATCCCCCTGTTCGTCGGCCGGCCCAAATCGATCAAGGCCCTCGAGACCTCGATGGAGGCCGGCAAAAGCATCTTGCTGGTCGCCCAGAAGACGGCCGCGCAGGACGATCCCACGCCGGAAGACCTCTATGACACCGGCAGCGTCGCTACCGTCCTGCAGATGCTGAAGCTGCCCGACGGCACGGTCAAGGTGCTCGTGGAGGGCAATCAGCGCGCTCGCGTGCTGGAGGTGGTCGACGCCGGAACGCACCTCGCCGCGCGCGCCGAGATTCTCCCGGCCGAGGGCGAGGAGCTGGTTGAAGTGGAGGCGATGCGCCGCGCGCTGCTGACGCAGTTCGACCAGTACGTCAAGCTCAACAAGAAGATTCCGCCTGAAATCCTGACCTCGCTGTCGGGGATCGACGAAGGCGGCCGGCTCGCCGACACCATCGTCGCGCATCTGCCGCTGAAGCTCGAGCAGAAACAGGAAGTGCTGGAGATGATCGGCGTGAACAAGCGCCTCGAGCATCTGCTCGGCCTGCTCGAAGGCGAACTCGACATCCTCCAGGTGGAAAAGCGCATTCGCGGCCGCGTCAAGCGGCAGATGGAAAAGAGCCAGCGCGAGTATTACCTCAACGAACAGGTCAAGGCGATCCAGAAGGAACTCGGCGACATCGAGGAAGGCGCCGAGCTCGAAGAGCTGGAAAAGCGCGTCAAGCAGGCCAGCATGTCCAAGGAAGCCGAAGCCAAGGCGATGGGCGAATTGAAGAAGCTGCGCATGATGTCGCCGATGTCGGCCGAGGCGACGGTGATCCGCAGCTACATCGAAGCCATGGTCGGCTTGCCCTGGAAGAAGAAGACCAAGATCAGCAAGGACCTGGCGAAGGCCGAGAAAGTGCTCGACCAGGATCACTACGGCCTCGACAAGGTCAAGGAACGCATCCTCGAATACCTCGCGGTGCAGCAGCGCGTCGACAAGGTGAAGGCGCCGATCCTGTGCCTCGTGGGCCCGCCCGGCGTCGGCAAGACCTCGCTCGGCCAGTCGATCGCGCGCGCGACCAACCGCAAGTTCGTGCGCATGGCGCTCGGCGGCGTGCGCGACGAATCGGAGATCCGCGGCCATCGCCGCACCTACATCGGCTCGATGCCGGGCAAGATCCTGCAAAGTCTGACCAAGATCGGGGTGAAGAACCCGCTGTTCCTGCTCGACGAAGTCGACAAGATGGGCCAGGATTTCCGTGGCGATCCGTCTTCGGCGCTGCTCGAAGTGCTCGACCCCGAGCAGAACCATACCTTCCAGGACCATTACATCGAGGTCGAGTACGACCTGTCCGACGTGATGTTCGTCGCCACGGCCAACTCGCTCAATCTTCCCGCGCCCTTGCTGGACCGGATGGAGGTGATCCGTCTGTCGGGCTACACCGAGGACGAGAAGATCAACATCGCCGAGCGCTATCTGGTGCCCAAGCAGTTGAAGGTCAACGGCATCAAGGAGGGCGAGCTTTCCATCGCCGAGTCGGCCGTTCGCGACATCGTGCGCTACTACACGCGCGAAGCCGGCGTGCGCAGCCTCGAGCGCGAGATTTCCAAGATCTGCCGCAAGGCCGTCAAGGCCCTGTTGATGAAAAAACAGAGCAGCAAGCTCACGGTGACTTCGCGCAATCTGGAGAAATATCTGGGCGTGCGCCGCTTCAGCTTCGGCGTCGCCGAGCAGAAAAACCAGGTGGGGCAGGTCACGGGACTGGCGTGGACCGAGGTGGGCGGCGAGTTGCTGACGATCGAGGCGGTTTCGCTGCCGGGCCGCGGCAAGGTGACGACGACGGGCAAGCTCGGCGAAGTGATGCAGGAATCGATTCAGGCTGCACTGTCGGTCGTCCGTTCGCGCTCGCGCAAGCTCGGCATCCAGGAGGATTTCTACCAGAAGCGCGACATTCACATTCACCTGCCGGAAGGCGCGACGCCGAAAGACGGTCCGTCGGCAGGCATCGCGATCTGCACCTCGGTGGTGTCGATCCTCACCGGGATTCCGGTGCGGGCCGACGTTGCCATGACGGGCGAGATCACGTTGCGCGGCGAGGTATTGCCCATCGGCGGTCTGAAGGAGAAATTGCTGGCGGCGCACCGCGGCGGCATCAAGACGGTTCTGATCCCGCAGGAAAACGTCAAGGATCTGACCGAGATTCCGGACAACATCAAGAACAAGCTCGACATCCATCCGGTGAAGTGGATCGATCAGGTTCTCGAACTGGCGCTGGAACGCGCGCCCGATCCCCTGCAAGACGAACCGGAGGCGGAGGCACCGGCGATCGGCGTGCCCGAGGAGGACGCGACCTCCGCTGCGGCGCTCAAACACTAGGCCATTTTCAGGCACCCGTCCGAATCCCGCGCCAGTCGCGGGATTTTTTTTCCATCGCCCGGAAAACCGCTTGACACAAGGATTTGCGGATTGCTATAAAAGCGGGCACAGGGTTTTCCTGTGTCACTGGAGGGGGACAACACGTGAACAAATCCGAATTGATAGAAGCCATTGCCGCTTCGGCAGACATTTCCAAAGCGGCCGCCGGTCGCGCCTTGGATGCGACGGTCGACGCCGTCAAGAAGGCATTGAAGAAGGGTGACGACGTGACGCTGGTCGGTTTCGGCAGCTTCTACGTGGGCAAGCGTGCCGCGCGCACCGGACGCAATCCGCGTACCGGGGCGAGCATCAAGATCAAGGCCGCCAAGGTGCCCAAGTTCCGTGCGGGCAAGGGCCTGAAAGACGCCATCAATTAAACAATAAAGTCTGCTTCGTGCTTGGCAGGACCGAAGAAGATGTTGTAGAATTTTGGTCTTTGTCGGGTGCTTAGCTCAGCTGGTAGAGCGTCGCCCTTACAAGGCGAATGTCGGGGGTTCGAACCCCTCAGCACCCACCAGCAGGGTAAAAAACAAGCGGAGCAAGTTTTACGCTGTGCGTTTTGCAAAACGGCGCAGCACAAGGGAGTGGTAGTTCAGTTGGTTAGAATACCGGCCTGTCACGCCGGGGGTCGCGGGTTCGAGTCCCGTCCACTCCGCCAACATCGAAAAGGCGAACGCGAGTTCGCCTTTTTTCATTTCCGCCCGTCGTCGCGTCGATTCTCCCGCAGCCATATTTAATCTCGCAGGGCGAGACGCCGGACGCAAAGTGCGCGAAAATTCGCGCTGACGTTTTTTTGGAGTAGAGACTGTGCTCGAAGCAATCCGCAAGCATGCGCAGGGCTGGCTGGCCAAGGTGATCCTCGGTTTGATCGCGCTGACTTTCGCCCTGTTCGGCATTGATTCGTACATGAGAGGCGACAAAGGTGCCGCTGTCGTCGCGCAGGTCGGGGACGCTAGCATTTCGCGTGAGGAACTGACACGCGAAGTCCAGGCGCAGACCGACCGCATGCGCGAGACGCTGGGACCGGCGTTCGACCCGGCCGTCGCCGAATCGGCCGAGTTCCGCAAACGGGTGCTCGACAACCTGATCGAGCGCAAGGCATTGCTGCAGGACGGGCTGGAGAACAGGTTCCTCGCGCCGGATGCATACCTTGTATCGGTGCTGGCCCAGGTCCCGGCCTTCCAGGAGGACGGCAAGTTTTCCCAGCAGCGCTACGAAGCGGTACTGCGCCAAAACGGCCGCACGCCGGCTGCGTTCGAAAACGAGCTGCGCCAGGGTTTCGCGCTGGATGTCGTGACCAGCCCGGTGACGCTTGCGGCTTTCCCCTCGAATACGTCGGTCGCGCAGATCGCCCGCCTCGTGTCGCAGCAGCGGGAAGTCGCGTGGGCCGACCTGCCCGCATCTGCGGTTGCGTCGCAGGTGAAGGTGACGGATGCGGACATCCAACGCGATTACGCCGCCCGCAAGGCGGAATTCACCGAACCCGAACAGATTCGCGCCGAATACCTCGTGCTCGACAAGGCGAGCGTGGCCGCCGGCATCGCGGTGAGCGATCAGCAGGTCGCGGACTACTACGCGGCCAACGCGGCGAAATTCGGGCGGCCCGAGCAGCGGAGCGCGAGCCACATCCTCATCGCCGTCGACAAGAACGCCGACGCGGCGACCCGCGCGAAGGCCAAGGCCAAGGCGACGGAACTGGTTCAGATCCTGCAGAAGTCGCCGCAACGTTTTGCCGAACTCGCGCGGACCGAATCGCAGGATCCCGGCTCGGCTGCCCAAGGCGGCAGCCTGGGAAGCTTCGCGCGCGGGATGATGGTCAAGCCGTTCGAGGACGCGGTGTTCAGCATGAAGCCCCACGAAATCCGCGGGCCGGTGGAGAGCGATTTCGGCTATCACATCATCCGGCTGGACAGCATCGAGCCCGCCAAGGCGGCGCCGCTGAGCGAGGTGCGCGCGGAGGTCGTCGATGAATTGCGCAAACAGCAGGCGCAAAAAGCCTTTGCGGATCTGGCGGACAACTTCGGCAACCTTGTCTACGAGAACGCGAACTCCCTGCAACCCGCGGCGGCGGCGGCCAAGCTCAGCGTCAAGCAAACCGACTGGATGAGCGCGAAGACCGCACCGGCGCCTTTCAACAACCCCACGCTGGCGGCTGCGCTATTCAGCCCCGATGCGATCAAATCGAAGCAGAACACCGATGCCATCGAGGTGCAGCCTGGCGTGCTGGTCGCGGCACGCGTGATCGATCACCGGCCCGCAAGACTGCGCCCGCTCGCCGAAGTGTCGGCCGCGATCAAGACGAAGCTGCAAGCCGAGCAGACCGCGAAGCTCCTTGCGCAAAAAGGCGAGGCGACCATCCAGGCGTTGACGAAAGGCGACGAAGCGGGCCTGAACTGGTCGGCATTCAAGGTGATCAGGCGTCAGACGACGCCGGAGCTGGATGCGGAGGCGATCAGGGCGGTCTTCCGCGTGAACACCGGGAAGCTGCCGGCTTATACGGGATTCGCCCGCCCCGACGGATCGTACCGGATCGTGCGCGTGACCCGCGTGATCGAGACCGCCGCGCCGGATGCCGCGTTGCTGGCATCGGTCGCATCCAGTCTGACCCAGGCGCAACAGCGCGCGGACATGAAGGCGATGATCGCGCTCGTGACCGCGGGGCAGAACGTGAAAATCAAGCCCAACGCGATCGAAGGCAGATAGCCCGTCGCGGCATAAAAAAAAGCGCGCCGCGGGGCGCGCTTTTTTTTGAGCAGGATTTTTCAGGATTCGGCGCCGGCCGTGGAATTGAAACCGGCGTCGACGTAGGTGACCTCGCCGGTGATGCCGGAGGCCAGGTCGGAGAGCAGGAAGGCGGCGGCGTTGCCCACTTCCTCGATCGTCACGTTGCGGCGCAGCGGCGCGTTCTTGGCGACGAGATCGAGCTTCTCGCCGAAGTTGGCGATGCCGCTGGCTGCGAGGGTCTTGATCGGGCCGGCCGACACCGCGTTGACGCGGATGCCCTTGGGGCCGAGGCTTTGCGCCATGTAGTACACGCCGGATTCGAGGCTCGCCTTGGCGAGGCCCATGACGTTGTAATTCGGCACGGAGCGAACCGCGCCCAGATAGGACAGGGTCAGCAGCGAGGCGTTGCGGCCTTCCATCAGCGGCAGCGCGGCCTTGGCCAGCGCGGCGAAGCTGTAGGAACTGATGTCGTGGGCGATGCGGAAGTTTTCTCGCGTCACCGCGGAAAGGAAATCGCCGGCAAGCGCCTCCTTCGGGGCGAACGCGATCGAATGCACGAGACCATCGAGGCCGTCCCAGTGCTTGCCGAGGTCCGCGAACAGGGTGTCGATCTGTTCGTCGCTGCCGACGTCGCAGGGGAACACCAGGCTGGAGCCGAATTCCGCCGCGAATTCCTTGACACGATCCGCGACGCGCTCGCCCTGATAGGTGAAGGCCAGCTCGGCGCCTTCGCGCTTGCATGCCGCGGCGATGCCGTAGGCGATCGAACGGTTCGATATCACGCCGGTGATCAGCAAGCGTTTTCCTGCAAGAAAGCCCATGTCGGTCTCGAAGAGTTTGAAGTAGGCGGATTATAGCGCCTGACCTCGACGGCGTGCTTGGGTACACTTACGCCATGACGCGCATCGGGACGATTTTATTCAGGGCAGGTCTGCTGGCGATCGGCCTTGCCCTGCTGACGGCGTGTTCGGACAACTGGAACAATCCCTATCCCAGGAGCGAGGCGCGCGCGAACGTGGCATACAGCGCGTTTTCCGAACGCCCCAAGCACCTCGATCCGGCGCGGTCCTACAGTTCGAACGAAGCCGAATTCATCGGGCAGATCTACGAGCCGCCGCTGCAATACCATTTTCTCAAGCGCCCTTATACGCTGATTCCGCTGACCGCCGACGCGGTGCCCAAGCCGCGCTATCTGGACGCGTCCGGCAGGCCGCTGCCCGACGATGCGCCGTCGTCGGCCATCGCCGAAAGCGTCTATGAAATCCACATCCGTCCCGGCATACGCTACCAGCCGCATCCGGCGTTCGCGCGCGATGCGGCAGGCCGTTATCTTTATCATTCGCTGGATTCCGCCGCAATGGCGGGCAAGACGCAGCTCGCCGATTTCAAGCACACGGGCACCCGCGAACTCGTCGCAGCCGACTACGTCTATGAAATCAAGCGGCTCGCCAACCCGCGATTGAGCTCGCCGATTCTTGGCCTGATGTCGGAGCACATCGTCGGTCTGAAAGCGCTCGGCGACACCCTCGAAAAGGCCGTCAAGGCGCACCCCGATGCGGCGCTGAACCTGAACGATTTCCCGTTCGCGGGGGCGGAAGCGGTGGACCGCTACACGTATCGCATTCGCATCAAGGGCAAGTACCCGCAGTTCATCTACTGGCTGGCGATGCCTTTTTTTGCGCCGGTGCCGTGGGAGGCCGACGTGTTCTACGCGCAGCCCGGCATGGCCGACCGGAACCTCACGCTCGACTGGCAGCCGGTCGGTACCGGCCCGTTTTACCTCTCAGAGAACAATCCCAACCGCCGCATGGTCCTGAAGAGAAATCCATATTTCCATGGCGAGATCTATCCGGTCGACGGCGACGCGGCCGACCGGCGAGCCGGCCTGCTGGCGGACGCCGGGAAGCCGCTGCCGTTTATCGACGAGGCCGTTTTCAGCCTGGAAAAGGAAACCATTCCCTACTGGAGCAAATTTCTGCAGGGCTACTACGACAGCGCCGGCATCAGCTCGGACAGCTTCGACCAGGCCATCCAGTTTTCGGCGGGCGGCACGCCGCGGTTGACCAAGAGCATGCGCGACAAGGACATCCATCTCGTCACCACCGTGGCCGCCTCGATCTGGTACGTGGGATTCAACATGCTCGACCCGGTGGTCGGGGGATTGAGCGAGGACCGGCGCAAGCTGCGGCAGGCGATTTCCATCGCGTTCGACTACGACGAATTCATTTCCATTTTTCTCAATGGTCGCGGCATCCCGGCGCAGGGACCGATTCCGCCCGGCCTGTTCGGCTACGTCGACGGCGTGGCAGGGCTGAATCCGTATGTCTACGAGGCCCACGACGGCAAGATCGTGAGACATCCCATCGAGATGGCGAAAAAGCTGCTGGCGGAGGCGGGCTATCCCAACGGCCGCGACGCCAGGACGGGCGCGCCGCTCGTCCTGTATTTCGACACCATGGCGAGCGGCCCCGATGCCAAGTCGCGGCTCGACTGGATGAAGAAGCAGCTCGACAAGCTCAATATCCAGCTCGTCGTGCGCGGCACCGACTACAACCGTTTCCAGGACAAGATGCGCAGGGGCAACGCGCAGCTGTTCGAGTGGGGCTGGAACGCCGACTACCCCGATCCGGAAAACTTTTTCTTTCTGCTGTATGGTCCCAACAAGAAGGTGGCCAACGGCGGCGAGAACGCGGCCAACTACGACAATCCGGAATTCAACCGCCTGTTCGAGCGCATGAAGGACATGGACAACGGCCCCGAGCGCCAGCGCGTGATCGATGCCATGCTCGAGATCGTGCGGCGCGACGCACCGTGGATCTTCGCCTATTACCCGAAGTCGTTCGGTCTCACGCAGGGCTGGGTGCATAACGTCAAGCCCAACCTCATGGCCAACAACACGCTCAAGTACCGGCGCATCGACCCCGCGCTGCGCGCGACCCGGCGCGCCGAGTGGAACCGCCCGGTGCGCTGGCCGATCGCGCTGCTCGCGGGCGGGTTGCTCGTCGCCGTCGCGCCCGCGGTGATCGCCTGGCGCCGACGCGAACGCAAGGCCGCCTGATGCTTTCCTACATCCTGCGTCGTCTCCTGTACGCGGTCCCGATCCTGATCGGCGTCAACCTGCTGACCTTCGCGCTGTTCTTCGTCGTCAACACGCCGGACGACATGGCGCGGCTGCAGCTCGGCGCCAAGCACGTGACGCCCGAGGCGATCGATCGCTGGAAGGTCGAGCACGGCTACGACAAGCCGCTGCTGCTGAACGAGCGCGCACCGGGCAGCGCGCGCTTCACCGACACCATCTTCTTCCGGCACTCGGCTGCGATGTTCGCCTTCAGGTTCGGCAAGGGCGACGACGGCCGCGACATCGGCAACGAAATCCGCACCCGCATGGGGCCGAGTCTGGCGATCGCGCTGCCGGTGCTTCTGATCGGCGTCCTCGTCAACGTCACCTTCGCGCTGCTGATGGTGTTCTTCCGCGCCACCTATCTCGACCTGTGGGGGGTCGTCGTGTGCGTGGTGCTGATGTCGATATCGGGACTGTTCTACATCATCGCCGGGCAGTACTTCATCGCCAAGCTGTGGAACCTGCTTCCGATCTCCGGCTTCGCCGGCGGCATCGACGGCTTCAGGTTCATTCTCCTGCCGGTGCTGGTCAGCGTGGTGGCGGGCATCGGCAGCGGCGCGCGCTGGTACCGCACGATCTTTCTCGAGGAAATCGGCAAGGACTACGTTCGCACGGCGCGTGCCAAGGGCCTGTCCGAGGTCCGGGTGCTGTTCCGCCACGTCCTGAAGAACGGCATGATCCCGATCCTGACCGGCGTCGTGGTGCTGCTGCCGCTGCTGTTCATGGGCAGCCTCATCACCGAGTCGTTCTTCGGCATCCCCGGACTCGGCAGCTACACCATCGACGCGATCCAGGCGCAGGACTTCGCGGTGGTTCGCGCGATGGTGTTCCTCGGATCCTTCCTCTACATCGTCGGCCTCATCCTCACCGACATCTCCTATTCGTGGGTCGATCCCCGCGTGAGGCTGCGATGAGCTTCGTGCCCGTGATCCTGTGGACCGACGGCCTGATCTTCGCGCTGCTGGGCGGGGTGCTGGCGCTCGTGTGGTTCATCCGCCGCCATCCGCACCTGAGCGCGCCGTGGGCGGCGGTGGCACGGCGTCCGATGGCGACGGGGGCAGCGCTGGTGCTGGCGGTGTTCGTGGTCATCGGCCTGCTCGATTCGCTGCATTACCGCGCGCGGCTGAGCGACAGTCCGCCCGGCAGGCCGCAATATTCGGTCGAGGTGTTGTCCGTCTTCGACAAGCTGGTGGGCAAGCTGCGCACGCATCAGGAAAAAACCTATTCCGCGCCGCTGGCGATGCAGCTCTATGCGAAAGAATTCGTCGAGCGCGACGGCGCAAGCGTGCGGGATTACCCGCGTCTGAAATACGGCGGCGCGCATCTCAAACGGGCCGACGAACGCATGCCGGACATCGTCCGGCGCGCCCTCGTCGGCGTGGCGCAAGGTCTGGCGGTCGGCGTGCTGCTGTTCGGTCTGCTTGCCGCATGGCAGACGCGCCGCCGTCGCATCGCGCTCCGCCCGTGGCTCGCATCCTGGGCGAGGGGCGGGCTCAGCTGGCCGGGACGGACGCTCGTGCTGGTTGTGGCGCTGCTTCTGATGCTGGGCGCGGTGACGGTCCGTCTTGCCGCGGGCTATCACGTCTTCGGCACCGACAAGGTCGGGCAGGACGTGTTGTACATCACCCTCAAGAGCATTCGCACCGGCCTGGTGATCGGCACCCTCACGACGCTCGTCACGCTGCCGCTCGCCATCGTGCTGGGCGTTGCCGCCGGCTATTTCCGGGGCTGGGTCGACGACGTCATCCAGTATGTCTACACGGTGCTGAATTCGATCCCGGGCGTGCTCCTGATCGCGGCGTCCGTGCTCATCGTGCAGGTCGCGATCGAAGCGAACCCCGAACGCTTCGATACCGCGGCGGCGCGCGCCGACATTCGTTTGCTGGCCCTGTGCCTCATCATGGGCGTGACGAGCTGGACCGGGCTCGCGCGGCTGCTGCGCGGGGAGTCGCTCAAGCTGCGCACCCTCGATTACGTCGAGGCCGCGCGGGCGTTCGGCGTCTCGCACGCGCGCATCATCAGCCGCCATATCTTCCCCAACGTGTTCCACCTCGTGCTGATTTCCATCGTGCTGGATTTCTCGGGGCTGGTGCTGGCGGAGGCGGTGCTGTCCTATGTCGGGGTCGGCGTCGATCCCAGCATGTACAGCTGGGGCAACATGATCAACGGCGCGCGTCTCGAGCTGGCCCGCGAGCCCGTCGTCTGGTGGCAGCTCACGGCGGCATTCACCTTCATGTTCACCCTGGTGCTGGCCGCCAACCTGTTTGCCGACGGCGTACGCGACGCGTTCGACCCGCGCCGGGAAGGGCGTCCGTGAAGCCGCTGCTGCGCGTCGAAAACCTTGTCACCCGGATCGGCGTCGCACGCGTGGTGGACGGCGTGTCGTTCCACGTGGCGGCGGGTGAGACCTATGCCTTGCTCGGGGAATCCGGCTGCGGCAAGTCGATGACCGCGCTTTCGCTGATGCGGTTGCTGCCCGACGGCGGGCGCATCGCCTCGGGCACCGTGCGCCTGGACGAAACCGACGTGCCGGCTTTGCCGGAGCGCGACATGCGGCGCGTGCGCGGCGGGAAAATGGCGATGGTGTTCCAGGAGCCGATGCTGGCGCTGAACCCCGTCATCAAGGTGGGCGACCAGATCGGCGAGGCGCTGGCCTTGCACCGGGGCCTCGGCGGACGCGTTGCGCGCGATGCCGCGCGCGCGCTGCTCGATTCGGTCGGCGTCCCGGACGCGGCGCGCCGGCTCGATACCTATCCCTTCGAGCTGTCGGGCGGACTGCGCCAGCGGATGATGATCGCCATGGCGCTGGCGGGCGACCCCGAACTGCTGATCGCCGACGAGCCGACGACGGCGCTCGACGTGACCATCCAGGCGCAGGTGCTCGACGTGCTGCGCCGCCTGCGCACCGAACGCCGGATGGGCATGCTGCTGATCACGCACGACCTCGGGGTCGTGGCCGAGAACGCCGACCGCGTGGGCGTGATGTACGCCGGCGAACTGGTGGAGGAGGGCGCGCGCGGCGCGTTCTTCGCGGCGCCGCAGCACCCCTACAGCCGCATGCTGTTCGAGGCCTTGCCGCGCCCCGGCGACGCGGGGCGGCTGGCAACGATCCCCGGCCAGGTGCCCCGGCTCGACGCTGCCTTGAGCGGGTGCCGTTTCACCCCGCGCTGTCCCTTCGCGATTGCGCGCTGCAGCAGCGAGTCGCCCGGGTGGCAGGACCTGGGCGGCCAGCGGGTGCGCTGCCATCTGGCAGGCATGCTGCCGATGGCCGGCGTGCGCGAGCGGGTCGCGCATGCCGCGACTGAACGCGCGTCGCGGCCGCTGCTGCAAGTGGACGGACTGAAAGTCCATTTCCCGATCCGGCGCGGGTTCATCCAGCGCACCGTCGGCCATGTCCGGGCGGTCGACGACGTGGCCCTGTCGATCGAGGCCGGGCGCACGCTGGCGCTGGTCGGCGAATCGGGCTGCGGCAAGACGACCGTGGGCAAGGCCTTGCTGCGGCTGATCGAGCCGACCGCGGGCAGCGTCGTGCTGGGCGGCGAGACCATCACGGCAAGGAACGCGTCCACGCTGCGGCGGCAGGCGCAGATGGTGTTCCAGGATCCGTTCAGCTCGCTCAATCCGCGCATGCGGGTGGTGGACGCCCTGCTCGAAGGCATGGACGCACTCGCCGTGGGCGCGCCTGCGACGCGACGCGATGCGGTGGCCCGCCTGCTGCGTCAGGTCGGGCTGCCGGACGATGCCGGCGACCGCTATCCGCACGCGTTTTCAGGCGGTCAGCGGCAGCGCATCGCGATCGCACGCGCGCTGGCGGTGTCGCCGCGCCTCGTGATCTGCGACGAGCCGACCAGCGCGCTCGACGTATCGGTGCAGGCGCAGATCCTGAATTTGCTGAAGGACCTGCAGGACGAGTTGGGCCTCGCATACCTCTTCATCACGCACAACCTCGCCGTGGTCGACTACCTCGCGCACGACGTCGCGGTGATGTATCTCGGGCGCATCGTCGAACAAGGTCCCGCCGGCGAGGTGCTGCGCGCGCCTCGCCACCCCTACACGCAGGCGCTGGTGAGCGCGGTTCCCCGCATCGAGCCGCAGGGCGCGCCGGCCATCATTCGCGTCGCCGGCGATCAGCCCTCGCCGCTCAATCCGCCGCCGGGCTGCCATTTCCATCCGCGTTGTCCCCACGCCAGCGCGGTATGCCGGCAAATCTATCCCGAGCGGACCGACCTGGGCGGCGGGCACTGGACGCGCTGCCATTGGGTAGCGGGCCAGACCTGAATTTTTCCGAAACGGAGCGTCAATTGAATACCGGCAAACACCATCGAAACTTCTGGCTTGGCAACGGCGTGCTTGCCGTCGCGATGCTCACGCTGTTCTTCATGGGACCGCTTTCCAGTGCGCTAGGGATCTGGGCGGCGGTGTTGTGGATGGTGCTCGCCGCGGTCGGAATGGCGCTTCTGATGTCGGACAAGTCGGACGAGCCGCCCGCTTCGGACTGATCCCGATCGGTTTTTTTTTCAGGGCTTCCTGATGAGGATCGTCTGGCCCGCGCGGACCGTGCCGTGCTTTCCGAAGGCGGGATTCCAGCCCCTGAGATCGGCGAGGCTGACGTCGAAACGCCGCGCGATGGCGCTCAGCGTGTCGCCGTGCCTGACCGTGTAGCGTGCCTCTCGCTTCCCGCCGCGGGCCGAGAAGGCGACGGGACGAATCGCGGCGTCATTTTTCTGCGCGGCGTCGTCACGATTCCTGACAGGCACCAGGATGGTCTGCTCCCGGATCAGCCTGCCGCGCTTCAGATGGAACTGGTTGTGCTCCTCGAGGCTGGCGACGCTGATGCGGAAGCGCTTCGCGATGTCCGCGGGACGCTCGCCCTTGCGGGCGGTGTAGGGCTTCCACGAGTCCCAGTTACCCGCTTCGAGGTTGCGCTGGAAGGCGTCGGTCTTGTCGACCGGAACGAGCACGTTGACTGGCGTGTCGGCTCGGATGAGCTTGCGCCGAAACGCGGCATTGAGGGCGACGAACTCGTCGCGTGTCATCCCTGCCATGCGCGCCGCGGAGCGGATGTCCATGCTCGCGCTGTGAACGGTGACCTGGTTGAAATAGGGCTGATTGGGCAGCGCCTCGATGGCGACGCCGTAGCGCTCGGGATTGCTCACGAGATCGCGGATGGCGAGAAGCTTGGGGACGTAGTGGCGGGTTTCGTTGGGCAGGGGCAGGCTGGCGTAATCGGTGGGCAGGCCCTGCTGGATGTTTTTCTGGATGGCGCGGGCAACGCAGCCTTCGCCGCAGTTGTAGGCGGCCAGGGCCAGTTCCCAGTCGCCAAAATCGAGGTAGAGCTTGTTCAGATAATCGAGCGCGGCCTCGGTCGCGGCAGTGAAGTCGCGCCGACCGTCGTACCACGAATCCTGCTTGAGCCCGTAGAGCTTGGCCGTGGAGGGCATGAACTGCCAGATGCCGGTCGCCGCGGCGGGCGACTCCGCACCCGGGTTGAACGCGCTTTCGACCATCGGCAGCAGGGCGATCTCCATCGGCATCGCGCGGCGGTCGACTTCCTGGACGATATGGAACAGGTAGCGGCGCGAGCGGTCGAGCATGCGGCGCACGTATTCGGGCCGCGCAGCGTACCAGTCTTCGTGCAGCGCGACGAGCGGGTTTTTCGAGCCGTCGTCCTCGATCTGGAATCCGCTGCGGATGCGTTGCCAGACGTCGTCGGTACTGGCGGCTTCGGGCGCGGGTCCGCTCGCGGCCGTGTCGCTGTCCGTGTTGACGTCCCACTCCAGCGTCTGGACTCCGGCGCTGGAATCGGCGGCGTGCGCGGGCTGGACGGAGAGCACCGCGAGGATGGCCAGGCCGACAACACCCGGGTGGATTCGGGGCAATTTGATTCCGGGCAAGACGGTCTCCCGTACTCAATAACCCGGCCATCGTAAGGGGCGAGAGCGCATTGGTCAACCGTCCCAGGCGTCCTTGGCGGCGCGGATCGCGCCCAAAACCTCGTCAGGAGCCGGATTCGGGCGATTCAGGAACCGGCTGGCAAAGGCGGTCATGGCGGGTTCATGGAAGCGCAGAAAGGGGTTGGTGGCTTTTTCCAATCCCAGGGTCGAGGGCAGCGTGGGCGCGTTCCTGGCGCGCGATGCCCGGTCCGTGCGCTCGCGTTCGAGCAGCGCCCGATTGCCGCCGTCGATGGTCTTGGCAAAGTCAATATTGCTCAGGGTGTATTCGTGCGCGCAGCAGACCCGGGTAGCATCGGGCAGGGCTAAAATGGCGTCGAGGCTCGCCGCCATCATCGCGGGCGTGCCCTCGAACAGCTTTCCGCTGCCGCATCCGAATACCGTGTCGCCGCAAAAGAGGCTGCCATGCCCGACATAGCTGATGTGGTCGAGCGTGTGGCCCGGCGTGGCCAGCACGTCGAAATGCAAGGCAGGCCCGTCGATGTCGACCGAATCGCCGCCGCGCAGCACCCGCGAGACCGCGGGAATGCGGGGATTGTCGGGCGCGTAGATGATGCAATCGTAGCGTTGACGCAGCCGGACGTTGCCGCCAGTATGGTCCCGATGATGGTGGGTGATGAGGATCGCGGTCAGGGTGAGCCCGTGCGCGTCGAGAAATGCGATCAGCGGCGCGGGATCGCCGGGATCGACCGCGACGGCATGGCGCTCGTCGTGCCACACCCAGATGTAGTTGTCTTCGAACGCGGGCAGGGGGATGAGTGTCAACATGATGTGTGCGGCAAGACCGGAGGAAGGATTATGTTATCCAAGCTGAACGCCGGATGGTTCGAGACCCCGCTCGGGCAACACCTGCTGTTTCGCGAACGGCGTTATTTCGACAATGCCGTGTCGGACGTGTTCGGCTTCAACGCGGTGCAGGTGGGCCTGCCCGAGATCGATTTTCTGCGCAACAGCCGGATTCCGCTGCGCGTGACGTGCGCGGTGGAAGCGCCCGCGCAGGTGCGGGCCGACCCGATGTTCCTGCCGTTCGAGAGCCAGTCGCTCGACCTGCTGCTGCTGCCGCACGTGCTCGAATTCAGTTCCAACCCGCATCAGGTGCTGCGCGAGGCCGAGCGGGTGCTGCGCCCGGAAGGCCGGCTGGTGCTCGCCGGATTCAATCCGCGCAGCCTCTGGGGCCTCGCCCGCAAGCTGCAGGGCGGCGAGCGCGGCTATCCGTGGAACGGCAATTTCCTGAACATCTCCCGCGTCAAGGACTGGATGGTGCTGCTGGGGCTCGAGGTCGCCGCCGGCAGCATGTGCTGCTACCGGCCTCCGGTCAACCGCGAGAACTGGCTGCGCCGCCTGCGCTTCATGGAGCCCGCCGGCGACCGCTGGTGGGCGATGGGCGGCGGCGTGTATTTCCTGCAGGCGGTGAAGCGGGTGCAGGGCATGAACATCATCCTCCCGCAGTGGACGACACCGATCCCGCAGCGCCTGTTGTCGCCGGCGGCCAAGGTGGTCCATCTCGAGCACTACCGGATCCGTCGTGAGCGCTGACACGATCTATATCTATAGCGATGGCGCCTGCAAGGGCAATCCGGGCGTCGGCGGCTGGGGCGCGCTGCTGGTGTCGGGGGGGCACCGCAAGGAGATCAGCGGCGGCGAGTCCGATACGACCAACAACCGCATGGAGATGACTGCGGTGATCCGTGCCCTGGAAGCGCTGAAGCGGCCGTCCCGGGTCGAGGTCCATACCGATTCGCAGTACGTGCAGAAAGGCGTCAGCGAATGGATGCCGGGCTGGAAGCGCCGAAACTGGCGCACCGCCGACGGCAAGCCGGTGAAGAACCAGGATCTGTGGCTGCAGCTGGACGCATTGAGCCAGTTGCACGATATCGAATGGAAATGGGTGCGCGGCCACGCCGGCCACCCGGAAAACGAACGCGCCGACGAGCTCGCCAACCTTGGCGTACTGCAGGCACAACGACACTGACATGCGACAGATCATCCTCGATACCGAGACGACGGGACTCGATCCCGACCAGGGCCATCGCATCATCGAAGTGGCCGCGGTGGAAATGGTCAACCGCCGCCTGACCGGCAACCACCTTCACCGCTACGTGAACCCCGATCGCGAGATCGACGCGGGGGCGATGCAGGTCCACGGCATCACGCCGGAATTCCTGCAGGACAAGCCGCGTTTTTCCGACATCGCGCAGGAATTCGTCGACTTCATCCAGGGCGCCGAACTGATCATCCACAACGCGCCCTTCGACGTCGGCTTCCTCAGCATGGAATTGCGCCTGCTCGAAATGGCGCCGCTGCCGACGTGGTGCAACGGGATCACCGACACCCTTGCGATGGCGAAGGCGCTGCACCCCGGCCAGCGCAACAATCTGGACGCGCTGTGCAAGCGCTACGGCGTCGACAACACGGCGCGCACGCTGCACGGCGCGCTGCTCGACTGCGAACTGCTGGCGGCCGTGTATCTCGCGCTGACGCGCGGCCAGGAAAGCCTGTCGATCGGACTCGAGCCGCGCGCCGAGAACGCGCCCGATGCCGGACGCGCGCGTCCGCGCCCGATTCTGCTGCCAGCGACGCAGGTCGAACGGGCGGCGCACCAGGTCCTGCTCGAAGCGATCGACAAGGAGAGCAAGGGTGCCTGCCTGTGGGCCCGGACGCAGGAGGCGGTTTGACGGGCTTTGGCGCCGCGGCGACACGGATCGCAGGGGAAAAGAAGCGTCCGGCAGGAGGAAACTGATGGCGTGGCCAGGCGGAATACGGGGGCGTGTCGTCGGCCTCGCGGTCGCACCGGTGGCGATCGTCGGGGTCCTGCTGATGGCCCAGCTCATCAGCGGCAAAATCGACGATCTCGACCAGGCCCTGCAGGCGCGGGCGGAGGCCCTCACGCGCCAGCTGGCCCCGGCGGCAGAACACGGCCTCGCGTCCGGGAACGTCGACGTCCTGCGCGCGCTGCTCGAAAAAACGGCGGCAGAGCCCGACGTGCGCGGCGTCGCGGTGCTCACCCGCGATGGCCGGCCGCTGGTGCAGGCGGGCCCGGTCGCATGGAGCGTTCCACCCGGGCAGCCCCTGCCCGCCGACCGTATCGAGCACGTCGCGTACCCGGACCGGCTGGTGTATTACGCGCCGGTCCTCCGTGCCGACGGCGTCCCACGCAACCTTCCCGGCGAAGCGGACACACCGCCCGCCGATGCGCGGCCGCTGGGGTGGGTCGGCCTCGACGTCTCGCGCCACGCGACGATCAGTAGCCAGCGCGAATCCATCCTCCGCAGCCTCGCGATCCTGCTGGCGGGCCTCGCCGTGAGCTTTCTTTTGGCCTGGCGAATCGGGCGGCAGATCACGCGACCGATTCTGTCGCTGACGCGGACGGTGAGCCGCATCGGTGACGGCCGTCTGGACGAGCGGGCCGAGCTGTGCGGGCAGGCCGAACTGGGCATGCTGCAGCGCGGCGTCAATCAGATGGCTGCGCACCTGCAGGCCATGCAGGACCAGATGCAGGAGAAGATCGACCGCGCGACGGCGCGGCTGGTCTACCAGGCGAGCCACGACGCGCTGACCGGCCTGATCAATCGCCACGAGTTCGAGCACCGCCTCGAGCACACGCTGCTGTCCGCCGTGGAGCAGGGACGTGAACACGCGCTGTGCTACATGGATCTCGACCAGTTCAAGGTGATCAACGACACCTCCGGCCACACCGCGGGCGACGAACTGCTGCGCCAGTTGGCCGTGCTGCTCAAGGCCGATCTGCGCGAACGCGACACGCTGGCGCGCCTGGGCGGCGACGAGTTCGCCCTGCTGCTGGAGAACTGCAGCATCCAGGACGCGCTGGAGGTCGCCGACACCTTCCGCGCCGAGGTGCAACGTTTCCGCTTCAAATGGGGCGACCGCATCTTCTCGGTCGGCATGAGCGTGGGCATGGTGGCGATCAACCGCGACAGCGGCACCGCGGCAAGCCTGATGTCGGCGGCGGACGCGGCGTGCTACGTCGCGAAGGACCGCGGCCGGAACCAGATCCACGTCTACGAGAGCCGGGATTCCGACCTGGTGCGCCATCGCGGCGAGATGCAGTGGGTCACGCGCATCCACCGGGCGCTGGAGGAGCATCGCCTGCGGCTGTCGTGGCAGGAGATCCGCCGCACCGACGGCGCCGCGGAGACGACCCGCCACGTCGAACTTCTGCTGCGCATGATCGACGTCGACGGCAGCGAAATCCTGCCGATGGCCTTCATTCCGGCGGCCGAGCGCTATTCCATCATGCCCGCGCTCGACCGCTGGGTGGTCGAGGAGACGCTCGCGCTGAGCCAGCGCTACGTGCAGGGAAAGCGCTCGCGGCATTGCCTGTTCGCGGTCAATCTTTCGGGCGCCTCGCTGAAGGATCCGGAATTCCGCCGCATGCTCCTGGCGCACCTGGACGAAAGCCCCGAGCTGGGGCCGCACCTGTGCTTCGAGATCACCGAAACCGCCGCGATCGGCAATCTCGCCATCGTCAACGAGTTCATCGACGCCATGCGCGCGTTCGGATGCAGCTTCGCGCTGGACGACTTCGGCAGCGGCCTGTCGTCCTTCAGCTATCTCAAGAACCTGCGAGTGGATTACCTGAAGATCGACGGCGCGTTCGTGCGCGACATCGCGAGCAACGTCATCGACCGGTCGATGGTCGAGGCGGTCCACCGCATCGGCCGCCAGATGGGGCTGAAGACCGTCGCCGAGTACGTCGAATCGGACCAGATCCTGGCGCTATTGCGCCAGATCGGTGTGGACTACGTGCAAGGGAACGGCATTCACCCTCCCGAGCCGCTGGAAACGCTGTGCAGCGAAAACGGATGACGGCGCGCGGTCAGTCGCCGACGCCGAACCCGGCCTCGACGATGGCCCGCGCCATGGCGGCGCGATCGACCTGCGCAGGGTCGTAGGTCACCCGCGCCTGGCCCGGCGTCAGCGTGACCTCTGCGCTTTGCACGCCGGGCAGGGCGGTCAGTACGCGGGTCACGCTGTTGACGCAGCCGCCGCAGGTCATGCCGGTTACGGATAAAACGATTTCGCTCATGCTGGTCCCCGAGAAAAAGCTGGTTGTTCCAATTTTATGTCAGGCCAAAAACAAAAGCCCGCGGCTTGCGGCCGCGGGCTCGGTGTGGACGGACATTATTTTTTGCGCGGGCGCCTGCGCAGCGTTTCCTTGGTCTGATCGATCAGGCGGTCGGCCACCACTTCGGCGTCGACGGCAAAAGTGCCGTTGGCCAGCGCGGCCTTGACCGATTCCACCTTGCCCGCATCGGTGACCTCGACCGAGGCGAGTTGCGATTCGAGCGAACGGATGCGGTTGCTGGATTCGGTCAGCGTCAGCGAATCACTTGCCGACGCCGGTGCGGAGGCTTTGCCCGCGCTCTTGCCCTTGGTGGACGACGCTTTGCTGGCGGCGGGAGGGGGGATGCGCTTGTCGATTTTCACGGGCTTGGTTCCTGTGGACCTGATTTCGGGGAGTACAGCTCACATGTGGATACGGCAGATTTCAGGAAAACCTTAATCGGGGATCAGTCGAGTACGTGCGATGCCAGCCCGTCCGCCAGCTTGGGCTCGAACCAGGTCGATTTGGGCGGCATGACTTCATTGGCGTCGGCCACGGCCATGAGGTCTTCCATGCGGGTGGGGTGAAGGGCGAAGGCCAGCGCCATCTCTCCGCTGTCGACGCGCCGTTCGAGCTCGGCGAGGCCGCGAATGCCGCCGACGAAGTCGATGCGCTTGTCGCGGCGCGGGTCGGTGATGCCGAGCAGGGGGGCGATCAGGTTGTTCTGCAGCAGGCTGACGTCCAGGCGGCCCACCGGGTCGGCCGGGATCAGGTCCGCACGAATGTCGAGACGATACCAGCGGCCGGCCAGATAGAGCCCGAAGCTGCCGGGGCGTTCGGGCTTGACCGCGGCGGCGGCAGGCTCGACACCGAAGGCCGTGGACACCCGATCGAGGAAGGCGTCCGCGCTCAACCCGTTGAGATCGGTGATGACGCGGTTGTAATCCATGATGCGCATTTCGTGCGCGGGGAAGATCACCGAGAGAAAGAAATTGTAGGGCTCGTTGCCGGTATGCCCCGGGTTGGCGGCACGGCGCGCGGCGGCGATGCGCGAGGCCGACGCCGAACGGTGGTGGCCGTCGGCGATATAGAGCGCGGGCATCGCGTTGAACGCGGCGGTGATGCGCGCCTGGATCGCGGCGTCGCGGATGACCCAGAGGGTATGGCGCACGCCGTCGAGCTCGGCGTCGGAATCGGGGGCGCCGGCGGACGCCGCGGCCAGGATGGCATCGACCTCGGGCGCGTCGGGGTAGGCCAGCAGCACGGGGCCGGTTTGCGCGTCGAGCGCGTCGATCTGGCGCACGCGGTCGTCTTCCTTGTCGGGGCGCGTGAACTCGTGCTTGCGAATGCGGTTGGTGTCGTAATCCGCCACCGAGGCGGCCGCGACGATGCCGGTCTGGCTGTGGCTCCCCATCACGATGCGGTAGGCGTAGTAGCACGGGGCCGGGTCGCGCGCCAGCACGCCGGCCTGGACCATCGCCTGCAGGTTTTCCGCGCCTTTTGCATAGACTTCGGGCGCGTAGGGATCGGTGTCGGCGGGCAGATCGATTTCCGGCTTCGAGATATGCAGGAAACTCCAGGGGCGGCCGAACGCGCGCTCGCGGGCTTCGCTCGTCGAGAGCACGTCGTAAGGCGGCGCGACGACGTCGTTGGCGCGGCCGGGGGCAGGGCGAAGGGCGGCAAAGGGCTGGATCAGGTTCATAAGTCTTTATTTTGCGGGAGATAGAGGATCGCCAAGCGCGGCGAGCAAAGCCGTGACCGCGCCCATGCGCCGGCCGAGGTCGGGCAGGCTGGCGGCCAGCTTCAGCCGGTCGGGGCCGGCAAGCCGGTATCCTGCCTTTCCCTGGATCAATTCGATGATTTTACCCGGATCGATCGGCGGGTTGGGGACGAATTGCACGCTCATCCCGTCGCCGGACACATCGAGCTTGACGATGCCGTAGGGCCGGGTCGCCATGCGCAGCCGATGCACCGCGAGCAGGGCGCGGGCCGTGTCGGGCAGCTCGCCGAAGCGGTCGACCAGTTCCTCCTGCATCGGAGCCAGGTCGTCCGGGGTCTGGCAACTCGCCAGCCGCTTGTACAGCACCAGCCGCTCGTGGACGTCGGGGCAGTAGTCCACCGGCAGCAGCGCGGGCAGATGCAGGTTGATCTCCGACACGACACCGAGCGGCTGGCTCATGTCCGGCTCCTTGCCGGCTTTCAGGCTCGCCACCGCGTCGGCCAGCATGTCGTTGTAGAGCGAGAAGCCGACTTCGAGGATCTCGCCGCTCTGCTTTTCGCCAAGCACCTCGCCGGCGCCGCGGATTTCCAGGTCCTGCATGGCGAGATGGAAGCCCGATCCGAGTTCTTCCATCAACTGGATCGCTTCCAGGCGTTTCTTCGCCTGCGCCGTCAGGCTGCGTTCCTCGTCCACCAGCAGGTAGGCGAAGGCCTGGTGGTGGGAGCGGCCGACGCGGCCCCTGAGTTGGTGCAACTGGGCGAGGCCGAACTTGTCGGCGCGATTGATGAGGATCGTGTTGGCGGTCGGCACGTCGATGCCGGTCTCGATGATCGTCGTGCACAGGAGGATGTCGTAGCGCTGCTGGTAGAAGTCGCGGATCACCTGCTCCAGTTCGCGTTCGCTCATCTGCCCGTGGCCGACGCGGATGCGCGCCTCCGGCAGGAGCTTCTCCAGCCGCTCGCGCATGGTCTCGATGGTGCTGACTTCGTTGTGCAGGAAGTAGACCTGGCCGCCGCGCTTCAGTTCGCGCAGCACCGCCTCGCGGATCAGGCCGGCGGAATACGAATGCACGAAGGTCTTGATCGCCAGCCGCTTCTGCGGCGCGGTCGCGATGACCGAGAAATCACGGATGCCTTCGAGCGACATCGCCAGCGTGCGCGGGATCGGGGTGGCGGTCAGCGTCAGCACGTCGACCTCGGCGCGCAGCGCCTTCAGCTGTTCTTTCTGGCGCACGCCGAAGCGGTGCTCCTCGTCCATGATGACCAGGCCCAGGCGGGCGAACTTGACGTCCTTCTGGATCAGCCGGTGGGTGCCGATGACGATGTCGATCTTGCCGTCCTTCAAGGCCTGCAAGGCTTCCGCCTGTTCCTTGGCGGTCCTGAACCGGGACAGTTCCGCGAGCTTTACCGGCCAGGCGGAAAACCGGTCGGAGAAATTGTTGAAATGCTGCTCGGCCAGGAGCGTCGTCGGCACCAGCACCGCCACCTGGTAGCCGCCCATCACCGCCATGAAGGCGGCGCGCAGCGCGACCTCGGTCTTGCCGAAGCCGACGTCGCCGCAGACCAGGCGGTCCATCGGCTTGCCCGCCTGCATGTCGGCCATCACCGCGGCGATGGCTGCTGCCTGGTCGGGGGTTTCCTCGTAGCCGAAGCCTTCGGCAAAGGCCTCGTAGTCGTGCGGCGAGAACTTGAATGCGTGGCCCTCGCGCGCGGCGCGTAGCGCATACAGGTTCAGCAGTTCGGCAGCGGTGTCGCGCGCCGCCTGCATGGCCCGGCGGCGCGCCTTTTCCCACTGGTCGGTGCCGAGCTTGTGCAAGGCGACCTCGCCCTCGCCGGCGCCCGTGTAGCGCGAGATCAGGTGAAGGTTGGCGACCGGGACGTAGAGCTTGTCGCCCTTGGCGTATTCGAGCTGCAGAAATTCGGTTTCGCCGTCGCCGAGGTCCATGCTGACGAGGCCGAGGTATTGCCCGACGCCGTATTGCGCATGCACGACCGGGTCGCCTGGCTTGAGTTCGGAGAGGTCGCGCAGCAGGCTGTCGATCTGCGTCGCGCGGACCTCGCGCGCGCGCCGGGTCTTCGGCGGGATGGCGTAGAGCTCGGTTTCGGTGATGACGGCGAGCGTGTCGTCCGCCGCGACGAAACCTTCGGCGAGCGGGCCGTGGGTCAGCAGGATCCGCCCCGCGTGCCCCTGACAGCCGTCCCAGCCGTCGCACAATTGCGCGGCGAGACCGTGCTCGGCGAGGTACTCGTGGAGCGTCTCGCGCCGCCCCGCCGAAGGCGCGACGATCAGGATCGTGCCTGCGAATCCGTCGATGAACGCCTGCAGCTTGGCGACCGGGTGCGCTTCCCGGCGATCGACCGAAACGGGCGGAACCGGACGCGCCAGGCCGTCGCCGGCCTGCTCCACGTCGAGCCGCGCATAGGCCTTGGCGCGAGTGAAGAACGCGTCGGTCGGCAGGAACAGTTTGGCGGGCGGCAGCAGCGGACGGTCCTTGTCGCCCGCCAGCAGACGATGGCGGCCCTGCGCGTCGGCCCAGAATGCCTGGCCGGCGGGGTCGAGCGCCCCGTGGCTGACGAAGCGCGTGTTCTTGGGCAGGTAGTCGAACAGCGTTGCCGTCTCGTCGAAGAACAAGGGCAGGTAGTACTCGATGCCGGCCGGCGCAAGCCCGTTGCTGACATCCTTGTAGAGCTTGGACTTGGAGGGGTCGCCCTCGAAGCGCTCACGGAAGTTCTGGCGGAAGCGGGTGATGCCGGCCTCGTCGAGCGGAAACTCGCGCGCGGGCAGCAGGCGTACCTCGTTCACCGGGTAGATGCTGCGCTGGGTGTCGACGTCGAACGCGCGCAGCGTCTCGATCTCGTTGTCGAACAGGTCGATGCGGTAGGGCAGGGCGCTGCCCATGGGGAACAGGTCGATCAGGCCGCCACGGAACGAGAACTCGCCTGGCGCGAAGACCTGGTTGACGTGCGTGTAGCCGCCGAGCGCCATCTGCGCGCGGAAGGCGGCTTCGTCGAGGATGTCCTTCTGCTTGAGGAAGAAGGTGTGGGCAGCGAGAAAGGCGGGCGGCGCCAGCCGGTACAAGGCGGTCGACAGCGCCACCACGGTGATGTCGAATTCGCCGCGCGAAATCTGGTACAGCGTCGCGAGCCGCTCGGAAACCAGGTCGGGATGCGGCGAGAAGGCGTCGTAAGGCAGCGTTTCCCAGTCGGGGAAGGCGCAGACCCTTAATTCAGGGTCGAACCAGCGCAACTCCTCGGCGAGGCGGTTGGCGTCCCACGCGCTGGCGCACACCACCGCGAGCGGCGCGGCGCGGCGCGCCAGCTCTGCTAGGTACAGCGCATCGGCCGCGCCGGCGAGGCCCGACTGGCGATGGCCGGAAGGCGGGGAAGAGGGGGGAAAGAACGCCATGCGCAAATAGCGGATTATATCGGGCGGGCGAAGCGCGGTGGGTGACAGGTATAATGGTCGGCTTTCCCGTTTTCAGCGCTGAACACCATGAGCCTCGATCGCGTCAGCTCCGGCCGCAACCTCCCCGACGATTTCAACGTCATCGTCGAAATCCCCGCCCACGGCGAGCCCATCAAATATGAAGTCGACAAGGAATCCGGCGCGATGTTCGTCGACCGCTTCATGTCGACCGCGATGCACTATCCCTGCAACTACGGCTATATCCCGCACACGCTGTCCGACGACGGCGATCCGGTCGACGTGCTGGTCGTCACCCCGATTCCGCTGATCACCGGCGTCGTCGTGCGCTGCCGCCCCATCGGCATGCTGAAGATGACCGACGAGGCCGGCGTGGACGCGAAGCTGCTCGCGGTTCCCGTCGAGAAGCTGTGCGGCCTGTACAAGGGCGTCAACAAGCCGGAAGACCTGCAGCCGCTGCTGCTGAAGCAGATTTCCCATTTCTTCGAGCATTACAAGGATCTCGAAAACGGCAAATGGGTCAAGGTCGAAGGCTGGGTCGGGGTGGACGACGCGCGCGCCGAGATCCTCGCCGGCGTCGAGCGCTACCGCAACGCGAAGGACAAGCCGGCGTTCTGATGAAGGTCTGCATCCTCTCCGACTCGCACGACAACCGGCGCCTCCTCGGCGCCGCGGTCGAGCACGCCAAGGCGCACGGGGCGGAAGCGGTATTGCATTGCGGCGACGTGGTCGCGCCGACCACGCTGCGCGTGCTGCAGAAATACGAACTGCCGGTGCACGTCATCCATGGCAACAACACCGGCGATCTCTACAACATGACGCGGCTCGCGGCCGAGCCCAACAGCGTGATCCGCTACCACGGCCAGGATGCCGCCTTCACGCTCGCCGACCGCGACCTCTTCCTCGTGCATTATCCGCACTACGCACAGGCGCTCGCCTGCACCGGCGACTACGACCTCGTGTGCTGCGGCCACGATCACAAGTCGAGCATCTCGCGGGTGGCGACCGTCAAGGGCGGCCACACCTGGCTCATCAATCCCGGCACGGTCGGCGGCGTCGGGGCGCCGCCCACGTACATCATGGCGGACCTCGCCACGATGCAATTCGAGATCGTCACCGTCGAGGCGGCGCCCGCGTCGGTGCTGCCCCCCGTCACGCCGCACGTCTGACCGACGCCGGCGCCGCGGTCACAGTTGCCGCATGAACGCCACCAGGTCCGATTTTCCAGGCCACGCCCGAGACGGGCCAAGGCATGCGGAAAACCCGAGGGCGCGACGATATGCGGCTGTCGGCGGGCGCACTCACGATTTTCAGTCCTTGCCTACGAACGGAATGGCCCGCGTTTCTGCAAGGCGCTGCCCTGGCCGGCGGCCCGGTGTTCGCGTTATCCAGCCGTCAGCGATTCGCCAGCCAGGCCTGCGCACGGGCAGCCGCCGCGTCGCGCGTCGCTTGCGGTGCGTCGGGCTGGTAGCTGCCGAGCGCTTGCCGCAGGGACGACGTTTCGGCCGCGTCAGGCATGCGGGCGACGATGCTCTGCACCACCAGCCAGGCGCGTTGCCGCGTCGCCAGATCGTCCGCCTTGAGCGAGGGCATCACCTGAGGCAGAGCCGCCGCGCCGTAGCGCGTGAGCAGGTGGGTGGAAAGCGTCGCGGGGTGGTGAAGGATGTCGGGCAGGTCGTTCAGGGTCTGGACGAGGGCCCCGAGCGCACGCGGGTCGCCGATCGTTGCCAGCCCCTGCGCGGCGCGCGCCCGGATCTCCGGTGTGGGGTCGTGCAAGGCGCGGGCGAAAATTTCCGCATCGGCCGGGTTGCCGATTTCCGCCAGGGCCTGCGCGGCGAGGGCGCGCAGGCGGGCGTCCGGGCCGTCCAGAAGCGGTCGCAGCGCGGGGCTCGCCGCACGCCCCAGTCTGACCAGGCCGGCAAGGGCCTGGGCGCGGAGATTGAAGTCCTCCGCGGCGAGCTGCGCGACCAGCGCGTCCGGGGTCATGGTCCCGGTGCCGCCGCGGGATGCGAGAAGGTGAGCACCACGCGACGGTTGGTCCAGCGGTTGGCCTCGCGCGACTGGTCGGCGCCGACGGCGGCGTTGCCGCCCTGGTCGCCGGTGCCGACATCGGGGGTCGCGGCGGTGGAGGCGCCGTGGCCGATCGAGATGCTGTCGATCCGGGCGGCGGGGATGCCTTTCGCCAGCAGCGCGGCCTCGACCGCGTCGACCCGGCGCAGCGACAGATCGCGGTTGTAGTCGCTGGCGCCGCCGACGATATCGGCGTAGCCCTCCAGCGCGAGCATCACATCCGTGTTGCGCGTCAGGTACGGCAGGAAGCTGTCGATCTTGGCGATCTCGGCGGCGCTCAGATCGGCGCGATCGAAATCGAAATAGAACGTCACCGGCTCATGCACGTAGAAATCGCGGTGGCGCTCCATCGCCTCGTCGAAGGTGGCCGACTGCCCGGCCTGCACGCTGATGCGTTCGTTGACCACGTGCCCGGCGTGGACGCCGAAGCCCCAGGTCACGGCACCGTAGGTGAAGAGCGTATCTTCGCCGCGCGCGACGCTCTCGAAGCTGAAGTCCCAGTTGACCGCCGAGGAGGCCACGCCGGGCGTATCGTACAAGGCGGCGGAACGGATGTCGGCGGGGTTGTCGGAGCGCTTGAAGCCGCGCGTCTGTCCCACCACCCCGCCGGTTCCGCCCCCGTAGATCGCCGGCTGTTGCACGTTGCCGATCGGGCCGACGACCCCCGGGCCCGCCGGCTGGACCGGGAAGTGCGGCGACAGGGGCGTGCCCGCCGCCACGGGGGCGCCGCCTGCACCGTTCTGGTGCCAAACGTCGGAGAAGAAACCGCCTTCCACGCCGGTCACCGGGTTTTCCTCGGTGCGTACGCCCGGCGTTCCCAGCGCGCCTCGCGGCGCCTGCGCGGCGGGCAGGGTGGCGATCGGCACGTCGGCGCCGCCTGCATCGGTCACCTTGGCGATCTGGATCATGTTGATGTCGTTCGAATTCGGCGCGCCGGACTGGGGCACGAAGCGGATGTAGCCATCCATGCCACTTGCGCCGGGCGCTGCGGGCGGCGCGACCAGCGCTCCCTCGCGCGTCTCCATATCAATCTCGAAGCCACCGTTGCCAGCGACCGGGTAGCTGCCGATGAAGCTGCACTGGATCGGCGCCGGACCGAAGCGGGCGGAGATCGGACCGAAACTGGAATACTTCGATCCACCCGTTTGCTGAACGACGTGGGTCAGCTCGTGCGCCGTAAGCGCATCGTTGCCCGGTGCGTGGCCGGCGCCATAGAAGATGTCGCTGCCCTGGGTGAAGGCGCGCGCGCCGAGGTCGCGGTTCAGGCTCGCCGCCTGCGCGCCGGTGTGCACGCGCACATGAGAGAGGTCGGTGCCGAAACGCGACTCCATGTTGCTGCGTGTGGCCGTGTCCAAGGGGCGGCCGGAGGAGGCGCTGGCGGTTGCGACGCGCGAAGGCGCACGGCTGAGTGGGCTTGCGAGCTCCGCGCTCGAGTCCTCGGCGGCGCTCGGATCGGTATCGGCAAACCGGGTCGCGACCTGGTCCGCCTCGCGCTCGTGGTGGTCACCCGGCGCGGCCACTTCGAGGTGGTCCTTGAGCGCCGGGCGCGCCTTGGAGTGTGCGGTGAGGCCCGACACGGCGCTGAGAAAACGTGGCATGCCCGCGGAGCGGGGGCCGTTCTGGGTGCCTGTGGCACCGCCTTTGGCCGTCGTGTGGCTTCGGGACGAGCTGAACTTCATGATGTGTCCTCCTCGTTCGGCCTACTCGCCGTGCTGACCCGTGCTGTCTTTACACGCAGCGCGGTTTCGTGGCGGTCGGTCATGGCTTGGGCTCACGGTGGCGCCGGCGCATCTCACGCACTCTGACGGCAATCGCGATGGCGATCAGAAACGGACTGCTCCAGTAAATGGCCGGAACAGCATAGGTAGTCCACCAGTCCGGAGCCTGCTGCCCGCGCGAGACGTGCCAGGCGAGGTACAGCACAGCCCCGACCACTCCCAGCGCGATCAGGTAGCCCGTGCCGTGGCGCATGCGTCTGAGGTCGACGCGCAGGCGCTTTGCTGCTGCAGGTTTAAAGGTGGGGCGCATGTTTGGCTATCTCGGAGCCTCGATTCTCGAACAAGCAAGCAATAGTTCAGCGTTTCTCAAATAACTGACTGTCGATCCAGATTACAACTATCGACATGTCGCTCTCTAAACAGTTTTTCAAGCGCAAGATCACCATGCATGTGCAGGTACTTTCGTTCTGCGTCGGAGATGGGCATAGCTTGCAACCAGGTAACTGGTATTTCGTCTGCTTTGAAAATTGCAATGCCCGGCCATAGAAATGGGGTGGTGAAGTAGAGATGTGGCACGAACGTATCCGGGAGATAAAGACGAACGTAGTTCTCGATCACGGCGCCCGGATGGAACACTCCTCTGTTTCTTAGCATCAGAAACGCGGCGCTCGCAAGGATGTTCGGGAATGCGTTTGCATCGCTAGTGCAGGCGCCGGCGAGTTCGATGCGCGTGGGAAATTCCTCGTCTCCCCAGGGAATCGCAGAATCTGACAATCCGATGGTCGAGTAGGAGGTAACTCCGCGGCTGGGCCGGTCAGCGCACGAGAGAATATCGACCGTGATCGATTCCGTGTCATCGAGGTACTCCTTGACTTTGAACCTCCCACCGAACACCTGGGCGATATATTTCCCAATACGCCTGTTCTTCTCGGATACCGGTCTACGCATTTTTATGGCCCGAGGTACAGATCGGTTTTATCTTCGCCCGCATGGCTCGCGCTCGTTTCCGGTGTCTCCGGCCGGAACGGAGACTCATAGTACTCTTGGATGAACTGCTCACGAGTGATGCCACGTTCCGCCGCGCTGCGCCGGTGCTTCCAAAATTCATATCCGGGCTCGTGCCCCATAACCCATGGCTCGTTGGGATCCATGATTTCGTTGGTCACTGGATCACGGACATGTCCGTCAGGGCCCCTAGCACGTTCCCAGACCTCTTCACGCATGCCTGTTGGCCAATCGGATGGACGGTCATACATGCCCACTGGTGACTCGTTCACGAATGGCCCGCCTTCCGGTGGTTCATCCGGAACCGTCGAGCCTATCTCCGCCTCGTTGCCGCGCATGTCGTCGGGATGTGGGCCGCGCGCTTCGGCTTTCTCAGCCGTACCTGGCCGTCTTCGGCCCGTCGGGGTTAGTTCGCGTAATTCATCCGCGAGCGCACCCGCTTCAGCCTGATCCATTTCAGGCGTGGCCTCCCGTCCTTCGTAGTCCGGTCGTTCAGGCATGCCCTCCGGAATGTCATCGGCAGGAACACGTTCCCTGGGCGCGGCGGATTCGGGTGGCGCGGTGGACTCCGGGGTTGCGCTCGCCTCCGGTGTGCCGCCGCTGCCACGACCCTCGTTGACCTCGGGCGTGGACGGCCGATGTTCGACCACGCCCTCGGGACCTGCGCTCGCCCCGCCTTTCATCACCGGATTGCCGTTGCGATCGAAGGTCGCGCAGTGCGCGCTGCACCGTTCGCAGATCTCGCCGTCGGGCGTTTCCTTGATCTCGTGGCCATTGGGCAGTTCGCGTTGCGTCGTGAATGGCGGTTCGTCGATCGGCTCGGGTTCGAGGCGATCCGCCACTGTGCGCTCCGCCACCACCTCCTCGGGCGTGAGCGTCTCGCTGCTCTTGCCCGCGGTGCTATCCAGGACCGCGGCCTCCTCCGGGGTCGTGGGCCTGGCCGGTTCGACGCCCGGTTCGACTTGCGCGGCGCTCGGCTTCTCGGCGCCTGGGCTACTGGGTGCGGCAGGTTCGGACGGATGCACGGCGGCAGGGGCTTCAGCAGCTTGCGGTGCGGCCGGTGCTTCCGGAAGGGGCGTGGCTGGCGTGGGTTCGGCCGGTGCAGCGGCCGGTTCAGCTGCTCTGGCTGCTGGGGCGCCGGGCTCCGCCGGATGCGGTGTTGCCGGGGCTTCGATCGGCTGCGGCGCGGCGGCCGATGTAGGCGCCGGCGGTGTCTCGGCGGCCGGTGCCGGAGCAGCCACGGTTTCGGCCGCTGCGACCGGTGCCGCTTCGGGTGGAGGGGTGACGCCAGGCTCGAGCACGGGTGCGCCACGCGGCGGCGGAATCATGTCGAAGCGTTCGCCGACCGACGTGGCCAAGGCACCGAGCCGCTGGCCCGTGGCGGTCTCGGCAAAGGCCGCGCCGCCCGCTTCCATGACGCCCGCAGTGACCACCTGCGCGGCCATACCGGCCGCCTGCGTGGCGTCTTCGGTCATCTGGTCCGACTCGTGTTCCAGACCTTCTGCCGTCGTCGCGGTTGCGGCGTCGACAAGGTTCTTGATGAGGACGTAGAACTGCAACTCCGCCGCGATGGCAGCGCTGCTGATGGCCCAGCCTCCTACGGTGGTGATGATCGGGCCGAGGAAGGCCGAGGCTGCCGCGAAGGCCGGGCCCATGGCGCCGAACGTGATGATGGCGAGGGCGCCGAGTATGACCAGGATGGCGGTGCACAGACCGGCGATGGAGCCGAGGATGATGGTCAGGCCGGTGGCGATATCCGCCGCCGACTTGAGCAGATTGCCCAGCGGGTCCTGTTCCCACTGCTGCAGGCTTAAAAGATTGGCGGCACCAGACAGCGTCATGTTGAGGCCGCTGACTACTCCTTCCAGGGACGCCCTGGGATCGACGAAGGCGAGCGCCATCTGGCCGAGGATGTTCGTCCACTTGGCCGCACCCAGGTCGCCCATCAGGTTCTCGCCGACGAGGTCGAGGGCAAGCCCCATCTTGTCCAGCGCGCCGAGATTCTCGAAATGGCCATTGGCGCGTTCGTTGATTTCGCGCAGGCGATCTCGGCGGCGGTTTGCGGCAAGTTGGACGCGCTCCTCCTGCTCCCGGCGTTCGGCGAGGCTCGGCGGGCTGCGGAAGGCGCTCAGGATGTCCACGTGTTCGCGGTCGCCGTAGGCCGTGTTGGCATCGCGCTGGATCACGCCCTGCGGAGCCGAGCCGCTATCCTGGGCTGCTGCGGCGACGGCCTTGCTGCCCGGGATGGCGAGCACGTCGGCGGCGAACTGTGCCTGCGCCGCCTGGATCTGGGTTTCGAGGTCGTCCGATGCCGCCAAGACGGCGAGCGCTTGTTCTTCAGTACTGGCGGCGCCCGCATCCAGCCGTGCGGGGCCGTGCTCGAGCCCCGCGACCTGGGCGCGCGCCGTCGCGTTCTGTTGGTCCAGTTCTCCCAGACGATCGTCCGTTCGCTGGATGGCGGCATCGGTCGTGTCGAGCTTCCCGGCCGTGGCGGTGTTCTTCTCCTGGGCCTTGGCAGCATCCTGTACCAAAGTTTCGCCCTTTGCCTGCGTGCCCGTCACGGCGCCGTCCACACTCGTTGCGTCGGCGCTCACCTGTGTCATTTGCCCCGAGGCCGCTTGCATCTTGCCTGCGGCTTCCTCGTCGTCCGGCGTGTTGGAACTGGCCGCGCCGGCCTTTTCCTGCGCCTCGCCGGCCATCGGCCCGGAGTCTTCATGCGTTTTCGCTGCGCGTTGCGCGTATTCGGGGGCTCCTGCGGCGACCGTCGCCGCCTTTTCTTCGGAAACCGCCAAAGCATCACGTGCCTGGGAGGAGACTTCCCGGCGCGTGGCGACGTGCTCACGCGCCCTGGAGATGCCTTGTGCGGCCGCATCCGAAGCGCCTTTGGCGATGCGGATATTGCCGCGCATGCGCGCTGCATTTGCGCGCAGGCCACTCGCTCTCTGACGTGCCGCCTGGGCTTCGTCGCGCATACGTTGCAACTCACCACCGAGCTGCGCGGCGCCCTCCTCTGCTGTGGCATCGGGCGGCAATGCTTCGCCTTCGGAATTGATTGGTTCGATCGGCGCCACGGGCTGAACTGCCTGTGGAATTTCGGGGACCGATTGTGCAGCGGCTAGAGCGAACTCCGCCGCGCCCAATGCCGAGACATCCCCGCCCGGTGCGGCTTTTCCGCCCGCGCCGCCTGCGGGTGATTTTTCCTGACCTTTGGCCAACGGTTCTGCGGGTTGCTCGACTACCGTCTGTACCTGCTCTGCGGCCTGCGCCACCTGAGGCTGAGCAGCAGCAGGCCGATCTACCGGCGGTTTCGAATAAGGCTCCAGCGCCGCCTTCTTGGCAGCGCGTTCCTCGGGATCGACAGAGCGTGCAGCATGTCGTGTCTCAGAAGAGTCCTCACCGTTGCCGCCCCGATCTTCCGAACCATTCGCGTCATCCGCCCCTTCACCTTGATCATCGCCGCCCGTGGCCTTGGCGACCTGCTGCCCCATGTTCTGTTGCACCGCCTCGCCATCTTCGGGATGCTCGTTGTCGGCCAAGCGACGTTGCACGAGTCCTGCGGAGTCAGGCGCTGCACGCTGTTGCAGGACGTGGGCCGACTCATGTGCCATCAACCCGACATCGTCCGGGCTTTGCGATGCGCCCAACCAGATGTGGTTTTGATGCGTGAAGGCGCGCGCGTTGAGGGCCTTGGCGGCGACCTGCGCCGACGGGCCGGCGTGGACTTGCACGCCGCCGAGATCAGCCCCCAGTACCGGTTCGATACGCTCGCGTACATGGCCAGCCAATGGCACGCCGGCGGCGCCGCCTGACAGCGCATCAGGTGCTGACGGCGCCGAGGCTGCCGCGGATTTGCGTTGGACCAGAGTGTCAGATCTATCAGGAGGCGTTGCGGTGACCGCCTCCGCGATGCGATCTGCCTCATGTTCAAGCGGATCGTCCGGCGCGCCCACGACGAGTTTGGTTTGAATGCCCAGTCCCCTGAGAAAGCGAGGCACACGGGCCTCTGTCCCTGCGGTGGGGGTGATTTCCTCTGTCGGCGTTGGTCGTGAGAGAGCTTTGCAGGCGTGACACCCTTCGCTGCGCGAGGCAGTGGTGTAGCTCATTGCCCCTCTTCCTTGCTCAGGCCGGCTGGAACCTGCTTGCCCAGCTTGCGACATTCGGCGTTGATGCCTTCGAGCACGTCGCGAAAGCGGATGGCGCGGCATTGATGCCGCGCCTGCGCTGCCGCGCTGAGCACGATGTTGCGGATGTGTCCCCCGGCCAAGTCGCAGGTCGCGGCGATGCGGTTGATCTGCGCGACGTCGAGCGCGTGTTCTGTACCGAGATGGGCTTGCCAGAGCGCGCGGCGCTCATCCGGTCCCGGCGAGGGGAACTCGATGATGCTATCGAGACGCCGCGTGAAGGCGCTATCGAAGCGGCCGCGGCTATTGCTGGTGAGGATGGCAATGCCGTCGAAGGATTCGATGCGCTGCAACAGGTAATTGGTCTGCTGGTTGGCGAAGCGGTCGTTCGACTCCTTGACCTCGGTGCGCTTGCCGAACAGCGAATCGGCCTCGTCGAACTGTAGTACCACCTCGGTGTGTTCGGCGCGCGCGAAGAGCTGGGCCAGATTCTTTTCTGTCTCGCCGATGTACTTGCTCGCCACCGACGCCAGATCGACGCGGTACAGCGGCAGGCCGAGCGCACAGGCCAGCCAGCCGGCCGCGAGCGTCTTGCCGGTGCCCGAGGGACCGACTAGCAACGCACGGACTCCGGGTCGATAACGCGTCCGCACCGACGGACCGAGATGGTCGGCGAGCCCCTCGCGCGTATGGCAGCGTTGCCTCAGGGCTTGCAATGCCGCACCCAGTTCGGGCGGTACGACCAAGGCCTCGTCGGGCACCGTCTCGGGCATGAGGTGCGCCAGCGTGCCCAGCTCGCCCGCCGCGCCATGACGGGCGGCATGCTCCACATGCAAGTCGCTGAGTTCGGCCGCGCCATCGAGCTGCGCTGCGTGCCGCGCCGCACGGCTCAGATATTCGATATGCACCGCGCTGTGGCGATGTTGCAGGCCAACCCGTTCGGCCATCGCCGGCGCGAGATGTGCTTGCCATAAGACAACGCGCTCAGCGGGCAGGGGTAAGGGCACTCGCCAATTCCCGACCGGATCGCCTTCGCGTTCGAAGCTGCCCTCGACGCCCGCGGCGACGAGCATCGGGCCCCTGTAGCCAGGGAGATCGGGCAGACGGCGCACCTCACCCGGGAAAAGTTCCGCGCCCAGCACCGGTACGGCGCCACGCAAGCGCAGCCAGGGGCCGAGGCCGCGCGGCGGCTCCTGCTCGAAACAGGCCGCCTCAAGACCGAGTTCATCCGCGACCAGCGCCGCTGCTGCGCGCGCCTCGCGTGGATGACCGCTGCGCACTGCGAGGCAGCCGGCACCGGCGCGTAGTGCAGCGGCCTGTTTGCCAGCGGCCTTCTTGAGCGAGTCGGGGAAAAGCTCTGGTTGCGCCGGCAGCAGGCGCACGCCGGGCCAGTTGCCGCGCTCACAGCGCAAGGCCAGCACCAGCGGCACGGGGACCAGGAAGGCCTGTTCAGGCAGCGGTCTCGCCTCGTTCTCGAACTGGATCAGACCGCACACCCGGGCCTGACCGTCCATCATGGCTGGCAATGCGGTGCCCATGCCCAGTTCGGCAGCAATGGTCTGCAACAGGCCCAGGGTTGGGCGCGCGCCGCCGATGGGTGCCTGCAGCCAGGCGAGCACGCGGCCCACCATCGGGTCGAATTCGACGGCACTGGCGAGGGCGACGGCCAGCACTTCCACGTCGGCCAGGCCGAGTTCGTCGGCCAGCGCGTGCAGCGGCCTATCCTCGGTCGCCGGTTCCGCGTACCAGGAGGCCAGCGACGCGTCGCCCACTTCTTCGCGCAGGCCCGTCAGCCATTGGCCTTCGGTGGTGGTTGCCTCCGCATCTCCAAAGCCCGCGAGGACGGCCAGCACCAGGCGATACAGCGGCGGCGCGAGCATCGGTTTCCGGTCCAGCGGCGCGTTCATGGCTGCGCGTCCAGATAGTGGAAGCTCACGACCCGCCCGAACCAGGGCAGCCAGCCGGGGTCGATGTCGAGGCCCAGGCGGCGCACGCGCAGGTCGGTGTCCTGCAGGCGGAAATGCACATCGACGTGGGTCGGCGTGGCGCTCAGGCGTGCCGGGCGCAGGACTGCGCTGGCGAGGGCGATGCGCCCCGCGCGGCGCAGCCAGCGGCGGGCGGCGGCGAGCCAAAGCGCGGCCTGGGCCGCGACGTCCGGGGCTCGGCCCGGCGTCTCGGCCAGCGCCCACGCCGGGTCGCCCCCGGCTACCGCCAGACGCCGCAGCGCCAGGCCCAGCACGGCGCGCGCGAGGGTGCCGGCGGCATCCTCGTCTCCGGCCAGGCGCTGGGGGAGTCCGAGCCGGGCGAGCACGGGCAGCAGGAACAGCAGGCCGCCGGCATCGGTCGGGCGGAGGGTCGGTTCGGCCAGGACAAGGGCGGCCGCCGCGGTGGGCGGTGGATCGGCGCTTGCCGTGGCGGCGGCGACGGGCCGGCGCTCGGCCCTGGGCACCGGGCTCGCTGCATGCTCTTCATCGTGAGCGGCATCCGGCGCCAGTGTCCGCGTTGCCGCGTCCGCCCGGCGCATCGACGCTGGCGCTGGAGGAAGCGGATGGCGCCGGGCCGGCGGTGTTCCAGCACGCTGCACCGGGCCCGGCGGGTCCACCGGGTGGCTTGCCGGCACGGCACGCGCCGCGTTGCCTGTCGCCTCGGGTAGCGTCATTGTCCGGACCCCTGGCGGTGCCGCAATGCGCCCAGTCCGCTGGCGCGCGGGTTGCCACCATCGCGCGGGCGACGCGCGCCCGGCGTCCGGACCGATCCCGGATGCACCGTCGCCGCCTGGCGCGGGCGCCTCCGGCATGGGCGCCTCCGGCAAGGCGATACCCGCCCGGCTCAGCCACGCCTGGCCCAGTGCCGGGTCGACGCCGGCCAGCCAGACGGCGCCCGCCGCTTCGGACTCGACCGCCGCCAGCCAGGCCGGCAGGGCGGCGCGCGCCTCGGGCCACTGCGCCACCGCCGTGGCGATGCGTACCAGGCTGGCCGCGGCGGCGAGGGCGGGATCGAACTCCGGCACCGCCAGCGGCCAGTACCACGCATCCACCGGCGCGGCGCGGAGCAGGCGCCATGCGAGCCGGATGCGCGCGTCGAGGCGGCTGGCGAAGGCGACGCGATCGGCCCGGTCGGCCGAAGCCGTGCCGCCGTCCACCCATGCGCCGCCCTGCGCGGCCATGCGCTGCTCGATCAGCACGGACAGGGATTGCGGCGTGACGTCACGGCCGACGCGGCCGAGGTCGAGTCGGCGCACCAGGTACACGCGGCTGTCCTGGCCGGGCAGGCTGGCACAGCGCAGGCCGTCTTCGAGTCGCGGCAGCAGCGCGCGGACCGCGTCCGCACTCGGCGCCTGGAGGCGCAGACGGCGTACCTGGCGGTCGGCTGCGGCCATGGCGGGCTCAGCGGGCGAACAGGGTGCGCACGGCCGAGGCGCTGCTCAGGCTGACCGAGGCCGCGTTGTCGAAATGCACGCTGACGTCGTTGCCGAGATCGACCCTGGCGGCGACCGTGTGGATGACCTCGGCGGTGACCTCCAGGGCGCCGATGTCCGCCACCTGGGCCCGCGCGATCAGGTCGGCGCCGCGGTACAGCAGGGCCTGCATGCCGACGCGCAGCCGGCTCGGGTTCGCGACCGCGAGCGGGATGTGCACGCCGACGCCGACGCCGGTGACCGGCCGCGCCATGTGCCCGGCGATGATCCGGTCCACGGGGGCGTGAGAGGCGAGCAGCAGGCACATGCGCACGACGTCGTTGATCAGCGCCACCGCCTGCGGCTGGGCGACCTGGATCTGCGCGAACAGCCAATCGACATAGGCCTGCATCTGGCGCCGGTCGAGGTAGGCGATCTCCGCCCAGCGCGGCAGGTTGCCGAGGTTGCGCAGGTTGGGCGCGGCGTCGAACTCGGACAGCGTGTCGGCCCACTCCAGGCGCATGACCGCGGGGATGGCCGAGAACTCGGCGTGCAGACAGGCGACGATCCTGCGGAAATTCTCCAGCTCGGCCGCCGCGGCCCGCGCAACGTCGGGGCGGCCGTGACCGCCCTCGGCGAGATCGCCGAACGACACAGCCGGCTCGGCCTGGGTGCGGATGCCCTGCCAGGTGGCGCTGGCGAAGCTGGCCAGGTTGAGGCCCCGAACCGCTGCCAGGCGCGGCGCCAGGGCCGCGGCCTGGCGCGTGGCCACGCCGGCGATGGCATCGACCAGCTTCCCGGTGCCGAGCGCCCGGGCCGCCAGGAGGGGCGTGGCGACGCCCGCCGCGGCGCGCATTTGCGCGCTTTGCACGAGGCGCACCAGCTGGTCGATCTTGTCGAGCCGGTGCAGCAACGGTGGCGCCTTGACGAACCAGTTGGCTGGCGCTTCGCGCAGCACGCGCAGCATGTCGGTCAACTCGTCGGGGACGTCGGGGAGTTCCCTGAGACAGGCCGGGACCGGCGCATCGACCAGGCCCGGATCCACCGCATGGGTGAAGGTGGGGATCAGATTGTCGGCCTCGCGCGGCCGCATGTAGGCGAGGAACGGCACCTCCTGCGCCAACACCTGCGCGCGGCGCGCGTTGACGGCGGCGATGCGGTCCTCTTCCTCGGCCATCAGCGCGCGCGCCACGCTGACGTCATGGCGTGCCTCGGCAACGCGGTCGCCGGCCGCATCGAGGCGCGACGTCGTATCCGCGTCGGCCTGCCGCAGATCGTTCAGCGCCTGCACGCAGCGGTTCAACAGGTTGCGGTAGCGCAGCACGTTGGCCTCGAACTGCCGCAGCAGCACGACGCTGTTGTCGGACACGTCGGTGGTCTGGGAGAAGTGCTCGGCTTCGTCCAGCACGGTGACCTGCGGCGACTCGAGCAGCTTGGTCAACAACAAGGGGTGGGCGTTGAACTGGGCAAACTCGCGGAAGTTGCCTGGCGCCTTGTCGAGGACTATTTTGCCGCTGTCGTCTTTTTCGATGAAATCGAGGAAGGGATCGCGGATCGGCGCCGGCGTCGGGTCGCCGGTCGTGGCGGCGACCGGGCGCACCAGCCCGTATACGCGTATGCCGGCGAACAGCCCGGGCGTGACGCCGCCGTCCTCGGCGGTCAGCTGCTGCATCAGTTGCAGGATGGCGGACACCGCCTGCTGCCGTGACGAGAGCGCGTAGTCGCGGGCTTCGGCCGAGGCCGGATCCTTGAGCCGCTCGGCAATCGCCGTCGTGCGGATGTCGACCTTGCCGATCACGGGGTTCGCCTGCATCAGCTCCACGGGGGTGATCTTGCCCGGGGTGTAGATCGGCTGGAAGGTCGTCGCCTGCACGACCTCCTGAACGGTGCTGATCTCTCGGACATTGTTGGCGATGGTTTCGGTCAGGGCCGTGGACCTGTTGAAGGAATTGATCACGAAGGACATGGCGGTTTACCTCGCGGGCTTGATCTTGGCGACGTAGTCGGCGAGCTGGGCCTGGGTCGCGACCGCGGTGTCGGCCTTGGCGATGCTCGCGAGTGCGGGCGAGATCGCGAGGCGGTTGGCCTCGGAGCCGAGCATCAGCTGACGCAGGCGATAGATGTCGGTCTGCAGCTTCAGGAAGCCGTAGTCGATGATGCCGTCCGCGCGATCGATGCGGGCGCGCAGGTAGTCGACGAAGGCGGCCAGGCCGCGCAGCGGCAGTTGCGCCTTCTCCTCCGGGGACAGCACCGAGAACAAGGGGTCGTCGATCAGGTTGTTGATGATTTCGACCTGGCCGATGCGCGCGCCGGGGGTGGGCGCATACAGGGCGGCGGGATCGAGGTAATTCCAGTTGCCGAACAGCACCGCGCCGGTCGGCGGGAAGCGGCTGAACCAGGGGCGCTCCCGGTTGTTGGCGCCGATCAGCCCCACGCCGGCAAACGCCGCGCAGCCGTCGAAAAGAGTGAAGGCCATGCCGTTGATGCGGTCCCTGGCGGCGATGCCGACATCGGCGATCGGGACCTCCAGGCGCACCCACCGGCCCGGCGCCGGCATGGCGTCGACCCGATGGCGCGAGGCGCTTTCGGCAATGCCCCAGCCGATCAGGTCGCGGCCCCAGAAGGCGCGGTGCTCCCAGGTCTGGTTGATGTTCCACTGCAGCATCAGTTCGCGGGGCGGCTCGTTGCCGTCGACGTAGACCCAGGCATAGAGGCGGTCGCCCGCCTTCGGCACGAGGGTCGCCGTGGCGTCCTGGAAGAAGTGCTGGTAGAGGCCGGCCCGCGCCGGCTCGGTGTGGCCGCCGTCCCCCGCCGGGACCGTGTCCGGCAGGCTCGGCACGACTCCGCCGGCCGGGTCGAACGGGGTCCACAGGTCGTTGTCGGAGAGCGCCTCCCAGGGGTCGTCGGTCTCGCTCTGCGCGGCGACGCGCGCGCCTGCGGGAAGCACATTGGCGAACCAGGGGCGATCGATGACACGGCGGCGTTGGAGCCCCGCGCTCGCCCCGGTGGCGCCGAATACGGCGCGGCCCTCGACCATGCCGAAGAGCATGCCGTCGACCTGCGCGGCATTGTCGGTCAGGCTGATGCCGGAGTCGGCGACCGGCACCGCGAGCCTGATCCAGCGGCCGAGGGCGGGCAGGTCGCCGAGTGCCTTGGCGTTGGGCGCCGCGGCGACGGCTGCTCCCCAGTACACCTGCGCCGAGCTGCCGCCCGGGAGGTGCCAGCCGAGCAGCAGGCTGGTGGGCGGATGGTCTGGATCGAGGTAGACCCAGGCGTAGAGCGTGTCGGCCGAGTTGATCGCGAACGGCGTCGTGGCGCTGTCGAAGCTGAAGCCGTGGAAGCCGGCGCGCAGCGGGTTGCGATGCCCGCCGCCCGCGGGCGGCGGCCCCCAGGGGCTGAGCGTCTCGGTCTCGCCGGTGTCGTCGTCGTAGGGCGCCACGGTCTGGGGCTTGCCGGTGAGCGCCCGGGCGAGCACCGCGCGCTCGTTGCGCAGCCCCTGGCGCCCGCCCAGTTCGCGCGCGCGCGTCAGCAGGAAGCGGTCGAGGGTGGCCTGGAATTCCGGATCGATGGCTTCGGTGACGAGCAGGCGCGGCTCCCACGACGCCAGCGGGACCGGCACCATGATGCGCACCGATTCCTGGGCGGTGACGTCGAGCGGCGCCAGGGCCGCGCACTGGCGGATGGCGAGGTCGAGCTGATCGACCGGCACCGGCACGGCATCGAGGTCGTAGCCAGCGGGGAAGAAAGCGCTGCGGTGGCTGGCCGTGTCGAAGGCGTTGCGCGGCAACAGGCCGACCGGCGGCAGGCGACTGCCGAAGGCGCCGGCGAGCGTCGCGGGGTCGGGCGTGGGGTCGCCCGCCGCGGCGATCTGTTCCGCGAACTGTTCGATCTGCGCCTGCCAGAGCTGGGGCAGGCGGTCGTTGGCGGCGAGCCCGCTGCCGGCGAGTTGCAGGCGCGCGTCGCGTGCCCGGCCGCCCTGGCGCACGACGCTGGCGCGATCGATCCACAGCGGTTGATGGCTGCTGTCCAGGCCGACCATCGCGATGGGCACGCCCCAGGGTTCCCAGGGCAGGGCCGCGCCGTCCTGGAGCGTGGCTTCGGCGGTGAAGATCGACCAGGCCAGCGCGTTGCGCCATTGTGCCGCCGGCAGGCTCGGCAGATCCGACCACTCCTGTGGCCACACATACCAGAGCAGGCGCACGGCGTCGGCGATGCGCCAGTCCTCGAAAGAAACCGGCTCCTGTGCAGTGGTGTCGGTCTGCGCAGGGCCGGGCCAGGCGCAGCGATCGCACGGGTCCATGGCATCGAAGCTGGAACTGTCGACCAGCACCGGCTGCAACACCAGGACGCCGATCGCGGGTAGGTTGGACACGGCTGCGTCCGGCAGCGTGCCGAGGGTCGGGCCGATGGCGCGCGGGCGCAGGCTTCCGGCGGGCTCGTCGCCGGCGCGCGGACCAACGCCGCTGCCGTCGACGAAGAAGCCGGGCGGGGCGACCACGGGCACGTCGGCGAGCAGGCAGGACAGCGCCTGGTTCAACACCGCGTCCTCGCCGCTCAGTGCCAGGCCGCGGCCCGGTGCGACCTTGAGATGCACCGCGGCGAAGCCCGTGGCGCTCGGGACCGGTGCGGCCTCGACCTGCAGGCCGTCGACCACGCCCGCGCTCCAGTCCTGGCCGCGTTCGGCGATATGGCCGGCCTGCCATTGCTGGCGCTGCGCCAGGACGTTGGCGGTGAGCGCGCGGCCGGGGAACAGGTTGGGGCGGCGCAGCCAGTCGCTCGCCGCCTCGGTCGCGGTCTCGGGCGACAGGGCGACGATGCGTTCGCCCGCCAAGGGATGGACGATGGGGCGGATGCTCACGGCGCGTCTCCGTTAACTGGGTGTCGGGGGATTGACCACGACCGGCGTGCCGGCCAAGTCGTCGCGGTAGGCGAGGTTGCGTCGGCGCACGTACCAGAGCGTGGGCAGGTTGGCCAGGCGCGCCCACTCGGCGTCGGCGGGCGTGGCGACCACCGGGGTGGACACCGGCAGCGGCAGGCGCAGGCGCTGCAGGATCTCGAGCGGCTTGCGCTGCGCCACCAGGTTGGGCGCGGCGGGCTTGAGCAGGCGCGTGCGCGATTGGAGCTGGCTCAGCGTGCCGCGGAATTCGGCGCGCGGCACGGGTGCGAGGATGAGCACCGCGGTCAGGTCGAGCGCCGCCTCGGGCGCGAGGAAGTCGATCGGCGGCAGGGCCAGGGCTTCTTCCACCAGCGCCGGCAGTTCGTCGTCGGGGATGATGGAGAAATCGCAATCGACCTCGGACGGGAAATAGCGCTGGGTGAAATCCGCGGTGTCGATGATCCCGGGGGGCAGGGGACCAGCCGGCGGCAGCGCCGGGAACTGGCTCGCGGCGGGGAAGCTGCGCCCGCGCATCTGCGCGACCACGTCGGCGAGATGCACCTGATGCTGCATCAGGTGCGCCAGGCGCAAGGCGCGCGGCGCGAAGCCCAGCCCGGGCAGGTCGCCGCGGTCGGCGCCGAGCTCGCGCCGCACCATGGCCTCGTCGATCCAGACGATGTTGTTGCCCTGCAGGGCGAGCATGGCGATCGGCAACACGTTGGCCGAGACCATGGCCTGCTGCGACTGCGTGAAGATGGTGCGCGCCGCGCGTCCGCGCCGCGCCTCGAGCGCATCGGCGGCGCCGTCGTCCTGCCAGGGCACGAGCACCACCGCCGTGGCCTCGACGATGTCGCCGTCCTCGACCGTGCGCGGGCCGGTGAGCGTGGTCGGATAGGCGCCGACGGGATTGGCGCTGAACTCCACCGGGCGCAGCGCGAGCACGAACAGGCCGGTGCGGCTGCGCAGGGGCGCCACGGGAATGCGCCCCAGCCCGAACTTCGCCGAGTACTGCTCGGCCACGGGAATGTCGGCGAGGTTGATCTTGAGGGTATGCGGCAGCAGCACCAGTTCGCCTGCCGGCGTGATGCCCTGGCCGGCGGCGACGTTGAGTCCTTGCGGCGTGTCGCCGGGGCTGACGAACAGGCCCGAGGCCACGCCGCTGCCGGCCTCGCGGCCGAGATCGGCCTCGCGGGTGAGGAAATATTGCTGGTCGCGGATCAGGTCGCGCGCCGCCAGGAAGCGGCCGTCGAAGTAGCGCGGCCGTTCGCGCCGGGGGTCGCTGACCAGCACGCCCGCCGTCCGCAGCGCGGCCACGTCGGCGGGGTCGATCAGTTCGCGTGCCGCGCCCAATGTGAGATTCATCGCCATGGCGAACTCCGTCTAAAAGTCATGCATCACATGCCATCCCACTGGGCCAGGAGCGCCAGCGGGGGAAGAAAGCGCCGCGCCCAGTTGTCGAGCAGCGGCGGGTCGGCGCTGCGCACCGGCGGGTCGGTGGTGCCCACGGGCAGGAACACGCGCCCCAGGAAGATGGCGCTCGGGTCCATGTCCACGGGCTGCTCCGGCAAGGGCGAGAGCCCACCCGAGCCGCCGGCGTGGCCGCTGCCGGCATAGCCGGACAGGATCGCGTCCTGGGCCGCGTTGCGGCGATCCGCGAGGCTCGCGTCCGGATTGCCGATCACTGCCGCGCCAGGCGGCAAGGGCAGGCCGGAATACCTGTCGCCCAAGGTGTCGCGCGGGATCAGTTGCAGCTCGTACGCATCGCGGATGCGCGCGGTCGAGACTGCGTTGAGCGCGTCGAACGGGCCAGCCGCGAAACTCGGCGTCAGGCCTACGGGACACTGGGCGAAGCGGATGAACACGTCGGCGACGACGGCGCGCGCGGGCAGCGCCGCGCCGCTGTCGTGCAGCCGCGGCGACACGAAGCGCTCCAGGTTGTCGTAGGCGCAGCGGCGCAGGGTGTCGCCCGCATCGCGGTCGTGGATCAGCGTGTACCAGTTTTCCAGGCGCAGGCAGGCGGGCCGGGGCACCTCGACCAGGCGTCCCAGGCGGTCGATGGCGAGGCCGGGATTGACCTGGATCTCCTCCGGCTGGGTGGTGGTCGCGTCTACGTGCACGACCTCCAATCCGGCCAGGGTGCCGCCGCCGGCCAGGAAGGCCAGGGCGCGCGCGAGGCGGCCGCGGTGATAGGTCTGCTCGTCGCTGAAGTCCTGGGCATCGAGCAGCATGCCCGTGGCATAGGCGGGCCGTTCGGCGCGCGGCTGCGCATAGAGCGGATCGGCTTCCTTGGTGAGTAGGCTCATGGCGTGTCCTCGTGTGGCGGGCTAGCCCGGGCTGACGGGGTCGATCGGGGTCACGACGTGGGTGAGGGGTCCGACGCTGGCCGCGAGCACCTGCACCACCCGGTCGTCCGGCTGCGAGCGGTTGCCCGCGCTGTCGACCACGACGAGGCGAAAGCGATGGCGGCCGACGGGCAGCCCGGCATCGACCGACACCCCCGGTACGGCCGTGGTCACAGGCTGGCCGATGACGAACTGGGTCACGGCCGCTCAGCCCAGGTTCGGACCCAGATAGGTCCAGACGTATTTCACGATCTTGCCGCCGCCGACGTCGAAGGACTTGCGGCCGTCGAGCGTGAAGCTGGTGCCGAAGTTGACCGTGCCAGGCGCGCCCAGGACCGCGGTCGGCGCCTGGGTGTCGGCGATGATGACGATGACCTCGTCGGGCGCGGAGGCGTTGCCCGAGTCGTCCACGACCACCAGGCGGAAGCGCTGGCGGCCGATGGGCATGGGCTTGTCCGGCGAGAGCGTGACCTCGATGGTCGGGTCGGGGGTGGTGATGTCGGTGTTGATCACGAATTCGGCCATGTGTTTCTCCTTGGTGGTGGGTCAGCGGTTGCAGGTCATGATTGGCGGCTCAGCGCATCGGGCGGCCTAGGAATCCGGAGGCAACTGGCGCCAGCGGTACTCGGTGATGCTGTGTCCCGGCCCGGCGTGCGAGGCGCTGCCGTCGAGGAGGAAGCTCTCGCCCCAGGGGACGGTGCGGTCCGGCCCGGCATCGGCCACGGGCGGCGTCGAGGTCGGCGCGGCCCCGGCGAGGCGCGGGTCGAGCGCGGCGACGCCGATGAGGTAATCGCTGATGCCGAGGAACGAGCGCTCCACCTGCACCGGGCGCGGCAGGCGCGGCGGGCCGAGATAGGTATCGACGCCGATGAGGCTGGCGATGCCGACCAGCAAGGGCCAGCTCGCGGCGACCACGCGCACCTCGACGTGCGCCGGCGCCTCCATCTGGGCGATGCGCCGGATCAGGGCGAAATCCTGGGCCTCGACCTCGCGGTGCACCAGGATCGTGGCGCGGCTGGCGAGGCGGCCGTAGAAATCGAGCACCGCCTCGTTCTCGGCTGCGGTGGCCGCCTGGGCGCCATACAGCGCGAGCAGTTCGGTGCGCTCGCGGTCGCCGAGGAACAGGGTGTCGCCGACCACCGAGTTGCCGCTTTGTGCGAGGCCCGGCAGCAGCGGGTCGGCCTCGTCGGCGAGATCGACACCCAGCAGGGTGGCGAGGATGCGCCGCAGGCGGAAGTCCTCGATCACGACGATGCCCCCGCTGCGCACCCCGCCGCCGGTGGCGATGTCCAGTGCCAGGCGCAGTCCCTGGCGCGTGCCGTGCAGGCGCGCCAGATCGGACGCGGCACGCAGCCAGTCGCGCCGCCGCGATGCCGGCAGGACCGGGTCGAAGGCCACGCCGATCCAGGCGCCGAGCCAGTCGAGATTGGCCTCGGGCACGCTGTCCGGGTTGCTCAGCAGGTGCGCCGCCGCGATGCGGTCTTCGAGCGGCGTCAGCACGCCCTCGTAGTTGCTCAACATGCGCGCGTTGAAGTCCGCCGGCGTGGCCTGGGGCTCGTAGACGACGATCCAGGCCTTCTTCACGGGCGCGCCCTGGATTTCCAGGCGGAGCCGCCAGCTGCTCGACGGATCGCGCAGCAGCCAGGCCGCGCCGGCGTGTTCGACCACTATCTCGGCCGGGTCGCCGAGCGGGATGCGCGGCGTGTTCGCATCGGGGTTGAGCCAGGCGCGTACCGCCGGGACGTCCTGCGCATCGAGGCGCAGCAGGATGGGATCGTCGACCACCAACGGATCGCTCACGTGCACCTCGACGCGTGCCAGTTCGACACCGGGCGCCGCGGCTGCATCGCCGAACAGCGACTCGCGATAGAGCCGCGGCAGGTACTGCTCGGCGTAGTCGAAGCGACTGCCCCAGGCGCGCAAGGCCGCGATCTCCGGGCCGTTGCGGCCGTCGCCGTGGAGAACGACCCGTACCCAGAGATAGCGTCCCGTCAGGCGGCGCACGCGCTGCTGCGTGTTCTGGATCAGCACCGAGAACAGGCCGCGCGTCCCGGCCTGCGGGGCGCCGCCGAGCAGGCCGGGATGGCCCGGCAGTTCGCTGCTGCTGCGTTCCCACGAGGCACGCGGAATGTGCGGTGCGCGCAGCGCCGGGTCGAGGCTCGCGCAGTCGCGGCCGAAGCCGTGCGCGTGCCATTGGGTGAGATCGTCCGCATCCGGCGGACGCGCCTCGTTGCCCGCGGCGAGCCAGACCACGAAGCCGGCATGCGTCGGGATCGCGGCCTCGGCATAAAGACGGTGCCAGACCGTCGTGGCGGCGCCGCTGTCGATCATCCAGGCGCTGAACGGTGTCGCGCTCGTGTCGTAGCTGCATGCCTCGCCGTCGCGCGCGAGAAAGCGCAGCGACAGGGGATATAGCGGACGCGACGCGCCGCTGCCGACCGGGTAGTGCGGCGGCTGCGCGGTGCCGTTGGCGAACGGCGCCTCCTGCGCGCCGTCGGCGAGCGGATAGACCTCGCCCAGCGGAAGGATGGACTGCGGCGCATGCGCGGCGGGCAGCGCGAAGGCGGGCGCATCGCGGCGTCCGGGGACGCGCACGGCGAAGCGCCCGGCGCCCAGGCCGGTGAGGGCATAGGCGTAGTTGGCACCTTGCAGGCCGATCGGCGCGGCGGGACGAGCCTCGGCCGCGAGCCAGCGGCGCACGTACGCGACGCCGTCCCCGCCGCGCCAGGTGAGCAGCGCGAGGCCGTCGCCGGGCAGGGTGGCCAGCGCGAGGACGCGCTCGTCGCCGGCCCAGTTGGGCGCGGCCACCAGGTCGAGGCGCGGCGCGTGGCAGTTCTCGGGATTGGGGCGGAACACGCGCGGGTCGTAGTCGGCGCTCTGCGGCGTCTGGCTGCGCAACGGCAGGCCGGTGACGCGCGCCAGGCGCCCGCTGCCGCGCTCCAGGACCCAGACGCCGCCCGTCTCGTCGGGCGCCATGCGCCATGGGGCGAAGCCGGCGAGCGCGACGCTCACGTCGCCCCAGCGGCCGCGCAGGTCGTGCAGGCGGACGTGGTCGGCCATGGCCGCGTAGAGCACGCCGTCATAACCCGCGCACAGATCGGTGGGCGTGGCTTCGAGCGCCAGCAGGGGGGTGGGGTCGGGCAGGTAGCTGGCGGCCATCACGGTGTTCGCGGCGGCATCCCAATAGGCCACGCATTCCAGTCCGTCGACGGCGCGCGGGCATTGCTCGAGCGCGCCCTGCGCCGCGGTGAAGGCGGCGGCGGGGTCGAGCGCCGGCGTGAGCGTGCGCTCCGAGGCCAGGCGCAGGACGCGGCACGCGTCGTCCCAGGTGGCATGCGCCAACGCCGGGAAGTTGCCGGCGTCGGCGAGTTGCCAGAAGCGCAGGCCGTTGGCGTCCATCAGCACAGCTCCGGAATGACCGGCACCGCGACGGCGTTGGCCGCGGCGAACGGGTTGGGCAGGGCGCGCAGGTCGGCGGGCACGTCCGGGCCCTCGACCGCGATCACGCTCAGGAGCTCGGGCAGCTGCCAGGGTTGCAGGGTGAGGACCTGGGCACCGTCGCCCGCGACCGATCTGCAATGGACCCCGCTTTCGGCGCGACCGCGTTGCAGGGTACGGATTTGGGCACCGTCGGCAGCACCACTGGGCAGGCGCTGCCAGTCGCCGCCGGCCTGCTGGAAGATCTGCACGCCGCATACCTCGTCGACGCCGGCGACGCGCGCCACCTCGACCTCCAGCTCGCGGCTGCGCACGGACCGGCCGAGGGGCCAGCCGGTCTGGTCCATTCCGCCGGGGGCCAACGGCCAGAGCAGGCGCCGCAAGGCCTCGCGCACTTCGAGCAGAACCGCGTCGCGGGCAAAGCCGTCGCGCAGCGTCACCGCGACCGCGATGCCGACGGCGACGTATTCGCAGCCGATGACATAGAGCTCGGTGGCGAGCGGCACGCGCAGCGACAGGTATTGGTGCAGGCGTTCGATGAACGGCCGGTCGGGGCGCGGGTTCGGGGCCGGCGCCAGGGTGGCGGCGGGCAAAGCCATGACGCTGACCACGCCGGGGACGTCGAAGCGCCGGTCGCGCGGCTTGAAACGCGCCAGCACCTCGACCCGGCCGACGTCGATGCCGGGCGCGGCGAGGCTCAGGCGGCGGTAGTCCTCCTCGGTGACCGCGCGGTCGCCGTGGCGCAGCTGTGCCGGAATGCGCTTCTCGGCCAGCGCCAGCGTTTCGGCGTCGGCGCCGCCGGTCAAGGCCAGCGGCTGGCCGACCTTGAGCGCGGGCGCCGGCTGCTTGTCGATGCGCAGCGCGCTGCATTCGCTCAGGCTGCCGGCGGGCAGGTTGCCCGCCTGGCCGCCGCCGAAGCGGCCGCTGGCGAGACGAATGCGCATCTGCGGCTCGGGCACGCGACCGCGCACGCCGTCGCCGAAGCGCAGCGTGCCCGCCTCGGCGTCGAGCTCGTAGGCCGCGGCATCGCGCGCCACGTTGACGTCGGCGCTGATCGCCGCCAGGTCGTCGACGCGATACCAGGGCTGATAGCCGTGTCCGCTTGCCTCGACCTCGATCTTCAGCGTCGCGGCGTCGACCGAGCCGTGGGGCAGCTGGAACACCTGGTCGGCGGCACCCGTGGACACGCCCAGGACGCGCCCGGTGATCGTGGCGCGCTGGTCGATTTCGACCGCGTTGATGCCCAGCCAGGCCAGCGGCAGGCTGTTGACCAGCTCGCCATCCTTGGGCCGCAGCCGGATCCAGGCGAGCAGGCGCGCGGCGCGCTCGGCGTCGTCGAGGCGCGGCGGGGCATCGCCGACGCCGGCGCGCGGATTCATGCCGACGTCGTTGGACGGCGCCCAGATGAACTTCGCCGCGGGCAGCACCAGGCGCAGCGTGCCCGCGACGGCCAGGCCGCCGCTGGTGTCGGTGCCCGCCTCGACGCCCAGGGTGAGGTAATCGGTCTCGTAGTCGTTGCGCCCCCGCGTGGTCATCTCCCAGATCACGGGCACGGTCGTGGGCGTGCTCACCGCCTCGAACAGCGCGGGCATCTTCAAGGCCGGGACCACGCCCACGGAGAGCAGCGCGGGCAGGCCGGAACCGCCGCCGCTGTCGCTCCCTCCCATCGCCGCGACGACCTTGGCGTTGGTCGCGGCCTGGTCCTCGGGCTTGGCGGCGCGCGGCGCCAGCAGCGCGATCCACAGCGCGCGGTCGGCGCTGTTGGCGAACACGTCCACGCCCTCGGGCTCGGCGCGGCCGTCGGCGAACACCGGCGTGGTCTCGTAGGCCTTGAGCGCGCCGTTGATCTGGTGGATGCGCGCCAGACCTTGCAGCACCGCGCTTTTCTGCGCGGTTTCGGCGGCATCGAGGCTGCGCTTGATATACGCCTCGGCCGTCAACGGCAGCACCGTGGTTTCGGCGAGCGTCTCGAACGGCATGGCGGCCTTGATCTGGCCTTGCGGCAGCAGGGTGTGGGCGCCGAGTTCGCTCTCCTGCGCATAGCTCAGGCTGACGATGCCGCGTGCCGGCTGCGCGGGCTTCAGGCCCATGCCGAGGAGCTTGAGGAATACCAGGCGCTGGCGCTCCGGAATCAGGTTGGCGCGGTAGAGCAGCGTGTCGCCGAGCCAGGCGAACAATTCGATCAGAGTGCGCCCCGGATCGCCCAGGCGTGGGTTGGTCCACTCCGGGGTGTGCGCCGGGATGCGCGCGATCAGGTCTTCGACCAGATCGTCGAAGCGCCTGTCGTCGAGCGAAGGTGGCAGGATGGGCATTTGATGGCTCGCAATCGGCTGGTTCAGCCTTCCAGTTGCACGGTAACGTTCATGGCGCCCGGCGCGCCGTTGCGCGCCAGCCGGTAAGCGATCTCGACGCGCACCTGGCTGGGCTCGTCCGGAACTTCCCAGACCTCGACCGCATCGAGCAGGATGCGCCGCTCCCAGCGCGTCAGTGCGTCATTCACCAGGTCGCGGATCTCGCGCCGCGTGGCGACGGTGTTGGGCGCGTGCAGCAGGCGTTCGAGTCCGCCGCCGAATTCCGGACGCATGAGCTGTTCCCCGGGGCGGGTGCTGAGGATGATGCGGATGCCTTCGCGCACGCTCTGCGCGAGGTCCGGCCAGGCGAGCGCGCCCTGCTCGTCCGGGAGCGGCAGCAGGGGCCAGCCGAGGAGGGGGCGCAGGGGCGTGGTCATGGCGATGGGGGCGGCTTGTTGCCCAGCTTGGGAAACGGCAGGCAGATCTTGATGAAGAACATCCAGCCGAAGATCAGGTTGAACAGCGACAAAAAGATGTTGAGCACGATGAAGGCGCAGATCGTGATCACCGGAATGTTGAAGCTGCAGATCCAGGACAGGCCCTGGACGCCAAAGCCGCCCGAGCCGCTCATGAGGTCCTTGGCCTTGCCGCCGAGCAGGCCCTGCATCGCAGGCGGCACGACGAAGGCGACGTTGGGCTTCAAGGCCTTGAGCAGGTTTTTGTCGGAGGCGTCGGGCAGCGGAATCTGCACCGGCGGTGCGCCGGCACCCTCGTACCAGGGGGCGATGGCGAAGGCCGGGCTCTCGTCGCTCCAGACGATGCGCGCGGGGCCGCCGTTGGGGCACTTGAGGCGCACGAAGGCACGGATCACATAGCGCGCATCCGGGGCGTCGAAGCGCCCCTCGCGCCCCTTGGTCGCCTTGAAGCGCGCCAGCATGACGCTGTGCAGGGACTGCGCCAGCGCTGCGCTGTCGGCGGTTTCCATGGCCGGCCAGGATTCGGGCATCTCCGGCGCGCTCACGCTTTCCCGCGTGAGCAGCAGGGCGCTGGCCTGGCTCAGGAAGGTGTAGGCATCGACCGTGCGCTGCACGGTGTCGTCCTCGCGCCACACCAGGGGCAGTCGGATCGCCTGCAATCTCGATTTCAGGTCGGCGACCGCGTCGCCGCCGTCGAAGGCATCGAACTCGCTGCCGAGCTGATGCAGGAGCTGGATGAAGGTTTGCATGTCGCCGGATTCGTCCAGCCAGGCGGTGGTCAGGGTCTCGCCGGCATGCGGGAAGCGCATGCCCAGTCCCCGCAGGGCATCGGGCAGATGGCCGAGGAAGGCATCCGATTGCGGTCCGAAGCTGTCGTCGCCGGGCGGCAGGAATTCCGGCTCGGCTTCGGAGAGTTCGCTGCTGGCCGTCGGCACGATGCCGTAGAACACGGTCTTGGCCGCATCCGCGCACACGTCGGGCGGCGCCAGATAGAGCGAGATGATGTGTTCGTCGAGGCGGTTGTCGGCGTTCTCGAGCGCGAAGCCGGCGAGCTTGCGGTCGATGTCGGCCACGCCGGTGAGCGTGCGCTGCAGGCGCGGTGCGGCGAGCGGGTCGGCAAGGTCGCCGCCGACGCGGTTGAGCGGCACCCAGCCGCGCACCCGGCCATTCGAGCGCATCCAGCCCTGGCGCGCGCTGCCGGCGATGCGGCGCAGCACCATGCCTGCGGAGATCACGCGCGCCGGGTCGAGGCGCGGCGCGCCGGGCGCGTCGCACCAGGACTCGATCAGGGCGAGATGGAACTGGCGCTGGACGGGATGGAACAGCTTCAGCGCGCCGTCGCTCGCGGTCGCCTGGGCGCGCAGGGCATCCAGGGCCTGGCGGCCGCCGGCGCTGCGCAGGTCGTCGAGCGTGGACGCGATGAAGTCCTCGTCGCTGCGTTGCAGCAGGGCGGGGCGGCCGCCGCCGCTCATGTCGCGCGGGGCGCCGAGAAGGACGGGATGCGAGGCGACAGGGTGCAGGGTCATCGCCGGTTCACCAGACGTTGCCCGCGCCGGGCGTGTAGCTGGTCGAGATTACGGAGTTGGTGATCAGCGAGGCGCACTTCACCATGCCGCTGAATGTCGACATCGCCGCATCGACGGTCACCATGCCCGCGCTCACGTTCACCTGCGAGGCCTGCACCGCGACCTTGGCCGACGCCTGGATCGTGATGCCAGCGGATTCCATCTTGATGCTGTTGCCGTTGCTGTCCTCGAGCGTCACGCTGCCGGGACCGTCCTTGAGCGTGACTTTCTGGCCGCCCGGGGTCTCGAGCGTGAGGGTCTCCTGTCCGCTCTGGTCGTCGAGCGTGACGACGATGCCGTTCTTGGACTTGATGCGCTTGTAGCGGTTGACGCCGCCCGACTGGATGTCCGCCGGCGCTTTCGCCGCGCCGTTCCACAGCCCGCCGAGGACCACCGGATAGCGCGCGTCGCCCTGCACGAAGCTCACGAACACCTCGTCGCCGACATCGGGCAGGAAATAGGTGCCGCGATCGTCGCCGGCGAAGGGGGCGACGACGCGCGCCCACATCGTGCTGTCCTGTTGCGCCACGGCATCGAAGGCGAGCAGCTTGACCTGCACGCGGCTGCGCTTGTCCGGATCGTCCAGCGAGACCACCTGGGCGAGGAATCCGCCGGAGATCGCGGCCAGGGGCAGGAAGGGATCGCGTTTCATGGTGTCTCAGTTGCCCAGGTAGGCGCACTCGGCGCGGAATTCGGTGCGGTAGCCCTGCTGCATGTCGAAGCGATGGCAGGCCTGGACCACGTAATAGGTGTTGTCGAACTGGGGCGAGATGCCTGCGAGGCGCACCTGGCTGCCGACACGCAGTTGCGCGTTGCCTTCGGCGACGCCCTCGGCGCGCACGAAGCGGCGCGTGCGCTGGTCGAATGCCGCATTCGCTACGGCCTGGGCCTCGGCGTCGTTGTCGACGGCGAGCGTGCCGAGGTGCTCGCTGCGCGTCGAGAATACCTCCTGCGCCCAGGCGCTGCCGTCCTTGCCTTGCCCCGGACCGGCATGGGTGAGACTGCTGGCCGTGCCTTGCACCGCCGCACCATCCTTGGCGTTCCAGCCCGCGACCGTGACCGCGGTGACCTGGTCGGCGAGGTCGGCGGTGACGCGCACCCGTGCGAGCTGGTTGTACAGGGTGAGATCGATGGCGCCGCGGCTCACGTCCTGGCGCGGGGCCACTTGCAACTGCGTGCCGACGACCTGAAGGTCGGCATCGAAGCGCGCGAGCAGGCGGCGCAGGAATCCGAGGTCGGTCTCGTTGAGCTGCGCCCAGGTGCCGGTGGGAGCGTCGAGGCCGCTGACGCTGGGGCTGAGATCGAGGTTGCCGGCGATGGCGTTGACCACGTCGGCGGGCGACATGGCGCTGTAGATCCGGGTGCGCCGGCCGCGCCGCGCCGCGGTGAGCGCGTCCTCGGCGAGCACCACCAGCTCCGGCGGCGCACCGAAGTTGCACACCATCTCCAGCGCGCTCACCTTGCCGTGGAAGATTTCGCGCGGCGCGGCGTCTTCTCCGGCGTAGACGCTCAGGTCCGCGCCCAGCTTGAGGGTCGAGCGGCTGTCGAAGGCCAGTTCGGCGCGGCCGTCGCCGGTCGCCACCCAGTCGATGAAGCGCAGTTCCAGGGTGCTCATGCCGCCTTCCGCTTCCTCCATCTTCATCGCCGTGAGCAGCTCGCTGACGCGCGCGTCCGCCTGGCCGGCGATGCGCAGCGTCGGGCGGGCACTGTAGATGGCGGACTGGCTGACGGCGGTTTCGGGCATGGCGATCGGCGCTCAGTTGTCGCTAAGGCGTTCGGCGCGTTCGCTCATCAGGCGCAGGGTCTGTTCCACGCAGGCCGCACACGCTTTGTCGGCGGGCGCGGGCGGGGCGCTCTGCGCTTCGCTGCCGGAGGTCTCGGGGGGCGCCACCGTGGCGCTGACTTCTTCGAAATGGATGGGCATGTCAGTCTCCGAATCCGAGGTTCGTCTTGGCGCCGACGTCGGCGGCGAGGCTGGCGCCGGCCTGGACGCGCGCGCGTCCGCCCGGGCCGAAGGACGCCGCGCCGGCGACAGCCGGTACCGGCAGCAGCGCGGCACGCGCGTCGGTGACGGCCAGCGTGGCGGTGGGCGGGGCCACGCGCAGGCCGGTGAAGGCGGCGCCCGCGGTAGCCGTGATGTCCAGCCCGACGCCCAGCCCCGCGCCGCCGCCGATGCTCAGTCCGCCGCTCACGCCACCGCCGATTCCCGCGCCGGCGCTCGCGGAGAAGCTCGCCGCGGCGGAGAGCGTCACCTCGCCGCCCACCGCGAGTCCGGCCTCGGCGCCGAAACGCAGGCTGGCCGACGCGTTGGCGCTGGCGATGGCGCGCGCCGCTCGCGGGTCGCCCAGGCTGCTGGCGACGCTGTTCGGGGCCGCGCCCGGCGGGGCCATCACTGGCTCCGGGGCGCTGCGGTCGACCGTGGGCGCCGGGCTCTTGTTGCTCTGGAACTCCACCTCCTGGCTCGCCAGCGTGAGGTTGATCGAGGCGCGCAGCGGCACGCCGCTGGCGGCGAAGAAGTCGATGGTCTCCTTGTACTGCTCGACCACGCCCTTGAAGTGGAAGCTGCCCCACCCGAACTCGACCTTGGGCGCGAACTTCTTGCTGCCGCTCTTCGCGGGCTGGAGCAGCGCGGCGAGGTTCGCGGTCACGGCGCGCACGTCGCCGCCGGTATCGGTGGTGTCGAAGATCAGCGTCATGGTGAGCTTGCCGCTGGTCTTCTTGACGAACTGGCGCGCGGAGTTGTTGCCCTGGCTGCTGTCGAACTCGTTCGACAGCGTGTATTCGAGCGAAGCCGGATTGAACTGCACCGTGAACGCAGGCCCGCCCGCACCGGTGCCCTCGAGCACCTTGAAGGTGGCCAGTTCGATGCTCGGGGATGTCAGGTCCGGCAGCATGGTGGGCTCCTCAGTTCGCCAGGAACAGGCCTTCGTGGGCGAGATGCAGTTCCTCGATGCCGATCTCGGTGCCCTTGGCATTGAGATCGGCGGCCTTGAACTTCACCGGCATGCAGCGCGCCAGCTCCCAGGTGATCACGGTCTCGCCGGCCGCGTTCTGCACGGCGATCTGCGCCGACCGGCGGTAGGCATAGCCGCCGCCCGCGACCTTCTGGAACCAGTCGAACAGGTCGTGCGACTGGCTGATGCCGCGCTTCAGCACCACGGTGGCGAAGGTCACCTGGCCCGGACGCTGGGTGGCACCGTAGTTCGCGCCGCCGGACTTGATCACCTTGGGTTCCATGGTCGCTTCCAGGCCGGTGCATTCCGCGAACGCGCCGCCGCAGACCTCGCCCGTGCCATCGCGCTTGATGCTGATGTGAAAGCGGAATACATGCAGGGGGGCGGGGCTGGCGTCGCTCATGCCACCTCCCTCAGGCCGCTGGTCTCGGCGGTGTTGTTGAGGCACAGGACCACGGTGATGCGCTCGATCGAGACCGCCGGGGCGACGCTGATCAGGACGATCATGCGTCCGGCGTCGAGGTCGGCCTGGCTCATGGTGCCGCGGTCGCAGCGCACGTCGAAGGCTCGGCCAGCGCTGGCGCCTGCGAAGGCGCCTTCGCGCCAGTATTCCATCAGCAGCGCCTCGAGTTCGCGCTTGAGGCGCGCCCAGGTGGCCGGGCCGTTGGGTTCGAAGGCGACGACGTCGCCGACCGCGCGCGCCGCGCGCAGGATGCTCGCCATCAGCCGGCTGGCGCCGCCGAAGCGCCAGCCCGGACTCGCCGCCATGGTGACGTCGGACTGCAGGGCCCAGCCTTCGGCTTGCGGCGCGAACAGGCAGACACGCTGCGCCAGCAGGCCGTCGGGACTGCTGGCGCCGAGCCCCCAGGCGGGGACCGGTTCGGCATCGGCGACGTCGCGCAGCCGCGCGAGCGAGAAGTCGCCGGCCACGGAGCGATGGCAACCGCGCAGGCTGGCGTTTGCCGCGATCAGCCCGGCGAGCACGCCGTCGGGCGGCTCCAGGGATTCCGGCAGATCGGCCGCGGCCTCGGTGCGCAGCCACGGCCAGGCGAGCTGCACCAGGGCCTGCGAGGGCCGGTAGGGTACGGGATCGTCGCTGCCGAACACGCCGATGCGCTGCAGCCAGCCGAGCATGTCGGCCTGGGCGTGGATGTGGGCGCCGTCGGCGACCCGGCGCGCGTCGACGTGCGGCAGGGGGAGCGCGGTCAGGAACAGGACCTCGCGCGGGGGCAGGTCGAGAAACGCACGTACCGCATCCAGGGCCAGGCGCCAGCCGGCATAGCCATTCTCGTCGAGGCGCGGCGCGGGGGTGTGGCGCAAGCTGGTGTCGATCGCAACGGGCTCGTCCGCGCTGCACTCGACGAACCCCTCGGGGACCGTCGGCGGCGCGGGAGCCAGGTCGGGGATCGGCGGATCCACCGCGCAGGCGTCGGCCAGGTCGGGCATGAGCACGAAGCTGACTTCGCGCAAGCCATGGAGATGGTAGAGGCCATGCCAGCCTGCCGGGTTGTAGGGCTCGAAAAGCAATGCGGGCGTGCTATGGTCGGCGTCCGGAAACGCGGGGATCAACTGGTGCAGGCGCGCTCGCCGCTGGGCCGAGCGCTCGGTGCCGGATTCGAGCAGCGGCCACGGATCGCCGACGCGGATGATCACCGCGCGCCGGCCGCCGCGCGCGAAGAAGCTGCGCACCGCCGCGCCCAGATAGGTGGCGCAGCGGGTGCTGGCGTCGGCGGCCAGCGGGCGCGCCTCCCATGCATAAAGCTGGTCGAACAGGTCCCAGCTGTCGCAGACCACGGGCAGGTCGGTGAGGTGTTCGATCACGTCCGGCGCGCGCCGCCAGATGCCGTCGACCCAGCCCGCCGCCGCGAGCTGCGCGCGCACCGCGTCGGGGACCGGGGAGCCGGGCCGGCGCGCGACGAAGCCGATGAAGCAGGCCACGTCGGCACGGTAGCGGTCGGCCTCGATCGCGGGCGCGTTGTATTCAAACACCAGGCTCATGGCAGGCGCTGCGTCAGACCGTCAGTTCCATCGCTTCGGCGGACAGCACCACCTCTTCCATGGCGACGTCGCCGCCGCCCTTGCCCGCGAGCGTCGGCCCGGTGTACTTCATCGGGATCACGCCGCGCAGCACCCAGGATTGCACCGGCTTCTGGGATTCGTCGAGCAAGGTGATGGTGACGCTCTTCTGCGCCGCGGGGCCGCTGGTGCGCGCCTTGCCGATCCAGTCGAACAGGGTCTTGGAGTTGAGGATGCCGCGCTTCAGCGTGACGTCGGAGACCTTGTGCACGCCGCCCAGCTTGCGCACGTGGTTTTCCACGTCGTTGCCGTTGCGGTACTCGGCCACGGTGATCTCGGTGCCGATGCCGGAGACGTCGGAGAAGCCGCCGAAAAGCTCGCCGCCATCGAAGTTGACCAGGTAGTTGAAGGCGCCATAGGGCGTAGTCCGGTTTGCCATGATTCAGTCCCTTTCTCAGTTCTGGGCGTCGGCGGTCTTCTGGCCGATGCGGAAGATCACGAATTCGGCCGGCTTGATGATGGCCACGCCGATCAGGCACACCAGGCGGCCGTTGTCGAGGTCGTTCTGGGTCATGGTGCTGCGGTCGCAGCGCACGAAGAAGGCCTGGTCCGTCGAGGTGCCGAGCAGCGCGCCGTTTTTCCACTCGTTGTAGAGAAAGTCCGAGATGGTCTGGCGGATGTTGGCCCACAGGCGCTCGCCGTTGGGCTCGAACACCGCCCATTGCGTGCCGCGATCGATCGAAGCCTCGAGGTAGTTGAAATAGCGCCGGTCGGAGACGTATTTCCATTCCGGATCGGAGGACGCCAGCCGCGCGCCCCAGAGGCGGTAGCCGCGTCCAGAGAGATAGCGCAGGCAGTTCACGCCGAGCGGGTTGAGCAGTTCCTGCTGGGCGAAGTTGATGTCGCTCTCGAAGCGCAAGGCACCGGTGACCACCTCGTTGGCGGGGGCCTTGTAGACGCCGCGCTGCACGTCGTTGCGCGCATAGATGCCGGTGACGAAGCCCGATGGCGGAACGGCGATCTCCCTGGGGATGTCGTCGCGGCCCGGGCGGGCGAGCGGGTTGGACACCACCACCCAAGGGTAGTAGAGCGCGGCGTACTTGGAGTCGATCTTGCCGCGGGCGACGCGCATGTCTCCGGGCGTCTGGTTGGCCGCGGAGTCGAGCACGGCGATGCGGTAGGCGCGGCGCTTCTCGGCATGGGCGATGAGTTCGTTCTGGATCGCCTGGGCATCGCTGAGCGCGGACGCGCCCGGCGTCGCGACGATGGAGATGTCCTCCAGGCCGGAGAGGATGGCCAGCGCGTCGGCGTAGGTGCCTGCCGTGCCCGATGCGCCGTTGGCGGGCTGGGCGCCGTCGTCTCCGTCAGCGAGCGGGAGCAGGTAGCTGCCGTCGGCCTGCTTGCTCAGGGCGGTGACGATGGCCGCGTGCAGGTCGAATGCCGTGACACTGGAGCCGACGACGACCGCGATCGAGTTCTGCAGCTGGTCGTTGCGATTGTGCGGCGTGGTCGCGAGCACCGTGCCGATGAAGCGCGGATGGCTCGCCGCCAGGCCGAGATCGTCCCAGCCCTGCGCGTCGCCGTCGGCGTCCTGGAATTGCACCGAGAGCGTGATCAGGTTGGCCTGGGTGCCCGCGTCCCCCGGGGTGTCGCCGGGGTTGGCGGGCAGGGTGAGCTTGTTGCTGGAGCTGTCGGCCCAGTCGCTGCCGCTCTTCACGAACAGCGTTGCGGTGCCGCTCACGGTCGCTTCCAGCAGGCTGCCCTGCGGCGCCGTGCCGAGGGTCAGTTTCGTCGCGGGCCGCTTGACGGCCTGGAAATAGACCGAGCCGCGGTAGGCCGCGCCGGGCGCGCGCGCGTTGACGTAGACCGCCTTGGTGTCGTCGCCGCCGCCGTCGATCAGGGTCGCGTGGGCATAGCCCTTGTTGGTGGCGGCGGAGCCGTCGTAGGTGCGCATCACGTAGAGGCGCGAGCCGCCGTTGTTGAAGTAGGCGTTCACGGCATGGGCGACGTAGTTGAGGGTGCTGCTGCCGCCGAGGGTGAGGTTTTCGAGGCTGCCGTAGATGCGCTCGAAGTCGGGCAGGCTGGTGACCATCTCCGGCGTGCCGCCGATCGGGCCGCGTCGGGTCGGGCCGACGAAAGCGGTGGTGCTGGTCCCCACGCCTTCGATGGACTTGGCGCGGAAGCTCGTTTCTTCGACGTATACGCCGGGTGCCAGATATTCAGGCATGGCTGGTCTCCTTTAACGGGAAAGGCAAAGGGAAAAGGGGCTCGTTGCGCACGTTCATGGCAGGGCGAGCTGGCTGGAAAGGGATTGGGCGCGCCGCGCCGCGATCGGCACGATGACGCTGGCATGGGGCAAGGTATTGGCGCGCGCCTCGATGTCGTCGGTGTTCACCACGGGCAACCGGGCCGGGGGCCGGCCCGCCGCTACATCGGCCGCGGCGGTGCGCGTGCCGCTGGCGGGATCGAACACGGTCCGGATCCGGGCGTTGATCTCGGTCACCACGACCGCGTGCGGATGGCTCGACCAGGTGGTCACGGGCACGCCCGGGACGGGCAGCAAGGCCTCGCCGCGCCAGTCGGTCAGGCCGCGCGCCAGCGTGTTGCCGCCGCTCGTGAGGATCAGCAGCGCGCCGCCCAGCGCGTCGTGGCTCGCGGCTTCGCTGACGCTGACGAACAGCACCGCCCAGTTTTCGCCCACGGGCGCCACGTTGCTCGGATACAGCGCGACCTCGATGGGGCGGAACAGGGCGTCGGCGTTGCCGGCGTGCGCCGGCAGCGGGTCGCGCGGCAGCGCCAGGGTGGCGCTGCGCGGAAGGTAGCGGCCGCTGGGGTCGGCGATGGTGGCGTCGAGCTTGACCGTGCCCTTTGCCAGCAGCGCGGGCGGCTGGGCGAAGCTGGCTTCGTGAGCGGCGAGCGCCGTGGCCGCGGCGATGACGTACAGGCCGCTGCGGTTGCGCTGGATGCGCGCGTTCTCGACCGTCACCTGCAGCGGCAGATCGACGCCGGCGCGCGTGGTCGCGTCGACGCAGCGCAGGGCGCCGAGCACGCGCCGCTCGACGCGTTCGATCTCGCGTATCGCCAGGCTCATGGCGTCACTCCCACGGCTTCGAGCGGGCCGTAGGCATAGCGCGTCGCGACCACCGGCTCGGTGTCGAGGAACGTGTCGGGGTCGATGCGCACCAGCCGCGCGATATAGGAAACGGAGACGCGATAGGGGTGTTCGAGCGCGTCCCAGATGCGCATCAGATCCTCGGTGGGCAGTTCCGCGGGGATGATCTGGATCACCTCGTCCGCGGCCCAGCCGGCCTCGGGCGAGAGCGACGAGGCATCGAGGATCGGATTCTGGTAGAGCTGGCGCATGGCCCAGGCCAGCGGCAGTTGCTCGTCCTGGGCGTTGCCGGCCCAGGCGGTGAGCAGGTAGTGCAGGTCCAGCCCCAGGGGCGCCTGCTGCTCCGGCGACATCGCGCCAGGGCGCTGCTGGCGGCAGTGTTCGTTGACGGTGACGCGGTACAGATAGAGCGTGAGACGGGTTGTGTCGCCGACGGGGCCGGCCATCTCGCCCGAGGAGATGAGATCGAAACCGCATTCCGGCGTGTTCTGGCCGGCGACCTTCTGCGGATAGGTGTTGTGCAGGAAGGTCACGATGGAGTTGCCGACGGAGTGGATCGCGAGGACGTTGGCCATGTGCCCGCTCAGTTTTCCTGCGCGGCGTCGTGACCGGCGTCTCGCTGCGGCGTCCGCCACAGGCGCTGGTTGTCGCCCATGGACACGTTCTCGACCACGCCGCGCGCCTCGAGCAGCCGCAGGGCCTGTTCCACGGTGTCGCCATCGCTTTCCATGCCCATCGTGGGCAGCCACCACTGCGTGATGCCGCGGCTGCTGTCGGCCGCCGACGGATGAAGCGTCAGATAGCGCGCGATCGCGGCGGCGATCTGCTCCACGCGAAGATCCGGCCCAGCCCTCAAGGTGCTCCTCCTGTCTGTCCTGGCGGCATGGATGGGAAGGAGCAGCCTTCGTGCCAGTCCCCGAGCGTTTTGCAACCAACTGATTTTTCTGGATTCTCTGGCGTGGGGCGGCGCAAGAGGACTCCGCCAGGCGGGTCATCGCCGACCCGCCGCATGCGGCATCCCGACGTGAAATGGCTGGAAAACCGAGGCGCGGCGCAGTTTGCGGGGGTGGGTCGGGCGCGACCCACCCGGCGCGTCACCGGGGCGCGAAATGGACCCGTTCGATTCCGTGCTTCTTGATGAGCTTGCCCAGGGCGCGCCGCTCCTTGCCGGCATGCTGCGCCGCGCGCGTGACGTTGCCGTTCGTCTCGCGCAGCAGTCCGACCAGATACTCGCGCTCCCAGGACGCCAGCATGGCGTCGCGGGCGGTCTGATAGCGGCCCGGGAGGCCGGGGGACGCGGCGCTCGAAGTTTCGCCGCACAGCACCAGCTGATCGTCGGTGCACAGCAGGGTGTGGCGATGCACGAGGTTCTCGAGCTCGCGCACGTTGCCGGGCCACGGATAGCGCTCCAGCCATTGCAGGCTGGCGGTGCTGATGTTGCGCAGGGGAAGCTGGTAGCGGGTTGCGAAGCGGTCGGCGAAATGCCGTGCGATCAGGGTCGCATCGCCCGTCCGCTCGCGCAGCGGCGGCATTTTCAGGGAGAGCACGTCGAGCCGGTAGGCCAGATCGGCGCGGAACTGGCCCGACTCGATCAGGGCGTCGAGGCGCGGGCTGGCCGCGGCCACGATGCGGACGTTGCCGGTGTGTTCGCGGCTGGCGCCCAGCGGACGAAACGTCTGATCCTGGAGGAAGCGCAACAGGGCGGCCTGCGCGCGCGCGGACAACGAATCCACCTCGTCGAGAAACAGGGTGCCCGTCTCGGCGGCGACGATCAGGCCGTGGCGGCTCTGTCGCGCGTCGGTAAAGGCGCCGCGCTCGCATCCGAACAGCTCGTTCTCGACCAGGGCCTCGGGCAAGGCGCCGCAATTCACGGGCACGAAAGGCGCGCCGCGTCGCTTGCTGAGGTAGTGAATCATGCGCGCGGCGAGTTCCTTGCCGGTGCCGGTTTCACCCTTGATCAGCACCGGCACGTCGAATTCCGCGCTTCGCTCGATCACCGTGACCGTGCGACGTATCGCCTGGGATTGCCCAATCAGTAAAGGCACGTCTGCCATGACTTTCCTCCGTCCGTCATTGCCGATTCGCGCGTCAAGCCCGGCGAGCGGGCTTGCCCGTCGCCAGAGAACCGGATCTGGACGGGCCGTTGCGGGCGCGGCATCGCTGCACGGCTGAGCGGGGTGTCAGGCCTGCGCGCTCGGTCGTCGGGCGAGAGTCAGGCGAAAAAGACGACCCGGAACATCCGCGGGTGCGGGACGCGCAACTAGAAACCAGCTTAGGACAAGGGTTTAGGCGCTCATATACAACTTTAGTCGTAGGTGAAGGCCCCGGTGCCACTCGGAGACAGCCGCGGCGACGGATGCATGCGCGGGCGAGAAAGGACTAGAATCGGTCTCGACATGTTCGTGCGCGAATAATTGAACGGAGAAGACTGTCCATGATGCTTCGTCTCGTTGCTTTGATCCTGCTTGGCGGCCTTGGCGTATCCCAGGCGCAGGCAGCGCCGGACGGCGCCCGGCTATTCGCCCGCAATTGCGCGGCCTGTCATGGCGAAAAGGGCACCGGCGGCATCGGCGTCCCGCTGGCGCTGCCGTCCTTCCAGGCCAGCATCAGCGACGACTACCTGCGCAAGACGATCCATCTCGGGCGGCCGGGCCGGGTCATGCCGGCCTTCTCGTTGCTCAAGGAGGACGAGATCGATGCCATCGTCCATTACGTGCGGTCGTGGAACACCGGGCCGGCGGTCACCTATACGAGCAAGCCCGTGAAGGGCGACCCTTCGCATGGCCGCCAGCTGTTCCAGAAATACTGCGTGGTCTGCCACGGACCCAACGGCGAGGGCGCCAAGGGCACGGGCGTGACGTTCTCGCGGCCGCGCGACCTGCCGATCATGGCCCCGGCGCTGCACAACCCCGGTTTCCTTGCCGCCGCGCCCGACGCCATGATCAAGGCCACGCTGATGAAGGGCCGCGAAGGCACCCCGATGGTCTCTTTCCTCAAGCGCGGACTCAAGGAAAAGGACATCGACGACATCGTCAGCTACGTGCGCAGCTTCGAGAAGCAGCCGCTCGCCGGGTCGGCGAAGGTGCTGCACGCGGAGAGTCCGGTGATCGTCCGCGACTCGCCATACGATCTGAAGACCACGGTCGAGAACGTCAAGACGGCCGTGACGACCCATAACTTCTTCTATGGGCGGGTGCAGACGCTGGAATACGGCCTGACGAAGCCCGCGAACGAAAACCCGAAACAGGTCATCGTCTATTTCTGCAACATCAGCCTGCTCAACCAGGCGCTGGCCATCGATCCGCGCGTCGGCATGTTCCTGCCGTGCCGCGTCACCATCCTCGAGAAACCCGACGGCAAGGTGCAGGTGATGTCGGTCAATCCCAACGTGCTGAGCCGGCTGTTCAACAATTCCGAACTGAACCAGCTGTGCGACCAGATGAAGCAGAACTACACGGCCATCATGGAGGAGGCGACGCTATGAGGAAGTTGCTGCAAACGCTGGCGGGATTCGCCCTGACCGTGTGCCTGGTCGGCACGCCCGCTTTCGCGGACAGCCTGCTGATGGCGCGCGTGAACGAGCCTTTCCCGGAGGCGATGACGCTGCTGCAAAGCGCGATTTCGTCTCGCGGCTACACGATCACGCGCCTGCAGCAGGTGAACGAAAACCTCGCCAGGCGCGAATTCAAGAGCGACATGTATCGCGTGGTGTATTTCGGCAAGCTCGACGAAGTGCGTCAGGTGACGGCGGCCCACCCCGATCTGATCCCGTTTCTGCCGCTGAACATCACGATCTTCGCGGAAGGCGATCAGGCCATTCTGGTCGCGAGCCATCCGCGCAGCCTGCAGGCGTTCTTTCCGGATCCCACGTTGAAGCCGGTATTCGAGCGCTGGGAGAAGGATATGGATTCCATCATGGACGAGCTGCGCGAGCGCGCCGGCTCGTAACCCCGCGGCGCCTCACTCGATCGCGGCAGCGATTTCCTCGTCGGCCGCCGCGCGCGGGGATTTCGAGGGGCCGCGCAGCAGCAGGATGAGCGGAATGGGCGCGAGCGTGATCCACATCATCAAGCGGAAATCCTGCAAATAGGCGAGCAACGCGGCCTGCCGCGTGACCTCGTCGTTGAGCGCGGCGAGTCCGTGCGGCGTCGTCAGGTTGTACGCGCCCGCCTCGACGGCGTGCCGCAGGCCGAGGCTGAATGGCGTGAGGAAGTCCGCCAGCGCGGCGTGGTTCGTCTGGATGTGCTGCGACAGATACGTCATCACGAGCGAGATGCCGATGCTGCTGCCGAGGTTGCGCATCAGGCTGAACAGCGCGGTGCCTTCGTTGCGGAAATGCGGCGCGAGCGTGGCGAAGGTGATCGTGGAAAGCGGCACGAAAATGAGGCCGAGGCCGAATCCCTGCGTGACGCCGGTGTGCACGATCTCCCACGCCGTGACGTCCGTCGTGAAGTGCGTCATCTGCCACAGCGAAAAGCTGGTCAGGACCAGCCCGGAAAAGATCAGATAGCGCGGGTCGAGCCGGCCCGACAAACGGCCGACCATGAACATGGCGATCATGGTCCCGATGCCGCGCGGTGCGAGCAGGAGGCCCACGTCGATTACCGGGTAGCCCATCAGGTACTGCATGTAAGGCGGCAACAGGGCCATCGTGGCGAGCAGGATGATGCCCACGATGAAGATGAACACCAGCCCGATGCTGAAATTGCGGTCGCGGAAGAGCCCCGGCTCGATGAAGGGCGCCGGGTGGGTGAACATGTGCGCGACGAAGAGGTAAAGGAACAGGCCGGTGAGCATGGCCTCGATCACGATTTCGGGGCTGGCGAACCAGGCCAGCGACTCGCCGCGGTCCAGCATCATCTGCAGCGCGCCTACGCCCAGGCTCAGCATGGCGAATCCGAGCAGATCGAACCGGCGCGAACGGTCGATCGCGGTCTCCCTGACGTAGGTCGCGAGGCCCAGCCAGGCCAGCAGCCCGAAGGGCAGGTTGATGTAGAAGACCCAGCGCCAGTTGTAATACTCGGTCAGCCAGCCGCCGAGCGTGGGGCCGAGGATCGGCCCGACCATGACGCCGACGCCCCACATCGCCATCGCCCTGCCGTGCTGTTCGCGCGGATAGGTGTCGAGGAGAACCGATTGCGACAGCGGCACCAGGCTCGCGCCGAACACGCCCTGCAGCAGGCGGAACACGACGATCTCGGGCAGGCTTTGCGCCGCGCCGCACAGCATCGATGCCACGGTGAAACCGACCACCGAGCCCATGAACAGGCGCTTGCGGCCAAGGCGGGCGGCGAGGAAACCGGTCAGCGGCATGAAGATGGCCGCCGCGACGATGTAGGACGTCAACACCCAGGCGATCTGGTCCTGGGTCGCGCCCATGGCACCCTGCATGTGCGGCAGCGCGACGTTGGCGATGGTGGTGTCGAGCGCCTGCATGATCGTGGCCAGCATCACCGACAGGGTGACGAAGCCGCGGTGGGCCGTATCCGGTTGCACGGCAGCGCCGGTCGATGCCATGGGCGGTCTAGAGCGACAGGCCGAGGAGGTGGCGGCGATGCCCGGTGTCGATCTCGACTTCCGTGCTCAGGCCGGCCCGCAGTTGCGGCGCGCCGGCCAGGGGCGCCAGGCGAATGCGCACCGGCACGCGCTGGATGATCTTGACCCAGTTGCCGGTCGCGTTCTGCGCCGGGATCACCGAAAACTCCGAGCCGGTCGCCGGGCTCAGGCTGTCGACTTCCCCGTGCCACGCCACGCCGGGATAGGTGTCGACGCGGATCGAAACGGGCTGTCCCGGATGGACGTAGGTCAGGTCGGTTTCCGGAAAATTGGCCTCGATCCAGATATTGCCGCTCGCCACCAGCGTCGTCACCACGGTGCCGGCCGTCACATATTGTCCCGGCTTGGGCGGCCTGCCCACGGTCCCGGGAAGCGACGCACGGACCTCGACGTGCGCCAGATCGAGCTTCGCCTGCTCGAGTTCGGCTTTGGCGGCAAGGTAGGACGGGTGGCGCGCGATATCCGAATCGATGCCGCCGCCGAGCGACTCACCGATGCGCTTCAGGTCCTGTTCCAGCGCACGGATCTGCTGCGTCGCCAGTTCCGCATTTTGTTTGGCGTCGTCGTAGCGCGAGGCGGAGATGAAGTGCTTCGCCACGAGGTCGGCCTGGCGCTGCTGATCCTTGCGGGCGAAGCCGAGGCGGGTGCGCGCGATGGCGATTTCCGCCTCCTTTTCCCGATAGCTCGCCTGCAGGGCGGAGAGATCGGTGCGCACTTGCGCCAGCTTGGCCTCGGCGCTCGCCACGGCCACCTCGAAGGGCGCGGGGTCGAGCCGGAACAGAACCTGGCCGGCGGTGACGATCTGGTTTTCGTGAACGGGCACGTCCTTGACGGCGCCTGATACTTGGGCGCTGACCGGAACCTCGTCGGCCTTCACGTAAGCGTTGTCGGTCGAGACCACGCGGCCGCCCGTCAGGTAAAAGCCAAGCGCGATGAGGGCGGCGACGACGGGAACCACGACCAGGAGGATCAGGCGCGTCCGCTGTCGACGGGAACGCGGCGCGGAAGCCGGGATTTCGGGAGGCGGCGTGGCGTTCATTCGGACTTTTCCCCGGCGTGAGCGCGCGGCAAGGCGGCGAGGTTGGCGCGCATCGTATTCAGCGTGTCGAGCAAGGCCTCGGCCTGTCGTTTGTCGATGCCGGCGAGGGCGTCGACGCGGATCGCCTTGGCGACCTGTTCGATCGCGGCGATCTGGGTGGCGGCCGCGGGCGTGAGAAACAGTTGATAGGCCCGGCGGTCGGCCGGATCGGCGTGGCGCTCGACCAGCCGGGCCGCCTCCAGCTGGTCGATCAGGCGAGCGAGCGAGATGGGCTGTATCTCGAGCATGTCCGCGAGCTCGACCTGCCGTATCCCTTCGTTGCGGGATACGTAAATCAGCGCCCGCGCCTGCGAGGGCGTGAGCGAGCTGCCCTCGAGCCGCTGCCGGAATGCATGGCGCATGAGGCGGGAAACGTCCGCGAGGAGGAATCCCAGGCTGTTTTGCTGTGCTTTCACGAAAGGCCCATATAGTAAGCAAGGCTTATTATATGGATGGCGTATCGTTGCTTCAAGTGCACGTCGTATCGTGCCTGCTCGGGCTCATCGAATCGACGAGCGGCGCGCAACGCCGGAAAGCGAAACCCGGCTCGATGGGGAGTTTGGATGGCGGGCAGGGGCTGAGATTCGGGCCGCGAGCCGGAAATGAAAAAGGGGTCAGCTTTCGCTGACCCCTTGAAATATGGTGCGCCCGAAGAGATTCGAACTCCTGACCCCTTGGTTCGTAGCCAAGTACTCTATCCAGCTGAGCTACGGGCGCTTTGAAGGTTGCGCATTATACGCAGTTTCGGTGATCTTGGACAGCGGCAACCTGCTGCAATCCGAATTGGCGGAGACGGAGGGATTCGAACCCTCGATACAGGTTTAAGCCCGTATGCTCCCTTAGCAGGGGAGTACCTTCAACCTCTCGGCCACGTCTCCGAACCGCCGCGCATTGTAGCGGAATGCGCGGCGGAAAGCCACCTCAGGCGGGGGCTTTATCGAGTTCGAAGGCCTGGTGCAGGGCGCGCACGGCGAGTTCCATGTACTTGTCGTCGACCACCACCGAGATCTTGATTTCCGACGTGGAGATCATCTGCAGGTTGATGTTTTCCTTCGACAGCGTTTCGAACATCTTGCGCGCGACGCCGACGTGCGAGCGCATGCCGACGCCGACGATGGAGACCTTGGCGATCTTGTCGTCGCCGGTGATTTCGCGCGCACCGATGGCCGCGGCGTTGGCCTTGACGATGTCCATGGCCTTGGCGAAGTCGTTGCGGTGCACGGTGAAGGTGAAGTCGGTGGTATTCGCGTGCCCCACGTTCTGCACGATCATGTCGACGTCGATGTTGGCGTCGGCGACGGGACCGAGAATCTGGTAGGCGATGCCGGGGTGGTCGGGCACGCCGATCACGGTGATCTTGGCTTCGTCGCGGTTGAAGGCGATGCCCGAAATGATGGCCTGTTCCATGTTGTCGTTTTCCTCGAAGGTGATGAGCGTGCCGTCGCCTTCGTCCTGAAAGCTCGACAGCACGCGGAGTTTGACTTTGTATTTGCCGGCGAACTCGACCGAACGGATCTGCAGCACCTTGGAGCCGAGGCTCGCCATTTCGAGCATTTCCTCGAACGTGACGGTCTTCAGCCGGCGCGCATCGGGCACGATGCGCGGGTCGGTGGTGTAGACGCCGTCGACGTCGGTGTAGATCTGGCATTCGTCGGCCTTCAGCGCCGCGGCCAGCGCGACGCCGGTGGTATCGGAGCCGCCGCGTCCCAGCGTGGTGATGTTGCCGTCGGCGTCGACGCCCTGGAAGCCGGCGACCACGACCACGTGGCCCGAGTCGAGGTCGCGCCGCATGTTGGTTTCGTCGATGCTGAGGATGCGCGCCTTGGTGAACGCGTTGTCGGTGAGGATGCGGACCTGGGCGCCGGTGTAGCTTTTCGCCTTGAGGCCCAGGTCTTTCAGCGCCATCGCGAGCAGGGCGATGGTGACCTGTTCGCCGGTGGACACCATCATGTCGAGCTCGCGCGGATCCGGCTGCGGCTGGATCTGCTTGGCCAGGCCGATCAGCCGGTTGGTCTCGCCCGACATCGCCGAGAGCACGACGGCGACCTGGTGCCCCAGCATTTTGAACTTGGCGACGCGTTCGGCCACCGCGCGGATGCGTTCGACGTTGGCGACCGAGGTGCCGCCGTATTTTTGTACGATGAGTGCCATGATTTCTGCTGGAATAGGCTCTGGATGAGTTAAGCGCGGGATTCTAATGGATTACCGCGTGAACAGCGCAATCGACTCGACGTGCGCGGTATGCGGAAACATGTTGGCGACGCCCGCCGCTTCGAGGCGGTAGCCCTTGACGTGCACCAGCACCTCAGCGTCCCGCGCGAGCGTCGCCGGATCGCACGAGACGTAGACGATGCGCCGGGGTGCGCCCGAGTCGGGCAGCGACTTGACGACCTCGATGGCGCCTGAGCGCGGCGGGTCGATGAGCAGCTTGTCGAAATGCATCAGGGAAGCGAATTTCTCCGGCGTCATCTCGAACAGGTTGTCGACCACGAAGCGGGCATGGGGCAGGTGGTTGCGCAAGGCGTTTTCGCGCGCGCGGGCGACCAGCTCCGGGCTGCCCTCGATGCCGAGCACGTCGGCGCCGCGCCTGGCGATCGGCAGGGTGAAGTTGCCGAGCCCGCAGAACAGGTCGGCGATGCGCTCGCCCGGTTGCGGATCGAGCAGGCGCAGCGCACGGCTGACCAGGGCGCGGTTGATGGCGGCGTTGACCTGGGTGAATTCGGTCGGCCTGAACGGCATGACGAGTCCGAATTCGGGCAGGCCGTAGCTCAGTTCGGGCGCGATGTCCGGCCAGAACGGGCGCGCCGTCTCCGGGCCTTTTCTCTGCTCCCAGATTTGCACGCCGTGCCGTTCGGCAAACGCGCGAACCATGGCCGCGTCATCCTCGGTCCACGGCTCGAGCAGGCGGAACACCAGGACGACGACGTGCTCGCCCGCGGCGATTTCGATCTGCGGGATGCGGTCCGAATTGGACAGTTGCGCGATCATGTCGCGCAGCGGCTGGATCAGCGCCGAAACCGCGGGCGCGAGCACCTCGCAGCTCGCCATGTCGGCGATGAAGCTGGACCGCTTTTCGTGGAAGCCGACCAGCACGCCGCCCTTCTTGTCGACGCGGCGCACCGACAGGCGGGCGCGCTGGCGGTAGCCCCAGCTTGGCCCGTGCAGGGCGCGCAGCATGGTGTCAGGGCGGACCTTGCCGATCCGCGCGAGGTTCTCCTCCAGCACGCGCTGCTTGGCGGCGACCTGCGCGCTGGCTTCCAGGTGCTGCATCGAGCAGCCGCCGCAGCGGCCGAAGTACTTGCAGCGCGGCTCGGCGCGCTGCGCGCTGGCTTTCAGGATGGCGACGGCGTTGGCGGAGTTGTATTTGGCGTGCTTGCGATAGACGGCGATTTCGGCGCGTTCGCCGGCCAGCGCGCCGTCGACGAAGGTGACCTTGCCGTCGATGCGGGCGACGCCGTGGCCTTCGTGGTCGAGCGAGAGGAGGTCTACCAGGTGATTCATGCCCACGCCGCGAGGAACTCCTGCCAGTGCGGCGCCGCGTGTCCCTGCACGGTGCTGCGCGCGAGTTCGATCTCGGCGGCGTAGGCGGCATCGGAAAGCGTGCCGCGCATCTTCTGGAAGCGCAGGCAGACCAGCCAGGTGTTCATCACGTCGGTTTCGCAATAATTGCGGATCGCGTCGATTTCACCGCGCTGAAAAGCGTCGAGCACCTTCGAGCCGTCCATGCCCAGTTTCCCGGGAAAGCCGCACAGCTTCGCCATGTCGTCGAGCGGCGCGTTGGCGCGCGGCTGGTACATCGCCAGCACGTCCATCAGGTCGAGGTGGCGCGTGTGGTAGCGGCCCAGATAACTGTTCCACTTGAATTCCTTGTCGTCGTCGCCCCAGTCCCAGTAGCGCGCCGCGGCCACGCCGTGAATCAGCGCGCGGTAGTGCAGCACCGGGAGGTCGAAGCCGCCGCCGTTCCAGGAGACGAGTTGCGGGGTGTAGCGCTCGATCCCGTCGTAGAAGCGCTGGATCAGCTCGGCTTCGCTGCTGTCGGGCTCGCCGAGCGACCAGACCTTGAGCTGGTCGCCGCTTCTGAGGACGCACGAAATCGCGACGACGCGATGCAGGTGATGCGGCATGAAATCGCTGCCGGTCTTCTGGCGGCGGGCGAGCAGCGCCATTTCGGCGAGTTCGGCCTGCGGCAGCGCGCCCGCGTCGATGCCGTTGACGGCGGCGAACCCGGCGAGGTCGGGGATCGTTTCAATGTCGAAAACCAGGGTGGGGTGCATGAAGGCGGGCGGCAGGCAAAAACCGCCATTTTACGCCGTCAATGCAAGGCGGCGTCGAGTTCCGACGCGACTATCAGGGCATCCAGGTGGGCGACGGAAATCTGGTGCAGCGGGATGCCCAGTTGCTCCGCATACCTCGCCAGCGTCTCGACATCGTTGTTTTCGCAGGCGAAGGCCATCTGCAGCATGGCGCCCTCGGGCGTGGCCTGCGCGGCGAGCGCGCGCGCGGTGGTCGGCGACAGACCGAGTTTGCGGACGAGCGTTTCCAGCGGCAGCGACAGCGCATGCGTGGCCGTCGACAGCAGGCCGATCTCGAATGCGGCGGCGGCGCTCTCGGCCGGCGCGCCGAGGCGGCTCGTCTTTCCCATGAAGAGCGCGCGCGTCAGCGCCGTGACGGCATAGCGGCGCGAGGCCGCGTCGGGCTGTTTTCCCGCCAGCGCGAGCAGCACCGCGACGCGACTGGCGCGTTGCGGCCCGAGCATGATCAGCGCATGGGCGAGCGATTCGGCAGGTCGGCTGAGGCCGCCGATGCGGGAATTGGCGATCGCGAGCAGGCGCGGCGCCATGTCGGGGTTCAGACGAAAGAATTGCATCAGCGTTTCGACCGGCTCGCGCAGGGCAATGGCGAGCAGATCGAGCTGGACCGCCTGCTCGTCGGTGATTTCGCCGGGCCGCGTGTCGCCGGAGAAGAAGCTGCCGCGGAACCACGCGCTTTTGGGCCAGCGAGCCTGGGAATAGGCGTGGCGCACGCCCTCCACGACGAGGCGCCCGCGGATCTTCGGCGGCTTGTCGTCGACGTGACACGCCACGAAGCGCCAGGTCGAAGCGCTCTCGTGTATGACCGCATCGTCGCCCGCCAGCGTCGGGCAGAACGTCAGGCCGGCGTCCCGCAGGGCGAGGGCGCGCGCCAGGTGCGCTTCGCTGTCGATCGTCGTGCGCCAGATCAGCTGGCGATGGTTGAGCTGGTGGGGAATGTCGCTGAACAGAATCTTGGCGCTGATCCCCACCAGCAGGGGAAATTCGTTCGTCAGGCCGTCCTGCGTCAGCGAATACAGGCCCGTCAGCAGCATGTCCTCTTCCATCCGCAGAAGCTCGGCGGGGGCATCGGCGGCCGCGCCCCGTCCGCGCAGGACGAGCTGATGCGCGACCAGATTGGACGCGGCGTCGAACAGCGGATCGAACGACAGGAACCGGGCGCGCAGGGCCTGTTCGCGTACGGGATCGCTGCGGTCGACACCCAGCATCTGCGTCACCACGGCGGGATGATCGGATTCACCGGTGTTGATGCCACCGCCGACGATGCGCGGTGGAGTGGGGGCGTCTGACGTCATGTCGTTCACTGCAGGCTTGGTACGATTATTCTAGCGCCGTGGCGTATTTTTCGCGTGCCTGGGTCACGCATCATGGATATGCCGAACGAAACCGTCGAGGGGGTCTGCATGGGAAAGAAGCGTTTGTTCAATACGATGGCCGCCGTGCTCGTGGCAGCCGCGCAGCCGGCCGTCGCCGCGTCGCCCGGGGCGGTGGTCGCCACGGCATCCGACCAGCGCAGCGTGACGCTCACGCTCTACAACGACGATCTGGCGCTCGTGAAGGACGTGCGGCGCGTCGCGCTGGGGCACGGCTTCAATCAGCTCGCGTGGCGCGGCGCGGCGGCGCAGATGCATCCCGAAACGGCTCAGCTGCGTGATTTGTCGAATCCCGCCGGCTTCGGCGTGCAGGAGCAGACTTTCGATTTCAACCTGCTGACGCCGCAGACCCTGCTCGAGCAATACGTGGGGCGCGAGGTCGGCGTCATTCGCACGCATCCTGGCAGCGGGGCGGAAACCCGCGAAACGGCGACCGTCCTCTCGACCGCCGGGGGCGTGGTGCTGAAGTTTGCCGATGGCCACGTCGAAACCGGAACGCCGGGGCGGCTGGCGTTTCCCGGCGTCCCCGATGCGCTGCACGACACGCCCACGCTGACGGTCTCGCTGGACAGTCCGGCCGCTGGGGCGCAGGACCTCGCGCTGTCCTACCTGACAGGCGGCCTGTCGTGGCGCGCCGATTATGTCGCGGCGCTGAATGCCGCCGACGACCGGCTGGATATCGGCGGGTGGGCGACGCTCACCAACCGGAGCGGCGCTGCATATCGGAATGCCGTGGTCCGGCTGGTGGCGGGCGAACTGCACCGGGTGCGCGACGCGCAACCGCTCGCGCGCACGGCGATGGCAATGGCGGCGCCAGCCGCTGCCGAGATGAAGCAGGAAGCGCTGCTCGAATATCACCTCTACACGCTGCAGCGTCCGACCACGCTGGCGGACAACCAGAGCAAGCAGGTCGCGCTGATGTCGGCGGACCGGGTGCCGGTGCGAAAGGAGTTCGTGCTCGAGGGCACGCGTGAGGACTACTCGAGCCAGCAGGGCGAAATCGGGCGGACGATGAAGGTCGGAGTGTTCGTCGAGTTCGACAACCGCGGCGGGGGGCTGGGCACGCCGCTTCCCCAGGGGATCGTGCGCGTCTACAAGAAGGACGGCGAGGGCAACGCGCAGTTCGTGGGCGAGGATCGCATCGGCCACACGCCGAAGAACGAGACGGTGCGCCTGAAGCTTGGCGAGGCCTCCGACGTGACGGCCGACCGGAAACAGACCGCCTTCCAGAAGCTCTCCGGCGCCGGCCGCTTCGACTACGTGTACGAGTCGGCGTACGCGATCGTGCTGAAAAACGCCAAGCCGGACGCCGTCGGCGTCACCGTGCGCGAGCCGATACCCGGCGACTGGACCATGGTCTCCGAATCGCAGCCGCATGCGAAGGTGGCGTCCGGCATGGCCGAGTGGAAGGTGAAGGTGCCCGCGGAAGGGCAGACGACACTGAACTACCGGGTGCGCGTCAGGTACTGAGACCGCGCCGTCGGCGGATGTCGGCGATGAGGCCCTGCGTGGAGCCGTCGTGCTCGCCGATCGCGCGCACCGAGCTCAGCGCGGCGCGGATCGGCGGCGCGAGCTGCTTGCCGAGTTCGACGCCCCACTGGTCGAAGCTGTTGATCTGCCAGACCACGCCCTGCACGAATATCTTGTGCTCGTAGAGCGCGATCAGCATGCCCAGCGTGTGCGGATCGAGCTTCTGGTAGAGCAGGGTGTTGCTGGGGCGGTTGCCCGGGAAGACCTTGTGCGGCGCCAGCGCGCGGGCCTCCTCGCGGCTCATGCCCTGGGCGATGAGCTCGGCTTCGATCACGGCGCGCGGCTTGCCCTTCAGCAGGGCTTCGGTCTGCGCCAGGCAGTTGGCCAGCAGCCATTCGTGCTGGTCGGCGAGCGGCGTGAGGTTGACCGCGGCCACCAGGAAATCGGTGGGGATGAGGCGCGTCCCCTGATGCACCAGCTCGAAGAACGCGTGCTGGCCGTTGGTGCCGGGCGCGCCCCACACGATCGGGCCGGTGTTGTAGTTGACCCGCTTGTTGGCGCGGTTGACGTTCTTGCCGTTCGACTCCATGTCGAGCTGCTGCAGGAAGGGCACCAGCAGGCGCAGGCGCTGGTCGTAGGGGTACACGCCGTAGGTGTCGGTGCCCCAGAAGTTCGCGTACCAGATGCCGAGCATCCCGAGGATCACGGGCATGTTGGCTTCCAGCGGTGCTTCCTTGAAGTGGATGTCCATCGCGTGCGCGCCCGCCAGCAGCGCCTGGAAGTTGCCCCAGCCGATCTGCAGCGCGATCGACAGGCCGATCGCCGACCACAGCGAGTAGCGGCCGCCGACCCAGTCCCAGAAGATGAACATGTTTTCGGGGTCGATGCCGAACGCCTCGACCGCCGCCGCATTGGTCGACAGCGCGACGAAGTGGCGCGCCACCGCCGCCGGCGCGCGCAGCGCGGACAGCAGCCAGGCTTTGGCCGAATTGGCGTTGGCGAGGGTTTCCAGCGTGGTGAAGGTCTTCGAGGCGACGATGAACAGCGTGGTTTCCGGGTCGAGCGGCTTGAGCGTGCCGGCGAGATGCGCGGGATCGAGGTTGGAAACGAAATGCACGCGCACGTTTTCCACCGCGTAATGGTCGAGCGCGTGGCATACCATCGCCGGCCCGAGGTCGGAGCCGCCGATGCCGATGTTCACCACGTCGCGAATGGGCTTTCCCGTATGGCCGCGCCAGTTGCCGTTGTGGACCGCCTCCACGAAACGCTGCATCCGATGCAGCACCTTGGCGACTTCGCGTTCGACGTCCACGCCTTCCACCAGCAGGGGCGGGCGCGCCGGCGCGCGCAGCGCGACGTGCAGCACGGCGCGTTTTTCGGTGAAATTGATGCGCTCGCCGCCGCACATCGCGTCGCGCATCGGTTCCAGCTCGGACTCGCGCGCCAATTGCATCAGATGGCGCAGGGTTTCGGGCATGACCCGGTTCTTGGAGTAGTCGAGCAGCAGGTTGCCGCAGCGCAGGGACAACTGATCGAAGCGTGTCGGATCCTCGCGGAACGCGGTGCGCATGTCGAACGTGCGCATTTCCTTGAAGTGCTGTTCCAGTGCCTTCCAGGCAGGCAGATGCTTGAGTGGTTTCATGGACAGGCGATGTGTGGGACGGACTTCGAAGGTATCATAAGGCTGCGCGGCGGCCTGTCAGAAAATGGCGCTGCGCTTTTCCTTGTCGAAGATGGATGAGACAGCATGGTCACCGTGACGCCAAACAAACTCGTATTCATAACCTATTCCATTCTGGATTCGCGCGGCATGGTCGTCGAACAGCATGATATTCCGGTGGGCTATGTCCAAGGGGCCAACAGCGGCATCCTGCCCGCGATCGAATCGGCCGTGGCCGGCCGCAAGGTTGGCGACCGCGTCGAAATCACCTTGCCGCCCGAAGAAGGGTACGGGCTGCGCGACGAAAGCCTGGTGTTCGTGGACGACCTCGAGAACGTGCCGCCGGAATTCCGGCGCGTCGGCGCCGAAGTCCTGTTCGAGAACGAATCGGGCGAGACCAAGGCTTTCTACGTCACCGCGATCGAGGACGGCAAACTCACGCTCGACGGCAACCCGTCGCTTGCCGGCCAGAGCGTGACGTGTCTCGTGAACGTGACCGATATTCGCGACGCCACGCCGGAGGAAATCCGCAACGGGCGGCCGCTCGACGTGCAAACCGGAACGGTGCACTAGGCCGGGCCGCGTTCGCGGACGCAAAAAAAGCCGGGAAAATTCCCGGCTTTTTTCTTCGCTCCGCCGTTTACTTCGCGGGGCAGGCCTTGTCGCCGGGGATCTTGCCGGGCAGACGCAGGAAAGCCTCGAACGGGCCCATCACGCTCATCGCTTCCAGCTTCGGGCCGGTGAACTTGAGGCGTCCGAACATCATGGCTTTCATGGGACCGTATTCGCCGGCGCCCATTTCGTCCCAGCGGTCGGTGGTGGCGTGCATCGTGTAGTCGACCGCGTAGTCCATTCGATGGTTCTGGACCGCGCCGCCATAGACGCACATGGCCTTGCCTTCCCTCGAGACGATCTTCATTTCGGTCTGCGTCGACTCGCCGCACTCGGTTCGATACAAATGGATGATCTTGTAGCCGCGGCCCTTGTCGTTCTTGATCCATTTGTCGCCGAGGCCGCCCGTCAGCGTGGCGTCCTTGTTCCAGGCGTCGCACGCCTGGGCGGTCCACTCGGCGGACATCATGGCGGGCGCCGCATGGGCGGCGGTGGAGAAAACGGCCAGAGCGGCCAGCGCGATACTAACGTGTTTCATGGATGACTCCTCCTTTTCGATATTGGAATTACAGCGTGATGTACAGCTTGTTTTTTGACGAAGAAGGCTGTTCTTCGAGCCTGAACGGTAATCATCACGCGCGCGCTTGTCAATGAGGGCGCGTCATTGCGGCCCGCGCGCCTCCTGCACGCCCGCCCCGTCGGCGCGTTCGCTGCGACGCGCGCGCACCTATTTCGGAGCGGGGAACAGGCTTTGCTCCACCAACTGGATGCGTCGATCGAGCCGTGCCAGTTCGTCGGCATCGCCTTGGGCTGCCGCCTGTTTTTGCCGAAGCTTCAGATAGGTCAGCAGCGGTTGGCGCCAGCCCTGGGACGATGCGGTTTCGGTCGCGACCGCCAGGGTGCCGGCATCGGCGTCCCCGCGCATGACGAGCAGGCTGGCGTCGAGCAGGCGCGCGAGCGGGTCGCTGACCTTGCTCACGATTTCCGGTCGCCTGGCCGGGGTCGCGCGCAGCAATGCCTGATGCTGGCCGGGCAGCAGCGACGCATCGAGGCCCTCCCAGCGCAGGGTGACGAACCGGTAGTAGGCATCGTCTGCCGCATCGGGCGCGACGCGGGCCAGATCGGCGTACTCGGCGCAGGCGTCGTCGATCAGCATGGCGCGGCGCGTCGCGCAGCGCACGAGCCACAGGCGCGCGGTTTCGCCGACGCGTCCGGCGCCGCCGGTGGCGGCGACCGCCTGCTTGAAATAGCGCTCGGCGAGCGTGTTGTCGCCGCGCAGCGCGTATTTCTGATAGCGCCCGATGAAGTCGGTCGAATCGGTCTTCCAGTCGGGCGGGGGCGGCCCTGCGCTTCCACAGGCAGCGAGCACGAGCAGGCAGGCGAGCGCGAGCAGCGGTTTCATGGCAGCTTCACCTCCGGCTTGCGCGCGAAAGGCCATTTCTTGTTGATCTCGTTGACGAGGTCGTTGGCCTTGCGCACCGCGTCGTCGATCTCGGCGCGCAGCTGGACGAGATCCTGCGTGCTCGCCTTGACGTTGTCCGTGATCTCCACGGCGTTCGCCATCGTTGCATCGGCTTTTTTCAGGCTCGACTGCGCGTCGTTCAGCATCAGGCGCACCTGCGCCAGCGATTCGCGCGTCTGATCGGCCACGCCTTTCTCGGCGAACAGCCACTGATCCGCCTTGGCGGCGAGGCCGTCGAGCCGGGTGATGAGGGCCCGCGTCTTCTCGAGCGAGTCGGTCAGCGCGCGCGCTTTTTCGGGGCTGCCGAGGACGCCTTCGAGCATGCCGTATTCGCCGGTCATGCGGCCGGTGACCGTCCTCGCGTTGGCGAGCGTGGTGTTGAGATCGCCGTCCTTGCGCGTGAGGTATTCGACGTTGGCGAGGATCGCCTGGACCCGGGCGACCAGGGCCGGGATTTCCTTGCTGATGTCGGAAGTGAGCAGCAGCATGGTCGCGTTGTCGGGCAGCGCGGGGGCCTTGAGATCGGGCGAGTCGACGCGGATCTTGGCGCCGCCGACGATGGGCTTGTCGAGGGTGAAGGTGCTGTTTTCCTTCAGCCACTTGGCGTTGCGGCCGAGAAATTCGGTGCGGATGATGATGCCGCCGTCGTCGTTCAGCCCCAGGCTGGTGACGCGGCCGATTTCGATGCCGGAAAACACCACCGGCACGCCGGGCGCGACGCCGTCGGCGCTGGCGGCCGCGAGCTGCAGATGGAAGGTCTTTTCAAAGAAGCCGCGCGCGTGCAGCAGGTAGACGATGAAAACGGCAGCCAGCAGCAGCGACGCCGCGGCGAACAGCCCGACCTTGAAATGCAGTTTGTTCATGCTCGATAAAGTGCCTGGTTCCAGCTGAAGTCGAAAATTTCCCAGGTGCCGGCCGTCTCGGTCTTCGCCGCCAGTTGTGCGATGAAGGCCGGGTAGGGCACATCGTAAAGCATGGCGCCGGGGCGGTCGATGACCAGTCGCGGCCGCTTGAGGCTGAGCGCGCGGGCGAGCTTGGTGACGAAGCGCTGCGCGGGCGTCATGTCGGGGTCGCGCAACAGCGCGATGCCGGCATAACCCAGCTCCTCGAGCATGGCGTGGGCGAGCCGGGTCGATTCGGGCGCGCTGTAGTGGCGCTGGTAAAGCGGGATCAGCGCGATGTTGTCGAGCGCCGACAGGTTTGCGCGCAGCGGCAGGTCCAGCGAAACGCGCGCGACGTCGTCCGAAAGCCCGTCCACGGCCGACAGCAGGGCGGCCCGGTCGTCGAACGGCGTCAGATGTATTTGAGCGCTAATGACATTCCCTCGATCGCCACGATGGCGAAGAATACCCGCATCATCCCGCGCAGCACCGAGACCGGCACCATGAAGAGCTTCTTCGGCGTCTCGAGTCCCGCGGTGACCGGGATCAGCGTGACCGCCAGCCCGAACAGTGCGCACTTCACGATCAAGCCCGCCATGATCTTGAGATCGAAGATCTTGGCGATGGTCTGGGTATAGGGTTCGAAGCCGGCGGAATTCGCGCCGTAAATGGCGACGTAGCCCATCAGCATGGCGAGCAGGCCCGCAAGGCCGGCGAGGGTGACGACCGACACGACGCCGCCGATCAGGCGCGGCAGGAACTCGAACTGCATCGGCGGAACCTTGCAATGCGCCAGCGCATCCAATTCATTGTTGACCTGCATCAGCGCGACTTCGGTGTTGATGGCGCTGCCCGACCGCAGCGCGACGAAGAGTGCCGTCAGGAAAGGCAGCAGTTCCAGCACGAGGACGCGGATGGTCATTTCGCTGGCGAATTCGACGAGGCCGAAGTCGCGCGCCGTGGACAGGATGATCGTGATGATCAGCCACGAGATGAGCAGCGCGTAGCCGAGGAACACGTGCAGGATCTGCACGGCGGTGAAATATACCTGCTTGACCACCACGTCGAAGGTGGCGCGGTTCCAGGTGGCGGGTTCCAGCAGCAGGAGGCCGGCCCGGCCCAGGAATGCGAACATGCCGTAGCCGACGGTGAACCATCCGACGACTTTTGCGCCGAGCGATTCGATGGAAGCCGCAAGAAAATGCATCGCGGCATCTTAACATTGCCTGCGCTTGCGCCGTTGAAGGGCAGGCCCTACAGTTTCGACTCGAACGGAGGAGGTACACGATGAAAGCATTCCTGGTTCCGGCCTGCGCGCTGGTGCTGTGCGTGGCGGCCGCCCCGGCGCTCGCCGCGTCCGGCACGGTGCTGCGCAACGACAAGCTCTACAGTCAGCCCAGCGCCACGTCCAAGGCGACGGCGAGCGTGAACCGCGGCACGAGCGTCAACATTCTCGCCAGGCAGGGCGGCTGGTTGCGCGTGTCGGCGGGACGGTCGACCGGCTGGATCCGCCTCCTTTCGGTTCGTGCGGGGGCGGGGGGCCTGGGCGGCGCGGGACTGGGCGACGTGGTCGGCGCTGCGACTACCCGCTCCAATCCCAGCCGCGTGGTCGCCGTGGCAGGACTGCGCGGTCTCAACGACGAAGACCTCAAACAGGCCAAGTTCAACGGTGACGAACTGGCCAGGCTGAATGCCTGGCAGGCTACGCCCGCGCAGGCTCGCAGCTTCGCATCGCAGGGCGGACTGAAAACGGCGAATGTGGCGGCTTTGCCCGCGCCTCAGCCCGAGCAAAAAGCATCGCCATGGGAGGCCAACTGATGAAACTCAAATCGATGGTTCTGGCCGTTTCGCTGGTGTCGTTCAGCGGAGCGGCAATGGCATTCGACCTCGGCAAAATGCTCCAGGAAGGCATCAACCAGGAGTTGAACAAGGGCAAGCAGACGCAATCGGAGCCTGATGCCTCGCAGAATGCCGCGCCCGCGACCAAGCAGAAGATCGACGGCCGCCAGCTGGGATTCGCGCTGTTCGGCAGCTACTCGCCCGAGGAAGAGACGCGCATCGGCAGGCAGATTGCGGGCAACCTCCTGGGCGCGGTGCCGCTGGTGCACGACGATAAGCTCGAACGCTACGTCAACCTGGTCGGCAACTGGGTCGCGCTGCAAAGCGGGCGCAAGGACATCACTTGGCACTTCGGTGTCCTCGACACCGGCGACATCAACGCGTTCGCCGCGCCGGGCGGCTACATTTTCGTTACCAAGGGCCTGTACCAGCGACTCAACAACGAGGCCGAACTGGCCGGCGTGCTGGCGCATGAAATCGCGCACGTCACCCTGAAACACCACCTCAAGGTGCTCAAGCAGTCGAGCCTGATCGGCGCACTGGGCCAGGCGGCGAGCAACAAGGCGAAGGACAGCGACCAGGTCGTGCAGAACCTGATCGGCAACGGCGCGGAAATCATGGCGCGCGGGCTCGACAAGAATGCCGAATTCGAGGCCGACCGGGTCGGCATCGTGTTCGCGGCGCGCGCGGGCTACGATCCCTGGGGCCTGCCCGAGGTATTGCAGGACCTGGCCGGCCTGCCGGCGAAGGACAGCCGGACCAGCCTGCTGTACAAGACGCACCCACACCCGGCCGATCGTCTCGCCGCATTGGGCGAGGCCGTCGGCGGACGCCTCGATGCCGTGCACGGCAAGGACATACCCGGCCGTTTCTACCGCCTCAAGTGAAGCGCGTTTCGCGGCTGGCGCAGGCGGGGCTGTCCGCGCTCTTCGTCCTGGCGATCGCGGCGCACGTCGGCGGCCTGATTTCCATCGCGCCGATGCAGCGTGCCGAGGCCTGGCTCTATGACGCCTGGCTGAAGCGCACCGCGCCGGGCGGGACGGACGACCGCGTGGCCATTCTCGACATCGACGAGGCCAGCCTCAAGCGCGTGGGACGCTGGCCGTGGGGCCGCGACACGATGACCGCGCTGGTCAAGCAGCTGTTCGACCGATACGGCGTCGCGGCAGTCGGTTTCGACGTCGTGTTCGCCGAGCCCGACACGAGTTCGGGGCTCGCCACCCTCAAACAACTCGCCCGGCGCGACCTCGCCGGCAGCCGCGATTTCCAGGCCGCGCTCGGCAAGCTCGCGCCGCGGCTCGACTACGACGCCCGCTTCGCCGCAGCGCTCGCCGAGCGTCCCGTCTCGCTGGGTTATTACTTCATTCCCGCGGGCTACGGCGACGCCAAAACCGGCATGTTGCTGCCGCCCTCATTGCCCGCCGCGGCCTTCGCGCCCCTGCATCCCGGCCTGCCGCCGCCGGCCGGCTACGGCGCGAATCTCGCTGAATTCCAGCGCGGCGTGCCGGCGGCCGGTTTCTTCAACATGCGGGCCGACGCCGACGGCACCGCGCGCAGGATGAATCTGGTGACGCCTTTTGGCGCGGGCTATTACCTTGCGCTGTCGGCGTCGACCCTGCGCGTCGCGTTCGGCGGCGACCCCGTGACCGCCGGCGTCGAGCAAAGCGACCTGCTGGGCCGGCACTACCGGGCGCCGTGGATCGAGGTCGGCGGCATCCGCGTGCCTCTAAGCGCGGACGGGACGGTCTATGTGCCCTATCGCGCAGGTTCGCCATTCCCCTACATTTCCGCGGCGCAGGTGCTGGCCGGAACGGTCGCGCCGGCGAGGCTGGAAAATCGCATCGTGCTGGTGGGGTCGACCGCGCCGGGTCTGACCGACCTGCGCGTGACGCCGTTTTCCAACGTGTTTCCGGGGGTCGAGATCCACGCCCACCTGATCGCGGGCATGCTCGACGGCACCGTCCGCAGCACGCCGCCGTGGGCCCGGGACGCGCGGCTCCTCGCCGTCCTCCTGCTGGGCGCGCTGCTGACCGCGGTACTCCTGCGCTACGGTCCGATCGTCGGCCTGCTCGCCAGCCTGGCGCTATTGGGGCTGCTGCTGGCGGCGTACGCGGCGGCGTGGGCGCGGTTCTGGGTGGTGCCGATGGCCGCGCCGATGTTCACGGTGTTCGGCCTGTATGCGCTCAATACGGCCTACGGATTTTTTGCCGCGACGCGCAGCAAGCGCCAGATCACCCGGCTGTTCGGCCAGTACGTGCCGCGCGAACTGGCCGACGAGATGAGCAAGGACCCGGCGCATTACACGATGGAAGGGCAGTCGCGCGAGATGACCGTGCTGTTCTCCGACATCCGTGGCTTCACCAACTTTTCCGAGAGGCTGCCGCCGGCCGAGCTCGCCGAGGTGCTCAACGCCTACCTGTCGACCATGACGCGCATCATCCAGCAGCAGCGCGGCACCATCGACAAGTACATCGGCGACGCCGTGATGGCGTTCTGGAATGCGCCGCTGGACCTTGCGGACCATGCCACCCGCGCGGTGCAGACCGCCCTCGACATGCAGGCCGCGCTGCCGCAGTTGAACCACGACTTCGCGGCGCGCGGCTGGCCCGAGGTGAAGATCGGCGTCGGCGTCAACAGCGGGCGCATGAGCGTGGGCAACATGGGTTCCGAATTCCGCATGTCGTACACCGTGATGGGCGACGCGGTGAACCTCGGCTCGCGGCTGGAAGGCATCACCAAGCAGTACGGGGTCGGCATCCTCGCCACCCAGCCGACCGTCGACGCCGATCCGGCTCATGCCTTCCTGAAAATCGACGTCGTGCGCGTCAAGGGCAAGGAGACGCCGGTGGCCATCTACGAACCGCTGGGCGTAAGCGGCGCGCTGGCCGACCCGGTCCGCCAGGACGCCGCGGACTTCGAGGCCGCGTTCGCGTCCTACCAGAAGCAGGACTGGGACGCCGCGGAAGCGCGACTGCGCGCCCTCAACGCCCGTGCGCCGCGTCCGCTGTACGACGTCTACCTCGAACGCATCGCGCATTTCCGCGCCGACCCGCCTCCCGCCGACTGGGACGGCGTCTTCGTCTATACCACGAAATAATCATGAGACTTACCGTATTGGGCTGCAGCGGCGGCATCGGCAGCGGGCGCCACACCACCAGCCTGCTGGTCGACGACGACGTGCTGATCGACGCCGGTACCGGCCTCACCACGCTCGACTTTGAACAGTTGGTGAAGATCGACCACGTGCTCATCACCCATGCCCACCTCGACCATGTCCTCGGGCTGCCATTGCTGCTCGACAGCGTCGGCGACCTGCGTGGCGCGCCGGTGACGGTGCACGCGCTGCCCGAGGTGCTGGGCGTGTTGTCGGACCATCTGTTCAACTGGAAGCTGTGGCCGGATTTCCGCGCGATACCGAGCACGGAGGCGCCGTGGCTGCGCTTTGCGCCGCTGGATTTCGGCGAGGCGCTCACGCTGGGGGCCCGCACCTTCCGCCCGCTGCCGGCCAACCACGTGGTGCCGGCGTGCGGTCTCCACGTCGCCACCTCAGCGGGCAGTCTCGTGTTCAGCGGCGACACCACACACAGCGACGCCTTCGTTTCGGCGGTCAACGCCATCGCCGACCTGCGTCATCTCATCATCGAGACCTCGTTCGAGAATGCGCTGATGGAGATTGCCAAGCTCGCGAAACATCACTGGCCCGACTCGCTCGCCGCTGAACTGGGCCGGCTCGATGTCCGTCCCGAGGTCTGGATCACCCACCTCAAGCCCGGCAACGAGTCGGCGATCATGAACGAACTGCGCGCGTCCGCGCCGGGCTGGGGCGTGGAGGCGTTGCTGCAGGGGCAAGTGATCACCTTGGAGTGAAAGCCGCGCCCGCTCACGGCGCAAAACGCGCAAGCTCCGCTTCGAAGTCCGGCGCGCTCAGGGTTTCGAATTCTCCCCGACTGAACACGGTGACGGCGCCGGCCATTTCGCTCCAGCCGTATCCGCGGCTTCGTGCGCTCAATTTTTCGCTGTCCTGGGGGACGCGGGCGATGAGATGGAGGCAGTTCCTGCCGTAGACCAGATTGTAGGGAGCGTCGCGCTCGTGCAGCCGCTCAAGTTCCTGCCAGGCGTCCGCGGGTTCGCTGAAACGCTTGCAAGGCAGGGGATAGGATGCGTTGCCGCCATTGTGTGCAAAGCGCGGATCCTTCAACGGCAGCGGGTTCGCCTGAACGAAGCTCTGGAAATGCAGGTGGTTGACCGAGGCGCCGGCACCCTGGCTGTTGTAGCCGAGGCAGAGGTCGGGTATCCCCGAGTGCGCGCACAGGTGCCAGGCCCAGCCGTGCAGTTCGGCCGTGAGGAACTGCGGCATCGCGCGCTCGGGTTCCGGAACGAGCAGGCCGTGCAGGCGCGCGAAAGGGAATTTGTTGTAAAGCAGACGCGCCGCCTTGCCCGCTAGGCCGCCTTCCCACAACACTTCCCGGGCGAGAAAGGGCTTGTTGAAATGGAATCCCCCGGCGTCGAAGGGCCGCAGCAGCGCCTCGAACGGCACCGTGCTGCCGCGGGGCGGGCGCAGGGCGCGAATGGGGTTGAACATCACGTCCCACAGTCCGGCGCGGCGGCTTTCCACGCGCGCGAGGTGGTCGAAGCCGACCGCGTCGAGCTTCTGGAACACCAGCACGTCGTCGTCAGGTTCGGCGAGCGCGCCGCCCCGCCTGTGCGTCTCGGCGAGCGATGCCGCGAGTTCGGCGTGGCGTGCCGACAAGGCCGGAGAGAGTTCGGCCCACAGCCTCGGGTCATAGGCGGCGTTCGCGAGCACGAGGATGTAGGCGCCGAGCGTGCGCTGGGTCTCCAGCATGGCGGCGAGTCCGTCGGCGAAATCGCGTTCCAGCGCCGAAAGCGAGGCGAAAGGGGTGGGTGTCGTAGGCATGCGGGTTGGACACGGTCGGGGAGCGAATTCGCTATCGTGCCACCCTCCCGTCACGCCGGGCATTCACATTTTTTAGCCGCGTGTGCGCGGCGTTTATAGCTCGCCGTCGGCCCCCGCCCGCATCACGCTGTCCAGTTTTTCGCGGATTTCCATGGCGCCCTTGCGCAATTCGGGGGTGATGCCGGCCTGTTTCCCGGCCTGGTCGAGCCAGGTGACGTCCCAGTCCAGCGTCAGGATCCAGATGTTCTTGTCGGCGTCCTCCATCACCGCGATGCGGCACGGCAGGAACACGACGATTTCCGGAATGGCCTTGAGCAGTTCGCGCCCGACGGCGATGTCGCAGAAGCTGAACACTTCCACGCGGGGCGCCGTCTCGTCGTGCAGCGTGGCCCGGAACTCCTTCCAGATCTCGTTTTTGCCGACGAACTTGAGGCTCACCTGATTGGCGCGCAGCATCATCGACTCGACCACCTGGTCGAACGAGACGCCGGGCTTCGCCTTGTACTTGACGGCGAAATAATTCATCGCCTCGCGCGCATCCATCTTCATCAGCCCGGACATCACCGGCATGACCATTTCAAACCAGCGCTTCTTCTCCTCGGGCGTCAGGACGCGGCTCATCTGGTAGTCGCGATAGGGTGGCGGGGGCGCCTGCTGCATCAACATGGGGCCGTAGGGAGTCGGGGTGACGTCGATCCAGCCGTGCGCCGGCACGGTCTCGGCGGCGGGCGCCGGAGTCGGTGCGGGCGCCGGCGCCGCCGCCGGCTCCGCAGCGAGCACGGGCAGGCTGAAAAGCCAGGCGAGAAGGAAGGAAGGGGTGCGCGGCATGACGAGTCTCCGGTACGGCAATGATTTTATCGTACGCGCCGCAGGGTGTGCGTCAACGTGCCGCATCGGAATGTCCGCGGAAGCGCGCCTCCAGCGCCGCGAGTTCCATCGCGGCGGCCGTGAAATCACCGCCTTGCACGCAGGCCTCGATACGCGCCGCGCCGTCTTGTATGGCGGTCGCCATCACGCTTGCGGCGGCCCCCTTGAGCGCGTGCGCTTCCTTGCGGCACGCTTCGGCGTGACCCTGCGCGATCCCGGTTTTCAGCGCGGCGAGGCTGGCCTCCGTCGTGGTGAGAAAGAGCGACTCGAGATCGTGCACCAGCTGGGGATTGTCCGGGTAGCGGGCATGCAGCGCGGCGCGGTCGAGCAGTGGCGCGGCGGCTGCGACCGGCGGCGATTGCGGCAGCCATTGCAGCAGGAGCGCGGTCAGCGCTGCTTCGGTGTAGGGTTTGCTGAGGTAGTCGTTCGCGCCCGCGGCCAGGCAGGCTTCGCGGAAGCCGGCGCTGGCATTCGCGGTCAGCGCGATGATCGGTACGTCGCGCACGTCGCCCGGCAGCTGGCGAATGCGGCGCGTCGCCTCCAGCCCGTCCATCACCGGCATCTGCCAGTCCATCAGAACCAGATCGAAGGGCTGCTCGGACAGTTTCTCCAGCGCCTCGGCGCCGCTGGCGGCGACGACGTACTGCAGGCCCAGTTCGCGGAGCTGGTGCGACAGCACTTTCTGGTTCACCAGATGATCTTCCACCATCAGGATGCGGCCATTCAACTGAATGGCGGGCTGTGCCGGAAGCGCCGCGAGCGGCAGGGTGCTCGGAGGCAGCAACAGGGACAGCGTGAAGGTGCTGCCTTCTCCCGGCGCGCTGACGACGGTGAGCTGCCCGTCCATGAGATCGGCGAGCTGACTGCTGACCGCAAGGCCCAGGCCGGTGCCGCCATAGCGTCGGGTCGTCGACGCGTCGGCCTGCGAAAACGCCTGGAACAGGCGCGACAGCGTTTCCTCGTTCATGCCGATGCCGGTGTCCGTCACGCGGAACTGGCAGCCGATTCCTTCGGGAGCGGATTCGAAGCGCGCCGAGAGTTCGACGGCGCCCGCATGGGTGAACTTGATGGCGTTGTCGACGAGGTTGAGCAGAATCTGGCGGATGCGGGTGGGATCGCCCAGCAGCGCGGCGGGCGCATGCTCGGGAAGCGACAGCGTGAACTTCAGATTTTTTTCCAGCGCGCGCGCCTGGAACAGCGCGGCCACGCCCTGCACCAGCGCCACCGGCGAGAACGCGACCTGTTCGATGGCGAGCTTTCCGGCCTCGATCTTGGAGAAGTCGAGGATGTCGTTGATGATCGTGACGAGGCTCTCGGCCGAGCTTTTCAGCGTCGAGACGTATTCGCGCTGGCGCCCGTCGAGCACGGTCTTCAGCAGGAGTCCGCTCATGCCCAGGATGCCGTGCATGGGCGTGCGGATTTCGTGGCTGACGTTGGCGACGAACGTCGACTTGGCGCGCGCCATCTGCACGGCCGCTTCGCGCGCGGCCTCCTTGGCGGCTTCGGCGGCGCGGCGTTCGGAGACGTCGCGCATGATCGCCTGGATCACGGGCTTGTCCTCCAGCGTCATCGCGTGCAGGGCGATTTCCGCCGAGAACATCGAGCCGTCCTTGCGCACGCCTTGCCAATCGATGGTGGCGTGGCCGAGACGCCGTGCCAGGCCGATCGCCCGCACCGCGTTGTCGAGAGCCCTCGCGCCGTTGGCCTGGATCGGCGTGCCGAGCTTCTCCATCGGCGTGCGCAGAAATTCTTCCACCGTATCCATGCCGAACAGCGAGAGCGTGGCGGGATTGCAGTCCATGAAACCGGTGTCGTCGAGGATGACGACGGCGTCCGAATTGGTTTCGAACAGGGTCCGGTATTTGCGCCTTTCCGTTTCAAGCTGGCGGGTCTGCCTCAACATGCGGCTGCCGACCAGCACGGCAACCAGCGAAGCCAGCAAGGTCGCGAAGATGCCGAGCACCAGCATCAGCGTCCGCGTCGCCTGATAAGCGGCGAAGGTCTTGCGCAGCGCGGTTTCGTTGTCCTTGCGCTGCAGGTTGGTCATGTTGTCGAGGGCTTCGACGAGTCGGTTCTGCAGGGGAATGGCCTGTTTCTGCAGCAGCGTCAGCGCACTGTAATTGTTTTCGTCGAGCGCCGCCTCCACCACGTCGAACATGACCGGCTGGTTGGCCAGCGTGATGGCGTCGAGCTGCGCCATCAGCTTCTTTTCCTCGGGCGTGCTCAACATCGACACCAGCTGGCTGCGATCCTTGGAATACCGTTCGCCGTATTCCTGGAACTGCATGAAAAGCGCGTCCTTCTCCCACGGATCGATCGAGGCCACGATGTTGTGCATCAGCACGGCGCGGTCGCGCAGCGTATCGCGCATGTTCGACGCGAGGCGCGTCTTCACGTTGTTGACCGAGACCACGTTGGCCAGCTCGGCGTTGAGGTGCGCCATCTGGGTGACGCCGAGGCCGATCACGGCGAGCATCAGCAGCAGGGCGGCGCTGAAGCCGAGTCCCACGTTGAAGAGCAGGCCGCGGAGCGGCGACGGCGGCGCGGTGGGGACGGGGTCGGAACGAAATGCCGATGCGCGCGAGGCGCCGGATGGACTCAAGGGATCAGGGCTCGAACGAGGTGACTTCGGCCAGCGGTGCCTGCGGCAGGGCAACGCGCCGGGCGCCGTCGAACCGTTCGTGCCAGTAGCGGTCGGTGAGCCTGGAGATCATGATCGAACCGGTGCGGCTGCTGGAGGCATGCACGAAGCGGTCTTCGCCCAGATAGATGCCGACGTGCGAAAACGCGTGATCGCCGGTATTGAAGAAAACCAGGTCGCCGGGCTGGAGATCGGAAACATCGAGCGGCTGCGTCGCCGCGCTGATCGCCTGGCTGTCATGCGGCAGCGTGAGCCCGGTGGTCTGGCGGAAGACGTAGTCGACGAAGCCGCTGCAGTCGAGTCCGGTCTCGGGCGCGGTGCCGCCCAGTCGGTAGGGGCTGCCCACCAGGCTGACGGCGTAAAGCGGAACGTCGTCGGGCGCCGCCTGCGCCGCTTGCGCGAGCAGAAGGGCCAGCGTGGATAGCAGCAGGACGGGCTTCATCGGATAACAATCTGCTCTATATTGGGATGAAACTACGGCCAAATGTCACGAATCTTGACCCGGAGGGCGGCACCATGACTGATGCAAACACACCCGCATCGAGCGATACGAGTATCCCCGATAACACGCAGCTTGTGCAATTGCACGACGAGGCCGAGGCGGCGGCGTCCGCGCCGGACCTGTACGAGCGCGTGCGCGATCTGACGGCGCGCATGCTGCGCGAGCGGCGGGTGGCCCTGAACGACGTGCGCGAACTGGTCGCGGCGGTCTCGTCCGGCGTGGGAAGCGGCCTGTCGGCGCGCGGCGGCGAAATGAAGGACGGCCTCAAGCAGGCGATCGCGGGCCTGGACGAAGCCATCGGAAGCGCCGCGCAGGCGGCCTCCTACACCTTGCGCGAGGCCGTCAGCCAGGGGAAGGGCTTCAAGGACAACGAACTGAAAGCCAGCCTCGAACAGCTCCGCGACCTCGAGGCGCAGATCGTCGACGCACTGAAACAGACCGCCAGCCAGTCGGGCGGCAAGTTGAAGGAAGAGCTCGAGTACCTGAGCGATCACCTGAAGATCAGCGGAACCCGCACCGGCGAGCAGGTGCGCGACGCGCTTCGGCAACTGGCGGACGGCGTGAAGGCCAGCGGCGAGGCGGGGCGGGCGGGACTGAGCGAATCGGCCGCCGCAGCCACCAAGCGGCTGTCGCAGGTCGCGAGCGGCGTGCTGGATGCCTTGTCCGAATCGCTTAAACGCCAGAGCGAACGACTGCGCTCCTGAATCCGCGCTCGCGCGCATCTTCGCGGCGGCGTGCGTGCTGCCGGGCGGCCGCTTGGGCTAGACTCTCGGCATTACCGATTCCAACAACCGACGATGCTCTGGGAAACCATTTCGGTCGTGCGCGACCTGCCGCGATTGCACGAAATCGCCTCCGTGATGATCCGATACGGCGGGGGCGATCTCGTCCGCGTACTGGGGATCAGCGGCGTGCTCGAACGCGCCGGGCGGGTGTTGAACTGGCACAGCAGCAGCGAAATCAGCCAGCTCGACGCGCCGGTACGCGTCCGCCGCGCGCTGGAAGAGCTCGGCCCGACCTTCATCAAGCTGGGACAGGTGCTGGCGACGCGGGTGGACGTGTTCCCGCCCAACTGGATCGCCGAATTCGAGAAGCTGCACAGCCGCGTGCCGCCGGTTCCCTACGAACGCCTCCGTCCCGATCTGGTGGAGGCGATCGGGGGGGAGCCGGCCGAGGTGTTCGCGGAATTCGACCCCGAGCCGCTCGCTGCGGCGTCCATCGCACAGGTGCACCGCGCCACGCTCAAGGACGGCAGCCGCGTCGTCGTGAAAATACGTCGTCCCGGCATCGAGGGCGTGATCCAGGCCGACCTCCGCATCATGGAGCACGCCGCCAGGCTGCTCGAAAGCGAAGTGCCGGATTCACGCCGCTACGACCCGGTGCAGATCGTCTCGCAGTTCCGCCGATCGCTGAACCGTGAGCTCGACCTGGCCAAGGAAGCGCGCAACATCGATCAGTTCGCGCGCCATTTCGCCGACGAGCCGCTCGTGACCATTCCCAGGGTCTACTGGGAATACACCAACGACCGCGTCAATGTTCAGGAGGAGATCATCGGCATGGCGGGCGTCGCGCCCGACAAGCTCCGCGCGCACGGACTCGATCCCAAGCTGCTGGCCGCGCGCGGCGCCAATGCCGTGCTGAGCATGGTCCTGGAGCACGGCTACTTCCACGCCGATCCCCACCCCGGGAACGTGCTGTTCCTGCCCGAGAATCGACTTGGCATGGTCGATTTCGGGATGGTGGGGATGCTGACCGATGTGCGCCGCAACCAGATCGTCGACCTGCTGCATGCCCTGACGCGCAAGGACGAACAGGCGCTGCTGCAGGTGCTGCTCGACTGGAGCGGCGAGTCGGTGGGCGACGAGGATCGCCTCGCCTACGACGTGGCTGAGCTGATGCAGAGTTACGACGATCTGCAGCTAAAGGACGTGAAGATCGGCGGGCTGCTGAACGACATCACCGCGGTCATGCGCGACAACAATCTCGTTCTGCCGGCCGATCTGACCTTGCTGTTCAAGACGCTCATCACGCTTGAGGGACTGGGGCAGCAGCTCGATCCCGAGTTTCACATGATCGACCACGTGACGCCGTTCGTGGAGCACGTCATCCAGCAGCGTTACACGCCGCAGGCGCTGCTCGCGCGCGGTCGCAAGAGCATGCGCGAGACGCTCGAGGTGCTCGCCGACGTGCCGCGTGATCTGCGGCGCCTGTTGCGGGACATGCGGCGGGGGCGGGTCAAGGTCGACCTCGATCTGAAGCGGCTCGACCACTTCGGCAATCAACTGGATCGAGCAAGCAACCGGCTCACCATGGGCATCCTGACCGCTTCGCTGGTCATCGGGTCCAGCATCATCATGACGGTGAAGGGCGGCCCCCAGCTGTTCGGGCTGCCCTTTTTCGGCCTGCTGGGATTCCTGATCGCGTTCTTCAACAGCATCTGGATCATTTTTTCGATCTGGCGGTCGGGCAAGCACTGAGCCCCGCGTTCACGCGACGCGGGCCGCGCCGCCGGTCCGCGCGACGAGACTGGCAGCGGCCTCGGCGAGCGGGACGGGGCGGCTCAGCAGATAGCCCTGCACATGCGCGATGCCGAGGTGTTCGACCTTGTGCAGCACGCTCCGGGTTTCCACGCCCTCGGCCACGAGCGAATAACCGGCATCGCTCATCATGCGGGCAAAATCCGCGACAACCTGACCGGCGCGGTCGTCCTGTCCCAGTTTGTTGACCAGCGAAATGTCGAACTTGACCACGTCGACCGGCAGGTCGACCAGATAGCGCACCGGCGAATAGCCCGTTCCGAAATCGTCCATGGCGATGCGGTAATTCACCGTTCGCAGCAGGTCGAGGTAGGTGCGCACCTCGACCATCTGGGTGATGAGCGATGTTTCGGTGATCTCGAGCATCAAGGGATGGCGCGCGTTGTGGCGCGACAGTTCGAGCAGTTGCGAGACGATCTCGGGGTGCGAGATGCTCTGGGCGGACAGGTTGATCGACACGCCGATGCCCGGCGGCAGTTGCTCCGACAAAAGATCGGCGTCGACCTGATTCAGCACCGCCAGATCGAACTCGGCTTCGAGGCGCCGGCTGTTGATGACCGGCAGGAACGCATCCGGCAGGATGAGTTCGTCGCGGTGGCGGATCCGCGCCAGGGCCTCGAAATAGACCACCTTGGCGCCCGGCATGGCATGGATGGACTGGTAATGCATTTCGATCATGCCGGGCTCGGCCAGGGCCTGGAACAACGCGCTCGTTTCGCGGCTGGCCACCAGCGCCTGCGAGGCGCGCTCGGTATCCTCGCCGTACAGGGCGACGCGCGTGCGGCCGGGTTGCTTCGCGGTATACATCGCGATATCGGCCTGCTTCGGCAGGTCGTCGATGCGCTCGAGCTGGTCGGCCTCGCAGAACGCGATGCCGATGCTGATGCCGACCGGTTCGTTGATGCCCAGATCGCTGAAGGCCGAGGCGTCGAGGAGGCTCTGGCAGCGCTGCGCGATCTGCTTGGCCTGTGCGGGCGTCGTGCGCGACAGGAAGGTGGCGAATTCGTCTCCGCCCAGCCGGTAGAGCCGATCGTTGGCGCGCAACGCCATCACCAGCGCATCGGCGATGATGGTGAGCACGCGGTCGCCCTTGGCGTGGCCGTAGGTGTCGTTGATGGTCTTGAAGCGGTCGCAGTCGAAAAGGAGGAACGCCACGCCCTGCGGCGAGTGCTTCACCTCGCAGCGGAAATTTTCCCAGTCTTCCTCATAGGCGCGCCGATTGTGGCAGCGCGTGAGCGCGTCCTGGCGTGCCTGCGAGTGGAACTCGCGGTTCTGGTGCTCGAGCGAGCCGTGCAGCTCGCGCAGCTGCAGCTGATACTCGTACAGCGAGCGGCGCACGTTTTCCAGCTCCCGCACGCGCAACGCCCTCGAGCGCGAGGGATGATGGCTGAAACGGCCGTGCTGCATGGCGTCGATGTCTTTCGAGAGCCTGCGCAGCGGGCGCACGAGCAGGCGGTTGTAGACGACGAACCCGACCAGGGCGGCGACCATCAGAAGAATGAAGAGCGCGAGCAGCATGTGCGAGAGGATTTTCTGGAAGCGGAGGCGGTCGGGGTCGGGCCGGGCGCTGAATTCGAGCCGCGAGAACAGATCCGACACCGGCAGGACTTCGCCGGGCTTCAGCGTGAGCCGGATGCTGGCGAGGTCGGCGAAATGGAACGGCTCCTGCCGCAGAAGGGCGGGCATGAAATCGAGCCGGAGCAGGCCATAGCCGAGGAGCGACTGGCGGCGTTCGTCGATATAGATGGGGAAGGTCTCATACATCGCGGTCCTGCCGGCCTCACCGGTCATCCAGCTTGACGGCTGCCGAGACATGGCGCGCACCGGCAGCCGGACCGGCATGTCGGTTTGCGCGGAGCTTAATGCGAGCAGGACGCCAGAGCGTGTGTAGAGCGCCGCCTGGACAAGCCGGTTGGGCAGAATGCCGCTTTCATAGACGCGCTGGTCGCGCCAGTAGGCGTAATACTCGGGCAGCACCAGCTGTTGCCGGGTTTCGTCCCAGTGCGCCAGGCTCGCTGCCTGTTCGTCCGTCCGCTTCAGCAGCCGCTGGACGGCCGACGTCAGCTCCGATCTCGCCGCGTTCTCGTTGTGCTGCTCGAGACTCTGGGTGACGGCGCGCGTCTGATACGCGGCGAAGCCGCCGATCAGGCTGGCCAGCACCATGAGCGCCGTGATGAAGGCGAGCGCGATCTGCTTGATGGAAATGGCGTTCGGCCACCTCATCGTGGTGTCCCCTGCGGGATGGTTTCGAGAAATTGGAGCATGTAATTCAGCAAATCGAATTCGTGTTCGCCGTCGAGGAAATGGCTGGCGCCATGCACGACCACCATCGGAACCCGAATGTGCCGCAAGGCGGTAAGCCATCCCTGGCCGAGCGTGCTGTCGGCATCGCCCATGATGAGTTTCACCCTGACCGGTATTTGCCGCAATGCGGCGAGCACGTGCGGCTGGTCCCATTGCACGTACGACAGCAGGGCTTGCGGCGTCGAAATGTATTTCTGGCAAAACGACAAGCTTTGAGTCACCAGGTCGCGTTGTTTGTTCTGGATGCGGTCTTCCAGTTGGGCGATCAGCGCCTGACGGGACCCCGCGCCGATTTGCGCTTCGATGAGCGACACGCCGAGGTAGGCCTTGACCGCAGGATCGGCATGGGTAGTGAGATAGGCGAGCAATTGCAGGCTGCCGAAGCTGTGGCCGACGAGTACGATGGAGCGGTAGCCTTGCGATTTCAGCCAGTCGACCCAGAGCCCGATTTCGGCCACGTCGTCATCCATGCTGTGCTTGTGCACCGCTTCGCACGGCAGGCTCTGCCGGCGGTTGGGAATGTTCAGGCTCAGCGTGGGCGACAGGACCGTATAGCCCGCGTCCTGCAGCCCGCTGGCGAGCGAGGTCACGGTGGCAAATTCGCGCGTCTGCAGGAAACCGTGCAGCAGCAGCACGGCAGGTTTATCGCGCGCCCCGGCCAGGTATTCGGCGTTCGCGGGGATCCCCGGACGCACGTCCTGCTGAACGATCGCCGCGTGAGCGGCGGCCGGCAGTACCGACAACAGCAAGCAAAGCAGAAAAACGCGCATGGCGAGACAGGATAGTCGGGGTGGAAAAGCTAACGGCAGCAACGCCGCGAAACTGAAGCTGTAGAACGCAGGGCGGCCCGCTCCGGATGTTACACTTTGTTCCGAAATCCGGTCTCAAAATGTTTGATCTGAAACAATTCTTTTCCGCCAGCGGTGCGTGCGCCGCGGTCTTGCCGGGGTGGCGCGCGCGATCGCAGCAGCTGGCGATGGCCGAAGCGGTCGAGCGCGCAATCGCCGGCAACGGCGTACTGCTGGCCGAGGCCGGCACCGGCACCGGAAAGACGCTGGCCTACCTGATCCCCGCTCTGCTGTCGGGCGGCAAGGTCGTGATTTCCACTGGCACCAAGGCCTTGCAGGACCAGCTGTTCCACCGCGATCTGCCGGCCGCGCGGCGCGCGCTGAAGTCGCCCGTCAAGGTGGCGCTGCTGAAGGGCCGCGCCAATTATGTCTGCCATCATCACTTGCAGCGCAACTTGAGCGACGGCCGCTTCGCCAACCGCGACGACCCGGTGTGGCTCGCCAGGATCGCGCGCTTCGCCGAAACCAGTTCGAGCGGTGACCGCGCCGAGGCCGAAGGCATCCCCGAGGACGCGACCGCCTGGCACTACGCCGTTTCCAGCCGCGATACCTGCCTCGGCAGCGAGTGCAGCCACTACAAGGAATGCTTCGTGACGGCGGCGCGCAAGGCCGCGCTCGATGCCGAGGTGGTCGTGGTGAACCATCATCTGTTCTTCGCCGATCTGTGGTTGAAGGACGAGGGCGTCGCCGAACTCCTGCCAGCGTGCAACACGGTCATTCTCGACGAGGCGCATCAGCTTGCCGAGACGGCCGCACAGTTCTTCGGCGAAACGCTGTCGACCGCGCAGCTGCTCGACCTGGCCGGCGACACCAAGCGCCAGGCGGCGGTCAAGGCGGGAGATTTTCCCGCGCTGCGCCGGGCGGCCGAGGGTCTTTCCAAGGCCGCGCGCGACCTGCGGCTCGCGTTTCCGCAGAACCCGGTCAAGTCGACCGTCGCGGAGCTCGTGCGCTACGGCAAATGGCCGGACGCGTTGAAGGCCTTGTCCGCATCGCTGGATGAAACGGCGAAGCTGCTGGAGAACCAGGCGGAACGCGATGCCGACCTGAAAAACTGCTTCGAGCGCGCGCGGGCGACGCAGGCCGTCCTCGCCAGCTGGCTCGGCGACGATGCGCCGGACGCGCCCCGCGTGCGGTGGCTGGAAACCACGATGAGCTCGCTGCTGCTGCACGCCACGCCCCTGTCGGTCGGCGCGATGTTCGGCGCGAAGCTCGGCGAGCGCGCGCAGGCCTGGATTCTGACCTCGGCCACGCTCGCCGTCGGCGGTGATTTCACCCATCTGAAAGCGCGGCTGGGCATCGAGGACGCCGACACCCTGTGCGTCGACAGCCCCTTCGACTACCCGCGCCAGGGCGTGCTCTACGTCCCGCAGGGCTTGCCTGCGCCGAATACGCCAACGTTCACCGATGCCGTCGTCGACGCCGCCTTGCCGGTGCTCGAGGCCAGCCAGGGCCGCGCCTTCATGCTGTTTACCAGCCTGCGCGCGCTGGAGCGGGCGCGGGGCCTGCTGATCGACGCCTTCGAGTCGCGCGGCTGGGACTATCCGCTTCTGGTTCAGGGCGAGGCGCCGAAAAACGCGCTTCTCGCGCGCTTCCGGCAGGCCGGCAACGCCGTCCTGCTCGGCAGCCAGAGTTTCTGGGAGGGCGTCGACATGCCCGGCGACGCGCTCTCGGTCGTCATCATCGACAAGTTGCCGTTCCAGCCGCCCGACGATCCGGTCGTCGCCGCGCGCATCGCCCAAGCCGAGAAGAACGGCGGCAAGCCGTTCATGGACTATCAGTTGCCGCACGCGGCGATCAGTCTGAAGCAGGGTGCCGGTCGGCTGATCCGTACCGAGACCGACCGCGGGGTGCTGGTGATCTGCGATACGCGGCTGGCGGAGAAGCCGTATGGGCGGCGGCTGCTGGACGCATTGCCGGCGATGACGCGAACCCGGAAGCTCGAGGTGGTGGAGCGGTTTTTTGCGGCGGAGGCGGCCGGCGCTGCGAGCGACCGGTCGGCGGAGGGTGTCCCGCCCGCGGATCAGCGCGCCGCCGGACGCGCCTGAATCGAACCGCTTTTAGCCTATGGCCCGATTCCGAAGACCACGAGCCGGTCCTTCACCGACTCGGTCAGCCCGCGCCAGTTTCGGGCGCTGCGGGTCTGGACCCATTGCGTGGGCAGGCTCAGGTCGGCGCCGACGCTGATAAGGGTTTCCGGCGACAGGACGGTCGCCAGGGCATCGAGCAGGGCGGCGCTGCGGTAGGGCGTTTCGATGAAGAGCTGCGTCGCGCGCTCGCGTCGCGCGGTTTTTTCCAGTTCGCGAATGGCCTGGGCGCGTTCGGGTTCCTTGGCCGGCAGATAGCCATGGAAGGCGAAGCGCTGGCCGCCCAGGCCCGAGGCCATCAGCGCCAGCAGGATCGACGACGGGCCGATGAGCGGAACCACGCGGATGTTCTCTCGATGCGCGGCCATGACGAGCGCCGCCCCCGGGTCCGCGACCGCCGGGCAGCCCGCTTCCGATAGCAGGCCGACGTCGTGGCCGGCCCTGAGCGGCACCAGCAGCGGCGCGATGGCGGCGACGGGCGTGTGTTCGTTCAGCTCGGCGAGATCGAGCGACTGGATCGGACGCGGATGACCCATCGCCTTCAGGTGCGCGCGCGCGGTTTTCGCGCGTTCGACGACGAAGTGTTCGAGGCTGCGCGCGACGGCGAGCGTGTCGGGCGGCAGGCAGGTTTCGGGGTCGACCGGTCCGAGCGGAACCGGGACCAGGTAGAGCGTGCCCGTCACGAGAATCAGGCCCCGCGCCAGGTGAGGACGTCGACGCCTTCGCCGGCGAGCATGTCGGTCAGCGCCATCAGCGGCAGGCCGATGAGCGCAGTCGGGTCGGGGCTCTCCATGCGTTCCATCAACGCGATGCCGAGCGATTCGCTCTTCGCCGAGCCGGCGCAGTCGTAGGGCTGCTCCTTGCGGAGATAGGCGTCGATCTGCGCGTCGGTGAGCGGCCGGATGTGCACCACCGTCGGCACGTCGCGCGTCTGCGTGCGGCCGGTCCGGCTGTTCAGGAGCGTGAGCGCGGTGTGGAACACCATCGCCTTGCCCTGCATTTTTTTCAGTTGCGCGAAGGCCTTGTCGAAGTCGCCGGGCTTGCCGAGCTGTTCGTCGTCCAGCATCAATACCTGGTCGGAGCCGATGATGAGCGCGTCGGGATAAGCGGACGCGGCGGCCTGCGCCTTCAGCACCGACAGGCGCAGCGCGGTGGCCGAAGGCGACTCGTCAGGCAGCGGGGTCTCGTCGACGTCGGGCGACACGACGTCGAACGGGATATGCAGCCGCGACAGCAGTTCGCGGCGGTAACGCGAGGTGGAGGCCAGCACAAGCCTGGCTTGTTCCGATTGAGCGCGGCCAGGCTTCATTCCGGCTGGATCTCGACCAGCGCCATGTCGGGCGTCACCGCGTCGCCCTTGTTGCAGAAGATGCTGATGACGACGCCGGCGATCGGCGCCTGCACCTCGTTCTCCATTTTCATCGCCTCGATCACCAGCACGCCGTCGCCGGCCTTGACCGTCTGGCCGACCTGCACCAGCACGTCGACGATGGTTCCTGGCATGGCGGCGGTGACGTGGCCCGGGTGGCTGGCGCGCGGTTTCTGGCCAGGGGCGGGCGCTGCGGTGGCCTTGCGCGGTGCGCTGTCGCCGCCGGCGGATAGGGGCACCTCGTTCAACGGCTCGACCAGCACCTCTTCCGAAACCCCGTCGATCGACACGAAGTAGGGCCGCTGCGCCGCATCGCTGCGGCCGCTGCCGGACAGCTTGATATGGTAGGTCTCGCCATGCAGCGTGATCTTGAATTCGTCGGCGGCATAGCGCGGTGCGTCCTCCTCCTGCGACGCGCCCGGCGGAAGCAGGGGCTCCGGCTTGAGGCTGCCGGCCGCGCGCTCCTGCAGCCAGGTCTTGCCGATCTCGGGGAACATGGCATAGGTCAGCACGTCCTCGTCGGACTTGGCCAGCCCTTCGATTTCCCCGCGCAGCTTGTCGAGCTCGTCGGCGATCAGGTCGGCCGGCCGGCAGGTGGTGACCTCGAGATCGCCGATGGCGAGCTTGCGCACCTCTTCGTTGACGTGTCCGGGCGCCTTGCCGTAGCGGCCTTGCAGGTAGAGCTTCACTTCGTTGGTGACCGACTTGTAGCGTTCGCCCGTGAGCACGTTCAACGCGGCCTGCGTGCCGACGATCTGCGAGGTGGGCGTCACCAGCGGCGGATAGCCGAGGTCCTCTCGCACGCGCGGGATTTCGTCGAGCACGGCGTCCATCCGGTCGAGCGCGCCCTGTTCCTTCATCTGGTTCGCCAGGTTGGAAATCATCCCGCCCGGCACCTGGTTGATCAGCACGCGGGTGTCGGTGCCGGTGAAGGTCGACTCGAACTGCCAGTATTTCTTGCGCACTTCCTTGAAATACGCCGAGATCTCCTCGATCAGCGGCAGCGGCAGCCCGGTGTCGTAGGCGGTGCCCGCGAGCGCCGCGACGAGGCTTTGGGTCGTGGGGTGGCTCGCGCCCTCGGCGAACGCACCGACGCAGGTGTCGATGATGGTCGCGCCCGCTTCGACCGCCTTCATGTGCGTCATGTGCGCGAGGCCCGAGGTGGCGTGGCTGTGGATATGGATCGGCAGATGCGTGGCCTCGCGGATCGCGCACACGAGGTCGTAGGCGGTGTAGGGCGTCAAGAGCCCCGCCATGTCCTTGATCGCGATCGTGTCGCAGCCCATTTCGGCCAGCGCCGTGGCGAGCCCGACGAAATGCGGGATGTCGTGCACCGGGCTCGTGGTGTAGCAGATCGCCCCCTCGGCGTGCTTGCCGGCCGCCTTCACCGCTTCGATCGAGACGCGCAGGTTGCGCATGTCGTTCATCGCGTCGAACACGCGGAACACGTCGACGCCGTTGTCGGCCGATTTCTGCACGAAGGCGCGCACCACGTCGTCGGAATAGTTGCGGTAGCCGAGCAGGTTCTGCCCGCGCAGCAGCATCTGGATGCGCGTATTCGGCAGGGCCTGCCGGAGCTTGCGCAGGCGCTCCCACGGATCCTCGCGCAGGAAGCGCACGCAGGCGTCGAAGGTGGCCCCGCCCCAGGCCTCCAGCGACCAGAATCCGACCTGGTCCAGCTTGCCGCAGATCGGCAGCATGTCCTCGGTGCGCATGCGGGTGGCGATGAGCGACTGGTGGCCGTCGCGCAGGACGAGATCGGTGACGTGTACTTGGGTCATGTTGGCTGGCCTTGTTTACAGCCCCTGATGGGCGGCGAGGGCGGCGGCGATGGCGGCGGCCATCACTTCCTTGGGTTTCTTTTCGGTGTACTGCGTGAGCTCCGGGTGCGCGTCGACGAAGCCGGTATTGAAGCGCCCGCTGCGGAACTCGGGATTTTTCAGGATTTCCTGGTAATAGGGAATCGTCGTCTTCACGCCGTACACCAGCATGTCGGCGAGCGCGCGCCGGCCCCGCTCGATCGCCGATTCCCAGGTGAGGTTCCACACCGACAGCTTGGCGCACATCGAGTCGAAATAGGGCGGGATGACGTAGTCGGTGTAGATCGCGGCGTCCACGCGCACCCCGGGGCCGCCCGGCGAGTAATAGCGCGTGATGCGGCCGAGGCTCGGCAGGAACTCGTTCTTCGGATCCTCCGCGTTGATGCGGAACTCGATCGCATACCCTCGATGTGCGATGGCTTCCTGCTGGTATTGCAGCGGCAGGCCGGAGGCGATGCGGATCTGCTCCTGCACGATGTCGACGCCGGTGATGGTCTCGGTGATCGGATGCTCGACCTGCAGCCGGGTGTTCATTTCCATGAAGTAGAACTGGTTGTCCTGGTCGAGCAGGAATTCCACGGTGCCCGCGTTGACGTAGCCGACCGCCTTGGCGGCGCGTACCGCCAGCTTGCCGATGTACTGCCGCTGCGCCTCGGTCAGCTGGGGGCTGGGCGCGATCTCGATGAGCTTCTGGTTGCGCCGCTGGATCGAGCAGTCGCGTTCGAACAGATGGATGACGTTGCCCTGGGTGTCGCCCAGGATCTGCACCTCGATGTGCTTGGGCTGGACCACGCATTTCTCGACGAACACCTCGGGCTTGCCGAAGGCCTTGCTCGCCTCCGAGACCACGCGGTCGTAATTTTTCAGCAGATCGTCCTCGCTGTCGCAGCGGCGGATGCCGCGGCCGCCGCCGCCGTTGGTGGCCTTGAGCATGACCGGGTAGCCGATCTTGTTGGCCAGCGCGCGTGCCTCCTCGACGTTTTCCAGGTTATGGTCGGAACCCGGCACCACGGGGATGCCGGCGGCGAGCATCGCGTTCCTGGCCTGGATCTTGTCGCCCATGCGGCGAATGACCTCGGGCGATGGGCCGATGAAGCGGATGCCGCGACGTGCGCAGATCGCGGCGAGGTCGGGGTTTTCCGAGAGGAAGCCGTAGCCGGGATGGAGCGCGTCGCAACCCGATGCCGCCGCCAGATTGACCAGCGTGTGCGCGTTCAGGTAGCCGAGGATCGGGTCCTTGCCGATGTGGTAGGCCTCGTCGGCCTTCTTGACGTGAAGCGCGTGGCGGTCGGCGTCGGTGTAGATCGCGACCGACTTGATGCCCAGTTCGGCGCAGGCCCGCACGATCCGGACCGCGATCTCGCCCCGGTTGGCGACCAGTATTTTTTTAAGCATGGGCTCGCCCGATGGTGGATTGGCTTGGGTTTCTTTGACAAAAAGAACGCGAAATCATATCATTGCGGGCTAACGTTTAACCGGGTGCGTCGTCATGCTTCAGGCTATCGAAGTCGATCCATGGCGTTTTTGCAGGGAGCGCCGGTCCTGGGAGGTGCGGTCCGACGTGGCCGAGTTTCCGCGGCTCGCCCGTGAATTTACGCAAGGCACGTTGTTCTGTCGAGTTGTCGGGCGAACGGATCAGCGCGACGGCTTGTCCCTGCAGGTGACGGTCAGCGGCGAAGTCGGACTGATCTGCCAACGCTGCCTCGGGGACATGTCCCATGTCGTCGAGATTGAGCGTACGCTGCACCTGGCGCGCAGCGCGGCCGAACTGGAGCGGCTGGACGCGTTGCCCGACAGCGACGCGATCCAGGCGGGCGAAACCTTGAGCCTGGTCGAGCTGGTTGAGGATGAAGTGTTGCTGAGCCTGCCGCTGGCAGCGATGCACCCAGAAGGAAAATGCCCGTCCGCGGGCAACCCAATTTTTAAGGAGTAGGAAATGGCAGTCCAGCAGAACAAAAAGTCCCCGTCCAAGCGCGGCATGCACCGGTCGCACGATTTTCTGACCAATCCGGCGCTCGCCGTCGAGCCGACCACCGGCGAAGCGCATCTGCGCCACCATATCAGCCCCAACGGCTTTTATCGTGGCCGCAAAGTCGTCAAGGCCAAAGGCGAATAATCCGCTTGCGCGCCCTGGCGCCTGCCGCCGGGCGCGATCCAGTCAGCCAACGATTCCGGCTGTATGAGAAACATCACAGTCGCCATTGATGTCATGGGGGGCGACCACGGCCCCCATGTCACCGTTCCGGCGGCGATCCGTTGTCTTGCGCGCCATCCCGACCTGAACGTGATCCTGGTCGGCTCGCAGGACATCATCGCGGCCGAGCTCAAGGCGCGCCGGGCCAAGACCGGGCCCCGCCTCATCGTGCGCCATGCGAGCCAGGTGGTGGCGATGGACGAGGCACCCGCGCAGGCCCTGCGTGGCAAGAAGGATTCCTCGATGCGCGTGGCCATCGATCTCGTCAAGTCCGGCGAGGCCGACGCCTGCGTGTCGGCGGGCAACACCGGCGCGCTGATGGCGACTGCGCGCTTCGTCCTCAAAACCCTTCCCGGCATCGACCGTCCCGCCATCGCGGCCGTTCTGCCGACCATCAAGGGCCACGTGCTGGTGCTCGACATGGGCGCCAACGTCGACTGCTCGGCCGAGCACCTGCTGCAGTTCGGCATCATGGGCGCGATGCTCGTGTCGGCCGTCGAGCACAAGCCGAACCCGAGCGTGGGCCTCCTGAACATCGGCGAGGAAGACATCAAGGGCAACGACATGGTGAAGCGCGCCGCCGAACTGCTGCGCGACAGCCACCTGAATTTCTACGGCAACGTCGAAGGCAACGACATCTTCAAGGGCACGACCGATGTCGTCGTGTGCGACGGCTTCGTCGGCAACGTCACATTGAAGGCGTCCGAGGGCGTGGCCAAGATGATCTCGACGACGCTGCGCGCGGAGTTCAAGCGCAACGTGCTGACCCGCATCGCCGGGCTCGTGGCCATGCCGGTGCTCAATGCCTTCAAGCGGCGGATGGATCCGCGCCGCTACAACGGCGCCACGCTGCTCGGCTTGAAGGGCGTGGTGGTGAAGAGCCACGGCTCCGCCGATCGCTTTGCCTTCGAGCATGCGATCGAAACCGCGGGCGACGAAGTGCGCAACAATGTGCTGAAACGCATCACCGACCAGATCCAACTCCTGCAACGGGTGGCCGCTTGACCTATTCCCGCATTCTCGGCACCGGCAGCTATCTGCCGGCTCGCATCCTGACCAACGCCGATCTTGAAAAGCTGGTCGACACGAACGATCAGTGGATCGTCGAGCGCACCGGCATCCGTGAACGCCATATCGCCGCCGAAGGCGAATTCACGAGCGACCTGGCGGTTCGGGCCGCCCGCGCGGCGCTCGAGGCGGCGCACCTGACACCCGACGACATCGACCTGCTGCTCATCGCGACCACCACCCCCGACCTGGTGTTTCCCAGCACGGCCTGCATCGTGCAGTCGAAGCTCGGCATGACCAACGGCAAGCCGGCGTTCGATCTTCAGGCGGTGTGCAGCGGCTTCGTGTATGCCCTGAGCGTGGCCGACCAGTTCATCAAGAGCGGCGCGGCCAAGCACGTGCTGGTGGCCGGCGCCGAAACACTGTCGCGCATCACCGACTGGAACGATCGCGGCAACTGCATCCTGTGGGGTGACGGCTCGGGCGCAGTCGTGCTCGGCGCATCCGATGAACCCGGCATCATCGCGACCCACATCCACGCCGACGGGCGCCACAAGGAACTGCTGCGCACCAGCAGCGGGCCGTCGACCAACACGCACGCGCCGGCGCTGATGCGCATGGAAGGCAACGCCGTGTTCAAGATGGCGGTCAACACGCTCGACCGCATCGTCGACGAAACCCTGGAGGCGAACCGCCTTTCGAAATCCGACATCGACTGGCTGGTGCCGCATCAGGCGAATATCCGCATCATTTCCGCCACCGCGAAAAAGCTGGGAATGAGCATGGACAACGTGGTCACCACCGTTGCCGCGCACGGCAATACCTCGGCTGCCTCGGTGCCCTTGGCGTTCGATGTGGCGGTACGCGACGGACGCATCCAGCGCGGCCAGACGGTGCTGATGGAGGCCTTCGGCGGCGGCTTCACCTGGGGCTCGGCCCTCCTCAAGTATTGATTCAAGGAAGACGTACGTGGCTGTTTCCGATAAAAAACTTGCTTTCGTATTTCCCGGACAGGGTTCGCAATCCGTCGGCATGATGCAGGGCTGGGGCGGCCGCGCCGAGGTGCGCGCGACCTTCGCCGAAGCGTCCGACGCGCTCGGCCAGGACCTGTGGGCGCTGGTGGCCGACGGCCCGGCCGACCTGCTCAACCAGACCGTCAACACCCAGCCGGCGATGCTGGCAGCCGACGTCGCCGCGTGGCGCGCGTGGCAGGCGGCGGGCGGCGCCGTGCCGGCGCTGCTGGCGGGGCACAGCCTCGGCGAATACGCCGCGCTGGTGGCTGCCGGCGCGCTCGGATTTGCCGACGCGGTCAGGCTGGTGCGCTTCCGCGCCGAAGCGATGCAGGCCGCGGTGCCCGAGGGCGTCGGCGCGATGGCGGCGATCCTGGGGCTGGACGACGACATCGTGCGCGCAGTCTGCGCGGACGCCGCGGCGGGCGAGGTGGTCGAGGCGGTCAATCTCAATTCGCCGGGCCAGGTGGTCATCGCCGGCAACAAGGCGGCGGTCGAACGCGCCATGGCGCTGGCGAAGGAAAAGGGCGCGAAGCGCGCCCTGCCGCTGCCGGTTTCCGTGCCCTCGCACTCTTCGCTGATGCGGCCCGCGGCCGACAAGCTGCTGGCGCACCTGCAGGCCGTGGCGATCACGACGCCGGCCATCCCCGTTCTGCACAACACCGACGTGCAAAGCCATGCCGAGCCCGACGCGATCCGCGCCGCCCTGGCGAAACAGCTGCACACCCCGGTGCGCTGGGTCGAAACGGTCCAGGCGCTGAAGGCGGCCGGCATCGAGCGCGTGATCGAATGCGGCCCCGGCAAGGTGCTGGCCGGCCTCAACAAGCGCATCGACGACAGCCTGCCGGCCGTGGCGCTGGTGGATGAAGCCAGCCTCGCGGCTGCGCTCGATCAATAAGAGGAGAGAGGAATGTTGAAAGGACACATCGCGCTCGTGACCGGCGCCAGCCGCGGCATCGGGCAGGCGATCGCGCTGGCGCTGGGCAATGCCGGCGCCACCGTGATTGGCACCGCCACCAGCGACAAGGGCGCGCAGGCGATCGGCGACTATCTCGCGGGAGCCGGCGTCAAGGGCAGCGGCATGAAGCTCGACGTCTGCAACGCCGCCGAAATCGACGCGGTGATCGCGGCGATCGAAAAGGATTTCGGTGCCGTCGGCATCCTCGTGAACAACGCAGGCATCACGCGCGACAACCTGCTGATGCGGATGAAGGACGAAGAGTGGGACGACATCCTCGCGACCAATCTCACCTCCGTGTTCCGCCTGTCGCGCGCGGTGCTGCGTGCGATGATGAAAGCACGCAGCGGCCGCATCATTTCCGTCGCCTCGGTGGTGGGCGCAATGGGCAACGCGGGGCAGACCAATTACGGTGCCGCCAAGGCCGGCATCATGGGCTTCACCAAGTCGCTCGCGCGCGAGGTGGGCAGTCGCGGCATCACCGTCAACTGCGTCGCGCCGGGTTTTATCGACACCGACATGACGCGCGCGTTGCCGGATGCGCAGCGGCAGGCGCTGCTTGCCCATATCCCGCTCGGCCGGCTGGGTGCGGCGGAAGACATCGCGCAGGCGGTAGCCTTCCTGGCATCGCCCGCCGCAGGCTACATTTCGGGCACCACCCTGCATGTCAACGGCGGCATGTACATGGCGTGATCGACCGCAATATTTGGTAAAATCGTCCGGCTTCAATTTTCATGGCTTCGTTTCTGTCGAAGCCCTATTTCAAGAGAGGATCAGTAATGGATAACGTGCAGCGTGTAATTAAAGTCGTCGCCGAGCAATTGGGCGTCAACGAGGCGGACATCAAGAACGAGTCCTCCTTCGTCGGCGACCTCGGCGCCGACTCGCTCGATACGGTCGAGCTGGTGATGGCGCTGGAAGAGGAATTCGGCTGCGAGATTCCCGACGAGGACGCAGAAAAGATCACCACCGTCCAGCAGGCGATCGACTACGTCAACAGCCACTCGAACTGATTGTTCACCCGGCCGTCGAGCCGACCGGTCGTGGACCCGGTTTTCAGTGGTTCGCGGAAGGTCTCGATAGCGCACTTTTCAATGTTCAATGATCCGGCGCATCCTCGTGTCGTGCCGCATCAATAAAAAGGACTGACTTTTGTCCAAGCGTCGTGTTGTCGTCACCGGCCTGGGAATCGTCTCCCCGGTCGGAAATACCATTCCGGAAGCCTGGGGCAATCTCGTCGCCGGCCGCACCGGGATCGCCCGGATTACCCGTTTTGATCCGACGCCCTTTGCCTCCCAGATGGCGGGCGAGGTGAAGAATTTCGACGTCGAGCAGTACCTCAACCCGAAGGAAGCGCGCCGGATGGATGTCTTCATCCAGTACGGCATGGCCGCCGGCATCCAGGCGATACGGGATTCGGGACTTGAAATCACCGACGCCAATGCGGAGCGCATCGGCATCAACATCGGATCGGGGATCGGCGGTCTGCCGCTGATCGAGGAGACGCACGGCAACGTGATGGAGTCGGGCCCGCGGAAGATTTCTCCCTTCTTCATCCCGGGTTCCATCATCAACATGATCTCGGGCAACCTGTCGATCCTCTTCGGGATCAAGGGGCCCAATCTCGCGGTCGTCACCGCCTGCACCACGGGGCTGCATACCGTCGGCCTTTCGGCCCGCATGATCGCGTATGGCGACGCCGACGTGATGGTCGCCGGCGGCGCCGAATGCGCGACCTCGCCGCTGGGCGTGGGCGGTTTTGCCGCTGCGCGCGCACTGTCCACCCGCAACGACGACCCGGCGACGGCCAGCCGTCCGTGGGACAAGGATCGCGACGGTTTCGTGCTGGGCGAGGGCGCGGGCGTGCTCGTGCTCGAGGAATACGAGCGTGCGAAGGCGCGCGGCGCCAGGATCTACGCCGAAGTGGTCGGCTTCGGCATGAGTGGCGACGCCTATCACATGACGGCGCCGAGCACAGACGGGCCCAAGCGTTCGATGCTGAACGCCATGCGCGACGCCGGCGTGAACGCCGACCAGCTGAACTACATCAATGCACACGGCACGTCGACGCCGCTGGGCGACAAGAACGAAACCGACGCGATCAAGCTCGCGCTGGGCGACGCGGCCTACAAGACCGTCGTCAATTCGACCAAGTCGATGACCGGCCACCTGCTGGGCGGCGCCGGCGGCGTCGAGTCGGTCTTCACCGTGCTCGCCGTGCATCATCAGGTGTCGCCGCCGACCATCAACATCTTCTCGCAGGATCCGGAGTGCGATCTCGACTACTGCGCGAACACCGCGCGTGACCTCAAGATCGACTTCGCGCTCAAGAACAACTTCGGTTTCGGCGGCACCAACGGTTCGCTGGTTTTCAAGCGCGTTTGACCTTCGCGGGGGACCACCCCATCGCATCCGCCCAACCCGACACGCCTGCAATCCGGGCATGGCCGCACCGGCCCGACCTGGCGGGGTTGCAGGCAGCCAATCCCGGGCGCTACCCCGGTCTGCTCCTCAGCAGCGACGACCACGGATGGGACGTGCTGTTCGCGTTTCCGCAGGACGTCACGCGGATCACCGCCGCCGACGGCTTGAGCCGTCTGCGGTCGCATCCCGCGATGCGGCTGAAGCCGGCTCTGGCTCGTCGATCCGGCGCTGACCTGCCGTTCAGCGGCGGCTGGCTGTGTGCCTTTGCCTATGAGCTGGGTGGACTCTTCGAACCCGGCGTCGGCCTGGCCGACCCTGCCGGTTTCCCGCTGGCCTCGCTGATGCGCATTCCCGCCGCGATCCTGTACGAGCGCGAGAGCGGTGATTGCGTGCTGGTGGCGGAGCCAGGGCACGCTGCGCTGATCGACGCGATGGCGCGCGATCTGGCGCAGCCGCCAGCGCTTATCCCGGCCCTGCCGGCGCTTGCGACCTTGCGCGAGGACGACCCGGCCGTGTTTTTGTCCGGGGTCGCGCGCGTCCAGGACTACATTCGTGCGGGCGACGTGTTCCAGGTCAACCTTTCGCGGGGCTGGCGGGCCGAGTTCGGCGCGACCGTCGCGCCGGCATCGCTGATGGCGCAGCTGATGCAAAAGAACCCCGCGCCTTTTTCCGCACTGGTGCAGACGGACGAATGGAGCATCGTGAGTTCCTCGCCGGAACGTCTGGCTCGCCTGGGCCGCGATGGCATCCTCGAAACCCGCCCGATCGCCGGGACGCATCCGCGCAGCGAAGACGCGGCCGAGGACGCCGCGCTGCGCGCGCGCCTGCGGGCGCACCCGAAGGAGCGCGCCGAACACATCATGCTCGTCGACCTCGAGCGCAATGATCTCGGCCGTGTGTGCGAGCCCGGCAGCGTGAAGGTGGATGCTCTAATGGACGTCGCCAGCTACCGCCATGTCCACCACATCGAATCCACCGTATGCGGAAGGCTGCGTCCGGACACGACCGTGTTCGACGCCTTGCGCGCCGTCTTTCCGGGCGGCACGATCACCGGGTGTCCCAAGGTGCGCACCATGCAGATCATCCATGAGCTCGAGCGGGCGCCGCGGCGCAGCTATACCGGCAGCGTCGGCTACATCAACCGCGACGGCAGTTTCGATTTCAATATCCTGATCCGCAGTTTCCTGCTGCGCGGCCGGACGGCGGACTTCCGCGCGGGCGCGGGCATCGTCGCGGATTCCGATCCCATGCGCGAACTCGACGAGACGCGCGCCAAGGCCCGCGGCCTGTTGCGGGCGCTGGATTTCGCATGATCCTCGTCAACGGCCAACAGGCGAGCACCGTCGATGTCCTTGACCGCGGGCTCGCCTACGGCGACGGCGTGTTTCGCACCCTGCGGGTGCAGGACGGCGTGCCTTTGTGGTGGCGCGACCATTACGCCAAACTGGCCGCCGACTGCGCGGCGCTGTTGCTGGCGTGTCCGGACGAGGCTGGACTGCATGCCGAGGTCTGCCGGGCCGCGGAGGCGGGGGAGGCCGTCGTCAAGATCGTGCTGACGCGCGGCTCGGGCGCACGCGGCTATGCGTTTCCGGACGCCCAATCCACGAGCCGCATCGTGGCGCGCGCGCCGCTGCCGGCCTATGCAAGCGCGGGCGCGCCGGACGCGATCACCGCGCGCTGGTGCACGCTGCGTCTGGCGCGGCAACCCCATCTCGCGGGGATCAAGCATCTGAATCGGCTGGAGAACGTGCTCGCGCGCGCAGAGTGGACCGATCCGGCGATCGTCGAGGGCCTGCTGCGCGACGACCTCGGCGCGGTGATCGGCGGCGTGATGAGCAATCTTGCGATCATGAGCGACGGGAACCTGTTCACGCCGGATCTGGCCGAATGCGGGGTGGCGGGCGTGGCGCGCACGCGTCTCCTGCGCGGCGCGGCGCGCCTCGGCATCCCGATCCATATCGGCCGCCTGCTGCCAGACGCTATACTCGCCGCCGACGAAGTGATGATCTGCAACAGTGTCATGGGCCTGCGCCGCGTCGCGCGCCTTGATGACGTGACATGGCCGTCCGCGGGTTGGACGGCTTCCTTGAATACGGTCCTGTATGAAGACGTGGATTAGACGATCGGTCGTGCTCGCCGGCCTCGCCGTGCTCGTGGGCGGAGGCGGGCTGGCGTGGTACGGCAACCGGCCCTTGCAAATCGAGCCGCTGCCGAAAACCTTCGAAGTCGTGCCCGGCACGAATCTGCGAAGCCTCAGCATGGTGCTCGAACGCGAAGGCGTGATCGACAACGGGCCGCTGTTTTCGCTGCTTGGCCGCGTGCTGGGCAAGGAGGGGAAGCTCAAGGTCGGGGTGTATGTCCTCGACAGGCCGCTCACGCCGCTCGCGCTCTATGCCAAGATCGAGCGCGGCGAGGTTTCGCAGGCCATGGTGCAGTTCATCGAAGGCTGGAACTGGCGAGAGGTGCAGGCCGAGCTTGCCGCGCAACCCATGCTGAAGAACGACAGCGCTCGCATGAGCGAAGCCGCGGTTCTGCAGGCCATCGGCGCCGAGGAAGGCCACATCGAGGGTCTGCTGTTTCCTGACACGTATTTTTACGCCCCGCAGGCTTCCGATCTCACCGTCCTGCGCCGCGCGTATCGCCGCCAACACGACAAGCTCATGGCCGCCTGGGAGGCCCGTGCGCCCGGGTTGCCCTACCGCACGCCCTACGAGGCGCTGATCATGGCGTCGATCGTGGAAAAGGAAACGGGTGCGGCGGCCGAGCGGCCCAAGATTGCCGCGGTGTTCCTGAATCGCCTGCGTCTCGGCATGCGCCTGCAGACCGATCCGACCGTGATCTACGGGCTGGGCAATCGCTTCGACGGCAACCTGCGCAAGGCCGACCTGCAGCACGACACCCCCTACAATACCTACACGCGCGCCGGACTTCCGCCCACGCCGATCGCGATGCCGAGCGAGGCCGCGATCGAGGCCGCGCTCAACCCGGCCAAGACCGACGCGCTCTACTTCGTGTCGCGCGGCGACGGCACGCATGTGTTTTCCAGCACGCTCGACGCGCACAATCGAGCGGTAGACCGCTACCAACGTTCGTTACGGCGATGACCCCTGGCAAATTCATTACTCTCGAAGGCGTCGACGGCGCAGGCAAAAGCACACACCTTGGCTTCGTCGCCGACTGGCTGCGTGGGCAGGGCAGGGAGGTCATCGTCACGCGCGAGCCCGGCGGAACCCCGCTCGGCGAGACCTTGCGCGAACTGCTGCTGCACCGCGAAATGGATCCCGACACCGAACTGCTGCTGATGTTCGCCGCGCGGCAGGCGCATCTGGCGGACCTGATCCTGCCCGCGCTCGCCCGCGGCGCGTGGGTCGTCTCCGACCGTTTCACCGACGCCAGCTACGCCTACCAGTGCGGCGGGCGCGGCCTTCCCGCGGAACGCATCGCCGCGCTGGAGGCGTGGGTGCAGCGCGGTTTCGCGCCAGACCTTACCCTGCTGTTCGACGTGCCGCCGGAGGTGGCGGAGGCACGCCGGTCGGCTGCGCGCACCGCCGACCGGTTCGAACGCCAGGCCGACAGCTTCTTCAGCAGGGTGCGCGACGCCTACCTCGACCGCGCCCGTGCCGAGCCTGCGCGCATCCGGGTGCTGGACGCGCGCCAGGGTATCGCGGATCTTCAGGCCGAGATCGGCGAATTGCTGAAGGGCCTGCGGTGAGCGCGCCGTACCCCTGGCTCGAGGCCCCCTGGCAGCGCCTCCTCGCGACCCGGGCGCGGCCGGCCCAGGCGCTGCTGCTCACCGGGCCGCGCGGAGTGGGCAAGGGCGCGCTCGCACGGGCCTGGGCGCAGGCCCTGCTGTGCGAGGCGTCGCAGCCCGACGGCGCGGCGTGCGGCAAGTGCCCGGCGTGTCACTGGTTCGAGACCGACGCGCATCCGGATTTCAGGCTGCTGACGCTGCAAGAAAAGGCCGGCAAGGACGGCGAGACCCGCATCGCCACGGCGATCGAAGTCGAACAGGCGCGCGAGGCCGTCGACTTCGTCCGCTTGTCGACTTACCGCGCAGGCTTCCGCGTCGTGCTGGTCGACCCGGCGGACAGCCTCAACCCGGCGGCGGCCAACGCGCTGTTAAAGGTGCTGGAGGAACCGCCGTTAAATACGCTGTTCATACTGGTTTCGGATCAGCCGCGGCGCCTGCTGCCGACGATACGCAGCCGCTGCACCCGGATCGACCTTGGCCTGCCGCCGGTCGACGAGGCGACGCGGTGGCTCGCCGCCGAGGGGGTGGACGACGCGGCGGACCTGCTGGCCCTGTCCGGCGGCGCACCGCTCGATGTCCAGCGCTGGCTCGACGGGGGAGGGCTGGAAGAGCGCCGCGGCGTGCTGGATGGCCTGACCCGCCCCGACCGGCTCGATCCGGTCACGCTGGGCGATCGCTGGAAGGCGATCAATCCGCAGGCCTGGCATAACGTGGCATACAAGTGGCTGGGGGATCTGCTCGCGGTCAGGCTGGGCGGCAGCGTCCAGTTCAACCGTGATTTTGCGGACGCGCTGGCGCAGCTGGGCAGGCAGGCGGATCTGGCGAAGCTGCTGGCGCTTGCGCGCAGGCAGGCCGACGAAGGCCGGACGCTCGCGCATCCGCTCAACCGCGCGCTGCAGCTTCAGGCCTGGCTGATCCAGTACCGGCACGTGTTTGCTTGAAGGGGTTCGACGATGAATGCAGCAGTCAACGATATCACCGGCCAGGTGCGCCCCGGCGTGCTGTCCCTCTCCATCAAGGAGAGGTCGGCGCTCTTTGCCGCCTACATGCCGTTCATCAAGGGGGGCGGGCTGTTCATTCCCACCAACAAGCAATACAAGATGGGCGAGGAAGTGTTCATGCTGCTCACGCTGATGGACGATCCCGCCAAGCTGCCGGTGTCCGGCAAGGTGGTGTGGGTGACGCCGGCCGGCGCGCACGGCAGCCGCACGCAGGGCGTGGGCGTGCAGTTCGCCGCCAACGAAAGCGGCAAGGCCGCGCAGAACAAGATTGAAGGTTTGCTCGGCGGTTCGCTAAAATCGGTACGACCGACCCACACCATGTAGTGCCGCGCATGCGGCGCCCGATGCCGCATGTACATCGATTCCCACTGCCACATCAATTTTCCGGATCTCGCCGGCAAGCTGCCCGAAGTCTTCGGCCTGATGGCCGCCAATCAGGTGAGTCACGCGCTGTGCATCGGCGTGGAACTGGAGAAATTCGCCGAAATCCGCGCGCTGGCCGAGGCTTATTCCAACGTCTACGCGTCGGTGGGCGTCCACCCGGATCATGAAGACTGCACCGAGCCGACGGTGGAAGAACTGGTCGCGCTGGCGGATCATCCCAAGGTGGTCGCCATCGGCGAGACCGGGCTGGATTATTTCCGCCTGACCGGCGATCTCGAATGGCAACGCGAGCGCTTTCGCACCCACATCCGCGCGGCGCGCGCGTGCGGCAAACCGCTGGTGATTCATACGCGCTCGGCGGCGGACGACACGCTGCGCCTCATGCGCGAGGAAAACGCGAGCGAGGCGGGCGGGGTGATGCACTGCTTCACCGAAAGCCTCGCGGTAGCCCAGGCCGCCATCGACCTGGGTTTTTACATTTCGTTTTCCGGCATCGTCACCTTCAGGAACGCCGCGGCGCTGCGCGAAGTGGCGGCTGCCGTTCCGCTCGAACGCATGCTGATCGAGACCGATTCGCCGTATCTGGCGCCGGTGCCGCATCGCGGCCAGACCAACCAGCCGGGTTTCGTGAAGCACGTCGCCGAAGAGATCGCGCGGCTGCGCGGCACGACGCCGGAGGCGGTGGGTGAAGCCACCAGCGAGAACTTCTTCCGGCTGTTTGCCGCTGCCCGCCGGGACTGACAGGGCGGGCGCGGCGCTTTACGGCCCGAAGAAGGATTTCACCTTGTCCATGAACGACTGCGCGCGGGGATTGTTGTTGCGGCCCGGGCTCAGGGCCTCGAACTCGCGAAGCAGTTCGCGCTGACGCTCGGACAGGTTCACCGGCGTTTCCACGAGCATGTGGCACATCAGGTCGCCCGGCGCGTGGCTGCGCACGCCCTTGATGCCCTTGCCGCGCAGGCGGAATACCTTGCCGGACTGGGTTTCGGCAGGAATCTTGATCTTGGCGTGACCGTCCAGCGTGGGAATCTCGATTTCCCCGCCGAGCGCCGCGGTGGCGAAACTGATCGGCATTTCGCAATGCAGGTCGTCGCCGTCGCGCTTGAACACCGGGTGTTCCTCGATATGGATCACCACGTACAGATCGCCGGGCGGCCCCCCGTTGACGCCGGCTTCGCCTTCGCCGCCCAAGCGGATGCGGTCGCCGGTGTCGACCCCGGCGGGAATCTTGACCGACAGGGTCTTGTGCTTCTTGACGCGGCCCTCGCCGTGACAGCTGGAGCAAGGGTCCGACACGATCTTGCCGGTGCCGCTGCAGCGCGGACAGGTCTGCTGCACCGAGAAGAACCCCTGCTGGATGCGGACCTGGCCGTGCCCGCCGCAGGCGGTGCAGGTCGTCGGCTGGGTGCCCGGCTTGGCCCCGCTGCCGTGGCAGGTCTCGCATTCTTCGAGCGTCGGAATGCGGATCTTCGTTTCGGTGCCGTGCGCGCTTTCTTCCAGCTCGATTTCGAGGTTGTAGCGCAGATCGGCACCGCGATAGACGCGGTCGCGACGGTTGCCGCCGCCGCCGAAGATGTCGCCGAAGATGTCCGAGAACGCGTCGGAGAACCCTCCGCCGCCGAAGCCGCCGCCCATGCCGCCCTGGTCGATTCCCGCGTGGCCGAACTGGTCGTAGGTTGCGCGCTTGTCCGGGTCCGACAGGATTTCGTAGGCTTGCTTGGCCTCCTTGAATTTTTCCTCCGCGCCCTTGTCGTCTGGGTTGCGGTCGGGATGGTGTTTCATGGCCAGCTTGCGATAGGCCTTCTTGATTTCTTCGTCCGAGGCGTTCTTGGTGAGCCCGAGGACTTCGTAATAGTCGCGTTTTGACATGGGAGAGAAAGTAAAGAGGGAAGGGTAGAGGCGAAGGGTGAAAGGGAAAAGGGAGAGGTTTTACCCTTCTCCCTCGAGCGCCGCGGGCGCGCGTCCCTTTCCCTTCACAAACTTACTTGTCCTTCACCTCTTCGAACTCGGCATCGACCACGTTGTCGTCCGCGGCATGGCTGCCGGCACCCGCTTCCGCCCCGGGCTGCGCGCCGCCTTTCGCCTGCTCGGCCTGATACATGTGCTCGGCAAGCTTGTGGCTGGCGGTGGACAGCGCATTCGTCTTGGCCTCGATCGTGTCCTTGTCGCCCTCGCGCACGGCGTCCTCGGCTTCCTTCAGCGCCGTTTCGATCGCTGCCTTCTCGTCGGCCGACACCTTGTCGCCGTACTCGGCAAGCGATTTCTTCACCGAGTGGATCATGGCATCGGCCGCGTTGCGCGCGGTCGCCAGCTCGAACGCCTTGTGGTCCTCGGCGGCGTTGGCCTCGGCGTCCTTCACCATGCGCTGGATTTCCTCCTCGGACAGGCCCGAGCTCGCCTGGATGCGGATCTTGTTCTCCTTGCCAGTCGCCTTGTCCTTGGCGGACACGTGCAGGATGCCGTTGGCGTCGATGTCGAAGGTGACCTCGATCTGCGGCATGCCGCGCGGGGCCGGCGGGATGTCGGAGAGGTTGAACTGGCCGAGGCTTTTGTTGCCCGAGGCGATCTCGCGCTCGCCCTGCAGCACGTGCACGGTCACCGCGCTCTGGTTGTCATCGGCGGTCGAGAAGACCTGCGAGGCCTTGGTCGGGATCGTCGTGTTCTTCGGGATCAGCTTGGTCATCACCCCGCCCAGGGTCTCGATGCCGAGGGAGAGCGGTGTCACGTCGAGCAGCAGCACGTCCTTGACCTCGCCCTGCAGCACGCCGCCCTGGATCGCGGCGCCGACTGCGACGGCCTCGTCCGGGTTGACGTCACGGCGCGGCTCCTTGCCGAAGAAGTCCTTCACCGCGTCCATCACCTTGGGCATGCGGGTCTGGCCGCCGACCAGGATGACGTCGTCGATCTGCGACGTGGTGAGCCCGGCGTCCTTCAGCGCCATCTTGCACGGTTCGATGGTGCGCTTGATCAGGTCCTCGACCAGCGCCTCGAACTTGGCGCGCGTGATCTTGACGGCCAGGTGCTTGGGACCGGAAGCGTCCGCCGTGATGTAGGGCAGGTTGACTTCGGTCTGCTGGCCCGACGACAGCTCGATCTTGGCCTTTTCGGCGGCCTCCTTCAGGCGTTGCAGCGCGAGCACGTCCTTCTTCAGGTCGACGCCCTGTTCCTTCTTGAATTCTTCCGCGATGTAGTCGATGAGGCGCTGGTCGAAGTCCTCGCCGCCAAGGAAGGTGTCGCCGTTGGTGGAGAGCACTTCGAACTGGTGCTCGCCATCCATCTCGGCGATCTCGATGATCGAAATGTCGAAGGTGCCGCCGCCGAGGTCATACACGGCGATCTTGCGGTCGCCTTCCTTCTTGTCCATGCCGAAGGCGAGCGCCGCCGCAGTCGGCTCGTTGATGATGCGCTTGACGTCCAGTCCGGCGATGCGCCCGGCGTCCTTGGTCGCCTGACGCTGGCTGTCGTTGAAGTAGGCGGGCACCGTGATGACGGCTTCGGTGACTTCCTCGCCCAGGTAGTCTTCCGCGGTCTTCTTCATCTTGCGCAGGGTCTCGGCCGACACCTGCTGCGCGGCCATCTTCTTGTCGCGCACCTCGACCCAGGCGTCGCCGTTGTCGGCCTTGATGATCTTGTAGGGCATCAGGCCGATGTCCTTCTGCACTTCTTTCTCTTCGAAGCGGCGTCCGATCAGGCGCTTGACCGCGAACAGGGTGTTCTTCGGATTGGTCACGGCCTGGCGCTTGGCCGGCGCCCCGACGAGGATTTCGCCGTCATCGGTATAGGCCACGATGGAGGGGGTGGTCCGCGCGCCCTCGGCGTTCTCGATCACCTTCGGCGTGCCGTTTTCCATCACCGCCACGCAGGAGTTGGTGGTGCCCAGGTCGATGCCAATAATGCGTCCCATGATGTGTTCCTTCCAATAAGAGAGTGAATTGATGCGAATGTGGGGGAGATCGGCCTTAATTCAAGACGCCTGCGTTCATGCGCCCGGGCCCTTGGCGACCATGACCAGCGCCGGCCGCAGCGTGCGATCGTAGAGGCGATAGCCTTTCTGCAGCACCGTCACCACAGTGTTGGCAGGCTGGTCGGATTCGATCACCTGGATCGCCTGGTGCTGGTGCGGGTCGAATTTCTCTCCCAGCGGATCGATGTCGTTCAGGTTGAACTTGCCGAAAGCCGCGACCAACTGCTTCAGGGTCAGTTCGACCCCGTCCTTCAGGTTGTCCACGCTCGGCGAGGTCGCCGCCAGTGCCGCTTCCAGGCTGTCTTTCACGGCCAGCAGTTCGTTGGCGAAATTCTCCACGGCGAACTTGCGCGCCTTTTCCACGTCTTCGGCCGCGCGCCGGCGCACGTTCTCGGTTTCGGCCTTGGCCCGCAGCCACGCGTCGTGGTGTTCGGCAGCCTGGCGTTCCGCCGCTTGCAGCAATTCCTCGAGGCTGGGCATGGTCTCCTTTTCCTGAGGGGTGGCTGAATTGACGTCGGTGTTGAATTCGTCCTGCATGTGGGCTCCCGGTTTGGTTCTCGCAGAGAACTGGGGACGAACCGGCAGGATTCAAGGGGTAAAGGCGATTTTTTCTGCTGCGGGACGGGAAATCCCCGCCCGCCGGTCAATTTGCCCGCCGTAGGCGCTTCCGGTATGATGCGCCGCTCTCGGAGAGGTGGATGAGCGGTTTAAGTCGCACGCCTGGAAAGCGTGTTTAGGGTAATACCCTAACGCGGGTTCGAATCCCGCCCTCTCCGCCAGGTTTCCCTGTTCTGCCTGTCCCGCACGTCCCGAGCCCGCCCGCCGAATTCCGATACGGCACCGGCAGGTTTTGCGGCCGGGTTGTCCGACGCCTGCGCCGTGGCATTGAAAATAAATTAGAATGCCAAGCTTCTTGAATTCCCGATCCCGAAAGCCTGCCGCCGCGGTTTGACGCAGATGCGTCCCTGCGCTTCGGCAACAGCGATCTCGCAAATAGAGCAATGCCAAAACACGCCTATCACGGCAGGCTTTCCGTCGTTGTTCCTGTCAGGAACGAGCAGGACAATGTGGAACCGCTGGTCCGCGAGATCGCGGCGGCGCTGTCCGGCAATACCGTCTTCGAAATCCTTTACGTCAACGACGGCAGCACCGACGCGACACAGGCGCGGCTTGACGCGTTGAAAGCCGAATTCCCGATGCTGCGTGTGATCCGCCACCGCAGTTCGTGCGGACAGAGCCGTGCCGTCACGACGGGCGTCGCCGCGGCGCGCTACGAGTGGATCGCGACGCTCGATGGCGACGGACAGAACGATCCGGCCGATATCCCCGCGCTCGTCGCTACGCTGTCCGACCCGGCACAGCCTTCCAACCTGGAGCTCCTCGCGGGCTGGCGCGCGCGGCGCAACGACACCTTCCTGCGCCGGCTCTCGTCGAAGATCGCCAACGGCGTGCGCTCGCGGCTGCTGCGCGACAACACGCCCGACACCGGCTGCGGGCTCAAGGTCTTCGCGCGCGAGACCTTCCTGCAACTGCCCAACTTCGATCACATGCACCGCTTCCTGCCGGCATTGGTGATGCGCAACGGCGGGGCGGTCGTCTCGGTTCCGGTCCACCATCGCGCACGCGAGCGCGGCACCTCCAAATACGGCGTGCACAACCGGCTGTGGGTGGGAATCGTCGACCTCTTCGGCGTGGCTTGGCTGCAGCGGCGGGTGCGCCTGCCGGTCATCGAACCGGATTCAGACCTGTAAATGAAGGCACGCGTCATCGTCAAGGGCCTGGCGCTGATATTGAGTCTCGCGCTGCTGGGGTATCTGTTCGAATCCAGCGGACTCGGCAACAGCGTCAACGAAAGCTGGATCGATGCGCGCGTGCGCGGCCACGGGATCGACGGCGCGCTGCTGTTTCTGCTGATGGGCGGACTGTTCACCGCCATCGGATTGCCGCGCCAGATCATCGCCTTTCTTGGCGGCTACGCGTTCAGCGTAGGGCTGGGCACGGTGCTCGGCACGCTGGCCGCGGTGCTCGGATGCATGCTGAGCTTCGCCTACGCGCGCCTCTTCGGCAAGGGCCTGCTGCGTGCCCGGCTGGGCGAGCGCGCCGGCCGCTTCGATCGCTTCATACATGAGCACCCCTTCGCCATGACCGTTCTGGTGCGCCTGCTGCCAGTCGGAAACAACCTGCTGACCAATCTGGCGGCTGGAATCTCCAGCATCCGGCCGCGATTCTTCTTTGCCGGCACGCTGCTCGGTTATCTGCCGCAGACCCTGGTGTTCGCGCTGGTCGGGAGCGGGGCCCACATCGCTCCGGCCCTGAAACTCGGACTTGCGATCGGCCTGTTCCTGATCTCGGGGGCGCTCGGCGCCTATCTCTACCGGCATTTCCGACACGGCCAGAGCCTCGACGAGAAGATCGATGCGGCGCTGGAAGAACCTGACATGGGCGAACATGAATCCACGACATCCTGATTCCTCCGGGCGCGGCCTCCTCGCGCTGAGTCTGCTGCTGCTGGCGGCGCTGACGGCCGTCGCGTTCTTCACGCGCCCGCTGACCCCCATCGATGAAACGCGCTACGTCAGCGCGGCCTGGGAGATGTGGCTGCGCGGCGACTTCCTCGTGCCGTTCAAGAACGGCGCGCCGTACAGCGACAAGCCGCCTTTCCTGTTCTGGATGTTCCAGGCCGGCTGGGCCGTGTTCGGCGTGAACGAATGGTGGCCGCGCCTGGTATTGCCGCTGTTTTCCGGCGGCGGCTTGTTCCTGACCTATCGGCTCGCCCGCCGCCTCTGGCCGAAGGACGCCGCGATCGGCGGCCAGGCCGCGCTGGTGCTCGCCAGCGCGCTGCTGTGGATCGTTTTCTCCACCTCGGTCATGTTCGACGTGATGCTCGCTTTCTGGGCGTTGCTCGGCCTGCACGGCATCGTTGCCGCCGCCGACGGCAAGCGTGGCGGTTTCGTCGTGATGGGGATCGCGATCGGCCTGGGCGTGCTGACCAAAGGCCCGGTCATTCTGCTGCATCTGCTGCCGGTTACCGCGCTCGCGCCGTGGTGGAATCCGGGCCTCAATTGGCGCCGCTGGTTCGGAGGGACGCTGCTGGCGGTGCTGCTGGGTGCGGCGCTCGCCTTGGCGTGGGCGTTGCCGGCAGGCTTCTCCGGCGGCGAGGCCTATCGTAATGCGATCTTCTGGGGCCAGACGGCCAACCGCATGGTCGAATCCTTTGCGCACCGGCGGCCATTCTGGTGGTACGTGCCTTTGCTGCCGCTGCTGCTGTTCCCCTGGTTCGCCTGGCCGGCATGGTGGACGGCGTTGCTGCAACATCGCCGCGCAGGCCTCGATCGCGGCTCGCGTTTCTGCCTGGCCTGGATGCTGCCGGTATTCATCGCCTTCTGTTTCATCAGCGGCAAGCAACCGCATTACCTCGTGCCCCTGTTTCCCGCCTTCGCATTGCTGACGGCGCGCCTGCTCGTCGGGCGCACGACGGCGCGCACCGGCCTGCCGGCATTGCTGGCGGTGGCGCTGGGCGCCGCGCTGATCCTTGCCGCGAGCGGGCAGATCGCCGCCGTGCGCAGCCAGGCCGTGACCCTGCCGCCGCTGTGGCCGGGTGTTGTCCTGATCGCGCTGGCCGGGGCAGCGTGGCTGGCGGGCCGGCGCGGCATGCCGCCCGTACCGACTCTGGCGCTCCTCGGCGCGGCCTCGATGATGCTGGTGCAGGTGAGCGCCAAGGATTCGATCGAACCCCGGTACGACGTCAAGCAGATGGCGCTCGCGATCAAGCAGGTCCAGGACGAGGGGCGGCCGGTCGCGAACATCGCGACCTATCACGCCCAATACCAGTTTCTTGGCAGGCTGAAAACGCCGCTGGCGGAGGTGAGGGGAGAAAACGCGGCTCGCTGGCTGGCGAGCCATCCGGACGGTTACGCCGTCGTGTATGTGTCTGGCAGGCGCGCGCTTGGCCCGATTCACGCGCGGTTTGAACAGCCTTATCGCGGCGACAAGGCCGTTCTGGTGGATGCAGCGACGGCTGCCAGGCTCCTGGCAGCCGGCGCTGCGAAATAACGGACAGCGGGGCCGGCTTACGCTTCAGCGTCGCGCTGCGGCAGGACCACTTCACGCGACGGCGAAATGGTCGAGATCGCGTGCTTGAAGATCATCTGCGCGGCCTGATCCTGGCCCTTGAGCAGCACGACAAACTGGTCGAACGACTCGATTCGCCCCATCAGCTTGATCCCGTTGACGAGAAACACCGACACCGGGATGCGCTCCTTGCGCAGGGTGTTGAGGAAAACGTCTTGCAGGTGGTTATATTCTTTGCTGGCCATGATCGGCTCCCAATGAGGTGAAGGCGGAGCGAAGCCCCGCTTGATATTATTTAGCGCATTACTCGATTTTTGCATTCGCGCGCGCCGCGGTGATCGCGTCGCGGATGCGTTGTTGCTGGATCTGCTTGGTGATTTCCCCGCGTACGGCGTCGAGCGGCGGCAGCTTCGGAGTGCGCGTGTCGTCGAGGCGGATGATGTGATACCCGAACTGCGTCTTCACCGGCGTTTTCGTGATTTCACCTTTCTTCAGATGCGCGAGCGCGTCCGAGAATTCCGGCACGAAGGCGCGCCGGTCGGTCCAGTCGAGCGCGCCGCCGTTCTTGGCCGAGCCCGGATCCTTGGAATATTTCTTCGCCAGGTCCTCGAACCGGGCTTTCTTGTCATCCAGCTCGGCAATCAGTTTCTTCGCCTCGGCCTCGGTTTTCACGAGGATGTGGTGGGCGTGATACTCGGGTTCCATCGGCTGCGTCTTCGCCTTGTCGTACATCGCCTGGACTTCGGCGTCGGTGACGGGATGAGCCTTGACGTAGTCCTCGAGATAGGCCTTGGCGAGTTGATCCTTGCGCCGGATGTCGAGCGCGGCGGCGAGGTTCGGGTCCTTGTCGAGGCCCTTGTCGATGGCGGCGTGCGACAGCAGTTCCAGGTTGATCAGCGACTCGCGCACCCTCTCATCGAGCTGCGGAGATGCCGGCTGACCCTGGGCCATTTCCCGCTTGACGAGGTCGCCGTACAAGGCCGGAATGGGCCGGCCGTTGACGACGGCCAGGGGCTTGGCGGCCGAGGCTGCCGGGGCAGGCGCGGGAGTCTGCGCGAGTGCCGGCGGAGCGATGGCCAGCATAATCAGGGCGGGGAGAAGAGCAACGCGCATTCGGGTTCCTTTCAGAGTTCTTCCGGAGTTAGGGCGGTAACCGACAACGCATGGATTTCGCGTTGCATGAGCTCGCCCATCGCTTCATACACCAGGCGATGGCGGGCGAGCGTGGAGAGATTGCGGAATCGGTGCGACACCAGCGTGAGGCGGAAGTGCCCGCCGCCCGAGGCGGCGCCGGCATGCCCCTTGTGCTGGGCGCTTTCGTCTTCCAGCGTATAGGTTTCGGGTTCCAGTGCGGCGAGGCGCTGGCGAATCAGGTCTGCGGTGGTCATGCGGGGAAGGTCTTCTTGAAGGGCTTGACGCTAACGCCAGCATAGACGCCAGCGGTGATATAAGGATCGGCCTGTGCCCATGTCTGGGCGTCGGCGAGCGTGTCGAACTCCGCGACGATCAGGCTTCCGGTAAAGCCAGCGGGCCCCGGGTCATTGGCGTCGATCGCGGGAAACGGGCCGGCCAGCAGGAGCCGCCCCGCCTGCTGCAGGGCGTGCAGGCGCTCCGCATGGGCGGGCCGGGCCGCGGTTCGCCGGTCGAGGCTGTCGGGCGCATCCTGGCCGACGATTGCATAGAACATCAGTGTTTTTCTTCCTTGTCGAGCGCTGCCCTGTCCAGATAGCGGGTCAGCATCATGCTTTGGCCGATCACGAACACCAGCATCAGCCCCAGGCTGCCGAACAGCTTGAAGTTGACCCAGGCGTCAGTCGAGAAGTTGAAGGCGACAACGAGATTTGCAACCCCCATGAGGGCAAAAAATCCGCCCCAGCTCGCATTCAACCGACCCCAGGCGCTGTCCGGAAGTTCCATCTGTTCCTTCATCAGGCTCTTGATGACGTTGCGGTCGAACAGGGCCGAGCCAAAAATGATGGCGGCGAACATCCAGTACAGCACGGTCGGCTTCCACTTGATGAAGGTTTCATCGTGCAGCCACAAGGTCGCGCCGCCGAACAGAATGATGATGCCCAGGCTCACCCACATCATGGTATCGGTGTGACGGCCGCGCAGCTTGACCCACGCGATCTGCCCGATGCTGGCGACGATGGCGACGAGGGTGGCGAGATAGATGCCGGGCTTCTCGCCCGCATGGACGGGCTGTGGCAGGCCGAGCGTCGCCATGAACGCCCGCGTCGCTTCGGCGTTGGCATCGCCGATCTTGTAGGCGATGAAGAAGACGATGACCGGGAAGAGATCGAACAGGAGCTTTTTCATTCTGGTTGGACCGTGCGGCCAGCCGTCATTACGGGGTGATTTCTTATTTTGCTATGATTCGCCCTCTTGACCAAGCGCTTTTGGCATTGGTCGCCCGACCCCGATCATCGATGCTCAATATCGATCTGCATTGCCATTCCGACGTGTCAGACGGCGTGTTGCCACCCGCCGAAGCGGTCGCTCGCGCGGCCGCCAACGGCGTGCATGTGCTTGCGCTGACCGATCACGACGACGTGGCGGGCATCGCCGCGGCGCGGCATGCAGCGGATGCGATCGGACTCACGCTGATTCCCGGCGTCGAAATCTCGGTGAGCTGGGAAGGGCACACGGTGCATATCGTCGGCCTGCGAATCGACCCCGCGCATTCCGTCTTGTCGGAAGGCCTGCATGAGATACGTCTCGGCCGCATCGAGCGCGCGCGCCGCATGGGGGCCGATCTCGCGCGAGCCGGCATCGGCGGGGCGTATGAAGGCGCTTGCGCCTGCGCTGCCAACAAGCAGATGGTGGGCCGCACGCATTTCGCCCGCTGGCTCGTCGCGCAAGGCCACGCACCCGACATGCGCAACGCGTTTCGAAGATTCCTGACGCGCGGCAATCCCGGCTACGTCGAACATGAGTGGACCACGCTGGAAAACGCCGTCGGCTGGATTCGCGCGAGCGGCGGCGTGGCGGTGATCGCCCACCCCGGGCGCTACGCGCTCGATGCGCGGGCGCTGCATCGACTGCTGGACGCGTTTCGCGCCCTGGGCGGCGAGGGCATCGAGGTCATCACCGGCAGCCATCACCCGTCCGAATACGGCAAATTCGCCGACCTGGCCCGCGCGTTCGGGCTCAAGGCTTCGCGGGGGGCGGATTTTCACGCACCCGGCGAGGGCGTCGACATCGGCCGCCTGCCTGCGCTGCCGCATTATTGCCAGGCGCTCTGGCAAGGCTGGCCCGAGCTTCAACCGCACCTGTCCCTCTCACCCTCCTGACGATTTATGGCGCAATTTTTCAACGTCCATGCCGATAACCCGCAGCCCCGCCTGATCCAGCAGGCGGTCGACATCCTCAAGCGCGGTGGCGTGATCGTCTATCCAACCGATTCCTGCTATGCGCTCGGTTGCCACATCGGCGACAAGGAGGCGGCGATGCGGCTGCTGTCGGTCCGTGGCCTCGACACCGGACACGACCTCACGCTGGTGTGCCGCGACCTGTCCGAGCTGGGGCGCTACGCGCAGGTCGACAACACGCAGTTCCGTTTCCTGAAGGCGCACACCCCCGGCGCCTACACTTTTATCCTGCGCGGCACCCGTGAAGTGCCGAGGCGGCTGCTGCACAAGAAGCACGACACCATCGGGCTTCGCGTGCCCGCGCATCCCATCGTGCAGGCGCTGCTGACGGAACTCGGCGAACCCATCCTGTCGTCGACGCTCATGCTGTACGGCGAGGACGTGCCGCTGGCCGAGCCATGGGAAATCCGCGAGCGCCTGGAACACGTGGTCGACCTGGTCATCGACGGCGGTGCGTGCGGTCTCACCCCGACCACCGTGGTGGACATGACCCGCGACGTGCCCGAGGTGCTGCGGTTCGGCAAAGGCGACACGTCGGATTTCGAGGCCTGATCACGCATGGAACTCACCCTGATCCAGAAAATCGCGGTATTCGCCTTGCCGGTGATCTTCGCGATCACCCTGCACGAGGCGGCGCACGGCTACGTCGCGCGCTTCTTCGGCGACATGACCGCGGCCGCGGCCGGACGCATTACGGCCAACCCGCTCAAGCACATCGATCCCGTCGGGACGATCCTGGTGCCGCTGGTGATTCTGCTGACCAGCAAGCTGCTGGGCGGCGGCATGATCCTGTTCGGATGGGCCAAGCCGGTGCCCGTCAATTTCGCCGGGCTGCGGCGGCCGAAGCAGGACATGCTGTGGGTGGCGGCGGCCGGTCCAGCCGTCAATTTCGCCATGGCGGTCTTCTGGGCGCTGATGATCCAGCTCGGCCATGCGATGGGGAGCAGTTTTGCCAGCGCGCCGCTCATGATGATGGGCGCGGCAGGCGTGTTCATCAACATCATCCTGATGTCGCTGAACCTCATCCCGCTGCCGCCGCTCGACGGCGGCCGCATCGCGGTGAGCCTGCTGCCCGTCAAGCAGGCCATGCAGTTCGCCCGCATCGAGCCTTACGGCCTGTTCATCCTGCTGGGACTGATGTTCACCGGCATCCTCGGCATGATCATGTGGCCGCTCATCAGTCTTTTCGTGGGCGTGACGGCGCTGGTCACCGGCCTCGAACCCGCCCAGTTGATCGGCCTGATCCAGCTCGTGCTGTCCTGATTACACTCCTTTCCGCTCACAGACATGTATTCCGATCGCGTTCTCTCCGGCATGCGCCCCACCGGGCGCCTCCACCTCGGCCACTACCACGGTGTCCTGAAAAACTGGCTGCGTCTCCAGAATGAATACCAGTGCCTGTTTTTCGTCGCCGACTGGCACGCGCTCACCACGCACTACGACACGCCGCAGGGAATCGAGGAGAACGTGCGCGACATGGTCGTGGATTGGCTCGCGGCAGGCGTCGATCCGGCGCAGGCGACGCTGTTCGTGCAATCGCGCGTGATCGAGCACGCCGAACTGCATCTGCTGCTGTCGATGATGACGCCGCTCGGCTGGCTCGAACGCGTGCCGACCTACAAGGACCAGCAGGAGAAACTGGCCAGCAAGGATCTCTCGACCTACGGTTTTCTCGGCTATCCGCTCTTGATGAGCGCCGACATCCTGATCTATCGCGCCAACCGCGTGCCGGTCGGCGAAGACCAGATCCCGCACATCGAGTTCACCCGCGAACTGGCGCGCCGCTTCAACCACATGTATGGCCGCGAACCGGGCTTCGAGGACAAGGCCCGCGCTGCGGTCAAGAAGCTCGGCTCGAAGAAGGCGAGGTTGTATGACGAATGCCGCACCGCCTATCAGGAGAAGGGCGACGACGCGGCGCTGGAGTCTGCGAAGGCCTTGCTGAATGATGCGCAAAACCTGTCGATGAACGATCGTGAGCGTCTTTTCGGCTATCTCGAAGGTTCCGGCAAGATGATCCTCGTCGAACCCGAGGCGCTGCTGACCGAAGCGTCCAAAATGCCGGGACTCGACGGGCAGAAGATGTCCAAGTCGTACGGAAACACCATTTCGCTGCGTGAAGACCCCGACGAGGTCGCGCGGAAAATCCGCACCATGCCGACCGATCCCGCGCGCGTGCGCCGTACCGATCCGGGCAATCCGGCGAAGTGCCCGGTGTGGCAGTTCCATCTGGTGTATTCGGACGACGCGACCCGCCAGTGGGTCACGGCGGGCTGCACCAGCGCGGGCATCGGTTGCATCGAATGCAAGCAGCCGGTGATCGACGCGGTGCGGGCCGAACTCGCGCCGATCCGCGAGCGGGCCGCCTATTACGAAGACAATCCGGACCAGGTGCGCAATATCCTTGCCGATGGCTGCGAGAAGGCGCAGGAACTGGCGCGCGACACCATGCGCGACGTGCGCGACGCGATGGGCCTGACCTTCAGCTAGCCCCGGAACGCGCCGGTCGGCGCGCCGCGCGTTTCCTGCGTCGACGCGCCGTGGCGCCAGGACTTCGCGGAGCCTCCGCGTCTTTCTCTGCCCCCGAACGTTCCGTTCGCGTTCCGGACGCGGCGGGCCTTCGCTGCAAATCTATCCTATAAAGAAGGTGCGTTCGCAGGCTTGCGAGTGAAGCGTTTTGGACCGGACGCGTTCCGGCTTGCCGCGCGTTCGGATTCGGGTTTTCGGGCATCGGCATCCTATGGAGAGACGAGCAATGAGCACACAACACGCACCGGACGAGCCGGATTTTCCCACTGTGACGAAAGAGCAGCTGATCGCGGATTTCAAGACCGTCCTTCTGGATGCGGAGGCGCTGATCAAGGCCACGGCCAACCAGGGGGGCGAGGCGCTGGCTTCCGCCCGTGCGAAGGCGGAAGCGTCGCTTGCCCGCGCGAAGGCCCAGATGGCCGACGCCGAGGCCGCGCTGCTGGTTCGCGCCAAGGCAGCGGCCAAGGCGACGGATGTGTACGTTCACGAAAATCCGTGGAAGGCGGTCGGCATCTCGGCGAGTCTCGCGTTGCTCGTCGGCTTCATCATGGGCCGGCGCTAGTCGATCGTCGATGAGCGAACCGGCTTCATCATCAGGCGGAGGGAAGGGCCTTTTCGATTCCCTGAAGGGGCTTGCAGCAAGCCTCGTCGCCGTCGCGCATACCCGGCTCGAGTTGTTGTCCATGGATCTGGAGGAAGAGCGGGCGCGGCTGATATCCATATTGGTGATGCTGTTCATCGCGCTGTTTTGCGCCGGGGTCGGCGTCGTACTGCTGGCGATCCTGATTGCCGTCGCTTTCTGGGACAGTCATCGGCTGCTTGCGCTGGCGGGGTTGACGGCAATTTTCCTCGCGGGCGCCGCGGCGGCGCTCGGCGGCGCCCGACGCATGCTCAGAGCGAAACCGCGATTATTCGCAGCGACGCTCGCGGAGCTGTCCAAGGACCGGCAGCATCTGGCGGGCCGGCCATGAACAGCACCTTGGCCGAACTCGCCGCGCGCCGCGAGCGCCTGTTGGCGCGGGTCGCGGCCGAACGGAGCGCGCTGGCGCAGCAGGCCGCGCCGCTGCGCGCAGCCCTGGCGATCGCGGACCGGGGCGTGGATGCAATTCGCTACGTCGCACGCCATCCGGTCTGGCTGTTCGGCGTCCCCCTGATGCTCGCCGTATTGGGGCGCGGGCGCGCGAGCAAGTGGACACGCTTTGCGTGGATCGGCTGGCAGCTCGGACGCCAGATGCTCAGACGCTGAAACGCGATGCCGTCGACGCGAATGATCGTGCCGGCTCGCTGTATCGAACTACAAGGCCTTGCACACGGCCGCCAGACAAAGGCAATCCTCAAGGGAACCCCTAGTTCGCCGCTATCAGTTTCCGCAGATGGAATGGGCAGCGGCAGCGTGAAAGCGGTGCGCGCGTGCGGCGGGGCTGATTCCGGACCGTCTCATAAAAAGGAGGACAACGTGCTCGAAACCGTCATCGTGGTTCTGGTCATTCTTTGGCTGCTGGGGATCGTGACGTCGTACACGATGGGGGGACTGATTCATATCCTGCTGGTCATCGCGATCATCGTGGTACTGCTTCGCATCATTCGAGGTCGGCGTCTGTAGTCCGCCCTGGATGTTTCACCGCCGCGGCGGCCGAATCGCAAGGATGAACGCGCCGCGGCGCTCTTCAAGACAGGAGGACGGAAAAATGCGCTACGTACTTATCGTGTTGTCGATGCTGTTCGCCGTTCCACTGACCCCGGCTCGTGCCGAAGTCAGTGTCGGCGTCGGCATCAGCGTGCCGGGTGTCAGCATCGGGATCAACATGCCCGCTTATCCACGGCTCGTCCGTGTACCGGGCTATCCGGTCTACTACGATCCCCGGATCGATTTCAATTTCTTCTTTTACGACGGGCTGTACTGGGTGTTTCGCGACGACGACTGGTACGCGAGCAGCTGGTACAATGGGCCCTGGTATCTGGTGGATCGTTATGACGTCCCGCTGTATATCCTGCGGATCCCGGTACGCTACTATCGCCAGCCTCCGCCTTATTTCCGTGGCTGGCGTGCCGACGTGCCGCCGCGTTGGGGGGAGCACTGGGGCCCGGATTGGGAACAGCGCCGCAGCGGCTGGAATCACTGGAACCGGCGTTCCGCGCCGCGTCCCGCACCGTTGCCGAAGTATCAGCGGAATTACTCGGGGGATCGCTATCCCCATGAGCCGCAACGGCAGCAGATCATTCGATCCGAACGTTACCGCTACCAACCGCGTGAGCCTGTGACCCAGCAGTATTACCAACGACAACGCGACCAGAAACAGAATGGACCGCAAGACCGGGGCAGGGGAAACCCGCGCGAGGAGCATGGCCCGGGGCGCCGGTAAACGCAGACGAATAAACGGTGGCTGCCGTCGGTCCTGATGGTCGTGTCCTCAGGACCGACGGCATCGCCGTGCTTGATCGTTTTTTTTGGGGAGAAACTGGAATGAGTGCATTCAAAATCGTGGCTATCGCGCTGATCGTGGCCGGCAGCCTCGGCCTGATCTATGGCGGGTTTACGTATACCAAGAAGACGGACCAGCTCGAGGTCGGTCCGATCGAACTTTCGATCAAGGACAAAGAACGGGTCGACATTCCGGTTTGGGCCGGTGTCGCGGCCATCGTCGCGGGCGTCGTGCTGTTGCTTGTTCGCAAGTAAACGACCGGAGTCGAGGCGGGACCTGCATGCCGGCCGGGTTTGCGCGCGGGTTGGCGCGTGAATGGCAAAACCATTGATGGAGAACGCCCATGCTGGTGACGTTTAGCTGCAAGGCCTACGCCGATATCACGATGTTCGGCGATGTCGCAATGAACATGCTGAAACTGATGGGACACAGCGAAACCGTCCCCGGCGCCATCCTCGCCGAGGATGTGCCTGCGGCACTGGAAAGATTGAAGGGCGCGCTTGCAAACATGAAGGGGACGCCGGCGCCGAAGGGCTCCGGAAAGGCCGTGGATGAAGATGACGACGAGCCGCCTGTCAGCCTCGCGCACCGGGCCTTGCCGCTGGTCGAATTGCTCACTGCCGCCGCAAGGCAAAAATGCGACGTGATGTGGAAGTGAGGCAGGCCCGTCGTCATTTGCCTCGCTGCCGATCTGCCGCGCGTGGCCGGCCGTCTTGGGCGCAAGGAATCACTGATCGGTGCCGGCTTTCCGCCCTCGCAGTTTCTTGGTTTCCCCGCGCCGCTGCTTGCTGTCGAGACGGCGCTTTGTCGACGCCAGCGTAGGCCGGGTAGGCCGACGCGGCGTTTCCACTTCACAGGCTTCCCGAACCAGCGCGAGCAACCGCTCCAGCGCGTCGGCGCGATTGCGCCACTGGCTGCGGTAGCGCTCGGCTTCGATGACCAGCACGCCGTCCCGGGTGAGCCGGCGGCCAGCCAGGGCGATGAGGCGGGCTCGCACCGGGTCGGGCAGCGATGGCGAGCGGGCGACGTCGAAGCGCAGTTGCACGGCAGTCGAGACCTTGTTGACGTTCTGTCCGCCTGGTCCCGACGCGCGCACGAAATCCTCCTGGATTTCGCGCTCGTCGATCTCGACCTCGGCGTTGACCCGGATCACGGCCGTGGCTTTTCGATCACCACTGCACCACGTGCACGTTGTTGAGCGTGCGCCCGAGAAAGCGCTCGCCGATGGTCTGGAAGCGCAGCGGCACGTCGGTGACGTAGAAGTCGTAGCGCGGCTGGGCGTGGCTGGGGTTGGCGAGATGTTTCTCGGCGAGGACTGCGGCGACCTGTTCGGCCATGGCTTCGGCAGAATCGACCAGGGCGACATCGTCGCCAACGACCTGGCGCAGCAAGGGCTTCAGCAGGGGGTAATGGGTGCAACCGAGCACCAGGGTGTCGATGTGCTCGGCCATGAGCGGCCGCAGATAGTCCTGCGCGGTGAGGCGGGTGACTTCATGATCGAGCCAGCCTTCTTCCACCAGCGGCACGAACAGCGCGCAGGCTTGCGAATGGATGCGCGAGTCCGGGGCGTAGTCGTGGATCGCGCGCGCGTAGGCATTGCTGTTGATGGTGGTGGGGGTGCCGATCACGCCGATTTTCTTGCCGCCGCGCGCCGACACCGCGCCGGCGTCGATCACGTCGAGCACCGGCACCGGCGACAGGTCCTTGACCTCCTGCGCCGCGACCGCCGCCATGGTGTTGCACGCGATGACCAGCAGCTTGACGTCCTTTTCGAGCAGGAACTGCGCGATCTGGCTGGTGAAGTGGGCGATGGTCTCGACGGATTTCACGCCGTAGGGCACGCGCGCCGTGTCGCCGAAGTAGACGATGTTCTCGTAGGGAAGGCGCTCCATCAGGGCCCGCACCACGGTGAGTCCGCCGATACCGGAATCGAATACGCCGATCGGTCGATCCGCACCGGGCGCTTGCGCCTTCTCCCGTGAGCGGGGACGGGGCTGGGAAGGGGCCTGGTCGCGGGAAGACATGGGTGGCAGGATGGCGGAATGGGAAAGCGGACATTTTACCTTCAGGGCCGCCGGCGGCGGTGTGCCGCATGAGCGGCTGCGGTTGCGGGCCGGTGTGCAGCACAGCGCCGCCCGACCCGGGCTACCGCCGCGCGCTGTGGGTCGCGCTGGTCCTGAACGCACTGATGTTCGGCGTCGAGGTCGTCGCGAGCGTCGCGGCGCACTCGGTGTCGCTGCTGGCGGACGCGGTGGATTTCCTCGGCGACGCCGGCAACTATGGAGTCGCGATTTTCGTCCTTGGTCTGGCGCCGGCATGGCGCTCGCGCACCGCGTTATGGAAGGGGTGGCTGATGGCCGGCTACGGCGTGTTCGTGCTCGGCAAGTCGGCGTGGCAATGGGCGGCGGACGTCGTGCCCGAGCCGTTCATCATGGGCTGGGTGAGTCTGCTGGCGCTGGTGGTCAATGTCGGCGTGGCGGCACTGCTGTTCGCGCATCGGCAGGGCGACGCGCAGGCGCGCTCGGTGTGGCTTTGTTCGCGCAACGACGCGCTGGGCAACGTGGCGGTGATGGGCGCGGCAGCTGGCGTATGGGCGACCGCGCGCGGCTGGCCGGACATCGCGGTGGCGCTGATTCTGGCCGGATTGGCCTTGAGCTCAGGCACGTCCGTGATCCGGCACGCGCGGCGCGAACTGGGCGTGAATTGAAAGCGGCGCGGGGGGCGAGCTTCGGCGCGAGCCAACGCGTCGCGGATATGAAATAGCCGAATCGCGGCACCAAAGCCGGTCAGCGAAGCCCTCGCAGCGAGCGCGCCCGCTTGGGCGAAGCGCGTTCTGCTTCAAGTCGGACACCATAGGTTCAGCTCTCACGCCCTCCCAGAAAAACAGGCGCCGAACCGTTTGCTTGCGAGAATTCTCCGGCGGCTCGCACGATTCTTTGCTACAAAAATAATACGCCCGTTTCGGTTACAGGAGGAGTCCATGAACGCCCGCATAACACTGCTCGTGTGTATCTTGGTTGGCGCCGGCGTCTCCGGCGCCGCGCAAGCGGCCCTCATCGACCGCGGTGGCGGCCTCATCTATGACACCGACCTGAACGTGACCTGGCTGGCCGATGCCAACTACGCCCAGACCAGCGGCTACTCTGCCGACGGCCTGATGGACTGGAACCAGGCCGTCACCTGGGCTGCCAACCTCAGCTATTTTGATGCCGTGCGCAATGTCACCTACACCGACTGGCGTCTGCCGACCACCACCGACACCGGCGCGCCCGGCTGCGACTTTTCCTACAGCGGAACCGACTGCGGCTACAACGTCGATCCCGCCAGCAGCGAGATGGCCCACCTGTACTTTACCGAACTGGGCAACCTGAGCTACTTCACATCGACAGGGGAGCTCAGCGGCGCCTCTGCAGGCGGCGCCAACCCGGTCAGCACCCTCGACAACGTCGGGCCTTTCAAGAATTTCCAGTCCAACGGCTATTGGTCCGGCACGGAGTCCGCGCCGGCTTCCTGCCGCTGCGCGTGGTTCTTCGGTACCTGGGAGGGCAGCCAGTTCAGCTGGGACGAGACCGCTCCCTGGTTCAATGCATTGGCGGTTCGCCCCGGCGATGTCGCCGCCGTACCGGAGGCGCAGACGTACGCACTGATGCTGGCCGGGCTGGGCCTGATCGGCTGGCGCGCGCGGCGACGTGGGTGATTCGGTCATCTGAGCCTTTCGGCCCTTCGTTTTTTCCTTTCCCTCGGGGAGCGGGTGCAGCGTAGGGGTACATCCCCCTGCGGATCTGGCGGTCACGCCGGAGGGGTGTCGGCCTGCTGTTGGGCCAGTGCCCATGCCACGTGCTCGCGCACGATGGCGGAGGGATGGTTCAGCCGCGTGCCGAGCGCGGTCCGGATCTCGGGCGACGGCGGGGCGTTGCCCAGCGCGACCGCGATGTTGCGCAGCCAGCGCTCGTGCCCGATGCGGCGGATCGGCGAACCGGCCAGGCGGTCGTTGAAGTCGGTCTCGCTCCAGGTGAACAGGTCGAGGAGCCGGGCGCTGTCGAGGCCGTTCCGGACGCTGAAGTCGGGCAGTGAGGCGGTCTGGGCAAAGCGGTTCCACGGACACACCAGTTGGCAATCGTCGCAGCCGTAGATGCGGTTGCCGAGGAGCGGGCGCAGGTCGGGCGGGATGCTGCCCTTCAGTTCGATGGTGAGATAGGAAATGCAGCGCCTGGCATCGAGCGAGTAGGGCGCGATGATGGCCTGTGTCGGACAGACGTCGATGCAGGCCTGGCAGGTGCCGCAATGGTCGGTTTCGGGCAGATCCACCGGAAGCGGCAGGTCGGTATAGATCTCCCCGAGAAAGAACCACGAGCCGTGTTGCCGGTTGAGCAGCAGCGTATGCTTGCCGCGCCAGCCCAGCCCGGATTTGGCGGCGAGTGCCACTTCCAGCACCGGGGCGCTGTCGGAGAAGACGCGATAACGGTGCTCGCCGATTTCCGAGCCGATTCGTTCGGCCAGCGTTTGCAGGCGGCCGCGCAACACCTTGTGGTAGTCGCGGCCGAGCGCATAGCGCGAAACGTAGGCGGCGGCGGCGTCGGCGAGCACGCTGCGCGGGTCGGCCGACGCCGGCGGGAAATAGTCGAGCCGCGCGCTGATGATGCGGACCGTTCCCGGCACGAGATCGGCGGGCCGGCTGCGCTTCAGGCCGTGCGCCGCCATATAATCCATCTCGCCATGAAAGCCCCGATCCAGCCAGGCCTGCAGCCCCGCCTCCGCCGCGCTCAGCTCGCCGTCCGCGATCCCCACCGCGGCGAAGCCGAGTTCGCGCCCCCATTGCCTGATTTGCCCCGCCAGTCGCGTTAAGTCCTGCTCATGCATAAGACCGATGATACCGCGCGTTGCCGTCGCCATCTGGCCGACGAGGCCGCCACCTCGGCATTCGGCGCGCAACTGGCGCAGGCGCTGGCGCCCGGGCTCACGTTCTACCTCGAGGGCGACCTTGGAGCGGGCAAGACGACGCTGGTGCGCGGGATGCTTCGCGCGCTCGGCTACGGCGGGCGGGTGAAAAGCCCGACCTACACCCTGGCGGAAAGCTATAGCCTGCCCGCGTTTGAGCTGTATCATTTTGATCTATATCGTATGCAGGATCCGCGAGAGTGGCTCGACGCCGGCTTCCGCGACGTGGACGATGGCCGCGCCGTCAGCCTGATCGAGTGGCCGGACAAGGCGGCTGGATGGTTGCCGCCTGCGGACGTGATAGTCCGATTGACAATCGTGGACGATGCGCGCGAAATTGAATGCGACGCTGCAAGCTCGCGCGGCGCTCGTTATCTGGAGGCATGTTGTACGCCCTGCTGAACATTTTTCTGTTGTGCGGTTTGCTGACTTCGGGCTGGGCCCAGGCGCTCCAGCTCACCGCCACTCGCCTGTGGCCGTCCCCCGATTACACCCGGCTGACGCTCGAAGCAGCCCAGCCGATCGCATACAAGTACTTCCTGTTGTCGAATCCGGAACGTCTCGTCGTCGATCTCGAAGGCGTCGAGGCGAATGCCGCGCTCGATGCGCTGAAGGACCAGCTCACCCCGGACGACCCCTTCATCGGCGCGATCCGCGTAGGGACGAATCGTCCTGGCGTCATGCGCCTGGTGCTGGACCTGAAAACGGCGGTGAAGCCCTCGGTATTTGCGTTGCAGCCGAGGAAGGAATACGGCAATCGCCTGGTGGTCGACCTCTATCCGCCGGGCTCGGACGCGACGGCGGCTCAGCCGAGTGCGCCGGAACAGCCCGACGCAGCTGCGCAAACCGCATCGGTCAAGCCGGCGCGGCCGGAGATTTCGCAGTACAGGCGACTGATCACCGTGGCCATCGATGCCGGCCATGGCGGCGAAGATCCCGGTGCGACCGGGGCGGACGGTTCGCACGAAAAAGACATCACCCTGGCGCTGGCCCGAAAGCTCAAGAAGAAGATCGACGCCCAGGAAAACATGCACGCCGTGCTGATCCGCGACGGGGATTACTTCGTACCGCTCGGAGAACGGGTCGTCAAGGCGCGCGCGCTGAAAGCGGACCTGTTCATATCGATCCACGCCGACGCGTTCATCAAGCCGCACGCGCGCGGCTCCTCGGTGTTTGCCCTGTCCGAAAACGGCGCCACGTCGGTCGCGGCACGCTGGCTCGCAAAGCGGGAGAACGACGCCGACCTCATCGGCGGCGTCAACGTCGACGTCAAGGATCCCTTCCTCAAGCGCACGTTGATCGACCTGTCGCAGACCGCGACCATCAACGACAGCCTGAAACTGGGGCGCGCCGTGCTGAAGGAGATCGGCGGCGTCAACACGCTGCACCGGGGTGAGGTGGAGCAGGCGGGATTTGCCGTGTTGAAAGCGCCCGACATCCCGTCCATCCTGATCGAGACCGCATTCATCTCGAACCCTGAAGAGGAAAAACACCTGAACGACCCCGGCTACCAGGACAAGCTGGTAAGCGCCATCGTCGACGGGGTGAAGGACTACTTCGACAAGCACCCGCTGACCGCGCCATCGCGCCTGACCCGCAATCCATGAAGGCGGGCCTGCTCGCGGGGGCGGCCCCGGGCTTCGATCGGCCGCTCGACGTGCTGGAAGCGTGTCACGACCGCATCGCCAGGCAGTGCGACACGCTGGAGAAGCTCCTCGCCCACCTGTCTGCTCACGGTGCCGATACCCAGGCGCGCCAGGCTGCGCGTGCGGTGCTCGCCTATTTCGACACCGCGGCACGCCACCATCACGACGACGAAGAGCGCAATCTGTTTCCGCTGCTCGAGCAGGCCGGGGCGCCCGGTGCGTGCGATCTGGTCGAAACCCTCACCCTCGAGCACGACGAACTGGCGCTGTTGTGGCGGCGGCTGCGCGCCGCCTTGCAGGGCGTCGAAACGGGTGCGACGAGCATGCTGGACGAGGCGCCGACTCTCCGCTTCGTCGTGCTGAACCGCAGCCACCTTGAATTCGAGAATACCCACGTGCTTCCGCTGGCGCGCCGGGTACTCGACGCCGCCGGCCTCGCGCGTCTCGGGCGCGCCATGGCCGCGCGCCGCAACGTGCCGTTCGTGGGCTAGGCGTGGCGATCCGCATTCTCCCCGACGTCCTGATTTCGCAGATCGCCGCCGGCGAGGTGGTCGAACGCCCCGCCGCCGCGTTGAAGGAAATTCTGGAGAACAGCCTCGATGCCGGCGCGACCGACATCCAGGTCGAACTGGAGCAGGGCGGCGTCAAGCGCATCCGGGTCGCCGACAACGGAAGCGGCATCGCGCACGACGAACTCGCGCTGGCGTTGACGCGGCATGCCACCAGCAAGATCGCGAGCCTCGCCGACCTCGAACGGGTGGCGAGCCTGGGTTTCCGTGGCGAGGCGCTGGCTTCGATCGCGGCCATCGCACGGGTGCAGCTCACCAGCCGCCGCGCCGACTCGGGCCACATTCTCGCCGAACATGCCTGGACGCTGCAGGCCGAAGGCGGCCGGCTGGGGGAACCGGCGCCGGCAGCCCGCGCCGTGGGCACGACGATCGACATCCAGGACCTGTTTTTCAACACGCCGGCGCGCCGCAAATTCCTCAAGACCGAAGCCACCGAATACGCCCATTGCGCCGATGCCGTGCGGCGGACGGCGCTGGCGAATCCGGGCGTTGCCTTCACCTTGACCCACAACGGCCGCGTGCAGCTCCGCCTGAACGCGGAGCCGCCCTTCGCGCGGGTGCGCCAGGTTATGGGAGAGGCGTTCGAGCGCGACGCCATCGCAGTCGACGCCGCGGCAGGCCCGCTGCGCCTGTCGGGCTGGGTGATGCGGCCGGGCGCAGCGTCCGCGAGCCGCGACGGCCAGCACGTATTCGTCAACGGCCGTTACGTGCGCGACAAGCTGATCGTCCATGCGATCAGGGAAGCGTATCGCGACGTGCTGCATCATCAGCTGAACCCGGGCTACTGCCTGTTCATCAGCCTGCCGCCCGATCTCGTCGACGTCAATGTGCATCCGGCCAAGACCGAGATCCGGTTCCGCGACAGCCGCGGCATGCACCAGTTCCTGTTCCATGCCGTCGAGCGCCTGCTGTCGGCGCCGCTGGCGGACGCCTTGGCGCCCGCCGCGGCTTCCGATCCCGGGACGCCTTCGTACGGGCCCGGCTTTGCGATGCCGCGGCAGCTGCCGATGTCCCTGCGGGTGAACGAGGCGATGGCGTTCTACGCGCCGCAGGGGGGGACTGCGCAAGGACATGACGATGCCGCGGCCGACATCGGCGGGCAGGGCGGCGGCGTTGCGTTCGCGCCGCAGCCTTTTGCCGAGGCGACGCTGGATGAGACGGCGCCGCTTGGGTACGCGCTGGGACAATTGCACGGCGTCTACGTGTTGGCGCAGAACGCCCAGGGACTGGTGCTGGTCGACATGCACGCCGCGCACGAACGCGTCGTCTACGAAAAGCTCAAGACAGCGCTCGATGCCCGCGCGGTTCCGGCGCAGGCGCTGCTGGTTCCGGTGGCGCTCGCCGTCGACGCCCGGGACGTGGCTGAAATCGGACCACATCTGGAATCGTTGGCGGGGATCGGCTTCGAACTGTCGATCACGTCGCCGACCTCGGTGGCGGTGCGTTCGGTGCCGTGGCTCTTGAAGGATGCCGACCCGGTCGAACTCACGCGTGCCGTGCTGGCCGAGGTTGCCGAATTCGGCGTGGCACGCTTGTTGGCCGAGCGCCGCAACGAATTGCTGGCGACGCTCGCCTGCCACGGCGCGGTGAGGGCCAATCGCCGCCTGAGCTTGCCCGAGATGAATGCGCTCTTGCGCGAGATGGAGGCGACCGAGCGGGCCGGACAGTGCAACCACGGCCGGCCGACCTGGTTCCAGATCAGCCTTCGGGAACTCGACGCCATGTTCATGCGCGGCCGCTGATTACGCGGCGCCGGCATTTTGACTATAATCCCGAGCTAATTAGTCAGGTATTAACGAGGTTCCCCATGAGCGATTACAGCAGCCGCAAGACCATTCCCATCCAGGACGTCAACGAGGCCAGCAATTGCGCCGGTGCGGAGCCCTACGCGCTGATGGTTCTGGGCGATTCGATGATGCCCGAGTTCGAGGAAGGCGAAATCATCGTCGTCGAGCCGTCCGGCCTGGTCAAGGACGGCTCGTACGTGGTGGCCCACGTCAACGACGAATACATCTTCCGCCAGATCGTGAAACGCGACGACGGCTGGATGCTGAAGCCGCTGAATCCTTTGTACGAGAATATCCCCGTCGTCGGTATCGAGGTCGCCAAGGGCGTGGTGATCATGAAGAAGCGCCCCGGAAAGCGCAGCGAGCAAAAGCGCTATCTCTGAGCATCCAGCAAAAAGCCACACCGAAACAATGGCTTAAGTATTAATTCAATTGATTTATATACCCATAGACTATTTAAATTAATTAGTTGACGAATTTACTCAGGTACATAGACTGGGGGCGTAGTTCAGTTACCCAACAGGAGAAAACCATGAGTGGATTGATTGCTAATTTCCCGACCGACGGCCTTGTCACGGTCAACCGCGTGATCCTGAAACCCGAATACACGGTCGACGACTTGCAGGAACGCGTCGCTTTTTTGTGCGAAAACGTGAAGACTTATCATTCTGATACCGGTTTCGTCGGCGGCTTTGTCGCCCTGAACTCGGGTCTGGTGTCGAATGAAGGCTCGACCATTGGCCAGGCGGTCGGGAGCCCGATGAAGGGCAAGGAGGCGCTGATCGTGACCTTCTGGACCGACTTCGCGAACCACGAAAAATCGCATCGCTCTGAAACCTTCCAGCCGCTGTTCCGGAAAGTGCTGGAACTGTGCGAAAACGGCAACGAAGAAATCGCCTACGAGATGCTATGGTCCGGCAAGGCTTATGGCCCCGAGGAGATCGCCGCGGCGCGCGAGGCGAAGGCGCACTATGCTCACGCGGCGTGACGGGGGCAGAGCGGCCTGAGCCGCTTGCAGGACAAGGCTCGAACGGCGGGGAATCCCGCCGTTTTTTTTACCCAGGCCGCCCAGGCGGCGCGGCCCGCTTCACCGGCAATCAGATTTCGGCTTCCATGCTGCGCGCGTATTGTCCGCTACGCGCCAGCCCGTTGAGGCGGCATCGCTTGAGGAACGCCTGCTGCGCTGCGGCGGCGTTGCCCTCCTGACCCCGCCACGCTGCCAACACCGGTTCCTGCAATGCCCGCCCGTACGAGAAGCTGACCTGCCACGGCTGCGGCCCCATCGCGTTCATGCCGTTGAGGTGATCCGTCGCGTCCGCGGCGCCCTGGCCCCCGGAGAGGAATACGATGCCGGGCACGGCTGCGGGCACATGCCGCCTGAGGCACCGCAGCGTGGCGATCGCGACCTCCTGCACGCCGGCTTGGTGCGGGCAGTTCTTGCCGGCGATCACCATGTTGGGCTTCAGCAGCATGCCCTCGAGCAGCACGCGATGGGCGTCCAACTCGGTGAATACCGCCTGCAGCACCCGTGCTGTCACCGCTTCGGTGCGTTCGATGGGGTGGGCGCCATCCATCAGCACTTCCGGTTCCACGATGGGAACCAGCCCGGCCTCCTGGCATAGCGCGGCGTAGCGGGCGAGCGCGTGCGCGTTCGATCGGATGCCGAACGGCGACGGCAGCGTGTTTTCATCGACTTCGATCACCGCCCGCCATTTGGCGAAGCGGGCGCCCAGCCGTTTGTATTCGTCGAGCCGCGCACGCAGGCCGTCCAGGCCCTCGGTCACCTTTTCGCCGGGGTGCAGCGCCAGCGCCTTGGCACCCTGATCGACCTTGATGCCGGGGACGATGCCGCGGCCAGCCAGGAGCGTCGGGAAGGGGACGCCGTCGCGGGTGCCCTGGCGCAGCGTTTCATCGTAGAGAATCACGCCGCCGATATAGCGCTCGATACCCTCGGTGGTAAACAGGATTTCGCGGTAGCGCCGGCGGTTTTCCTCGGTGGATTCCACCCCGACCGAATCGAAGCGCTTCCTGATAGTGGGATTGCTTTCGTCGGCAGCCAGCACACCCTTTTGCTGTGCGACGATGGCGTTAGCGACCGATTGGAGTTCGTCGATGTTCATGGGCGAGTCCTTTCCCGGGATGAAAGCCGAAAGCGCGGGCATTTGGCCGGCGCTCGGCTGAGCGTCACTTCACCACTGTAGACCCTGAACGCTCATGCGGCGGCGAACCCGCTTGCGCGCCCCGGACGACAGGCGCGAGCGGCAAGCTGGGAGATAATCGACCCATGCCATCCGTCCCCCATCCGCCTGCCGTTTTTCTCATGGGCCCGACTGCATCGGGCAAGACCGCGCTGGCCGTGCGTTTAGTCGAGTCGTTTCCGCTCGAAATCATCAGCGTCGATTCGGCGCTGGTGTATCGCGGAATGGACATCGGCAGCGCGAAGCCCGATGCGGCCACGCTCGCCCGTGCGCCGCATCATCTGCTGGATGTCCGGGAACCTACGGAAGCCTACTCGGCCGCGGCGTTTTGCGATGATGCGCGCAGGCTGATGGCCGATATCGCCGCGCGCGGGAAGGTGCCGCTGCTGGTGGGGGGGACGATGCTGTATTTCCGCGCGCTGTTGCACGGGCTCGACGATCTGCCGCGAGCCGATGCGGCGCTGCGGAAAGCGCTGGAGGCCGAGGCCGCCGTCCGCGGCTGGCCGGCCTTGCACGCGGAACTCGTCCAGGTCGATCCGACCACCGCCGCGCGGCTGGCACCCAACGATTCCCAGCGCATCGGCCGCGCGCTGGAGGTTTTCCGGCTCACCGGAACGCCGATGTCCGCGCTGCTCGATCGCGCCCGCGCCGATCTGCCTTACCGTGTGCTCCAGCTCGCCCTTGTCCCGTCCGACCGGGCCGTGCTGCACCAACGCATCGCCGCGCGCTTCGACGCGATGCTGGCGGCTGGCCTGGTCGATGAAGTGAGGGCCTTGCGCCTGGCCCACGCGCTCGCGCCCGGCCTGCCCGCCATGCGGGCGGTCGGCTATCGTCAGGCGTGGGCCTACCTCGATGGCGAAATCGATTTGGCGCAACTGCGCGAGCAGGGCATCGCCGCCACCCGCCAGCTCGCCAAGCGTCAGCTCACCTGGCTGCGCTCATGGCCCGATGCGGTCGAACTGGATTGTCTTGCAGACGATCTTGAGGCGGAAGCGATGGCGCTCGTCGCGCGCCATCTGCGGACGTAGGCCGACCTAGTTGTCGCCCGTCGACTCGACCGTCGCGCGAGCCTGTCCGCGATGGAAACGGATGCCGACGCTATCGCCTGCCTTGAGCGTGGAGGCGTCCTGGACCACCGCGCCGTTTTCCCGCTGGACGATGCTGTAGCCACGTGCCAGCACGCCTTCCGGGTTGAGGTGGGCAAGGCTGCTGGCGAGCCGCGCCAGGGTGAGCTCGCGCTGCCCCAAAGCGCCCCGGATCCCGCGCCACGATCGCATGCCCCATGCGTCCAGCCGCTGATGCTCCCGTTGAATGACGTGGCGCGGTGTCACCAGACGCTGACTCAGACGCGCGAGCCGAAGCTGCTCGCCGGTGAAGCGGCTCTGGGCGCCGCGACCGATGCGCCGCGCCAGCTGCTCCAGGTCGACCTGCCGGCGCCGCAACTGCTCGGCCGGGTGAACCAGGCGGCGCGCGAGGTAGTCCAGCCGCTGCATCTCGGCGTGCTGCCTGCGCGCCAGATGGTGGCCCAGCTGTCGCGCGAGGTGACCCAGCTCAAGCAGCAATTCGGATCGTGCCGGACTGGCGAGCTCCGCCGCCGCTGTGGGTGTGGGGGCGCGCAGGTCGGCGGCAAAATCGGCGAGGGTGAAATCGGTTTCGTGGCCGACGCCGCTCACGACGGGCATCGGGCTCGCGGCGATCGCGCGCGCCACGGCCTCCTCGTTGAAAGCCCACAGATCCTCGAGCGAGCCGCCGCCGCGACACACGAGCAGAACGTCGCATTCCCGGCGTGCGCCGGCCGTCCGGATCGCAGCAGCGATTTGCGCGCCGGCATCCGTTCCCTGCACCGGTGTGGGATAGAGGATGACCGGCAGACCCGGCATGCGGCGTGCCAGAGCCGTCAGCACGTCATGAAGCGCGGCGGCCCGCGGCGAGGTGACGATGCCGACGCAGCGCGGAAAGCGCGGCAGGACACGCTTCTTCGACGCGTCGAACAGGCCTTCCGCGTCCAGCTTCGCCTTCAGTTTCAGAAACGCCTCGTACAGGCGCCCGGCACCCGCGCGGCGGACCGCTTCGACGCCCAACTGGAATTCGCCGCGCGCTTCGTAGAGCGAGGGCAGGGCACGGATCTCGACGTGGTCGCCGTTGACGGGCGTGAAATCGGCAAACTGGTTGCGCCCGCGGAACATGACGCAGCGGACCTGGGCGTTCGCGTCCTTCAGCGAGAAATACCAATGGCCCGACGCGGCCCGGGTGAAATTGGACACTTCACCGCCTACCCAGAGCAGCGGCAAGGCGGATTCGAGCGCCCGACGCGCCATGCGGTTGAGCTCGCTCACGGTGAGCACCGGCAGCGCCGGCGGGCTGCCCGGAAGGTCGTTCTGGAAATCCATGCCCTGAGGATAATGGGTCCGCTGCGGCCGGCGTCATGCACAGTCATCAAATTCTCATAAAAAAATTTTGATAACCTTATTGACGGTCATTGTTTTTTTATAAAGCGTTGATTTAAAAGGAATAAACGCATTGTCTACTTTTTGGGCCGAATGGCTTTTTCCTTTGTGGGCGGGCGTTTAGGCAAACCGTCAGGGCGTTTCTCACAGACTTATCCACATCATTTGTGGAGAACTCGCGAGGGTGCGAGAAAAATGTCTCGCCCCGCGCGTTTCGACGATTTGGTGCTTGCCGAAACCTGCACGCGGGCGCTACATTTCGCCTGATTGTTTTATTGGGAGTGGTATTCAGTGCTTGCCATCATCGAGGCGGCCGGTTGGCCGATCTGGCTGTTGATTCTGGCGTCTGTCATCGCCGTCGCCATCATCATCGAACGAACCTACAGCCTGCGCGGCAGTGAAGTCGCGCCTGCGGGCCTGCTGCCCGAGACGATCAAGTCCTATCGGGAGCGCGGTGTCACGCAGGAACTCGTCACCCGCCTCGCGGATGGATCGCCGCTCGGGAGAATTTTCGCCACCGCGCTGAAAAACGCCCACAACTCGCGCGAGATCATGAAGGAATCCATCGAGGAATCCGGGCGCGCCGTGACGCATGAACTCGACCGTTTCCTGACCTCGCTGGGCACGGTCGCCAGCATGGCGCCGCTGCTCGGCCTGTTCGGCACCGTCATCGGCATGATCGAGATCTTCGGCGCGCAGACCGATGCCGGCACCAACCCCGGCCAGCTCGCCCATGGCATTTCGATTGCGCTCTACAACACGGCGTTCGGCCTGATCGTGGCGATTCCGGCAATGATTTTCTATCGCTACTTCCGTGCCAAGGTGGAATCGCTCGTCGTCGACATGGAGCAGCAGGCGATCAAGCTGGTGGAAATCGTCCACGGCGACCGGAAATAAGCCATGAATTTCAGAAAAGGGCGTCGCGAGGACTATCCGGAAATCAACCTGATTCCGTTCATCGACATCCTGCTCGTCATCGTGATTTTCCTTGCGGTGACCACGACCTACGCGCACTTCGCCGACCTCAAGATCAACCTGCCGACCAGCAGCGCGGCGCAGACGCCCAATCCGCCCAAGCAGATCGAAGTCGCCGTGTCCGAGGACGGCCGCTACGAGATTGACGGTACGGCAGTCGGTGACGCGTCGATCGACGGGCTGGCCGCCGCGCTGAAGCAGACCGCCGCCAACGAGTCCGAACCCGTGGTGGTGATCAATGCCGACGCGCGGGCGACCCATCAATCCGTGGTGAATGTGATGGAAGCGGCGCGCCGCGACGGGCTGAGCCACATTACCTTCGCCACGCAAACCAACCCGTAACCGGGTTCATGTTCTCCGTTCAACACGTGTGGGCACGCACCGGCGTGCCCGCCGTGTTGCTTCTCCCGCTCGCCATGCTGTTCGCCGCCGTGTCCGCATTGCGCCGCATGGCCTACAGGCGCGGCTGGCTGCGTGCCGTGCGGGTCGGCGCGCGGGTGATCGTGGTCGGCAACATCACCGCCGGCGGCAGCGGCAAGACCCCACTCGTGATCTGGCTCGTGAATTGGCTTCGGGGGCAGGGTTACCGGCCCGGCGTCGTCAGTCGAGGCTATGGCGGAACGGCCCGCGGCTGCGTCGAGGTCGATACCGACAGTGCGCCGGCGGCCGTCGGCGACGAACCGGTGCTGATCCGATTCAAGACCGATGCGCCCGTCGTGGTCGGACGCGACCGGGTGGCGGCGGCGCGCGCGCTGCTGGAACGTCACCCGGAGGTGGACGTGATCGTGTCCGACGACGGCCTGCAGCACTACCGCCTGCATCGCGACATCGAACTCGCCGTCGTCGATGCGGCCAGCGGGCTCGGGAACGGCTTGCCGCTGCCCGCCGGTCCGCTGCGCGAGCCGGCCGCCCGGCTCGACAGCGTCGATGCCGTCGTGCAGGTGGTGCGCGGCGCCGAAGCGCCCCGCAAACTGCCGCGCGTCTCCGCCTGGCGCGTCGATTACACCGCGGGCCAGGCATATCGCTTGAGCGCCCCGCAGGAAAAACGGGCACTGGGCGATCTTCCGCCCCGAGACTGGCTCGCGGTGACGGGGATCGGCCGGCCGCAGGGCTTCTATTCCATGCTCGATGCCCACGGTTTGCGCTATCGACGGCGTGTCTTTCCCGATCACCATGCTTTCCGGGCGACGGATCTGCCTGGCGGCGAGGCCGTGCTGATGACCGAAAAAGACGCGGTAAAATGCCAGGGATTCGCGGGAACGGACTGGTGGGCGGTGGAGCTGGACGTCGCCCCCGAGGATGGGTTCGTTCGCTGGCTGGGCGCACGCCTCAAACAATAAGAATGCTCGCGCGGTGTATCGAAGGAGGGAACATGGGCATGCAAACGTCTGACTGGAGCGATCGCCGGCACCCTTGCCAATGGGAGGCCGAAAGCGAAGACAGCGGGTTCTGGGTGCCCGACCGCTCGGAAATCGTCACCCAGTTCTTCACCCGCTACGTGTTCTTTTCGCTCGCGGTCATCTATTTCTCCACGCTCGAGGCCGTCCGGCCCGTGCTGCTCGGCGTCGACCAGTTGTTGACCGCCCTGGCGGTCTATTTCCTCATCAATAGCTGGTTCTTCCTGCAGGCTTTGCAGGGCATCACGCTGGCAAAGATTCGCAACGCCATGAGTGCCGATCTCATCATCGTCACGCTGTGCGTGATTCACGATCCGAATGCGGTTCCACCCTCGGCGCTCGCGTTTCTGATGGTGCTGCTGGGCAACGGAATGCGTTACGGCATGCGGCTCTTTTCCGAGGTGCTCGGCGGCGCGTTTCTTGGCATGGCGGTCGCGTTCGCGCTCCGCTACCGCCTGGGCGGATTCGCGATCAACGCCGGCGACGTGTTTTTCGGCGTGTTCTGGGTCACGCTCGCCTTGTATGCGTACATCCTGATGGGACGCATCGAGACGCAGCGCCGCCAGCTCGACTACCGCAGCCGGTTCGACGCGCTGACCGGATTGCTCAACCGCCATGGCCTGCTGGCGGCGGCGGACACGATCCTCGACAGGACGGACGCGGCCAGTCCGGCCACCGTGCTGTTCGCCGACCTCAACCAGTTCAAGGCAGTCAACGACCGTTACGGGCACGGCGTCGGCGACCGCGTGTTGAACGAGTTTGCGCAGATATTCAGCGAATCGGCGGAGGCGGGGGTGTGCGGGCGCTGGGGCGGCGACGAATTCGTTGCCGTTCTGCCGGCGCGCGACGAGGCCGCCGTCCACCGCATTTTCGAGCGCATCAAGGCCCGCACCGAAGCCTGGAGCGCGAGCAACGGGCTGCCGATGACGGTGAGCCTCGGCGTCAGCCACGCGCCGCGCGACGGAAACGACCTCGTGACGCTGTTGTCAGTTGCCGACATCCATCTTTATCAAAGCAAATCGCAGCAGTCCGAGCCGGACGATGCGTATTCGAATTACAGGACCCTGATCCATGAACCCGAAGCTTCTTGAAATCCTCGTCTGCCCGGTCTGCAAAGGCCCCCTCGAGTGGAAGAAATCCGCTCACGAGCTGGTGTGCCGCGCGTGCCGCCTGGCGTATCCCATCCGCGACGACATTCCTGTGATGCTGCCGGAAGAGGCGCGCGCGCTGTCGCCCGACGAAATTCACGGCAAGTAGCGCGGGCGGACCCTCGGTGCATTTTCGCGTCGTCATTCCCGCGCGCTACGCCTCCAGCCGCCTGCCGGGCAAGCCGCTGGCGGACATCGGCGGGCGTCCCATGGTGCTGCATGTGCTGGAGCGCGCCCTGCAGGCGGGTGCCGAATCGGTGGTGATCGCCACCGACGACGCGCGGGTCCAGGAGGCGGTCGCCGCAGCCGGCCATCAAGCGCTGATGACCTCGCCGGCGCATCAGTCGGGCACCGAACGGCTCGTCGAGGTGGCCGAGACGCTGGGCTGGCCGGACGACGCGCTGGTCGTGAACGTGCAGGGCGACGAGCCGCTGATCGATCCGGCGCTGATCCGCGAAGCCGCGCGCCAGCTCGTGCTGCACGACGACGCGGTGATGGCCACGCTGGCGCACCCGATCCACGACCACGCCGATTTCGTCAATCCCAACGTCGTCAAGGTGGTGTCCGACGAGGCTGGCTACGCGCTGTATTTCAGCCGGGCGCCGATTCCGTGGCCGCGCGACGCCTTCGCAGCGCAGCAGCCCATGCCGCACGAGCTTGGCGCCCTGCGACATATCGGCCTGTACGCCTACCGGGCGGGCTTCCTGCGCACCTATGCCGGCCTCGCCAGTTCGCCGCTCGAACGCTATGAAATGCTGGAACAGCTTCGCGTCCTGTGGCACGGCTACCGCATCAGCCTGGGCGTTACGCCCGTCGCGCCCGCTCCGGGCGTCGATACCCCCGAGGATCTCGCGCGCGTCCGCCGGCTCTTTCAGGCTGCTTAGCAGCCTCTTGAATCCCTCAATAAAAAATTTTAAGTGTTGTTCGAATCATGCTTGCCTTAGGCTAATGCGGTTTTGACACGTCCATAATCGAGGGAGACACGCAATGCGTTTGATTCTGTTGGGCGGCCCCGGCGCCGGCAAGGGCACCCAGGCCAATTACATCAAGGAAAAATACGGCATCCCCCAGATTTCCACCGGAGACATGCTGCGTGCGCAGATCAAGGCCGGCACCGAACTGGGCATGAAGGCCAAGGCCATCATGGATGCCGGCGGACTGGTCTCCGACGACATCATCATCGGCATGGTCAAGGCGCGGCTCCAGGAGCCCGACTGCAAGAACGGCTACCTGTTCGACGGCTTTCCCCGCACCATTCCGCAAGCCGAGGCGATGAAGGCCGCCGGCGTGCCCATCGACTACGTGGTCGAGATCGATGTCGCCGACGACGAGATCGTCAAGCGCATGTCGGGCCGCCGCGTCCACGTGGCTTCGGGCCGCACCTACCATGTCGTGTTCAATCCGCCCAAGGTCGCCGGCAAGGACGACGTGACGGGCGAGGATCTGATCCAGCGCGACGACGACAAGGAAGAGACGGTGAAGAAGCGCCTCGATGTCTATCACGCGCAGACCGAGCCGCTGGTGAAGTACTACGGCGACTGGGCCGCACGCGGCGAGGCCGGTGCGCCCAAGTACGTGAAGATCGCCGGTGTCGGCAAGGTCGAAGGCATCCGCGATTCGATTTTCGCAGCACTCGGCTGAGAAACCGTGCCCCAGCAGAATCACCCGCTCACCGACACCGAGCGCTGGATCGTCTCCAGCGCGGTGAAGGAACGCTACGGCAGGGACGTCGAGATACAGGACGTCGAAACCGAAATCCGCCTGCATGTCGACGACCGCGAGCTGACCCTGTGTCCGGGCTTCTACTGGAACGAGCACGGCTGCCATTTCGTGCTGTCCAAAACGGGCGACTCGCGCTATCGCAGCATGTTCTTCTATCGCATCCGCGATCGCTTTTCCACCGGGCGCGAGGAATACGACGACATCGGCGACTGCGTCACCACGCTTCTGAAGATGCAGGCAGACGAGGAAGCCCGGCGACTGGCCGAGGGCGAGGCGTCCGGCAACAGTTGAATCATCCAAGCCAGCTTTGCCGCTGGCTTTTTGTTATGCCAATCCGGCTTGCCCGGGTTCCGTCAAGATATTGAGGAGAAGCACCAACATGGCGAAAAAAATGAACGCCTTCTACGCACAGTCCGGCGGCGTGACCGCGGTCATCAACGCCTCGGCCTGCGGCGTGATCGAAACCGCGCGCAAGCACAAGGACAAGATCGGCAAGGTCTACGCCGGCCGGAACGGCATCATCGGCGCTCTGACCGAAGACCTGATCGACACCAGCAAGGAATCGGCGGCAGCGATCGCCGCGCTGCGCAGCACGCCTTCGGGCGCCTTCGGCTCGTGCCGCTTCAAGCTGAAGTCGCTCGAAGCCAACAAGCGCGAATACGAGCGCCTGATCGAGGTGTTCAAGGCGCACAACATCGGCTACTTCTTCTACAACGGCGGCGGCGACTCGGCCGACACCTGTTTCAAGGTCTCGCAGCTCTCCGAAGCCATGGGCTATCCGATCCAGGCCATCCACGTGCCGAAGACCGTCGACAACGACCTGCCGATCACCGATTGCTGCCCCGGCTTCGGCTCGGTCGCCAAGTACATCGCCGTGTCGACGCTGGAGGCGAGCTACGACGTCCGCTCGATGGCGAAGACCTCGACCAAGGTATTCGTGATCGAAGTCATGGGCCGCCATGCGGGCTGGATCGCCGCGGCGGGCGGTCTCGTCGAGGACCAGGGCATCCCGGTCGTGATCCTGTTCCCCGAAGTGGAATTCGATCAGAAGAAATTCCTCGCCGTCGTCGACAAGAAGGTCAAGGAATTCGGCTTCTGCACCGTCGTCGTCTCGGAAGGCTGCCATTACCCGGACGGCCGTTTCCTCGCCGAGCAGGGCACCCGCGACGCCTTCGGCCACGCGCAGCTCGGCGGCGCGGCGCCGGTGGTCGCCAACATGATCAAGGACGCGCTCGGCCACAAGTTCCACTGGGCGGTAGCCGATTACCTGCAGCGGGCGGCGCGCCACATCGCGTCCAAGACGGATGTGAAGCAGGCCTACGAACTCGGCAAGAAGGCGGTCGAACTCGCGGTCAAGGGCCACAATTCGGTGATGCCGACGGTCGACCGCATTTCCGATTCGCCCTACAAGTACAAGATCGGCATGGCGCCGCTGTCCAAGGTCGCGAACGTCGAGAAATTCATGCCGCGCGACTTCATCACCAAGGACGGCTTCGGCATCACGGCCAAGTGCAAGCGTTATCTCACGCCGCTGATCCAGGGCGAGGACTATCCGAAGTACAAGGACGGTCTCCCGGTGTACGTGACGCTGAAGAATGTCGCGGTGGCAAAGAAGCTGCCAACGTTCAAACTTTAAGGCAGGGCGGGATTACGGGACCACGGGTCAGGGGATGTGCGGCTGCGCGGGCAATAATTAAACGCGGCCTGCGTGCATCCTTCCTCTGAACCTTGAACCCTGAATCCGGCCCCCGGAGAAAATGACCCTCGATCGCGCCAAGCAACTGTTGAAAGTCCAGGCCGACTTCGGCGGCTTCTACAACGGCAATTCAGCCAAGCTGATTCTGTCGGAAGTGCAGCGCGAGCATGGGCAGGCGGCGGTCGACGAGTGCATCCGCGAGCTGGAACTCGACCGGATATTCGGCTTCGAGCTCGGCACGCGGTTCGAGGGCGGCCTGGCAATGGGCAAATAGGTGAACGGCAGCCCACGCTGCCGTTTTTTTTTGGTTCGAAGTCAAGACGATAGGGAGTGGTGGTAATGGAGACGGAGTTGATATGGATTTTGGCCAGCGCAGTGCTGGCCCTGGTGTTCGGGATCGTGTCGATCGGCTGGATTCTGAAGAAGCCGGCCGGCAATCCGCGCATGCAGGAGATCGCGCTGGCGGTGCAGCAGGGGGCGCAGGCCTACCTTAATCGCCAGTACACCACGATCGCCATGGTCGGCGCGGTGCTGTTCGTGGCGCTGTGGCTCGCGCTTGGCAGCCATACCGCCATCGGCTTCCTGATCGGCGCGGTGCTCTCGGGTGCGGCCGGCTTCATCGGCATGAACGTGTCGGTGCGCGCCAACGTCCGCACCGCCGAGGCCGCTTCGCAGGGCCTCAATGCGGCGCTCAACGTCGCGTTCAAGGGCGGCGCCATCACCGGCATGCTGGTCGTCGGTCTGGGCCTGCTGGGCGTGGCCGGCTACTACGCCGTGCTGACCGCGATGGGCGCGACGCCGGAAGCGGCGATCCACTCGCTGGTGGGCCTCGGCTTCGGCGGCTCGCTGATCTCCATCTTCGCCCGTCTCGGCGGCGGCATCTTCACCAAGGGCGCCGACGTCGGCGCCGACCTGGTGGGCAAGGTCGAAGCCGGCATCCCCGAGGACGACCCGCGCAACCCGGCGGTGATCGCAGACAACGTCGGCGACAACGTTGGCGACTGCGCCGGCATGGCGGCCGACCTGTTCGAGACCTACGCGGTGACGCTGATCGCCACCATGCTGCTGGGCGCGCTCATGGCGAGCCAGGCTGGCAGCGGCGCGATCATCTACCCGCTGGCGCTGGGTGCGGTGTCGATCATCGCCTCCATCGTGGGTTCGTTCTTCGTCACCGCGCGCGAAGGCGGCAAGATCATGAACGCGCTGTACCGCGGCCTCATGGTGGCGGGCGGCCTGAGCCTGATCGCCTTCTATCCGGTGACCAAGATGCTGATCGGCGACGGCCTGCAGATGAACGACGGCTCGGTGATCCCGGTGATGAACCTGTATTTCTCCGCGTTGATCGGCCTCGGCCTCACCGCCGCGATGGTCGTCATCACCGAGTACTACACTGCCACGGAATACTCGCCGGTGCGCCACATCGCGCAGGCCTCGACCACCGGCCACGGCACCAACATCATCGCCGGCCTCGGCGTGTCGATGAAGTCCACCGCGGCGCCGGTGCTGGCCGTGTGCCTCGCGATCTGGGGCGCGTATGCGCTGGCCGGCCTGTATGGCATCGCCATCGCCGCCACCGCCATGCTGTCGATGACCGGCATCATCGTCGCGCTCGACGCCTACGGCCCGGTTACCGACAACGCCGGCGGCATCGCCGAGATGGCCGAGCTGCCGAGCGCGATCCGCGACATCACCGACCCGCTCGACGCGGTGGGCAACACGACCAAGGCGGTCACCAAGGGTTACGCCATCGGCTCGGCCGGCCTCGCCGCGCTGGTGCTGTTCGCCGACTACACCCACGCGCTGCAGGCCAAGACCGGCGGCGTCACCGCCTTTGACCTGTCCGACCACATGGTCATCATCGGCCTCTTCATCGGCGGCATGGTGCCCTATCTGTTCGGCGCCATGGGCATGGAAGCGGTCGGCCGCGCGGCGGGTTCGGTGGTGGTTGAAGTCCGCCGCCAGTTCAAGGAGATTCCCGGCATCATGGCGGGAACGGCCAAGCCCGATTATTCGCGCGCGGTCGACATGCTGACCAAGGCGGCAATCAAGGAAATGATCATCCCGTCGCTGCTGCCGGTGCTCGTCCCGGTGCTGGTCGGCCTGATCCTCGGCCCCAAGGCGCTCGGCGGCGTGCTGCTCGGCACCATCGTCACCGGCATCTTCGTGGCGATCTCCATGACCACCGGCGGTGGCGCGTGGGACAACGCCAAGAAGTACATCGAGGAAGGCAACCATGGCGGCAAGGGCTCGGAGGCGCACAAGGCCGCCGTCACCGGTGACACCGTGGGCGATCCCTACAAGGACACGGCCGGTCCCGCGGTCAACCCGCTGATCAAGATCATCAACATCGTGGCACTGCTGATCGTGCCGCTGATCGGCTGACGAGCGGTCGGTTGATCGGGACGTTTGACGCCGGCGCACGAAGGAAATGCGCTAAGCTCGCTCCGGGGCGAACCCCCGGAACGAAAAACGTCCAAACTGGAGAGGATACGAATAATGGCAAAAAACGTTGGTGGGATTGATCGTGTCATCCGCGCAGTGGTCGGGATCGCCTTGATCGCTTATGCAGTGTCGAATCTGCCAGGGGCTGAAAACTGGATGGTACCGGCGGGCATCGTCGGTTTCATCCTGCTGCTGACGGCCATCTTCGGCTTCTGCCCGGCGTATCTGCCGTTTGGCATCAAAACCTGCAAGGTAAAATAAACTTTCGTTCACCTGCAGGGTCATGCAAAGTGCGCCTCTCGGGCGCACTTTTTTTTGGAGCCTTCATGCGTTTATTGTTTCTGTTGTTCGCGCTGGTTGCCAGCGCAGCCCACGCCGGCGGCGTCGACCGCCTGAAGGCCTTTATCGCCGGCGCCAGAACCGCCGAAGCCGACTTCACCCAGACCGTGGCCGACAAGAGCGGCCGCGTCACGCAGCAGGCCAGCGGCAAAATGGCATTCGCGCGCCCCGGAAAATTCCGCTGGGATTACAGCAAGCCGTATGAACAGGTGATCGTCGGCGACGGCAGCAAGCTGTGGCTGTTCGACGCCGACCTCGATCAGGTCACCGTCAAACCGCTCGGTGACGTCATCGCCGGCACCCCCGCCGCGCTGCTCGCCGGCGATAATGCCATCGAGAAATACTTCAGCCTGAAAGACGCCGGCGAACGCGACGGCCTGGAATGGCTCGACGCCACGCCCAGGAACCGCGACACCACGTTCGAGCGCATTCGCATGGGGTTCAAGGGCGATATGCTGGTGCAGATGGAACTGCTCGACACCTTCGGCCAGCGAACCACGCTCAGGCTGACGCACCTCGTGCGCAACCCGTCGATCGCGCCGTCGCGTTTCCGGTTCAGCCCGCCGAAAGGGGCGGACATCATCGGCGAGTGATCGGAAGCGGCGGTTTCGGGTAGAACCGTCGAACGATCGCGGCGCGCGGGGCATCGACAGGCGCGGCCGGAACGGTGGTAAGTTTGGGTTTCAGCCGGACCAGACCATGTGCCCTCAAGACCTTTTCCAAACCGAATCCGGCGCCGGCGAGCCCGCGCGCGATGACCCCAACGCACCCTTGGCCGAGCGCCTGCGTCCGCGCACGCTGGCCGATGTCGTCGGCCAGGCCCACCTGCTCGGCCCGGGCAAACCACTGCGGCTCGCCTTCGACTCCGGCAAGCTGCATTCGATGATCCTGTGGGGGCCGCCCGGCGTCGGCAAGACCACGCTGGCGCGGCTCACCGCGCAGGCTTTCGGCGCCGACTTCATCGCCATTTCGGCCGTGCTGTCGGGCGTCAAGGACATCCGCGAAGCGGTCGAGCGCGCGCGCATGAACCAGACCCTCGGCCGCGCGACCATCCTGTTCGTCGACGAAGTCCATCGCTTCAACAAGGCGCAGCAGGACGCCTTCCTGCCGCACGTCGAATCCGGGCTTTTCACCTTCATCGGCGCGACCACCGAGAATCCCTCGTTCGAGGTCGTCGGTGCACTGCTGTCGCGCGCCCAGGTCTATGTGCTGAAATCGCTCACGCCCGAGGAACTGGGCCAGTTGATGCAGCGCGCCGTCAAGGAACTGCCCGATCTCAAGCTGGGTGACGGCGTCGACAAGCTGCTGGCCGCCTACGCCGACGGCGACGCCCGCAAGCTCCTCAACCTGCTGGAGCAGCTCGACACCGCGGCGCGCAGCGCGCAGGTGAAGGAAGTCGACGCGGCCTTCGTCGAAAACGCGCTCGCGCAGTCGCTGCGCCGCTTCGACAAGGGCGGCGAGAATTTCTACGACCAGATTTCCGCGCTGCACAAGAGCGTGCGCGGGAGCGATCCCGACGCCTCGCTCTACTGGCTCGTGCGCATGCTCGACGGCGGCACCGACCCGCGCTACCTCGGCCGCCGGCTCATCCGCATGGCGAGCGAGGACATCGGCCTGGCCGATCCGCGCGCGCTGCGCCTGGCCCTCGACGCCGTCGAAACCTACGAAAGGCTGGGCTCGCCCGAAGGCGAGCTTGCGCTTGCCGAAGCCTGCATCTACATGGCCTGCGCGCCCAAGAGCAACGCCGTCTATGTCGCCTACAACGCCGCGCGAGCCTTCGTGCAGTCCAACCCCTCCAACGACGTGCCCATCCATCTGCGCAACGCGCCGACCCGGCTGATGAAGGAACTCGGCTACGGCCGTGCCTACCGCTACGCGCACGACGAGCCCGAGGCCTACGCCGCCGGCGAGCGCTACTTCCCCGATGACGTCGAGGAACAGCACTGGTACCAGCCGACCCCGCGCGGCCTCGAAGGCAAGATCGCGGAGAAGCTGGCGCATTTGAGGGAACTGGATGAGAAGGCGGGGAAGGGGTAGCACCGTCGCTTGCGGCACGCTGTTCAGCCGCTACCGCCCGGGATTGTAAAAAGTCCACAATTGGACTAAATTGAGACTGGGTACGTTATTCGGACTGGATGAACCAGGATGCAACACGCCGCGCAAGCCGTCAGGCCCCAGGCCAAACCGAGCGGTCGCGAGATTTCCGCGGCCGGCCTGCGCGCGTTCTTCAACATCGCGCGCGACTGGGGGCTGAACACCGACGAGCAGATGATCCTGCTGGGCGCCCCTGGCCGCTCGACCTTTTTCAAGTGGAAATCCGCCCCCGAGTCCGCCGACCTCAAGCGCGACACGCTGGAACGTCTCTCGTATGTGCTCGGCATCTACAAGGCACTGCAAATCCTGCTGCCCGCGGCGGACGCGGCGGACGCCTGGGTGAAGAAGCCCAACAGCGCGCCGCTTTTCGGGGGCAAGAGCGCGCTTGACCGCATGCTTGGCGGCAACGTCGCCGACCTGGTCGCAGTGCGCCAGTATCTGGACGCCCGGCGCGGCGGCTGGGCTTGAACTTTCCGACCACGCGGCTGAACTGGCGCCCGGCCTACCGCGTCATTCCCAGCCGCTTTCCCGCCATCGGCCTGTTCGAGCGCGTCGCCAGTCCCGAAGACTTCGACGCCCTCTATGCACTGGAGGCCATGACCAACGATCGCCTGCGCGACGAAGTCGGCGACATCAGCCTGGTCCCCGCCGACGAACGCCTGTTCGGTCCCGGCAGCACCTGCATCATGGCGGCCTTCACCCACCCCAATCCGCAAGGGAGTCGCTTCAGCGACGGCCGCTACGGCGTGTTTTACTGCGCCCGCAAACGCGACACCGCCATCGCCGAGACGCGTCATCACGCGGCGCGCTTCATGGAGGCCACCCGCGAGCCGCCGATGCGGCTGCAGATGCGCCTTTACGCCGTGCAGGCGCGCGGCGAAGCGGTGGACCTGCGCGAAGCCGCCCGCAGCGACCCCCGCATCGTCGACCCCGACGGCTACGGCCACACCCAGGCCATCGGCCGCAGCCTGCGCGCCGCCGGCGCACACGGCATCGTCTACCCGTCGGTGCGCCACCCCGGAGGCGAATGCCTGGCCGCGCTGCGCACCGGCATCGTGAAAAACTGCCTGCACGCCGCCTATCTGGAATACCAGTGGAACGGGGAGCGCATCGAGGCGGTGTTCGAGGTGAATCAGGTGCAGTGAGGCCCGCGCCTTTGGGAGAGATGGTTTTCCGGGGGGACGTGAACCGCCGGGCAACAAGTCCCGCTGGTGGGGCAGGCGGGGATCGACCCGAAGCTCTGCGCGCGTGTTGCGGTCGATAGGCGCGCCGGATATGCGAAGATTCGGCTGACAAGAAACAACCGAAAACGGGAATTCCCTGGGGAGGGGCGTTGAGCCAGCTATTGATCAACAAATATCTCGGCGAGCTTGCGACGCTCAAGCGAGTATCGGGCACGCATCGCGAATCCGTGGTGCGCGAGGCGTTCAAGGATTTGCTCAAGGCCTGGGGGCGCTCGCTCGATCTCACCTTCATCCCCGAGTACGAGCTCGAAACCAAAACGAAGGAACGCCGCTATGTGGACGGGGCGCTGCTCCACACCCTGCGCGTGCCGTTCGGCTACTGGGAGGCCAAGGACGAGAAGGATGACCTCGATGCCGAGATCGCCCACAAGTTCAGGCGCGGCTATCCCAAGACAAACATCCTTTTCGAGGACTCGACCCAGGTCGTTCTGATCCAGCACGGCGAAGAGGTCATGCGCTGCGCCGTCGACGATGTGGTGCAGCTTGAAAAGCTGCTCAGGCTCTTCTTCGGCTACGAGCGGCCGGAGATCGAAGCCTTCCGCAAGGCTGTCGAGCAGTTCAAGCTGGACCTGCCGGCCGTGCTGGAGTCGCTGCGATCGATGATCGAGCGATCGCTGAAGACGCAGGCGGCCTTCCGCACGGCATCGGAAGATTTCCTGAAACACGCCCAGGAGGCGATCAACCCCAGCCTCACCGAAGCCGACGTGCGCGAAATGCTGATCCAGCACATCCTCACCGGCGAGGTGTTCCAGGCGGTGTTTCCCGGCACGAACTACCACGAAGACAACAACATCGCCTGCGCGCTGCACAAGCTCGAGGCCACCTTCTTCACCGGCAACACCAAGCATCAGACACTCAAGGGGTTGGCTGCCTACTACAGCGCCATCCGCAAAGCCGCGGCCGAGATCGACACGCACCATGAGAAGCAGGCCTTCCTCAAGGCCATCTACGAGAACTTCTACAAGGTCTACAACCCCAAGGCCGCCGATCGCCTGGGTGTCGTGTACACGCCCAACGAAATCGTGCGCTTCATGATCGAGAGCGCCGACTGGCTGTGCGAGCACCATTTCAAGCGCACTCTCGTCGACAAGGACGTCCACATCCTCGACCCGGCCACCGGCACCGGCACCTTCGTCTGCGAGTTGATCGAGCATTTCCGCGGCCAGCCCGCCAAGCTCAGGCACAAATACCAGCAAGAGCTGCACGCCAACGAAGTCGCGATCCTGCCGTACTACGTCGCCAACCTGAACATCGAGGCGACCTACGCGCAGGTCATGGGCGAATACGAGGAATTCCCCGGCCTGTGCTTCGTCGACACGCTCGACAACACCTACGCGCTGCGCAAGCACGCCGGCCACATGGACGACCTGTTCGGCTCGGTGTCGGACGACAACGTCAGGCGCATCCGCGTGCAGAACAGCCGCCGCATCAGCGTCATCATCGGCAACCCGCCCTACAACGCCAACCAGCTCAACGAGAACGAGAACAACAAGAACCGCGAATACCCCGAGATCGACAAGCGCATCAAGGACACCTACATCGCCGCCAGCACCGCGCAGAAGACCAAGGTCTACGACATGTATTCGCGCTTCTTCCGCTGGGCGGCCGACCGGCTCGACGAGAACGGCGTGCTCGCCTTCATCACCAACCGCAGCTTCATCGACAGCCGCACCTTCGACGGCTTTCGCGCCATTGCCGCGAAGGAGTTCAACGAAATCCGCGTTGTCGACCTCGGCGGCGACGTGCGCGCGAACCCGAAGCTATCCGGCACCACCCACAACGTCTTCGGCATCCAGACCGGCGTCGCCATCAGCTTCATGGTCAAGCGCGCGAAGCAGACGGGCTGCCGCATCTTCTACGCGCGGCGGCCGGAGATGGAGACGGCGGAAGAGAAGCTGACCTTCCTGCACAACGCCCGGATCTGCGACATGGCGTTCGAGGAAGTGGTGCCGGATGCGAAGCACAACTGGATCAATCTCACCAACAACGATTTTGAGTCGCTGATTCCGCTGGCGAGCAAAGAAACCAAGGCAGCCAAGACGGCGGCGAAGGAGCGGGCGATCTTCAAGGCCTTCTCGCTGGGCGTGGTCACCAATCGCGATGAGTGGGTATACGACGAACGGGACCCGCTACTGGCCGCGAAGGTGCGTTTCCTGATACATGAATACAACGCCGACATCGATCGACTGGAAAAAGATGCCAGTAGCGCACCTGGCGAGGCAATCAAATGGACACGGGCTGTCAAGGCTGACCTGCAAAAGCGTGTTCGTTATGAATTCGACGAGACTGCTGTAATCACCGCGTGCTATCGCCCCTATGTGAAGCGCCGCCTGTATTTCCACCCCAAACTGAACGAAATGCAGTATCAGCTTCCGACCATCTTCGGGCGCGGCCACGACCGAAATCGCTGCATTGTCCTGACAGACGCAACAGCCCAGAAACCATGGATGACATGTGCCGTCGATCAGGTGCCCGACCTGCATTTCGTGGGAGCTGCGGCTGGAACAGTCTGCCTTCCCATTGAACGTTTGTCGTCTGAAGGCGGCTTACTCGACAACATCACCGACTGGGCGCTGAAGAAATTCACCGACCACTACAAACCCGAAACCGGTACCGGCAAAACCGCCCGCAAGATCACCAAGGAAGCCATCTTCCATTACTGTTACGCCGTGCTGCACGACCCCGTCTACCGCGAGAAATACGCCCAGAACCTGAAGCGCGAATTCCCCCGCATCCCGTTCTACGCCAACTTCTGGCAGTGGGCCGACTGGGGCCGGGCGCTGATGGACTGGCACATCGGCTACGAGTCGGTCGAACCCTGCGCGCTCACGCGCACCGACATTCCCGACGAGAAGGCCCGCGCCGCCGGCCAGTCGCCCAAGGCGATGCTGAAGGCCGACAGGGACGCCGGCCGCATCCAGCTCGACAGCGAGACCATGCTCTCCGGCATTCCGCCCGAGGCCTGGGACTACAAGCTCGGCAACCGCTCGGCGCTGGAATGGATCCTCGACCAGTACAAGGAAAAGAAGCCCAAGGACCCGACCATCCGCGAGAAATTCGACACCTACCGCTTCGCCGATTACAAGGACAAGGCGATCGACCTGCTGATGCGGGTGGCGACGGTGAGCGTGCGCACGGTCGAGGTCACGCGGCAGATGCGGGCGGCATCGCGATAACCATTTTCGGCTCTTGAAAGGAAAACACTTGGCACGCCGCAGACAAAACATTGTGGAAATCTTGGTCGAGGTCACCAGCAAATTTCCCTGGTGGGTCGGCGTGGCGCTCGCGATCGCCGCGTATGCCTGGCTACACAGCGTGGCCGGTACGGAGATCACGGTCGTTGCCCGGCCGGGGCAGATGGGGCAGTCGGCCATTCTTGCTGCCTTGAAGTCGCTTGCCGCGTTTGGCCAATACGTGTTGCCGTTCGCTTGCCTGGTTGGCGCGGGCTTGTCCGCCTATGGCCGTTACAAGCGTCGTGCCTTGCATGAACAGGTGGCGGCAAGCCCTGAACGTGGCGTGCTCGATGGCATGACCTGGCAGCAGTTCGAGGCGCTGGTGGGCGAAGCTTTCCGGCGCAAGGGTTACGCAGTGACGGAGACGGGGGGCGGGGGCGCCGACGGCGGCATCGATCTGATCCTGAAAAGGGACAGCGAGACATTTCTCGTGCAGTGCAAGCAATGGAAGGCTTACAAGGTGGGCGTGAACATCGTCCGGGAGCTGTACGGGGTGATGGCAGCCAAGGGCGCGGCAGGCGGCTTTGTGGTGACGTCAGGTGTGTTCACGGAAGAGGCGCGCGCGTTTGCCGTGGGACGCAACATCCATCTGATGGACGGCCGGGCGCTGCATGCGCTGATTCGCGGGGTGAGCGCGCCTGGCAAGGCTGCTGCGGTTGCCCCGGTTGGCGGGACCGCAAGCGCGCCGGCATGCCCGGTTTGCCAAAGCGCCATGGTGAAGCGCACGGCGAAGCGCGGCACGAATTCGGGCAATGCGTTCTGGGGATGTTCCCAATATCCTGCCTGCAAGGGCACACGGCCCGCCTGAATGCTGCAATAGGCCGACGAACGTCGCTCAGCCTCGTAGCCGCACCCGCTTCTCCACCGTCAGCACGTCGCCCGCCGCATCCAGCACCGCGTAAAGCCGCGGCGTCGGCCGGCCGTCCCGCTCGGGACCGGGCAGGGGTGCGTCGAGGTACACCACTCTTGCGCCGTCGAACTGGTTCTCGACCTCGCCGAGGGCGAGCAGATCGTTCAGCGCATCGATGGAAATCCCGCGCCGTTTCATGTGGCTGAAGGCGAGGGGGCTGATCTTTCCGAGTTTCATGCGAGGTTCTCCTGTGTGCGCCGGACGGGAAGCGGTTTTGCGCGGTAGCGCTTTCCGCATCCGATGTTTATACTGTATGCACATACAACTGTACATGCATACAGTATTAGGAGGAAGCCCCCCATGAAGGATCTGACGCGCCGGCAGGAAGAAATCCTCGATCTCATCCGGGAATGGATCGACACCACGGGTCTGCCGCCGACGCGCGCCGAGATCGCGCAGCGCTTCGGTTTCAGTTCGCCGAACGCCGCCGAGCAGCACCTCAAGGTGCTGGCGAAGAAGGGGGTGGTGGACCTGGTGCCGGGCACGTCGCGCGGCATCCGGCTGAAGGGCAACGGAGGCCTGCCGCTGGTCGGCCATGTCGCGGCGGGCAGCCCGATCCTGGCGCAGGAGAATATCGAGCGGCATTACCAGGTCGACGCCGCGATGTTCTCGCCCCGAGCGGATTACCTCTTGAAAGTGCGCGGCATGAGCATGAAGGATGCCGGCATCCTGGACGGCGACCTGCTGGCGGTGCACCGGAGCGCCGAGGCCCGTGGCGGGCAGGTGGTGGTCGCGCGCATCGGCGACGAGGTCACGGTCAAGCGTTTCAGGAAGCGCGGCCATGTCGTGCAGCTGCTTCCGGAAAACCCCGACTTCGCGCCGATTGTCGTCGATCTTGCCCGGCAGGAACTGGTCATCGAGGGCATCGCCGTCGGCGTGATCCGCAACGGAAAGGCCTTGTAGCGCAACGGGGAGCCGGTTTGCCGCGCCGCGCTGCGGGCGGAGGTTTCAGTGCCCCTCCTGTTCCCCCACCGGTTCGGCATCATGCATCTGCGGATGGGCGGTCCGCAGCCAGCCCGCCTCGCTGTCCCAGAACACCGGCTTTTCGGTTTGCAGCATGTGGAGCAGGTTGCGGTAGTCCTCGGAGCCCAGGTTCGTCAGGCGAAACAGTTCGGTGAGGCGCGTGGCGCTTCGCAGAATGATCCGGCCGCGGCCGGACTTGTCGGGCGAACCGGACGGCATCCATTCGGCGTAGTAGTGACCAATGTTCACAACGGCCATGTCTTTCTCCTCGTGTGCCAGTCTGCTTTAAACGTAGAAGATTTTTCACGGATTGAGTCTGCCCGTTCGGTAGCGTGCCGGGCCTCGAACAGGCTGTCCGGAGGACGCGCGGCTCCGCTATCCTATAAAGAAGAAATTCGTGCGCGTTGCCGGACCGGCGGGAATCGGCGCGCCAAACCCTTCAAGGAGACAATCTTGAAAATCGATGCTAGCGGGCGGCCCCAGCTCGAGGCGGTGAGGCTCACGTGGAGCGGCAAGGACACCTCCGCTTATGCGATCGAGGCCTTGCAGCGCCAGGCAAAGGTGGAAATCGCGCTGCCCGGGAGCATTCATCACGCATTGTTCAGCCGCCTGAATTCGCAAGCGGGCAACGCCGCGGTCGAAGCGGTGGACGCGTCCGGCGGCGCGGAGCTGATCGCAACGCTGGCTACGCTCGCCGGGATGGAGGCGATGGCCGAACTGGCGGAGCCGCTGACGCGCTGGGGCTACCGCGTGCACCTGATCAGTCCCGGCCCCGTCCTGTCGTTGATCCCGCCGCAAATGGCATAATCCCTTCGCCAAAAACGGTCCCGTTCCGGGCTCGTGGCATATCGAGGGGATATATCGAATGAAATTAAAAACCTTGCTGGTGATATTTCCGCTGCTCGGCGCGGCGGGCGTTGCAATGGCACAGTCCGAAGGGGTGGACAAGCAGGCCCCTGCCAGCCCGGCGCAGGCCGCCGCTCCGGCTCCCGGGCCGAGCCCGGTCCAGGCTCAGACCAAGGCCAAGGCTCGCCACAGCCGGCACAAGGCAGCACATCGGCAAGGACGCGACGTGCGCCGCTGCCTCGACGCCAAGACCAATGCAGCGGTCATCCGCTGCGCCGATCCCGGGCGCAAAAAGTCGTAACGCCAGACGGACGTAGCGCGGACGGGCAGGGCAGCACGCCGCTTCCCGTCCTGCGCTGCCCGTGCAGGGAGGCGCAGGTCGGAACGAGCGCTCTGCAAACCGCCGCGGTTTCTTCCTGGTCTCTGCGGCCGTCTGGTACGAACGTACGCAGCACCTTTCCGGTGGGGCGGGTCAACGCCTCGTGGCAGGTTCGATGCAAGCGACGTAATCCCATCCGACCCGACGAAAGGAACGACGATGCAGCAGAGCAGATCGCGGCAATGGCTTTTCGCAGGCATGCTGGCGTTCGGCGCGCCGCTGGCCCACGCGGCGCAGGCGGACGTGACGCCCGCTCAGGTGGTCACGGCGCTCGAGGGGACGTTCGGCGTCACACCGGGGGAACGCCGCAACCACACCAAGGGAACCTGCGCGCTCGGGGAGTTCGTCGGGACGCGTGAGGCCGCCGCCTATTCGCGGTCGGCGCTGTTCGCCGGAAAGCCCGTTCCGGTCGTGGCGCGCTTTTCCGTGGCCGGCGGCAACCCCAAGGTTCCCGACACGGCCAAGAGCGGCCGCGGCATGGCCCTGGAGTTCAGGCTGCCTGACGGCAAGCTGCAGCACATGACGATGCTGAACACGCCGGTCTTCGGTGCCCGCGTGCCCCGCACGTTTTTCGACCAGATCGTCGCGATGAAGCCCGATCCCGCGACGGGCAAGCCCGATCCGGCGAAAATGAAGGCGTTCCTCGCAAGCCACCCCGACAGCCGCGCACAGGCCGGTTTCCTGGCGAAGAACAATCCGCCGGAAAGCTTCGCGACCAGCGAATATTTCGGAATCCACACCTTCAAGTTCATCGACCGCCAGAACAAGACGACGCTGGTCCGCTGGCGCTTCGTGCCTCACGATGGCGAGAAGCGGCTGTCCGACGCCGAAATGAAAACCGCGCCTGCAAATTTTCTCGAGCAGAGGCTGATCGATCGCACGCGCAAGGGCCCCGTGCGCTGGGACATGCTTGTTTCGATCGGCAAGCCGGGGGATTCCGTCGACGACCCGACGGTGGCGTGGCCCGAGAACCGGAAGCAATTCAAGGCGGGCACGCTGACCATTTCGTCGGCGATGCCGCAGAAAGGCGCCGAGTGCGAGAAAATCAATTTCGATCCGCTCGTGATGAGCGACGGCATCGCGCCGACCAACGATCCGATTCTGCTTTTCCGCTCCCCGGCGTACGCGGCCTCGTTCGCCAAGCGGCTCTCGGGGAAGTGAGCCTTGCTTCGAGCCGCGTTCCCTGAGCAGGTCCGCAGCGGATCGACACGAGTTGGCACATGCACCCCTCTTCACTAAGATAGGCGTGCGATGCGATGCCTCGTGCTCCGCGCGCCGGGTCCTGTCCGATACCCCGGGAACTGCCATCCCATACCAATAGGAGAAGCGATATGCGAGCCAACCTGCAAAGACAATTCGCCCTGGCCCTGGTCGCGGCCGGCCTTTTCGCAATCAACCCGGTATTTGCCGAGAAGCCGGACTGGGCGGGCCACGGCAAGCCCGACAAAGGCGCGCGGGACGGGCGCGACGGGGACGTGCGGGGCGATCGGCGAGGCGACCGCGGCGATGTCCGGCTGAACATGTATTTCGGCGATCGCCAGCGTGCCGTGGTGCGCGAGTACTACCAGGACAGTTTCCGGCGCGGGAACTGTCCGCCTGGGCTGGCCAAGAAGCACAATGGCTGCATGCCGCCGGGCCAGGCCCGCAAATGGCAGGTGGGGCGCCCGCTTCCGCGCGACGTGCCCTATTACGACCTGCCGCCCGAGATGGTGGTGAGAATCGGGCTGCCGCCGGCCGGCTACAAGTATGTTCGCGTCGCCGGGGATATCCTGATGATCGCCGCCGGCACCGGGATGGTGGTGGACGCCATCAACGATCTGGGCCGCAGGTAAGCGCAGGCGCGGTGTAGTGAAACAGGGCTGGACGAGTCGTCCGGCCCTTTTGTTTGGAGGGCCGTGATGCCGCAGGACTCGCCAGCGCTATTCGCCCGCCGCCAGAAACTTTTCGAGGCCGGCGCGGGCGCCGCCGATCCAGGGCGCGCCGTGGGCCAACAGCAGATGATCGAATTCGCGTTCGCGCAGGTGCTTGAGAAAGGCTTTCCGCAGGCCCCGCTTGACCCTTTCCGGGTCGTCGCCCATGTAGGCATCGGGTACGAAGCCGAGCCTGCCGCGTACGCGGACGATGGCGTCGCCGACGCTCAAAACTCCGCCGTGCAACGGCAGGTAGAGCGCGGTTTCCTCCGGGCACAAGGCGGCGATCTTCAGCGCCACGACGCCCCCTGGCAGGACGCGCCCGTGGCTGAACCCCTCGACCTGTTCGCCGTGAGTGAATTCGTGCAGCCCCGCCTTGTGGCACCAGACCCGCGCCCCGTAATGCGCGGCGAAGCGCCCGCTGTGGCGGTAGTGGTGGCGGTTGGTAAGGTAGACGTGCTGCGGCGCGCCGTGCGCCGCGAACCAGCCGACTCCCTGCGGCGGCACGCGCGGATCGATCAGCAGGGGCGGGTCCGTGGCGTTGACGTAATAGGAATGGACGTAGGCCTGGATGCCTTCGTGAAAGGTTTTCCAGTGAAAAATGCCGGGCAGGAGTTCTTTCATGATGGTGTCCTTTGCTTCAGTAAAGACGAAGCCCGGCGGGAGGGAAGTCCGCGGTGAGACCCATTGAACGGTATTGCTCGATTGCGGCGGCGTCTGTGACCGCACGATGAATCTCTACGTCGGCACCAGCGGCTATGCCTACCGGGAATGGAAGGGCAGCTTCTATCCCGACACGCTGCCCGCGAAGCGGATGCTGCATTACTACGGCGAGCATTTCCGCAGCGTCGAAATCAACAACACCTTCTATCGCATGCCGACTTCCGAGCGTCTGCGGGCGTGGGCCGACGAGGTGCCGGCCGATTTCAGGTTCGCGCTCAAGGCCCCGCAGCGCATCACGCATCAGCGCCGCCTGGTGGATGCGGACGAGGACGTGGGCCATCTGCTCGACGTCGCCGGCGTGCTGGGAACGCGACTGGGGGCGTTGCTGTTCCAGCTTCCGCCGACGCTGAAGAAGGACGTGGCGCGGCTGGACGCGTTTCTGGCCCTGCTGCCGGCGACGGTGCGCGTGGCGTTCGAATTCCGCCACCCGTCCTGGTTCGACAGCGAGGTGTTCGCCCTGCTGCAGGCGCACGGGGCGGCGCTTTGCATCGCCGAGGCCGAGGATGCTTCGGACACGCCCGTAGTGGCGACCGCGGACTGGGGTTATCTGCGTTTGCGGCGAGCCGACTATGGGGATGCGGAGCTGCAAGCATGGGCGGCGCGGGTGCGGCAGCAGGGCTGGCAGGACGCGTTCGTGTTCTTCAAGCACGAGGATGCGGGGAGAGGACCGCAGCTCGCGCGACGGTTTCTCGAGCTGGCGGTCTAGGTTTCGCCGCCGCTCAATTGGCGGTAGCGCATGAGGTGGCGCAGCGCGTCCTTTTGGCGGCCTTGCGCCTCGCGCAGGCGCGCGAGGTTGTAGTGACAGTCGGCCAGGGTGGCGTCGTTTCGCAGCGCGCGCTCGTAGGCCTGCGCGGCTTCGTCGATGCGTCCCGCGTCTTCCAGCAACACGCCGAGGTTGTAGTGCAGCAGGGCGTCGCTGCCGCAGGCGATCAGTGCTTCGCGATAGACGCGTTCGGCTTCATCGGGCAAGCCGCCCTGATGAAGCAGGCGACCCAGGTTGGTCGCGGCACCGGCATGTGCGGGGTTTGCCGCGAGCGCCTGTTCGTAGGCATCCCGCGCCTGCTCGACATCCAGCGCTTCGGTGGACAATTTCGAGCCGCCGATGAGCGGGCGCTTTTTCCGCCACGACGGCGAGGAAATTCCCTGGTGATGCTGCGCGCTTCCGCGCGGCGCCGGCCTATTTGCCGTTGCCGGGCGCCCAGCCCTTGCGCCAGTAGCTGCGCAGCTTTTCCTGCTGTTCCTTGGTCAGGACCGCCTCCATGCGTTGGTGCGCCGCCACCGCGGATTCGTACATCTGCTGCTGGAGCTTGCCGAATTCCTTGTACGCCGCGTCGATCGCCGCGTTGTCGCGTTTTGGCGCAAGATTGAGGTCGCGCAGCCGCGCCTGCACGTTCATCATCTCGCCCATCAGGGCCCAATGCGTTTTGCGGGTGTCATCCTGGATCTTGTTGATCCTGGCCTGCTGCTCGCGGCTCAGGTCGAGTCCGCCGGCCCAATACGGCCCCATCATCATGCCGGGCCCCATGCCGTAGCCGCCCATCATGCCGGGCCCCATGCCGTAACCGCCCATCATGCCGGGGCCCATGCCGTAGCCACCCATCATGCCCGGTCCCATGCCATACCCACCCATCATGCCCGGTCCCATGCCGTAGCCACCGGGTGTGCCGGGGCCGCCCTGGCAGGGCGGCGGAACCGGGTCCGCCGCCCGCAGGTCTGGCGCAGCTCCGGTCAGGGCAAGCGCGAGCGCGCCGGCCGCAAATCGTATGACGTGGCGTGAATGTTTCATGGCAGTTTCCTTCCACAGAAAAAGGTGTGAAACGCTCGAGCGCGCGGCGGCGCTATTTTTCCAGAATGTCGTCTCGTTTCTGCAGATACTCGTCGCGGCCGATTTCGCCGCGCGCGTACGCTTCCTTGAGAACGTCGAGCGCGGACTTCGCTTCAGTCCGCGCCTGGCGCTCGTCCATGTTCCGGGGCTTGGTCAAAAGGTATTTCAGCAGGGCGATGATCAGGAGGAGGGGAATCCCCCACATGAGGATCATCCAGACGATGCCGAAGAGCATGCCGAAGCCGCCGTCGAACATCCATCCATGATTGTAGGGACCGTACATGGCATCGCTTCTTTCCGGGTTCGTGGGGAGACGCGCCGGACAGGGCCTTCCGGCGTGCTCGACGCGCAAACCAAATATAGCCACGCCGGCATCAAATACAAATGGCGCGCCGGCCGCTCCAAAAGCGCCATTCAGGCGAGCGGCGTGACGACGAGCGGCACCCGCATTTCGGCGTCGCTCAGGCCGCCGTGGATGCCGACGTGGACGTGGCGTTCCTCGCCCTTGAGCCAGTCGCGCAGGATGGCGCTTCCACGTGGGATGAGGACGTAATCGCCCAGGCGGTCGAGCAGGGCCGGGTGCGGGTCGCCGGGGCCCAGCCAGCCCTGCCGCACGATATCCGTGCTTTTCAAAAGCCGCACGCGGTCGGACAGTCGCGTCCTGACGTAATCCTCCAACTGCGCCTCGCGGCCTGCACGAACGTACGCGTAGGCCATGCGCGACTCGCCGCAAAGGGGAAGCAGCAGGGCGTCGCGCAGGCCCGGGTGATCGTCGAGATCGATGGCCTGGTCGGCCGGACTGTCGATGAGGCCGTGGTCGGCGGTGACGACGATGCGGCTGCCGCAAGCCTGCGCGACGCCCAGCAGCGCCTCGAATGCCGCGTCCAGCGCGTCGAGCGCCGCCGCGACGGGTGCGCTCCCGATGCCGTGCGCGTGCGCGAGACTGTCGATCTGCGGCCAGTAGGCGTAAATGTAGCTGGGCTCTTGGCTGTGCAGCAGCGCGGCGATCGCGTTGAAGAGATCGTCGAGGCTTTCATAGCCGTGCCGTTGCGCGCGGCCGGAGAGTGCGACGTTGAAGTCCGAATGAACGATGTTGCGCGGACTGACCACGTGACAGGGCAGAGGCAGCCGGTCGAACAGGGACGCGAGACCGAACAGCGCCGCCGGCGTGACGCCCGCTTCGCGCAGCGCGTGGCGGCCGGTGCGGACGCGAAAGGGAAGCGGGGCGATCACCGCGCCGATCTCGCGGAAATACATGTTCCACCCCGTGAGGCCGTGCTGCTGCGGCGCGAGGCCGGTGAGAAACGTGGGGATGGCGCTGGCGGTGGTGGAGGGAAATACCGACGTCAGCTCGCCGACCAGATGCCGGCGCAGTGCGCCGTCGCGTCCGGCCAGCGTGTTCATGCCAAGGCCATCGACGACCAGCAACACCAGGTGGCGTCCGCCTGCGAGCGCATCGGCGGGCAGTTTCGCCAGCGGCGGATACGGGCTTCCGCTGCCGAGCGTCGCGGCGATTGAGCTCATGAGATTGACCAGGCTGCCGCCGCGGTAGTCCGGCAGGGCGAGAGTGAGGTCTTTTTCCGCGTTCCCGGCCGCGTGCATCGAGGCGTTTTTCCGGTTCAGTGAGGCGCCTGCGTCGCGCCGTCGTCCGGCTGATCGGCGCCTCTGCCCTGCCAGTATGCGATGGCGAGCACGATGACCGCTGACGCGGTCGGCACCCAATAGATCCGGTCGTCGGCGTAGCCGTTGTAATGAAGGAAACGTTCCCATGCGACGAACAGCAGGTTCGCGGCGAGCAGCACCAGGCCCGACCCCGGCAGCCACGGGCCGCGCAGGCTTTCGATGAACAGGCCGTAGAGCAGGAAGGGCATCAGCACGGCGAGCAGTATGCCGGGTTCGAGCAGATAGCCGACGTGATAGTAGGGGACAAGCGACGCGGCGGCCGCTTCTCCGAGTCCGAGCAGAACGATGAGATAGGCCGCCGGACGATAATCGTGCGCTTGGGTCATGTCACTCTCCTTTTCGGATGCAGCGTGGGAAGCTTGGACCGACCGGCCGGGAGCCGGGTTTCATCCCGTTATTGCGCTTATGGACTGGGGCGTCGCGGCTGCGGTTCGCGTGTCCGCGGGCGCGCGCCTGACGGGCCCGTCGACGCACAGGACATGCCTTGCCTCGCCGGCGCTATTCCTTGAAAGGCGCCTTTTTCGGGGACACGCTCTCGATCTGGGGAATGCCCTTCTGCGGATGCCGCCTGACGATCCGTTTCAGCTCGTCGTCCTTGCTGGCACCGTGGATGCTGCTTTGCTGCATTTCGGTATCGGACGGGAATTCGGTGAATTCCGATGCCGGCTGCTCCGAGGCGATGCGCTCGAGTTCGGCTTCGGCGGCGAGCCAGTCGTCGAGATCGTGGCCCGGGGCGTACCCGCGCTCTACGTAATGGAAATAGGCGGCCTCGCGAATCACCGCTTTTTGATCTTCGCGCGCCGTGTGCTGCTTCTTGGCCATTGCTCAACCTCCATGTCGAAAATGAGGGGCGAGAACGTCCCTTGTGGCGTGGTGGGGAGAGGCGTGCAGCCGATGAACAGGCGCTGCAACGGACTGACGCCGGTCGTGTCGACGTCACGGCGGAGACTGCGACGGGCCTCCGGCGTGCGGCAACCGACTCACTATAGGCAATGAATCGATCGCGGCACATCGTCACCCACGGTGCGATGAGGCCGGCGCGAGGAAATGCGGGAGCGACGGGGCGGGGGCGCGAGGAAGGGCGAGAGGGAAGGGACGACGCCTCCGGGAGGCAGGGTGCCGGAGGCTCAGCCGCCCCAGGTCCGCACGCGTCCCACGTCGAGATGCACGAAATCCGAGGCGGGGTAGTATCCAACGCCGCCGCCGCGCAGCGCGAGCCCGGTCTTGCGCAGGTCGGCCAGTGCGATACCCGGAATGCGGATATCGATGGCTTTGCCTTCCATGTGCAAGCTATGCTTGGCGACCCCCGACGAACGTTCGGCGAGAAGGTGGTTGGTCGCGGGCGAACGATAGCCCGAGATGACCTGGAAGGGCTGCGAGGCCCCGAGCGCGACATCGACGCGGTTGAGCAGATCCAGCAGGCCGGGCTCGATGACGGCTACCTCGTCGTTGCGGAAGTCGCGCAGGAGGTGGTTGATCTCCGCAAGCGACTCGGGGACGTACGCGCCCTGAACCCAGTAGGCCAGGTCGAGATGCTCCCCCGTATGAAGGTTGTGGAAACGCAGACGGCGCTCGGGCGCGGACTGCCACGCCTTCGCCACCGCCGGAAGCGGCAACGCGGCCGCGAGCATCCCGAGCTTGAGGAAATTGCGGCGGCTGTTCTGCTTCATGGTTGTCCTTTCGATCGCGTGTCCGGCAGGCGGCCCACTTCCTCGGCCACACCATCAAGAGCGGCGATTGCCGCGTCCACTTTAGACCAATCGATGGCCTCGCTCAAACCGTTGGCCTCGGCGACGCCGCGTACGATGTTCATGGGGTCGATGCCCCGCTTGTAGATGTCGCGATGGACTTCGAGCAGGATGCGACCATCTTCCAGGGACGCCAGCAGGACCGGCAGGTAGATGAGGCGTCCGCTGATTCCGACCCGCACTTGATCAAAAAGTTCCGCAATATCATCGGGATGCAGCCGGATGCAGCCGTGGCTCTGAAAGTGGTACACGCTCGCCGGTGCGACGGTGCCGTGGATGCCGTACCCCCACAGGCTCAACCCGAGCCAGTGCTTCCCGAGGGGATTGTCGGGGCCGGGCGGCACTTCTTCCTGCACGATCTTCCCTTCACGGCGCATTTCCTCCTGAATCGACGTAGGCACCTTCCAGGCCTTGTTGGCCTGCCGCGTGACGATCTTGAACGCGCCTTGCGGCGTCGGCCAACTCGGTTTGCCGAGGCCGACGGGATAGGCGGAGACGAGCCTGCCGTTGCTGAAATGGAACAGCATCGCCTGCGGGATGTTGATGAGAATGCCGTCGTCGAACTGCGCCGGAACGATGTGGGGATTGTGGATGCGCAGCGGCTGGCCGGGATGGAGAATGGCCTTGCTGAAGCTGAGCCCGTTCTGTTGCGCCACAAGCTTGGGCAGCACGCCGAACCGCGCCCCGATGGCGGTCAGCGAATCGCCGGGTTTGACCGTGTACTCGATGTCGCCGCCAGCGACCTGATGGGAAAGCGGCGGCAGGTCCTGGGCCAGGACCGGAAGGCTGAGTCCCGCCAGCAGGCAGGTAAACAAGCGGCGTGCGAAAGCGGGCATCGGTGCTGTTTCAGGGCGTGGGCGTGGCGCGAGTCCCCTGTCGGGCATCGGGCCGCGGAACCACGGCATTATGTCATGCGGCCCGGCTTGCGCGCGCGCCCGGGATGCGGCTGCCGCGTCAGTTGTATCTTCTGGGCGCGGTCGGCCGCGGTGCCTGGACGTGCGCATCCTTGTGACGGAAATTGATGCGGCCCTTGGTGAGGTCGTAGGGCGACATCTCGATTGTGACCTTGTCGCCAGCCAGGATGCGGATGCGGTGCTTGCGCATTTTGCCGGACGCGTAGGCGGTGATTTCGAAGCCGTTGTCCAGCGTGACGCGGAAGCGGGTTTGCGGGAGGACTTCGTTGACGACGCCTTCCATTTCGATGAGTTCTTCTTTCGACATGTGCGATTCCTCAGGTGAGCCAATGGGTGACGCGGCCGTGCGCCGGGAAGGGATGCGAAGGATCGCAGTCGGGGGCTGCGGCGAACGCGCGGGACGCCAATGAGGAAAGCCGACAAGGTGCCCGAGAGGGGCAGAGGAGACTGACCAAAAGATCGATTCGTCGGGCCAGTATGGGAGGCAGGCGCCCTGTTGGCAAGGCAAACGGTGAGGGCCCGCGCGGGGACTGGGCCGCAGTGGAGTCCGCGGTACCCAGCCGGAAAAATCCCCGATAAAAAGTCTCTGATTTTTCGCCGGCCGGCCCGGCGCCGGCCCTCGGGAGTCGCGCTAGCCCGCGGGCGCGGCCTCGTCGCCGGGGGCCTCGATGTGCACGGTCCGGGTCGGGAAGGCGATCTCCGCGCCATGGTCCCGGATGATGCCGGCGATCTTCAGCAGCACGTCCTGCTTGACCTCGTGGTAGTGCATCCAGTCGACGGTCCGGGTGAAGGTGTAGACGAAGATGTCGAGCGACGACGCGGCGAACCGGTTGAAATTGACAATCAGGGTCGTGTCGCGGTCGATCTCGGGATGGGTCCGCAGCATGGTTTTCACATCGGCGACGATGGCGGCCAGCTTGTCGAGGTCGGCATAGCGGATGCCGATGGTTTCCTTGATGCGCCGATGGGTCATGCGGGTGGGGTTTTCCACCACGACGGTCGTGAAGAGGGCGTTGGGGACGTAGATCGGATTCTTGTTGAAGGCGCGCACACGGGTGTGGCGCCAGCCGATGTATTCCACCGTGCCTTCGATCGCCTTGTCGGGCGAGCGGATCCACTCGCCCACCTTGAACGGGCGGTCCAGATAGATGGTGAGGCCGCCGAAGAAATTGGCCAGCATGTCTTTCGCCGCGAAGCCCACGGCGATGCCGCCGATGCCGCCGAAAGCCAGCACCCCGGAGACGCTGAAGCCGAGGTTTTGCAGGATGACCAGAGCGGCCACGACGATGACCGTGAAGCGGCCCAGCTTGGAGAGCGCGTCGACGGTGGTATGGTCCATCCCGCTGCCCGAGGCGGCGCTGCGGGCGAGAACGTTGTGGGAAGCCTGCCGGATCAGGCGGAGCAGAAACCAGGCGAGCGCAGCGATGATGAGCGTGTCGCGAGTAGAAAAAACAAACGCGCGGACGGGCGTGCCGAGGTGCTTGTGAATGATTTCGATGGCATAGCTTATGCCTGATACCCACAGGACGAGCGTGAGGGGTTTGCGAGTGGCCTTGATCAGGGCGTCGTCCCAGACCGTCGCCGTGTGTTCGGCAAGTTTTTCGATGCGGCGCAGCAGGTAATGGACGCCGATATTGAGAAAAATAACGGCGACGATGACTGTCAGGACCTGGGGAAGCCAGGAGGCCGACAGGAAGGACGCGACGAATTGTTGTGCCAGATCTTTCATGGAGGGGATGCGGGTAGTGAGCGGCGAAGCGCGAACGCCGAAGAATTTTAAGGGGAAACGGCGAATCGTCCGCGCCGCTGGAGGAGGCGGGTTCTCTCGCTGCCATTTGTACCAGCTGATGCATATATTGTGACGGTATACGTGACGGCATCTGCCGAATAGGATGGGGTATCCCCCAGCCATCCCAATGCCGTCATGGCGCGCGTTACCCTTCCCCTCACCGATAGCCGCATTCAGCAGGCAAGGGCAGCCGACCGGCCGCTCAAGCTCGCCGACGGCGGTGGCATGTACCTGCTGCTGAATCCGGAGGGTTCGCGTTACTGGCGGCTCGATTACCGATTCGAGGGCAAACGCAAGACGCTCGCGCTCGGGGTCTACCCCGCGGTCACGCTGGCCGAGGCAAGAACGCGTCGCGCCGCCGCCAAGGCGATGCTCGCGGAGGGACGCGACCCGGCGGTGGCGAAAAAGACGGGCAAGGTCGGCAAGCGGCACCCGGCCGGAAGCGAGCAGTTGTTCGCCCTGGCCATGCTCGGCGAGGGCGTGTGGGACTGGGACCTGCGCAGTGGACGCGTCCGCCACAATGCGCAGTGGGCGCGCCTCATGGGATTGGACGAGCGGCAGCTCGAACATGGCTGGCAGGACGCCGTCGCGTGTCTGGAGGAACAGGACCGGGACGCGGTGATGGCCGCGATCCGTGCGTGCCTGGACGGCCGCGCGAGCTTGGATCAGGAGCATCGCGTCCGGCGCCCGGACGGCACCCCCATCTGGCTCCTGAATCGCGGCGAGGTGGTGGAGCGCGATGCCAACGGCAACGCGACGCGCATGGTCGGCAGCCTGCGCGAGGTGACGCAGGCGCGCCGCGAGGCGGCCGCGATGCAGCGGCGCAATCTGCTGCTGCAGACGATCGCCGCCGTGAACGAGATGCAGATGGCGGGGGTGCCCGAACGCGAGCTGATGACGCGCATCTGCCGGGATCTGGTCAAGGGCGATCTCTTCCGCATGGCGTGGATCGGGCTGGTGAACGAGGACGGCGTCACGGTGGATTCGGTGGCCGAATCGGGCCCCGAGCCCAGTGACCAGCAGAGGGCGGAAATCCGCTGCGACGATTCGCCGGCAGGGCAGGGGCCCGTTGGCACCGCCATTCGCCTCGGCATTACGGCGACCAACGACGACATCGAGACCAATCCGCAGTTCGCACCGTGGCGGGAGCGCGCGCTTGCCCTGGGATATCGGTCCCTGGCTGCGGCACCCCTGCGCATGCACGGAAAAACGATCGGCGCGCTCGCGGTGTACAGCGGCGAGGTCCATGCATTCGACCAGGAAAAAGTGGTGCTGCTGGAAAAGCTTGCCGCGGACCTCGGGGCCGCGATCGGCCATCGGGTTGCGCTCGGCGCGCTGCGCGAGAGCGAAGCGCGGTTCCGTCTGCTGCTCGACGCTTCGCCCGAGGCGATCTTCGGCGTCGACGCGCAGGGCATCTGCACGTTCGTGAATCCCGCGTGTCTCGCCATGCTGGGCTACACGCAGGAAGAAATGCTCGGAAAGAGCGTGCATGCCCTGATCCACCATACGCATCCGGACGGGCGCCCTTACCCGAAGAGCGACTGCCACATTCGCAGGTCGACGCTGGACGGCGAGCCGACTCACGTGGACAACGAGGTGCACTGGCGCAAGGACGGCAGCAGCTTCCCCGTCGAGTACTGGTCCCATCCGATGTATCGCGACGGCGAGCTGGTGGGCGCCGTGGTGAATTTCATCGATATCAGCGAGCGCAAGCGGATGGAGCAGGCGCTGCGCCAGAGCGAGGAGCGCTACCGCCTGATTTCCAGTGTCTCGACCGATCTGCTGTATTCCTGCATGCAGGCGGAGGACGGGTCCGTTGCCATCGACTGGGCGACCGCTTCGGTGGATCGCGTGTTCGGCTATACGCCGGACGAAATCCTGCAGCAGGGATGGTGGCGCGGCTATGTCCACCCCGAAGACCTGCCCGAGTTCGACCGCAATATCGCCCATCTCGCGACCGGGGAGCGCAGCGAATGCGAATTGCGCATCGTCGCCAGTGACGGCGCCGTCCACCACGTCCGTGCCTACACGCTCGCCGTGGAGCCGCAGGATGGGCAGACCGGACGCCGCCTTTACGGCGCGCTCCAGGACATTACCGAGCGCAAGCTGGCGGAGGCGCGCATCGAGTTTCTCGCCCATCACGACGTCCTGACCGGCCTGCCCAATCGCGTGCTGCTGCGCGACCGTTTCGAGCAGGCGCTCGCCCGGGCGCACCGGTCGGGGACGCATGCGGCGATGCTCTATCTCGATCTCGACAACTTCAAGATCGTGAACGACACGCTGGGCCATGCTGCCGGCGACAAGCTGCTGCTGGAGGCTGTGCGGCGTCTGGTCCGCTGCACGCGCGACAGCGACACGCTCAGTCGCCAGGGCGGCGACGAGTTCATCCTGCTGCTCAACGAGGTTCCCGAGATGGAAGTCGTGGAGCGCATCGCGACCAATATCCTCAGGCAGCTCGCCGGACCGGTGGAGATCGGCGGCCACGCGATCAACGCGTCCTGCAGCATCGGCATCGCTGTCTATCCGCAGGATGGGAGCGATTTCGACAGCCTCCTGCAGAAGGCCGACACGGCGATGTACAACGCCAAGGACACAGGCCGCAACACCTATCGCTTTTTCGATGACAGGATGAATCGGCAGGCCCACGAGCATCTGGCGCTGCGGAACCGCTTGCACCAGGCACTCGACCGGGCCGAACTGCAGTTGCACTACCAGCCGCGGATGGACGTCGAGGGGCACCGGGTGACGGGCGTGGAGGCGCTGCTGCGCTGGCACAACGCGGAACTGGGCCACGTGTCGCCAGCGCGCTTCATCCCGGTGGCCGAAGACTGCGGCCTGATCGTGCCGATTGGCGCCTGGGTGATCGAGCAGGCCTGCCGTCAGGCACAGGCGTGGCGGCAGTCTGGACTGCCCGATTTGACCATGTCGGTCAACCTGTCGGCGCTGCAATTCCGTCGCGCGGGGCTGATCGAGACGGTCGCCGGCGCACTGGCGCGCAGCGGCCTGCCGCCGCACTTGCTGGAGCTGGAACTGACCGAGACGATCCTGCTGCAGGACGTGGAAAACACTCTGGAGACGGTGCGGCAACTCAAGGCGCTAGGCGTGCGGCTTTCGATCGACGATTTCGGCACCGGCTATTCCTCGCTCAGCTACCTCAAGCGCTTCGCCGTCGACCGGCTCAAGATCGACCAGTCCTTCGTGCGCGACATCGGCAGCGATCCGGACGACGCGGCGATCGTCACGGCCATTATCCAGCTCGCGCGCAGCCTGCGGCTCGGCATCACCGCCGAAGGCGTCGAGACGCCGCAGCAACTGGCCTTCCTGCGCGAGGCAGGCTGCGGCGAGGTGCAGGGCTACCTCTTCAGCATCCCGTTGCCGCCGGCTGAACTGGAAGCGTTTCTGCGCAAGCGCTGACGTTCCAGTGGAGCGTTCGCGTTATGTCCGGGCGGTTCTATGCTTGGGAGATATCGGATGCGGGCGCCCTTGCCATGAGCCACAAGCACGAGAACCTCCTGAGGTCGATTTTCCACGGTCCGCTCGGCAGCAACATCCACTGGCGCGAGGTGGAGGCGATGCTGACGCATTTGGGCGCCCGGGTCGAACCGCACCACGGCGCGAGCTTCCGCGTGGTGCTGAACGGCGTGGAAGGCTTCCTGCATCGGCCGCACAACAGCACGACCTGCACCCGGCAGGAATTGCGTCATGTGCGCGACTTTCTGGTTTCGGCATGCGTGACGCCGCCGGGGGAGCCGACGTGAGCGTGCACAGGCGCCTGGCATTTGCGCTGCTGGCCGTCGTGCTCGCCGTCTCGCCGCTCTCTGCGGGTGCCCAGCAGGAAGACTCGGTCACTGGCGACAAGGCCACCGACATGGTGGTGGACGCCGTCGTGCTGCGGCCGCTGGGACTCGTCGCCACCGTCACGGGAGCCGTCCTGACCGTCGTGGCGCTGCCCTTCACCATTCCCAGCGGCAGCGTAAAAGCCTCGGCACGAACGCTGATCCTGAAGCCCGCGGACTATACGTTCAGGCGACCGCTGGGCGATTTCAGCGAAAGCGGCGAGGAGGGCGACGAACGCCGCTAGCCATCGCACAGGTGTCGCGCCGAAACAATCGTCGCCCAACGACGGCATCCCAACCCGCAGGCAGGATAAAACCCGGCGACCGTCGTGGATTTCAGCGGCATGCGCGCTTCTGACCCGACAAAATATTTATATGGGAAGTTTTTGTTACTATAGTTTTTTATGTGATCCCGATTGGCGAAAACGGAGGAGGAAGACATGCAAGTCACCCGGCGACAGTTCTTCAAGATATGCGCGGCGGGGGTCGGCAGTTCGAGCCTCGTCGCGCTGGGGTTCGCCCCCGGCGAGGCGCTCGCAGAGGTGCGCGAATTCAAGCTCGCACGCACCACCGAAACCCGCAACACCTGTCCCTATTGCTCGGTCGGCTGCGGCATCCTGATCTACAGCCTGGGCGACCAGGCGAAAAATGCCCATGCGGAAGTCATGCATATCGAAGGCGACCCGGACCACCCGGTGAACCGCGGCACGCTCTGCCCGAAAGGCGCCGGCCTGCTCGATTTCGTGCACAGCCCGAACCGGCTCAAGCGGCCCGAATATCGCGCGCCGGGCAGCAAGGAGTGGCAGCCCATTTCCTGGGACGAAGCCTATACCCGCATCGCCAAGCTGATGAAGGAAGACCGCGACAAGAACTTCATCGCGAAGAACGACAAGGGCGAAACGGTGAACCGCTGGGTTTCCACCGGCATGCTTGCCGCTTCCGCCTCCAGCAACGAAACCGGCTACCTGACGCAGAAGATCGCGCGCAGCCTGGGGATGCTTGCATTCGACAATCAGGCGCGTGTTTGACACGGTCCGACGGTGGCAAGTCTTGCCCCGACGTTTGGCCGCGGCGCGATGACCAACCATTGGGTTGACATCAAGAACACGGACCTGGTTTTGATCATGGGCGGCAATGCCGCCGAAGCCCACCCCTGCGGGTTCAAGTGGGTGACCGAAGCGAAGGCGCATCGCAAGGCAAGGTTGATCGTGGTCGATCCGCGCTTCACGCGCTCGGCCGCGGTGTCGGACTACTATGCGCCGATCCGCGCGGGTTCCGACATCGCCTTCCTGGGCGGCGTGATCAACTACCTGCTCAGCCACGACAGGATTCACCATGAATACGTGAAGAACTACACGGACTTCAGTTTCCTGGTGAAGGACGAGTTCGCGTTCAACGACGGCATCTACTCCGGCTACAACCCGGAGAAGCGCAGCTACGACAAATCCACCTGGGGCTATCAGATCGGCAAGGACGGCTACGTCGTCACCGACCCGACGCTGCAAAACCCGCGCTGCGTGTACCAATTGATGAAGGCGCACTACTCGCGCTACACGCCGGACATGGTGTCGTCCATCTGCGGCACGCCCAAGGACGCCTTCCTCAAGGTGTGCGAGTTGATCGCCGAAACCTCGGCGGCGAACAAGACCATGACCATCCTGTACGCCCTGGGCTGGACCCAGCACTCGCAGGGCTCGCAGATGATCCGCACCGGCGCCATGGTGCAGTTGCTGCTGGGCAACATCGGCGTGGCGGGCGGCGGCATGAATGCGCTGCGCGGCCACTCCAACATCCAGGGCCTTACGGATTTAGGTCTCCTGTCCAACCTGCTGCCCGGCTACATGACCCTGCCGGGCGACGCGGAGCAGGACTACAAGACCTACGTCGAGAAGCGCGCCTCCAAGCCGCTGCGGCCGGGTCAGATGAGTTACTGGCAGAACTACAACAAGTTCTTCGTCAGCAACATGAAGGCCTGGTGGGGCGATGCCGCCACCGCGCAGAACAACTGGTGCTACGACTGGCTGCCCAAGCTCGACAAGGGCTACGACCTGCTGCAGGTGTTCGAGAACATGAACCAGGGCAAGGTCAACGGCTACATCTGCCAGGGCTTCAACCCGCTCGCCTCGGCGCCGTGCAAGGTGAAGGTGTCGGGCTCGCTGGCCAAGCTGAAATTCCTGGTGATCGTCGACCCGCTGGCCACGGAGACCTCGGAATTCTGGCAGAACCACGGCGAGTACAACGACGTGGACCCGGCCAAGATCCAGACCGAGGTGTTCCGCCTGCCCTCCACCTGCTTCGCCGAGGAGGACGGCTCGCTGGTCAACTCCGGACGCTGGCTGCAATGGCACTGGAAGGCGGCTGAGCCGCCGGGCGACGCCAAGGGCGACCAGGAAATCATGGCCGGCATCTTCCTCAAGATTCGCGACCTGTACAAGAAAGACGGCGGCGCCTTCCCCGACCCCATCCTCAACCTGACCTGGAAGCACAAGCAGCCCGATGCGCCCTCGCCGGAAGAACTGGCGAAGGAATTCTCCGGCAAGGCGCTGGGCGATGTCACCGACCCCAAGGACAAGACCCAGGTGCTGGTGAAGGCCGGCGATCAGCTGAACGGCTTCCCCGAGCTGCGCGACGACGGTTCCACTTCCTGCGGCTGCTGGATTTTCGCCGGCAGCTGGAGCGAAAAAGGCAACCTGATGGCGCGGCGCGACAACTCGGACCCCTTCGGTATCGGGCAGACGCTCAACTGGGCTTACGCCTGGCCGGCCAATCGGCGCGTGCTGTACAACCGCGCGTCGTGCGACCCCGCGGGCAAGCCTTACGACCCGTCGCGCATGCTGATCGCCTGGAACGCGGAGGCCGGCAAGTGGGGCGGTTCCGACATTCCGGACTTCAAGCCGGACTCCCCGCCGGAAGACGGCATGAACCCCTTCATCATGAACCCGGAGGGCGTGGCGCGCTTCTTCGCCATCGACAAGATGGCGGAAGGACCCTTCCCCGAGCACTACGAACCGATGGAATCGCCGCTGGCGGTGAATCCGATGCACCCGAAGAACGACAAGGCGAAGTCCAACCCGGCCGCACGGGTGTTCAAGGACGACTGGAGCAGCTTCGGCACGCCGGACCGGTTCCCCTATGTGGGCACCACCTACCGCCTCACCGAGCACTTCCACTACTGGACCAAGCATGTGCGGATCAATGCCATCCTGCAGCCGGAGCAGTTCGTGGAAATCGGCGAAGAGCTGGCGAAGGAGAAGGGCATCAAGGCCGGCGACCACGTGCGGGTGAAATCCAAGCGCGGCTTCATCGTCGCGGTGGCGGTCGTCACCAAGCGCGTGCGCACGCTCGATGTGGCCGGCAAGAAGGTGCACACGGTGGGCGTGCCGATCCACTGGGGGTTCATGGGGGTGGCCAAGAACGGCTACATCACCAATACCCTGACGCCTTTCGTCGGTGACGCGAATACCCAGACGCCGGAATTCAAGGCGTTCCTCGTGAACATCGAGAAGGTTTAGGGAGGCGACCATGGCACTGCAATCGCTCGACATCAAGGCACGTTCCGCCACCACCACTCAGCCCCCCAGCGCGCGCAACCCCGTTCACGTCGCCAAGCTGATCGACATCTCCAAGTGCATCGGCTGCAAGGCCTGCCAGGCGGCGTGCATGGAGTGGAACGACCTGCGCGACGAGGTGGGCACGAACGTCGGCATCTATGACAACCCGCGCGACCTCTCCGACCAGTCCTGGACCGTGATGCGCTTTTCCGAAGTGGAGGTGGAGCAGGGGCGGCTGGAATGGCTGATCCGCAAGGATGGCTGCATGCACTGCGAAGACCCCGGCTGCCTGAAGGCCTGCCCGTCGCCGGGGGCGATCGTCCAGTACGCGAACGGCATCGTGGATTTCCACGAGGAGCACTGCATCGGCTGCGGCTACTGCCTGACGGGTTGCCCCTTCAACATCCCGCGCATCTCGAAGAAGGACAGCAAGGCCTACAAGTGCACGCTGTGCTCGGACCGGGTGGCGGTGGGCCTGGAGCCAGCCTGCATCAAGACCTGTCCCACCGGCGCACTGGTCTTCGGCTCCAAGGAGGACATGATCCACCACGCCGAGGGGCGCATCGCCGACCTCAAGGAACGCGGCTACGCCAAAGCGGCGCTGTACAACCCGCAGGGCGTCGGCGGTACGCACGTGATGTACGTACTGCAGCACGGCGACCAGCCCGAGCTGTATGCGAATCTTCCCAAGGATCCGAGCATCAGCCCGCTGGTCAGCCTGTGGAAGGGGGTGACCAAACCCCTCATGAGTCTTGGCATCGGCCTGGCCGTCTTTGCCGGCTTGTTCCATTACGTCACGGCCGGCCCCAAGGAGGTGGAAGAGGAAGAAACGGATTGACCCGGTCCGTTCTTTTTCTTCTCATGACATCAAGGAGCGATCATGCGCACGATGATTCAACGCTACACCGCCCGGGAACGCAGCAACCACTGGGTGGTGGCCATTGCCTTCATCCTCGCCGGCCTGTCGGGGCTGGCGCTGTTCCACCCGGCCTTTTTCTTTCTCACCAGCCTGTTCGGTGGCGGTCCCTGGGACCGCATCCTGCACCCCTTCATCGGCGTGGTGATGTTCCTGTCTTTCATCGCCATGGCGGCGCGGTTCTGGCGGTTCAACCGCTTCACGCCCGCCGACCGCCAATGGATGAAGCGCATCGGGGATGTGATCTGCAACCGCGATCAGGGTCTGCCCGAGCTCGGCAAGTACAACGCCGGGCAGAAATATCTGTTCTGGACCATGGTGATGAGCATTCCCGCGCTGCTGCTTTCCGGCATCGTGATCTGGCAACCGTGGTTTGCCCATTACTTTCCCATCTGGCTGCTGCGCGTGGCGGTGATCATCCATGCGCTGGCCGCGTGGATCATGATCCTCGGCATCATCGTGCATGTCTACGCCGCGATCTGGGTCAAGGGTACGGTGCGGGCGATGACGCGCGGCACGGTTTCCGAAGCCTGGGCCAAGCACCATCACCGCGCCTGGTATCGCGAGATGACCGGCAAGTGATTCCCGACAATTCATGACAAGAGGATTCGTTAGCGCATGACGACCACGCTCCTGCAGCCCGGCGAAATCGAAGCGGCAGCCGGCAGCATTCCCGAATTGTTGTTGCCGCCTGCCGACCTGTTTTTGTCACGCGCCCGGCGGCTGGAGCAACTCGCAGAAGGGCATTCCCTTGGCGATTATCTGCGCTTTGTCGGCCGGCTGGCGCGGGCGCAGCAGGAAAGCCTGGATGCAGGTCCGGCGGCGGAACTGCCCGTCCCCGAACGGCTGGTGCAATGCCGTGAGCACCAGATGCCGCCGCTGTCCCCTGCCGGCCTCGGCTTGCCGGATGGCTGGCGCGACACGGCGCAGCAACTGGCACGGACGATGCTGTCCAGCCTGCCTGCAGCAGGCCAGGCAGCACTGAAATCGGTTCTGGAAAAACAGGATGCCTGGCTGGATGAGCAGGCTATGCAACTGCTTGGTGGGAACATCCAGGGGCTCGATGCCGCCGCGGCGCCGATTATCGGCGCCGCGCTGCAGGTGCACTGGGCCCGGCTTGTGCGCCAGCTTGATCCGGCCCAGGTGGCGCGGCCCGAACATCCGAATTTGTGTCCGGTGTGCGGCGCGCACCCGGTCAGCTCGGTGGTGCGCGTCGGCGGCGCCCAGAACGGACTCCGCTACCTGCATTGCGCGCTGTGCAACGCGGAATGGCACGTGGTGCGTGCGAAATGCAGCAATTGCGACAACACGCGCGGCATCGCCCAGGATCGTCTGGAAGGGAGCGACGGCGTCGTGCAGGCCGAGAGCTGCCCGGAATGCAACACCTATCTCAAGATCATCCAGCAGGAGAAGGATCCGCTCGCCGACCCGGTGGCCGACGACCTCGCCAGCCTGGCGCTGGACTGGCTCATGGACGAATCCGGCGTCGCCCGGAGCGGAATCAACTGGTATCTGATCCAGGGCCAACTATAAAAAGACCAGCTTCCGACTCAATAACCGCAGAAGGGATTGTCTATCGTGCATAGCGCCCCGCCACGCCCTCCCTCGATCGATCGTGTCCTCAACTGGACGGCCGTCGCTCCGCTCATCGCCGAGTATGGCCGCGAGCCGGTGCTCGCCGGCGCGCGGAACGTGCTCGATCATGCCCGCACGGCTGCGCGCAGCGGCGAGCTGGTGAACTACACCGAGCCCGCCCTGACGGCGCGGCTTGCGGCGCACCTCGCGCTGCACCATGCGCCGCGGTTGAAACGCGTGTTCAACCTCACGGGCACCGTGCTTCACACCAACCTGGGCCGCGCGCCGCTGCCCGAGGCGGCGGTCGATGCGCTCGTCATGGCCGCACGTCACCCCTGCGCGCTCGAATACGACCTCGAAACGGGCGGGCGCGGCGACCGCGACGACGTGGTGGAGGAGGTGCTGTGCGAGCTCACGGGCGCGGAAGCGGCCACGGTGGTGAACAACAACGCTGCGGCGGTCTTCCTGCTGCTGAACACGCTGGCGACGAAGAAACAGGTGATCGTCTCGCGTGGCGAACTGGTCGAGATCGGCGGCGCCTTCCGCGTCCCCGACATCATGAGCCGGGCGGGCGCGAGGCTGGTCGAGGTCGGCACCACCAACCGCACCCATCCGCACGATTTTGCCGAAGCCATCGGGCCGCGCACCGCGATGCTGATGAAGGTCCACACCAGCAATTACGCCATCCAGGGATTTGCCGCCAGCGTGTCGGAGGCGGACCTGGCGGCGCTTGCCCACGCGCATGACCTGCCATTCGTGGTCGATCTCGGCAGCGGCACGCTCACCGATCTCGCGCGCTTCGGCCTGCCGCACGAACCGACGCCCTGGGAGTCGATCGCCGCCGGCGCCGATCTCGTCACCTTCAGCGGCGACAAGCTGCTCGGCGGCCCGCAGGCCGGCATCCTGGTGGGACGCCGCGCGCTGATCCAGCGCATACGGAAGAATCCGCTCAAGCGCGCGCTGCGCGTCGGCAAGCTCACGCTGGCGGCGCTGGAGGCCGTGCTGAACCTGTATCGCGATCCCGACCGGCTGGGCGATCGGCTCGCCGCCTTGCACCTTCTCACCCGTCCCGCGGATGAAATACGGGCGCAGGCCGAACGCCTGTTGCCGCCGGCGCGGCAGGCGCTCGCCGGCTGGCCGGTGAACGTGGCCGTCGAGCCCACCCTGTCGCAGATCGGCAGCGGCTCGCTGCCGGTCGACCGCCTTGAAAGCCACGCGCTGGTGGTGCGGCCCGGTTCGAGAAAAAGCGGCGTGCTGCACGACATCGAGCGCGCGCTGCGCGGTCTGCCGCTGCCGGTGATCGGCCGCATCGCGGACGGCGCATTGCGGCTCGATCTGCGCTGCCTGTCCGCTGCGGATGAAGCCGATTTCGCAGCCCAACTCGCTCTGCTAAAACCGTGATCGAAGGAGTTCCGCATGCAACGACGTGAATTCTTGTGGACGTCGGTGACCCTCGCAGCCGGGGTGATGTGGCCTGCCGGCCGGAGCATAGCGGCGTTCGACCCGTCGCCGGACGATGGCTGGCGGGTATTCGACGTCACGACGCGGGTGGAGGTTCTGCAGCCGGACGGCGCGACGCGCGCCTGGCTGCCGCTGCCTTCGATGGAGGAGGCGAGCTGGATCCGCAACATGGGCAACCTGTGGCAGGGCAGTGCCTCGACCGTGCGGTTGCTGCGCAACCCGGAATACGGCGCGGAAATGCTTTACGCGGAATGGGCGCCGGGCGAGAAACCGGTCGTCGAGATCACCAGCCGCGTCGCCACGCGCGACCGCGCCGTCGACTTGAAGCGTGTCGGCCAGCCCGCGCCGCTATCGCGCGCCGAGCGGCATCTCAATACCCGGGCCACCAGGCTGTTGCCCACCGACGGCATCGTCAGAAAGACCGCGCTCGACATCACCCGCGGCGCCCGGACCGACCAGGCCAAGGCGCGGGCCATTTATGAGTGGGTGGTCGACAACACCTTCCGCAATCCGAAGACGCGCGGCTGCGGCCGCGGCGACATTCGCTTCATGCTGGAGTCGGGTGACCTCTCCGGCAAGTGCGCCGACCTCAATGCGCTGTATGTCGGTCTGGCGCGCGCGGCCGGCCTGCCGGCGCGCGATGTCTATGGCATCCGCATCGCCGATTCGCGCTTCGGCTACAAAAGCCTGGGCAAGAGCGGCGACGTCAGCAAGGCGCAGCACTGCCGCGCCGAGGTGTGGCTGGCCGAACATGGCTGGGTGCCGGTGGATCCGGCCGACGTGCGCAAGGTCGTGCTGGAGGAACCGCCCGGTGGCCTCAGCCTCGCGGATGACAGGGTGAACGACGTCCGGAAGCGCCTGTTCGGCTCCTGGGAAATGAACTGGCTCGCCTACAACACCGCGCACGACCTGCCGCTCCCGGGGTCGCGCGGGGTCACCGTGCCTTTCCTCATGTACCCTCAGGCCGAGACTGCGGCCGGCATGCTCGATAGCCTGGACCCTGCCACTTTCAGCTATCGCATTACCTCGAAGGAAATCACCGCCTCATGATCGTCGGCACCGCAGGGCACATCGACCACGGCAAGACCGCGCTCGTTCGTGCGCTGACCGGCGTCGACACCGATCGCCTCAAGGAGGAGAAGACGCGCGGCATCTCCATCGAGCTCGGATACGCCTATCAGCGGCTGAATGACGGCGGCATGCTGGGCTTCGTCGACGTACCCGGTCACGAACGCTTCATCCACACCATGCTCGCCGGCGCCGCGGGGATCGATTTCGCGCTGCTTGTCGTGGCGGCGGACGACGGCGTCATGCCTCAGACCCGCGAGCATCTCGCCATTCTGGATCTGCTCGGCATCGAGCGCGGCGCCGTCGCGCTCAGCAAGATCGACCGCGTCGACGCGGCACGCCTCGCCGAAGTCGAAAGTGAGTTGAGCAGGCTGCTGGACGACACGGCGCTCGCCGGCATGCCGCTGTTTCCGGTGTCGGCCGTGAGCGGGCAGGGCATCGACGCGCTGCGCGTGCATCTGCAGGAAGCCGCGCTGGCGATGCCGCAGGCTCGGGGCGAGGGCGGTTTCCGGCTTGCGGTCGATCGCAGCTTCACGCTGAAGGGCGCGGGCACCGTCGTCACGGGCACCGTCTTCTCCGGCCGCGTCGAGGTCGGCGATGAACTGATGGTGACACCGTGCGGCAAGCCGGTGCGCGTGCGCAGCCTGCACGTCATGAACCGCCCCGCGCAGGCCGGCGGGGCCGGGCAACGCTGCGCGCTCAATCTGCACGGCGCGGGCAAGGACGAGATTGCGCGGGGCGACTGGATCGTCGCGCCGGCGCTCCACGCGCCGACCGCGCGCCTGGACGTCCGGCTGACCCTGTCGCCGCGGGCGCCGTCGGCCCTCGAGCACTGGACACCGGTCCACCTGCATCTGGGCGCGGCGCGCGTGATGGCGCGCGTGGCGCTGCTGGAAGGCGGTCGCCTCGCGCCTGGCGAGAGCGCACTCGCGCAGCTGGTTGCGGACCGCCCTCTCGGCGCCCTCCACGGCGACCGCTTCATCGTGCGCGACAGCGCGGCGCGCCACACGCTCGGCGGCGGCACGGTGCTCGACCCGGACGCACCGTCGCGCCGGCGCAAGACGGCGGCGCGACTGGCGGAGCTCGCCGCGCTCGATGTTCCCGAGACCGCGCGGCGCCTGTGCGGCCTCCTGGACTTGGGCGGCATCGATCTCGATCGGTTGGCCGTGCACTGGAACTGCGGCGACCTGGCCCGACATCTGCCGGCCAATGGCGTCCGGGTGCGCGCGTCCCATGGAAGCTTGGCTTTTTCCGCTGCGCACTGGATGCGTTTGCAGGACACGTTGCGCGACGGGCTCGCCGCGTTTCATGAGCGCTTTCCGGACGAGGCGGGCGTCGACGCCGCGCGGGCCCGGCGCATGTTCCTGCCCGCGCTGCCGGCTGACGCGTTCGCTGCCTTGGCCGACAGCCTGATCGCGGCAGGCGCGCTGCAGCGCAGCGGCCCCTGGCTGCATCTCGCAGTGCACAGCGTCGCGCTCACCCGCGAGGAAGAAGCGCTTCATCAGCGCATCCGGCCCTGGCTCGCCGAATCGCCTTTCGACCCGCCGTGGGTGCGCGACCTCGCGCGCATGAGCGGAAAGGACGAGGCTTCGATGCGGCGCCTGCTGCAGAAACTGGCGCGTCATGGCAAGCTGTACCAGGTCGTGCGCGACCTGTTCTATCTGCCCGAAAGCGTGGCGGGCCTGGCCGACCTGGTGCGGGAACTGGAGGCGCACACCGGCGAGACGCGCGCCGCCGAATTCCGCGACCGCAGCGGGCTCAGCCGCAAGCGCGCGGTGCAGGTGCTGGAGTTCTTCGACCGGGTGGGCTACACGCGCCGCGTGCGAGAGGGCCACCGGCTGCGCAGCGCGGACATGTTCGGCCAGACGGAACATGCCGCATGAACTGGAAGGGAATCGCACCCGGTGGTGCGGCCGGACTTCAAATCCGGTTGGGGGCGTCAGCCGCTCCCGGGTGGGTTCGACTCCCGCTCCTTTCCGCCAATTTTCCCTCCGGCCGCGGCCCTGCGGCGCGCTCAACGCGCGATCGTATTGACGCGATGGATCTTCTTCTGCAACTGGACGATGCCGAACAGCAGGGCTTCGGCGGTCGGCGGGCAGCCGGGCACGTAGACGTCCACCGGGACGATCCGGTCGCAGCCGCGGACGACCGAATACGAATAATGGTAAGGGCCGCCCCCGTTGGCGCACGACCCCATGGAAACGACCCATCGGGGCTCGGCCATCTGGTCGTAGACCTTGCGCAGGGCGGGCGCCATCTTGTTGCACAGCGTGCCGGCGACGATCATGAGATCGGACTGGCGCGGGCTCGCGCGGAACACCATGCCGAAGCGGTCCATGTCGTAGCGCGAGGTCGCGGCCTGCATCATCTCCACGGCACAGCAAGCGAGGCCGAATGACATCGGCCACAGCGAGCCGGTCCGGGCAGAGTTCACGAGGCTGCCCACCTTCGTGGTGACGAAGCCTTTTTCAAGAAGAGCGGTATCCATGGGCCCATCTCCTCGCGCGGCCGGCGCTCCACGTCTGCCTGGCGCGCCTTCGAGCCGCAAGAAAAATCCTCCGTTCTGCGTTGAGGGCGGGAATCGCGTTTTGTTCCAGGCCTGCCGGCCTCTTTCCATGATTCCGCGCGCGGCGCAAATCGGATTGCCGGCGGCAAAACGGAGGAACGCGCGGTGCTGAAATCCGTCGCGTCGCTTCCCGCCACCATCTGGCTGCTCGGACTGGTGAGCTTCTTCAACGATTCCGTCAGCGAGCTCGTCTACCCGCTGGTGCCGCTTTATCTGGCCTCGGTTCTGATGGCAGGCCCCAAGGCGCTCGGCCTCATCGAGGGCATCGCCGAGGCGACCGGAAGCCTGCTCAAGCTCTTCACCGGCGTGATGGCGGACCGGCTGCGCGCGACCAAGTACTGGGTCGTGGGCGGCTACGCGCTCGCCGCACTGGGCCGGCCGCTGCTCGCACTCGCCGCGTCCTGGCCGGTCGTGCTCGTTCTGCGATTCGCCGATCGTGTCGGCAAGGGCCTGCGCACCTCGCCGCGCGACGCGCTGCTGGCGTCGTCGATCGAGCCGGCACGGCGCGGGCTGGCGTTCGGCGTGCACCGTGCCATGGACAATGCGGGCGCGGTCGCCGGGCCGCTCCTGGCCGCGTGGCTGCTCGCGCGCGGCATGCCGATCCGCGACATCCTGGCGTGGACGCTGATCCCGGGCCTGGTCACGGTGGGCCTGGCATTGGGCCTGCGCGAACCGGCGCGACCGCCGGCGCCGGACAAGCCGGCTTTCCGCTGGACGCTGCGGGGCTTTCCGCCGGCATTCAAGCGCTATCTGCTCGTGCTGGCGCTCTTCACGCTCGGCAATTCCTCCAACATGTTCCTGCTGCTGCGCGCGCGCGACATGGGCCTGCCGGAAGATCAGGTGCCGCTCTTGTGGGCGCTGGTGTCGGCCGTCGCGGCACTGCTCTCGACGCCGCTGTCGGCACTGTCCGACCGGGTCGGGCGAACCCGGCTCATCGTCGCGGGCTGGGGCGTGTACGGCGCGTTCTATCTGCTGCTCGGTTTCAACGGCCATGCGCTGTGGCTGCTATGGCCGCTGTTCGCCTTCTACGGCCTGTTCCTGGCAGCGACCGAAGGGGCGGAAAAGGCGCTGGTGGCCGATCTCGCGCCGGGAGATCGCATCGGCGCGGCGTACGGCTGGTTCAATCTGACCGCGGGCGTGATGCTGTTGCCGGCCTCGCTGCTGTTCGGCTGGCTGTGGCAGGCCTTTCGTCCGGAGGCGGCGTTCGGGTTCGGCGCCGGCTGCGCGCTCGTGGCGGCCGCGCTGCTGCGGTTCTGGGTGCCGGCCGCGTCCCGGCGGCAGGGCTCGCGCTGAGTGCGGGCTCAGGCCTCGATGGTGACGCGGTCGGCCTGTTCGTCGTCGCCGAGCCTGTCCTCGCTGTCGATCTGATGCTGGAGCACGGACAGGTCCGCTTCCGAGGCATCGCCGCCCGCGCGGGCGCGCTCGACGATGCGCTCGCGCAAGACGTCCACAGGCACGTCGAAATCGAGGATATGGAAGGGCACTTCGCGCGTCCGGGCGATCTCGCGCAACAGGTCGCGCTGCCAGCGCGCGATGAAGGTCGCGTCGACGATGACGGGCCAGCCGGCACCGAGCAGCGCGTCCGCGAGGGCGGCGAGATGATCGTAGGTTTGCCGCGTGGCATCGGCGGCGTACAGGTGTTCGCCGACGCCCGAGCCGCTGCGCGCGAGCGCGTCGAGTCCGGCAAGGCGCTTGCGCTCGATGTTGGAGCGCAGACGGATCGCGCCGGGAACCTGCATGCGTTGCCGGGTGACGGTCGTCTTGCCCGAGCCCGACAGGCCGTGGGTGATGTCGAGCCGGAGCGGCAGCGGCTGCGTCAGCGTCGTCGCAAGCCGGAGCAGTGAGCGGACGTCGGCGAGGGCAGCGTCGCGGTCCGCGCCGCCGGTCTGGCCGATGCGGATCGCGTTCACCTTGGCGCGCACCAGGGCGCGGTACACCGCGTAATAGCGCAGCAACGCGACGCCGGCGTAGTCGCCGGTGCGCTCGAGCCAGACGTTGAGGAAAAGCCAGGCCCAGTCTGCATGGCCGCGCTGAAGCAGGTCCATGTAGCAGAACGCGGTCTCGGACTGGATGTCGATCCAGCGCAGCTCCGGATTGAATTCGATGCAATCGAATATCAGCGGCCGGTCGTCGACCCACGCGATGTTGCCGAGGTGGAGGTCGCCGTGGCATTCGCGCACGAAGCCGTCGCGCTTGCGCGCAGCCATCAACGGGGCGAGGCGGGCGTGCGCGGTTTCGCTCCAGCGTTGCAGGGCGTCGAGCTGCGCGCGGTCGACCGGATCGTCGAGGCGCGGCGCGATCTGGGCGAAATTCTGCGCCACCGGGCGCCAGATCGCCTCGGGGCTGCCCCACGCGCTGTCCGGCGCGGCGCGGGCGCAGCGTTCGAGGTGGAAGCGGGCAAGGGCGGTCGCGACGGCTTCGACGTGCCGGGGGCGCAGCGCGCCCGCGGCGTCGAGGCGGTCGAGCGTGGCGTCGGGCGGAAACTCGCGCATCTTGACCGCGTACTCGAACGTCTCGCCCGTGCCGTTCACGTGTGGAGCGGCGGGGGTGCCGGCGATCGGAACGACGTCGAGATAGATGTCCGGCGCCAGCCGCCGGTTGAGCTGGACTTCGTCGCAGCAGGCATGCAGGCGCTTGCCGAGGCTGCTGAAGTCGAGAAAGCCGAGGTCGAGAGGTTTCTTGATCTTGTAGGCGAATTCGCCGGTGAGCAGGATCCACGAGATATGCGTCTCGATGACGCGCACGGGCCCGGCCGGATGGTCGTAGCAGGCAGGGTCGCGCAGGCTCCGGATCAACGCGGACGTCTCGCCTGTCGCTTCCGGAATGGCGTCCATGCCTGCCCGCGGCGCAGCGCGTTAAAGCTGCCGCGCGTAATCTTCCAACTGGCGCTTGGCCGCGTCGAACGCGTCGCGCAATGCGACGTAGACATCCTCGTTGGCCTGCTTGTCGACCACGATTTCAGAGCCGGGCACGCCGAGGTCGATGCGAACGTTGAAGAGCTTGCCCTGCTGGTGATGCTTGGCGGGCTGATCGACCACGACGCGGCAGCTGACGATGTCGGCGAAGACCTGTTCGAGTTTCTGCGCCTTCTCGCGGATGTGGGTGTCGAGAGCGTCGGACGAAGGGATGTCGCGGAAGGTGATTTGCAGCGGGGTTTTCATGATGACTCCGTCGGTTGGGGGGAGGCAGAACGCGTCTGCCTCCGGTTACATTTTCGGGTGGCCTTCCTGGGCGTAGTGCTTTTCGCGCTGCTCCTGGCAGACGATGCAGCGTTTTGCGGTCGGGTACGCCCGCAGGCGCGTGAAGCCGATCTCGTTCCCGCAGTCGATGCAAGTGCCGTATTCGCCGTTCCTGACGCGCTGCAGCGCAGCCTCGACGTCCCGCATGGCATCGATGTGGCGGTCGAGAATCGTCAGGTTGAAATCCGCGAGCGCCGTCGCCATCGACTCGTCGCCGGTGTCGCCCGGCTCGGCGTTGAGCAGGTCGATGCGGCGTTGGTCGCCGGTGTTTTCCAGCTCGTCCCTGACCTCGTTGAGGAGCGCCTGGTAATCCGCTTTCAGTTGCCGGGTGAGCTGTTCGAGCTGGGTGTGGGTCAGTGCCGCCATCAAACCTCCTGCGCGTGTCGTGATCGGATGCCTGCTACAAGGTTAGCAATATCCCGTTTCAAAGGCGACCGGAATCAGTGGAACGCCCGCGTGCCGCGTCCCGGCACGCGCTCAGCGAAGCGCGAAACGTCTCGGTCACGAGATCCTGAATCGCACGCCACTGCCGGCTGCCGGCGACGACGTGCTTCTGATTGATTTCCAGTTCGATGCCGGCGTAGGCGACGTCGGGAAAGCGGCGGCGCAAGAACGCCGTGAGGCCGTCCGACCTGCCGGCATAGGGGTAATTACGGCGGACCCTCAGGTCGGGCGCCGCGACCTTCAACCGGGCTTGCCAGCAGTGGCAGAGATCGGCTTCGCCGGTGCGGGCGGGATCGTAGAGCAGGCCGATGTCGGCGTTGCGGACGGCGCCGTCGAGAACCGGCGTGAAGCTATGGGAGGCGAGATGGATCACCCGGTCGCCGCGCGCGACGGCCGTGGCGACCTGTGCCTCGACGGCGGACCGGTACGGCAGGTAGAACCGCTCCAGGATTTCGCGGCGCGTTGCCGGCGCCGCGTCGCGGGTGGCCTCGGAATACAGCTTCGGATGGCCGAGCGATCGGTTGAGGTCGATGAGCAGGCGGCTGATGGTGGAAGCGAACAGCGGCGCATCCAGCGTCCCGCTGAGCCTTCGGGCCACGGCCAGCGCGCCGGGATCATGCCCGCGGTGCGTATTCAGCACGGATTCCATGCCTGAAAAGAGCGCGCGATAACGCGGCGGGATCCGATTGCCGCCGTGCTCGCAGGTGATCAGAACCGAATCGGTCCGGCGCATGGCGTCAGCCCACGAACATCCGCCCCACCTCCAGGCAATCGCAGAGCGCGCGGTAGATCGTATGCAAATGCGCTTTCGAGGCGTCCGTCCCGATCTCCCGCAAGATGCGTCGGGCCAGCGGCCCCTGTTCCAGGATCACGTTCAGGGGCGTGCGCCAGGGCTCGTCGCAGTCTGGCAGCGCTGCGTCGACAAGATGCTGCCACAACTCGCCGGCCTGGCACGATGCGCCGGGAAAGCCCAGCAGCCGCAGATAGGCGCCGTCGTCGATCACCGCTTCGTCGGCGTCCCGGATGCAGGCACCGAGCAGCGTTGCCAGGACGTCGGTGCCGATCGCCTGCTGCATCGGGCGCGTCGACCAGGCGCCGTCGTAAAGCGCGCGGATGACGGCCGTGACGGCGGCGGCGATCGCGAGGTCGGCCTGCGGGCATTCCTGCACGTCGAGCACGCGGATCTCGAGCGCGCTGCGGTCGAAACGTGGAATCGCGGCGCGGGCGTCGAGCCATTCGTGGCGCAGCACGCCGTCGGGGTCGAGCGGTGCGATGTCGCGGTACATCGGCGCCAGGACCTGCCTCTCGTAGCCGGCGCGGTCATGGACGGGGTCGGGGATCACGCGACCGATCACCGACGGGACGCGCTCGACGGCGGCGCCGTAAGCCGCCATGCGGGTGTCCAGAGCACCGCTCGCCTTGCCGTCGGCGATGGGCGAGCTTGCCGCGAGCGCCGGCAGAATGGGGAGCAGCAGCCGGGTCGCGGCGTGCAGGCGGGAAAATTCGTCGTCGCCGCAGAAGGGCAGGTTGAGGTGCATGCTTTGCAGGTTGGCCTGGCCGTGTTGGCGGCATCCGAAGACGCGGTCGTAGGCCTCGTAGATCGGCGCATGAGCGTGAGGCCAGAGGCGCGTGTCGCTGGCGGGGTTCATCCAGGGGTGCATGCCGCCGGGCATGAGGCGCGCGTCGTGCGCGGCCAGCAGCCCGCCGATGACGCCGATCTCGCCCTGGAAGCCGGCAGCGAGCGGTTCGAGCGCCGGCTCGGGACGGACGTTCTTCAGTTCGACCAGGTGAAGCACGAACTCGTTGGACCAGCCGAAGCGTCCGCGGTCGACGTCGGTGCCGTCGCTTCCGGAGCCCGCGCGCAGCAGGGCATCGGCGATCGGCAGGACCGACAGCGTGCGGCGGTCCACGATCATGTATTCGAGTTCGATGCCGTAGCCCTCGAAGGCATGCAGCGAAGGCGATGCACCCATCACGCCGCCACCCGTTTGCGCGCCTCGACGCGGCGCGCGAACGAACCCATGATTTCGCGGTAGAGCGCGTCCTTCAGCACGCCGTCTTCGTTGCCGGCATCGATGTTGGGATTGTCGTTGACCTCGATGATGCAGCAGCGGTTGCCGACCTGCTTGATGTCGACGCCGTAAAGGCCGTCTCCGATGAGGTTGGTCGCGCGCAGCGCGGTTTTCACCACGTCCCCGGGCGCTTCGGCCACCGGCATCGCGCGCACCGCGCCCTCCGCGTACCCCGCCTGCGTGCCGTCGTGCCGAACGATCTGCCAGTGCCCGGCGGCCATGAAATACTTGCATACGAACAGCGGCTTGCGGTCGAGAATGCCGACGCGCCAGTCGAACTCGGTGGGAATGAATTCCTGGGCGACGATGAGATCGGACTTCTTCAGCAGCGCGGCGACCTTCTCGAACAACTCCTGCTCCGATTCCGCCTTGGTCACGCCGATCGAGAACGAGCTGTCAGGCTGCTTGAGCACGCAGGGAAGCCCCAGCGCCGGGATGATCTGCTCGACGTTGTCGCGGTGGACCATCAGCGTGCGCGGCGCCGGAAGACGGTGCCGGGCGAGCAATTCGGCAAGATAGACCTTGTTGTTGCACTTGAGGATCGAGTCGGGATCGTCGATCACGACCAGACCCGCTGCCGCCGCCTGCCGCGAGAACCGGTAGGTGTAGTGATTGGCGAACGTCGTGTCGCGGATGAAGAGAGCGTCGAACTCCGGCAGGCGCGCGAGGTCGGCGCGGGTGATGAAGGCAGGCTCGAGTCCTGCGCCCCGCGCGGCTTTCTCGAACTTCCGCATCGCGCTCGGGTTGGAGGGTGGCTCGGGATTGTCCGGGTCATGGAGGATTGCCAGATCGAAGCGGGGCGGAGCGCGCCTGGGCGCCGGCCGCACGTGTCCGGTGAAATACGCTCTCGCGGCTTCGAGCAGCGAGGCATGATGGTGCGGCGGGACGTCGCGAGGCGCGATCGGGCGCACGCTGCGCAGCGTCCAGCGCTCGTCGCAGCGTTCGAAGCGCGCGCGCAGCAGGGGGGCCTGCAGCAGGCTGAAGAGGCGGTGGCTCAGAGCATCGTAGCGGGTTGCCACGTTGCGGCCGAAGTAGATGCTCAGGTCGAACGCATCCGACTTGATCGGCGCAAGCGATTTCTGCACCAGGCCGTCGAGACTTCCGGTGATCAGCCGCACCAGTTTCTGCGATTGCAGGTCCTCCATCGTGCTGACCAGGGGCAGCGGCTTGTGGCCGCGCGCTTCGGCCAGCAGCGAGACGTAATAGCCCAGGCTCTGGTAGCGGAACGAGCTGCACAGATTGAAAGCCTTGATCGAACGCCATTCGCCGTAGGCGGGATCCGTCAGGTAGGTGCGCGCCGAGACGACGCTTGCGCCGGGAATCGCGAGCCGCCAGTCGTCCGGATCGTCCAGGATCAGGAGATTGCTCACGGCGCGTCCTCATGCGCGGCGGACGGCGGATAGACCAGCAGCAGGTTGGCGTCGTGGGTCACGATGCCGAGCAGCACCGCGCCGATGAGGCGATCGATGTTGACCCAGTATTCGTGCGACGGGCTGTACGGGTGGCGCCAGTAGGGGTCGGCCACCAGCACCTTGCCTTTCTCGCGATCGTAGCCCGCCAGCACGACGAAATGGCCCGCCGGCAGGCCGCGAATGTCGTCCGGCACGTCGTCGGGCCCGAATTCGCGCGCCGCCCGATACAGGTAGGTGGAACTGAGTCCCGTGACGATGGGCACGTTGCGGCGCAGCAGGCCGCGGATGAGGCGGCGCGAGAGGTCCGTCAGGCGAAGGCGGCCGCCGAGGCGCAGGAATTCCAGATAGCCCTCGGTGACGCGCTGCAGTCTCGCGTCGTGCGTCTTTTCGGCGCGCTGCCGCTCGAGGCGCTCCGCAATGTCCACGCCCGGCAAGAACCACGTCGGATCGAACACCGTCAGGTTGTACGTGTAGAGCGTGGCCTGGTAGCCCTGGCGCAGGGCGTCGCAGGCCAGAAAGATGGCGAAGGTGCCGCCGTGCTCGAGCTTGCTGGTGCGCGCGATCACGTCCGCGAGCGGAACGTCGGTTCCCCAGTACGCGTAGACGGCGTGCATGCAGGTGGGGCCGCACGTCGTCTCGTCCGGCTGCGGCAGCATCGTGAGCGGCAGTCGCAGCGTGATGGGATGCATGAAGGAGTCCTCTCGTGGAAGCGTCGTGCGCCTGTTCGGCAAGGGAGATCGGTTCCGGCTAGCGCACCCACACGACGCGCAACAGGTTCTCCCGCTCGTTGTAGTGGTATTCCAGGTCGCCCTGGTAGGCGTGATGCAGGGCCTCGCCGATGCCGCGGGCGAGGTGGATATCGGTCGTGGTGACCAGCAGGCCGTCATCCGCGTCCTCGATCTTCATGATCCGCTTCAGCGGATGCTCGGCCTTGGCGTGGGCCTCCTCGTTTCTGGCCAGGTTCAGCAGCTCCTCGCGGTGGTCCTTCTGGAAAGCGCCGCTCACGCTCAGGTATCCCGCCGGATAGTCGTCGTGAATGCGATGGCACGCCGGGCACATCTCCGCGTGGGCCCCGGCCGGCTTCGCCAGCCATTGCCAGCGGCCCTCATGGAAGACGGCGCCGCACTGCGGACAGACCGTCGGCTCGGGCAGTTTGTGCGTGGCCTTGTAGGCATCGTGCCGGGTCTCCTGGACCAGGCGATCGCGCCGGACGGGATGAAAGTCGGTGAATCGGGATTTCATGTTGCCCTCCTTCAGTGATGACAAACAAATCTGTTTACATCCACTCTTTTTCCGCGGCTGGGCGCTGTTCGCCCCACAGTGCGCCTGGTGGCACGTCGAGCAGTGAATAGGCGCCTGGACGCAGAGAAGGCAATGCGCGCACCGCAGCCAGCATCATCCGCGCAGCGACCCCCGCCTCGTCGTAGCGGGCTTCCAGCAGGAAGGACGCATGGCTGCCCTCGCCGGCCGCAGCGCGGCGTTCCAGCACCACGCCGTGGTTGGTTTCTTCCAGCGCGGCAATGCTGGGTACCGTAAACACCAGCGTCTGCTCATCGCGGAAGAGGGGGTCATTGACGATCGCCTTCTCGACTTCGGCCGCATCGGCCGATGGCTCCAGTTCGACATAGACATAGCGCTGGAGCGTGTCTTCACGGGAGCGGCGTTCGGTCGCCAGCGCCTGTTTCACCCCCCCGATGCCTGCCGCGGCAAGCGTGTGGTGCAGGCTGGCCCCGGCGTGCAGGCTGATGTCGGTATGTCCGTGCGGCACCAGCAGCGCGAACTGGCCGCGGAAGAGGGAAAGAACCCCCGGATCGCAGCCCGCGCCGACAACGGCGGGCATCTTGTGGCGCAGGGCATCGCGGTGGATGTCCGCCTTGTGGGCAAGGAAGGATTCTCCGTGAAGGCGGGCGCATTCGACCACCGGGACATGGCCTTGCAGCAAGTCCTGCGCGACGTCCGTGACCGCATCGACCGGAACGCAGACGAGCGCGGCATCCACTCTGCCGAGTTCGCTGACATGGGTCACGACAGGCGCTTTCAGCCAGGGTTCGGTCGCGCTTTCCGGTCGCCGCACCACGCCGGCCAGTTCCGACGTCCGGTCGGCGGCGATCGCCTCGGCGCATTTGCGTCCCAAGCGTCCCAATCCGATGATGGCAAGCCGGGTTTTTCTCATGTCGTCAGGCCGGCCCGGTCGGCGCGGTCCGCATAGGGAAAATGCTTTTTGCTGCTCATATACGCATGGTAGGACGCATGAATCGATGCGCGGATCAGCGGCCGGGTTCCGGCAACGGGCCGATGCCTCAGGCGGGCGCCAGCCGTCGCGGGCTGCCTAGGCTTTGCGTTCCAGCGCAATCCCGGCCAGCTCGACGGCGACGCCCAGCGCAAGTATCGCCAGCCCGGCCCATATTTCTGGCGCCAGGAACATCAGCACGCCCCCCAGCACCACCAGGCCTATCGCCAGTCCCCGTCTTGTCCGCCTTTTTCTCAGCATGCTGCTCCCCGGTCGTGAGGCGGGCTATTCGTAGCGCAGAAATTCCTCGGCGAGCGTGTCGCCGCCAAACCGTTCGATCAGCGCCTCGACCTCCGGCAGCAGCGTATCGTCCTCGTCGTCTTCCAGCGCACCGTCGCCCACCAGGCGGGCGCCAAGGCCGGCCAGGAGGGCCTCCCGCACCACCGCAAGCGTCGGCGGATTTTCGCGGTTCTCGTCGCCGGCCACCGCCTCGATGGCGCGTGAAAGCGGTTCGCTGGCATTGACCTCCGCGAAATCGACGGCGAGCGCGGTGGCGCCGAACTCCTCGATCAGGGCGTCCAGTTCGTCGAGGAGCGATTCGCTGACATCGAAGTGATGCATCCGCTCGGCTTCGTTGAAATCGGAGGGCAAAAGGTCGCCCAGAAAGCGGCGCACCGCCATGAGCGTGACGGGCTGTTCGGATTCCGGATTGTTGATGCGGCTGTTGAGCAGGGCCGACAGTTGAGGACTGACGCGGCTCTGGCGACATCGATGGAATTACGGGCCATGGCTTTTCCTCTTCGTGCGGGAGCAAGGGCCGGATCGTGAAACTCCCGATTCCACTACCTATATCAAGGTATAGCAGATGGTTTTTCGAACTCACACCGTCCATCGGGCAGCGTGCACGATTGAAATCGACAGACATCGACGTGAAGCCAATGAGCACCAGCGATCCTCCTCCCTGCACGCCAATCCCGCCGGCACGCGCTGCTTCCATCGAGGCCAAGGTCGAGTTCCTCGCGCGGCCGGACGCGTATCCGGAGGCGACCGTGCAGGTGGAGCCGGTGGAGACCCACATGTCCTGGGTTTTCCTCACCGACACCCATGCCTACAAGCTGAAGAAGCCTGTGCGCTATGCCTATCTCGACTACAGCACGGTCGAGGCGCGGCGCCTGGATTGCGAGCAGGAGGTGCGGCTCAATCGCCGCCTGGCGCCCGACGTCTATCTCGGGGTGGTTCCGCTGGTGCGCGATGCGGCGGGATGCCTGCGTCTCGGCGGGGAAGGGGAGACGCTGGACTGGCTGGTCCGGATGGTGCGGCTGCCGGCGGATCGCATGCTCGATCATCTGCTGCGCAGCGCGACGGTCACGCAGGCGGAAATCACCCGGCTGGCCAGGCGGCTGGCCTGTTTCTACGCCACGGCCTGTGCCGAGGCGATCACCCCCGAAGCCTATCGGCGGAGCCTCGCCGGGCAGGTCCGAGACAACCTGCGCGAGCTGTCCAGCCCCGAATTCGGTTTTGAGGCGAACACGCTGGAGACGATTGCCGGCGCGCAACTGCGCTTTCTGCGAGACCATGCGGAACTGTTCGATGCCCGAGTGCGGCAGGGCCGCATCGTCGAGGGCCATGGCGACCTGCGGCCGGAGCACGTATGCCTGCTGCCGGATCCGGTCGTGATCGACTGCCTGGAATTCAACCGCGCGTACCGCATTCTCGACCCGGCCGACGAACTGGGCTATCTGGCGCTCGAATGCGAACGGCTGCAGGCTCCGCACGTCGGATGCTGGCTGCTGGACGCCTATCGCGAGGCGAGCGGCGACGCCCCCCCCGACGCCCTGATCCGCTTCCATCAGGGCTGCCGGGCGACCCTGCGCGCCAAGCTTGCGTTGTGGCACCTGCGGGACGACGGGCGGCATCCGCCCGGGAAATGGATCGCGACGGCCGGAAACTATCTCGACATGGCGCAACGGCATGCCGCGCTGGCCGGAAGCTGAGGTGTTCCGCTTCCCTTGCGCGTCCGCCCCGGCGCGCCGCTAGCCCCGGCGCGCGGCTTGTGCCTTCTTGATGTTTTCGCTGCGAGCGCGTTTTTGGGCAGGCGTCGGCTTGTCGCGCTCCGGGACGTTGGACCGCGGCTTGGCCTCGAATATGTCGCCCTTGAGATGGACTGGCGGGGAGCCGAGCTTGGACAGTACCTCTTTCGCCTCACGGCTGTCCGGAACGAGATGCTTGTGTTCCATGTGCGCATCGTCCTTGCTGATCAGCCATTTCACGGTATCCCACGAACCGCTGCCGCGCTTGCCGGCGACACGCTGGATGTGCCCGGGATCGCCCACGTCCTGGGTTCTGAACGTCGCGAAGTCTTTGCTGCGCCGCACTTCGACGTGGTAATAATTTCCCTCGCCGCCGGTGCCGGGCCTCTTGCGCGCCCGCCCTTCGGGTTGCGCCATCGCATGTTGCCGTGAGGACATGGATGCCCAGGCAGCCTGGGCTTTGCGGATGTTGGTTCGGGCTGCTGTGCGCTGTTTCTCGGTGGTCATGATCGGATATCTCCTGTGATCGCGTGACGCTCCCTGTTCCGGTTCAGGCCGTTTCGGACGTCGACGTTTTATCGTCCTTCAGCTAACGACAGCCGCCCCGGCGCCGAGTTCGCCCCGGATGGGGCTATGCCGGCTCGACGGCAGCGAAGAGCGTGTTCAGGGACTCGGCCAGCGTGGGATGCGCGAAGATGGCATCCCGCAGGCGCGTGTAAGGAATTCCGCCCATCATGGCCAGCTGCAGCATGGCCATCAGCTCGCCACCTTCCGGGCCGAGGATGGCGCATCCCAGAATGAGTCCGCTATCGGCATCGACGACGGCCTTCATGAAACCGCGTGTTTCGCTCATCTCGACGGCCCGCGCCACCTGGCTCATGGGAAGCCGCGCGACGATGATCCGGCGCCCGCCCTGTCTTGCCTGCTCTTCGGTCAGCCCGATGCGTCCGAGCTGCGGATCGATGAATACCGCGTAGGGGACGGGCCGCCCGCTTACCGTCGCATGGCCGTTCTCCAGCAGGTTGGACTTGAGCACGCGATAGTCGTCGTAGGAAATGTGCGTGAACGCCGGGCCGCCCTTCACGTCTCCCAGGGCATAGATGCCCGGCACGCCCGTCTCCAGCCGTTCGTTCACCTTGATGTAACCCGCATCGTCGGTTTCCACGCCCGCCACGGCGAGACCGAGATCGTCGCTGTTGGGAGTCCTGCCCGTGGCGACCAGGACATGGGAGCCCGCCAGCCGCGTGGGGCCGATCGGCAGCCGAAGGCTCAGCACGACCGCGTCGTCGCCCTGTCCCGGGCCGGCATCCAGCACGTCGGCTCCCAGGTAGATCCGGAGCCCGTCTTCCGCCAGCATTTTGGATACCGCCTCCGCCACGTCCGGGTCTTCACGGGGCAGCAGTCGCGGCCCTCTCTGGATGATGCTGACCTCGCTGCCGAACCGGCGGAACATCTGGCCGAATTCCAGCCCGATGTAGCTTCCGCCGATGATGAGCAAATGGCGGGGCAGGGTGTCGAGCTCCAGAATGGACGAGGCGTCCAGCATCGGTAGCCGGTCGAGGCCGGGAACGGGCGGAATCGCCGTCCGCGTTCCGGTGTTGATGAAGACATGCCTGGCGGCAAGTTTCCGGCTTCCACCTGCATTGAGCTGCACGGTGATCGTGCGCGGGCCGTCAAAGGCCGCCTGGCCGAAGATGAGTTCCACGTTGTTGGCGTCTTCGAGGGACTTCCACACGCCGTCGCGGAAACGTCTCACGATCTCGTTCTTGCGCCGAAGGACGCTTGCCAGATCGACTTCAACCGCTCCCGTGCGCACGCCGTAATCGTCGCCGCGATGCGCAAGATATGCCACCCGTGCGCTGGCGGCCATGGCCTTCGTGGGCGTGCAGCCGAAATTGATGCAGGAGCCGCCCACCTCCTTCCGCTCGATCACCGCGGTCTTCCATCCCGCCTTGCCGAGGGCGATGGCCAGCGGTTTGGCGGCTTGGCCGGCACCGATGATGATGGCGTCGAATTTTTCGTACTCGGACGCTTTCGTTTTCATGGAGCCTCCTGTTCGAGCCCGTTCATCGCTTGCGGCCGTGCACGCGATTCGGAGCGCGGGGAAATACGGGCTAAACGAACACGAACACGATGCCGAATGCGGTGTTGCGGGCGACGCATAGCCGATTCCGCGGCTGGGCGCGACTCGTCGTGGCAGGCACCGCGGTTCAGGGTGGGATCGATTCCATCATAGTCACGATGGGGCTGGCGGGCACGGGCCAGGTCGACAGCTCCACCAGCGAGCCGCCGCCGTGCAGACGCCGGATGGCCTCGGCGACGAGCGGCGTCGTGTCCAGCACCTCGACCCGGCTCCCCAGCAAGGCGGGCGGCAGCCGGAAGGGCGGAATGGTATCGGTGACGAGCACCTTCTCCAGGGCCGCGTCGGCCAGCACCGCGCCGGCATCGCCGGCGAATACGCCGTGGGTGGCTGCGGCAAACACCCGTTTCGCGCCCAGCGCCCTGCAGGCCGCGGCGGCCCGGACCAGGGTCGTGCCGCTGCCGATCAGGTCGTCGACGATGACGGCGGTCTTGCCGGCGACGTCGCCCACCACCGCTTCGCCCGAGACTACGCCTTCGCTGCGGCGCTTTTCCATGAAGGCGAAACCGGCACTCCGGCCGAGCGCCCGCGCGAGGGAATCGCGCAAGGCATCCGCCCGCTTGACCCCGCCGGCATCCGGCGACACGACCGCGACCGGTTCGTCCCCCAGCCGGGCTGCGAGCCAGGCGACGAACAGGCTGCGGGCCTCGAGATGCTCGGCCGGGATGCGGAAGGCGTTCTGGTAGGCAGCGAGGTTGTGCACGTCCAGCGTCAGCACCCGGTTCGTGCCGACCGCTTCGAACAGCTGGGCGACGTAGCGGGTGCCGACGGGGTCGCGTGGCTTGGTGCGGCGGTCCTTGCGGGAGTAGGCGAGATAGGGGCAGATGGCGGTGACCCGGGCGGCCGAGGCGTCCTTCAGGGCGCCGATGAAGAACAGCAGGCGCACCAGTTTGTCGTTGGCGCTCATGCCCGGTTCGCCATGCAGCGAATGAATCACGTACACGTCGCGGCCACGCACGCTTTCCAGCGGCCGCGCCTTGTGCTCGCCATCTTCGAATTCGCGTTCCTCGTGGCGGGCGAGCGTCAATCCCAGCGCCGCGGCCACCCGCTCGCCGTAGGGACGGGTGGCATCAAGTGCGAACAGGCAAAGCGCGTCTCCGGTCATCGAGGGGTGTCCTCAGTGCGCTGGCGTCAATTCAATAATATGCCAGACTGGAATAACCACGCTTGGAGAAAGGCGGGACAAACCATGGAACCGAGGGAGTGTCTTTACAAGGACCAGTTTGGCTATTGCTGGCTGTCGGACGGACGATGGATGTTCCAGGCGGTCGACACCCAGGAAAAGCCGGTGGGTGAGCCGATCGGGGTCGAACTGGGGGAAATCGTGTTCCATCACGACCAGGACGAGGAGCTTCACTGACGCGGACCAGGTTCGGCCCGCGCGCGCCTGCATCGAGCCTGAGAGGAGGCTGACATGGGTCCAGCCACGGAACCGCGCGACCTGGAACGCTGGCAAGCCGGGCCGGGCGACGTGTTGCTGGTGACGGACATCCAGAACGATTTCCTCTCCGGAGGCCGCCTGGCCGTGACGGGCGGAGACGAGGTGATTCCCGTACTCAATCGCTATATCAACGCGTTCGTGGCGCGCGGCCTGTCGGTCTATGCGACGCGCGACTGGCATCCCCAAGGCCATTGCTCGTTTCACGCGCAGGGCGGGCCGTGGCCGGAGCACTGCGTGGCAGGCACGCGCGGCGCGGCGTTTTCGACGGCGCTCGCGCTGCCGCCCGGCACCACGGTGATCTCCAAGGCGACGCGGCCGGATCGGGAGGCCTATTCCAGCTTCGAGGGAACCGACCTGGACGAGGACCTGCGCGCTGCCGCGATACGCCGCATCTTCATCGGTGGTCTGGCGACGGACTACTGCGTGCTCAATACGGTGCGGGACGCGCGCAGGCTCGGCTACGAAGTGTTCGTGCTGGCGGACGCGATCCGTGCGGTGGAGGTCCGGGCCGGCGACGGGCAACGCGCCGAGCAAGAAATGGCGGATCTCGGCGCGCGGCGCATCGTGCTGGACGGTATGGCCGAATGACCCCTGCGGCGAGCGTCCTGCTTACCGACCTTTATCAGCTCACCATGCTGCAGGCCTATCACGACGCCGGCATGGCGGAGACCGCCGTGTTCGAGTTCTTTGTGCGCAGGCTGCGGCCCGGGCGCGGTTTCCTCCTGGCGGCGGGGCTGGAACAGGCGCTGGAGTCTCTTGAACAGCTGCGCTTCACGGCCCGGGAACTGGAGTGGCTCGCCTCGACCCGACGCTTCAGCGCGGATTTCCTCGCCTCGCTGGAGACGTTGCGCTTTACCGGCGACGTGCATGCCATGCCGGAAGGCACGGTGTTTTTTCCCAACGAACCGATCCTTCGCGTGACCGCGCCGATCGCGCAGGCGCAACTTGCGGAGACGCGGCTGATCAACCTGCTGCACTTCGAAACCCTGATCGCCTCGAAGGCCGCGCGTTCGGTGCTGATGGCGCCGGACCGGCTGCTGGTGGATTTCGGCCTGCGCCGCGCCCACGGAGCGGAGGCGGGGCTCCTGGCGGCCCGCGCGAGCTTCCTCGCCGGCTTTTCCGGCACCTCGACGGTGCTGGCCGGCGAGCGGTTCGGCATTCCGCTGTTCGGCACCATGGCGCATTCGTTCATTCAGGCGCACGACGACGAGGCGCTGGCCTTCGAGCATTTCGCCCATGCGCAACCCGACAACGTGGTGCTGCTGATCGATACCTGGGATACCGAGGCGGCGGCGCACAAGGTGGTGGCGCTGGCGCCCCGCTTGAAGCGCGCAGGGATCCGCATCAAGGGCGTGCGCATCGATTCCGGCGATCTCGCCGAGCACGCCCGCAAGGTCCGCCGCATCCTCGATGCCGGCGGGCTCGGCCAGGTCATCATCTTCGCCAGTGGCGATCTCGACGAGTTCGCGCTGCGCGACATGCTGGCCGCCGGCGCGCCGGTGGACGGATTCGGCGTCGGCACCCACATGGACACGTCGAGCGACCTGCCTTACCTCGATTGCGCCTACAAACTGCAGGAATATGCCGGACGCGCGCGCCGCAAGCGCTCCGAGGGCAAGGCGACCTGGCCGGGACGCAAGCAGGTGTACCGCCACAATGATGCGGGCGGCCGCATGGTCGGCGATATCGTCACCCTGGAAGGCGATGCGCAGGCGGGCGAGCCGCTGCTGATTCCGGTGATGCGCGGCGGACGCCGCCTGGCGCAGCGGCCAGCGCTGACGGACATCCGCAGCCATGCCGCGGCCAGCCTCGCCGGGCTGCCGGAACCCTTGCGCCGTCTTGAAGCTTTCGACTATCCGGTTCAGCTCGCCCCCGCTCTGCATGAACTCGCCGCAGAAGTCGACCGCCGCACATTCTCTTTCCAGAGTAACTAAATTGAAACCATGACGACTCCCCAGCCACTTTCCGTCGACCGTCTTTATCGCCCCTGCGATGCCGACCGCTTCACGTTCACGACCACCGCCGAGCTCGACGACCTCACCGAGAGCATCGGCCAGATGCGGGCGATCGACGCGGCGCAATTCGGCATCGGCATGCGCCACCCTGGCTACAACCTCTATGTCATGGGGCAGCCCGGCAGCGGCAAGCGCACGCTGATCCGGCAGCTGCTGGACCGGCGCACGGGAAAAGAAGCGAAGCCGGCCGACTGGTGCTACGTCCACAATTTCGCCCAGCCGCACAAGCCCCGCGTCATCCAGCTTCCGTCGGGAACGGGGACGCGCCTGCACGCCGACATGCAGCAACTGCTGACCGAGCTTCAGACCGCGATTCCGGCCGTGTTCGAGGGCGAGGAATACCGCCGGCGCCTCGGCCAGATCGACGAGGAATACGGCGAGCGCCAGACCCATGCTTTCGGCGAAGTGGGCGACGAAGCCAACAAGCAGGGCATCGTCCTGCTGCGCACCCCGAACGGTTTCTCGTTCGCGCCGGCCAAGGACAACGAGGTGATGCATCCGGAGGAGTTCGAGAAGCTGCCGGCCGACGAGAAGACGCGCATCGAACAGGCGATCGCTGCCTTGCAGGAGCGGCTGGAGAAAGTCATCCGCGAGGTCCAGCAGTGGCGGCGCGAACGGATCGAGCGCGTGCGCAAGCTCAACGAAGAGGTGGTGCTGTTCGCCGTCGGCCACCTGATCGACGACCTGCGCCGCGACTATGCGGAGTTTCCGGCAGTGTGCGGCTACCTGAACCAGGTGCAGCAGAATGTCATCGAGAACATCGACGAATTCCGCCAGCCCAAGGAAGCGCCGGCCGGCCTCGCTGCCCTCGCGCCCGAGGCATCCGACCTCAATCGCTTTCGCGTCAATCTTCTGGTGGGGCGCGACGGGTCCGAAGGCGCGCCGGTGGTCTACGAAGAGCATCCCACGTACCAGAACCTGATGGGCCGGGTCGAGCACATCGCCCAATTCGGCGCGCTGGTCACCAACTTCATGCAGATCAAGCCGGGCGCGCTGCATCTGGCCAACGGCGGCTACCTGCTGCTCGACGCGCTCAAGCTGCTGGCGCAGCCGTTTTCCTGGGAGGGCCTGAAACGCGCGCTGTCCACGCACGAGATACGCATCGAATCGCTCGGCCAGATGTACAGCCTGGTCAGCACCGTGTCGCTGGAGCCGGAGCCGATCCCGCTCGACGCCAAGGTGATCCTGATCGGAAACCGCATGTTGTACTACCTGCTCACCCAGCACGATCCCGAGTTCGGCGAACTGTTCAAGGTCGTCGCGGATTTCGAGGACGAAGTCGAGCGCAGCGCTGACAACGACCTGCTCTACGCGCGCCTCGTCGGCACGCTGGTGCGCCGGGACAAGCTGCGGCCGTTCGACCGCGGCGCCGTCGCGCGGGTGATCGAGCACAGCGCACGGCGCGCGGAGGACGCGGAGCGGGTTTCCACGCACATGGAGAGCCTGGCCGACCTGGTGCGCGAGGCGGATTACTGGGCGTCGGAGGCGGGGCGCGAGACGGTGGGGCGCGGCGACGTCGAGCGCGCGATCGCGGCGCAGATCCGCCGCTCCGACCGCCTGCGCGAGCGCTCGCACGAGGCCATCCTGCGCGGCATCCTGCATATCGACACCGAGGGCGAGCGGGTGGGACAGGTCAACGGCCTGTCGGTGTTCCAGCTCGGCGACTTCAGCTTTGCCCAGCCTTCGCGCATCACCGCGAACACCCGGCTCGGCGAGGGCGAGCTGATCGACATCCAGCGCGAGGTCAAGCTGGGCGGTTCCATCCACTCCAAGGGCGTGCTGATCCTGTCCTCGTTCCTGGCGTCGCGTTACGCCGCCGAACAGCCGCTTTCGCTGGCGGCGAGCCTCACGTTCGAGCAGACCTACGGCCAGGTCGAAGGAGACAGCGCGTCGCTGGCCGAGCTGTGCGCGCTGTTGTCCTCGCTGGCGGACGCGCCGATCCGGCAGTCGCTGGCGGTGACGGGCTCGGTGGACCAGTTCGGCCGCGTGCAGGCGATCGGCGCGGTGAACGAAAAGATCGAAGGCTATTTCGATGTCTGCAGCCAGCGCGGCCTCACAGGGGAGCAGGGCGTGCTGATTCCCGCCGCCAATGTCGCCCATCTGATGCTGCATCATGAGGTGGTGGAGGCGGCGGCGGCAGGACGCTTCCATGTCTATGCCGTGGAGACGGTGGACGAGGCCCTCGAACTGCTGACCGGCGTCCCGGCTGGCACGCCTGACGTCGAAGGCAGCCTCGCGCAGCGCATCGCCCGGCGGCTCGCGCATCTGGCCGAATTGCGCCGCAGCTTTGCCAGGAAGGCCGATTCCGCGAGCGGAGGGCAGCATGAGCCAGACCGTGCATGAAGCTCCCGCGGCGCTCCGGATCTGGGTCGCCCTGGACGAATCGCCGCGCAGCGCCGCTGCCCTGGCCGCGGCCGCGATCCTGGCCGAGGAACTCGATGCGGAACTCGCCGGGCTGTTCGTCGAGGACATCGACGTGCAGCGCCTGTCCGGCTTGCCGTTCGCACGCGAGTTCAGCCTGCTGACCGGCGCCGGACGCCCCCTGTCGGAGCGCGACGTCGAGCGGACCTGGCGCCAGCAGGCGACGGCGCTGCAGCGCCAGCTTGTCGCAGCGGCAGCGCACCAGCGGCTGCGCTGGTCGTTCACCGTCGCGCGCGGCCGCATGCCGGCCGAGATGCGCAGCCTGGTGCAGGCGCTCGATCTGATCGTGCTCGGCAAGCAGAGGGCGAGCCGTGCCGCGACATTCAGCCGGGCCACCATCCGCCTCCCGAGCCCGGCACCTGGGCCCGTGCTGGTGCCGTTCGAGGCCCTGCCGGCGTCCGCGAGCAGCCTCGCCATGGGCGTCACGCTCGCACGGCGCAATGGTGCGGGTCTGGTCGTGCTGGTAGACGGAAAGAACGAGGAGGCGTCGCGGGCGGCGTGCGCAATCGCACGCGCCGCGCTCAGCGAACGCGGGGCTGAGGCCCGGTGCGTGTGGCTGCGAGATCTCGGCGCGGACAGCCTCGCGCAGGCGGTACGGCGCGAACAGGCGAGCTGCCTGGTGCTGGGCGAACGGGAACGCCTGCTTCAGGAGGCCAGCTTCGAGCAGATGGTCGACGCGTTCGATTGCCCGATCGTGCTGACGCGTTGAGCCGCCGGTTCCGGGGCCACCGCAGTCGCGACCCCCTCGATGTTTTCAGCTCGGAACCGGGAAGGCGCAGGCGGGCGAGGCGATGCCCGCGCCGTCCCGCGCGGCGACATTACTGGGTCGGGGCCGTACCGCTGGTGCCGGAGTCCTGCGACGGGGCGCTTCCGGATGGCGCGCTGGGCGGCGGCGCAGGCGCCGGAGCGGGTTCAGCAGGCGCGGCAGCCGGAGGCGGCGTTTCCGCAGCCGGCGCTTCGGCATTCGGCGCGTTCTCTTTCTTCTGGCAGCCCACCAGCGCCAAAGCTCCAAACGCCGCGATGAGTATCGAATGTCGCAATTCCAGTTTCATGTCGCTTCTCCTTTCGAAATGAACGGCGTTCAAAGGGCGCCGTCCCAGCCCGGGTACTTCGGTGACTCGTGCCGCCGGGGCGAGTTCGGCACGCGGCACTCACTTGGTGAGCAACAGGTCGACCTGCACGCTTTTCACGCCGCTGACCCTGCTGGCGATTTCCACGGCTCGCGCGACCTGCTCGGATTTCCGGACCTCGCCCGACAGACGCACCTTTCCGTCCTTGGTGTCGACGTCTATCTTCAGCGCGCTCAGTGCATCCTCTTTCAGCAGCAAGGCTTTGATCTTGGTGGTGATCCAGGCATCGTCGACGAATTCGCCGACGCGCGAGCGCTGTTCGTTCGCCGTTTGCGGAGCCGCGTCCGGCGTATCCGCTGCCTGCGCCGACAGGCTCGACAGGAGCGCCGCTGTCAGCGGAACGGCGACGACGCCTCGTACTCTGCTTGCAAAAGGCTGCATCGTTCTTTCTCCTCGCTTCGACAATCGGAACCCGGAACCCCGCGCGGCGGGCGGGCTGGCAGCGCGCGCACGGGCGGCTACCGTCCGTCCTGCGGCGTCCTGTCGGGTTCGGCGCCGTGCTGGTCGCGTGCCTTGCGGGCGAGATACCGGTCGAACTCGCCCCGGTCCACCCGGCCATCCCCGTTGCTGTCGGCTGCATTGAAAGCCAGGCTGTCCTTGCCCTTGGCCTTGAACTCGTCAAGGGAAAGAAAGCCGTCGTGGTTGGCGTCGTAGTCCCTGAAGGACATCCCCGCGGCGGGGGCGTCGCCGTCGGCCGCGTGGACGGGCAGCGTCGCGGCGCCCAGCAGCAAGGCGACAAGCATTCGGGTGTTTCGCTTTCCTGGCTCCATGGGAACGCTCGCAATAGCAACAGTGATCGAGGTGCGCGGTGAGCGTCGATTCGGTCCCGCCAATCCGCAACCCTCCTCACTGTAGGTGAGTTTTCAGGCAGGACAAGTCTCGCGGACGCACGCGGGCGCCGCGATACGGCGTTCTTCACATCGTGCGTCGGAGCAGCCGTCGCAGCGCTGTCAGCGGACGGGTGTTGAGGACGTCGTCCTTTTCCAGCCAGCCGCGTCGGGCCTGGCCTACACCGTACCTCAGGTTGGAAAATTCGAAGCGGCTGTGGGCGTCGGAATTGACGCTTACCTGCACCCCTTCCTCCTTCGCCATCTGGCAGTGGACATCCAGGAGATCCAGGCGATCCGGATGCGCGTTGAGTTCGAGGAAGCAGCCGCGGGCCTTGGCATGCCGGATGATGCGCAGCATGTCGACGTCGTACGGGTCGCGCTGCTCGATCAGGCGCCCGCCGGGATGCGCCAGCAGCGTGAAGTGGGGACGGTCCATCGCGCGCAGGATGCGTTCGGTCTGCTTGGCGCGCGAGAGGTGGAAGCGGCTGTGGATCGCGCCCACCACCAGGTCGAGCCGGCCGAGGACATCGTCCGGCAGATCGAGGCTGCCGTCCTCAAGGATGTCGACCTCGATGCCCTTCAACAGCGTGATGCCGTCGAGTTCGGCGTTGAGGCGGTCGATCTCGTCGCACTGGCGCGCCAGGCGAAGCGGATCGAGACCGTGCGCCATGGCGAGCCGCCGCGAGTGCTCGGTGATGGCGAGATAGCGCAGCCCCGCGGCCTTTGCGGCGAGGGCCATCTCGCGCAGCGTGTCGTGCCCGTCCGTGGCCTTGGTGTGGGCGTGCAGGTCGCCGCGCAGGTCTGAAAGCTCGACCAGCCGGGGCAGGCGTCCGTCACGCGCCGCCTCGATCTCGCCACGGTCCTCGCGCAGTTCGGGCGGGATGCAGGGCAGATCGACGCTTGCATAGACCGAGGCCTCGTCTTCGCCGGCGACGCGCGCGGTTCCGCGGAACACGCCGTATTCGTTGACCTTGAGCCCGCGCTTCTGCGCGATGCGGCGGATCGCGATGTTGTGCGCCTTGGAGCCGGTGAAATAGACCAGCGCGGCGCCGTAGGCCTGGTGCGCCACCACGCGCAGATCGACCTGCAGACCGCTTTTGAGGACGACGCTGGCGCGTGTGCTGCCCGCCGACAGAATGCCGGCCACTTCGTCATACGCGGTGAAATGCTGCATCACGGGACTGTCTGGCGCCGCCGTGACGAGAATGTCGAGATCGCCGACGGTCTCGCGCATGCGGCGGAAGCTGCCGGCTACCGTCACCTGATCGACGCCGGGCACACCCTTCAGGAACGCGACGAGCGATTCGGCGTACCGTGCGGCGACGGCAAGCTTGAAACGATGCGCGTGGCCGACGTGGGCCTCGACCGCCTGCAGGATGTTGCGTTCGGTCTTTTCGCCGAAGCCGGGCAAGGCACGGATGCGGCCGTCGCGCGCCGCGCGGTACAACTGCTCGACCGTCTGCACCTCCAGGTCGTGGTAAAGCGCCTTGACGCGCTTCGGCCCGAGGCCGGGAATTTGCAGGAGTTCGGTGACCGCGGGCGGCAATTCGCGCCGCAGGCGGTCGAGCAGGCTGCTGTGGCCGGTCTCGACGATTTCGCGGACCTTGGCGGCGAGGTCCTCGCCGATGCCGGGAAGCCGCGTCAGATCGTCGCCTTTCGCGAGCAGCGCACCGGCGTCCTGCGGCAGTTCGCCCAGCGTGCGCGCGGCGTTGCGATAGGCGCGGATGCGGAAAGGGTTGGCACCCTGGATTTCGAGGCGATCGGCGATCTCGTCGAAGCGGGCGGCGATGTCGGCATTGTGGACGGGCATGCGGCTGTTGCTCCACGTGGGTCGAGGGCCGGGAAACCGGGCTGCCTGTGAATGATAGAAGCCGCGCCGGCGGTCCGCTCACGCGGCCCGCCGTCCCCGGATGAAGGCCAGGGCCGCCGCCGCCGGCAAGGGCTTGCTGAACAGATAACCCTGCATGAAGTCGCAGCGGTGCGAGGCAAGCAGATCGCGCTGCGCATCCGTCTCCACGCCCTCGGCGATCACGACCAGGCCGAGATTGTGCGCCAGCGCGATGGTGGCGGTGCAGATGGCGACGTCGTTGTTGTCGGTCTCGATGTCGCGTACGAAGGAGCGGTCGAGCTTCAGCGTGTGGATCGGCAGCAGCTTGAGATAGCTCAGTGACGAGTAGCCCGTGCCGAAATCGTCGATCGACAGCCGCACGCCCAGATCGCGCAGCGCCTTGAGCCGGCTGATGCTCGAGTCCGGATCGTGCATCGCCACCGATTCGGTGATCTCGAGCTCCAGGTCGCTGCCTTCGAGGCCGTGCCGTTTGAGAGCCCGGGTGACGTGGCCGAGCAGCAGCGGGGAGTGCAGTTGATGCGCCGACAGGTTCACGCCGATCGTGAAACCCGAGAGGCCCGCGTCCCGCCACGCCCGGAGCTGACGGCAGGCCTCGTCCAGAACCCATTCGCCCAGCCGCAGGATCAGTCCGGTTTCTTCGGCGATGGGAATGAATTCGGCAGGCGGGACGAGGCCCAGCCGCGGATGATGCCAGCGCGCCAGCGCCTCGAATCCCACGATGCGTCCGGTCGCGCTGTCGAACTGCGGCTGGTAGTGCAAAACGAACTGCCGGGTTTCCACGGCCACCCGCAGGTCGTGATCCATCGTCAGCCGCTTCATCGCGGTCCGGTTCATCTCGGCGGTGAAGAACTGGACGTTGTTGCGGCCCAGCGATTTCGCGTGGTACATCGCGGCGTCGGCGTTTTTCATCAGCGTTTCGCCATTCCCGCCGTCGTTCGGATAGAAGGCGACGCCGATGCTCGCGCTGGAATGCAGTTCCTCCTCGCCGATCACGTAGGGCAGCGCGAGGGTGTGCAGCAGGTTGTCGGCGATGCGCGCGGCCGTGGCGGCGTCTTCCACCTCGGTGAGGGCGACCACGAACTCGTCGCCGCCGAGGCGGGCGACGATGTCGCTTTCGCGCACGCTGTCGCGCAGCCGAAGCGCCACCTCCTTCAGCAGCGCGTCGCCCACCGTGTGGCCGAGGGTGTCGTTGATGGTCTTGAAGCGATCCAGGTCCAGAAAGATCACGGCCAGCGCGCGCTTCTCGCGGTGCACCATCGAAAGCGCCTGATCGAGCTGGCTTTGCAGGCTGAAGCGGTTGTTGAGGCCGGTGAGCGCGTCGTGATAGGCGAGCTGGCTGATCTGCGCCTCGGCCTGCTTGCGTTCCGTGATGTCCTGTACGGTGCCGGTCGATCGGATCGCATTGCCCGCTTCGTCGAAATGCATTTCGCAACGCTCGTTGACCCACTTGATGCGGCCGTCCGGCGTGCAGATCCGGTGGCTGAACTCGTAAGGCTCGTGGTTCGTCAGCGAGTCGGCGTACGCCCGGGCGACGCGCTCGCGGTCTTCGGGGTGGATCCGGTCCATGAACGCTTCATAGGATGTGCCGAAGTCGGCCCTGTCGACTTCGAACAGCCGGTAGGTTTCGTCCGACCAGGTGAGCCGGCCGCTCGCGACGTCGAAATCCCAGCTTCCGATCTGCGCGATGCGCTGCGCTTCGTTGAGCCGCTGCGCGCTTTCCCTGAGCGCCGCCTCGGCGAGCTTTTGTTCCGTGATGTCGGTGCCGATGCAGACCATGAACTCGGTCTCGCCGCGCTCGTCTGGAAGCAGCGTGTTCGACCACTCGATGAGTCGTCGCGTCCCGTCGCGCGCGACCCAGTGGTTCGTGTAGGTGCCGCGCAGGGATCGCCGCGTGCGGGCGAGGGTGTCGAACGCTTCCTCGCGCACCGCGTCGCGCTCTTCCGGCGGCAGCAGGAAGTCCCAGACGAAGCGGCCCTCGACGTCGGCGAACGAATAACCCGTCAATTCCTCGCAGGCCCGGTTGAACTGGCGGATGCGCCCTTCGCGGTCGAGGACCACGATCAGCGCGCCGGCATGCTCGAGAATCGCACCCTGCAGCGTCGAGATCTTGCGCAGCTCCTGCGAGCGCATTTCGACCTGCGCTTCCAGCGTGCCACGGGCGTCGGCCAGCGCGTCGGTCATGTGATTGAAGGCGTGGGCCAGGCGGCCCAGCTCCGCGATGCTTTCCGGCGGCACGCGCTGCGACAGGTCGCCGGCGGCGATGCGGTCGGCCACGCGCGTGATGTTCCGGATGGGGCGGGACAGGCTGCGGCCCATCAGATACGCGACGAGACCGGAGAGCACCAGGAACAGCAGCAGCGCGAGATAGGTGAAATGACGCAGGCGCGCGACCGGCGCGAGCGCTTCCGCGCTGTCGATCTTCACGACCATGCCCCACCTCAGAGAAGGCAGGTAGCGCCATGCGGCCACGCATTCGATTCCGGTGTAGTCGCGCACCATGCCGTCTCCGCGCTCGCCGGCGAGCGCCGCCTGCATCGGATGGGCGGCCTCGGCAAGCGGCAACTGGTAGCGGTAGGCCGCGTCCCCGATGTGCCGCAGCGGGCCCGTATAGAACGCGGTGTCGCCGTCTCGTTGCGCGAGCACCGTCTCGCCCGTGCGACCCAGGCCGGTGCGATCGGCCGTGACCGACTCGAGCTTGCGCACGTCGAGTTCGAGCGCCAGCACGCCGATCGGTACGCCGTGATCCAGAACGGGGGTCGTGAGAAACGCGGTGGGCCGCTTCGACGGCGCGAATTGCGCGAATCCCGAGAGGCGCGTCTGCAGGCTTTGCAGCGTCAGGCCGAAGCCCTGCGCCAGTTCGGTGTTGCGATGGGGCCCGGATCGAAGGTTGCTGCCGAGCACCGGTTCGTCGCGCAACGAGAAAATCACGTCGCCGGCCGTGTCCATCAGCAGGAAGTTGTAGAAGTTTCCCGCCTCGTACGAAATGTTCAGGTCGTTGCGCAGCGGGAGCGCGCTGAGCGCGTAGGCAGGAGAACGCAATCCGGTCGTGCGATACGCGCGCTCGAGCGATGCGAGCTGGTCGCGGATAAGGTTGCGCTGGCCGAGCATGCGGGCGTCGGCCGTCCTTTCCGCCATGTAGCGTTCGATCTGATCGGCCTTCTTGTCCGCGATCGCGTTCACGTTCGACAGCACGGTGTCGTGCAGCGATGCGTCGAAGGCAGCGAGATAAAAGGCGGCCAGTCCCGTCAGCGGCAGCACGGCCACCATCAGGTAGCCAAGCAGCAGGCGCCGGGGGATGGAAATCGGCTTCATGGGCCGGCAGGAATCCGGTGCGCCGGCGCTGCGTGCGCAGGCGGACGTTCCGGCGCACGCTTCAGCGGGAACGCGAAGAGGATGCGGATGCCGTGTCGGGGATCCATGCGCGGATTGTAAACGCGGATTGCGGCGTTATTGACCGTGGCCGGCCGCCTGCGGCGCGCGGCCGGTGACGGCGCCGACCAGGTCGCGGATGACCGCCTCCTCGTCGGCGGCGATGCGCAACACGGGCTTGGCGCCGGACGCGTGCAGGCGGGTCTGCCCGGCCAGATTGGCCGCGGCATCGAGGCGGAAGCCCAGGAAGCCGAGCGGCTCGCACACGGCGCTGAGCACCTGCGGCGCATGCTCGCCGATGCCGCCGCTGAACACCAGTGCATCGATGCCGCCGGCCTTTGCCGCGAACGCGCCGATGGCGGCGCGCACGCCCGCGCAGAAATAGTCGACGGCAAATCGCGCGGCGGGGGTGGGGCTTTCGAGCAGCGCGCGCATTTCGCTGCTTTCTCCGCCTGAAAGCGCCAGCAGCCCCATGCGGTGATAGACCAGGTCGCGCAAGGCCTCCCCGTCGTAGCGCCCGGCCAGTTCCAGCATCGCGCCGGGATCGAGATCGCCGCTGCGCGTGCCCATCGGAATCCCGCCTGCGGGCGAATAGCCCATCGTGGTGTCCACGGATTGCAGGCCCTCCAGCAGGCACAGGCTCGCGCCCGAGCCGAGGTGCGCGACGACGACGCGGCCCTGCGCCGCGTCCTCGCCGAGCCACGACGGCAATTGCGAAGCGACGTGGGCGTAATTGAGTCCGTGGAAGCCGTAGCGCCGCATCCCGAGTTCGTCCGGAATCGGCAGGCGCCGCGCGCGCTCGGGCAGGCTGCGGTGAAACGCGGTATCGAAGCACGCGACCTGCGGCACGTCGAAATGCGCCCGGCACAAATCGACGCCGAGCAGATTGCCGGGCAGGTGGAGGGGCGCGAGCGGAACGATGCCGCGCAGCCGTTCGATCTCGGCGTCGTCGAGCAGGCGCGCCGCGTCGTCGGTCTCGCCGCCGTGAACGATGCGGTGGCCGATCGCATCCGGCGTTTCGCCGCCCAGGTCATTCATCAGGGCGTCGAAAGCGTCCGCGTGGTCGTGCGGAAAACCCTCCCCGATGTGGGCATAGACGAGATTGCGACGGGTTCCGTCGGCACGGAACAGACTGGCCTTGAGGCTGGACGAGCCGCTGTTGAGGGCGAGAACGCTTCGGCTTACCGCGACCATGTCCACTCGCGTATCTCGGGCATGTCCTCGCCGTGGCGAAGAATGTACTGGGTGTGCTCGCACAGCTTGTCGCGCATGCGCTGCTCGATGTGCGCCGCCTGCGCCCGCAACGCAGGGACGCGGCTGGCGACGTCCATCACGAGGTGGAAACGGTCGAGCATGTTGAGCACCACCATGTCGAACGGCGTCGTGGTCGTGCCTTCCTCCTTGTAGCCGCGCACGTGGAGGTTGCCATGGTTGGTGCGGCGATAGGTGAGGCGGTGGATCAGCCAGGGGTAGCCGTGATAGGCGAAGATAATGGGCTTGTCGACGGTGAACAGCGTATCGAAATCGCGGTCGGGCAGGCCGTGCGGATGTTCCTCGTGCGGCTGCAGGGTCATCAGGTCGACGACGTTGATGAAGCGGATCTTCAGATCCGGCGCGAGACCGCGCAGGAGGTCGATCGCCGCGAGGGCTTCCAGGGTCGGCACGTCGCCGGCGGCCGCCATGACCACGTCGGGTTCGCCGTCCTGGTCGTTGCAGGCCCACTCCCACAAGCCGATGCCGGCGCTCGTGTGCTTGATCGCGGCGTCCATGTCGAGCCATTGCAGTTCCGGCTGTTTGCCGGCGACGATGACGTTCACGAGGTCGCGGCTTCTCAGGCAGCGGTCGGTGACACAGAGCAGCGTGTTGGCGTCGGGCGGCAGGTAGACGCGGATGATGTCGGCTTTCTTGTTGACGACGTGGTCGATGAAGCCGGGATCCTGGTGCGAGAAACCGTTGTGGTCCTGGCGCCAGACATGCGAGGTGAGCAGGATGTTGAGCGAGGCGATCGGGCGGCGCCAGGGGATGCCGCGACAGACCTTGAGCCACTTCGCGTGCTGGTTGAACATCGAATCGACGATGTGGATGAAGGCTTCGTAGCAGGAGAACAGGCCGTGGCGGCCGGTGAGCAGGTAGCCTTCGAGCCAGCCCTGGCAGGCGTGTTCGGAGAGGATTTCCATCACCCGGCCATCGGGCGAGAGGTGGTCGTCGAAGTCGCAGCGTTCCGCCATCCAGGCGCGGTTCGTGACCTCCACCCGGCCATCGGGCGAGAGGTGGTCGTCGAAGTCGCAGCGTTCCGCCATCCAGGCGCGGTTCGTGACCTCGAGCAGCGCATCCAGCCGGTTGGACGCGGTTTCGTCGGGGCCGAACACGCGGAAGTTGTCGGGGTTCTGCCGCATGACGTCGCGCAGGAAGCGTCCCATCGTGCGTGTCGACTCGGCGACGCCGGTGCCCGGCGCGGGGACGTCCACCTTGTACGTCTGGAAGTCGGGCATTCGCAGGTCGTGCAGCAGCCGGCCGCCGTTGGCATGCGGGTTCATGCCCATGCGCCGGTCGCCGCGCGGGGCAAGCCCGGCGAGATCGGGATCGAGGCGGCCGTCGGCATCGAAGAGTTCCTGCGGCCGGTAGCTGCGCAGCCAGCTCTCGAGCAACTGCACGTGTTCCGGCTTGTCCATCTCGCCGAACGGCACCTGATGCGAGCGCCAGTAATCCTCGGTCCGTTTGCCGTCGACCTCCTTGGGCCCGGTCCAGCCCTTGGGCGACCGCAGAACGATCATCGGCCACAGGGGCCGGGCCATGCCGCCGCCTTCGCGCGCCTCGCGCTGGATCTCGCGTATCTCGCCGATCACCGTGTCGACCGTCGCCGCCATCTGCTGATGCATCGCCGCGGGGTCGTGGCCTTCGACGAAGCGGGGACGGTAGCCGTAGCCTTTCAGCAGGCTCTCGAGCTCGGCCGTCGGGATCCGCGCCAGCACGGTCGGACTGGCGATCTTGTAGCCGTTGAGATGCAGGATCGGCAGCACCGCGCCGTCGGTGCGCGGATTGAGAAACTTGTTGGAATGCCACGACGTGGCGAGTGGTCCGGTCTCCGCCTCGCCGTCGCCGATGACGCAGCAGGCGATGAGATCGGGGTTGTCGAACACGGTGCCGTAGGCATGGAACAGCGAATATCCGAGCTCGCCGCCCTCGTTGATCGATCCTGGCGTCTCCGGTGCGGCGTGGCTGGGGATGCCGCCGGGGAACGAGAACTGCCGGAACAGCCGCCGCATGCCTTCCTCGTCCTGAGAAACGTCGTGATACAGCTCGCTGTAGCTGCCCTCGAGCCAGGTATTCGCGACGACGGCAGGCCCGCCATGGCCGGGGCCGGCGATGAAGAACATGTCGAGATCGTGTCGCCGGATCGCGCGGTTCATGTGCACGTAGACGAAGTTCAATCCCGGCGTGGTGCCCCAGTGGCCGAGCAGGCGCGGCTTGATGTGCGCGCGCTGCAGCGGCGCTGTCAGCAGCGGGTTGTCCAGCAGATAGATCTGTCCCACGGACAGGTAGTTGGCGGCGCGCCACCACGCGTCGATGCGATCGAGCTCCGTGGAGGCCAGCGGGGCCGCCGCGCTTCCGACTTCATTCATTGCCTTTCTCCATGTCCTCCGTTTTGTTGAGCGGCATCAGCGATACCAGAGGATCTGCGCCGCCTCGGCGGGCACCCGGGCGCCTTCGAGGGACGGAACGATGCGCGGCGTGTAGTCGCTCGCCGGCCGGCCGGCCGGGATGCTGATGCGATAGGTGAAACTGTTGACCGCGCCGCTGAGCGGATCGTCGCGCTGCATCCGGTGGATTTCGGCGTGGCCTCCGTCCGGCGGCGAGGCGTACATTTCGACAGCCACGAAATCCGGATCGAGATCGTCGAGATAGACCGGGACGCTGAAATGCCAGGTGCCGGTGTCGCCCTCGATCCGCAACTCGCCGAAATGGATGCGCTCCCAGTGACGCGCGAGGGCTTCCTGCCAGTCGCACAGGCGCCGGCCCGTCTGCCGCTCCTGACGCGCCGCGCGAAGTTCGGCGGCGGGAAGATAGAGCTGCGCCACGTAGTCGCGCAGCATCCGGTTGCTGCTGAAACGCGGCGTGAGCGCACTCATGCTTGAGCGCATCTTCGCCACCCAGCCGCGCGGGCAGCCCTGGGCGTCGCGATCGTGGTAGAAAAGGGGAATCACCTCCTGCTCCAGCAGGCGGTAGAGTTCCGACGCCTCGGCCGCGTCCCATGCGGGATCGCTGTCGTGTTCCTTGCCGTCGCCGAGCGCCCAGCCGAAGTCCGGTGCGTAGGCGCCCGCCCACCAGCCATCGAGCTCAGACAGATTGAGCCCGCCGTTGACCAGGATTTTCATGCCGCTGGTGCCGCAGGCCTCCCACGGGCGGCGCGGCGTGTTGATCCACAGATCGACGCCTTGCACCATCTGCTCGGCGATCATCATGTCGTAATCGGCCACGAACACCACGCGTCCCGTCAGTTCCGGCCGGCTGCCGATGAAATCGTTCCACTGCCGGATCATCGCCTTGCCAGCGTGGTCCTGCGGATGCGCCTTGCCCGAGATGACGAGCTGCACCGGATGGAGCGGATCGAGAAGGATGCGGATCAGCCGTTCCGGATCGGCCAGCAGCATGTTCGGGCGCTTGTACGTCGCGAAGCGACGGGCGAAGCCGAGCGTGAGCGCGTTGGGATCGAGTGCGTTGCGCGCATGCAGCAGAACCGCATCCGGCGCATTGACGGTGGCGAGCTGGCGCTGAAGACGTTCGCGGACGAAAGCGATGAGGCGCTGCCGCGCGTTGGCGCGCAGATCCCACAGGGACTGGTCCGGCACGTCGCGGATCTGTTCTTCCTGATGCTCCAGCTCACCCAGCCAGCGCGCCTTGCCGCAGGCCTCGGTCCACATGCGGTCGGCTTCGGCGGAGTCCCAAGACGGCATGTGGACGCCGTTGGTGATGTGCGCGATCGGCACATCCTGTTGCGGCCAGCGCGGGAACAGCGGCTGGAAAATGCGGCGGCTGACGGTACCGTGCAGCTGGCTGACGGCGTTGACCAGGATGCTGCCGCGCATGGCGAGATACGCCATGTTGAACGGCTCGCTGTCGTCGTCCGGGTTTTCCCGGCCGAGGGCGAGCATCCCGTGCGCGTCCAGGCCGAAGGTCTGCTTGCCCCAGTCCGCGTAGCGGGCGAGCAGGGCGGGGGTGAAGCGATCGAATCCCGCGGCCACCGGCGTGTGCGTGGTGAAGACGTTGCCCGCACGCGTCTCGTTGAGCGCACAGTGGAAGTCGCTGCCGTGCTCGCGCATGTGGCTCCAGGCGCGGGCGAGGACGACGAACGCCGCGTGCCCCTCGTTGAGGTGGCACACTTCGGGGTGGATGCCGAGCCGGCGCAGCAGCAGCCAGCCGCCGAAGCCGAGGCAGATCTCCTGCAGCAGGCGCGTCTCGGAGCCGCCGCCGTAGAGTTCTGCGGTGATGCCGCGGTCGGCCGGCGTGTTGAGGGGATCGTTGCTGTCCAGGAGATAAAGGGCGACCCGGCCCACCCTCACCTGCCAGGCACGCAGGATCAGCATGCGGCCGGGAAAAGGCAGCTCGATGCGCAGGCGTCCGCCCTTGTCGTCGTGGACCGGCTGCACCGGCAGCTGCGCCGGGTCGTTGTGGGGAAAGAATTCCGCCTGGTTGCCGTGCTCGTCGAGGCTCTGGCGAAAATAGCCTTGTTGCCAAAGCAGCCCGATGCCGATGACCGGCACCCCCAGGTCGCTGGCGGTCTTGAGAAAGTCGCCCGCGAGGATGCCGAGGCCGCCCGAGTAGATCGGCAGCGATTCGGACAGGCCGAACTCCATGCTGAAATAGGCGACGTTGCGGAGCGGCGACTGCGGATACGCGGTCCGGAACCATGCCGGACTCGCGAGGATCTCCCGGTGCGCCGCCGACAGCTCCCCCAAGTGGGCGATGAACGTCTCGTCCGCCGCGAGCTCACGCAACCGCTCGCTCGACGTGTTCTGCAGGATCAGCCACGGGTTGTGGGTCTGGGCCCAGAGCATGGGATCGATCCGTTCCCACAGCACGTCGGTCGCGTGGCTCCACGACCAGCGCAGGTCGAGCGCCAGGTCGCCCAGGGCGGAGAGTTCCTCCGGAAGGTCGGGCAGGGGTGCGGGAGGCGTGGGAGTCATGCGTGTGCCGGGGTCAGATGAATTGAACGGATCGGAATGCCGGGTGTTCCACTTTGCGTCGTCGACGCGACCGGCCATCGCAGTCGCAGCTTAACGCCCGAACATGACAGGCGGCGGACGGGGTGTCGCAGATGTCGGGACGCCAGGCGGCGCGTGTGTGGCTCTGCAAAGGGCGATGCGAGTGTGCTGGAATTCGCCGGCGGGGTCTGCGTCAATGCATGCGCCTGCGAGCGAGAATGAACTCGCGCAGCGCAACGGCGTTGTTGAAACGCTCATCCTTCGCCGCCGACAGGAGCGTCACGCGGCCCCTTCCCATCGTCGCGATCGCATGAGCCATCGCCTCGGGCTGCCGCTCCAGTTCCTGCAGGTAGCGCTGCTTGAACGTCTCCCATTTGTCGGGTTCGTGGTTGAACCATTTGCGAAGCTCCGTGCTGGGGGCGAGTTCCTTGAGCCACAGATCGACGTGCGCTTTTTCCCGGGTGAGTCCGCGCGGCCACAGGCGGTCGACCAGCACGCGCATGCCGTCTTCGTCGGACGGCGCTTCGTAGGCCCGTTTCACGCGGATGTCCATCGGGACGTCACGGCGTGACGCCGCACACGATGCGGGCGCCGCCGCCGCCGACCGGCGCGGGATAGTCGGAAAAGTTGTCGCCGCCCGCATGGATCATCAGCGAACGGTGCTTCAGGTCGGACATTTTCAGGCGCGGGGCGAGAACCTGTTCCGTTGCGTTGCCGTTGGCGTTGACGTAAAGCGGCGGCAGGTCGCCGAGATGGCCGTCGCCCCAAGGGGTATCGTGGCGGCCGGTTTTGCCGGGGTCGAAGTGTCCGCCCGCCGCGAGCGCAGCGACCGGCTTGCCGTCTTTTTCCTTCGGCCCGCAATCGGGATTCTGGTGCACGTGAAAGCCGTGCAGGCCGGGCGTCAGACCCTTGAGGTCGGGCGTGAACACCACGCCGTAGGGCGACTCCGAAACGGCGATCCAGCCGACTACGGCTTCCACCCCTTTGTCGTCGACGCTGTGCATCGGCACCACCATGCCGGCAGAAGCCGCATACGGTGCGAGACTCGATGCAACCATGAACATCCAGGGACGAATCGTCATATCAGCTCCTTCGTTCGAGGGAAAAAACGGTTGCAGGCTGGCTGAGCGTGCTGGGCAGCAGGCGCATTTTGAAAGCGTAGGTGATGTTTGTTCGTTGGCAAGCATGCCCACGGGATGCCGGGGCCGGCGAGCCCGCCGGGTGGCGCGGTTCAGCCCGCGAATGCAGGGCGGCGAACGACGTCAGGGTGATGATGCGTGTGCGCGGCTCAAGGCGTGGGTGGTCGTCGACTCAGTCGGGCAGCGGCCATTGCGGATTCCAGGCGACTTCCCACAGGTGACCATCGGGGTCCTGGAAATAGCCTGCGTAGCCGCCCCAGAACGTCTTCTCGGCCGGCTTGACGATGGCGGCCCCGGCCTGTCGGGCCTGTTCCATGACGCGATCGACGCCGGCAATCGACGCCACGTTGTGGCCGAGGCTGAAAGCCGGGGACGCGCGCGTCTCCGCGGGAAGCTGCGCGTCCCTGGCAAGACTCTTGCGCGGATAGAGCGCGAGCTTGAGGCCGCCCTCCAGGTCGAAGAAGGCTGCGGCACCATCCTCGAATTCCGCGCCGACGATGCCCTGCGTCGCGAGGCCCAGGCCGTCGCGATAAAAGCGCAGCGCTGTGTCCAGGTCATCGACGCCGAGCGTAACCAGGCTGATCCGAGGCTTCATCCGTTTTCCTTCTGCGGTTTCGCGCTTACGACGGCTTCAACTTTCCGACGTGGTGAACTCGATCCCGCCGACCCATCGGGCCACCAGGTTGTAGACCCAGGCGCCGATGACCGTGAAGACGAAGCCGAACACCATGTAAAAGATGGGCATGAAGATCAGCATGCCCGTGATCGGCGGCTTCGGCCCGGGCGCGAACGAGAACGAGACGGCCATCAGAAGCACGATGGGCAGCGACAGGACCAGGTAAAGAACGGCCATCACCTTGGCGGTTTGAAACGGAGAAATGCTGACGAGCTGTTTTTTCATGTTGTCTCCCTGTGGTTTGGTTTTGATGAATCGGTGAATCAGTCTCCCTCATTCGCCTTCCCAGTAGTCGAGCGACTGACTCTCGCGCCCGACGAACATGAAGCGTTGCGGTCGGCCGTCGGCGCCTGGGGGAAGCTCGGCGAGAACCCCGAACTTTCCCGAGTTCGGATATTCGACGAGTTCCGGCGACAGTTTGGTGCTCACCGCGAGATACCGCAACTCCTCCGTGCCGGAATTGAAAATCTGATGTGCGGTGTCCTTGCCGCCGGGAGGGCACGCGATCACGTCGCCGACGCGAAGCGGATAGGCATCCTGACCCACCCGCAGTTCGCCGGTGCCCTGCAGGATGAAGAACATCTCTTCGTTTGCGTGATGGTTGTGAGGGGGAAACGCGGACTTGCCGGGCGGCACGGCGGTCACGTTGTAGCCCAGTTTCTGCGCGCCGATGCGGGGCCCGATGAACCCCATTTTGGCTTCAAAGCGCTCCGCGGTTTCCCCCGACGGCGCAAACATGGGAGGCCGCGGCTCGAGAACGATGTCGGCGAGGTTGATGACGGGTTTGGGCATGCGTCTCTCCGGCAGGGATTCGAGCAGCGATCATAAACCCTGTCGAATTTGACGCGGCGATGGCGTTCGCCGGCCGGCGTACGGCGTCGGCCGGGCGCCTACGCGCCGCGCCGCTGCTCCGACCTCAATGACGCACAGGCGCGTGGCTTCGCCGATCCCGCATGCGGAAGGGCGGCGCCCGCGGTCAGGCTACCATTCGTGGTCGCCGTAGAACGTGCCTGAAATCGCGCGGGTCTTGTCGCGGATGTGCGCGATTTCTTCAGCGCTGAGGCGCGTCTTCCAGTTGGTGATGTTCTTCTTGCTGTCGCGCTTGAATTCGTCGTCGGCCTGCTGCTCGGCCGGGTTGTGCGAGCCGGAATTCTGGGCGATCGCTGCCTTCACCTCGGGGGTGAAATCGAGCTCGAATTTCCGGAAGATCGATTCGAAGTACCCCTCCGGGTCGCTGGACAGATCCTCGTGCCGCGCGAACACCCACTCCGGGTGCTCGCGCTGATAGACGCTGACCGTGTGGTGTATGCAGTTCCAGAGCAAAATCCCCTGGTCGATGATGTCTTTTTCTTCTTGCGCGTAGGCGCGGATCTCGTCTTCGAACGGGCTCAGGTATCGCTCCATCAGGAGCGGCTGGGCCAGGAAATTGTTGAAGTTGAACGCCCACGTCTTGATCTTGAGGCTCGAGCAGAACGCGGCCGGATGCCTGATCATGACCATCACGTTCATGTTGTACGTCCGGCCCAGCCAGTCCGCGGAAAAGAACGCGATCGGGTCCTTGACGATCGGCGTGTCGCTTCGCATCTTGTGAAGCAGGGTGTGCTTCTGGTCCTTCCAGATACGTTTCGCGCCCTGCAGCGTCCTGTTTCTCGCGAGGTTGTCGAGCAGCGGATACCGATAACCGATGACCCTGTCGATCGCGTCTTTATATTGGCCCTGAAAATTTTCGTCGGAAATGTACTGGAACCAGTGGCGGAACGGCTTGCCGACGACGCCCAGATGGATGTCGATGTTGAAGGGTTCGTGGATGTAGCCCGTGTTGGGCGCCAGCGCCAGGTTTTTGCCGGCCCAGGTCGTTCCAGATCGGTGCGAACCGGTCACAAGAATAGGTTTCCTCGTTTCTTTCATCGTGTTCTCGCCTGGTTTGTTCGCTCCCGCTCACGCCGGACAGCTACGCAGTGGAATAAAGGGTTACCGGCCGCGTCTGCGAGCCCGGGTTGAGCGACGAGCCTTGCGCTACATACGAGGTGGCCGTTCGCCGCTCGAAAAGATTTTAACTTTCTTCAACGTGGGTAAAGTGAGGAGATCGACTTATCAGACAAGGACTACAAGCGCAGCCCGCTGGGGAGAGTAGCGGCATGAACCGCTTCTACTACGCGTCAGCCTGACAGGCCGCGAGTTCCGTCACCCAGTGCGTGAGGCTAAAACGCGAGCCTCAGCACCCACTGACAAAAGTCCCCGGGGTGGAAAGCAATTGTCTGGAAACAGGCACTGAATGCCATATCGAGCGCTCGATGTTCGAGTTCGGCGTTCGACATGAGCGGCAGGCAATCGGCGTCGCCGATCGCTGTCCGCTCGATAAAGTGCTCGAGTGGCCCTGCCTGCCTTGAACACGCGGGTGAGACCTTGCCCCTGACTGTAGAAATAGTCTCCGCTCGGGCTGATCACGACTGCTCTGCCTTCGCGTGCATCGGTAAAGTAGCGCCAGCCATGGCCAGGCTGCCCAACCGCCGCGGCAACGGGGATGGCGTGCATGCCCGAGGCAATCTGATCATTGCGACGTGCCTCCTTGCCATGATCGTCTGCATATGAAGGCATGTTAACCATCGCTACTGCGATGCCGAGCACCGCTGCGAGATAGTTCGGTTTCATGGTCGTTCCTTTCGGTGGAATCCAGTCGATGGTTGACTGTCCATGTACTCTGAGCTTCACAGCTTATGGGGGCCTTAACGTACTTCGTGGCCCCCGGAAAAGGCGAATGCCTCGCCACACCTGCACAGCTAGTCATCCCTAACGAATGGAGCTTGCGGGGCGGTCTTGTTGACCGCCGTGTTATGCGAGACGTAAACAAAGGAGATAACGATGGAACGCGGCCAGGCGGCGCAAGCATTGATTGATTGCGCAAAGCAGATTGAAGCGCAACGTGATGCACTTAAAGAAGCTTTGAAAAAGATCCACGATCACCCTAATTGTCGCCATGAAGTTGAATCACAACTTGGGGAAGAAGTCTGGGATCCGTTGGGTGCATAACGCGAAATTAACCGGGCGCACGATGGCCCAAAACGAAGCCGAAGACGCTTAGGGCGCTCCGGTTGAATGAAAGGTTAGACATGAAACTAAGCAATTTTGTGTTGACGCGCACCAAAGGAAAAACACCTCTTGACCTTGAATATTTTGCAGAGGTTGATGTTGAAACTGGCGCATTGTTTTGGAAGAAAACGACTAGGCGCGAGATTCGGCGTGAGTTTGCTGGGCAGTGGCATTTCACAGACAGCGGGGAATTTACGACGGGGTACCAAGCGAATGTCCTTGCACGAGCCTGGAAAGCGAAGACCGGACAAGATGCCTAACGCATGAATTAACCGGACGCCGCTTGCGGCGGTCCGGGTTGAATGAAATGTTATGCCACAGGAGAAACCATGAAATTTGAAGATACGCAGCCATACAAACTTGGGTTGATTTACCGGCAATTGGCTGACCTGCTAATGGACCCCAAAACGGATATGAGAGACCTTACGGAGTTTGGTGCAAAGATGGGATTCAAGGTTGCCATCGAGATTGTGCCGGATGTGGACAGCCCACTGAATTGGGCATAACGCAAAAGTGAGCGAGGGCGAGTGATGAAACCACAAGGAACTGAAGCCGCTGCCGAGCCTCCGCTCGACTTCCGGGTTATGCATCTGGTGGAAATGGAGAACGGAAATGACTGACTACAAGAGCATGTTTGAACAGGCGATACGCACGCTGGCTGTGATTGATGAGGCGCTTGGCATTGGCGGCGACGGATGCGGCGACCCGGAACAAACGCTCGAAGCGATTGCCGACCTGAAACGAAAAGTCGTCGCTGGTAGGACGGCGACCGTGACCAGAGAAATGATCGGCGCCGCGCATGACGTGATGTTGGCGAAAGGCGACTTCGTGCTTTCCGCCGTGCTGCTGGAGCGCATCTATCTGGCGATGGAGCAGGCCGCACCGCCACCCAAGACGCCGTTTGACACCTGCCCGACGTGCGAGGCACTGGCCCGAGCGGTGATGGCAGATCAGACGGGCACGGCATGAGGCATAACGTGCAATATACACCTTGAAAGGTGTATATATAGTCTCAAACAAGGTGTATAAAACCGGCGTGGGTTTCATGATCTCATTGATTATTTTCACTTCCTGTTATTGATGGGGAGATATATGCCGCCAGCAGACGCACCTTCCTCCTCGGCTCCCAAACTGCTCGATCAGGTGCGCGACCGTATCCGGGTCAAGCATTACAGCATTCGCACGGAGACGCAATATGTGCAATGGATCCGGCGTTTCATCCTGTTTCACGGCAAGCGCCATCCGCGCGACCTGGGGGCGCCGGAAGTCGAAGCGTTTCTGACGTACTTGGCGGTGGAAGGCAATGTGGCTGCGGCGACGCAGAACCAGGCCTTGTCGGCGCTGATCTTTCTGTACCGCGAGGTGCTGGGCGTCGAGTTGCCCTGGCTGGACAAGGTGACGCGCGCCAAGCGCCCGCGGCATTTGCCGGTGGTGTTGACGCGCGATGAGGTGCGGGCGGTGCTGGGAAAAATGGAAGGCGTGTACGGTCTGCAGGCGCGTCTGCTATACGGAACCGGGATGCGCCTGATGGAGGTGATCCGGCTGCGGGTGAAGGATGTGGAATTCGCGCGCGGCGAGATCGTGGTGCGCGACGGCAAGGGCGCGAAGGACAGGGTGACGATGCTGCCCGAATCGCTGAAGGCCGATCTACTCGCGCATTTGGCGCGGCGGCGCGATCTGTTCGAGCGGGATCTGCAGGCTGGCAAGGCGTCGGTCTATCTGCCGGATGCGCTGGCGCGCAAGTATCCGAACGCGCCGACGGAGTGGGGCTGGCAGTATATTTTTCCATCCGGCAGCTATTCGATCGACCCGCGCAGCGGCGAGGAGCGACGGCACCATCTGGACGAGAAGCTGCTGCAACGTGCGATGAAGCGGGCGGTCCAGGCGGCGGGCCTGGCCAAGCCCGCCACACCGCATACGCTGCGGCATTCGTTCGCCACGCATCTTCTCGAGCGCGGGCAGGACATCCGCACGATTCAGGAACTGCTGGGCCACAAGGATGTGGCGACGACGATGGTGTATACCCATGTGTTGAACAAGGGCGGGCACGGGGTGCTGAGCCCGCTGGATATGTGATGGCGGACGAAGACTACATGCGCGTTGCTCTTGAACTTGCGCGCCAGGGGTGGGATGCGGGCGAAGTGCCGGTCGGGGCGCTGGTCGTGTGCGGCGATGAAATCGTCGGCCGCGGATTCAACCAGCCGATCTCCAGTCACGATCCCACCGCGCATGCCGAGGTGGTGGCGCTGCGCGATGCGGCGGTGCGGATCGGCAATTACCGGCTGGTGGGTTGCACCTTGTATGTGACGATGGAACCGTGCGTGATGTGCGCGGGCGCGATTCTCCATTCCCGCGTGGCGAGGGTGGTGTACGGCGCGCGGGAATACAAGACCGGCGCGCACGGCAGCATCGTCGACGTGTTCGCCGAGCCGCGCCTGAACTTCCACTGCGAGGTCACCGGCGGCGTGCTGGCGGACGCGTGCGCGGGGATGATTTCGGGATTTTTCGAATCGCGGCGGCAGCAGAAGAAGGAAGCAGCGCAATGAGCGAGCTGGTCATCGACGTGGACACGCGCCTGCAGCAGTTGTACCTGTGGGATCCTTATCCCGACGGCGACAGGCTGATCCGCCAGTACCGCGTTTCCACCGCGGCGAACGGGACGGGCGAGCGGGACGGCAGCTATTGCACCCCGCGCGGCAGGCATCGCATCGCCGAGAAAATCGGCGCCGGCGCGCCACTGTATGCCGCGTTCAAGGCGCGCCAGCCCACCGGCGAGATCTGGACGCCCGCGCTCGACGCCGAGAGCCCGGGGCGCGACTGGATCCTCACGCGCATCCTGTGGCTCGACGGCCTGGAGCCGGGCAGGAACAAGGGCGGCGACGTCGATACGCACGACCGCTACATCTACATCCACGGCACCCACGAGGAGCACAAGATCGGCATGCCAGCGTCCCACGGCTGCATCCGCATGAAAAACGCGGACGTGGCCGAGTTGTTCGATCTGGTGAAAGTGGGGACGGAGGTGAGGATTTCGTAGGACGGCGTTCTGCGATCAGGACGGCATGGGTTTGCCGTCGTTCAGATTCAGCCAGCCCTTCGCGATGCGGTAGATGAACCAGACGCAGGCGACGCCGAGCACGAGCCAGCCGACGAGGATGATCCAGGTGAGGGCACCCAGGATGAACCAAAGCAGGCTCCACCAGAATGTGCGGATCTGCCAGCGGAAATGGCTTTCCAGCCAGGTGCCGCGCGCGTCGTCGAGCTTGATGTAATCGAGCACGATGGCGACGATGGCGGTGATGCCGGAGAACAGCGACAGCGCGTACAGCGCGTAGATCACGGTGGCCAGCGTCTTGAGGCTGGCGGTCTTGGCGTCGGTCTGGGTATCCATCATTTGCGCGCCTTTTCGTAGATCGGCATCATCTTGGGAACCAGCGCGTTCAGCGCCTGCATGCGGTTGCTCGGCGAGGGGTGGGTGCTGAGGAACTGCGGCGGCCCGTTGCCGTTGGCCTGGCTCATTTTTTCCCACAGCGTGATCGCGGCATGCGGATCGTACCCGGCGCGGGCTGCAAGCTCGATGCCGTAGCGGTCGGCCTCGGATTCGCTTTCGCGGCTGTTGGGCAGGGTCACGGCGACATCGGCCACCGGGGCGAGCACCGAAAGGTCGTACCCGGAGACGACGGAGCCCAGCGCCATGCCGCCCTGCATCGCGATGGCGCGCGACATGCGTTCGCGGCCGTGGCCGAGCAGCGCGTGGGAAATTTCATGTCCCATGACCTGGGCGATCTCGTCGTCGGTCAGCCTGAGTTTGGTGACGATGCCGGTGTAGATCGCCATCTTGCCGCCCGGCATGCACCAGGCGTTGAGCGTGGGGTCATCGATCACCGCGACCGACCATTTCCAGGCGCGGCTGGGCGGATACATCGCTTCGGCCTGCGCGATGAGACGGTCGGTGATGCGCTGGACCCGGCCGTTCAGGGCGGCATCGGTGCTGAGCTTGCCGTGCTGCCGCGCCTCGCTGACGGTTTGCGCGTAGGCCTTCGCGGAGGAAGCCTCGGCCTGCTCTTCCGAGACCAGCACCAGTTGCGAGCGGCCCGAAACGGGATTGGTCTGGCAGCCCGCCAGGCCGAGGGCGAGCAGCAGGGTGGCGGCGAGAACGGCTTTCATGGCGTCTCCTTGAACCGGCGTGCGGTTGATCAGATTCCGCGCAGCAGTTCGTTGATGCCGACCTTGGACAGCGTCTTCTCGTCGACCTTCTTCACGATCACCGCGCAATACAAACTATAGCTGCCATCCTTGGAAGGCAGGTTGCCGGACACGACCACCGAGCCGGCGGGTACGCGGCCGAAGTGGACCTCGCCGGTTTCGCGGTCGTAGATCTTGGTCGACTGGCCGATGTACACGCCCATCGAGATCACGCAGTTGTCCTCGACGATGACGCCCTCGACGACCTCCGAGCGTGCGCCGATGAAGCAGTTGTCGCCGATGATGGTCGGATTGGCCTGCACGGGCTCGAGCACGCCGCCGATGCCGACGCCGCCCGAAAGATGCACGTTCTTGCCGATCTGCGCGCAGGAGCCGACCGTCGCCCAGGTGTCGACCATGGTGCCTTCATCGACATAGGCGCCGATGTTGACGTAGGAGGGCATCAGCACAACGTTCTTTGCGATGTAGGAACCGCGGCGCGCGGCGGCCGGCGGCACCACGCGGAACCCGCCTTCGCGGAAGTCGCGGCTGTTGTAATCGGCGAACTTCGACGGCACCTTGTCGAAGTAGTTGGTGAAGCCGCCCTTGATGAAGGCGTTGTCTTCCAGGCGGAAGGACAGCAGCACGGCCTTCTTGATCCACTGGTGGGTGATCCACTCCTGGCCGTTCTTGCGCTCGGCGACGCGCAGTTGACCCTTGTCGAGCATGTCGATCACCGACATGACCGCGTCCTTGACTTGGGGTTCGGCGTTGCGCGGGGTGATGTCGGCGCGGCGTTCGAATGCGTCTTCGACGATTTTCTGCAGATCTTGCATGATGTTTTTTTCCTGTTGGATAGGGGAGTTTAACGGAGGGTGGCGAGGCGCTTCATGCCGCCTCGCCCACGAAACGGACAATGCGTCCGGCCGCCTCGACGCAGGCGTCCAGGCTGTCGACCAGTGCGATGCGCACGAAGCCCTTGCCCGGGTTGGCGCCGGCGGCGTCGCGCGCGAGGTAGCTTCCGGGCAGCACCGTGACGTGCTGTTTTTCGTAGAGGCCGCGTGCGAACGCCGTGTCGTCGCCGCCCGGCACCCTGGCCCACAGGTAGAAGGCAGCGTCGGGCGCGTCGAACGCCAGGGCGTCTTTCAGGAGCGGCATCACCGCGGCGAACTTCGCGGCGTACTGGCGCCGGTTCTCGACCACGTGCGTCTCGTCGTTCCACGCGGCGGCGCTGGCGGCCTGCACCGCCGGGCTCATCGCGCTGCCGTGGTAGGTGCGGTAGAGCAGGAATTTCTTCATCACCTCGGCGTCGCCCGCGACCATGCCGGAACGCAGGCCGGGCACGTTGGAACGCTTGGAGAGCGAGTTGAACACGGCGAGGTTCCTGTAGCCGCGCCCGAGCTGCCGGGCGGCGGTCAGCGCGCCGAGCGGCGGGGAGCCTTCCTCGAAGTAGATCTCCGAATAGCATTCGTCGGCGGCGATGACAAAGCCGTGGCGGTCCGACAGTTCGAACAGCGCCTTCCAGTCGGAAAGCGACATGACTTTGCCGGTGGGGTTGCCGGGCGAGCAGACATAAACGAGGCTGATCGTCTCCCACAGGTCTTCCGGTACCCGCGACCAGTCCATGCGGAAGCCGTTCTCGGGCAAGGTGTTGAGGAAGAAGGGGCGGGCGCCGGCAAGCAGGGCCGCGCCTTCGTAGATCTGATAGAACGGATTGGGCGAGATGACCGTCCGGCGGCCATGGCGGCTGGAGTCGACGGCGGCCTGGGCGAAGGCGAACAGCGCCTCGCGCGAGCCGTTGACCGGCAGCACCTCGGTCGCCGGATCGAGCGTCACCCCATAGCGGCGCGCCGCCCATCCGGAAATGGCCTCGCGCAGCGCATCCGAACCCTGAGTGATGGGATAATTCGCGAGCCCGTCCAGGCCCGCGACCAGCGCGTCCTTGATGAACTGCGGCGTGGGATGCCTGGGTTCGCCGATCGACAGGTTGACCGGCCGAAGTTCGGGATTCGGCGTGACGCCGGCGAACAGCTCGCGCAGTCGCTGGAACGGATACGGATGGAGTTGATCGAGACGCGGATTCATCGCAGTACGGAATTAAACCAGGCGCGACATTATAAGGCCCCATGTCTTCCATTCCCTTGCAGCGCACGTTCGCCATCGGCAGTCTGCTTTATGCCGCTTCCCTGTGGGGGCTGGTCTGGTATCCGTATCGCCTGCTGAGCGAGGCGGGCGTGGGCGGCGTCGCGTCGAGCCTGTTTACCTATGCCATACCCCTGCTGCTGGTCGGCTGGCTGCATGCGCGCGCCTTGCGCGATGCGCGCGGACGTTGGGCGTGGCTCGCCGCGCTCGGCCTCGCCGCCGGCTGGACCAATCTCGCCTACGTGCTGGCGGTACTCCAGGGCGAAGTGGTGCGCGTGCTGCTGCTGTTCTACCTGTCGCCGCTGTGGACCGTGCTGTTCGCCCGGTTTCTGCTGCATGAGAAGCTCAACCGCGCGGGCTGGGCCGTGATGGCATTGGCGGCGGGCGGGGCGCTCGTGATGCTGTGGCAGCCGGGCGAATGGCCGCTGCCGGCCAATCGCGCGGAATGGCTCGGACTGTCGGCAGGGATGATGTTCGCGGCCAGCAATGTCATCAGCCGCCATTTGGCGGGCGTGGACGAGGGCGCCAAGTCCGTGTCGGTCTGGGCCGGCGTGGTGCTGCTGACGCTGGTCGGACTGGCGCTGAAACCGGCCGAACTCGGCTTCATGGCAGATGCGCCGGCCATGACGTGGCTCTTGCTCGCCGGCGTGGGGATCGCCATCGGCAGCATGACCTACGCCGTGCAGTACGGCCTCGCGCGCGTGCCGGCCAACCAGGCCATCGTCATCTTCCTGTTCGAGCTGGTGGTCGCCGCCGTCGCAGCCTACTTCCTGTCCGACGAGCGCATGGGCGCCCGGGAATGGGTCGGCGCCATCATGATCGTCACCGCCAGCCTGTTTTCCGGGCACATGGAAGACGAACGGCCGCAGGAGGAAAACCGTGCCTGAAGTCGGCGGACTGCTGCACGCGGGGCTGCTGGTCGCCGACCTGGCACGCGCCAAGACCTTCTACGAGTCGGTGCTGGGCCTCGTGACTTGTGCGCGCCCGGATCTGCCTTACCCGGGCGAATGGTACGAGCTGGGAGGCGGCCAACAGCTGCACCTGATGTGCCTGCCCGACCCTGATGCGGGAACGTCGCGTCCCGAACACGGCGGCCGGGACCGCCACATCGCTCTGGGTGTGAAGAACCTCGCGGTGCTGGGAAGCCGGCTCGATGCGGCGGGGGTGGCCTATACCGCGAGCCGGTCGGGCCGCGCGGCGCTGTTCTGCCGCGACCCCGATGCCAATGCGCTGGAGTTTGTCGAGATTATCTGAGTGCGTCGAACAGCGCGAGGCCGTCGCGTGCCAGCCGTGCCGCGCCGTAAGCCGCCTCGGCATGCGCGGCCGGCGCCACTGGCACGCCGAGCACGCGCTGACGGATGCGGGTCCAGGCCGGGTTGCGGGCGCCGCCGCCCGCGGTTTCGACCCGGGCGAGGGGCGTGGCGCCGAGCTCGGCCAGCAGCTTGTAGCCGCGTGCCTCGATGCGGGCGAGGCTTTCCAGCAGACCGTGCAGGAATTCGGCGTCGTCCGGCGGCCGCGGGGCCAGGCGCGGCGTCAGTCCGGAGTCGTTGACGGGGAAGCGCTCGCCGGTCCGGGGCAGGGGCATGTAGTCGAGCGGGCTGGCGACGGCGGGGTCGATCCGTTCGCTGAGGGTGGCGAGCTGGCGGTCGTCGAAAAACTGCCGCAGCACCGCGCCGCCGGCGTTGCTGGCGCCGCCCGCGAGCCAGCGCGCGCCGAACCAGTGCGAATAGACACCGTGTTCGGTGGATTCCACCCGGCTGTCGGACAGCAGCTTCAGCACCAGCGTGCTGCCGAGCGAGGTGACCGCGTCGCCGCTTCGGGTCACGCCCGCTGCCAGGAAGGCGGCGATCGAATCCGTGGTGCCGGCGCGCACCATGCAGCGCGGGTTGACGCCGAGGTAACGCGCACGCGGGCGCGACACGGTCGCCAGCGGGGAGCCGGGCGCAACGGGGACCGGCAGGTAGTCGACGTCGGCCAGGTATTCGACCCAGGCCGGCCAGTTCAGGTCGTCGAGGTCGAGGCCCATCTTGAGGGCGTTGTGGTAGTCGGTCATGCCGACGCGACCGGTCAGCAGGCCGGACAGCCAGTCGGCCTGGTTGAGGTAGAGCCGGGCGCCGGTGAGGCCGAGCCGCTTTTTCAGCCACAGGACCTTGGCGAGTCCGGAGGTGACGGCGGCGGCGGGGTGGCCCGTGGTCGCCGTTTTCGCGATCAGCGCGGCTTCCTCGACCGCGCGGTCGTCGTTGTAGAGGAGCGGCGGGTGGCGGGGCGACAGTTCCTCGTCGCAGGCGAGCACGGTGCCCGAGGTGCCGTCGAGCGCGATATCCGACAACTGCGAGCGGATCGCCGGCGGCAAGGCCGCGATGAGGTCCCACAGCGCGTCGCGCCAGATCCCGGCGCGCTCGTAATCTTCGAGCGTGCCGAAGTCGCGGCTGTCTTCGTTGACGAGCCTGCCTTCGGCGTCGACGACGCAGCTGCGCGCGCCCGACGTGCCGAAGTCTATGCCAAGGAAATACAATGGCTTATCCGCGTGTGTTCGACTGGTGCTCGAACTTGGCGAGATCGACGCGCGGTGCGGGTTGCCAGCCTTTCTTGCGGTGCTCGGCGACGACGTTGGTAAAGATGCCGCCGCGCACGTAGAACTTGGCGGTGAGCTGCATGAAGCGCGGCTTCGTCGCCTTGACGAGGTCGTCGAGTATGCGGTTGGTGACGTCTTCGTGGAAGTGGCCTTCCTCGCGGAAGCTCCAGATGTAGAGCTTGAGACTCTTCAGCTCGACGCAGGTCTTGTCGGGGATGTAGTCGAGCGACAGCGTGGCGAAATCCGGCTGCCCCGTCTTGGGGCAAAGACACGTGAATTCAGGGATTTCCATGTGGATATGGAAGTCGCGTCCCGGTTTGGGATTGGGGAAGGTTTCCAGGGTCTTGGCGGGCGTGGAGGGCATGGGAAGGCTCGGTGTAGAATGCGGCAGAACGGAACGCCGCCTCTTCAAAAAAATCCAAACGGCGGCAATTGAGACGACACCATTATAAAAGCTTAGGTCCGCTGTCTTGCGCTTAACCCACATCAAACTAGCCGGTTTCAAGAGCTTCGTCGATCCCACGGTGATTCCTGTCCCCGGCCAGCTGACCGGCGTCGTGGGACCGAACGGCTGCGGCAAGTCGAACGTGATCGACGCCGTGCGCTGGGTGCTCGGCGAATCGTCGGCCAAGCACCTGCGCGGCGAATCGATGCAGGACGTGATCTTCAACGGCTCGGGCACGCGCAAGCCCGCGTCGCGCGCCTCGGTCGAACTCGCGTTCAACAACGAGCTCGGACGCGCCGCCGGACAGTGGTCGCAATACGCCGAAATCTCGGTCAAGCGCGTGCTCGACCGCAGCGGCGACTCCAGCTATTACATCAACAACATGCGGGTGCGGCGGCGCGACGTCGCCGACCTGTTCCTCGGCACCGGCGTCGGCGCCCGCGCGTACGCCATCATCGAACAGGGCATGATCACGCGCCTGATCGAGGCCAAGCCCGAGGAATTGCGCGGCTATCTGGAAGAAGCCGCCGGCGTGTCCAAGTACCGCGAACGGCGCAAGGAAACCGAGTCGCGGCTGAAGGATGCGCGCGACAACCTGAACCGCGTCGAGGACATCCAGCGCGAACTCAAGACCCAAGTCGAAAAGCTCGCAGCACAGGCCGAAGTCGCCCAGCACTACCGCAGCCTTCAGGCGGACCTGACCTTCTCGCAGCATCGGCTGTGGTTCGCCCGCAAGCACGACGCCGCGCAGCAGCGCGCCCGCATCGACAAGGACCTCACCGAAGCGCAGAACAAGCTCGAAGCCGAGACCGCGCGCCTGCGCCATATCGAATCCGCGCTGGAAACGGCGCGCCAGACGCAGTTCGCCGGGCAGGACACGCTCAACAATGCGCAGGCGGCGTACTACCAGGCCCAATCCGAAGTCGCGCGGATCGAGCAGACGATGGCGCACCAGAACGCTACTCGCGAACGGCTGTACCGTCAGGTGCAGGATCTAAGCGCGCGCGTCGAGGCGCAGCAGGCACGCCGCGCCACGACGCAGGAGGCGCTCGACGAGGTGCGTGCGCAGCAGCCCGGGCTCGAGGCCGCGCTGCTGGAGGCCGAGGCTTCCGCGCGGCAGGCCACCGACAGCACGCTTCCGCAGAAGGAAGCGGCGCTGCGCGAGGCGCAGCAGGCGGTGGGCGAGGCGCAGCGCGTGGTCTCGCAACTCGACCAGTCGCGCCAGGTCGACGAGAACAGCCTCGGCCATACCCGGCGCCAGTTCGAACAACTGGACGCGCGCCAGCGCCGGCTCGCCCAGGAGCAGGCGCAGCTCCCGCGCACCGACACGGCGGGGCTGGCGAAAAAACAGATCGAGGTGGACGAACTCGCGCAAACGCTGGCCACTGCGCAGGCCGGGCTCAAGGAGGCCGAGACCGCGCTGCCCGAACTCGACGCGGCGCGTGCCCAGCACACGCGCGAGCTCGAGGCCGCACGCAAGGCGCTGCACCAGACCGAGGCCGAACTCGCCGCGTTGAAGAAGTTGCAGGAAAGTCTCAAGGCCGACGAGAAACTCGGCGGCTGGCTGCGGCAGCACGGCCTCGACGCGGTGCCGCGGCTGTGGGAAAAACTGCGCGTCGCCCCCGGCTGGGAAGGCGCGGTCGAATCGGTGCTGCGCGAGCGCCTGCAGGCGCTCGCCGCCGAGGCGCAGGCCGGGTGGTTCGCCGACGCGCCGCCAGCGCGCCTCACGGTATGGACGAGTCAGGGTGCGGATGCGACATCCGCACCCGAACTGCTGGCGAGCAAGATCGCCAGCGACGATGCCGCCGCCCAGGCTGCGCTCGCCGACTGGCTGGCCGGCGTGTACTGGGCCGACGACGCGGATGCCGGGCGTGCGCGCGCCGCAGGCCTCGGACCGGGCGAATCCGTCGTCACGCCGCAGGGCCATCTGTTCACCCGCCACAGCGTCACCTTCCACGGCCCCCACACGGCGGTGGAGGGCATACTCGCGCGCGGCCGCGAACTCGAACGCCTGAGCTCCGACGCGGTGCGCCTGCGCGACGAAGTGGCGCAGCACGACGCCGCCTGTACGGAGGCGCAGCAACGCTACGCGGCGCGGCAGCGCGACGTGCAAGCGCTGCGCGCGCAGGCCGGGCAGACGCAGGGCCGCCACCATACCGCGCAGATGGAACTGCTGCGCCTGCAGCAGGCGGTGGAACGCGTGCAGAGCCGGACGGCGCAGATCGTCCAGGAACTGGAAGAGGTCACGCGCCAGCAGGCGACCGAGCGCGCCACGCTGGAATCGCTGGAAACCCGCCTCAAGGAATACCGCGCCCAGGGCGACGCGGCGCGCGAGGCGCTGTACGCTGCGCGCCAGCGGCGCGACCAGGCCGACCGCGCCGTGTTCGAGGCGCGCGAACTGCAGCGCGTGGCCGAACGGCGGCATCAGGAAGCCGGCTTCGCGCTCACCACCTGCACCGGCAAGATCAGCGAACTTGCCGAGGCGCTGGCGCGCATCGACCGGGAAATCGCGGACGACGAGACGCGCCTGGGCCAGGCGCGCGAGGAACTGGCCCGTCTGCCGGCCGACGCCCTGGACGCCGAGTTGCAGGAGGCGCTGGCGGCGCGCGGCGCAGCCGAAGCCGCGCTGGCGGCTGCGCGCGATGCGCTGGAAGGTCTGACCGCCGAGCTGCGCGGGCACGACGAGGCCCGGATGGCGTGCGAGCAGGGGCTCGACCCGCTGCGCCGCGCGATCGAACAGTTGAAGCTCAAGGATCAGGAAGCCATGCTGATGCAGTCGCAGTTCGAACTGCAACTGCGCGAGGCGGCGGCGGACGAGGCGAGTCTCGAATCGGGTCTTGCCGACAGCCCCAGGCCGTCGCAACTGCAGGCCGATATCAATCGCCTGCAGAACGAGATCGCCGCGCTCGGCGCGGTCAACCTCGCCGCGCTGGACGAGCTCACGCAGGCGCAGGAGCGCGCCGAATACCTCGCCGCGCAATGCGCCGACCTGCTGGAAGCCGTCACCACTTTGGAAGATGCGATCCGCCGCATCGACCAGGAATCGCGCGCGCGGCTGAAGGAAACCTTCGACACCGTCAACCAGCACATGGGCGAGCTTTTCCCGCAGCTCTTCGGTGGCGGCCAGGCCCGGCTCATCCTCACCGGCGACGAGCTGCTCGACGCGGGCGTGCAGGTGTTCGCGCAGCCGCCCGGCAAGAAGAACGCCTCGATCCATCTGCTGTCGGGCGGCGAAAAGACGCTCACCGCGCTGTCGCTTGTGTTCGCCATGTTCAAGCTCAATCCGGCGCCGTTCTGCCTGCTGGACGAGGTCGACGCGCCGCTCGACGACGCCAACACCGAGCGCTACTGCAACCTGGTCAAGGCGATGTCCGACCATACGCAGTTCCTCTTCATCACCCACAACCGCGTCACGATGGAAATGGCGCAGCACCTCGCCGGCGTCACCATGCAGGAGCAGGGCGTGTCGCGCATCGTCGCGGTCGACGTGGACGAGGCGGTGGGCATGGTCGAGGCGGCCTGACGAAATTCGCGCCGGACCCTAGCCGGATGCGCCGGCGATCGGCGAAAATGGCGTTTTCAGCGCCTTTCCCATATTCCAATGCTTGATATCCAGTTGCTGCGCAAGGACGCAGCCCTCGTCGCCGAGCGCCTGGCCGCGCGCGGTTTTGCGTTCGATACCGCGCGTTTCGAGGCGCTGGAAGCCGAACGCAAGACGATCCAGACCCGCACCCAGGAGGCGCAGAGCCGCCGCAACGCGCTGTCCAAACAGATCGGCGCGATGAAGGGCAAGGGCGAGGACACGACGGCGGTGATGGCCGAGGTGGCGGGACTGGGCGACGAGCAGAAGCGGCTGGAAGCGCGCCTGTCCGAATTGCAGACCGAGCTCAACGATTTCCTGATGGGCGTGCCGAACCTGCCGCACGAATCGGTGGCGGTGGGCCAGGATGAGACCGCGAACGTCGAGGTGAGCCGCTGGGGCACGCCGCGCGAATTCGATTTCCCGGTGCGCGACCATGTCGACCTCGGCGAGGGCCTGGGCCAGCTCGATTTCGCCGCGGCGGTGAAGATCACCGGCAGCCGCTTCACCGTCATGAAAGGCCCGCTGGCGCGGCTGCATCGCGCGCTGACGCAGTTCATGCTCGACACGCATACGGCTGAGCACGGCTACACGGAAGTCTACGTGCCATACCTGGTCAACGCCGACTCGATGCGCGGCACCGGCCAGTTGCCGAAATTCGAGGAGGATTTGTTTCATGTGCCGCGCACGGATTCGGACAGGCTCTATCTCATCCCGACTGCCGAAGTCCCCGTGACCAATCTCGTGCGCGACGAGATCGTCGCCGCCGACACGCTGCCGCTGAAGTTCGTCGCCCACACCCCGTGCTTCCGTTCCGAGGCGGGCTCCTACGGCCGCGACACGCGCGGCATGATCCGCCAGCATCAGTTCGACAAGGTGGAACTGGTGCAGATGGTGAGGCCGGAGGATTCGTACGCCGCGCTGGAGATGCTGACGGGCCACGCCGAGGCGATCCTGCAGAAGCTCGGCCTGCCGTACCGCAAGATGCTCCTGTGCATGGGCGACATGGGATTCTCGTCGGCCAAGACCTACGACCTCGAGGTCTGGCTGCCGGCGCAGAATACCTACCGCGAGATTTCCTCGTGCTCCAATTTCGAGGCCTTCCAGGCGCGCCGCATGCAGGCGCGCTTCAAGGCGGGGCAGGGCAAGCCCGAGCTGCTGCACACGCTGAACGGCTCGGGTCTGGCGGTCGGCCGCACGCTGGTCGCGATCCTGGAGAACTACCAGAACGCCGACGGCAGCGTGACCGTGCCCGACGCGTTGCGGCCCTGGATGGGCGGGCTCGAGCGGCTCTCCGCGGCCTGAACCCGGCCGGCAACACCGCTGCCTGCGCGGCTCAACCGGGCGCCGCAGGCGCTTCGTCGCGGATCCCGAGGTTGATGAGCGGGTTGTACTCGGGCTCCAGCCGCAGCAGGATGTCGTAGTAGTTGCGGATGTTCTCGGTGAACAGCAGGGCTTCGGCGCCCCGCGCATAGCCGTATTTCATCACCTTGGCGTAGCCGCCGCGGCCCAGGTAGGGCAGGGCGTCCTTGACGTCCGCCCAGCTGTCCGGATCGCCGCCGCGCGCCTGCGCGATGCGACGCGCGTCCTCCAGATGACCCTGTCCCTGGTTGTAGCTTGCGAGCGCAAGCCACGTCCGGTCGGGTTCGGGGATGCGCGCGGGCAGCGCCTGTTTCAGCATCGCCAGATAACGCGCCCCGCCGAGGATGCTCTGGCGGGCGTTGAGGCGGTCGCTGATCCCCATGCGGTCGGCGGTGTCGCCCGTCAGCATCATCAGGCCGCGCACGCCGGTCGGAGAGGTCGCGAACCGGTCCCACTTCGATTCCTGATAGCCGATCGCCGCGAGCAGCCGCCAGTCGATGCCGGTCAGCGTCTGGGCTTCCTGAAAGGCCTGGCGCAGCGCGGGCAGGCGTTGCGGGCGGAGTTGGAGGATGCCGAGGATGTCCGAACTGTCCAGCCGCTTGACGTGGCCGAAATAACGCTCGTAAACGCGCTTGATCGTGCCATCCTGCCCGGCCTGTGCGACGAAGCGCGCGAGCGCGTTGCGCAACGCGAGCGAACTGCCGGCGGGGAGCGCCCACACGATCTTCTGCGTGGCCGGCAGATCGAACGCCACGGCCAGCTCGGGGTAGAACGTGCGCATCGGGTCGAAGTCCATGCCGTTGATGACAACCGCGTCGTACTTGCCTGCCTGCAACTGCGCCAGCAGCTCGTCCGGCCACACCTTGTCCAGCGCGAACCAGCTCAATCCCGGGTATTTGCGCTTCAGGCGCATCAGGATGGGCGTATGGCCCGAGCCGATGATCAGCGCGAGCTTCTTGCCCGCCAGGTCGGCGATGCTCTTCGGAGCCCGTGTTCCGGTGCGATACACGATGTGCACCGGCGTCTCGAATATCACCGGACCGGCGATCAGGTGCCGGTCCCGCACCACCGCCTGCGGCAGCGTCGCCGCCGCGAGGTGGACCTGCTGCGTGTCGAGCAGGTCGTAGAGGTCTTCGGGCCGGGGTTTTTCGGTCCAGGCGAGGGTCCAGTGCTGCGACTGGGCGAATGCCAGGATCAGATCGTGCTCGAACCCGGCGGCCTGACCGTTGCGGCCGATGTAGTAGGTGACAGGACTGTTGCGCACGCCGACGCGCAACACGCCGCTGGTTTCGGGCGACGGAATCGGCCGGCTGCATGCCGTCAATGCCGTGACGAACACCAGCGCCGCGAGCCTCCCGAACGATCCCATTGTTTTTATGGTGGGCATGGGGACAGTCTGACCGAGACAGAAATTTTCGTCCAGCAAACCGCCCGACTCGGTTACAATACGCGCCGCCGGAGAGGTGGCAGAGTGGTCGAATGTACCTGACTCGAAATCAGGCGTAGGTGCAAGCCTACCGTGGGTTCGAATCCCACCCTCTCCGCCATTCACCACCCAGACAAGCGCCTTCGCGGCGCTTTTTTGTTTGTTGCGCGCTTATCCTTGCCGCGCCGGGGCGCGGCAGCGGGCGCGAGGCTCAGTCGTCTTCGACGCGGCCTGCGATCGTCAGATAGCCCACGGCGCCGCTGAATTTGCCTCTGTAGCGCGCCGATTCGAGGGGATCGAGAGCGGCTTTCACCCGGTCGTGCAACGGCGATTCCCAGTCGCCCGCGTGCTGGAAGTTGCTCGTGATGTAGCTGAAGCCGTTGACGTCGTCGACGGCGTGGAGACCGGTCGATTCGGCGCCGGCCGGGCAGGACAGGATGCGGCTCAACTCCCCCGTGTCGACGTGGTAGGCCCACAGGAAGTTGTTGACGTGGCGGCTGCTGTCCTCGCCGATGAAGAGGGTGCGCATCGCTTCCGAGAATTTCAGGTTGTCGGGATTTGAGATCTTGTCCGGATTGGACAGGTTGCCGAGGGCGTCCGGGGCGGCCAGGTCTTCGCCGAGCAGCAGCGGTGCGCCACCGACGGGGACCCACTCGCTGTGAATGCGGGCTCCGGTGTCGTCGGACTGGCCGCCGTCGAGCTTCCACGCGTAGACCATCCCGGCGAGCGGCCCCTCGATCGAGATGCCACCGGAGCCGTTCGTCATGGCCGTTTGCACGTAGCTGATCGCCGAGTAGGCGACCTTGTTGCGGGCGTTGAGCGTCGTGCCCTCCATCTTGGTGAAGCCGAGACTGCCGCCCTTGTGCGCGGCGTAGCGGTGCGTTTCGAGGAAGGCCGCGGCCTTCTCCTGCCCCGCGGCGAACTTGACCCATTGCGTCTTGCCGCCGAACGGGATTTTCGTGTAGGCGGGATCGGACGGATCGGCGGTCTTGACGTCCACGATGTCGGCGGCGACCGAGGTGCTGGCGAGCGCCTTGATTTCCTCGCTGGTCGCGTGGCCGAGCCGGATCCAGCGCAGGTCGGCCGAGCCCCCGTCGGCCGCGGTCTTCTGCAGCCACTTCGCAACGTAGAGCGTGCCGGCGGACAGATCGCGCGGGCGGTCGGCAATGAACAGGAAGAGGCCGCCGTTGGTCGCGTCGTCGCCCATCAGGACGGAACGCTCGTCCGGCATCACCTGCACCAGTTCGTGCGAAATGCGACCCATGCAGTAATGCTTCGTGACGCTGCCGGTTCCGTCCGGATGCACGATCACTTCCGGCAGGTGGCCATAGTGGTAGGGGTTGGCCGCGTCCGGGTCGCCGTAAAGGTTCTGGCTGAACGCCCTGAACCGCGCGTTGCTGGCGATGGTCGTCGCGTCTGGCTCGTATTCCTCGCTCGACAGGTGCGTGTTCCAGGGCGAGCGGCTCGCGCCGCAAGTGGTCCACAGGCCGTGCACGCCGCTGGTGTCGACGTTCGAATAGCTCCTGAGCGTGAGCTTGCCGGTGCGCGTGTCCTGATCCAGCGCGAGTACCGCGATCGGGGAGGGCAGGCGGCCGTACATCGACGCGCCGGCGGCATTCCGGCTGGTGTACTCGAATTGCACCACCGCGAACACGCGCCGCGATCCGGGCCTGCGCGAGCGTGTGCCGGGCAGGGTCAGCAGCGACATGCCATCGGGGCAATCCGAGAAGAACTGCCGCCGCTCCGGCGACGTCGCGTCGAGAATGGGCGCATTGCGGATGTCGTAATAGCCGCCGGCCAGCGTCGTGCCGCCGTCCGCGCCCGGGACGCGGTCGCCGGTCAGGAAAAAGGTCTCGTAGCCGAGCGCGTAGGTCTCGGCCCGGCCGCCGCTGCTTTTCGTGAGCGTCGAGGCGACGTAAACCTCGGCCATTTTCGCGGGATCCGCGAGCGACGGCGCCGCCATCGCGCCGAACCGGTAGCGGGTCGGCACGCCCCTGGGCAAGGCTTCGGCGACGAGCGGCAGGCTGGCGAGCGACGCGGCCAGCGGCAGCATCGGCAGCCCGGAAAGGCGCCGGAGCGCGCGGCGGCGCGAAAGGGAAACGGACATCTCGGTTCTCCGTGGATGCGCAGACTGTAACAGGCTGCCATGACGATGAAATGACGCGGTCGTCGATCGCCCTCGCGAACCCCGGCATGGGAAAAACCTGGGTACAAAACTGCTACACTGGGCCCCCCGGTTCCGGGTGCGGGCGTTTCGTTGCCGCCCCGGCTTTCCCGCGTGCTTTGGCCCTACTTCGGACGGGCTTGAAAATTCCCCCCATCACATCAAAATAAAGCCAGTAACTCAGGCTTATTCCGGCTATGGCAACCAAGCGAGAAAGCACTACCCTGCTGGAACCTTCGGCGGCGAAAGTAAAACCGCCGCCCTTGTACAAGGTGCTGCTGCTGAACGACGACTACACGCCGATGGAATTCGTGGTGCATGTCCTCAGAAAGTTTTTCGGCATCGACCACGAACGGGCGACGCAAATCATGCTCAAAGTGCATACTGAAGGCGTGGGGGTGTGCGGGATCTATTCAAGGGATATCGCCCACACCAAGGTCGAGCAGGTTATGGATTTCGCGCGGCAGCATCAGCATCCGCTGCAATGTACGATGGAGGAAAGTTAGATGATCGCCCAGGAACTCGAAGTCACGCTGCACATGGCCTTCATGGATGCGCGGCAGAAACGCCACGAATTCATTTCCGTGGAGCACCTGCTGATGGCGATGCTGGACAATCCGTCGGCGGCGGAGGTGCTGCGCGCGTGCGGCGCGAACATCGACGCGATGCGCGAACAGCTCGGCAAGTTCATCGAGGAGCACACGCCCAAGGTGGCGGGCGAGGGCGAGGTCGACACGCAGCCCACGCTGGGTTTTCAGCGCGTGATCCAGCGCGCCATCCTGCACGTCCAGTCGTCGGGCAAGAAGGAAGTCACCGGCGCCAATGTCCTTGTGGCCGTGTTCGGCGAAAAGGACTCGCACGCGGTGTATTTCCTCACCCAGCAGGGCGTGACGCGGCTCGACATCGTCAATTTCATCTCCCACGGCATCACGAAGACGCCGCAGAGCGAGCCGGTGCGGCCGGAGGAAGCAGCCGAGGCCAATCCCGAAGCGCCTGCGAGTTCGCCGCTCGACAGCTTCGCGCAAAACCTGAACGCCCAGGCGCTGGCCGGCAAGATCGATCCGCTTATCGGGCGCGACGACGAGCTGGAGCGCGTGATCCAGACCCTGTGCCGCCGGCGCAAGAACAACCCCTTGCTGGTGGGCGAGGCCGGCGTGGGCAAGACCGCGATCGCGGAAGGCCTGGCGCGCCGCATCGTCGAGAGCTCGGTGCCGGACATCCTGGCGCAGAGCACGGTGTATGCGCTCGACATGGGTGCCTTGCTCGCCGGCACCAAGTACCGGGGCGACTTCGAACAACGCCTCAAGGGCGTGCTGAAGCAGCTGTCCGACAATCCCAACGCGATCCTTTTCATCGACGAGATCCACACGCTGATCGGCGCAGGCGCGGCGTCGGGCGGGACGCTCGATGCGTCCAACCTGCTGAAGCCGGCGCTGTCGTCGGGCAACCTGCGCTGCATCGGGGCGACGACGTATACCGAGTACCGCGGCATCTTCGAGAAGGACCACGCGCTTTCCCGGCGCTTCCAGAAGGTCGATGTGCCGGAGCCGTCGGTCAACGAGACCGTGGCGATCCTGCGCGGCCTCAAATCCCGCTTCGAGGACCACCACGGCGTCAAATACACTGCTGCAGCGCTCTCCACCGCGGCGCACCTCTCTGCGCGCTACATCAACGATCGGCATCTGCCCGACAAGGCGATCGACGTCATCGACGAGGCGGGCGCCGCGCAGCGCATTCTGCCGAAATCGAAACAGAAGCGGACGATCACGCCGAAGGAGATCGAGGACATCATCGCCAAGATCGCGCGCATTCCGCCGAAGACGGTTTCGTCGGACGACCGGAATTCGCTGAAGACGCTCGACCGCGACCTGAAGGCTGTGGTGTACGGCCAGAATGCGGCGATCGACGCGCTGGCGACGGCGATCAAGATGTCGCGCAGCGGCCTGGGCAACCCGCAGAAGCCGATCGGCAACTTCCTGTTTTCGGGACCGACCGGCGTCGGCAAGACGGAGGTCGCACGCCAGCTCGCCTACGTGCTGGGGGTCGAGCTGATCCGGTTCGACATGTCCGAATACATGGAACGCCATGCCGTCTCGCGCCTGATCGGCGCGCCGCCGGGATACGTCGGTTTCGACCAAGGCGGACTGTTGACCGAGGCGGTCACCAAGCATCCCTACGCCGTGGTTTTGCTGGATGAAGTCGAGAAGGCCCATCCGGACATCTTCAACGTGCTGTTGCAGGTGATGGATCACGGCACGCTGACCGATACCAACGGGCGCAAGGCCGACTTCCGCAACGTGGTGCTGATCATGACCACCAACGCCGGCGCGGAGATGCTCAACAAGGCGACGATCGGCTTTGCCGGTTCGCGCGAGAGCGGCGACGAGATGGGCGAGATCAAGCGCATGTTCACGCCCGAGTTCCGCAACCGGCTCGACGCGATCATCCCGTTCGCGCCCCTGACCGAACCGGTCATTCTTCAGGTGGTCGACAAGTTCCTCATGCAACTGGAGGAACAGTTGCACGAGAAGAAGGTCGAGGCGGTCTTTACCGACGCCCTGAAGGCCTATCTGGCCAAGCATGGCTTCGACCCACTGATGGGCGCGCGGCCGATGGCGCGGCTGATTCAGGACACGATCCGCAAGGCGCTGGCGGACGAGCTGCTGTTCGGCAGGCTGGCGCACGGCGGCCGGGTGACCATCGACGTCGATGCCGCCGGGAAAGTCAGTCTGGAATTCGAAGAGGCGGTGCCCGCGTAAGTCTCGCGAAGGCAGAAATTGCCCATAAAGATTTTGCATGATTTGTCGTAAGCCGTTCTAGGTTCAGGTGCGTATTTCATTCTTGCCGCGGCCTCCGCTTCGCTCGGAGGCCGCGAGCCAGGAATCCGGCGCCTGTTGGTTGTCTCAATCTAGAAAGGCTCCTTCATGAAGCTGTCGCACTTCGCCCCGCAGATCGCCGCTTTCGTGCTGACGGGTTTGCTGCCCATCGTTGTTTTTGCCGCGGACGCGGCGCCGGACGAGGGCGTCTCGGGTGAGGATCTCACGGCGGCCAGCGAGCGAATCCGCCAGACCGGGGCTCAGCTGCGCGACGACCTGAAGAAGGCCCGCGCCCGTCTCGAGGCCCGGAAGGCGATGGAAGCGCAGCAGGAGGCCGAACGCCAGCGCCAGGAAGAACTCGTACGCCAGCGCGCGCTCGAGGAAAAGCAGCAACGTGCAGCCGAGCAAGAACGCGCGCGTCGCGAGGCGGCCGCACGGGCGGCACAGGCCGAGCGGCAGCGCCAGGCTGCGCTGCGCGCGAAGCAGCAGGAAGCGGCGGAGCAGGCGGCTGCCAAGGCGAGGGCGGCGCAGGCGCTCAAGGCAGCGCGTGAGTCGGTCGGTGTGCGCGCATTCGCGGACGACCGCCCGACGGCCAGGGACCGCGCCGCAGAAGCGCTCCGAAAAGCGCGTGAGTCGACGGGGGTGAAGGCGTTCGGGGATTGATCGACCGCGCTGCCCGCGTTTCGATCACTGGGACAGAAACAAAAAGCGGCGCCGGAAAGGCGCCGCGAAAAAACCCGGCGTGGCAGGAGGAGGAGCGCCAGGGGGATGAACCCCTACCGGGATGTCTACAAGGAAGACGTCTTCGACTATAGCCGATGACACGCTTGCGCTATCGGCATATTCGTCCGGTGTGACGTAGTCATTTTGAATTACGGTGCCGGTGCCGGTTTCTTTAGCGCCACGCCGGCGCGCGCGCCCAACTTGCTCAATACGGTCGAATCCCGCACCATACCGGGCAGTTGATGAATCCGGAGTGCCGATGAAAAGACGACGCGCATCTCTCGTCGCCGCGCTGGCCGTGCCCATGCTGCTGGCGGCGTGCGAGCAGCCGGCGACGCCCTCCGCCAATGCCATCGTCGCCAAGGCTGGCGGCGAAACGATCAGCGAGTTCGAATTGGATCGCGCGGTCGCGCGCCTGGGCCCCATGAGTGCGCCGGAATTGGCGCAGGCGCGCACGAAGGTACTGGAAGCGCTGATCGACCAGCATCTGGTCAGCCGCGCCGCGAAAGACGTGAAGCTGGACACGGTTCCCGAGGTCGCCCTGGCGCTGCAGCAGGCGCAACGCCAGGTGCTCGTCGAGGCCTATATGGCACACCTGTTCAAGGACATGCCTCCGCCATCGGAGAGCGAAATCCAGGATTATTACAAGCGTCATCCCGAATTGTTCGAGCAGCGCAAGCTGTACCGCGTTCGTGAACTCGAACTGCAACTCTCGCCCGAGCGGATGGTCGATGTGGAGGCGCAGCTGAAGCGCAGCCCGAATCTGTCCGCATTCGCCGACTGGCTGAAGGCACAGCGCATCGCGTTCAAGTCGGGCGAGGCGGTGAAGCCGGCCGAAAAGATTCCGGAGGCCATGCTGGCGCAGCTCGTCACGATGAAAGTCGGGGAGGCGGCCGTGGTGCCGATGGACGAAAGTCACATCAGTGTGCTGCAATTGCGCGGCATCGAGGCGCAGCCCGTGTCGCTGGAGCAGGCCAGCAACGCGATCGGCCTCATGATCCAGAGCGGCAAGCGCAAGACGCTGCTCGATGCGGAAATTCGCCGGCTGCGCGAGAGTGGCAAGGTCGACTACGCCAAGGGCTTTGCCCCTGCACCAGCCGGTTCGTCTGCGCCTTCCGGCACGCCCTGAGGCCTGCCGGGTTTCACACTCGGGGCTTGCCGTTTCGCCTCGGGCGGAATTTGCCTCATTCGAACACACGACAATTTCAAGAGCACTCGACATGACCCTCATTCATCCCGTCGTTCTTTCCGGTGGCTCCGGCACCCGCCTGTGGCCGCTGTCTCGCGCAGCCCTTCCCAAGCAGCTGCTTCCGCTCGCGAGCGACCGGACCCTGCTGCAGGATACGGTCGGCCGCTTGGCGAACATGCCCGAAATGGCCGCGCCCCTGGTGGTATGCAATGTCGAGCATCGCTTTCTGCTCGCCGAGCAGATGCGGCAGATCGAATCGGTGCCGCGCGCGATCGTGCTGGAACCGGTGGGGCGCAACACCGCGCCGGCGATCGCCGTCGCCGCCCTGATGCTGTCGCGGGACGATCCCGACGCGCTGATGCTGGTGTTGCCTGCCGACCACCTGATCGGCGACGTCGCCGCTTTTCATGCGGCGATCCGCACCGCGTCGCGGGCCGCGCAAAACGGCCATCTCGCCACCTTCGGCATCGTCGCCGCGACGCCCGAAACCGGCTACGGCTACATTCGCCGGGGGGCGCCGCTGGAAGATGCCGCGGGCGCGCACGAAGTCGCGGCCTTCGTTGAGAAACCCGACCTGGCCACCGCCCGGCAGTACGTCGAATCGGGCGAGTATTTCTGGAACAGTGGCATGTTCCTGTTCCGCGCATCGGATTTCCTCAAGGAGCTGCAAGCCCTGCGTCCGGACATTCTGGAAGCCAGCCGCGCTGCGCTCGATGCCGCCACGCTCGACCTCGATTTCGTGCGCCTCGATCCCGAGGCGTTCGAGGCCTGCCCGTCGGAGTCGGTCGATTATGCCGTCATGGAGCACACCCGCCGCGCGGCGGTGGTGCCGGCGGACATGGCATGGAACGACATCGGGGCCTGGTCCGCGCTGTGGGAGGTGTCGCAGAAGGACGGAGAGGGCAACGCCGTCCGCGGCGACGTCATGCTGGAGAATGCGCAAAACAATTTCGTCCGCGCGGAAGGCCGCATGGTCGCCCTGCTCGGCGTATCGGATCTGGTGGTGGTCGAGACGGCCGACGTGGTCCTGGTGGCCAACAAGGACCAGGTGCAGGACGTCAAGAAGCTGGTCGACCGCCTGAAGGCCAAGAAGCGCTGCGAGCACCTCGTCCACAAGCAGGTGCACCGCCCCTGGGGATGGTACGAGGGCATCGACGAGGGCGAGCGCTTCCAGGTCAAGCGCATCATGGTGAAGCCGGGCGAGAAGCTCAGCCTGCAGATGCACCACCATCGCGCCGAGCACTGGATCGTGGTGTCCGGGACGGCGAGCGTGACCTGCGGCGAGGAGGTCATGCTCCTGAGCGAAAACCAGTCGACCTATATTCCGCTCGGCACCACCCACCGGCTGGAAAACCCGGGCAAGGTCGACCTGCACATGATCGAGGTGCAGTCGGGCACCTACCTGGGCGAAGACGACATCGTCCGTTTCGAGGACGTCTACAAGCGCGACTGAGGGCTCATCGCTTTTGTCGCCGCGGGCATTTACCCCGCGGTTTCTGTCGGCTAGAATCTGCCGCCTTATTCACTACGGAGACCCCCGCGTGGGCACTTGTTCGAGTCACAGTAGTCGGCCGGCCTCGCTAGCCGGAAAACCCTCGGCCAGGTAACGCGCAGTCTTCTTCTGCCGCGATCTCGCCGAGCGCGAGACGCGGCGTTCACGCTCCGGCCGTCCGGCCGCAGCCCCAGCCTCCGTCGTCGTTGAAAGCCCTGCGGGCCGGCCGGCGGCTTTCTTGCGCCCTTTCCGTCCCGACCGGGGAACCGGATCCGGTCCGCGCCGTCCATTCACGCGGCCGCCCACGCGACGGCCCCGGGACACCGGGCAGGGGATCACGGGCGCGTCGTCCGGTTTGAAATCGACGCAGCGGTCGTGCCGCGGGCATGCGGCGGGAACAGGTGTAGAACCAGGGAGAAGAAGAATGGATTTCACGCTGCTGAAAACGTTTTTTGCGGGATTTCTGCGGACCCGCCACCTTGCCCGCCACTTCCGCCGCCTCGCGCTGCTCGACACGCTGACGCGGACGGGCGTCAGCCGCGAAATGCCGGCCGAGCTCGCCAGGTCGCTGGTTGCCGCCGCCCGGAGCCGTTCCCCCGCGCTGCTCGCCCAGCTCGGCAGCCACCATGACGGCCTGAGCGAAGGCGAGGCCGAGCGGGCGCGCGCCCTTGCCGGATTGAACGAAATCGAGCACGAAAAGCCGCTGCCGTGGTGGAGGCATCTGTGGCACTGCTATACGAATCCCTTCAATCTGCTGCTCACGCTGCTGGCCGCCATTTCCTATCTGACCGCGGACATGCAGGCCACGCTGGTGATCGCCACGATGGTGGTGCTTTCGACGCTGCTGCGCTTCTGGCAGGAGGGCAAGTCCAACAAGGCGGCCGACGCGCTCAAGGCGATGGTCAGCAATACCGCGACGGTGAGCCGGCGCAGCGACACCGACGATCCGGCGGCGGCGCCCGACCGGCGTTCCGGGGCGCGCCGGATCGAGCTGCCCATCAAGCTGCTGGTGCCGGGCGACCTGATCGTGCTGTCGGCGGGCGACATGATTCCGGCCGACTGCCGCGTACTTGCGGCGAAGGACCTGTTCGTCTCGCAGGCCGCGATGACGGGCGAGTCGATGCCGGTCGAGAAGTTCGTCGAGCAGCGCGATGCCGGCGCGATCAATCCGCTGGAACTGGACAACATCCTGTTCATGGGCACCAACGTCGTGTCGGGCGCCGCCACGGCCGTGGTGATCAGCACCGGCAACAGCACCTATTTCGGTGCGCTGGCCAGTCGCGTCACGGCGACCGACCGTGCGCCGACCTCGTTCCAGACCGGCGTCAACAAGGTGAGCTGGCTGCTGATCCGCTTCATGTTCGTGATGGCGCCGATGGTGCTGGTCATCAATGGCTTCACCAAGCACGACTGGATGGAGGCGCTCCTGTTCGCGCTGTCCATCGCGGTCGGGCTGACGCCGGAAATGCTGCCGATGATCGTCACCTCCACGCTCGCCAAGGGAGCGGTGCTGCTGTCGCGCAAGAAAGTCATCGTCAAGCGGCTCGACGCCATCCAGAACTTCGGCGCGATGGACGTGCTGTGCACCGACAAGACCGGCACCCTGACCCAGGACAAAATTTTTCTCGCGCGCCATACCGGCATATGGGGCGAAGAATCCGACGACGTGCTGAAGTTCGCGTATCTCAACAGCTATTACCAGACCGGTCTGAGGAACCTGCTCGACGTGGCCGTGCTCGAGCATGTCGAGGTGCATCGCCAGCTCAATGTCGGCAGGAACTACCGCAAGATCGACGAGATTCCTTTCGACTTCACGCGGCGCCGCATGTCGGTGGTGGTAAACGAGCGCGAGGATCACCACGAGCTCATCTGCAAGGGGGCGGTGGAGGAGATTCTTGCCGTATGCGACACGGTCCGTCACGGCGAGCGTATCGAGCCGCTGACACGGCACATGCTGGCACGCATCCGGGACGTGACCACGAACCTCAACGAAGAAGGTTTGCGCGTGGTGGCGGTGGCGGTGAAGGAAGTGCCGCCGGAGAAGGAAACCTACGGCGTCGCCGACGAACACGCGCTGACGCTGGTCGGCTACGTCGCGTTCCTCGATCCGCCGAAGGAGAGCACGGCGCCGGCGCTCGAGGCGCTCGCCGCCCACGGCGTCGCGGTCAAGGTGCTGACCGGGGACAACGAGCGGGTGACGGCGAAAATCTGCCGCGAGGTGGGGCTCGCGCAGCGCGGGGTGCTGCTCGGCTCCGACATCGAGCGCATGGACGACGCCGAACTCGGTGCGGCCGTCGAGGCGACCAACGTCTTCGCGAGGCTGACGCCCGCGCACAAGGAACGCATCGTGAGGCTGCTCAAGGCGAACGGCCGGGTCGTCGGCTTCATGGGAGACGGCATCAACGACGCGCCGGCGCTGCGCACGGCCGACATCGGCATATCGGTCGATACCGCCGTCGACATCGCCAAGGAGGCGGCCGACATCATCCTGCTCGAGAAGAGCCTGATGGTGCTGGAGGAGGGCGTGCTGGAAGGGCGGCGCACGTTCTCCAACATGCTCAAGTACATCAAGATGACGGCCAGCTCCAACTTCGGCAATGTGTTCTCGGTGCTCGTGGCATCGGCCTTTCTTCCCTTCCTGCCGATGCTGCCGATGCAGCTCTTGATGCAGAACCTGCTCTACGACATCTCGCAGATCGCCATCCCGTTCGATAACGTGGACAAGGAGCTGCTGATGCGGCCGCAGCGCTGGCAGCCGGGCGACATCGGGCGCTTCATGCTGTTCTTCGGCCCGATCAGCTCGCTGTTCGACATCACGACCTTCCTCATGATGTGGTTCGTGTTCGGGGCCGACGACCCGGCGCGCCAGACCCTGTTCCAGTCCGGCTGGTTCATCGTCGGCCTGCTGACGCAGACGCTGATCGTGCACATGATCCGCACGCCGAAGATTCCCTTCCTCCAGAGTCGGGCGGCCTTGCCGCTTCTGGTGATGACCGGCGTCATCATGACCATCGGCGTTTTCCTCCCGATGGGACCGCTGGCCCAGTACTTCAAGCTGCAGGCGCTGCCGCCGCTCTACTTCGCCCTGCTGCCCGCGATCCTCGTCGGGTACATGATCCTGACGCAGGCGATGAAAGGTTTTTACGTCCGTCGCTACGGCTGGCAATGAAGACGGCGTGGTGTAGGACAAAAACCGACAGGGCTGGGTGATTCCTTTCCGTCCAACAATACAGCGCTCGTCCGCATCAACTTTTGCAGGAGTCGTCCGAAAACGAATTCACCACGCCGACTTGAGTGTCGGATCGAAAATAAATCCTGCGTATCAAAGGACAAGCCAATGAAAATGGACGAAATGCTGGGCGAAATGCGCGACGTCAATTTGAACTACCTGATGCTGGCGCAGACGATGATCCAACACGACAAGGCCACGGCCGTCTTTCGCCTCGGCATCAGCCAGGGGATCGCCGATATCATCGAGGCGCTGACGCCGGCGCAGATCCTCAAGCTCGCCGCTTCCGGCATGATGGTATCGCGCTTCCGTTTCGACGACGGCGTCGTCCTGAACATGCTGACCAACTACACCCGCGATCGCGCCGTCGCGCAGTCGCACGCGGCCATCCTGATGGCGGGCCAGGCCGCGGAATCCTTCGCCTGATTTCATCGCGCGACGTCGTACCGCAAAAGTGAAAAAGGAAGGGTCATGAGCAGGAAGAGTTTGCTGAACGAAATGCGCGACACCCAGCTGGCGATCGAACTGATCGAACTCGGCGCGCGCCCGCAGGTTCTGGAGTCGGAAACCACGCTGTCGCGCGAACGCCTGCTCAAGCTGTACAAGGAGGTGAAGGGTGTGTCGCCGCCCAAGGGCATGCTCCCGTTCTCGACCGACTGGTTCCTGACCTGGCTGCCGAACGTGCATGCGTCGATATTCGTCAATATCCACCGCTACATCACGAGCAACAGCGATTGCACCGGCATCGAGGCGGTGCTCAAGAGCTATCGCCTGTACCAGGAATATCTGCACGTCAACCAGATCGAGGAAGTGCTGAGTTTCACCCGCGCCTGGACGCTGAACCGGTTTTTCGAGAGCCGCATGCTTTCGACGGCCGTTTGCAGCCGCTGCGCAGGCCACTTCGTCGTCCATCCGGACGACCTGCACGATCACTATGTTTGCGGCCTCTGCAACATGCCGGCGCGCGCCGGCAAGACCCGCAAGCAGAAGGCGGCGCAGGGCGAGCCGCGCGACCACGGCGCGGCCGCGGCCTGATATCGTCCGCGGGGACATTCCGCGATGGCGCGTCTGCCGGTCAGCCTGCAATCGCTCCTCATACAGTGTGCCGCGGCGCAGGCCGCTGCGCTCCTGATCCCGCTCCTTCCCGGTTCGTTTCATTTCACGCTCTCGCACCTTGTTTTCGCGCAAGCGGGACTCGCCGTGACCCTGAGCCGTGCGTGGCGGCAGCCGCCCTGGTGGCAGTTGCTGCATCTGGGTTTCCTGCCCGCCGTGCTGCTCGCCCTGCAGGCCGGACTGCCGCACACGATCTATCTGCTCGCGTTCGCGTCGTCGGTCCTGTTCTACTGGAGCAGCTTTCGCACCCGCGTGCCCCTGTACCTGTCCGGCCGCAAGGCCCGGCGCCAGCTGGCCGCGCTGTTGCCGCAGAGACGGCGGTTCCGCTTCATCGATCTCGGCAGCGGACTGGGCGGTGTGCCGTTCTATCTGGAATCCCGCTTCCCGAAGGGCCGCTTCTACGGCACCGAAATCGCGCCGGCGCCCTGGTTCATCAGCCGGGTGCGTGCCCGCCTCACGGGCAGCCGCGCCGTCTTCATGCGAAACGATTACGGCAGGCTCGATCTGGCGCGCTTCGACGTCGTGTTCGCGTTCCTTTCGCCCGCAGCCATGCCGGGTCTCTGGCATCAGGCGCAAACGCAGATGCGCAGCGGCACGCTGTTCATCAGCCTGGCGTTTCCCGTGGCCGGGCGGCCACCCGATCAATGCGTTGCGCACGATGCCGGCGGCCGTCACACGCTGTACGCGTGGCGCATGTGACGCGGTGCCGCGCCAAATACTCGCGCCGCGCCATCAAGTTTTTTCCTGCCCGGTCGAATCTTCACCTTGAGAGCGGCCGCGACGATCGGGGTCGGCATCGGGCGAGACCGCTTCACCCGGTGCATTAGAAAAAGGAACACAGGGCCGTGCTAGTCATTGCGGGATACTTCGTCGTCGCCATCAGCATTTTCGGTGGCTTTGCGCTGGCGGGCGGCCATCTGGCGGCGCTGCTCCAGCCGGTGGAACTGCTGATGATCGGCGGCGCCGCGACGGGCGCGTTCCTCGTCGGCAACAACGCCAAGGCGGTCAAGGCGACGCTGAAGACGCTCCCCAGCGTTTTCAAGGGGTCCAAATACACGCGTGCGCTGTACATGGACATCATGGCGCTCTTGTACGAACTGCTGACCAAGATCCGCAAGGAGGGCCTGATGTCGGTGGAAGCCGACGTCGACGCACCCGAAAGCAGCCCCCTGTTCGGGAAGTACCCGGCCATCATGGCCGACCATCACATCATCGAGTTTCTGACCGACTACCTGCGCCTGATGGTGAGCGGCAGCATGAACGCGTTCGAAATCGAAAACCTGATGGACAACGAAATCGAGACCCACCATCACGAAGGCGAGGTGCCGGTGCACGTCATCGCCAAGCTTGGCGACGGCATGCCCGCGTTCGGCATCGTGGCGGCGGTGATGGGTGTCGTGCATACGATGGAATCGGTCGGCCTGCCGCCGGCGGAGCTGGGCATCCTCATTGCGCACGCGCTGGTCGGAACCTTCCTCGGCATCCTGCTGGCCTATGGCTTCGTCGGTCCGCTCTCCACCTTGCTCGAGCAGAAGCTGCACGAATCGACCAAGATGCTGCAGTGCATCAAGGTGACGCTGCTCGCCAGCATCAACGGCTATGCGCCGGCGATCGCGGTCGAATTCGGCCGCAAGGTGCTGTTCTCGACCGAGCGGCCCTCCTTCAGCGAACTGGAAGGTCACGTCAGGAGCGCGAAGTCGCGTTGAGGCGCGGCCAGGGTTCGCGGTTTGCGCCGCGCCTCGACATCCGCATGACATAAATGAGCGAGCAGAAAGCCCCCATCGTCATCAAGCGCGTCAGGAAGAAGGCGGGCCGCCACCACGGCGGCGCGTGGAAGATCGCGTATGCCGATTTCGTGACGGCGATGATGGCGTTCTTCCTGCTGATGTGGCTGCTTGGCTCGACCACCAAAGGCGACCTCGAGGGCATCGCGAAATATTTCAAGACGCCTTTGAAGGTGGCGATGCGGGGCGGGTCGGGCAGCGGCGACAGTTCGAGCGTGATCAAGGGCGGCGGCCTCGACATGACCCGCAACGTCGGCCAGGTCAAGAAGGGCGAGACCCGCGCCGAGAAGAAATCCTACAACCTGAAAGCCGCGCAGGCCGAGCTCGAACGGGTCGAGGCAGCCAATCTCAAGCACCTGAAGACACGCCTCGAAGCGGCGATCGACGCCAACCCGACCCTCAAGCAGTTCAAGCGGCAGCTTCTGATCGACATCACCAGCGAAGGCCTGCGCATCCAGATCGTCGACGAACAGAACCGGCCCATGTTCAACCTGGCGAGCGCCGAGTTGCAGCCCTACACCCGGATCATCCTGCACGAGATCGGCAAGATGCTGAACGAAGTGCCCAACCGCATCAGCCTCTCGGGCCATACCGACGCCACGCCCTACACGAACGGCGAGCGCGGATACAGCAACTGGGAGCTGTCGGCCGATCGCGCCAACGCCTCGCGGCGGGAGCTGATCGCGGGCGGGATGGATGAATCGAAAATGCTGCGCGTGGTCGGCCTGGCGTCGTCCGTTCCCTTTGGCCAGGCCGCGCCGTACGATCCGGTCAATCGCCGCATCAGCATCATCGTGATGAACAAGCGCACCGAGGACGCGATCACCCAGGAGGCCAGCGGCGTGAACGCGACCGACAGCGTGCCCGAGGCGCGCGCGAGCGCCGGCGCCGCGGTGCTTGCGGTGAAATAGCAGGCCAAATCCCGCCTTATTCCCCTGATCGCCCGTTCCGGGTGTGCCCAATAATCCAGCCTGTAGAACGTCCGCTTCGCGCATGCGCACGGGGCGGTTTTCTCGGATCGGGTGAACAGGGATGGCTGACGAAAGCGATCAGGAACGGACAGAAGCGCCGTCGCCGCAGCGACTGGAGAAGGCGCGCGAAGAAGGCCAGGTGCCGCAATCGCGCGAACTCGCGACGTTCGTCGTCCTGATGGCGAGCGGCGCGGGCCTGTGGATGACCGCGGGCGGCCTCGGTCAGGCCATGTCGAAGATCGTGCGCGGCGGGCTGCAGTTCGATTCCTCGGTCGCGCGCGACAGCGCCTATGTCATGACGCAGTTGTCGGATCAGTTCCTGGCCGCCGTGCTCGCGCTCGCCCCTTTCCTGGCCCTCGTCGTGATCGCGGCGCTGGCTTCCCCCCTGCTGCTGCGCGGCTGGCTGTTCAGCACCAAGGCCTTCATGCCGGACTTCAAGCGCCTGAACCCGTTGTCGGGTATCAAGCGCATGTTCTCCACGCACGGCCTGATCGAACTGGTCAAGTCGCTGGCGAAGGTCGGCTTGCTGGGAGGCGTCGCCGCATGGCTGATCTGGTCCAATCTCGACGCGATCTTTTCGCTCGGCATCGAGGAACCGTCGGGCGCCGTCCGCCACATGGGCAGCCTCGTCGGCAAGGTCTTCCTGCTCGCGTCGGGCGCGATGATCTTCATCGTCGTGCTCGACCTGCCGTACCAGCTCTGGAGCCACTTCAACAAGCTCAAGATGAGCAAGGAGCAGCTGCGCCAGGAAGCCAGGGAGTCGGAAGGCGACCCGCACGTCAAGGCGCGCATCCGCGCGCAGCAGCGCGAAGCGGCGCGCCGCCGCATGATGTCGGAGGTTCCCACCGCCGATGTCGTGGTGACCAACCCGACGCATTACGCCGTCGCCCTCAGATACAGCGAGGGCAAGATGCGCGCGCCGCGCGTGGTGGCCAAGGGGGCGGACGCGGTCGCCGCACGCATCCGCGAACTCGCCGCCGAGAACAAGGTGCCGCTGCTCGAGGCGCCGCCGCTCGCGCGCGCGCTGTTCCGCCACACCGAGCTTGGCGACGAGATTCCGGCGACGCTCTACGCCGCCGTCGCGGAAGTGCTCGCCTACGTGTTCCAGCTGCGCCATTTCCAGCAGGCGGGCGGCGACCGTCCCGACGCCCCGACCGCCTTGCCGGTGCCGCCTGAACTCGACCCGCTGCAAGCCGGCATGGGCGCCAAGGCATGAACGGCGCCTTGAGCCTTTCCAATCTGTTCAGCAGCGCCAACGCGCGCGCGCTGGCGGCGCCGCTTTTCATCGTCCTCGTCCTGGCGATGCTGGTGCTGCCGCTGCCGCCGTTCGCGCTCGACATGCTGTTCACCTTCAACATCGCGCTCTCGATCATGGTGCTGCTGGTGGGCCTGTCGACGAAGAAGGCACTCGACTTCGCGGCCTTTCCCACGGTGCTGCTGCTTTCCACGCTGCTGCGCCTGTCGCTCAACGTCGCCTCCACCCGCGTCGTGCTGCTGCACGGCCACACCGGTCCGGACGCGGCCGGCAAGGTGATCGAGGCCTTCGGCCATTTCCTGGTCGGCGGCAATTACGCGGTCGGCATCATCGTGTTCGTCATCCTGGTGGTGATCAATTTCATCGTCATCACCAAGGGTGCGGGGCGGATCGCCGAGGTCAGCGCGCGCTTCACCCTCGACGCGATGCCGGGCAAGCAGATGGCGATCGACGCCGACCTCAATGCGGGCCTGATCGACGAGAACGAGGCGCGCCGGCGCCGCGCCGAAATCGCGCAGGAAGCCGACTTCTACGGGTCGATGGACGGCGCCTCGAAGTTCGTCCGCGGCGATGCCATCGCCGGCATCCTGATCCTGCTGATCAACATCGTCGGCGGTCTCGTCATCGGCCTGATGCAGCACGACATGTCGCTGGCGGACGCGGCGCAGAACTACACGCTGCTGGCGATCGGCGACGGCCTGGTGGCGCAGATTCCGGCGCTGGTCATCTCGATCGCCGCCGGCATCATCGTCAGCCGCGTCAGCACCGAGGAAGACATCGCGGGGCAGGTGCTCTCCAACGTGTTCAACAAGACCCAGGCGCTCTATATCACGGCCGCGATCCTCGGCATGATGGGGATGATCCCGGGCATGCCCAACCTGGCGTTTCTCCTGCTGGCGGCCGGCATGGCCTGGCTCGCATACAAGAGAAGCCGCCGCCACGAGGTCGCCGCGCCCGAGACCGAAGCGGCGCCCGTCGCCGCGATCGAATCGCAGGAAGCCAGCTGGGAAGACGTCGCGCCCATCGACACGCTGGGGCTGGAAGTCGGCTATCGCCTGATTCCGCTGGTGGACAGCGCCGCCGACGGCGAACTGGTGCGGCGCATCAAGGGCATCCGCAAGAAGTTCGCGCGGGAAATCGGATTTTTGCCGCCCGCCGTGCACATCCGCGACAACCTCGAGATCAATCCGAGCAGCTACCGCATCACGCTCAAGGGCGTGGAGATCGGCAGCGGCGAAGTGCGCACCGGATCCTTTCTCGCCATCGATCCCGGCAACGTCGCCACCGCGCTGCCCGGCGCCGCGACGCGTGACCCCGCCTTCGGCCTGCCGGCGGTGTGGATCGAAGCGGGCCTGCGGGAGCAGGCGCAGGCCATGGGCTACACCGTGGTCGATCCGGGCACCGTGATCGCCACGCACCTGAACCACCTGGTCACGCTGCACGCCGCCGAATTGCTCGGGCGCCAGGAGGCGCAGGCGCTCCTCGATCATCTCGGCAAGAGCGCGCCGAGGCTGGTCGAGGATCTCGTACCGAAGATGCTGCCGCTGTCCAGCGTGCAGAAGGTGCTGCAGAACCTGCTCACCGAAGGCGTCACGATCCGCGACATGCGGACCATCATCGACACGCTGCTGGAGCATGCCGCACGCGTGCAGGATCCGCACGAACTCACGTCGCTGGTCCGGGTGGCGCTGGGACGCTCGATCGTGCAGCAGATCTACGGCGCGTCCAGCGAGCTGCCGGTGATCGCGCTCGACCAGGGCCTGGAGCGGCTGCTGCTGCAGACCCTGCAGGCGGGCCACGATTCCGCCGGCATGGAGCCGGGGCTGGCCGACACCCTGCTGGAACGCGCGCAGGCCTCGACGCAGCGCCAGGAAGCGCTCGGCCATCCGCCGGTGCTGCTGACGCCCGCCGTGCTGCGTCCGCTGCTCGCGCGTTTCCTGCGGCGCACGGTGCCGCAACTCAAGGTGCTTTCACACGCCGAAGTGCCTGAAGGCAAGCAGATCAAAGTGACTTCCCTGGTAGGAGGAGCAGCATGAACGTCAAACGTATCGTCGCCAAAACGTCGCGCGAGGCCATGCGCCAGTTGCGCGACGCGCTCGGATCCGATGCGGTCATCCTTTCCAATCGCAGCGTCGAGGGCGGCGTCGAAGTGCTGGCCCTGCCGGCCGAGGACATCGCCGCGATGGCGCCGCCGGTCGTCGAGACGCCGACACCCGTCCCGTCCCGCCCTGCGTTCGCCGAGGCGACCGCCGAGCCGGAACCGGCCGTCGCCATCAAGCGCCGCCTGATCGAGCGCGCCGCGGCACCCGGTCCCGACAGCGCGGACTTGGCGCAGAGCCTGATGGGTGAAATCCGGGGCGAAATCAAGTCGATGCAGACGCGTCTGGAAAGCCAGCTCGCCGATCTCGCGTGGCGCGATCTGCCGGGACGCGATCCTGCCGGTGCGGCGGTGATGCGCGAGATGCTGGGCGCCGGCTTCAGCGCCACGCTCGCGCGTGAGATGCTGGAAACCCTGCCCAAAGGCGACGCCGACCAGGCACAGGCCTGGATGAAGAACACCCTGATGAAGCGGCTGCAGGTGATGCAGAACGAGACCGACATGCTCGACGGCGGCGGCGTCTTTGCGCTCATGGGGCCGACCGGCGCCGGCAAGACCACCACCACTGCCAAGCTGGCGGCGCGCTTCGTGGTGCGCCACGGCGCCGACAAGCTGGCGCTCCTGACCACCGACAGCTACCGGATCGGCGGCCACGAGCAGCTGCGGATCTACGGCAGGATTCTCGGCGTGACCGTGCACGCGGTGCGCGACGCGGCCGACCTGCGGCTGGCGCTGTCCGAGCTGCGCAACAAGCACACCGTCCTGATCGATACCGTCGGCATGAGCCAGCGCGACCAGGCCGTCGCCGAGCAGGTCGAGATGCTTTGCCAGGCCGGCAAGCAGATCAAGCGGCTGCTGCTGCTGAACGCCACGAGCCACGGCGACACGCTGAACGAAGTCGTGCAGGCCTACCAGCTGCGCGGGCTCGACGGCTGCATCCTGTCGAAGGTCGACGAGGCCGCGAGCCTCGGCCCCGCGCTCGATTGCGCGATCCGCCACCAGCTCGCCGTGCACTATCTCGCGACCGGCCAGCGCGTGCCCGAGGACCTGCATCTGGCCAATCGTCAGTACCTCATCCACCGCGCCTTCAAGGCGCGCACGTCGCCGTCGCCTTGGCATCTGGACGACAGCGAACTCGCCTTTGCGCTGTCGGGCGTTCAGGCCTCGCATCGCGAAAGCGCGGTGGCCCGTGGATAAATTCGTCGGCGATCAGGCCGCCGGTCTGCGCCGCTTGCTGGGGCAGTCCAGGTTCCAGGTCATCACCGTGATGGCGGGCCAGCAGGGGGCGGGCAAGACCGCCGCCACCGCCAATCTCGCGGTCGCCATGGCGCGTTCCGGACGCGACGTTCTCATCATCGACCAGGACCGGCACGGGCGCGGCGCCTGCGCCGCGCTCGGGCTGACGCCGCGCTACGACGTCGCGGACGTCCTCGCGGGACGCTGCACGCTGGATGCGCTGATCCTCGCCGGTCCGGACAACGTGCAGGTACTGCCGCTCGGCGGCGGCTTCAGCCGCCTGGGACGCCTGTCCGAGCGCGATCAGGAATGGCTCGCGCGGAATTTCGACCGTCTGCAGTGCGGCGTCGACGTCGTGCTGGTCGACATGGAAGAGGCGACCGATCCCGACGCGCTGCCGCTGGGACTTGCCGCCTCGGAGATCATGGTGATCCTGCCGCCGGGCAATGCCGCGATCACCCAGGCCTATGCGCTGGTGAAGCGCCTGGCGCACAACTTCGGCAAGCGCCGCTTCCGTCTGCTGCTCAACCGCATCGAATCGCCCGAACAGGCGCAGGCCGTGGCGCGCAATTTCTCCCGCACCGCCGAGCAGTATCTGAACGTGTCGGTCGATTACCTCGGCTACGTTCCGCTCGACGAGCGGCTGACGCGCGCGGGGCGATTGCGCACCTCGGTGGTCGAGGCGTTCCCGGTCGCGCAATCGACCTCGCAATTCCGCAAGCTCGCCGACGGCCTGCTGCGCTGGCCGCAGCCCGCGAGCCTCGGAAGCGTCGGCGGATTCATGCAGCGCGTCATCCAGGGCGGCCGCCTGGCCGAAGCCTGCAGAAGGGGATAAAGATTCTAGAAACCATGGTTGATCGCTCTCAACGTTATGGAATTTGATATGGATACCGGCCTTTTGATCTTTGATTGCGTTTACCAGCAAGGTGCGTCCGCTACGCACCCGCTGGCACGCCTGGCCGAGCACCTGCCTTTGTCACTCGTTGTTGCAGGCAACGGCCTGCTGCCGCCTCGCTTCGCGGCAGCCACTCACCCAGACGCACCATCGGGCGCGTCCAACCACGGTTTCTAGGATCATGTACACCGCAACCGGTAAAAGCGAAAAAAGCGAACAAAAGAACGATCTGTTGGCGCAGTACATGCCGATGGTGAAGCGGCTCGCGCACCACATGATGGGGCGCCTGCCGCCGAGCGTCGACGAGAACGACCTGGTGCAGGCCGGCATGATCGGGCTGCTCGACGCGATCAGCCGCTACGACGCGGCGCAAAGCGCGCAGTTCGAGGCGTACGCCATCCAGCGCATCCGCGGCTCGATGATCGACGAACTGCGCCAGTCCGACTGGATGCCGCGCAGCACGCGGCAGTCGATGCGCAAGATCGAGCAGACGATCAGCGCGTTGCAGCACAAGCTCGGGCGGCAGCCCGGCGAATCCGAAATCGCCGAGGCGATGAAGATGCCGCTGGCCGAGTACCAGGCGATGCTCGGTGACGCGCGCGGGCATCAGCTTCTGTATTTCGAGGATTTCGGCGAGTCGGACGACGACGATTCCTTCCTCGACAAGCAGTCGGCGGACGAGGCCAGCATGCCGCTGCCGCAACTGCTCGACGCCAACCTGCGCGCGTGCATCATCGCCGGCATCGAGAACCTGCCCGAGCGCGAACAGTTGCTGATGTCGCTGTATTACGAACAGGAGCTCAACCTGCGCGAAATCGCCGAAATCTTCGGCGTGTCCGAGTCGCGCGTCTGCCAGCTCCACGGCCAGGCGATCGCGCGGCTGCGCGCCAAGCTGAAGGAAGATGCATGGATCGCGGCAGCCTGATCGGGTTCGGGCTCGCGGCCGCCGCCGTCTTCGGCGGCCAGGCGATGGAGGGCGGTCACATCGGCCTGTTCATGCAGCCTGCCGCCTTCGTCATCGTGTTGGGCGGGACGCTGGCCGCGGTATTGCTGCATCATCCGTTTCCGGTCTTCCTGCAAGGGGTCCGCATGGCGAAATGGGTCGTGCGTCCGCCCGAGGGAGAAGCCGCCGCGCTGATCCAGCGCATCGTCCGCTGGTCCCATACCGCGCGCCAGGATGGCCTGCTGGCGCTGGAGCGGCATCTCGCCACGGTGCACGATCCGTTCCAGCGCGACGGCCTGCAGCTGCTGATCGACGGCGCCGACGCGGCGAGGCTGCGCGAGACGCTCGACGTCCGGATCGTCGGCTTCGAGACGGCCGAGCGCCAGGCGGCGCGGGTGTGGGAAGCGGCGGGCGGTTACGCGCCGACGCTCGGCATCCTCGGCGCGGTCATGGGGCTGATTCACGTGATGGAAAACCTGACCGAGCCCGGCAAGCTGGGCACCGGCATCGCCGTCGCCTTCGTCGCGACCATCTACGGCGTGGGCCTCGCCAATCTCGTGTTCCTGCCGGTCGCCAACAAGATCAAGTTCGCTATCGCAAGCCGGGTGAACGAGCGCGAGATCCTCTGCGACGGTCTCATCGGCATCGCGCAGGGCGACAATCCGCGCATGCTCGAAGCCCGCCTGAAGGGCTATCTGTGAGGCTCATGCGCCGCCGCCTCCGCATCGCGGCCGAGCACGACAACCATGACCGCTGGCTGATTTCGTACGCGGATTTCATCACGCTCCTGTTCGCCTTCTTCGTCGTCATGTACGCGATCTCGGCCGTCAACGAAAACAAGTACCGCGTGCTCGCCGGCGCGCTCGGCAGCGCCTTCGGCAAGCCGGAGACGGCGGTGCTGGTGCCGCAGCGGCCGACCGTCGCGCTGCCCCCCGAAGTCATGCGACGCACCCTGAGGCAGCAGCAGGCGATCGAGGAGCGGACGCACATGACCGAAGTCGCGAGCAGCCTGATCGACGTGATGGCGCCGCTGGTGAAGGAGGGCAAGGTGCGCGTCACGCAGAGTCGCCGCGGCGTCAGCATCGAGATCAATGCGAACGTGCTGTTCGCGGCCGGGCGTGCCGAACTCGAACCGCGCTCGCTCGCCGTCCTGCGGGCGGTCGCGGAGAAGCTGAAAAACGAGCCGTTCGATCTGGAGATCACCGGCCATACCGACAACATGCCGATCAGCAATTCGGCCTTCGCCTCCAACTGGGAATTGTCGGCGATGCGCGCCACGAGCGTGGTGCGGCTGCTCGCCGCGAACGGCATCGCGCCGGGCCGCCTGTCGGCCGTGGGCCGCGAGGCCAGCCAGCCGATCGCCTCGAACGACACCGCGGAAGGACGGGCGCGCAACCGGCGCGTCGAGCTGATGATTCTTTCCAGCCTGCCGGACACGGTCGAGGAGATCCCGGTTCCGTCCGCCGCGCCCCGGCCTTGAAAACGACGGGATAGGCCCGATACTTCCAGTTCGTTTCCCGGATTGAGAAGATCAGATCATGCCCAATGACCCGCTCGAAGGAGAAGTTCTGCCCGATGAACGCCAGCTGCCGGCGGCCCCCGTGCTGCCTGCGGAGCTGTATCTGCTGCCGCTGACGGAGAAGCCGTTCTTCCCAGCGCAGACCCTGCCGCTGCTGATGAACGAAGCGCCGTGGCTGACGACCGTCGAAGCCATCGGCGAAACGCCGCATCACATGGTGGGGCTGGTGGTGGTCAAGCCCGACAACACCGACGACGTCAAGCGCGCGGATTTTCATGGTGTCGGCACCGTCGTGCGCATCCACAACCCGGTTCGCTCCGACGGCAAGATGCAGTTCATCGCCGAAGGCGCGCGGCGTTTTCGCATCGTGGAATGGCTGTCGGATGAGGTGCCTTACAAGGTCCGCGTCGACTATCCGAACGAGACCGGCAAGCCCGAGTCCGAGGAAATCCGCGCCTATTCGATCGCCATCATCAACACGATCAAGGAGTTGCTGCCGCTCAATCCGCTGTATTCGGAGGAGTTGAAATTTTTTCTCAACCGCTTCGGCCCCAACGAGCCGTCGCGCCTGACCGATTTCGCCGCCAGCCTCACGACGGCGTCGAAGCAGGAGCTGCAGGACGTCCTGGAGGCGTTCGGCCTCAAGAAGCGCATGGAAAAGGTGCTCGTGCTCCTGAAGAAGGAACTCGACGTCGCGCGCCTGCAGTCGGACATCCGCGAAAAGGTCGACGAGAAGATGAGCGAGCAGCAGCGCGAATTCTTCCTGCACCAGCAGCTGAAGGCGATCCAGAAGGAACTCGGCCTCGCCAAGGACGACAAGACCGCCGAGCTCGACACCTTCCGCGAACGCATCGCCAAGCTCACCTTGCCCGAGCAGGCGAAGAAGCGCATCGACGAGGAGATGCACAAGCTGTCGCTGCTGGAAACCGGATCGGCCGAATACACCGTCACCCGCAACTACCTCGACTGGCTGACCGTGCTGCCTTGGGGCGTGCACACGCAGGACAAGATCGATTTGCAGCGCGCGCGCGCCATCCTCGACCGCGACCACGATGGGCTCGAGGACGTCAAGGACCGCATCATCGAGTTTCTCGCCGTCGGCGCGATGCGCGGCGAGATGGCGGGCTCGATCCTGCTGCTGATCGGGCCGCCCGGCGTGGGCAAGACCTCGATCGGCAAGTCGGTCGCCGAGGCGCTGGGGCGCAAGTTCTACCGCTTTTCGGTCGGCGGCATGCGCGACGAGGCCGAGATCAAGGGCCATCGCCGCACCTACATCGGCGCGATGCCCGGCAAGTTCGTGCAGGCGCTGAAGGAGGCGGGCTCGGCCAACCCCGTCATCATGCTCGACGAGGTCGACAAGATCGGCGCGAGCTACCACGGCGACCCCGCCAGCGCGCTGCTCGAAGTGCTCGACCCCGAGCAGAACGCGGACTTTCTCGATCACTATCTCGACGTGCGCTTCGATCTTTCGAAGGCGCTGTTCATCTGCACCGCCAACGACTTCTCCATCCCGTCGGCGCTGCTCGACCGCATGGAGGTCATCCGCCTGTCGGGGTACATCACCGAGGAGAAGATCGCGATCGCCAAGCATCACCTGTGGCCGCGCGTGCTCGAACGGGCGGGCCTGAAGAAAGACCAGCTCGTCATCAACGAGGGCGCGATCCGCCACGTCGTCGAGGGCTATGCCCGCGAGGCCGGCGTGCGCAACCTGGAGAAGCAGTTGGGCCGGGTCGCGCGCAAGGCCGTGGTGAAGATCCTCGGCGGCGCGACGACGCCGATCAAAATCGGCGTCAAGGAAGTCGAGGCGTATCTCGACAAGCCCGTGTTCACGCGCGAGAAGCCGATGAGCGGAATCGGAATCGTCACCGGCCTCGCGTGGACTGCGATGGGCGGCGCGACGCTGCCGGTCGAGGCGACCCGCGTCCACACGCTGCATCGCGGCTTCAAGCTCACCGGCAAGCTCGGCGAGGTGATGCGGGAATCCGCCGAGATCGCCTACAGCTACGTCGCGTCGCACCTGAAGGACTACGGCGCGGACCGCACGTTCTTCGACACCAGCTTCGTCCACCTGCACGTGCCCGAAGGCGCGACGCCGAAGGACGGCCCGAGCGCCGGCGTCACGATGGCGACCGCGCTGCTCTCCCTCGCGAAGAACGCCAAAATCAAACGCCCGCTGGCGATGACCGGCGAGCTGACGCTGACCGGCCAGGTCCTGCCGGTGGGTGGCATTCGCGAGAAAGTCATCGCCGCGCGGCGCGCGGGGATCCACGAACTCATTCTCCCCGAAGCCAACCGGCGCGACTTCGACAAGCTGCCGGACCACATCCGCGCGGGGTTGACGGTGCACTTTGCGAAGCGGTACCGGGATGTGGCGGGGGTGGTGTTCGGATGATTCGGCCTGGAAATACGGAGAGGGCAGGATAGGAGCAACGTTGAGCAGCTAGCCAGGAATTACCGTGCGATTGTTTTGAAATGTCGGGATAGCCTTCTGGCCACCGCCCGCATATAGGCTATTTTGCGTAGCGCCGAATACCGCCGATCACTTCAAAACCCGAGCCCTTGGGCTGCAGCACGAAAAATTCGCCCATGGCTACCGTGTCCTCGAGAACGACGTTGGCGATATTTAGATCGTGGGTGATCATGACCAAGTTCGAGGGACCACGGTAGTTCCGGATTTCCTGCAATTCCCGCTCATTGTTCAATGCAGCCTGGCTGTCGGAGACAGTACCCGGTGCGACCAGAAAAGGAACGGGGGTCGCGTGACCAAACGCAAGCGTGCCGGTGTCGAGGCACCGGCAAAAGGGGCTGGACAAGACCTCGCCCACTGAAACGCCATGAGCGCGGAAGGCGGCCCCCAGGAGCTTGGCCTGGTTGACTCCGTGGGGGGTGAGGTTGAGTTCCTCTGCACAGTGGCCGGGCGAAAGGTGTCCGATCCCTTCTCCGATAACCACCTGAGCATGACGCAGCAGGATTACCTTGCCGCCCTCCTGGAGCGCTTTCCAGACCTGCTCATCGTCCGCCACTGCGCATCGGACCGCAAAGGCCGGCAAGACGATCGAGCAGATGACGAAGAGGACCAACTGCCTGGCCAAGTTGCTGCCCAAGGGTTGCCTGCGGCCGTTTTCTTCTGCCCATGTTACCGGGAGCGCACAAGTCATGGTCGAGTCCGGACGACGGTGGACGTATGCCCCAAAAATGCGGCATGTCTGGCTTTTATAGCATTTTCGATCCCAAGAAGTGAACCGGCTCGGCCTCACAAACAAAAGGATGCCGTCGCTACGCATGAAGGTTGTGGGTCGTCTCGGCCTCCACGGCGAATGGCTATTCCAGTCGAACCCCGCCGTCAGCTTTCAAGTAACGACTGACTGCAGAGGGGGGGCCGGCCGTTGAAAGTTAGGGTGCCAAGTAGCCGCTCCGGCCGGTAAACTGCGTGGGAAGCGGTGCGGCTCTGCGCAACAAACCTCCTGTTTCCAAGTCACCCCGGCCACGCCAACATGTTCGACGCGGCCCGGGCACGGCACGGCTCAGATAAACAAACACACGTCCGACTTCTGCGCCTGCGGCAGGAAGCTCGCCGCGCCGATCCAGCCTGCTATCTCGGGGATGAAGTCGTCCTGCGAATAACCGAACAGGTCGACCGTCATCTGGCAGGCGTAGAGCTTGGCGTCGGCTTCGAGGCAGGCATCGCGCAGTTCGTCGATGCTGGCGACGCCCTTGCTTTTCACCGTCTGCTGCATCAGGCCGGTCGCGACCTTCTCGAAGCCGGGGACACCCGCCATCACGACGTTCGGGATGTGCCAGTTGACGTTCTTGAGCCACTGCGGGCCGAAGGGCATTCTCATCGGCATGCTGGGATTGCCGAGCGGACTGATCTCCAGGTGCAGGTCCTTCTTTAGAAGTTCGAGGCCGTAGAAGGTGAAGAACACCGACACGTCCCAGCCGAGCGCGCCCGCGGTGGACGCGAGGATGAAAGGCGGATAGGCCCAGTCCAGCGTGCCCTTGGTGGCGATGATGGCGAGCGACGGCACGTGCGCGGCGTCGCGCTCGGCCATCCTGGTTTCGAAGCGCTCGTCGAACCACTGGTTGAACAGGGTTTGATCGAAGCTCGCGGCGAGGCCTGTTTCGTTTGCACCCATGGTCGTCTCCTCAGGATTTGCGGATCAGGAAGGCGAACTCGCCCTGGTTCTCGCTCGACGAGACGAGTTCGTTGCCGGTCTGCTTGCAGAAGGCCTGCATGTCCTTCAGCGAGCCGGGGTCGGTCGCGACGACGGCGAGGGTGTCGCCCTTGGCGAGATCGGTCAGGGCCTTCTTGGTGCGCAGGATCGGCAGCGGACAATTCATGCCGCGGGCGTCGAGGGTCTGGGTTGCGGTGCTCATGGTGAAACCTCCTTTAGTAGATGACCGTTCGGTCAAGGCAATCGGCAAAAAAATGCCGGGTGAAAAAGCGGTGCGGGGGAGAAACCCGCGGAGGTGATTCCTGTCGCTAGACCGGTCGGTTAAGTCGGTGGTAAAAAAAACCGGCCTCGCTTCATGCGTTCAGCCCGCCGTTTCGACGCGCAGCGTCTTGATGGCGGGGCCGAGGCGGTAGATGACCTCGGGGTCGTTCTGCGACTTGGCGAGCAGGATGACGCCTTCGAGGTAGGCGAGCATGGCTTCGGCGGTCAGGTCCGAATCGAGGGGCGCGATGGTGCCGGCGGCGACCGCTTCCTCGAGCGTCGCCTTGAAGCGCGATTTGGCGCGCGAGAAGATCGCGAGCAGCTTGGCGCGCAGGATGTCGTCCTGGGTGCTGACCTCCAGCGTCAGGTTGCCGAAGATGCAGCCGAGCATGCGGCCGTGCACCTGCTTGATCGACTTCTGCCAGAAATAGGCCGCGTCGACGAGATAGTCGATCCGCTCCATCGGCGGCAGCGCCGGATCGAACGCCTCGGCGACGAAGCCGTGCGCCCACTCGTCCGCGAACTCGTCGATGACCGCGAGGACGAGGTCGCGCTTGGACGGAAAGAAATGGTAGAAGCTGCCTTTCTGGACGCCGGCGCTCTCGCAGATTTCCTGGATGCCGACGTTGGCGTAGCTGCGCGAATGGAAGCGCGGCTTGGCGGCGGCGATGATGCGGGAGCGGGTGTCGGTGGCGATCTGCATGCCCCGCATCGTAGTTGACCGTACGGTCAAATGCAAGCGGATCACGTGACACGGCGCCGGGAGAAACGAAAGCCGTGACGAACCGCGGGCGGTCGGCCGAGCTCGGGTAAAATGCCGCCATGAACGAAGCCGCGCTTCTCGATCCGCCGCCTGTCGACGCTCCAGCCGCTCTTCCGGCGGTCATCAAGGTCCGTGGCGAGCCGCTGACCGAACTGCCGCAGGATCTCTACATTCCGCCCGATGCGCTCGAGGTGTTTCTCGACGCATTCGAAGGCCCGCTCGACCTGCTGCTCTACCTGATCCGCCGCCAGAACCTCGACGTGCTCGACATCCCGATGGCCGCGCTGACCCGGCAGTACATGGCCTACGTCGAGGCGGCGCGCGCGACGCGGCTCGAGCTGGCGGCCGAATACCTGCTGATGGCGGCGATGCTGATCGACATCAAGTCGCGCATGCTGCTGCCGCGCCGCGAACAGGCCGAGGAAGCCGGCGAGGGCGAGGATCCGCGCGCCGAGCTGGTGCGCCGCCTGCTGGAATACGAGCAGATGAAGCTTGCCGGCCAGCAGCTCGACGCGCTGCCGCAGGCCGGGCGCGACTTCGACACCATCGGCGTGTTCGTGCCCGCCGCCGCCAGGCGCCTGCCGAACCTGCATCCGGAAGAACTCGCCGCCGCGTGGCTGGCGATCCTCTCCCGCGCGAAGAACCGGACCCATCACCGCATCGGGCGGCAGGAATTGTCGATCCGCGAGCACATGAGCCGGATCCTGAAGCGGCTGACGCCGGGCGAGTTCATGGAATTCAAGGACCTCTTCCCGGACGCTTCCACCGTGCACGAACTCGTGGTCACCTTTCTCGCGGTGCTCGAACTGACCAAGGAAACCCTGCTCGACGTGACCCAGGCCGAGCCGTTCGCCCCCATCTACGTAAGGCTCCATGAATCTGCAACCGAGTGAAAACCCCGACGATCTGAAGGTCGTGCTGGAAGCGGCGCTGCTCGCCGCGATCGAGCCGCTGACGCTTGCCGACCTCAAGCGCATGTTCGAGCAGGAGGCGCCCGGACAGAGCCTGTCCGGCGACATGCTGCGGCGCGCGCTCGACGAACTGCGCGCGCAGTGGCACGGTCGCGGCGTCGAGTTGATCCAGGTGGCGGACGGCTGGCGCTTCCAGACGCGCGCCGAAATGCAGCCCTGGCTGTCGCGGCTGAAGAACGAAAAGCCGCCGCGCTACTCGCGCGCGGTGCTGGAGACGCTCGCCATCATCGCCTACCGCCAGCCCGTGACGCGCGGCGACATCGAAGACATCCGCGGCGTGTCGGTCAACCCCAACATCATCAAGACGCTGGAAGAGCGGGGCTGGATCGAGGCGATCGGCCACCGCGACGTGCCCGGCCGCCCGGCGCTCTTCGGCACCACCGGGCACTTCCTCAGCGACCTGGGGATGCGAAGCCTGTCGGAACTGCCGCCGCTGGAGGAACTCGGCAACCTCGTCACGCCGGATGAAACGGCGTTGATTCCCGAGTTGCGCGAGGAATCGGCAGACAGCGACGTGCCCCAGACGTTTGGTGCGGTGATCGAAACTGCCCGCGCCGTCCCTGCGCCCGACCGCGCAGCCACCGAGATACATTGATCATGGCCCGTCCCGCATCGCCCATCCGCCGTTCGCCCAATGCACCCATGGGGCGCGCGGCGAGCCGTTTGCAACAGGCGACCGCGCCGGAAGCACCGAGCGAGCGGCTGCAGAAGGCGCTCGCCTCGGCCGGACTCGGGTCGCGCCGCGAAATGGAGGAATGGATCGCCGCCGGCCGGGTGCAGGTCAACGGCGAGACGGCGACGATCGGCAGCAAGGTCGGGCCGCGCGACATCGTCAAGGTCAGCGGCCGCCGCGTCTACCTGCGCTTCGACGAAAAACGCACGCGCATCCTGATCTATCACAAGTCGGAAGGCGAGATCGTCACCCGCGACGACCCGGCGGGTCGCGCCACGGTCTTCGACGCGCTCCCCAAGCTGCGCGGCGCCAAGTGGATTTCCATCGGGCGGCTCGACTACAACACCGACGGTCTGATGATCTTCACCACCTCGGGCGAGCTTGCCAACCACCTGATGCATCCGCGCTTCGAGGTCGAGCGCGAGTACGCCGTGCGCGTGCTGGGCGAACTGAACGAGGAGCAGATCCAGCAGCTGCTCGACGGCGTCGAGCTCGAAGACGGCCCGGCGCAACTGCAGAGTTGTTTCGCTGCCGGCGGCGAAGGTGCCAACCGCTGGTATCGCGTCGTCATCAAGGAAGGCCGCAAGCGCGAGGTGCGGCGGTTGTTCGAGCATTTCGGCCTGACGGTGTCGCGCCTGACGCGCATCCGTTTCGGCCCGATCGCGCTGCCGCCCCAGTTGCGTCGCGGCCAGAAAATGGAACTCGACGACGACCTCGTCGCGCGGGTGATGGAATGGGCCGGCATGGCGCCCGGGCCGCGCCGGCAGACGCGCGGGGTGCCGGACAAGCATACCCGCAAGCCGCGGATACGCTGAAAGGGCGGGCGCTTGCCCGCCCGTCTCGATTCACTTCTCGGTCATTTTCTTGATCACCCCTGCGGCCCATTCGCGGCCGCCGAGGCCGAACGCGAGCGCAAAGGCCAGGCCGATCGCGCCGAAGCCGATCTGGAACGCGGCAGTGAGGAGGCTGGTGCCGATCTGAAGCTGTTCCAGCGCCACGAACACGACGAAGATGATCACCGCGTATTCCGACAGCGTGCTGATCGTCAGCGCGCCCTGCACGCCGATGTTGTTGAGGTAGGCGAACACCATGCGATTGATGAAGCGGGCGACGAGCACGCCGAATACCAGCACCAGAATCGCGACGATGATGTTGGGGATGTAGAGGACGATCTTGTTGAACAGGTCGGCGACCATGTGCAGGCCGAGGCTGTTGGCGACGGTGACGATGACGATGAGCACGACGACCCAGTACGCCAGTTTGGCCAGCAGGCGCGACAGGCTCACGTCGAGATTGCCGTGCTTGAGAAAGGCCTCGATGCCCGTCTTCTCCGCAAGGCTGTCGAAGTGCAGCACATCGAGCAGCTTGGTGACGCCGGTGCGCACGAGGTTGGCGAAAAGCCAGCCGATGAACAGCAGCAGCAGGGCCGCCAGCAATTGCGGAACGTACGTTGCAAGCTGGTTCCAGAAAGACGTCAGGGACGAGACGAACATATCGATTTGTTGCTGCATGACGGGCTCCTTCGTTTCTGGCGGATGGCGCATTATAGCGAACGCATCGTGAAGGCCCGCCGCATCGAGCGGCGCGTCGTCGCGGATGCGCGCGACACGATTTTATGCGTACACTGTAAAAAACCGAGTGGAGCCTCCGGCCCATGTTTTCCCACCCCGATCGAGCCGCATTTCTGCCTCTTGCAAAGCTGCCGTCGCTGGTGGCGGAACTCATGGCCCGCGGCTATCGATGCCTCGGGCCGGCGAAAGAGAACGGCGCGATCGTCATGCGCGAACTCGAGTCGCCGGAGGGACTGCAACGCGGCCTGCAGGCCGAGCAGGCGCCCGGTCGCTACCGCCTGACGTCCGATCCGCACGATCGTTATTTCGCCTGGGCCAACGGTCCGCAGGCGATCAAGCCCCAGACCTTCGCACCGCAGGAATCGCTTTGGCGCGCCGAGCGCGACGAGGCCGGCGGCCTGCGGTTCGTCCCCGAACTGCCGGCCGTCGTCAAGCGGGCCGTCATCGGCGTGCGCGCCTGCGACCTCGCGGCGCTCGCGGTGCAGGATGCGCATTTTCTGCGTACCGGCCGGCGCGATGCCCAGTACGCGCAACGGCGCGAGGCGCTGTTCCTGGTCGCCGTGCAATGCGCCGAGCCGGCGGCGACGTGCTTCTGCGCGTCCACCGGCGACGGGCCGACGCCGGCCTTCGGCTACGACCTCTCGCTCGCGGAATTGAAGGATGGTTTCGTCGTCGTGTCGGGCAGCGACGAGGGACAGGCCGTCGCCGCCGCCCTCGACCTGCCTGCGGCTTCCGCGCAGCAGATCGAGGCGGCGCAGCGGCAGGGCGAGGCTGCCGCCGCGGCGCAGACGCGCAGCCTGCCAGGACGCAAGCTGCGCGATGTGTTGATGAGCCGGCTCGAACACCCGCGCTGGGACGCGGTCGCGGCGCGCTGCCTGGCCTGCGGCAATTGCACCGCCGTATGCCCGACCTGTTTCTGCCATGCGGAAGCCGACGTGCCTGCGCTCGACGGCCGCACGAGCGATCACCTGCGCACCTGGGATTCCTGTTTCGGCGAAGCGCACGGCCACCTGCACGGCTTCAACGTGCGGCCGGACATCCGCACGCGTTACCGCCAGTGGCTCACGCACAAGCTTGCGACCTGGCACGATCAGTTCGGCCGCAGCGGCTGTGTCGGCTGCGGCCGCTGCATCGCATGGTGTCCCGTCGGCATCGACCTGACCGAAGAAGTCGCCGCGCTGGTCGAGGTCGGACCGCCATGAGGGGGACATCCATGCTCGACGCCGGCCCGCCGCACGCCGCGACCGTGGTGGCGCGCGTTCAGGAATCGCCGACGATCTTCACGCTGCAACTGCGTTTCGACGATGCGGCGGCGCAGGCGGCCTACCGCTTCGCGCCGGGCCAGTTCAACATGCTGTATCTCTACGGCGCCGGCGAGGTGCCGGTTTCGATCATGTCCGACCCCGAGGAGCGCGACGTCATCGGTCATGCGATCCGGGCGCAGGGGCGCGTCACGCAGGGCCTGGCGCGGCTGCGGCCGGGCGACAAGGTCGGTGTTCGCGGACCGTTCGGGCGCGGCTGGCCGCTGCAGGAGATGAGCGGGTGCGACGTCGTGCTGGTGACCGGCGGACTGGGCTGCGCGCCAGTGGTGTCGGTGATCCATTACGTGCTGCGCCGGCGCGAGCGCTTCGGCAAGCTCGTCATCGTGCAGGGCGTGAAGCACGCCGAGGATCTCATCTGGCACGAGCAGTACGCGCGCTGGGCGGCGTTGCCGGACACGCAGGTGCTGGTGGCGGCAAGCGAGGGCGGACCGCTCTGGCCCTGGCACGTCGGCCGGGTGACCGACCTCTTCGCGCTCGCGAGCTTCGACCCGGCCTGCGCCGTGGCGATGATGTGCGGACCGGAAGGCATGATGCGCAGCGCCGCGGACAATCTGCTCGCGCGCGGCCTGCCCCGGACGCGCCTGTATCTCAGCATGGAGCGCAACATGCAATGCGCCGTGGGCCGTTGCGGGCACTGCCAGTTCGGCGGCGCCTTCGTCTGCCGCGACGGCCCGGTGTTCCAATGGGGCGAGGTCGAGACCTTGCTCGCGCACAAGGGCTTTTGATGAACGTGCCCGGAACGCCCAAGCCGCGCGTCGCGGTACACAAGTTCAGCTCGTGCGACGGCTGTCAGCTCGCCTTTCTCAATCTCGGCGAAGAACTGCTCAGGCTCGCCGAGCGCGTCGACCTGGTGCACTTCGCCGAAGCGGGGCCACTCGATCCGGACACCGACGCCGACATCGCGTTCGTCGAAGGGAGCATGTCGACGCCCGAAGACCTCGAACGCATCCGGCGCATCCGCGAACATAGCCGCATGCTGGTCGCCATCGGCGCCTGCGCCACCGCAGGCGGCATCCAGGCCCTGCGCAACGATGCCGATGCCGCGGGCTGGGCGGCGGCCATCTACAGTCACCCCGAGGCGATCGCGAGCCTCGCGCATTCCACGCCCATCGCCAGCCACGTGAAGGTGGACTTCGAATTGTGGGGCTGCCCGGTCAGCGGCCGGCAGATCCTGGCGGTGGTGAACGCGCTCCTGCTCGGCGTGGGGCCGCGCGACAACGGCGACAAGGTGTGCACGGAATGCAAGCGCAACGGTTATCCCTGCGTCATGGTGAGCCGCGGCATCGCTTGCATGGGACCCGTGACGCGGGCAGGCTGCGGAGCGCTGTGCCCCGGCCTCGGGCGCGACTGTTACGGCTGCTACGGGCCGGTGGAGAACGCCAACACCGACGCGCTGGCGGCGCAGTTCGCCCTCCAGGGGCTGGACCCGCAAGCGGTCGTCCGCCGCTTCCGCTCGATCAACAGCCAGGCGCCGGTCTTCCTGGCGGCGGCAAACAAGGCAGGGAGAAGGCGCGATGGGTGAGCAGCGGCGCAGCGTCGCGATTCACGTCCCGGTGCTCGCGCGGGTGGAAGGCGAGGGCGCCCTCGACCTTCGCATCGACGACGGCGCCATCACCGAGTTGCGCCTGCGCATTTTCGAGCCGCCGCGCTTTTTCGAGAAATTCCTCGAAGGCCGCCACTACACCGAGATCCCCGACATGGTCGCGCGCATCTGCGGCATCTGCCCGGTCGCCTACCAGGTCACCGCCGCGCAGGCGCTCGAAACGCTCTTCGACGTCGAACTCAGCCCATGGACGCGCGCGATGCGCCGGGTGTTCTACTGCGGCGAATGGATCCAGAGCCACAGCCTGCACATCCATCTTCTGGCCGCGCCCGATTTCTTCGGCTGCGGCAACGCCATCGACCTGGCGCGCATCGCGCCGGACGAGGTGCGCCGCGGCCTGCGCATCCAGGCGCTCGGCAACGAACTGATGGACCTTTTCGGCGCCCGCTCGGTGCATCCGGTCGGCGTACGCATCGGCGGCTTTCATGCCGCGCCGCCGCTCGCCCGTGTCCGCGAGTTGCGCGAAAAACTGCGTGCCGCGCTCCCCGACGCCGAAGCCCTGGTGCGCTGGACGGCGGGCATCGCGTTGCCGCAGGACGACCAGGCCTTCGTCTCCGTTGCCACGCGGCATCCGCAGGATTATGCGATCGAACACGGCGATATCGCGGCCAGCGACGGCCTGCTGATCTCGCCGTCGGCCTTCGGCGACCATTTCGCCGAACGCCAGGCGCCTTTCTCCACCGCGTTGTTCAGCAGCTACCACGGCCAGCCTTACCTCGTCGGGCCGCTCGCGCGCCTGAATCTCAGCCACGACCGCCTGCCCCCCGGCATCCAGGCCTTGCTCGCCGAAACCGGCCTCGCGCTGCCGAGCCGCAACCTCTTTCACAGCCTCGTCGCGCGTGCCGTCGAAATCCGGCTCGCGCTTCACGACGCGCTGCGCCTGCTCGACGATTACCGCGTGCCCGAGTCGCCCTGGGTGCCGGTGGTGCCGCGCGCCGGCGTCGCCATCGGCTGCACCGAAGCGCCGCGCGGCCTGCTGTGGCAGCGCTATGAAATGGATTCCGAGGGCTGCGTCGTCAGTGCCCGCATCGTGCCGCCGACGAGCCAGAACCAGGCGCGCATCGAGGAAGATCTGCGGCTGTCGCTGCTCGAATTCGGACTCGACCGTCCCGACGACGCGCTGCGGCTGCATTGCGAGAAGGTCATCCGCAACTACGATCCGTGCATTTCCTGCGCGACGCATTTCCTGCGCCTGAACGTCGAGCGGCCATGAGCGGCGTGCGCATCCTGGGCATCGGCTCGCCGTCGGGCGACGACCAGGCCGGCTGGCTGACCGTCGACGCCTTGCTGGCGGAAGGCGTGCGGGACCATCGCGACATCGTCGTGAGGAAGCTCGATCGGCCGGGCGCGGGCCTGCTGCCCCTGCTTGAGAACGCGCCGTGGGTCATCCTGATCGACGCCATGCAAGGCGAGGGGGAGGCGGGGCGGATACGGCGTTTTGATCAGGCGGACTGGATAAACTACCG